>JBNKCO010000060.1:0-179862 GCA_050287785.1 Bacteroidales bacterium
AAATTGCGTAATGTTGCCTCTTGTTCGAAGCTTTTTTTAAATTTGTCATAATATGAATATCAAATTAATTAAACCGCTAATATGCAAACTATCGGGTAGTGTGCAAAACCACCGCCTGATAGGGCGGTTTAGTTCAACAAAATGTAAAAAACATTACCTGTATTACTCTCTGGTCACGAGCTCACTAAGTTCGGTTGCGCGGAGATGCTAGCTTTGAAAGGTCATACACAAAATATAACAATTCACGGTTGGATAGCTTGGAGCGCTGAAATGCCCTACATTACCATACCAGAATCGTTGGCAACATAAAAATGAGAAGTATACTAACATTAATAATGACACTGATATTGTCTTGTGGATTTTCACAAACAAATGATAGTACTGAAATTTATTCAGATAGACTAAAAGAGCAGATTGAGATTTTAAAAATGCATTATGACTCGATACAAATGAAACTCGATTCACTTGATAAGATAATCTCAGAATTTGATAATCACCCATTGACAAAAACGCTGAATGGGAACTTTGAATATGATTCTTTATTTCAGGAGTACTTAGATTATAAGTCTAATCATTTAAGAAACATTCAAGTTAATTCTTTCCCAATTGAACGATTTGACACTTCCAAGATTGTCGGATACGGAGTATTTCTGCATCCAATTTACAGAGTTAAGAAACCACATAATGGTATTGATATTCCGGCATCAAAAGGAGAGAATATCAAATCAACAATTGAGGGCGTAGTGATTGAGAAAAAAGAAATTAAATCTGGATACGGAAATTATATAATCATTTCTACTCAAGATAGTATAAAAATACTTTTAGCGCACCTTGATACAATTCTAGTAGATATAAACGATGAGGTTGAAACTGGTCAAATAGTTGGACAAGTTGGAAATTCTGGTATATCAACAAGAATACACTTACACTATGAAATCTGGATTGATGAAAATCCAATTAATCCAATATTTACAGTTTGGGATAGTATTTCTAGAGAAATGATTGAAAAGATTTACAAATGGAATATTATGACATATGACTAAAATGAAGTATTTACTGAGAACAACACACAATATAAAACAGCTGGGGGTCAATGGTTTATTCGCGAAAAGCTCATGAGTTCCCTCTGGTCGGTTGCGAGGCTTTGGTTCTCATGCCAACTTTTTCCTCGGTGGATACAATCATGCTCCGAAGACCCAACCATTTCATATTGTTAAACGTTAGCCATTATTGGAAGAAAATGAATGTCACAGAATTTTATATTCATATAAGCAAACTTTCAGACAAATACGAGAATAGAGATTTAGAAGAATATTTATTAGCTCTGTTCAAGTTGATTGAGAGAAATAGAATTAAAGAATTAACTTATGATTTAGTTCTTGAAATAATTAATGAAGCATTCACATCTGAACCAGCAGACTTTAATAATGATTGGTTGGATTGTAATTCAGCTCCTGATGAAAACAGAATGAGCAAAAAATTTACAAATCCCGAAATCAGTGAACAGATTGATAAATCAAACAGTTCTGGTTTGTCACCATATGATTTTACAATTGAAGTCTTGAAATTTCAAATAGCTGAACTTCACAAAATGAGAGGCAAGCAATTAGAAAATGAATACAGATTCTTTGGAGTTCAGTCAGAGACTGGAAATTCTTGGTATAATTTTGACCCGTTTGTTAATTTAGAGTGTGGTGCAAGATGCATGGAGGATAACAACACAGATTTTAGTTCACTAGATTGGTCTTTTATTGGTGAACTACTAGAAAATGGAAGGATTTATGAATAATGATTGACAATAAATACCATACAAAGCTTAGCAAGTTTTTAAGTTTAGTATTAAGACACAAACCTGAAGAGATTGGAATTGAACTTGATTCAAATGGGTGGACAGATGTTAATACGCTAATTGAGAAAATGAATTCATATGGAAAACATATAGATAATGAAACACTAGAAGTTATCCTTGAGACCAATAATAAGAAAAGGTTTAGCTTTAACGAGGATAAATCTTTGGTTAGAGCAAACCAAGGGCATTCCATTGAAATTGATTTAGGTTATAAAACCAAGATTCCACCGAGTAGATTATTTCATGGAACAGGAGCAAAATATGTAGATAGTATTTATAAAATAGGAATCAAGAAAAAGAACAGACATCATGTCCATTTAAGTAAAGACGTTGAAACTGCATTATCCGTTGGACAAAGACATGGAAAGCCTGTTATTTTTG
The DNA here is from genome assembly GCA_050287785.1 of Bacteroidales bacterium. GTDB lineage: Bacteria > Bacteroidota > Bacteroidia > Bacteroidales > UBA10428 > UBA10428. The sequence goes on from JBNKCO010000060.1 coordinate 2,231, forward strand.
AAATTCTTACAGATGAGATGACTAAAGAAGGATTTGAATTCTATGAGTCTGAAAATGGGGTTTGGCTAACAGATGAAATTCCTTCAAGATTTATAAGGAAAATTGAAGAATAACAATGGCCAAAAATAAATATACGTAATGCGGGGCGATTTAGTAAATTTGAAATTACAGCAATTAATAAATATTGTAGTGGTTTACCTGCTTTGCTACGTGAGGCTCCCTTTGGTCGGGTTGATACGGATGTGCAAGAAATTGCGTTACGATTCTTCATAAGAACTGTTAGCACACATAAAACAAACGAGACAGACACTTAAAAAATGAAAGAATATAATTTTAAGAAAATAGATGCCTTTGCAACTGAAAAATCAAATGGAAATCCTGCTGGTTATATTCTATTAGATAATTTGAATGATATTTCTGAATTTCAAATGCTTCAGATTGCAAAAGAGTTAAAAGGATTTGTAAACGAAGTTGGATATGTAGCGAAAGTTCGGGAGAGTGAATTCGATTTACGATACTATTCGTCAGAACGAGAAGTTGATTTTTGCGGTCATGCTACAATTGCTATTTTATATGACTTGGTAAAAACAGACGATAGCTTAGCAAATATTCCAACCCTTTTAATAAACACAAATAAAGGAACTTTAAGCGTTGACAATAGATTTAGAGAATCTGATTCTGTGTTTATTATGTCGCCCATGCCCGAGACTAAAGAGGTTTCCATAAATGTCAAAGAATTAGCTGACAAACTCGGGATTGATAAAGGAAAAATTGATTCTAACTTTCCGATTTCGGTAATAAATGCAGGATTATCAACTCTGATTGTTCCGATAACTGATTTAGAATCTATTTTATCGATAGCCCCCAAGCTGGAAGAACTGAAAGATTACTGTTTTAGTCAAGGTGTGGATATAATCGAAGTTTTTACATCGAAAGTTCGAGATAAATCAAATGATTATCGAACGAGAGTTTTTGCTCCGACTTTTGGATATATTGAAGACCCTGCTACTGGTTCTGGAAATTCAGCATTCGGATACTATTTGATGAGTAATAACTTGTGGGAAACTGATTCCTTGATTATTGAGCAAAACGGATTGAGAGATGATTATAACATTGTGCGACTACAAAAAAAGATTGATGAAAATAACTATCAAAGAGTATGTTTTGGAGGCGGTGCAATAACAAGAATTGAAGGAAAATATATGACATACAATTAATTACGTGTGCTAATAATGTATAATTCATAAGGGTTTACCTTCGGTGAGCTCCCTGCGATCGGTTCAGAGGTTTTCGAGCGGTATCACCCGTATCAATCTTAAATGGTAAGATGATAGGTTTAGCTGCGCTGAGCTTCTTTCAGTCGGTTGAAACCCGCAACGGCGAAGTACTAAGTTAGTGTAAAGCATGTGACTATAACTTTGTAAACTATGTGCTTTAACAAACATACAAGATCAATGAAGCAGGAAGTATTAAAACAAGAAATTCTAAAATTTTATCCGAATTTTTCTTCAGACGAATTGAAAATCGGACTTGATTTTTTCAATAAAAGGTCGTATAAAGCTAAAGACTATATCTTACAAGAAGGAAAGATTTCTAATATGCTTTTCTTTGCCAATTCTTCTGTTTCAAGGTGTTTTTATTACAATGAGAATGGAGAAGAAAAAACAGTTTGGATGGAGCCTGAACAAATATTTATTACTGATTTTGAAAGCTTTATAAAAAATTGTCCCTCAAAATATTATTTACAGCTTTATCAAGATACAAGTGCATGGGTAATTTACCGAAAAGACTTATTTCGATTATATGAGAATTATAAAGACTGGGCTATTTGGGGCATCAGGCTAATGGAATATTATCATGTCCGTATATTAGATTTGTTTACTATTATGTTTCGGAACAGTGCCTCTGAAAATTATCAATTCATAGAACAGCATTTTTCGCATTTTTTACAAATTGCTCCGTTAAAAGACATCGCTTCCATGCTTAATTTGTCTCCCATTACCCTTTCTCGCATTAGGGCAGGAACCCAAACAAAAAAGTGATTTCTTAACAAATGTAAATTTAGTTTTTCTAAAAAATACTGAGATTTGCTAAAAAAAAAGGTTATGGAACTTTACGGACAAAAAAATAAAAGCATTCCTCAGAAAATTGTTATCCATCTAATTGAGATTTTATTATTGTGGTTGTCTTTTTGGATATTATTTCAAAATGGAGGAACTTGGATTGAGAACAAGTTACATATCCATAATCCAACAGAACAAACTTACAGAAGAATAATAATTTTCGTTTTCAATATCATTACTTTCGTCAGACTTTCATATACGCTGATTATTTTATTGAAAAGAAAAATTCCTTGGGAAGAAAGCATTAGTGTTCCTTTGGCTTTTGCCTTGTATTATATAGGATTTTCTTTATTTGTGCTTCCAACTTCTAAGTCTTTAGACAGTTTTGACTTTATTGCTATAGTTTTATTTATTGTAGGTTCAGTATTGAATAGTGGAGGAGAAATATTGCGGGACAAATGGAAAAAGAAACCTGAAAACAAAGGTAAAATTTACACCGGTGGATTCTTCAAATATTCACGTCATATTAATTATTTTGGCGATTTAGTTTGGGTTTCTGCTTATGCCATATTAACTCGAAACCTGTGGTCTGTTATTATTCCCGTACTTCTTTTCATTTTCTTTGCTTTTTTTAATGCGCCTAAGTTAGATAGATATTTGAAGCAAAAATATGGAAAGAGTTATGATGACTATGCAAGTAAAACAAAAATTTTGATACCATATATATACTAAGGGCTACACACAACATGGCATAAATTTCGAGTTGATTATCAAGCGAGTTATTAACTTTTGCTATCAAAATGGAAAATTAATAGCCTGGATGGTAGGTTTGTAAAATTTCATATTTTTACAAAACCAATTAACGGTTGGTAGGAAAGGAGCTGTGAATTTGGCTGCTAAATTTTACATCAGATCGTTATCGAAAGTTGCACCTCTTTAGAAGGATTAAGATATGCGAATGAAATACCTTAAGCCATTTTTTGTAATTACAGATATTGGTTTTATTATTTATTGGATAATTACATTATTAAAAATCATACCTGAAGAATATTTATTTAAAGATTATTCTAATCCTATCATGATTGCTTGGAATTGGTCTTTTTTACCACTTGATTTAATGATATCGTTTACAGGATTATTAAGTCTATTTCTACACTGGAAACAAAATGAAAAATGGAAACACTTAGCATTCTTTTCATTAGTCCTTACTTTTTGCTCGGGATTACAAGCAATTTCATTTTGGATAATAAGTTTGGATTTCGATATTACATGGTGGATACCAAATTTATATTTGATGATTTATCCGATTTTCTTTATATTTTTATTTTTAAAAGATAAATATAAAGGTGCAACATCCGATAACATGGGCTAGTACGCAATTAATTTGCCCAAGCTGGTTTGGGTGATTGAAAAATTGTTGGAATTATTGTGAGCTTTGTAATATTTTAGATTGAGTTTAAAATATCGCAAATTAACTGCGGATAGCCTCGGTCGTTACCTGCAGGTAAACAAATATGACACACAGTAATGACAATGAGAACAATCATTTTACAATTCACAAAAAACTTAATAAATTATAAAGTATGAAAAGAACCGTTTTAGCAACAATAATTGCTTCTTTTAGCTTTTTTACCTGTTTTGGACAAAATTCTGGCAGGCAATGGCTCAATATGAATTATGCCAATGATGATAAAGAGTATCACAACCTTGACATCTATTTGCCCAATGCAGAGAAACCTACATATAAGGCAGTAATTGTAATATACGGCAGCGCATGGTTTGGTAATAATATGAAACAATCTGCGTTCGCAGTTGTAGGAAAACATTTGCTCGAAAGCGGTTTTGCAGTAATAGCTATCAACCACAGAGCAAGTTCCGATGCTGCTTATCCGGCTCAAATCAATGATGTTAAGGCTGCGATACGGTTTGTAAGAGCAAATGCAGGTAAATACAAAATTGATGCTTCATTCATTGGCATTACAGGTTATTCATCAGGTGGACACCTAGCGTCATTGGCAGGAGCATCAAACTCTGTTAAAGAATTTACGGTGGGCAAAAAAACAGTTGATATTGAAGGCAATGTAGGAAACTACACCTCAATTAGCAGTTCTGTGAATGCAGTGGTTGATTGGTTTGGCCCTATCGACATGGCTCTCATGGATGAATGCAAAAAGCCCAAAGAAGGTAACTCTCCCGAAGCTGCTCTTATCAAAGGCAATCCGGCAGACAACCTTGATATGATAGCTCTTCTTAATCCTATCACTTTCATTGACGAAACAGATCCTCAATTTATAGTAATTCATGGTGAGGCCGATGATGTTGTGCCACATTGCCAAAGCGAGCTTTTCGCCAAAGCATTGAAAGAAAAAGGATTATTGTCCGAGTTTATTTCTGTCCCCGAAGGTAAACATGGGCCGGTTACATTCAATGAAAGCACTTTTAACAAAATGATCGATTTCTTCTTGAAGGAAGCCGCAAAAGAATAATATTGACACATCCATTATGCTCCTGTTTGCAAATGATTGTGTCATCGACAGATAGATTAAATCATAAATAAAAAATGCAAGCAGGTAACATGCAATATAGCCAAAAAGGATTTTAGTGGCATGCGAAGCTCATTGCCTGCATCAGGTTTTGTGCCGGCAAATAGTGACTTTCTCCACATTCCCTTTCAGGCCATATTGCCAACGTTGTGTATGCGAACGACAACCAACACTATAACTAATTGTTTACTGATTGATAAAAATATTAAGATAATATGGCAACGATTTTAAAAGCAGACCAAAGAGACTTTAAAGAAAGTCCGAATAAGATTGATAATTACAGAATATTCACAGATTTATTAAGAAATAAAAAAGGACTAAATCCTGAAAACCTGAATTTTGATTTAAGACAATTAAATCCAGACGAATTCTCAGCTCCTTACCATTTTCATCGATACGCTGAGGAACTTTTTATGATACTTTCTGGCTCTGCAACATTGAGAACTCCAAATGGCTTAGAAGTAGTAAATAGCGGTGATTTGATATTTTTTGAAAAAGGAGAGACAGGAGCACATCAACTATATAATCACACTGCAGAGTCTTGTGTGTATTTGGACATAAGGACCTATGTTGGCTATGATATAGCTGAATATCCAGACTCTGATAAAATTCTGATAGCCCCATCCTTCGAGATTTTTAATAAAAACTCGCCAGCAGGATATTTCGACGGAGAAAAGAATATTAAAGATAAATGGAAGCAAATTGAAAATAAAATTGATAAATAAATATTGATATAAATGAATTAAAGATAAATTTCAATCGTTTGATTGCGTTAAAAAATGAAATATCTGACTTAAAAACAAGCAAGATTTGGGTATTCTTTAAGCAAATATGTTGATCAATTAAGAGATAAAATCGTTTATACTGACCACGGAGATAGAGATAAGTTTTTTGTTCCATCACACATTGCTTGTAATAGATTAAATGAATTAAAGGACAAAGGAGAATCAAAAATTAATTCGGATTTTGTTGGGCTTCGTCTTCTATTATTACAGCTGTTATTATGTTAATTCAAGATTGGTATATCAATTTTTACTAGTGTGCCTGTTGTTGATGTAGCCATGTTGCTTCGGTTGCAAACCTCTAAACCTATGGCCAGCTTTGTTCTCTTTGCCAAAACAATTCTTCGCTGCTCAAAGATATTCATCGACATGGAACGATGTAGTTTTGATTTATTTTCTCTAGCATGATCGATTCCAACACCATTGTCGATAATCTCAATATGTAATACAGTATCTTTTTCTTCGAACTTTAATTCGAGCATTCCTTTATAATCGAGTTTATTCAAACCATGTTTTATAGCATTTTCAATAAAAGGCTGAATAAGCATAGGAGGAATATTAATAAAATCTGTTTCCAATTCTTTATCGTAGCTTATTTTAAATTCAAAACTATCCTCCAATCGCATTTTTTCCAGTTCTATATAATTGCTTAGGGTTTCAATCTCGTCGGAGACCGACACAAACTCTTGTGCAGAATGTTCAAGAATGTTGCGCGTAAGCGAAGCAAAATTATTTAGGTATCCAGCAGCTTTTTGGGTTTCGTTTTTTAACATAAAATTCTGGATGCTCCCCAAGGCATTAAACAAGAAGTGAGGGTTCATTTGCGAGCGTAATAACTGTTGTTTCAGGTCTTCCTGCCGTTGTATATTTTGTTTTTTATGCTTTAGGTAAAACATTATTCCTACAACGAGCATAAGCAATAAAATAACGGAAACCGAAATCCAAAGAATATTGCGCTGCTTTTTTATTTGATTTGAAGCTGTAAGTAAATCTATCTGATTTTCTTTTTTCTCAGTTTCATACGCTATTTCCATATCAGCAATATTGCTCCTTACTTCGTCATTCCGCAAGGAATCTTTCAATTCGTAATGCTTGTCTTTCCAAATCAAAGCGCTCAAATAATTTCCCAAAGCTTGTTCGTAGTCACTCTTTATTTTGTAACTCCTCATTCTCTCGTCAGGATATACATTTAACTCCTCAATTTGTAAGATTTCTTCAATATATTTGCTTGCATTTGCAGGTTGGTTGTTTGCAAGATAGAGTTCAGCCAGTAAGTTAAGGTTGAAAATTTTCTGATAAGTATATTCATTACTTTCAAGCTGGTAAGCTCTTTTAGCTGCTGTTAAAGCTTCCGGTATCCTATTTAGTAATTTTAAAACAATGGCCTTATTAGCATTTGCCACGGCAGAACCCCTTTTATAATTATTTTTGCTGCTAAACATTTCCAATGTATCGTAGTAGCAAAGCGCATCATCGAAACGCTCCTCCTTTTCGGCAATCCCGCCCAAATCGTTATAAATGGCCGCTACCGCCTGGATTGAGGCAAGATTTTCATCGTTAATGAGTTGATAGCCTTTATAAACGTATTTTTTCCATTGTGCGATTTGCCCGGAAGCTTTAAAACTTTCCCCCAACTTCTGATAGAAATATACAATATTTGTTGAATCAGCTTTTTCTTCTTTCAGTTTCACTGCCCTTAAACTACATTCTACCGCTTTTTCAAATTCGCCAAGTTGGGTGTATTCATCTGCCAAATTTAATAAAATTCCGGCTGTTCGATTTGTTTCATCAACTTTGATGGCCGCGGTGAGCGCAAGGTTTAAATATTTAAGAGCAGAGTCTGATTTCCCCTGGAGGCTTAGATTACATGCCAGGTAATTTCCAATAGTTGCAGTTCCTTTATTGTTTTTAAGATGTATTGCAATAGACAAAGCTTCTTGAAGTGCAGCATTACTTTCTTTAAGTTTACCTTTTTCATCGAAATATTTCCCCAATTTGTAAAATGCCCGCGAAAGGTTTAGACTATCGCCTGATAGTTGATTTTGCTGAATAAGATATTGTAGTGAGTCTAATTCAATTTCGCCTTGCGGTTGAGCCAATACCGAAACTTCTAACAGCATAAGAAAAATCAATAGCAAGCCTTTATTCGTAAACTTTTGTTGCTTCATTTTGTAATTATTATAATTTACAATTTTAATATAATTAATTGCTTTGGGTGCCTAAAAAGTATAAATTCCGTATTAATTTGTGTTTTTTCACATCAGCACTTTTTACACTTCTTAATTATCCTGTTAGAATGTCAGTAACAACAGCAAATAAATATCCGGCTAGCCAACGAAATATATTGGTCTATCTGACTAAATTAGCTGAGGATAAAATGTTGCGAAAAGATAAACTGGGAACTGGAAATTATTATATAAACGAGGAATTGTTTGACTTATTGACAAAGAGATAGCAAGACAGGCAGTAACAATAAATATACTTAATGCAGGGCGATTTGGTAAATTTGAACATAAATGTATTTAATAAACATCGTAGCGGTTTACTTACTTTGCTACATGAGGCTCCTTTTGGCCGGTTGATAGTGAAGTGCCTTGAAACCTTGCACTGCGCATATTTTCAATGTTATGCACAAGCTGGTCAACAACTCAGTAATAGACAATTTTGTCTATGTAATGATTAAATTTCGGGATCGCATTTCCCGTTGTAGGTTGGTTGGTGACTGGTCTCCTACATTCATTGTTCGGCTTGTTTTCAGTTTTATATCATTTGTGGTTCAGTGCCACTGACCTCTTTTCAGCTCTTGTGGTTGTGACTTAATTTAGGTATGCTGCCTTTTTAGGGTGGTTTACTTTCTATATTTGTGCTATCATTTTAAACTCCTGATACATCTGTCTTATATCTTTATATGATTTTAGCAATGTATAAAGTAATTTACCCCATCCATAAAAACCAGCAACAAGATTCTTAAATATACGTATCACCCATGACACAATTTTACATGAAACCTTAAAAACTTGTGATTGAGTTTGGATTTTATTATTAGCAGTAATTATTTCTTCTTCGGTTATGTCATTATTCATTAACACAGTAGTGTCCATATCCTTGCTGAATCCAATTAACACTTTTGTTGTTTGTATAGTTCCGTTAATATAAGTTTTAATTGAATTTACTACCTCAGCAAATCCTTTTTTAAGTATTTTATATGCTTTTGAAATATACCTGAAAAAACCAATGAAAATATTCTTATTAGCGTAAGATAATATTTGCTTTCCCTTTTTAACAATCCACCTCCACATACGCTTTAGACCATCCCAAAGTCGTATTCCTCTTTCTTTAATAAATGACCATGCAGTCTCAATGTCATTTTGAGATTGCATTTCAATTGCAATTTCATAACTGGCATCATCTTCCTTAAAATCATCGTCATTTGAGGCTACCTCAACAATACCTTCAAATAACTTTGGCGTAATCTTTTTTGCCATATCATACGCTCTATGTTCCTCAAAACCACAAAAATCTTTGTAATAGTTTTTTATTGCTTCATATATATCGCTTTCAGTGTCTATATAAAAATCATTCCTGCCATCAATCTTTATATCATACCCCATTAACCATAATTCTATTTTAGCACAATTAACAATAAAACTTTGAGCTTTAGTCCTATACCTGGCTTTGTTTTTATCTGGTAATCGAAGCATGAAGGAATTGCGTTTTAAAGATGCTCTTTCTATTATTGATTTCGTGAGTAAATCTTGGTTAAATAACACCTTGAGGGTATTATAATTAAAGTCAGGAGTAAGTCTATTTGGTCTAATTAAGAAGATATTAAATATATCTTTTAAGTTTCCAAGACTTTTTTTCTGAAGCAGTTGGATTTTTTCCCCTGGCTTTTTATAATATAAACCTAAACTCCATAATCTTAATTGGATAGCTCTATGTAAAGCATATTTCGTTTCCTCTTTAATATTATCGTTTTCAAACCATTGATTATAATCTAATTCAGATTCGAAACTGACTAATTGATGTAATGCAAACCAAGTTTTTTCACCTACCCAGTTATCTTGTTTTAAATTTGCTTCTAATTGAAATTTTGCAACTGCCTGTTTAACAAGTTCAAGATTTTTACCAAGGTTTTTTGGAGTTATCTTTCTTTTAATATACCCTAGTAAATATAATCTTGTCGCAATAGTCTGCAATCGTATCCTTTGACTTTCTAGTTTGTATGTATCCTCTTCATTTAAAGGAACTTCGTTTACCAAACCATGCTTTGAAGCATCGCTTAAAATGTCTTCAAAATAAACATACTGATTTACTGGGTCTTCTGGTAAATCAGTATGATTGTATTTCGGAAATTTTCCTGACATCACTATTTAAAAATATCTTTAAACATGGTAAGTAACCCTAATCGGGTTTCAATACCAGCTTTAACAGCATTTTTATGTACTTCAAGAGCTAAACTTGGTACATCTTCCAAATCTTGTCTTACAAAATTGTATGAATCTCCATCAAATTGAGCAAGCGATTCAGCAACAAGTTTAATTTTAGCGTCTGTTTTACTTGCTTCTGAATTAATAAGGCTTTTAATTTCATCAAATGTCTTACTTGAATCAACTTGAGTTTCAATTTCTCCAGTAAAAGTTTGCACATGCAACGATGTTAAATCTTTAACAGCGTCATTTAGTTTCGTTAATGCTTGTTTTAATCCCATAATATTTAATTTTTAGTTTAAAAATCATTCTCTTCCAGTAAACTGTATGAAAAAGTATCTCCATAAACTGAACTTGATTTTTTTATCACTGATAAAAAAATATTAAACTCCAAGTCGTCTTGAATTACCTGGCAACCAGCACTATAAGCTCCTACCTTGTCAATTTCGTTAATAAAACTTGTAGTATGTAAATTTAATCCGGTAACATCAGAATAAATTCTGCCACTCATATCCAAATCACCATCTGAATCATTATCTCTCCATACTTTAAATTTGCCTGAACCATTCTGGGTTAGTGCTTGATAACCTTTATGGTAACCGAGTCTCCAACATCCTCTATATTGACCGGGTATTAAAATCGCTGTTCCATTAATATTTCCAAGTTTATTTTTTAACCAAAACAAACCTGGTTTAGTCGTTGCATTAAAAACCTGTATAACTTTATTAGAAGCAGTATCAAGATATGCTATACCAATGAAATCATTAAACTCATTTACTTTATCATTATTTGCTCGAATTCCAAATATATTTAGATTATATTTTCCATTATTAAAAAACACATACCCCTTTGATTCTATAATCTCCTTTATTTTGTCATATGTTACTTGCATAATATAAGTTTTTAGAAATTAAACCCTAGTTATTATTTTTATTAAGTAATATAATTCTTCTAATGGGAAGCTATTTCTGGAAGCAGCAATAGAACGCTGTCCGACAATACCTTCATCAAGCACAAGAATATCAGGATTTTTCTCCAATAATTCTTTATGAACTTTAGTACTAATGCTTTCAGGACCAGTATAAAACTTTAATGGATCTGTATCATAAAGCTTCTGGTCAAATTCTAAACCTGTCCAAAATGAAACTTCAGTAGTAGTAACTTGCATATTCTTTATATGTAAGCGTTCTCTTGCTTTTGAACTTTTTATTGAAGGTAAATCTTGAAAAAAGATATAGGCTTGAGTTGTAAGATTGTTATTTATATATACAATAATCATCCAATATGCTGTTAGTATTCGAACAGGAAAGTCTCCAAATTCTTTCACATAACCTTTTCTCATAACTTGTAGCTTTAGTTGAATATCCTTTCTTTTACAGGGTAACCGTTAATTACAAATTTAAGCTAATACTTTAAACAAGTCAATAAAAAGGTTAGTATTTTTAGAATACAATTTAGTTTGTGAAAGAGGTCATTTGTTATTTCTTTAAACAACATCTTAGAAGAATTTACAGTAGTTGATTTTTATTTTGATTAATTGTTTAAGAGTATGTTTTTGTATATGTTGAAGCTTTCTTTTGGCATTGGACCAGTTTACACACCAAAGACAAACTATTATAATTTCATGATTGTTCAAAAAACAGTCATTCACAAAATAACCGTTTAAAACTTTAGTATTTTCAGGATATAGTTTTGGAGTTTTTGAATTGAAATTTCAAAAAAACTGTCGATTATTAAAGCAAGCATTTGATGTAAATTAAACATGCAAAAAAACAAAAATGTGACAACATACAATCAAAACGTCACGTATTGTTGGCGATGCATGATAAAGTGTAAGTTGAGTGTGATGAATAGTAAGATTAGATATTTATAATTTCTATGTTTTTAGTTAGTGATAATACGATTTGTATGCTAGCAATAGTCGGGCTAACAGCAGGATAGGAGAGCTGCCTGAGTTGTAAACAGGCGTGCAATCTCTAATCTAAGGGATTGTAACTTTAATCAATATTTACAAGGATATAGTCAGATGGTTTAGTAAATTTATGTATCGAATCTCCGTATTTTAAACAAACAGGCAGATGATACATTTTCTAATGAATGTAAAAGAAAAACTATTATTGCTGCTAATTACTTTGACCTTATTTAAAAGGTTTAAAGGCGTTAACTATTTACTTACAAAATCTTAAACTAAATCAATCTAGAAATGAAAAGAATTATTTTTTTAATTGTTTGTATATGCTTCATTGCACCAGCATATACACAGTATCAACTATCACATGGAACTGAAAAATATGAATATGGAAAATCGGTTCGAAGCCTCCGTTTTGATGAGGCATACATATTAGGTGGTCAGACTAATTATTATTATGACAACACAGGTTTTGATGCTACATTACTTAAGACCAGGTATGACGGCAGTATCATGTGGTCAAAAGTCTATGGGTATAGAAAAGCGGAAATATTTAATTCTGTACGTCCTATAAATCCTAAAGAAGATAAAGGTTATGTTTGTCTTGGAACAACAAATAGTGTTGGTAAAGGAGGCAACGATTTTCTGTTTGTTAGAACTAATCCGGATGGAACACCTAATTCTGCTTTTACTTATGGTGAAGAAGCTAATGATGTAGGTCAGTGTATACAGGTTATTAAGGATGAAAATTCAGATGAACCAATATTGATTATGATCGGTAGCACCAATAGTTATTCCAACGAATCTAAGATGTACATAATAAAAACCCGGCTAGATGGAAGTTTCCTTAATGGGGTCATTGTGGGTTATAAAGGCAATCAATATGGCTTTTGGATTGAACAAACCCGCGATGGTGGTTTTATTGCTGTTGGCGCAAATGATTATGCCTGTGGAATGGATAGTATTCCAAATCTAGACATTTTCGTTGCTAAGCTAAAACCCAATCTCGATTTGGAATGGACAAGAACTATTGGAGGAGGACCCGAACGTCCGTATGGAGATATAGGATATAGTGTGAAAGAAATTGAAGAAGGATATATAGTAACCGGTATTACACAAAGCTTTGGTGTGGGATTCACTAACGACGCTTTTCTTTTGAAACTTGATCATGGGGGTGGATTTCAATGGCTGCGTAATTATGGTTATGAAGCTTTTGACGGAGGCTTAGATGTGTTAAATGAAGAATCAACTGGTGTAAACCATCAATATGTTCTTACTGGTCTTTCCATGGTAAATAATAGTTACTATGCAATGTTACTTGCTACTGATTATGATGGAAATGTAATGTGGCAAAGGGGGTATGGCATAGAAGGCCATGAGATAGGATATGAAATGGATAGAACACTAAACCATGGTTATGTTTTTACTGGTTTAGAGACTTCATTTGGGGCTGGTTTAATGGATATTTATCATGTTGTTACCAACGATATTGGTGATTCGTACTGTCCACAATGTGAAATTGATCTACCAATAAAATCCAGAAAACATAGGGTATGCATTTATCGAGAAGGATTCTCCAAGCATATTGAAACAGGAGTAAGACAGAGAATCGAATCATGGGATATTGATTATAAGACATCTCGATGCGATCCTAAGAATATGAAGAGCACAGAAAGCGAATTTGGAAATATAGATCAGAATATTCTTAATCTGAATGATTTAACTATGAATCCAACTCTGGCTAACGAATTAGAGAGTATAAAGAATCCAGAAAATATTAATCAAAATGAATTGACTGTATATCCAAATCCAGCAAATGAATTAGTCAGGGTGCAATATCCAGATAATTTCAAGTTGGGTAACTTAAATGTATATAACAATATCGGACAGCTTGTTTTAACCAAAGTACTTCATGAGTCTAATAGTACCGAAATTTCTTTAAACAAACTGGAAAATGGTGTTTACATGATTTCAGTTATTAATGAAAAGGGAGAATCTATAAGCTCTAATTTATTAATATCAAAGTAGCTAATTTATATTGATGCATTTGCCTGTTTGATGGAGATTTGTTTTACGAGATAAATAAATTAAATAGGCGGGAAGATTTTTCTTCTCGCCTTTTAATTTCAAATACTTATAAAGAAAAAAGCTGCCTTTTGAACAAATAGATCTCATTTAGGAACAATAGTAGGCATAAAAAAAAGGTCGTCAGTTTTGGCGACCTTAAAGTTTAGTTAGTAGATTTCTATTCTGTTTCAAAAGCCCCTATGTCATACAATCCATTCAAAGGTCTGACTGTTCCATCTTTGTCAGTAGTAGGAATGAGCGGAAATAATGTTGGCGATGTCCCATTATTTATTGCAGAGCTACCTATGCCAATGTGTAAGTTGTTGTCAAGAAATAGTGGATTGCCAGTTTGGTCGTTTGTGGTTCCTATTAATGTTCCTAAATCATCGATATATTTACTAAAATTATATACCACATTATAATCGGAATAAAGAGAGAAATCGGAGAAGCATTTCATGAAATATGAAATGCCGTTGCCTTCAAAAATATTGTTTATTATGTACACACTTGCAGTATCGGTAAAAGTTGAATGCAGTGGGTAGCCATATATAAAGTGGTCATCAGCAGTGGAGGCTGCAGTTGTAGCTATTCTGAAACTGTTGTTGTATAATCCAAACTGATGTCCATTGCCAATAACATCAAAGCTATTAAAGTAAATTGCTTCCTTGGGTTTCAAACCATCAAAAGTGTTGTTTCTAACAATTATTGATGAGGCTCCATCTGTTCTGCCAGCAGCAATATATAAAGCCTTACTTCCTTCTGTATAGGTGCTTTTATATGTGTTGTTTTCTACAATTAATTGAGAAGGTGGATTTCCGCAGTAAAGCATGAATGCCCAATTGTCTCCAGCTGAATTCACAGTGTTGTTTCTAACAAATGTTATGTTTGAGTCTGCGGAAGTTCCGTTTTCCATGACATAAACAATACCATTGTCGCTTGTTGAATAATTAAAATTTACCATAACCTGATTACTATCGATTATATTGTTACCATTTCCACGTACTGCATTTATTTTTAAGGCACGAAGGGTTTCATCAACAATAAGGGTGTTGTTTTTAACAGTAATATTTGAGCCACTGCATGTTATACCTGTGTTAACTGTATGTGAATAGCAGTTTTCAACTAAATTGCTTGTCCCTCCAACATCTATACCTTGATTAGCATTTGTAATGGTAATATTTCTAACAATTGTATTGTTTGCACGGACTTTTACAGGACCACACACTTTTGTTTTTGAACCAAATGGTTTTAAGTTTATATTTTCCAGTGTTATAAATTCCCCATAAATATCAGTAGTAGGATAGCTATTTTCGCAAGAACTTATACTAATATTTCTGATAGATAATCCTGTTGCATTAATGTATAATGCTGGATTGTTATTCTGATTAAAAATATTCGCCAGCATGATGCTGTCTTTATCTTGTCCTGTAACTTCTACTCCATTTTTTTCTATTCGTAGTGGGAGATAGGAGTAATATTCGCCATTCGCAATGTATAAACTGCCGTTTTCCTCAATGGCATAACCTGCAGCAATTGCTGAGGAGGTATGTGCATTAGCATACTGAGAAAAATCATCATCAACAACAATATTACTGCTATGAGGTACATGATGTAGATTGAATTCATACTTTCCAATAGACTCGGCATGGACTACCAGAAACCATGTTGTGTCGCTATATTCTTTACTCAAGGTACCTGCAATTTCTGAAAGGATCGTAGTATCGGGTGTATCATACTGATAATACGATATTTGTTTTCTGTTAAGGTAAATTTCTTCTCCACTATCTGAAAAGGCATAGTTCCTTATTGTAAGTTTCTCTGGAGCTGGGTTGTTCCCTATTCGGTTTAAAATTGCATGTATTCCATCGCCAGGAGCCCCATTAAACTCATAAGCATTTACCCTATACGGATGGTCAATTGAATCGTTTAGTGCGGTAAACCCTTTTGAGTCTCCCTCAATTTTTAAAGGTTTAAAGATGTTAAAATATACTTGACCAACATCATTGTTAGATATTTTAAGGTAGTATTTTCCTCCAGGAACTCGCTTAATATATGGATACATTATATAATTGGTATAGCTACGATAGCTATTTTCGTTAAACTTCTCACATGTTGCTGACCATAAATCCCATTTTCCTGATGAGGCATCACTCATAACAGAAACACATGTATTGGTGTTTTCCGGTATTTCAATTTCATAATAATAGACGCTATCTGCCAAAACATCCAAAACATTTAGTTGGTTGTAATTAATGGCTGTAAGTGTAATCTGGTTAAGTATAACCTGATATGTGCCAGAACTACTTTGGGTTGTATATACAGCAATAGAATAGGTGCCGTTTGCGGGAATTCTATAAATTATTTCATCATCAGTCGATTCATATTGGTCAACTGCCCTTACAGTCACCTTGTTGCCTTCGTTGTCGATAAATTTCAGTTCGCAGCCATTTAATCCCCATTCCGGTAGTGCACCTTTAATTGATACAATATCACCCTCATTTCCGGTAAAACTAAACATATCAACATCTTTTCTATCTTCAAGGGTGGTAGTAATGGTATCGCCATAATTTATTGTCTGTGGTACTTCCTCTTCATTAACAATTACAAATTCAAATTCAGAATTTCCTGATACCTCAAAAAGGTAAGTAGTGTTTGCTCGAATAGTTATATTGTTATATTTTTCATTAGAATTGAAAGATTCATAAATCAAGTTTTTTTCTCCAGGAACAATTACTCGCATATCAGCAGATTTGAGGCTGTTGTTATGAATATAATAACGTGTTTTTAATACAGTGTTTCCATCCGAATCTAGACTATATAATTTAAGGTGTTTGTTGATAGTTAATGAATCAATAATAGAATCATTTAAGTCTATTGGAATTGTTTCAATCTCAAAAATGGATAGTTTATAACTGCCATCATAGGTTGGGTCAATCCCATATACATTTATATATAGTTCTCCAGTGGTAGCATAAAAATATTGATTTGGTAAGTTAATGTTATCTGATATTAAAGTATCTTGATTTTGCTTTGCAGCGAACATTCCATTTAAGTACTTGCCAGATCCTTCTTCGAATTTTATTCCATAGATTTTAGGTTCAGTAATATTTACTCTATAATGTTTGCATTCTCCTATGTCAATGGAATCTTCAACCTGACTATTTAATTCCATATTGAGCGTATCTCCTTGAAGCTCCCAATCTTCTTCATATATTCCCAATATGTAATTTCCATCGTCACTTTCAGTTAGGCCGGAGATAGTTATATTTAACCAGCCTGCCTTTGCTTCAATAATAATAGGCTCAATATTAATTTCTCCACTAGTTAGAAAGTCTGTATTATTTTTAATAGAATAATTACCTATTAAACTAGGGGAATCTCCTTTTTTTAAATAGATAGTATATTTACCATCCTTTGGTATTTGAACTTTATATGTTAGGATTTCAAGCAGGTCAAGATAGTCTTTTAGAATATCGTTAAGTTTAAGTTCAAGTGTGTCGGAAGGAAGTAATAATTCCAATTCGATTTTAAATGTATCGCTCATATCACTTGCTTGAACTGTAGTTCTGCCTAAAAATAGATTGCCCTCGGGGTCAAGGGTTCTTGCCTCAATAAATACATCTCTGTTGTTAGGAAATCTTAATTGCTTGCTTCCTGCCGGAACAAAATCCCGAACTTCAAATACAGGAGGTATATCTTCTCTTTCATCAAGTTTATGTTTCTGTTTATTTGAGGATTTTAGTCCTGAAGAGCTACCGGAGTCTCTTTGAGCACCACTCATCCAGCAACCAACTTTTACTTTATAACATATGGCTGATGAGCACTCCCAGCGCCAACAGAGGCCATTGCGTTTACGTTCATCCTGAAAGTCATCACAATTCCACCAAGAGAAGTGGCCTACTTCAGCTTTAAGAGCTAATCCTGTAGGGGAATTATCGGAGAGAACAACTGTACCAATACCTTCCTGCATCCAGGAGCCATTGTCTTCGTTTATCGACCACAAAGGAATTTGATCACCTTCTGTAGCTCCGGATGTATATATTGGGATAAGAACAGTTGCAGTTTTGCCTTCAGCAAGTTGTAACTCCTCATCTCCTTGCTGAAAATGAAACTCCGAGACTCCATAACTAAGTAACACTCCATCTTCGGCCTCTTCATTGTATCCAATAAAAGTGCCGGGGAATGATTCAGTCTCGTAAGCAACGTCAACAGGAGTAATAGAGACATCTACTTCGCCTGTAGCAACAGTTCCATCTTCTTTTAGCAGACCATCCACCGGGAGTGTTACAGTTGTTCCCTTATCTCCCTCAACTACTCCTCCAAATTCAATATTCTGAACCCTAACTACCGATTCCCTGGTTTTTAGTGTAGTATAGAATAGAGCTTCTTTTGTATCTGAAGGGATAATAAGTTCAATGGTTTGGTGCACATATCCGGGTTTTGTTATTTTAAGATGAATAGGTATACCAACAGGTAATCCTGAAATACTTACTTTGCCAGAATTATTTGTGATGCCTGTTGTTTCTCCTTCTACTAATGAGATGTTTACGTTTGGGATTTCTAACAGGCTTTCGCTTGTAATATATCCATTTACAACTCCATCATAGTCTTCAGTTGTGGCACCTGCATCAATTGTAATTGTTTTAGACGTGCTATGGCTTGCACCAAAATTGCCGGAAACTGTTAGGGTAACAACATAATCTCCAGGGGTATCGAACAAATGAGGAATGCCAACTGACTGGCCTTTTTTATTATCTCCAAAATCCCAGGAATAAATAAGCTCCTCGCCATTTGCACTTGTAGATGCTGTGGCATTAAACAAAACAATTTCGCCAACCTGTTGTATTCCAGAAACGTTAAACATGGCTATGGGCTTATCAGCATCGGTTAGTGTGTATTTTTTTTCAACTATAGCACTATCAATAGAAATAGTATCTCTTTTTGTGACATAGCCGTCTTTAATGAATTCAGCATAAAAGACTTCATTAGAGGAATTTTTTTTATAGGTATCTTTAAACATATATTTTTCGGATTGCTGTACATTTATGAGATCTACATTTACAGCATTCTTATCTGTAACCATAATTTTGTGATATTCGCTTTGAACACCATCCTCAAATTTTATGTAATAGAAGTACATTCCGGAACTAAGTTCGGAATGATTTGGAAAAGTTTTGCCTTGAATATCGATAAAGTAGATTTGTGCTATGCCGGGATAGTTATACTCAAGAGTATAGTTTTTTGTGGATTGTGAAATGATATTCGGATAAAGCTTTTTAACAATTAGGCTTTGGAGGTCTCTGGCATCTTGCACTGATAATCCTGATTGGTAGGTGAATGGAATTATATGGCTTATATTTCCTTCGGTATCAGAAAATAAGGAGTCAACAGCTTTAGTGTTGCCCGGCTCATATATCTTTATGTATACCCTCGGAATAGCCTCGTTTTTAGTGGTTTTTAAACTTGCTTTAAATGTAACATCTGTGAGCTGTGAAATTGCAACATGGGGAAATAGTAAAATGCAAAAGCAAAAACAGATAAAGGTTGATCTTTTCATTACACAATATGGTTGGTTAATTAAGGCAAATTTCGCTCGTATTAATGCAGAAATCAATTATTTGTGCCTAACAACGCTAAAATGTGATGAAATGAATTATTTGTAAGATTTTTTGATCGGATATGGTATTATAAAAAAAGAAAGAGCCACTTGAATCCCTCAAGCGGCCCCTCCCGGATTTATAGCGTGACTCTTTTAGTCTAATATTATTTCCATTCTTTCAGGTTGGTCATCCAGCTTTCTATTTCTTGTTCTTCTTCAACAGAATCATTTGTCCAGTTTTCATCAGAAGCATCTAACATCCAGCTCTCAATAATAGGTTCACTTTCGTTTTCTTCGTAGTTCCAATTGCTGTAATCAGTATTAAGCATCCAATCTTCAATTTCTATTTCTTCTTCAATTACATTTGTTTCTATCGATGCTATTGTTTTCGAGTTCCAGCTGGAAAGACTTGTCATCCATTTTTCAATCTTTATTTCAGTTTCAAAAGCTACATCATTTTTTAAATTATATGCAGGGTATTCTGCAGCAAATGAATAAGAGCAACTAAGTAAAAGTGCAGTTAAAATAACTAAACTAAGTTTGCGTATTCTTCGGGTGATATTATTTTGAGTATTCATGATATTGTGTTTTAATGTCTGTTCCGAAGAGGTTTATTACGAAAGACGTGCCAGAAAATGTAAGTATCACTAAAACAGATAATTACAAAATATGTTTGTGTTTTTCGTTGATTAAAAAATGACCGAAAATAGCAAGGTGTGTACGAAAATGAACATCCGGGCTGAGTCACTGTTTATATAATAATAACTATGCAGAATGTCTACATTTTATGATTAATAGGATTATTTTTATATTTATAAAACCTTATGTAAGCATTATTGAAGGTTTTCAACATTTATTTTCAAAATACGATGCAACTATTTAATTAAAATCTCGGTAATTATTATAGACTGAATGATCGATCTTGACCAGGTAATAGTCGATTGTAAGAAGAACAAACGTAAAGCGCAAGTGGCACTGTATAACCATTATGCTCCATTGTTACTTGGTGTTTGTTCTCGCTATGTTAATGATCATAGTGAGGCACAAGATATACTTCAGGATAGTTTTTTGAAGATATTCAAAAATATTAAAGATTTTTCAGGAAAGGGGCACTTTGAAAATTGGATGAAACGGATTGTGGTTAATACTGCTATTACACATTTTCATAAAGAGAAAAAACATTATTACCACGAGGAACTAGATGAAATTAATGAATCTGAAATACGATTGGATATTTCTCCAGACAAAGAGTTTGAGGCTAAAGAGCTCTATCAGATGTTAAAAACTATGCCTGATGGATACAAATTAATTTTTAACTTATATGCTATAGAAGGTTATAAACATAGAGAGATTGCAGAAAAGTTGAAGATTGATGAAAGTACTTCGAAAACGCAATATTTGCGTGCAAAAAAGTGGCTTGCTAAAGAAATAAAGAAAAATAATTGGTGAGAATGAATTTGGAAAATAAAAATATTGAGGACATTTTCAGCAAGGGATTTGAGGAATTCAAGCTTGAGCCAGATAGTCAGGTGCTTCGAAACCTGCGCTTTAAGCTTTGGAAAACTGATTTCTTGAGTTTGAATATGAAAAAATTCAACCTTGCATATGCTACGGTAATAGTCGCCGGATTAGTGTCCATTCCTTATTTTTCTAATCTAAGAACTGCTCCTGAGGTTATTCAACCCGAAAACACAATTTCAAAGAAATCGAATTCAGAAATAGAAGAAACATTTGAGTATATTGATAATAGTGAAGTTGTTCAGGAAAACAAGAATAACTCTTCAAAATCAACTTTGGTGCCGGTTGCTCGATTTAAAGCTTCAGCTATAAAAGGTTGTGCTCCTTTAAAGGTACATTTTGATAATGAATCGGTAGCAGCGGAGACATTTAGTTGGAATTTTGGCGATGGTCATAAATCAACAGAAAAGAATCCCATACATAGTTATACAATTCCAGGGAAGTATACAGTTACGCTTGAAATTAACAACAAGCAAAGTTCAAAATATAATATTACCAAAGAAATAGTTGTTTTTGAGGTACCTGAACCAGATTTTAATATTGATATAGCAAGCTCAGAAATTAAAAGTAAAACTATTGCTTTTGAGAATAAATCAAAAGGAGCGCAATCTTATAAATGGGATTTTGGTGACAACACATCCTCAGTTACAGCACAAGCAACTCATATGTATAAAGATTTTAATTCGTATAATGTATCTCTTATTGCTATATCAGAGAATGGTTGTTCTGATACGGCAAGAATTATTAATCGATTTATCGAAAAAGATTATTCGCTTTATTTCCCCTTAAGTTTCCGTCCTGGTAATGCTGGTGCGAGTAGCGATGGGATATACGGGAATGAAATAAATAACTCGGAGGTTTTTTATCCTGCTAATAATGGAGTAAAAGAGTACAAATTGAAAATTTTCTCTAATAGTGGCTCAAATGTCTTTTCAACGAATAACATTAAGCAGGGATGGAATGGGTATTATAGAGGTCGTTTAGCACCAGCAGGTGTTTATAGATACGAAGCAATAGGTGTGTACCCAAATGGAAAGAAATTTAGTTTAAAAGGTAAGGTTAAGGTTATAGTCGATAGTTATCAGGATAGTTATTAAAATTATTATACCCGATGCAACTATTTATTAAAAACCTTGGTCTATAGAATAGGAATTTATATCAAAGGAAATATCTGAAAAAAGGAAGCTTCATGAAAATGAGGCTTTTTTTTATTAATAATTTTTTTTAGTGATGCAACTATTTTGAATAAACCTTAGTCTTAATACTAGACAGCTTTTTTTCAAGAAACGTTTATAATCAAAGGAATTTAATTCCTATGAACCTTGTTCTAACCGAGCAAGGTTTTTTTTATTCCTTTTTCCTTGTTTAACGTAGATTTAGCAATCGCTCTATTCTTACTTATATTGAGTTTGTTTTCTTTTTTGTAAATGATGCTTATTTTGCATTCAACAATAAAAGCAATGGCCCGTAAAACATGATTTTACGGGCCATTGCTTTCTTTTATTTATTTAAGCAGTTGTGTCTATAAATCAAATATTGAATTATTTATTTGAACCGTTTGTACCATCTGGATTATCTATATTGTCGATAAATGGGTATTTGTTAAATTCCTCTCCGTGAAACCACTGAAGCTTCTTCTTGATTTCCTTTATGCTATATTGCTTCTTCATAGCTGTAAGTTTTAGAACTTTTGTTGCAAATAGGGTTTTACTTGAAAATCCTTATGCCTTAAAAAAAAGTTATTGTTAATACAAACAAAATAACATAAAGTGTGCCAAAATTTTGTAATGGTTGTTGAGAGGGGGTTTGGAGATGTTAAAATATGAAATAAAGCATTTTTACCTATAAGTTATTTATGCATTTTAGAGTAGGTATATGTCTTTGAAAAGCAATGTTTGCAATAAAAAACAGACATTTTATTACAGGATTTAATATTAATATTTGGAAAAATAGAGGTGTTGGTATCTTAAACTTCCTTAAGTTTAAATGACGAAACTTATCCTCCAGACTTTTTAACCTTGTATCCCTCTTTTTTAAGTATTTCTACAATACGGTCTCTGAAATCACCCTGAATAAGTATTTCTCTGTTTTTTACGGTACCGCCAACACCACATTTCGATTTTAAACTTTTTCCTAGCTCCTTAAGATTCTCGGAGCTACCAATAAATCCAGTAATAAGTGTAACAGCTTTTCCTTTCCTGTTTTTCTTATCAAGCTGAACTCTTAAATCTTGTTGATTAGGTGCGAGCGTGTCATCTTCTTCCTCTTCATCTTTTTGGTAGTTGAAATCTGTATTTGTCGAAAATACAACTCCCAGTCGGTCCTTCCAGTCTTGTGACATTTTTTAGCCAATTATAAATTAATATAGTTCAATGAGCATCAGGATTAAATAATAATTAAGATTTTACATCCTTTTTTATTTCATCCTCAACGCTGTTGAATTTTAATGGCGTAAAGATAATTAAATGCTTTCTTTATGATAAAAGATAAATAATTGATTTTATTAAATCTTGTTAATAATCTTGGAGCTATTATGTAGTGACAGTTTTTACCTGACTATTTAATTGGTTGATTTTAGCTATTTCATTCTCTCGGGTCAACATATACTCAGATACTAATTTATTTGAGTCCAATACAAGTGCAACTTCTCCATTTCCAAGTATGCTGGCTCCGGAAGTTATTTCTTGTTTACGGTACATTTGTCCAAGAGATTTTAAAACAGCTTGATGGTTTCCTACGATTTGATCAACAACAAGAGCAACAATAATATCTCTGTACTTTACAAGAATTAATCGTTGATAAGTATTTCTTTCTTCTTCAACCTCAAATTCTTCATGAAGGTCTATAAATGGAACATACTCGCCATCTAGATTAATATATTTGGTTGGCGATTCAGTAATTACTTCTGCAGGTACTTCGGCACATCGCTCAACAACAGATAGAGGAATTAAATAGAAAGTTTCCCCAATCATTACAAGCAGTGAGTCGATTATTGAAATTGTTAGAGGAAGTTTAATAGTCATGGTGGTTCCAACATTAGCTTCGGTACGTACTTCAAGTTCTCCCCTGATTTCCATAATTTTTTGATTTACAACATCCATTCCAACTCCACGCCCCGAAACTTCACTTACATTTTCAGTAGTAGAAAATCCAGGTTGAAGAATTAGTTTCAACATATTTTCAGTTGTAAATTCATCTTGCTCTTTAATGTATCCCTTACGGACTGCAACTTTTTTAACCATATCTACATTTATCCCAGATCCGTCATCAGAAATTTCGATAATAACATGAGCTCCAGCTGGATATGCTTTAAGGTTTATTGTACCATGTTCGGGTTTTCCAAGTTTAACCCTTTCTTCAGGAGTTTCAATACCATGGTCGATCGAATTCCTGAGAATATGCATAATTGGATCCACAATTTTCTCAATAATTGTTTTGTCCAACTCTGTTTCTTTTCCTTCAACAACAAAATCTACCTTCTTATTAAATTTTGATGATACATCGCGAACAAGTCGTTGAAACCGAAGAACCGATTTTTCCAGCGAAATTAAAGAGATACTAAACGCATTGTCACGTAAATCTCTTGAAATAGACTCAAAGCTTTCTGCAAGTTCCTTTAATTGGCTTATATCATTTTCATTTGAAAGCATACTTAATTCAGCTTGTTTTGTGACTAACTCGCTTATTAAGTTCATCATAATATCTATCTTTGTAGAAGCTACCCTGATACTTGCAATAGTATTTTCAGTCGGTTGTGCCTTGACAACTTTTTTAACTTCGTTTAAGTTTTTCTTTATTTTCGAAATTTTTATTTTTTCAAAAATTGAACTTGTGGTAACGGCTTCTTGTTTGAATTTAGTTACGAAAGCCTCATCTTTTATCAGATTCCCCGGAGAAAGTATTTCAATGTAGGGTTGATCTTCTTCTTTAAGGAATATAAAGTTGTCGGAAATGCTGTCAGCAGCATCATTAGTAGCTATTGCAATATGCCAGGAAGAGTAACAATGTTCAGGGTTATAATCATCTCCAATTGGGATTTCTGATGTAACTGGAACTATAAGGCATTCACCAATTTCTGCTAAATCATAAATAAAATACAATGGATTTGTGCCGTCATCGAAAATGTTTCGAGGTGGTTTGAAAAACAAATAATATGTTTTAAGCTCACTATTCTGCTCAGTTGGAGTAGAACTATTTTCACTACTTTTTGTCTGGGGAACATTTTTAATAGATAATATTTCGCCTATTTGTTCTAATATACTTTCTTGCATTTCTTTGTTTGATTGATCGGCTAAATTCTGATCGTCAAGCAAATTTCTAAAGTGGTCGATGCATTGTAATGTAATATCAAGAATGTGTCTATCTATATCTAGCTTATGAGAGCGAATTTCATCATATACATTTTCCAGATGGTGAGTAATTTCGGCTAAATGAACGTGTCCAAACATATTGCCATTTCCTTTCAGAGTGTGCATGATTCTGAAAACATTATCAATAAGTGCCTGGTCTTCCGTTTCACTATCGAGTTGTAGGAGCTTTTCCTCTAGTTGATTAATTAAATCATTTGCTTCCTCATTAAAAATTTCCTGAAAACGACTATTTAAGAAGGAATCATCAGCATCATTTTGTAAGGTTTTTTCTCCAAACTGGTTTGAAATCTCATTTTTTAGAGCCTCAAAACTGTTTTTTAAACTGGTATTTTTAAGAGCAGGATCGGATAAAACAGCGTTGGCCATGTTTATCGAGCTGATAATTATTGTAATATCTTTTGGTTTTACCTCCTGAGAATTATTAATTCTAATGGCTAAATTTTGCTCTATTGGTGAAAATAAATTACTGATACTATTGATTCCGTAAAGTTGAGTAGATTCATCTATATTATGAATAAGAGTATAAACTGAATTAAGATCATCATTAACTAAATCGCCATCAGTTTCGTTTAGAATTAATTCTAGTTGATCTAATAATTCTTTTATTTCAAGAAGGTATTTATCAGATTTTGATTCTTTTTTCATAATAAAATGTTTATGATCTTTTCAACTTATCAATTAGGTGTGATTAAATAATTGCTCTGTACCTATTTTGAAAGTCTGTCTAAAACTCGATTAAGTACATTAATATTAAAAGGTTTTGTTAGATACATGGCGATGTTTAAATCTCCAAAACTATCTAAGTACCTTTCTTTATCTCCTGTAATTAGTAATATTATGGGAGTGAAAAGATAACTGGTAGTATCTCTCATGTGCTTAACTATTTTCAATGCTACATCATTTTTGATGTCATTATCAGTAATAAACAGATCTATTGTAGTTCCGTTTAGTTGTTCCAGTGTTTCTGAAACAGAATTAGTTACACATGTTTCAAATCCCCTGTCATTCAATTGCTTTAAAACAATGTTTCTTATGCTTTCAAAATCAAGATAAATAAGTACTTTCTTTTTTTTTATCATTTTTTTAATTCTCAAAAAGTTTGGAAAAACCTGATTTTTCTAGAATTTCATTTACTGCATCAATTGGGTTGCAATCAAGAACAAGGTTCAGTCCTTCCTTTTTTGCTTTAGATTTAGCGTGCAATAGAAATTGAATTCCTGCCAGGTCAATAGTTTCTAATTGTTTTGAAAAGACCAGTATTTCTGGTTTTTTCTTTACTTTACTTAAAAATTGGTTATGAATCTTTTTAACCTGTTCAATGGTTAAATTTGCACCAATGTCAATCTTATTTGTTGGTTTCTTTTTCTTAGCTTTATCTGCCATAGTAAAATATTTCTGTTAATCAATTTAATAAGAAATATTGATATTGCAACATTGTATAAGAGTGATTTTGAACACCGCAATTTTTATTACTTAAATTTATAAAATTAATTTACACATAATTGATTTGTTATGATTAATATACAAATAGGAATACTTACTATATCTGACAGAGCAAGTGTTGGTGAGTACGAGGATTTATCTGGAAAGGCCATTAAAGAGTGTTTAAATAATTATTTAAAGTCTGATTGGGAAGAACACTATCTGTTGGTTCCAGACGTTTATTCTGAAATAAAACAAGGATTAATTGTTTTAGCAGACAAAGCAAATTGTTCATTAATAATAACAACAGGAGGGACTGGGCCGGCTTCGCGGGATGTCACCCCGGAAGCAACAGAGGCAATATGCAATAGAATGTTGCCAGGTTTTGGTGAGTTAATGCGTGCAGAAAGTTTGAAATATGTAAAAACAGCAATATTATCACGACAGACAGCAGGCATAAGAGGAACTAGCCTAATAATAAACTTACCTGGCAATCCAAAGGCAATTAAGCAATGCCTTGATGCTGTTTTTCCTGCCATACCTGATTGTGTTAAGATTATTGGTGGACCTGAAATTCTAACTAACGACGATAATATAAAAATATACCATTAGAAATTATGAGAATCTTAACTCTTTTCGCAATTACGATATTTTCAGGCTTTTTATTTGGTCAGAATAATAAAACTATAGTAGCTGAAGATATTGAAGTTACTCCGATATCAGAAAATATTTTATTATGTGTTTCATACTATAATACGTCTAAATACAGACATGTTCCTGCAAATGGACTTTTGGTTAAAACCGAAAAAGGAATTGTTATTATTGATACTCCCTGGAATAATGAACAGGCAGATGTATTAAACAGCTGGATAGAAAAAGAACTTGGACAAAAGGTTATAGCTGTAATTGTAACACATTCACATGCTGATTGTGCTGGTGGATTGGGATTTTTTAATAATCTGGGTATATCTTCTTATGGTTTAGATTTAACAAAAAACTTTTGTATTAAGGATAGTATTCCTTATCCATCTTATACCTTTTCTGATTCATTGAGCTTAAAAGTTGCAAATGTAGATTTTGTATGTTATTATCCTGGAGCTGGGCATGCAGCAGATAATATTGTTGTTTGGATTGAAAATGAAAATACATTATTTGCTGGTTGCCTGATAAAAGCTTTGTCTAATAAAGGTATGGGGAATACTGTCGATGCAGATATCCAACAATGGCCATTGTCGGTAGAAAATGTTTACAAAAGATTTAAACAAGCAAGAGTTGTTATTCCTGGACATGGAGCTGTTGGTGGAATTGATTTACTATTGCATACAATGAAAATATTTGAACCTGATGCTGAATAAACTACAAGGAATATCATTATTTGTTATGGCGTTTTTTGTTGCTTGTAACGGGCAGCAAGGTACCAGTTATACTATATTAAACGAGACTGGCAAAACTGTTAAAACAAGAATAAATCCACCAGAAGGGTTTGAGCGTATAAAAACGAATGAAGGGAGTTTTGGCGAATTCCTACAGACTCATAGCTTGCTACCACATGGGAGTCCTGTGAAGTTTTATACTGGAGAACTAAAATACAAACAAAATATACATGTGGCAGTTTTAAATGTTGATGTTGGTAATCGGGATCTCCAACAATGTGCCGATGCTGTTATCAGGTTGCATGCTGAATATTTGTATAACCAAAAAAAATATAAGGATATTGCATATAATTTTGTTTCGGATGGCAAACCGCGGTATTTTTTAAATCATTCTAATAATTCAATAGATTATAAAAGCTTTCGAAAATATATGGACTATATATTTTCTTATGCTAACACTCGCTCTTTATATCATCAATTGATTCCAGTAAATGATTTTGAAAATATGAGAATCGGAGATGTTTTAATTCAGACTGGAAATCCATACGGTCATGCGGTTATTGTTACGGATATGGCTGTAGATAAAGCTTCTGGTAAGAAAGTTTATCTGTTGTCTCAAAGCTATATGCCTGCTCAGAGTATTCACATACTTATTAATCCAAAGTCATCAAATGGAAGCCCTTGGTATAGTATGAGTGAAGAAGGGGAAATAAGAACTCCGGAATGGAATTTTAAAAAAGAAGACTTAAGGAGGTTTAAATAAAAAAGCGCCCTTTCGGACGCTTCAATATTAAAACAAAAAGAGTTTAATGATAGGTATCAATTATCTTTGTTTAATGTCTCTTTAGTTTTTTGTTTAGCTTTTTAATAGCTACTTCGATTGATTCGTCAGGCTTTATAGTGTTATAATCACCCCAGAAGTTATTGTCTTCAAAGAATGCTACTTGGTCAGAGAAGATGTCGCTTGACTTGGCACTTTCTTTATTAGAGAACTTTTCGATATTACTCATATCTCTGTCGGTTACTGCCATCTCAAGCATAATAGTAAATTGTGATTTAAACAGTTTTCTTTTCCATTTAGTATCAAAATCTAATTCTGACCTCACGTAATTCAGATACCAGTTGTCATTATCTTTTCTGTAACGTATCAGATAATGTCCGCTTTCAACATCTATATTTAGATTTGCAGGTTTTTTCTTCACGAAGTATTTAGGCGCATATTGTAATCCTTTTTCGCTTATTTGGAAGTCCATTCCGGCAAATGCGGTTGTTTCAGTATCAATATAAATATTTCCTGTGTATAGAGGGTACTCAACATTTTCTTTTTGGTCGAAATTAATTACATAGGTTTCCCTGTTATCAATGGTGGTAATTCCTGATAATTTAAATTCGTAAAACTTGAACACTTCTTTATCAAGGATATCGCCAGGGTGCTTCACCAGGTCAAGCATTAAACTGGTTTTTGGTCCACCCTGAAGTTTTACTAAAAGGGTATCCATTTTTTTTACGTCACGACTTTTTCTGCCTTTGTAAATTTTCAAACGGTCAGAATCAAATGTGGTTTTGTAGGGAGCCTTGTATATGTCTAATACGGCTTCAGAAACAGATACGTATTTACGGTTTTGTTTGACTGCCTCGCGATAAAATGATGTTTGCATTTCTGCTGAATTGTTGTAATTGTTCTTTACCTTTTCTAGCGCTGTAAGAATAAGCGATACAGGATCAATGGATCGAACTACTACTTCGTCAATTGGTAAAGTGACAGATTTCAGCTTTATAATTGGGGTTCCTGAGATAAGAGTTGAAGCAACTAAAATACTGTTTTCATAACCCAAATGGGTGAAAGATATATTAGCTGAAGTTTTATCCTTAGGAATTTTTAGAACGAATTCGCCATCGATATTTGAAACTGTTGCTACGCTACTACCATTTACAAAAATGGTGGCGAATACAACAGGTTCCGATGATTGGCTATCAATTATCTTCCCTGATATTTCAACATAGTTAGTTGTGTCATTATCCAGGCGGTTTTTCTCCTTCTTGTCGTCACCTGCAGCAAACAGGTTAATTATTGCGAGCATGATTATCATGCTTGTTGTTATTATTTTTTTCATGGTTGTATATTTTTTGGATTTCTAAGCTTTATAATATTTTCACTAGCATGCTTACAATACTAAGACATGGTTCAGTAATAATACACGTATTACTATTGAAAAAAAATGGTGCAATATGAAATAATTCCTGAGTAAATAGGGTATAGAGCGTTTTGTAAATTATCTGATTTTTACAAACAATAATATTGTTAAGGTTACATATTGATATTTCTGCGTGGCTTTCTTTTCTTGAATTTGGGTTTCTTTTTGTTTTGCTGGGGGGGTGGCAATTCCTTTTCCTGATAACTGACGAAATCAAGTTCAGTTGTTAATTCAACTTCAGAGAGTTTTTCTACTTTAATACCTCTTTTGTTTAGCTGAATAATTTCTTTTACTCTTTCTAAGTCAACAGCAATATGTTTTGATGAGCTTTCATTACCTACAGCATAATATATAACCTTTTTAAGAATATCCTTTTTCTTAGGATAAGCAATTCCCTTATCTGTTTCAAGTTCTAATAATATATCCGGAAATTCATTTTGAGCCTCCAGATAGTTATCTAACTCGTACATTAGGCAACACTTGAGTTTGCCACATTGTCCGGTGAGCTTTTGGGCATTATGCGAAAGTTCTTGTATTCGTGCCGCATTTGTAATAACGGTAGAAAGGTTTGTTCGCCAGCTTGAACAACAAAGTTCTTTACCACAAGAACCAATTCCACCCACAAGAGCAGCTTCTTGCCTTGAACCTATTTGTTTCATCTCAATACGGGTATTGAATTCTTTTGCATAGAGCTTAATTAGCTCACGAAAATCAACCCTGCCATCTGCAATGTAGTAAAAGATAGCTCTTGAACCATCTCCCTGAAATTCCACATCGCTAATTTTCATTTCAAGATTTAATGAACTGGCAAGCTGTCTGGACTTTATCAATACAGGTTTCTCGCGCAATCGAACTTTATGCCATTTCTCAATGTCAGATTCGTTAGCTTTTCGGTAAATTTTGAGTTTTGGTGGTTCCTTGAGGTTTTTCTTTTTCAATTGCATTTCTGCAAGTTTACCTGTGAGAGTAATTTGACCAATATCATGACCTCTGTTTGCTTCGACAGCAACATAATCGCCACGCTTTACTTTAAGGTTACCTTCATTTATATAAAAATCTTTTCGTGTATTCTTAAAACGGACTTCCATTAGTTTGATTTCATTGCCATCAGAAGGAATGTCATCAAGCCAGTCATATGTGTTTAGTTTTCCACAGTTTACATCGTTTTGTGGTAAATCTTCGGGAGAATTATTATTTAGTAATGCCTTTGCAGGACATGTGGAGCAGCTCATGCGTCTTTATTTAGATTAAGTCTAAACAAAAATAGTATTATTTCACGAGACATTTTAACTATGTTAAGATAATTGTTGATCTGAATTAAAACATGACAAAATAAGCCCTGGTAAAATCCAGGGCTTGCTCCAACATTAAAAAACTTAAGCATGGCCTAAATCAAAGACCAATTCTATATGAAAGTTTTACTAGAAAGACATCATTTGGGTAAGTGTCAGAAAACAATCTTCCGGCATCATCTGGAAAATGAAATGTTCCCCGACTCAAGGAGTTACTTCGGTTTTGAGTCCAGACAACATACAGGGTTGAGCCAGGTAAATATTCCCAACGAATTACAAGGTTTGAATTGAAATCCATTACATTGAAGTTAGGATCGTCAAAAGTATAATCCGTAGAGCCATTTCTATTTTCATCAATTTCATATATTTTATCTCCATCGGAATTGAAACTATATGAAATTTGATCGTCGGAATAACTAATATACCTATTGTTTACATCCTCAGCCTTAGGATTATCGATGAGCTTAAAATCTTTATAATTTCCCGCTGAAATAAATGGCATTGCATAATATTGAATTGTAAAATCAGGAGTTATATTATATGTAAATCGGACTGTAAGGGAGGTTGTTTTTTGATCAATAAAACCACGGATATAACGATTAGGTTCAATGTCATCAATAGTGCTAACATAAGCAATTTCATCTCTTTGAGTATTATATGATGGTTCAAGTGATAGTTTAAAAGCATCAGAAAGCTGAATGTTCAAATATAATTCTATTTCTTTCGAAAAGGCTGTTTTATGATCTCTAAATCCATTCCAATAAGCTAATGTGAATCTCACTTTTTTTCGGGTATCGGTACCAACGTGTCCCCAAAAATCGGTATTGCCATCGTATACCAGAGCAGGGCCTCCTCTAAGGGTCTCGGTTGAAAGACTTTTACCATCTCGGGAAATTCCTAAACCAGTGCACCAATAGTTTTTATATTTAACATGTCCGTTAATGTTCCCTCCATAATATCTTAAACCTGGTTCAAAGGTGAAACCAGACCATTGGTTAATGTTTATATTGGCGTTTCTAAATATTGAAAAAGGTTCGTTCTGATTATATCCAGCCCAAAATACCTGCATGATCTCATCATTACGGCGCATGTACCCCATGTCATTAAGATTTAATCCCGGAGAACGCCATGTAACCCATGAGGAATAGCTTAGTTTACCGTTACCCGACTTTCCTATTTGGATATTTCCACCAAAACCGTCTAACGAAGTTAGGTTAGAATCAACGCTTAGATAAGTAGCATCTGGGCGTTGAAAAAAGTGTGGTGCACTTGTCTGAGTATTTGTAATGGCCTCTTGTGTGCCATTAACCTTACTGTAAACGGCATTTATATTCAAGTAATATGTTTTATCCTTCCATTGATGGTTAAAATTAAAACCTCCGGTATAAGCTGATTTGTGCATTAATTCTTTTAGCTCAACAGTTGGTAATTCGCGGTTTGTAGTAGTAATCATAGCTCCAATTCTTGTGTTGGAATTATTCATATCCTTTTCGATACGAGTAGCAAAATAATTGGTTAAAGGTTCAACAATTAAGTTTCTACGCTGCCCGTCAAGATCAATTTCACCAGATTCCTTCTGGGTTACACTTTCCAAAATGCCAATAGACCATCCTTCAGGGGTTTTTCCGGTAACTTTAAAAGCTCCCAAAATAGTTGTATTGTTAGGGGAGTTTATATGTTCGTTATCTTCAAGGTCAGGAGAGTAACCTGGACGTTTTCCAACTCGCCTGGAATAAAACAGATTATCACTTGAAAGCGGAGAACCGCCACCTGTTATTTGATGATTTAGAATATTTTTTCCTTCAATAAAAAAAGCTCTTCGTTCTTGTTGATAGGTCTCAAAAGTTGTAAGGTTAACCTCTGATGGGTCGGCTTCAACTTGGCCAAAATCGGGATTAATTGTGAAATCAAGAGTTAAATTGTTGGTTATTCCGAATTTACCGTCTAAACCAATTGATCCACCATAATCGCGACCATCGGAAAAGGGATTACCATCTTCCCGTTCATAGTTTTCAATTTTGCTTAAAACATAGGGTGTAATATCTTTCTGTTTTTTTGGTACTATATTGCTAATACCATACAATTCTCCGAAATTATGCACCCAGCCTGAGGCCGTAGGTGAAATGAATTGCCAGCTGGATCGTTCTTCCTTTCTGAATAAAAGTCGATTAACTTGTAAACCCCAAGTATGTGTTTCTTTATTTCCAAACCGTAGTTGAGTTAGGGGTATTTGTAACTCGGCTACCCAGCCTTCTTGATCAATACCTGTTTTTACATACCAGATCGGGTCCCAGCTTGAATCAAAATTATTATCGTTTGTAATGGCTTCATCTCCTTTTACACCCGCTGCATTTACTGTAAACGAAAAAGCAGTTCGTTTATCAAAGTAGCTGTCAATATTAACTTCAACCCAATCACCATCGAAGCCATCACGTCTCGACATTCTTCTTACAATACTATCAGGAGCTGAGTCGTATGCCTTAATAGCAATATATAAGTTGTTGTCATCATAAATTATTTTGAACTTTGTGTCTTGTGATGGAGGTTTGTTTTCATAGGGCTGTAATTGAATAAAATCACCTTCCCATTCAACTACCTGCCAGGCAGAATCATCAATAATACCATCTATTTTAGGAGGAGTAGCAATTATTTTTGAAGTTTTATAAGCTTTTTTCTCAGGATTTGAATTAGTGGCTCGAGAATAGCTAAAAGGAAAAAGTAGTAGGACGAATAAAATTAACTTGACTTTCTGATGATAAAACATGCAACAAAAGGTTTTAGGGTTGAGGGATAATCATCATTTTCCTTGCCAAAGCACATTAAGTTGCAGGAATTCAGGCGAATGAGTAAAATGAGTGTTTTGGATGATGTCTAATTTTGGAACACCTTATGTTCGATTATGAACGTGTTGCTTGTAAAAAACAGAAAGTTTTATGAATTGGAATAATTTTTTAGAAAATGATTTAGCATATGATGCCGCCTCCAAGAAGGAGATCTTTATAGTAGAACACGGCTGGTTGTCCGGGAGCTGGAGCCCAAGCTGGCTCATCAAGTTCAACGGAAAGTGTATTTTGATCAGAAATTGATAATCTACCAAACCCATTAGGGTTCCAACCAAAACCTCTTACATTCACTTCCAATTCTTTTGTGGATAGAGCCTGGTTAAAATCTATGAAATGAAAATCTTTTATTTTGAATGTCTTATGCCAGATCTCCGTTGGTTCGCCTGCAATTAAAATATTACTTTTAGCATTAATTCCTGTCACACAAAATTTGTTTTTATCAGGAGGTAAATTTAGGTCTCTTTTTTGGCCAATTGTATAGTAGATATATCCTTTATGTGAGCCGATTTTGTTACCTGTTCTATCAATTATGTCGCCTGGTTTAATATCTTTTGCCTCAGGAATATGTTTTGCAATAAGCTCAGGATAACTTAGATTTCCAGCAAAGCATAAACCGGCACTTTCTTTCTTCTTGATTAGAAATTCAAGTTTGTATTCTTTAGCAAGTCTTTTGGTGTCAGACTTTTCTATTTCCCCAAGTGGTGTTTCAATTTTACCTATTATTTCTTGCGATAAGCCCCATAAGAAATAAGATTGATCTTTCTGAGAATCAATTCCTTTCTTCAAATACCACTTATCTCTATATTTTGTTTTCTGAATATAATGTCCGGATGCAATGTGTTTAGCATTGTTCTTTTTAGCATAATCATTCAGGAATTTCCATTTAAATGTTGGATTACAGTATGCACAGGGGCTTGGTGAATTACCTTTTAAGTGTTCATCTCTGAAGTATGCAATAACTAGTTTATTGAATTCAGTTGATACATCGAGAGTAGTAATAGGAATACATAGCGTATTACTTATTTTAGTAAGTATTTCAGATTGGTTATTTTGTTTTCTGTCGATTTTAAGATGCAAGCCCAGTACCTCAAATCCCTTTTTCTTGAAAATTGCAGCTGTTACGGCACTGTCAATCCCACCACTTATGCCAACTACTATTTTCTTCATATTAATTCAACAGTTAGTCTTTTAGACCAATCAAAATTCAACATTGGAGCTGCATCATTCCAATTGGCAATCAGGTTTTTATCTTTTCGATTATTGTGTGGAATAACAATATTAGTTATTTGAGCACTTAGTGCTGTTTTCTTTGTGTTTATAATACGTTTCGATACAAATGTATTGCTAGCAAATAAGGGACTGGTGAGTATTAACAATGCAAAAAACCATAAAAGTCTCATAAAATTGTTGCTTTGAACACAAAAGTATAATTACTATTGGAAAAATAGCAAACGAATGGAATAACTATGCAATCTATTAACATTTTGGTTGTTCAGGGGAGAAAAACATTTTTATTAATTGAGCCAAATACCCCATATCCATTTTCAACAGTCGAAAAAGATTTTCTATACTTATTGAAATTTAATGAAGTGTTTGATGTGAGGTAATAGACTGCCAGATTATAATCATAACTATAAACCACCACACTGTCAGGTTGAGAGAATATAGATGAAATAGTTACGTTTATGTTTGTGTCTTCGTTAGCAGGTAGTCGCTGAAATCCAATAATCTGAGAGCTTGCATAAACAAAAACATCCAGCATGAAATAAGTAGTGTCGGGAAGAAGCTCTAGTTCAACTGAGTTATTGTTGTAATTTACTGTACTTGAATTACTAACAGCTTTATTTGGTATAACAGTTTTTGCATAGAGTACAGGTAAATCTTCATATATACATTCTGCTAATAAAATATCGCCAGGTTTTGGTTGGAAATTGCAATTTGGCCGATAGCTTGTTTCTCTGAAAGTACTATCGTTATTAGTAAGAGTGAACTCACAAACCGAATCTGAAAGATAGCTATCAATTCTACTAACCCAAACTACAGCAGTATCAATCTCAAATCCACTTGAGTCACCAACAGCAGGAGTAACTTTTTGCACTATTATGAATGAATTGTTGTACAAAGAAGTTGAATCTGTTCGAATAACACCAAAAATATTTAATCCTGGTTGGAATGTTCCAGAATCAAAGCGAGGTTGAAGGGGAACACCCAGATAAACATCTATTGCTTCTTTGCAGGAGCATAATAAAGCAATAAGTAAAGCTATCGATATAGTTATTCTTTTCATAGTTTTAGAATTTTAATGTATAGCTTGCTCCTACATTTGGAATATAATTGGTGCCTAGTGGAAGGTATTTATCGTAATATCCTGGAAGTCCCATTCCTGGAATATATAGCATTATGTTTCGGTAGAGAAATGAAATATTCTTAATAGTTACGGAAACATAAGATTCATCAGCATTTAGGAAATCGGCTAGCTTTTTCCCAAATCCGCTTAATAGCTTTTTTTCAATACTAAAATCCAGATGGATTAACGGAGGCATTTTTGCATTATTCTTTTTCTCATTTGTGAACAATGGAAAGTAGGATGAAGTATTCGTAGTTGGGTCGTATATAAAATAGCTTTGAACAGTTGTTTCGATACTTCTTTTTACGCCTGAAAGAAATAAAAAGGATGAGTTAAGTGCAAAGGTTGGAGTGATTTGGTAACTGAGAACTGTTTTAAAGGTATGCGGACGGTTGTAATCAAAAGCAAATTCTTCTCCATCGTTTATTCCAGAGTCGGGATATTGCCTGTGAGATTTCCCATAGGCATACGACATCCACCCAGATACTTTTCCGAGTTTTCCTAACAATAAAACTTCAATTCCATAAGCATCGCCAATCCCTTGCTGGAGCTTATTGGTAAATCCAAAAGCTTCAATAGCTTTCTGATTAATATCAAAGGTGTAAGTCCGCTCAATTTCTTTGTAATATGCATCAACACTAAGTTTGAGCAATGGAGTAATTTTCTTTTCAACTCCTAAAATATAGTGAATTGATTTGCTGGGTTCTCTATCCCAAAGAGGATAATAGTAGTCAACAATTTGGCTCATTTCAATTTCATTGGAGTTCATGCTGATAATATACTGGAGATACTCTCCATAAGCAGCTTTTAGGCGAAAGCCCCTTGGCAGATTAACACTTGCGTTAATTCTGGGCTCCAGCATCCATCCTTTGTTTTGGTAATTACTAAACCGAATTCCTGGTCGAAGAGTGAAGATACTTGTTGTGAATTTTTGTTCGGCGAAAGCAGAAACCAGAGCAGGATAACGACCAAAATTCCCATTATCAACGTCGTTTAAATAGATACCATTGCTGAACTCATAATTATTATATTCTGCACCAATATGTAATTCGGTAAAGGAAGCGAGTTTAAAAGTAAGTGATGACTTAGCTCCAAAATCTTCTATTTTACTACCTAACTTGCTGTTTGAGGTCCATTTTAAATAGGTTGTATCAGAACTACCTTCTTCTTCCGGAATTGCTAGTTCGAAATCGATACCTGATTCATTGTTAGATTTATGGTAAGAATAATATACTTGATTTCGCATGTATATTCTAGGAGAAATAATAAGCTTATGTATGGCTGTTGCCGAGCGGTTTATCCAATTGTTTCTTTGTCGAAGAGAAAGGTCTTTGTATAAATCAAGGTCAAATGTATTATCGAAGTATGTATAAAAGGTGTTAAAATCATATCCGGTGAAGTCCTTGCTTTCGAAATATTTTAAGGTTAATCTGTTCCGGTTGTTTATTCGGTTAGTGTATGAAATATTGTAGTCGTAAAAATAGGTTTTGTTGTGAAATAGAAAGTTAAAAGGTACATCGTACATATATCTTCCTGCAATCATCATAGAAGCGTTTTTTCCGGCTGGGAATTCAAGAAATACTCTGGAATTAAGTGTGCTGGGTTTGATTTCGCCATGAATTTCATTTGGATTTCCATCTTTTGTGGTAATATACATTACAGATGAATTTCTGCCACCAAATTCAGCACCAAATCCTCCAACCAGCATATCGACATTCTTAATTGTTAACGCGTTAAAGATACCTGAGGCTACTGAGGAATGGTAGGGGTTGTAAATTGTGACGCCATCGAGTAAAACAGCATTTTCACTAGGGTCGCCGCCCCGAACTGTGTAAAGAGGCGAAAAAGCTTCTGTTTGATCTATTCCTGGAAGGTATTTAATTGCAGCAAAAACATCATTGCTGGCAGTAGGTATTGATTTTATCATTTGAGGAGATAATCCAATATGACTGGTTTCAATTGATTTATCTGCAACTTCATCGGGTTTAACTGCAATTATAGATACCTCATCAAGTTTGAGTGGTGTAGGCTTAAGTTGAACCTCATCAAGCACCATTCCCTTGTTTTTTACATCAATTGAAGTCTCAACTGTTCCATAGCCAATATGAGAGTATAATAACTGATATCTTCCAGATTTTATGCCGGTAAGACTGTAATGTCCATTCTTATCAGTTATTGCAGCTCGGAATTCGCCTTTAATCTGAACAGTTGCT
Source organism: Bacteroidales bacterium (assembly GCA_050287785.1). Lineage (GTDB taxonomy): Bacteria > Bacteroidota > Bacteroidia > Bacteroidales > UBA10428 > UBA10428. The sequence goes on from JBNKCO010000060.1 coordinate 41,197, forward strand.
CCGATTAAAGTTTCTCGGGTTTTTTTATCTGTAATGTATCCTGAAATAGAATACGATTGACTTTTCACAACGATTGATGTCGTAAATATCAATAAGAATTTTAGCAAATAATTTAGCGCCAGCTTCTTTCTGGCATTTTTTTTAATTTTGTATTTGGTTAATTCTAGCATTCCAGTGACTCAAAATTAAAATTTATAACCTGTACTCAGGTAAATCCCAAATTGTATTTTTGGTTTCATACTAATTATATAGTAGAAATTCTCAAATAGCCCTGCATTTAACTTCCAACTTGAAATATTTTTTTTATTGAAACAGATGCTTTGATTAGATGAGAGCGAAAAATTTACTAAATGGTATAAGGTTTTATCATTAGTAACTTTCCATTTATTTAAGCCGATTAAGAAGTTTGATGAAATATCCAGACTAAAATTTTCATTAAATCTTTTATTGAAGTGTTCCGATTTTTTTCCGAATCCAATCATTTCAAAATCTTTTGTTTGCTGATATCGTACAATATTTGATATAAACCATTGATTTTGTTTGGTTTCCGGACGAGTAAAAAACAATTCACCTTCTATCTGTATAAAGTTAATGCCAACAACACCACCTATGTTTAAATTTAGAAAATGAGGTTTGTTAAACTTTTTAATAATCAAGCGGTCAGGTTTCTCAGAGTTGGTTGCATGGAATCCATTTAATCTAATTAAATCTAGCTTAAGTTGTGTATGCCATCTGTTAAGCATTACCTCGCATGTTTCTTTCTTGGGCGTTTTTCTTTTTAGTGGTTTATACTTAAGGTTATAGCTTAATGTACCAATAAACTTTTTTGTAGTATCTACTTTTGAATATACGGGTAGGTCGGCTCTTAAAATATAGGGATTAAATAATCTGCCATTATATCGTTCAATTAAAAAATAATCTATTTCTAATAAATAATTGCCTTGCATGGGCGAAGATGAAATAAAACTATTTCTCAATTCATCTGCTAAGTTTCTTTTTGTGCTAATTTCCTGATCAACAGGAATCAGAATAAACTTCTTTGTTTGAGAGTAACTTACAAATTTCGGACTAACTGTTCTATTGTCGGTTATTTTAGAAATGTTGAGCTTAAAGGGTAGGAGAGTATCTGGCTTGAAAGTAATAAATACAGAATCGGTAACAATATTCTGAGAGAAACCTTGAAATAGGAAACAGCTGAATATTAGTAACAATAGACTTTTCTTCATGCGGCTATGGCTTAGGTTTGCAAATCTATAAAACCTATTGAAAATTGCATTACTAATTTTAACTGATAATATTATGAATTATTGTATTGTGTTTTAAGTCCACTTTTTTTATTAAAAACTCAGCAAATATATTTTATTGTTGTTTTGTGCTGTAAAAGCCTTTCATAGTGGGTTTAGAAGGTATTAAGTCTTTCTAATATTTATATTGTTTTGAAATAAGTATATAGGCAAGGGGTTATTTTCAATTCGACTTATCAGATAATGATATTTGGTGGAAAGCGACTAATAGTTTGTCAAATATATTAAACACTTCGCTGCAAATGAGGTAAAAGAATACAGAGAGACAAAGATAAATTGAATTGAGTTTCAAATTAAACGATTATCAAAAGGGGGTAAAAATGAAAGGTTTAGCAAATACAACATTGTGGGAATTCCTCGAATCGATTAGAGAGAAAACCAGAGAAAATATTATGCTCATAAAGCATAATAGAAATACGATAAATAGTATCGAAGAAAAACAATTAGATTCAAATACTGAAAATTCGAGAGAAATTATTGCTCTTCGAAAAATAAATAAGGAGCTGTCAGATGAGAATTTACAGTTATTAGAATTGCATAAGAAAATAATTGGCCTGGGAGATATGTATAGCTTACCTTCAAAAGAGAATGCTCCTAGCGAAGAGACTACTGTTCAAAATTCGGAAGAAGATACAGAACCTCAATATCTAACATTAATAGAAAAAGGAGAGTTTAATACCGACAGACATTTCTATTGGCTTGATGATAAAGAGACTGCAGAGGAAATATATGAAGCACTTCTTAAATTAGAGGAATACGAAGAATGCGCTAAAATATTAAAGTATATGAGGAAAAGTAAGGAGTCTTTAAACCCTAAATTTCACAGTGCTTTTAGGCGATTTTTATTCTGGAAGAAATAATAGAAATATGTGCAATCTAATTTTATTCTTATTTAGAAAGAAACAATAAACTCTTATGCCCACACCTGTGTTACTAGTATAAGATAATAAATACTTAGGCACATGGATGAATTTAAAAGAATGACAGTGTGGGAATTATTAATGTTTTTACAAAAAACTGTTAAGACAAATGCAAATGTTGTTCGTGCTAATAGCGAAGCAATTGATGGGGTTGATAGTAATACAAATGTCACACCAGAATTATTGCAAACAATAAGAATTCTGAATCAGCAAAATAAGGATCTAACTTCTAAGAACTTTTCATTTCTGAATCTTTATAATACTCTAATAGATTTTCACAAGAATAATAAGCAAAGTCTTATAGGAACATTTGAAGACCTTAAGTTAGATACAAATAATCTATCTGCTAAAAAAGCACATTTCGAAGATTGTATTGAGCAAACTATTTCTGGAAAGTTAATACTTGATCGCCATCACCCGTATATTTCCAATAGAGAGTTTTTAATTAAATTACTTGCTCTATGGAGAAACAGTGAGGAGTATGAAAAATGTGCAAAGGTTCAGGAAATATTGTGCGGAATAAATAATTAATCAACAGCAAAACTACTGAAGAGAACTAATGTTATTCAAAATAAACAAAAGCTTTAATTATTAATACCGAGATACTAATTCTACTTTTCTCAACTAAACAAGCCACCATTTTCTTCTCCTTTATTATCTGGGTACTAAAGGGTGAAAGGAGAATAAATTACCTTTTCCTTTTAAGGATTATGGGCGAAAATAGGTGGGTTTTTCGAATGTGTCAAAGTGGAACTAATAGTTAATTTTCAAGAAAATAAAGAATACTTTTGCAAGTTTTGTGAAAGTTTGGTGTCAAATCCACAATAAATTTGAATAAATAGAAAATAAATTAATGAAGCTTACAAAAGAAATTTGGGCAGTGATTATGTTCTTTATCACATTAGGTGCAGCAACTGCACAGCCACCAACAGGTAGTTATACTGTTTATGGGAAAGTACTGGAACAAGAAACTCAACAACCACTTGAATATGTAAATGTTGTAATTTATAATATGCCTGATTCTTCTTTAGTAGCAGGAACTATTTCTAAGGCAGATGGCTCGTTTGAAATTACCAGCAAGAATCCTGGAATGTATTATCTGACAGCAGATTTTATTGGGTACAAGAAACAATTTGTAAATAAAATTATGCTTAAGCCTGGTAGCGAATCTTACAATATAGGTGAATTACTATTACATCAAACAAATGTTGGAATAGATGAAATTGAAGTTGTTGGGGAAAGGCCATTTGTTAGCTACCAAATTGATAAAAAAGTAGTAGAGGTAAGTAAGAATCCGTTAGCACAAGGCGGTACTGCTGTTGAGGCACTGGAGAATGTGCCTTCTATTGAAACAGATATGGAAGGGAATGTGTCGGTGCGTGGTAGTAGTGAATTTACAGTTTTAATTGATGGCCGGCAGAGTCCAATATCAGGTAGCGATGCTTTGAAACAAATTCCTGCAAGTGCAATAGATAAAATTGAAATTATCACAAATCCATCGGTAAAATACGATCCTGATGGAACCGCCGGGATTATAAATGTTATAACCAAGAAGGGTAAACTTAAAGGACATTCATTAGTGTTAAATGGTTCACTTGGATCTAGTCCTATGGCTTCAATCAGTGCTAATTATACATATCGCATGAAGAAAGCCACCCTTTATGCCGGAGCTGACTACAGTGATTTTCAGATGGGCTTTGAAACATTCGATAACAGGGAAATTATAGATTCTTTAGCCCAATCCAGCTTTATACATACAGATAAAACCGGGCAAAGGCAACATAGCAATTTTTCACTTAAAGGTGGAGTAGATTACTTCTTAAGTGATGCAAACACATTGTCTCTGGGAGGTAGTTATAATAGTTTTAAATTTGCGCGAGATTTTAATTCACAAATAAAAACTACAAATTCCGCTACTAGCTCATTTCAACTATCACACACTGGTTATACTGCTCAGCCTGAAACCTGGCAGGTAAATGTTGGAGACAAACAAGTTTTTGGCGGAAATAAAGACCATTTTTTAACCATTGATTTCATGCATCAAATTCGCAAAGGCTCTACTGATGATGGTATGGATCTTTTCAGCTCAGATAATACATGGAAGCAAATTTATCCTGCTCTGAACAATGAAGCAGCTATAACAACCGAAAAAGCGAATCGTACACGGTTGGAAATTAATTATTCGTTACCTGTATCTGATAAGTTAGCGATTGAGGCAGGGTATACTTTACGTATCGATGAAAGTAATAAAGAATATACAAGGTTTTTATACGATGAAGGAAGCCAGAATTGGTCAAAAAATAGTGAGTTCGATAATAATTCGGAATATTCTCGGAATATCAATGCTATATGGGCACTGGCCAAAGGAAAAATATTTGGATTAGGATATAGTGTAGGACTAAGAGGCGAAAATACAAATCGGATTACTAAAACAACTAAAGATTCAAGTAATTTTATTTATGAATATTTTGGTCATTATCTTTCTGCAGCAATATCTAAAGAATGGAAGAATGGTCATACTTTACAAGTCAATTATAGTGAACGAATAAACAGACCTCGAGATTACTACCTTAATCCATTTCCCGCATTAAACGATGGGTATTCGGCATTTGTTGCTAATCCGGAGCTTAAGCCAGAGAATGCTTCTGATATTGAACTTAATTATCAAAAGTCATGGGGTAGACAGTTTGTAGCTTTGGAAACATTCTACCGTCACACAAAAGATGAAATCGAAAGAATATACACTACAATCGATGATACTTTACTAGTACGCAAGATGGAAAATATAGGTGTGGAGGAGAGAATTGGAGCAGAGCTTGGAGGAAATGTAAAGTTTGCACAATGGTGGTATGTCAATCCGGTTGTTACTGTTTACCAGAATAAAGAAAAAGGAACGGTAGATGATATGTCAGCTACAGCCAGTAGTATTGAATCAAGAGTTACATTCACTAATAATTTTACTGTAAATTCAAAAACCAGAATACAATTAATGGGTAATTATAGAAGTCCTCGAAAATCGCTATATTCCGACCGTAAAGAAATGTACTGGGCTTCAGCTGCAATTCGACGATCTTTCTTTGATCAGAAGCTATCCGTTGTTTTTCGAGTAGATGATATTTTTTCAACACGAGGACGGGCAGAGACAATAATAGCAGAAAATGTTGAGAACAAGAGCAGTACAATTACTTACTCTGAAGGGCATCGAAAAAGCCCGATGTTTGTCTTATCTCTTAATCTGAACCTGAATCAAAAAAATGATAAGAAGAACGGACCCCGTAATAATGAGAATGGCGATGGAATGGATATGGATTTCTAGCAATCGATAAGAAATATTTTAGAATCCCCGGTTAATTCGGGGATTTTTTTTGTCCATATTTTTAGGTTGAAATAATCAGAAAAAAAGTGAGGTTGCCAGAAACAGCCTAAACAGAGACTAATCTCTAACAACCTCTTAACAGAGCTAATTTACATAAAACCAAATCTATTTCCCTTTACTCTTCTCTTCTTTTTCTTTTTGTTTCTTCATTTCAATAATCTTCTCCATTAAATCTGGCACTTTTTCGAATATTGTTTGAAGACCTTTTTTCTTATCGGTTGCTACGAAAGAAATTTCATCACCTCTTGATATTAAAAAACCAACCGGAGCTATTCCAATGCCTGCACCAGCACCAGTACCAGTACCTTTGCATTTTGTTTTCTCGTCGTCGCCTTTTCCTCCGCCTGTTCCAAATCCAACACCCATTTTTACAACCGGTTTGCAGGTGAATTCACCAAGTTTAAATTCATCACCAATAATGGTTTTAGATTGTGCCATTTCTTTTACGTGGTCTGATAGTTTGTCTAATAATTGTTCAAAATTTGCTTCCATGATTTCTAATTTTAATTTGTTGTTATTCTGTGTTTTAAAAATGTTCCTATTAAAATTCCTATTCTGGTAATTATGTGTATATCAAGTTCATTTCTATCTTCAAAATTTATTTGAAAATTCATGTTATTATTACTAAGCATGCTTGCGACAGGAATTAATTGAGCATTTAGAGGAAAATCACCTGTGTCGATATTTACATTACATTTTTTAATAGTGAATTTTTTTATTGTTTTTTGGAATAACAGGAAAGGCTTTCTTAATCTTCCTTTATTCTTTTTCGACGTGTTTTTACTTTCCGTATTTGATTTATTTACTTTTGGTTTTATTCTAAAATTGAAAAATAATACTCTCATTTTAATCCCGGTTGAAATATCCTCAAGGGCAGGAACAGAAACTTTGAAATATCCTGGAATTAAGATGTAGAATAGCTTTTTCTCTGTATTTACTACTATATTCATAGGCATTAAAAGTAGACCTACAATAACTATGAGTATAAATAATATGATGGTTAAAGCAATCATTTTTTTTCTTCAAAATTATAGCTCAAATCGAAGCTTAGGTAGCCAATTTAGGTGGAGATGCAGGAAAAACTGGTAAAGTGTATTTTTCTTTAGGTAACTAAAACAATGAAATGGTGGGGGGAGTTTTACCGTTAATATCGATTATTGCTTAATGCCTATCGTTGGATGGTCGCGGATTAATTATTGTACTTTTACCTATAAAATCTATGCTTTTACCTTTATGAATATGCAGAAGGCATTGAATGTAAACAATATTGTTTTCAGATAAATAGTCTTTTGATTAAAGAAGAGCTTTGTATTCAGGATAACCACCAATGGCCTGTTACCGCAAGAGAAATTTGTATGAGTTCAATAAACACTAATTATTCTTCAGCAACATTTTTTTCGCGACAATCTATATCAATATAATATTTAAAAAATTCATTTCGTTTCACAAGATTAAAATATTCGGTAAGAAAACCTTGTAAATCAAGTTTAACTCCTTTAGGAAGATATTCAAAACTATCAATTAAGGAGAAAATTTCATCTTTTTTTAATTGAATATTCTGAGCGGCAATTTGATAATCTAGGATATCTCTGCAAGGCCCGATATAAACTCTTTGTCTAACATTTTGAATTCCAGTGCCATCTGCAGGTATTGCATAAGAGGTGTTTACAAAACCAGTATAATCGAAATCATAAGGTATTGGAATAAGTGCAGGTTTACTATCATCCATTATTTTAATAAGCTTAATGTTATGTCTTCCAGCAATCGACCAATCAGTATTTCCCATCAAATACGCATAAATGCAAAGCAAATTTGTGATTTGATTATCAGTGTAATACATACCAATAGAATTTAGCTTCAACTGAACACCATTTAGTCTTTCAGCTAACAAGTCGGCTGTTTCAATTATAAATCCCCAGCGTTGATAGGTTTTATTCTTTCGGCCAGTATCTACATAAGTGAATCTGACCAGGCGAACCCTAAAGCTATACTCTGTGAGGATATTATAAATTCTATAGGCCAGGTATTCTTTTAAAAGATATTCTTCATAAACTGAGCTGTAATTGCAATGACACACAACTTTGTATTTTTCATTAATGTTTATGCTGTCAGATTTATCTTTTTCTCGCCTTAAATTGAGCCAATACGGTGGAACAGAGCAATGATCTTTACGGAAAATACCCCTTGATTTCATTCTAACTTGTTTTTTTAAAATTAATGAATCATCTAGGTATGCTATTAATTCTGCAGGATGATATTTTGAGTCAGCCTTTTCTTTCTGGAATTTTTTTAAATCTAGTTTTACTATAAGTTCAAGTGGAGCATCGTCAGTAAAAAGATTTGTAAAAGCATAGCTTGAGTCTTTTAAACTAAGATTTAAGGTGTCAAATTGAGCAATCGATAATTGTATTGAGGAAGACAAAAACACTACACTAAGGATAATCTTGTATTTATTTCTCCTAAATAAAGTCATTAGTTTAAGGTTTGTGGTATTAACAGTACTCTTTTAACTAATTTACTTAAATTGTATTCTAATAAGTAATTTTTCTACTTAAAGTTTTGGATTAGGTTCTAACAATACAGATGTTTTTCTCTAGGAAGGGAATATGCATTCGATTTAACTAAAACCTTAATTGCTGAATCTTTAACAGTATGTATTGAAAACCAACTTTTAAATATTTAATTTGTTAAGTTTTCGATTTGTTATTTGAGAAGACAAAAAGCTTCTGTTGAACCCGTAATCTATTGATTGTTATTGTGATTGGTGGTGTTTTTCTTTTCAGATTGAAGCAATTTTCATTGTTTAACCTTTGTACTTAATCAGAAGTGAACAGCATTTCGCATTAACAAAAATCGCGCCAAAACACACATATACCTTAGGTTATTACATAATTACACTAAAAAGTTCCTTCAAAGTTATTGATTTTTGAGTTAAATATTTAGATAGGTAGATGGGGTAGATGCCCTTTGTTTTTAATGCTTACCTCATTTCATTTCATCCATGGAAATTGTTTAAGCTGAGAATAAATCTATTCGTCATAAAATACAGTGCATTCATAAATACTTCCTTGATTTATATTTATTATAAATGTTTCTTTGCTTATGAAATTTTCAACCAAAGTATTATATAACATGGAACAATATATTAAAACTTTCCATATTCATAACTCAGTTAAGCCCAAAAAGGCAAATGCTCAGGATCACGGGCTGCATGCTGGTAATAACCTAAAGAAGATAATTATTGAAGGTACAGGCAACTGTGAAATTTTTGATTTTATTGACAGTCAGATAAATCTTGGGGAAAAGAACAGAATTTTATTATCTCTAGGGGATGAGACTTACGTTAATGAAAAGAATATTGATAACCTTAGGGCTGTTGTGAATTTAAAACCTGTTAATAAAATTAAGTCTGTTAAAAATTACCTTATTGCTGTTCATAAACTACTTCCTGATACAGGATTATTTGTAGGATGTGTTGAAACATACTCTGAAAGAAAAATTCGTTTTAAAAATAGATTTAAGTCTTTTTGGAAACTTCCTTATACGATTGATTTTGTTTTAAATAGAGTATTTCCTAGATTAATTGGTACGGAAAATATCTATAAATTCTTAACAAAAGACTCATACCATGTAATGTCAAAAGCCGAAATGCTTGGACGTTTAGTATATTCTGGATTTGATATCATCGACTATAAAATAATAAATGGAAAATTGTACTATGTTGCAATGAAAACTCATGAGCCATCAAAGAATATACCTTCTTACCATCCGCTAATTAAGCTTAGAAGAATTGGAAAGAATGGAAAGATGGTGGGAGTTTATAAGATGCGTACAATGCATCCATATTCAGAGTATATTCAGAGTTTTGTTGTAAAACAAAATGGATATAATGAAGTTGGAAAACCAGCAAATGATTTCAGACTTACTTCATGGGGCAAATTCATGAGAAAACTTTGGCTTGATGAAATGCCACAATTTATTAATGTGATTTTAGGCCAAATGAAACTTGTTGGAGTTCGTCCATTAAGTCAGGCTCGTTTTAATGAACTTCCCGAAGAAGTGCAAAGAGCTCGAATAAATCATACGCCTGGTTGTTTCCCTCCATATGTAGCTTTATGTATGCCAGATGAGCATCAGAACATTGAGGCTGAAGTTATTTATATGGATGAAAAATCAAAGCATCCTTTTACAACAGATATAAAATACTTCTATAAATCTGTTTATAATATTCTTGCCAACAAAATCAGAAGTTCATAATATTAGGGATATCATTAGATATTAAAAAAGTTGACAAGTTGGTTGTAACCATCCCTATTCATGTGCATTTCTTTATATACTTCATATTTTAAGATAGTATAATAACGACTATGGAAGTAATAGAAAAGGTTACGTGGAAATGTTATTGCAGTAAGTAAACTTCTTTGCTAGCTAATCATCAGAAAATCAGGACTAATATCAACCTCAAAAAGTCGTTAAATTAATAATAAGAGTGTTTAAAAGGAAGCAATTAAATTACTCGTCACAAAATATTCTCTTTCTCTAATTCTTTTCTAAGCTTTTGCTTTGCTGCCAATGTCTTTTATTCTTAGCTACCTGAGTGTTTACTTGTAAATAACCTTAAATACTTTGGTGAATAGCTTTTCGATTGGCTAGAATTGGTATGTATAATAATCTCTGGTATATTATTGAGTAATCCTAATAACGCAGTTATGCGTTATTATATTTTTCAGATTTTCTTTTGAAAATTGCATGCATTCCCATTACTGCAAGAATAATCATTGGAGTATAAAGAGGCATACTATATCTTGCTATGGCTAATATGGAAGCATATATCAGGTTAAAATAAATAACAGATGCAGCTACTACATATCCCATCATAGAAGTGTTTTTACTCTTAAAGAAACCTATTAATGAGATAATTAAAATGGGAATAGCAAATACAAGAAAAATTAACGATTTGGCTAAAGAGCCTCCGCGGTACCAAAAAGCTGGAATTTGCTTTAAAATTTTGATTATAAATTTTTGTGGATTGCTTAAAATTTCGGTTTTCATTCTTTCATCGAGTACTTTATTTGCTTCTGCTGATGTGTGGGCATTGTTTCGGGATAATATCTCTTCATATTCCACGGAAAATTTCTCCCATATTTCCTCGTTGGTCTGTTTTAAATTTAAAAATGCATTTTCCTGAGCCAAATAATCACCTCTTAAAAATTCGAACCCGGCACCCTTTGAAACCAAAATTATGGAGTCGGTATTAATGTAATTTCGAATAGTCCAAGGTGATAAAGTTATCATCATAAAAAACATCGGTATTACAAGTAACTTTAACATAGAGATTTTGGATATAGATCTGAAATTCTCAATTTTAAAAAGGATTAATAGGAGAACACAACAGAAAAAGAAAAGAGGATATAATAATGTAACTGATTTGCACAATGCTGAAAGACCTGCGAAAATGCCGAAGGCAATATAGTCAACATTTTTGGATCTTGATATTGAACGATAAGCAAACCAGATCATTAGTAAAAACAATAAGGCAAAAGGCAACTCAACCATTAATTTTGAAACATATAGAAAATTCATAGGATGTATAACAACCAGAATTCCTGTTATTAGTGAAGCCTTCCAGGACTTAATGATTTTCAGGGTGACATAATAAGATACTACCCCTAATCCTGCCAGAATAAAGGATTGGAAAAATATAAAAACATAGTTGCTATATCCAAATAATTTAATGATGACTCCTAAAAATAGAGGATAGATAGGTGCTCTTCTAAGTGTTCCATTAAAATTATTATGTTCTGAAAAGTGTCTGCCAAGTTCTCCGAAAAAATCTTCGTCAAACATGCTTGCCTCGAGGAATAATCCACTCAAATTACCAACAACTAAGGCTAAAATCGCAATGAAGATATATGAATACAGATTGAGTTTACTAACAGGGATATTCAATACCCAATTATCAATCTTATTATTTATATGATTTAACCTTGTAAAGGTGTTACTAATAATTCCCATGAGTTATATAATTAATGAAGGTTCTATGTCAGATAAAAATAACGAAGTATAGTCCTATTTCTTTCTTTCATCAAAAAAAATCTAATATAGAGAAAAAATATTATAATTTGGTTTTCATAAAGTAATAATAAACCCACATTAATATGGATATTGCTGTATTAATTCCTTGCTATAACGAAGGAATAACAATAAAGAAAGTAGTGGAAGATTTTAAAAGAGAACTGCCTGAAGCTACGATTTATGTTTATGACAATAATTCTACTGACGATACTATTAAAAATGCAGAAAGTTCAGGTGCAGTTATTGGCCGGGAATATGCTCAAGGGAAAGCTAATGTGGTTAGAAGAATGTTCAGGGAGATTGATGCTGATATCTATATAATGGTAGACGGTGACGATACATATCCTGCTTCTGAGGTTAAAAAGATTCTCGCACCGGTTGAGAATGGTGAATGCTATATGGCGATTGGAGATAGACTTACTAATGGTACATATGCGGCTGAAAATAGCAGATCGTTTCATCAATTTGGTAACAATATTGTTAGGGGGTTGATAAATAGGTTGTTTAGAGCTAAAATGAAGGATATCATGACTGGTTATAGAGTTTTTAATAAAAAATTCATTAAAAACTATCCTGTTTTATGCACTGGTTTCGAGCTTGAAACTGAAATGACAATTTTTGCATTAAATAACAAATTAGGAATTGCAGAAATTCCTATTAATTTTCAAGAAAGACCGGATGGGAGCTATTCTAAATTAAATACTTTTAGTGATGGGCGTAAGGTGATATTGACAATTTTCAATTTATATAGACATTATAAACCATTTTTGTTTTTTGGAACTATTGCTGCAATTATTACATTAATAGCATTAATTATTGGAACACCGGTTATTATTGAATACATAAAATTGCAGTACGTTTATAAAGTTCCATCGGCAATTCTAGCATCAGGATTAATGTTATTTGCATTATTGTCATTTGCTATTGGCTTAATACTTGATACCATTGCAATTATTGATAAGAAGAATTTTCAGATTAATTTAAATCGTTAATACTTGAGTATTTAACTATGCTCATCTTCATATTTTGGTTAGAAATATGAAGATGCTGGAAATCTAAATTGCGAATTATTTAATCTGGTATTGGATAAAGCTTTATAGAAAGGTATAGAATTATATAGAAGCGTAAATTGCATGATGATTATTTTGACCAACCTAAATACAATGATTTCTAAATTATTTTAACTCTAATAAATGAATGAGAATCCAAAAATTGCCGTTATAGGGCTTAAAGGTCTTCCTGCCTTTGGGGGAGCTGCTACTGTTGGTGAGAACCTTATTAAGCAAATGAAGGATGAGTTTAACTTTTCTGTATATGCTGTAAATAGTCATACTAGTGAAAATGGCATAAATGAGGAGGCGGGATATAATCAAATAGTGTTTAAGCAAAGCAGAATAAAAAAACTTAATATTTTCGTTTATTATCTTAAATCTTGTTTTCATGCTTTGTTTCGTGCTAAATACGATTTGATCCATCTTCATCATATCGATGGAGCATTTATGCTTCCACTATTACGGATGAAATATAAAGTTGTGTGTACATCCCATGCCAGACCACAAATTGCAGAAAAATGGCCGTTTTATGTAAAGTTGTTTTTCTCAATCAATGAAAGAATAGTGTTTTTGTTTGCGAATCAGATAACAACGGTTGCAAAACCATTACAAAAAGTTTATTCTAAGCTTACAAAAAAAAGTGTAAAATACATTCCCAATGGTATCGATATTAATCTTGCTCCTGCAAAAGATTCATGCGGATATAGCGATTATATACTATTTGCCGCTGGAAGAATAATACCGCTTAAAGGTTTACACCTCTTATTAAAAGCTCTAAAAACCATCTCGTATACAGGTAAGCTAATAGTATTGGGCGATTTGAATCAAATGCCTGATTATAAGAATCAGGTCATGGAATTATCTGACGGGCTTGATGTTGAGTATCTTGGGTTGGTAAAAAACAAAGAAAAACTTCTTCGTTATATAAAAGATTCTAAGCTGTTTGTTTTTCCATCTTATAGCGAGAATATGTCAATAATGCTACTTGAAGTAGCATCTATGGAAACTCCTCTGGTTTGTAGTGACATTCCTGAAAATCAAGCAATTTTTGATGCTGAAGAAACACTCTTCTTTGAATCAAATAATTCAGACGACCTTGCCCTTAAAATAAATGAAGCCTTCTCTGATACCAAAGGTATGAGCGATAGAACACAGAAAGCTTTTGAAAAGCTTAGGACTCAGTTTACCTGGGATATGATATCTAAGAAGTATATTAGTTTGTTCGAAATGGTTATTAATAAAAGTAAGAATTAAAAGTATCGGTTATCTCCAAATTTGTTTCTACCTCGGCCAAAGTTAATTCCAACAAATAATTCAATTGCACCGTAATTAATTGTGGTTGTTTTAGAAAAGGGTATATCATAAGCTATGCCACCAAAGAAATACTCAAATTGCATAGTCCCGGCTAGCGATAATCCGGCATTGTTTCTATAACCTGCCATGATAACAAACATGTCAATATAGGCCTTAGCATTAATATCGAAATTGTTTAAGATATCTGAGAACTCTCCATTATTGGAGTATAAGAGGAATCCAGGTTCGATGATTATGTTGTTGTAATTTACACTAAATCGTCCACTACCATTAATAAAATATTGTCTTTTCTTTTCAATTTGTGTAATATTATCACCCAGTTTAAATGGAATTTGAAAAAGGTTTATTGAAGAGAAACCCAAAGATGCATATTGTCCACGGTATTGAAATCCTGCTGAAAAATCGGGAGATGCACCTTTCCAGTTAGAAAATAGCAAATAGGGATCGTCATAAACATCAAGGTTGTTTGTGTTGATAGAAGAATAGGATATACTCGGACCAATGCCAAAAGAAATTTGTTCAGTGCTTTTTGTATTTAATGGAATGTGATATGAAAATGCCCCTGCAAGTCCCTGATTGCGAAATGGTCCTTCAGAATCATTGTAGAAATAAACGCCATAACCTATTCGGGTATTCTCTGTATTGTATCCAAGTTTTCTTTGACCGATTTCTGCGGCGCTTCGCCTGTTATGAAAACTTATTATTTGGGTTCGGGGAGCGCCATCTATTCGCTTAATATTTTGCCTGACAGAGAATGAGAAATTACCAAATCCATTTAATCCTGCTTGTGCTGGATTATAAAGGAATGGATTAAACCGAACTTGTGTTTGATTAAAGATATATTGTTCTTGGGCTTTTGAAAATAATGAACAAAAGAACAAAGAGATTATTAGTATGAATAATTTGCCAGACATATGTCATTTTGTTTTATTCGAGTTTTGATAATTAAATTTATTCTAGTATAGAATAAGCTATTTGATTAATGAAACATAGCCTACTAAAGGTTCGCCTCCATTTCTTAAATCAATGACATATAGATAATTTCCCATTGGTAAAGGAGTCCCTGAGTGATCGGCGCCATTCCAGTGCGGGTCTGTCCCTGTGTATTGTATAACTAGTTTATTGCTTCTATTATATATTTTAATTACAGCGTCTGGATAGTCTAAAACAAAAGGCAATTCCCAAAGTTCATTAATTCCATCATAATTTGGTGTAAAAGCTTTTTTAACACCGAATGCTGGATCAAGGTCAGATATATTAACAATAAGTGGCTCTGTATTTATTCCAGGGCCACAGTCGTTTTCAGCATTAACAAATACTTGTACATCACCTTGAAATTCCAGTTCCCAGTCAATCGTAACCGCATTCCATTGTTCATTAATTGTTCCTGCACTATCAGGAATTATTGTCCAGTTATAAAATTTAGCCCCATTAACTTCAGGGACTGAATATGTTGTGTTGGCACTATTTAATGGTAGAATAATTGGACCATCTGGTATTGCATCAATTTCTAACAGAGGTCTCATTTCAACTACAAATTTCGGGGAAACAGCTTTAAAATCATTTGGGCCATAAGCTATAAAATATACATTGGCATTACCATAAAATTGTTCGTTCCAAGTTACAGTGCCTGTTTTCCCAGTGCCTTCAATAGAACCAGCAATCGATGGAGTAAGATGCCACTCGTATGTGTCTGCTGAGGGTGTTCCAATAGTAGTATAGTCCATTTGTTCGTTAGTAGGACAAAAATCAGTATTTCCAGCAGGGGTAGTTTCTATACTAAGTAATTCAATATTGACTTTTAATAATATAATAGATGAATACGGTTCAATTATTACTTCTCCTGTCACAAAATCCCCGTCTTTATCCACATATAAATCTTCAAGGGTTATATTTAATGGAGCTTTAGAGGCATTATATCTAAATAAAATCAAATCGTCCTCATTGGTTAAGCCCGATTCCTCAAATGTGATAGGCGATCCTTTATCATTTAGCCCCCCATCTAAAGTTTGCCATTCTTCAACAGTAGAATAATATTGTTCTGCATCTGTATAATAATAGACTACCTGATTATGAAAAGGATTTATGTAATAATTACTGTCAAATTCGTTTAACCCAAACAAAACGTATTGCATTCGTACTGGCCATTGGTCAATATTAAGAGACTCATCATACCATTTGTTTGATACCAGCACATTGCCTTTGATGGAGCAATCAGTAATAGGAGCTCCATGACCTAAATAAAGCGCTAAATCAATTTTATTGTTGTACACGGTATTTTTGCGCACAATAATTTCAAAAGCGCTATGCAAGAAAATCCCAAGATTACAATTAAAGACAGTGTTTGATTCTATAAGGATATCTTTTGAATTATCATCTATATAAATACCATGACCATCCAAATATTCATAGTCAGTACCTTCGGGAGCACCAAGTATGTCTCCGACTATATTCCCCCGTATTTCGTTGTAGGCCTGGTTTTTCCAAGTGTATATACCACCTCCATCGTCTAACGACATACAAGCATGAGAAATATAATTATAGTTATATTTAGCATTAACTGTATTAAAGAAGTCAATTCCACTATAACCAACACTGTCAATCCAATTGTATTCAATAAGGGCATTTGAAAGTTCCCATACTTTTAATCCATCATAATTGTTTGTGTTACTAACACCTCTGCCTGGAAGTAGGCCAGATCTTAATACCTTATTGTTAGTAAAGACTAAATCGTCGGATTCATTAAACTCTGCTCCAGTGTTATTAGAGTTCCTAATAGTATTGTTTTGAATTAATACATTAGGACTATTCTCGATTTGCATTCCGTTTACTCCACTATTATCAATAGATAAATTTTGGATGGTTATATTACTACATTGGCTTACATATAGAGCATTAGTGTTTGAGAAAACTAATTTAATATTTTCAAGGGTAATGTAATCGACATTGTCTAAGTATATACAATTATTAAATGTCGATATCTCAATTTGTTGTGAATTAGGATCTGTAGTTGAATAGTAATAAAGAACATCATTAATAGTATCATGACACCATTCACCATTAAAATCTAATGTGTTGATATGATTTTGAAAGAAATACCCAAAGTTTGTTAGCCAATGATCTGGGATGGTATTTGAAAGTGAAATTGTGCCTCCTGATTGAGATGAAATATGCCCCGTATGGTAGGTCCAGGCAGTATTCCTAATAACAGCATAGGCATCGTTCCAATGACCATCACCAAAACCAAGATCGCTATCAAAAATTGCTGACTCGTCAAGACTTTCATAGGTTAAGAATTCGTTGTTCGGATACCGTCCTAAAGGTTGAATATTACCATTATTAATAAAATTATTAATCATTTCAGTATTGGTGGAATTAGCAACCCAAACATTACCTGAATAATTTGTCCAGCCGGTAATCTCAGATGAAGCTCTTATTTCGGGAATATCTCCATTTCCGTATGCTCCAAAGGTGATTGGAGTTGATGAACTGCCTGATGCACTTATGTTTAAGGTGCCTCTAAATACGTCTCCTCTTCTAAATAGTACTTTATCACCAGGTTGTAGTGATGCCATTTCACTATTTAATTTCGCTATTGTTTGCCATGCACTTCCTTCAGATGTACCTGAATTACCGTTATTCCCGGAATTTGAAACATAATAATTAGTAGCGTTTGAAGATAATAAATTATGGCTGATAATTAGAATAAGGAATAACTTCTTCATGGCATCTAAGTTTAATACAAACTTAGCAAATCCATTTTAAATATATGAGTTTTAGGCAATAGAAAATTAAGGGATTATGTAATGAGTAGGCTTATTATTCGATGTATTATAATTATATGTTCAAATACCTTAGAAGGTAATTAATCAATATTTTTTTTCTACATGGAGGTTTTTTACTACTTTTCTTTTCTCCTAATTCAACTAAAAAATATAGAATTGGATATACCAATCATTCATCAAATATATTATTAAATGGAGTTTTATTCATATCGTTTCTTAATTTTCTTAATCTTATCACTTATTTCTTATTATTTAGTTGATAAGCAGTATAAGTGGTTGGTCATAAGTGTTTTTAGCTTGTATTTTATTTATGCGTATTCAGCTATATATGTTGTATATCCTTTATTATTTTCATTTATTAACTATGGTGGTGGATTATTATTGGAAAAGACAGAGTCGGCCAGAAAGCGTAAATGGTTTTATTTTATACTTATTTGGCTAGATATAGGAGGAATTATATTTTTTAGGTATATCAATTTTGTTATTGAGAATATAAATGGTCTGGTACATATTTTTGCTCGTCAAACCAGCATTCCTTTTGTTGAAAATATTATTGTGCCTTTGGGTATTTCATACTTTTCATTTCAGGGAATAGGTTATTTAATCAGAGTTTATAAGAAGCAAGAGAAAGCAGAGCATCATCTAGGATTTTTCTTAAGTTTCACGCTTTTCTTTCCAAAATTTATTTCAGGTCCTATTGAGCGGTCGAACCGATTTCTAAAGGAAATTCGAGAAGATAGCCAATTTTCTTATGACGATATAGTTATTGGTCTCCGGCGATTGTTATGGGGGGCTTTTAAAAAGGTTGTTGTTGCTAATAATTTAGGAACAATGGTATATAATATCTATGGAAATACTGAAGAGTACACAGGAATCCCATTAATATTGTTATTTCTTCTTCAAACCATTCATTTATATTTCGACTTTTCGGGATATACTGATATGGCTTTGGGTGTTGCCAAGATGTTTGGGTTTAATCTCATGGAAAATTTTAAAAGACCATTTTTTGCTCAATCAGTTTCCGATTTCTGGAGACGATACCATATATCTTTATCTTCATGGTGTAACGATTTTATTTTTATGCAGATTATTTTTAAACGTAGAAAATGGAAAAAGTGGGCCTCGATGTATGGAGTTTTAATCACTTTTTTAGTAGTTGGTGTTTGGCATGGGGCAAATTGGACTTTTATTGTGTTGGGTTTCTTGCAAGCTTTAGCTATTAATTACGAGTTTCTTACAAAAAGAAAAAGATTAGCGATAGCGAAAAAAATACCACAAAAAGTAAATGTTTTAGTTAGTCGTGTTCTTGTATACTTGTTCTATAGTTTCTCACTATTATTCTTTTATTCAAAGTCATTAGATCAGGTAGGGTACATATTGAGCAATATGTTTAAAGGAATTAACTTCCAATTCTCTGGCTATAACTTAGGTCCTTCCAGAATCGATCTCGTTGTAGCCTTTCTTGGAATACTCACAGTGTTATTGTATGAGTATAATATAGAAAAAGGTAATGATGCATATGATTGGTTTGTTAATAGGATACCACGTTGGGTTAGAGTGTTGGCATTTTACTTAGTAATATTAGGTATTGCATATTACGGAGGAAATCAACAAGTGTTTGTGTACCAACAATTTTAATAGTAATAAAGTAGCATATAGTTTTATTTTATAATTCCGATTGAATGGAAAGCATAAAGATTTTTAGAAAGACAACATTTTTTTTATTACCCCTACTTATTATAGTTGTTTTAATTGAAGTTTCGCTTCGAAGAATTCCGAACGACTATTCTTTTAAAAGAGAACACCTATTACAACAAGCCGATAGCATTGAGACATTGATATTAGGTTCTTCACATACTTTTTATGGGGTCATACCAGAGTATCTTTCTTCCAAAGCATATAATCTTTCATATGTTAGTCAATCGGTATTATTCGATAATCTTTTGTTTAAACAATATTATAAAGATTTGCCAAAATTAAAACACGTAGTTATACCTGTTGCTTATCCAACACTTAGTCACAAATTTAATGAAGGTGAGGAGAAATGGAGGAAATATAATTATTATCGATATCATAAAATTGCTCCGCCAGAACAAAAATGGTATCACAAGTATTATTTCGAATTAGACAATTTACCATTCAAAAAGAACATTGAGAAACTTTTTATGCATGCTACAGGAAGAAATATTATTACATGCAAAGAATCGGGATGGGGGTTTTACTACTCAAGTGAAGATGTGGTGAGACTTGAAGAAAGCGCAAAGCCAACAGCTGAACGACATGAGAATAATAATATGAATTTTTGTCATAATGTTGAGTTGTTAAGAGAAATATTTGAAATATGCGATTCAGAAGGGATAGAAGTTACTTTAGTAATTTTTCCTCTTTGGAAAGATTATCTGGATTATTTAAATCCTGATAAGCTAAAAAAAATGGTGAGGACATGTGAAGAACTGGATATCCTTTATGAAAATGTGGAATTTTATAACTTCATGCAAGATGAGCGTTTCGTAGCTTGCGATTTTTACGACGTTGATCATTTGAATGATAAAGGAGCAAAAAAATTCACAACAATACTAGATAGTCTATTAATAAAACAAAAATAGACTGGAATTTAACATTACCGTTTGTTTGAATTGATTTTATTCTAACAATAAGCTAAAGCATTACTTTTCTATGATGCTTAGCTTTTATACATTACTTTCTTTCCTTCTTTGTAGAATAATAGTTGTTTAACTCCCAGAATAAACTCTGGTTTGTAAAACTTCTTTGCAGCTTTGAAAAATATATTCCATGCTTCAGATTTTCTAAATTTCGAGTATAAATAAAATTTCCTGAGATAATAATTATTTAGCGCTTTTTGATAAAGAGGGTTGTCTTTATATTCAGAGAGTATTTGCCACTGGTTATCATAAATTAAATCGAGGTTTCTGCTAACATTTGTGTCATGAATACGGTAGTAGGAGAGGTGTTCATTCATGAAGCCAATAGCATATTTATCGGCAATTTTCAAGCTCATATACCAATCTTCTATTCGAAGGTTCTCATTATAAAATCCAACTACCTCAAATACATCTCTACGAATCATATATGTTGGTGCAGGCATATGGTATTTAAGAAGTAAAATATCTTTAAAAATATGACCTCCTTTGTAGTTGTTATGAGGGTCGGGTGTTATATCATCTTCTTTAACAAAGAATACTTTTCCATAGCACATTCCAAATTCAGGATTCGATTCCATGAATTCTACCTGTTTGTGAATTCTTTCCAGATGCCAATAGTCATCGGAGCCACAGCCGCAAACATATTTCCCCTTGGCCAGTTTTAATCCAAGGTTTCTGTTTTTTACTAAGCCTTTGTTCTCAGTATTTTGAGTGAAGCTAAAATTATACTTCTTACTAAGTTTCAATAGCTTCTTACCTGTATTGTCCGGAGAACAGTCGTCGAAGGCAATAATTTCAATGTTTTCGTATCCGTATGATTGATTTACAATACACTCAATGGCTTTTTCTATATAATCTTCATGATTATATGAGCTTATAATTACACTTACTAGTGGCTTATTATTTTCCATGTTGAAATTTCAGATTATCATTCTGGTTTTTTACTAAATAGAATACTTCTAAAAAGAATAACCATAAAAATAGTATAGAGAATATATCTTATTACTGTACCCCATACAACCCCAACTATACCCCAATGGTTAAAGAACAATACGGAAAGGCCAAAGTTTAAACTAGTAAATATTACTTGTGTGTATAGTAGTTTTGTAACCATAGCTTTTGCCACCATAATGTATGCAATCATCCAGGAACCCATTTGAAAAAAGTCAGCTATGAGTTTAGGCAAAAATAGCTCCGACATAGGTGCAAACTCAGGCGTATAAACAACATCTATAATAAAATTACGGAGGAAGAATATAATTGTAAAGGCAAAAAGCAGTAAAGGCAAAATAATTTTATAGCCTTTAAAAATCTCAGTTTTTATGTTGTAATCTTCTTTAAGTTTAGAGTACTTTGGAAGAAAATATACACGTATGGTTTCTGTAATTAGCCCAATGTACATAAGAGAAAGATAAGACATGCCATCCCAATAACTTGCTTGCTCAAAACTCCCGTGTTCAATAATATAGGTACGAATCCCCATAATGACCACATAATTCAAAATACCACTTAACAATGTGATAAAAGTGTATTTGAACAAATTTCGGATATGTGGTAGCTGAATTTTCTGCAGAAATAATTTTATACTAAACCATTTTGATTTAGCAACAAATATTGCAGTAATAAAAAACAGAACAGCTTGATTAATTGTAAGGGCTATAAGAGCACCTTTCAGACCATATAAATAGCTTAGTCCACCAGTTAATATCAGGCTCAGAATACTTCCGGAAATTTTTGCCCCTGTATACTTTTTTACTTCTCCGAATCCATTAAGAACTGACATTAAATATGTGTTCAGTGCAAAAAGCAATACTGTGATGCCAAACAATCGGATGAGGTAAGTATATTCTGGAATATATAGAATGCGAACCGCAAGAAAGTTGGCAGAGATAAGAATAGCAAGGCCAAATAACAAGGATGTAATAATGGTAAATTTCAGCGATGATGATAAGAAAGGCTTAATTTTCTTTTCTTCATCGCTATACTCTGCAGTATATTTCACAACACCAGAGTCGGCCCCACCACTAGCCAGTAGATTGGATATTTCAATGAAATTTTTATATTGCCCGATTTTGGCATAGCCTTCATCTCCTACATATTTTGCCAGCGCTTTATTTATAACAAAGCTTGTAATTAATTTAATGAAATTGGCAATTCCAACCAGAAAACCGGTTTTAAGCAATTCGTTAGAGGATGCTTTTTTAAAGAGTCTTTTAATCAAACCTATACTTCGTATGAATTAATAACTTCAACTACTTCTTTCATATCTTCATCTTTCATTACAGGACTAATAGGCAGACTTAAAACTTCCTGATGGATTTTTTCCGTGACTTTAAGGCTTAGATGATTGTATTCAGAATATGCCTTTTGTTTATGAGGAGGTATTGGATAATGGATTAAGGTCTGTATATTGTTTTGTGTTAAATACTCCTGTAGTTTTTCGCGTTCTGGATGGCGAATAACAAATAAATGCCAAACATGAGAATCTTTGGTTAATACCTTCGGAAGGATAATTTTTTCGTTTTTAATATTCTCAAGATAATAGTTAGCAACTTTACGCCTATGTTCAATCTCGTTATCTAAGTATTTTAGTTTAACACTTAGTATTGCTGCCTGAATTTCATCTAATCTGGAGTTGAAACCTTTATACTGGTTCTTATATTTTTCCTCAGAACCATAGTTTCCGAGAGAACGTACACATTTTGCAAGTTCATCATCATTGGTAGTTATTGCACCACCATCGCCTAAAGCACCGAGGTTTTTACCAGGATAGAAGCTAAAACCTGAAGCATGCCCCAGATTGCCAGCTTTCTTATCTTCAAAATATGCACCATGGGCCTGAGCACAATCCTCAACAATCTTAAGATTGTGTTTTTTGCAAACGTCTGCTATTTGATTGTTATAGGCATTTTGGCCATATAGGTGTACTAGTAAGATAGCTTTTGTCTTAGGGGTAATGGCAGCTTCAATTTTTGTAGCATCAAGGTTAAAGGTTTGTGGATCTGGTTCTACAAATACAGGATTCAACCTATTGTCAGAAATAGCAAGAACCGAAGCTATATATGTGTTAGCAGGAACAATCACCTCATCGCCTTCGCTGAGTTGTCCCATTTCAATATAAGCACGTAAGATTACTCTGAGGGCATCTAAGCCATTTGCCATACCAATACAATGCTTAGCGCCACAGTATTTAGCAAAGTTTTTTTCGAATTCTTTTAACTCGTTACCCAATAAATACCAACCAGAATCAATAACCCGATTGGTTGCTTCTTTAAGTTCATCAGCATATTGAGCATTAATATCTTGTAAACTAAGAAAATTAATCATTGTAAATTATTTTGTCAATTTCTTATTTGTTTCTTTTCAGTTTTCCGGGGATTCCCATATACACTCCGTTGTTTCCAATAGATTTTGTAACTAGAGTGTTGGCACCAATAGTATTGTTGTTTCCTATTTCAATATTATCTAAAACGGTTACACAAGGACCAATTAAATTGTCATTGCCAATTACCGGGCCTACTTTTTTATCAGAATATCCTTCTACACCAAAAGTATTATCGCTGACACAACAGAATGCCGAACTGATGAAATTGTTTTCTCCAATAACAGTTCCTGAAGCTAAACTAGATTGCTGAATTATTCTGGTTTTTTTACCTACCTCACAATTTTTTTGTATAAAACTATTTGGCCCTACAATATTCTCTCCATGTAAAACAGTATTCTCACGAATTACTACATTATCAGCAATAAGGGTGTTCTCTCCAATTGTAGTTCCAGCATAAATAATAGATCCACAACCCAAAACACAGCCAGATTTAATTAATGTTACTTCAGATTTAATTTGAACTTTACTGTAAATAGAAGATACACCCATTGGAATTCTTCCTAATACAGCATTATCCCAGATATGTACATTGTCTTCAATAATTACATTTTCATATATTACTACGTTGTTACCAATGGTAACATTATTGCCAATTTTGGCACTTTTGTCAATTACAGCGTTCTGACCAGTTTTCATATTATTGTTTTATTTCTTTTCTAAAATTCGTAAATTCCTGATAATTCCTGATATAATCTTTTTCATCGTACGTATGAGAAGCCAATACCATTAAAATTGAACCAGAAGAAAAATTCATAATCTCTCTCCAGATTCCTGGAACTATATGCAAGGCATAGTATGGTCGATTAAGAAAAATAGTGCGTTTGTTAATGCCATCATCTATTTGGATATCAAAACTACCACTGGCAGCAATTATAAATTGTTGTAACTCATAGTGAGCATGTCCTCCACGACCTTCACCGCCAGGTACATCATATAAATAATACACTCTACGAATTGGAAATGGCACATCGAGTTCACCATCTACTGGTGTAATATTACCTGCTCTATTATGAATCTTAGGTAATTCTATTACGGAACAGTCGAATACACTATTATCTTTGGGTTTCATTGATTAATTTCTTATACATTTCATAATCTCTAATGTAATCATCGGAATTATATTTCGTTGATGCTAGTACCAGACACAAGGAGTTAGTAGAAAAATTATTCATTTCTCTCCAAAGCATGTTTGGTACATATAATCCATAATATGAGCGATTTAAGGAGTAAGAATTCTTATTGATGCCATCGTCAAGTTTCACATCAAAGCTTCCAGATATTGCTACGATAAACTCCTGTTGCGCTTTAAAGGCATGAGCACCTCGTATTTGCCCTCCCGGAACATCATATATCCAATAGGCTCGTTCAACCTTAAAAGGAATGTGATTCAACTCTTCAATAAAAGATAAATTGCCACGGGGGTCTTCAATTTTGGGCAGATCAATACGTTTTACTT
This sequence comes from Bacteroidales bacterium, assembly GCA_050287785.1. GTDB lineage: Bacteria > Bacteroidota > Bacteroidia > Bacteroidales > UBA10428 > UBA10428. Next base: position 66,527 of record JBNKCO010000060.1, read on the forward strand.
CGTTTAGAGTCATGCTGCAGATTTATTGAATTTATTTTAGTTAATAACCATCTATTATTAACGAGTTAGATTTGGTCTCAAATTTAGTTATTAATACTGTGTAATAACTTATGTTTTTGATTAATGGGAACATATGCTAAATAAATGGCAAGATTATATCAGATATATTATCATTCAACAATAATTTTTTTAAGCTTGTTTCTAAGGGCAGGAAACATACCACTAGATAATAAATCTAAAACATATTTATTCATTATTGAATTTATAGTTAGACGGGGCAATGCTTCTAAATGTTCTGAATGTTCAGAAAAAATATTAGCAAGCCTGGTTGTTGTCGAAGTTTTAAATCCCAATTCTTTAACTAATTGAAATTCTCTGTCTCCAACTTCATGTTTACTTCCAAACGGATAACTAAAATGTTCGATAGGAATTCCGGTTTTATTTTCAAGCAGGCTTTTTGAATTTAAAATTTCCTTTTTTGCCTCTTCTAAACTCAGTTTGTTTAGAGCAGGATGTGTAACAGTATGAGCTCCGATTGATACAAGTTCTTCTTTACTTAACTCAATTACTTGGTTCCAACTAAGGGCTAACTCTTTCGTTTTTGAGTATATATTTATATTGTATTTTTTGAAAAACTTTATTATTTCATCCAGACTTATTTTATTGAAAATAGCCCTGAGCTTATAGAATATAAATTCTTTTTCTTTTAAAGTTTTACATTGATAATTGATTGTTTCATTATTATGCTCAAAACTAACTTCATCTTTTTGAAGTAACAGTTCTTCTAGTAAATACCACCATAGAACGGCTTTGCCATCTGGAAAATCTGTAGTTATATAAACAGTGAAAGGCACATTAAATTCTTTGAAAACGGGCAGGGCATATGTTAGGTTATCAACATATCCGTCATCAAAGGTGAAAACAACAAATCGCTTTTTGTAATCTTTTTTAGATAAGCGTTCAGGTAGTTGATCTAAAGATAAAAATTCGTAATTGCGCTTTCTAAAGTATTTTATTGCTTCTCTTAATTGGTCTTGAGTTACTTCAAGGCTTAGGTGATTATGGATTCGTGAAATATTACTTTCTGGCTGTATACGATGATACATTAATATATGACCTTGTCCCTGATAAAAAGGTTTGAACAACTTTGGTATTTGAAGGCTCGAGGCTAGTGGGCTAAATATTTTTGCAAGTTGCTTTTCTTGATATTTATTCATTCTATAAATTAAACTTTTAGAACAGTTCTTAGAGATATACTTAAAGAACAATAAAAGGTTTTATTAGTTGCCGAAAGATGTTTTTTAATAGAAAAGACTTAGGCTTATTTAAGCCTAAGTCTTTTTGAAAGTATTAAAAGATATTTTAGTTTAATTCAATTTGAATTGTCTTACTTATTTCTGCAGTTTTAATATTAAGATAATAGATGCCAGCTGGTAGATGGTTTAAATCCATCTCTTTGTTTTCTGTGTAAAATGATTCAGAATACACTGTTTTACCTACAATATTGAAGATAGTTATGGAAACTTTACTTGCATCGCTTTTATCAATGTGTATTAATCCATTGCTCGGATTTGGATACACCATGAAGGAGAATTCTTCGGTAAAGTCAATACCTGTTTGTCCAGCCTCATTTACAGTTACCGTAATTGCCTGAACAAAAATTCCACCTTTACTGTCGTCAGCTTGCACTGCAATAATATGTTCTGTAGATACACTGTAATCCAATTCTGCATTTAAAAACAGTTCGTTAGAGTTGGCGATTTTGAATAAGTTATTCTCGCTTGTAATTGAGTTGTCTTCTACCAAAGTAAAGATATGAGAATCGTCATCAACATCAGTTGCCGAAAGCACACCCACTAAAGTAGAAATAGCTGCATCTTCATCAATATTATCTGGCGATAAGGATATAGCTGTTGGTGCATCATTTATCGGATTAACAATAAAAATTACGTCTTGATAGCTGCTGGCATTTGAAGTATCAGTAACAACAAACTGAATTGTATCTCTACCAAACCAATCCGGGTCAAGTGGGGTAACAGTTGCTATTTTGGTTGTCTGATTTATTGTAACATTTAAATGAGTTTCACCAGTTGTAGTCCAAACCAACGAGTTAATATGATCGTCAACATCAAACACGTAACTATTAAGAGATATTAAATCGAAATTTTCACCTTCATTTATGGTGTCATTTGCAATGGTGTCAATAAATTCAGGAGTATCATTAATTGGTAAAACAACGAAATCTGCTTTTATCGAGTCTGTATTATTAGCAGGATCAGTAGCATGGAAAGTAATAGAAACATAACTGTAATAATTTTCATCAGGAGTCAATATTCTTGCAACCTGCGGTACCGAATCAATTAATTGAACAATTAAATTATCTTGTCCTGTAACACTCCATTGTATTAAACTATCATGGTAGCAACAATCTTCGACATAATTATCCAAAATAACATCGGTAAATGTTCCACCTTCGTTAATTATTTGATTAGGTATTGTAGATATTTGTATTAGCCCCATAGACAGGAGATTGGTTGATGAGCTTTTGCCCATAGCTGAGCTGGAAAATGGAGTAATCACAGCCTGCCATTCTTCATCTTCATTAGTCTCTTCAGGTACAATTATTTTTGAACTTGTATATAGTTGATTAATCTGTTCAGGGGATAAAGCACGATTATAGATTCGGACATCATCAAGAGTACCGTGGAAGCTATATGAATTATCACCCGCAAAAGAACCAACAAAAACACTGGAGTCTTGAACCATTCGGTAAATATAGTTAACAGTCGCTCTAGTAACTTCGGTTCCATTTACATAAAGGATAATTTCTCGGCTACTTAAGTCGTAGGATAATGCAACAAAATACCACGTGTTGGGTAATAACTTTCCAGGACTTGTTATTTCTCTTATGCTGGTATGGTGTCCTGCAATTAGTGTACTATCACCATTTACTCTAAACCAATGCGATTCGCCAATTACTGAACCACTTATTATGTTATTATATCCGGCTTCAGAATAATTAATCCATGCAACTTTTGTATATGAAGAAGAGTCTGGAAATACTGCACCGGCATTTATATAATCGTTCCCATCAAAATCAAATGCACCGTTTCCATCGAAACCACTATTAGGTTCCCAATTAGGTCTATTTTCAATTGAACTAGCTAATGTTACATAACTATCACTACCGGAAACATCATATAGATTAGCTGAATCACCTCCTTCGAATGGTAGATATAAAGACATAATAGAGCTGTCGTTTCTGTACCAGTTAACGGCGGTATTTGTAACATGTATATTAGAAGTATAATCGCAAATTATGCTGTCGAGTAGTGGATTAATACTATTTTTTAATGTTAATGTAGCATTGCTTAATTGGGGCATTCCGATAGATAGTTTTGCTGAATTAACCGTGTCTCCTATGCTCTCGATTGAGAATGGAGTAGCAGTAGATTGCCAAACATCACCACTTGCGGTTTCTTGAGGAACTATTAAAGAGCCAGATTGATACAATGCATTGATTTGTTCACCAGACAAAGCATAGTTATATATTCGTGGATCATCAATATTACCATTAAATTCATAGGCACGAGCAACCGCTCCAATCAACACTTCACCATCTGTAAGATCTAAATAAGGGTCGCTTAAAATAGTTCTGTCAACTTCGACACCATTTTTATACAAGCACATTGTTTTTGAGGCATAATCAAAACTGACAGCAACAAAGTACCATGTGTTATGATTTAGTTTCTCGCTATCTTCTGCAAACCTAAAGCTGGTATGGTGTGAGGCAAATAAAACACTGTCATCACTAACTGTTAGCATATGTGTGAGTCCAGTACTAGTGCCGCTTATGATATTATTATCGCTGTTTGCAGAAATGTTTATCCAGGCTGATTTCGTATAAGAACCACTAATCGGTAATATATCTCCAGCAACTAGGAAGTCATTGCCATCGAATGTGTATGCTCCATGTCCGTCATGTCCACCATTGCTTGACCACGTTGGATTAGTATACTCAGCATCAAAGGAAGCGTGATTATTATTACCTGACATATCTTTATAGGCATTGGAGTCTCCTCCTTCAAAAGGCAAATACATATTCATTATAGGCTCTCCATTCTTGAGCCAATTCACTGCAGAAGTAGTTGCAACAGCATTCAATTCAACATTACAAACAAGTGTGTCTGTTTCTCTATTCTCGCCTGATGATGATGTTAATGTTACACTTGAAATTCTTGCATCTTCAATTTCTAATACGTTTGAAGCTTTAGTTGCTCCAATGGTAATGTCAGAAAAAGCTGTTACCTCTGCTTGCCAAACATCACCAATAGTAGTTTCTTCTGGAACTAATATGGAGTTTGTATTATATAGTGATAATATTTGTTCCGGCGACAAAGCATAATTATATATTCTGGAATCATCTAAAATTCCGCTAAAATTGTAGTTAGTTGCAATAGCTCCAATAAATACACCAGTATCTGTTATATTCTGATAAGTAGGAGTGATAGTGTTTCTGGCAACCTCAACTCCATCTTTGTAAAGAATCATTTCTCTATCATCATAGTTAAATGTTACCGCAACAAAATACCAAGTATTCATTTCTAATTTTTCAGAGTCTTCGGCCATCCTGAAACTAGTATTGTGACTGGCGTATAGTGTGCTGTCAGTGCTAACAGCTAGAATATGAGTAGTACCTGTCTGAGATCCGGCCATTATAAATTGATTGCCGTTTACACTTCTGTTAATCCAGATTGTTTTAGTGTAAGACGATTCGGTTGGAAAGCTTTTTCCTCCAATTAGGTAGTCACCACCATCAAAACTATATGCTCCATTTCCATCATGACCAGATGATGCATTCCAAGTTGGCTGAAATGAAGTTACACCTTCAAGTTTTGCCGAATTATTATTTCCGGATATATCTAATAATGCGTCATCAACACCACCTTCAAAAGGTAGAAATTGTGTGGTAGTTGATTCTCCATTTTTTATCCAGTTTACAGCAGTGGTTGTTGCTAAACTATTCAAATTATAATTACATATTAAACTATCCTCAGTAGTATTTCCTCCAGAACTTGAGATAAGAGAGATGTCTGTTGCCTCAGGTGCTTCAATATATACTATTTCTGCGGTGTCTGATCGGCCTATTGCATCGTTTGAGAATGGCGTTACTATAGCTTGCCAGCTATCTCCAATTGAAGTTTCTTGTGGGGTAATGTTCTTAAAACCATCCATATAGATGGAATTAATTTGTTCTGGAGATAAGGCAATATTAAAAATACCAACTTCATCAATTAATCCATTAAAATTAAAGGAGGTTGCTAAAGAGCCAATTAATGCGTCTGTATCTGCAATATCTCGATAAGTGAAACTTATAGTATCACGCGAAACTTCAGTGCCATTTTTATATAAAATTAAAATACGAGAATCATAGTCAAAAGTAACAGCTGCATGATACCAGGTATTAAAATCTATTTCTTCTGAGTCTTCGGTCATTCTAATGCTGGAATGATGACTTGCCATCAATGTATTGTCGGTAGTTACCATTAATGTATGAGTGATTCCAGTTACGCTTCCGCTGATTATATGATTTGGTCCATTGGCAGTAACTTTAAACCAAGCTGATTTTGTATAAGAAGAGCCTGATGGAAATCCATTATCAGCAATTATATAGTCATCACCTAAGAATTGATATGCTCCTGAGCTGTCCACTCCTCCATTCGAAACCCAAAATGGTTGGAATTGAGCAACACTTTCTTCCAATCGAACATTGTTATTATTTCCAGAGATGTCAAGTAATGAATTTTCTCTACCACCTTCGAACGGAAGGTGCAATGACATAATACTTGAACCATTTCTCTTCCATGTTACTCCTGCCGAGGTAGAATTATTAGTCAGATTATAATCGCAAAATATTGTGTCTGTTGAAAGATCATTTCCAGAACCAGTAAAGGCGGTAACATTATTTAGAGTTGCAACAGTATCATAACTTCCTTGCCAACCAGCTAATTTTGCCCATAACTGCCAAGCAGCCATGCCTTTTAAAACACACTGTAACCTTGAATTATCTCCACCTATAATTAAATCTCCATCGGAGCCATAGCAACTAGAGCAATTTGTTTCTTCAGCTAATTCACTATAAAAATGGGTTGGATAGTTAGTAATCCATTCTGTACCCCAGTTTCCTCTTCCTGTTCCGGAAGGTAGGTCATACGAACAATCTCTATTTAAATTGAAGAATCCAAAATAGCCTTCGGTTGGGTTTCCATCACCATAATATAAACCATTTGGATCCCAACTTTCGATATCGGCAAAATCATAGAATACACGACCACTATCAATACAATATTCTCGGATCCGCTCATTTAATAAGTAAGTGTTTTCATTATTAACACCACTTACAGAATGAGCATTCATAAAAACAAAAGTGACCGGATTTGCTCTATTTGCGCTTCCTCCTTCACCATAGATTTTTATTAGAGAATCCATACTGGTCAAATAATTCGTTACATTTTGATTTGCAATGCTATCCCACGACCACATTACAACGTTACATTCTGCATGGCTGGCCAAAAAGTTTGCCGTTGTTGAAATCCATTCACGACCCATACTTAGGTCATATTCATTTTCAACAATAGTGAGCGAAGTTGAGCTTTCACTAGCATTAAAGGCATATTTAGTGGCAAATGCTGGCGAATAATTTGTTAATGCTTTCATTCCACCATTTGTTAGTTGTTCTCCAAATGATGTGCGACCATAAAAAATGTTCAAATTTTGTTTTGCCGAATCAATCCAATTGTCTGGTATTGATTCTATTGATGTGTTTTCATGATTTATGACATTGCTGTTTTGACTATAGGTCTGTATAGCAAACAGAGTCATAATTAGAAATGAAATTCCGATACTAGATAATACTTTTTTCATAATAGTAATAATAATAATTTAATCCCTTAAGGACAGTCAATTTTGAGTGGTTTTTTAATAGAAGTGTTTGGGATATAGCTTATAACTTCATCTTTTGTAATAAGATTTCATTTGGTCTTTCATAAAAGAGTCAAATGACAATCAAGATTATATCTCATTCAATTTTCTCATATTCGTAAACATTTGAGTTTTTTGGAAAGAAAAACAAGAAAGAGAAAAAAGTTAGAAAATCTCTTGCTATGTGATAAATGAACTTCTTAAGAATGTTTGTGAGATGAAATGGCGTTCTATACTTAATAGTTACTGCCAAAAGCAAAAATAAAGGATATGCCAAAAGTAACCAATAATTATTTAAGCCAATTGACAAAATTAATGAAGCTACTAGAACAGGAAGCGTAGGGTCACTTTTTGCAACTTTCTTAATTATATGTTTGTTAAAGAAGTTTGATCTGTATAATAATCCACGCGGATAAACCGATTCAATTAATAAATCTTTCCAAAGACGATCATCTGATTTATAATTAATAGTATGATGATTCGCTAGCAATTCTTTTTTTCTGAGTAATTTGTGGCCTTTAGCTGCTAAACGTAAACCTAAGTCTAAATCTTCTCCAGTTTTAAATTTTGGTCGAATACCACCGACTTCTTCCCAAAGTTTCCTTTCAATAATGAAAAGTCCTCCTGTAGTGGTCTGGTATTTATCTTCGTTGGTTACATCAAGATGGTAGTTTTCAGTTTCACCTAAAAATTCACCTTTTTTGTTGTAATAATAATTTAAAAACTGGCCTGATAAAAACGGATAGATTAGTTTTTTTTCTTTATTTAATATAAGTTCAAAGAACTCTGGCATAAGCTCCATGTCACCATCAGCAAAACAAAGAATATCGCCTTTGGATTCAAGAGCTCCGATGTTTCTGCCAATACCTGCGTTTCTTTTGCCAGTAATTTTAAAAATCTTAACTGCGGGAATATCTTTGGCTAATTCTATTGAGTTGTCTTCCGAATTGGAATCTACATAAATGATCTCTGAGTCTAAAATATTATTCTTTTCAATAACATTTTTGATACTGGATAGGCATTTTACTATTCTTTGGCCCTCATTTCGACCAATGACAATGAATGAGATCATTAAAAAAAAAGTTAGATTTTCAGCAAATTACGGATAAAATCCAGCAATTACCTTACATATTGATTCAGAATTTGACTAATTAATACATTTGGTTGATTGCATTACATTTTATTAGTATAAAAGAAAATTTGATAAAAATATTCATTCGCTATATCACCTAAATTGCCTCGTCAATTATTGGCTTATATTTATTCAATGTTCTTTTTTTTTCATTAATTGATTCATATAAAACCTTATATTCCAGCACAATGTTTTTCCATGAATACTTTTGTCTAATCAAGTTTTGCGCATTTACAGAAAGTTCTTGCATTTTGTCTGGGTTATTCTGAGCCCAATTTATTTTTTGAGCAAGATCTTCTGCATTTTTATTCATAAAAAACAACATCTCATTTTCTAGAAATACTGCTTTGTTTTCAGGGATATCACTACTGATAAGCGGAACTCCTGTAATTGCTACTTCCAAAAGCATGATTGACATACCTTCAATTTCAGATGGGAAGATAAAAAGACTAGATTTTTTAATTAATCCTGTAAGTACTTCAAGGTTATCAATATAGCCAATGTATTTTACGTCAAGGTGTTTATAGTTGTCTTTAAGTTCTTTTACATATTGTTTTGCATGAGTTAGGTCTCCTGCGATCAAGATGGGTAACTTATAGTTAATTTGAGATAAGGCTTCCAGCATTGTATGACATCCTTTAGTTGACATAATTCTTCGAGCTGCAAAAAGAATAAAATCACCTGATACATTATGCTCCTTCAATATTTTAGCAGCTTTTTGACTATCAATTTTGTTTTCGAGATCTATTCCATTAGGTATAAATACTACATCTTTCTTGTATTTTTGGCGATAGTACTCTGCTAAGGGTTCTGATATTGAGGTTAGTAATGCTCCGCTTCTTATATATATAATTTCCATCCATTTAAAATACCACTTGCCTATTTTGGTCCATTTATCTCTATGGTAAGGAGCTTCATGTGAAGTAAGAATAACCTTAAATTTTAATCTTAGTAAGGGAATAAATAGGGCACAGTCTGTTTTATGGGCATGTATGATACTTCTTTTATCAATAAAAAGCAGAATGTGTAAAGCTGAAAACAAAAAATAAAAGAACACACCTATCTCTTTAAATGGAAGCTTTATAAATTCCTTAGTTTCAACACCTTTAATGTGATTTTTTGCTTTTGGGTTTTTGAAACAATAAATAAGAATTTTGTAATCATTTACTAGGTTTTTGATTAAATTCTCAGCAACCCTGCTGGTTCCGCCTTTCGAAGGAAAATATTTTATGCCGTAGAAGACAATTTGTTGTGTGGGATTTAGAATCTTATTCAATTTTTTCATATTCATACTTATAAAAATTCTTTGGGTAGAAAAAACAAAATGCAAGTAGAGTTAGAATATCTCTGAGAAAATGATAAATGAACTTTTTAAGAACATTTGTAAGAAGTAATGGCTTTCTATACTTCATAACCACTGCCAGTAAAAGAATTGCAGGGTATAATATAAGAAGCAATTTGCTTTTGAGAATAATTACAAGTATTAATGTTGCAATTAATACAATAACTGTTGGTGCACTATTAACGATTCTTTTATAGATATACTTGTTAAAATAGTTGGTTCTGTATAACAATCCTCTAGGGTAAGTTGATTCGGTCAATAAATCCTTCCAAAGACGATCGTCTGATTTATAATTAATGGTATGATGATTTGCAAGTAATTCTTTTTTTCTAAGTAATTTATATCCTTTGGCTGCTAACCGTAAGCCCAAGTCTAAATCTTCACCAGTTTTAAATTTTGTGCGAATACCACCGACTTCTTCCCAAAGTTTCCTTTCAATAATGAATAGTCCTCCAGTTGTGGTCTGGTATTTATCTTCGTGGGTTACATCAAGATGGTAGTTCTCAGTTTCTCCCAGAAATTCGCCCTTTTTGTTGTAGTAATAATTTAAAAATTGACCCGACAGAAACGGATAAATTAATTTTTTTTCTTTGGTCAATATGAGTTCAAAAAACTGGGGCATTAGCTCCATGTCACCATCAGCAAAACATAGAATATCGCCTTTGGATTCAAGTGCTCCTATGTTTCTGCCAATACCAGCATTTCTCTTGCCAGTAATTTTTAAAACTTTAACTCCCGGAATATTGTTTGCTAATTTTACTGAGTCGTCTTCAGAATTCGAATCCACATAAATAATCTCTGAATCAAAAATGTTATTTTGTTCGATAACATTTTTAATGCTGGAAAGGCATTTTACTATTCTTTTGCCTTCGTTTCTGCCAATGACAATGAATGAGATCATTCAAGATTATATTTGGCGAAATGTATGAAATAAAACGATAATAGTAATTAGTAGTAAGAGCAATTTTTGACAAAACTATCTTTTAATTTGACGGTATTAAAAATTGGATATTAAAAACAGGAAGTTATCAAAAAAGATTCTTAATTTTTTAATTTAGATTGTGATATCAAGAGCCTGCACTTAAAAGAATTTTTGGGTTGAAGTTGGAGTGAGTTTAATTTTGAAAGGTATTTCTTCTTTTGTAAAAAGAATAGACAAGTTTTAACATTTGTAAAAAAAGAGCAAAATGGAAATAATACCATTTTGTGTGTTTCTTATAATAATTATGTAGCGTTGAATAACTAGTTTGTGAATATTTTTTAGAAAAGGATTTTAAGAACTTCCAAAGGCTCTGTTTAATAAACGGTCTTCCTTCACCTGTAACACTAACATATGAAAACAATACTGCATCCCAACTAATATAGGTTGGTATTCCAGCTTTACTTGATCTTACTGAAAAGTCGTAATCTGAAGCATATTGGGGGAGGTTCTCTTCGTCGTATAAACCAATTTTTTCAAATACTTCAACAGGTATTAAAGTTCCTCGTCCGTTCAAGCCAACAGTTTTATGCAATCCCTTAATTTTTTCTGGCTCGTAAAGGTCATAACCTTTATGGTACCTTATTTCCTTAGCTCTCCACCAAATGATCTCTTTAACTCCTGAAAAGAAAATTTTATGGGGTTCTTCCATTGTAATATCTATTGAGCCTATAACTGAGCCAGGATTTTCAGATAACTGGTGAGTAATAGTTTCTAAATATTTTTCGCTGAAAATAGTGTCGTTATTCATTATTAAAACAGCATCGGCACCTTCTTTCAAAGAATAGCGAATGCCTTCGTTAATTGATTTTGTCCACCACCAGTTTCCATCACCCTTAATAATATGTACCTCAGGAAATTGTTCGGCAACAGCCTCTGATGTACCATCTGATGAACCATCATCAACTAAAACAGTTTCGTAGCTGTTGTAAGATTGTTTTTTCAATAAATTCAGACAATTAATTGTAATATCTTTATTGTTGAATACAGCAATAACAATGTAAAGTTTCATGTATAAATTAGCTTAAATTCAGTTCAGTATTACCGACGTAGCCGGATTTTTTATATTTAGAAAGAGGGAGGAGTAATATATGCATCATAGTTAAGCCAAAAAATAAGGGTCGGGTAAAATACCCTTCAGAGAATCCAATTAGAAAAATCATACCAATAGCATACAGGGCAAATGTTGGACTAAAATTATAGTGCACACACATTCTTCTAAAGGTGTAATAAATTAGAAAAAAATAGCATGCAAATATTATAAACCCATAATATACCAGAAAATTCGTTACTCCATTGTTCCTATGGATTACAAACTCATCAGTTTCTCCTTTAAATCTGGTCTTCTCTGCTCTGCCTAATCCTAATATTGGATTTTCTAAAGTATCCATAAAATCGAGATAAGCACTGGTGAATCTGGTATTGTAACCCGCTTCCTCAATATTCATTTTTTCTGTGACCTTTGCACCTAAAAAATCTAAGGTTGTAAACGCATATACCGATCCAATTATAATGAGAGGTATTAAAAGAACTTTTATGTAAATTGAAGAGTTGGTCATTACATATGAAAAAACAAAAAACATTATTACTATAAGTCCTGTTGTTGAGAATGTTGTTAAAAGTCCAAATAATAACCAATTGTTTTTTTTGCTAAATAAATTATTTTCAATTATTGTATTGAAGATAATTGCTATCACCAAAAAGCCTGCAAATGCTCCAGCTTCCCAAAATGGGCCAGCGTTTCTTAATAATGCAACCATATCATCTGCATGAGCATTAAAGCAGTAAACAATTACCGATGGAAAAACAGTGTTATAGGAATTATAATCAACCAATGGATTCCTAAACAGAGGTGTAATATATTCAATAAAAAGATCTTCAACACCAGGGATATAGGATGTAAAATAAAAGAAAAAAGATATTAAAGTTGAATAATATAATATATCGACATAATATTTAAAGAATCTTTCTCCAACAATCCGAATAGTAAAATAGGCATATAGTACTCGAATATGTAATCCTAAAAATGTTGATGTTGGCAGATAATAGAACTTAATCATTTGTAAGAATTGTACGAGAAGGAAGATAAAAACGTAAACAATAATAAACTTGTCGATTTTTAGTCCTCTGTAGAAAAAAATTCCTACAACCAGAATTAACATTGGAATAAGAAAACTCATTTTTGCCCTAAAAAAGAAATCAATTCCAGTTAGAGCAATAAGCATATATACCAGAAAAATGTCTAAAAGCTTATTTTTTGTAGTGTTTTCCATCTACCTATGTTCTTTTTCTTTTTTTCTGCTGGTAATAAGTCTTATAACCATATTTGTTAAACTTTGCTTTATCAAGTTTAACATCGTTATAGATTATTCCAAAATTGCTGATGTTTTTGTTTTTTACATCTTGTAAATTCTCAGATAAATTTCCTTTTTCTGTAACACTCTGTCTAACTAAGTATAGGTTAATGTCAGAATGTTTCATTAAAGCAAAAGCATCAGTGAAAAATCCAATAGGAGGTGTATCAATAACAATACAGTCATAACTTTCGCGTAAATATTCAAATAAATTGTTGGTGTTCTCAGATGAAATAAGTTCCAACGGATTGGGCGGAATATTACCAGGAACCATGATATCTAGTAACCCATTTTCCTGGGGAGCAATAATATCTTCTATAGTTGCTCTGTTTATCAAGTAATCACTAATTCCTAAGGTATTCTCAAGTTTTAAGGAGCCTTTTTTTAGACTATCAGGTTTACGCATGTCAAAACCCAGGTAAATCGTTTTGTTGTCGTTATGGGCAAGCACCCTAGCTAAATTTAACGAAAGGAATGTTTTTCCCTCGTCAGATTGCGAAGATGTTACAAGGTAAACCTGAGCTTGATTATTTTGGCTGAAATATTCAAGATTAGTTCTGATTCTTCTGAAAGATTCTGCTATGTGGGCATTTGATGAATCAGTAAATAAATTCTGTGTTTTTGTTCCTGTGTGATATATTTGTCCAACTACAGGATAATCTGTAATATTGATTAAATCTTTCTTTGATCGAACTGATTTATCCAGCATTATCCTGATTGCGATAATACCGCAAGGAAATATTAAGCCAAGAAAAATTGCTATCGTATAGTTTATACTTCCAACAGGAAAGGATACATACCAGAAATTTGGTGGCGAAATAACTTCATGTTCTTGTTTATTGGCAGCTTTTGCAATTTCAGCTTCTGTTCTCCTTTGCAATAAAAAGTTGTAAATCTCATTATTTAACTCAAATTTACGGTTTATCCCTAGCAATTGTCTTTCTGTTTTTGGGAGTTTCCTAATTTCGTTGTTAACCTGTGCAATTCTGCTGTTTATATCTTTTAGGTTAATTTGAGTTGAATGCATTATGCTTTCAATATTTTCGGTAATAGTACTCCTTAAATGAGCAATTCGAGTATTTAATTGAGGAATATAGGGGCTTTTTTCTTGATTATTAGCCATTAAATTATTCTTTTGTTGATTAACCTCAATTAGTTCTTCAATTAAACTATTTAACAGCTGATCTGATATTCCGAATGAAGATGGAGAAGAAAGATCTGTAACATCACCATTCGAAGAAAAATATTTGTCTATGTATTCATAGTAATTGTAAGTATCTTCTATGTTCGATTTTTCTGATTCAAGTTCTTGTAAACGCTCATAGTATCGTCTTGCTTTCTCATTTATATCAATAACCTCATTTGTTGTTCTGAAGTTTTGAAGCCTGCGCTCGGTAGATGATAAGGAATCTGAAATACTAGCCAATTGAAAATCAATGTACCGTATTGTTTCTTCGGCAAGATTATTTTTCTTGGCGAGATTTCTTTCAAGGTAATTATTGATTAATGAATTTAAAATGTCTTTACCTTTTTTAATGTCATTTTGTTCGAGCTGAATAGTTGCAACAGTTACATCTTCATTTTCGGATGAAACCAAGAGTTTTCCTTTTGTCTCCGCAGCTAGTTGATGTAGATTATGAAATTTGAAATAGAATTTTTTGTCTTGAATATTTTCGGTAAGGGCTTGTTCATTCAGTAAAATCTTAAAGCTAAAGTGTTCTGTAGTAATTACTTGGCCGATTTTTATTATATTGTCAATTTTTAATTCAGGTAATAAACTAACAACTTTATGACTGATATAATCATACATAGGAATTTCAGTCTGTTCAGCCTTAATTCTAAATTTATTTCCACCTAGAAACGTAATATAAAAATTGACTTCGGCAGGTTGGGGTTTTAGTGTGTCAAACACAACCTGAAAAGGTGAAGTTTTGTATAGTTCTTTATAGAACAATTTGTCTTTTTCGTAAATAGAAGTGTAAAGTTTTTCATCAACTAACGATTCAAAAACCAGTGGAGTTGATTGCAAAATAACTAATTCATTCATGAAATTTCTTTCAATTCCAAAGAATTGATTGGCTTTTAAATATTCACCTTGCATGTTTGCCTGATTGCTTCTCTCTTCAACATGAAGTAGTAAACTGCTGCCAACCACATATTTTTCTGGTACAAATTTATTAAACAAGTACATTAGTGATATTGCAATTGTAAGACACAATGAAATGATGTGCCAGTTCTTACCAAATGCTTTAAATATGGCATTTACATCTATGGAGTTGATGTCAGTATTTTTGTTGGGGGTATTTGTCATGGTTGTTGTGTTTTTTTTAATGGAATCAGATATCAAAACTTTTAAGGTTTGAAGTACTGGAGTAAAAGTACTGTGGCAGTTAATGTTTGTAATAATACTCCAAATGGGAATTCATGGAAACCCCATCTTTGCTTCTCAAGCAACTCAACATACACAATATCTTTAGAATGTAGGTAATATTTATCAGAAGACATGAGGTCTTTATCGGTTAGGTCAATTACAAA
The DNA here is from genome assembly GCA_050287785.1 of Bacteroidales bacterium. Classification (GTDB taxonomy): domain Bacteria; phylum Bacteroidota; class Bacteroidia; order Bacteroidales; family UBA10428; genus UBA10428. The sequence goes on from JBNKCO010000060.1 coordinate 81,850, forward strand.
TATATTCAGACTGTCATTATTCTCACGAATTACTTTTACTTGAGCGCGATTAGCGTAATGCTCCACTTCGCCAGCAAGTGCTAGAGCATCAAATATACTTAAGTAGTCTTCTGAATAATAATATTTTCCTGGAACTGCGACCTCTCCCAAAATTGTTACGCTTTTATTTACGAAATTAATTTTTACAGTTGGCTGATTTAAGTAGTCAGTTAATAGCTTCATAAGTTTGAGCTCAGCTTCAGTAATAGTCAATCCGCCTACACTTATAACACCAACAAGAGGGAAGTTTATATAGCCATTAATATCTACAGTGTATGCTGTAAGCGAGAACTCTGTAGCAGTTCGTGGCATAATTCTACTCGATTGAGATTGATTGTAAAAAAAATTGTATTGATCTTGATCAATACTGGAAACCTGAATGTATAATTCATCCGAGGTTTTAATCCTGTTCATTTCTTTTACTGTTTCAACAGAGATTATAGCCTGATTATCTTTTTTGAAAGTTTTGTCGGGCACATATATCATCTTTCTTTGTGGTACACAGGATGATAATATGAAAACTGAGATTATTATAAATAAGAAAACTCTCAGAACAGAGGTAAAGTTTTGTTTATACATTGGAATTGGTCAAAAATATTTCAATTAGCAAAATTAATACTATTTTCCACTAACTTAATATTATTGTTTCTATTTATTGGTGAGTAGTTTATATTGATTGATGAATGCACCTAATAATTAAGTTTTTGAGTGTAAAATTTAGAACTTTAGTTAAAAAACATCAACAAATATGATATTTTAGCTTTCCAAAGCCCTAAATATATTGATATGCGTTTCTATTGTTACATCGGATTATTACTTTTTTTTCTTAGTTCATATTCTCAAGATATTTCTGTGATATATGTGTCAAATGAAGGGAACAATATGTGGAGCGGTCAGTTATCGGAGCCAAATGATTCAAAAACCGATGGGCCTGTAAAAACTATCGAAGCTGCAAAAAGCATTGTAATGCAGCTTATGCCTAAAAATTATGACACAATAAAGGTTGTTATTAGAGAAGGTGTCTATGTAATTGACAAAGCAATATCTCATATAAGCACAACAGGTAGTGCTTCTAGTTACGTGGTATATGAATCTTTTCCAGGAGAGTGGGCACGCATTAGAGGAGGAATTGAAGTTCAGAGAAAAAATATTAAAACTATTAATTCAGAGACCTATAGTTTTAGAATTGATAATACATATCTAAAGGGAAAAACTCTAATTAATGAAAAAGGTCTTCTTGTTGATTTAATTTATAAAGATGAGCCTTTAAAATGGGCATCATCTCCAGAACCTGGCTGGAATACGATTGAAAGTTTTGAAACTAATGGAGCGGATATAACAAATCTTAAGGTTGAAGGTACTCCACCACTTATAAGTAGTAATAACCTTTGGGTTGGAGGTTATTGGAGCTACGATTGGGATTTTACTTACCAGAAAGTCAGTTCTTATAATGGAAAATCAATTGAACTAACACCACCAAATTCAGGGTATGGATACAGGAAGAACCAACGATTTAGGTTTTACAATGTTGAAAAGGAAATCAGTAATGGTAGCTTTGTGGTGAAGCCCGAGGATTCAGAAATAACCTTTGCCCAAAAGGAATTGGAAAACTCTGGTTTATACCTAAGTATATACAGACATACTCTAATGCAATTCAGAAACCAATCTAATATTGTATTGCGCAGGTTAATCCTAGAAGGAACTGTTGGCGATGTGTTAAGCTTTAATAACTGTACAAATATAGTAGTCAAGGGGTGTCTTTTTCGAAATATCCTGGGAAGACCAATTGTTATTAACGAAGGTGAAAATATTGAAATCAATTCTTGTCTGTTTAAGAACTTGGGAAGCACCGCAATATACGTTGATGCAGGTAATAGAAAAAAGCTAATTCCATCGAACCATAGAATTATAAATAATGCTTTTTCTGATTTTGCACGGTATAGAAAAACCTATCAACCAGCAATAGATATACATGGTGTGGGAGTGACTGTAAAAAATAATCTTATTGAAAATGCTCCTCATTCCGGAATAATTTTAGCAGGCAATAATCATATTATTGAATACAACGAATTAAGGAACCTTGCCACTGAAACCGGTGATGTTGGGTTAATATATATTGGTCGCGATTGGAGTTATAGAGGAAACATTATTCGACATAATTATTTGCACAGTTCTGTTGGTTATGGAGATGATGGAGTTGCTGCTATTTATCTCGATGATTTTATTTCTGGCACCCAAGTAATTGGTAATACAATTTGCGGAATTGACTATGGATTACTTATTGGTGGAGGGCAGTATAATATTGTTGATGGAAATTATTTTTATAATTGTAAAAAGGCTGCCGTTCATATTGACAATAGGGGAGAAACTTGGGCTAAGGAATATATAAAACCCGGAGGTAAGTGGAAGATGTGGGCAAAGCTTGATAAAGTTAATTTTAAGCAAAAACCTTTCAGTGAAAGTTATCCTGAACTCCTTCTTGTAAACGAGATTAACTACATGCTACCACAAGGAAATAAACTTTCAAACAATAAGTTTCAGGGTAAATGGATCGATTTTGAAAAGAAACCGTTTTATTCTATTGTTGAATTACAGGGGAATGAAAAGCAACCAGTTGACAATAAACAGGAGCAGTGCAATATTATTCTTAAACAATTAGACCTTAAATCGGAAACTACTGGAACAATTCCTAATACTATACTTGATAAACTTAGAAAGCTTTAATTCTAATGTTCAATTATAATTTTCATGTGTTGAGATTCTTGATTCTGAGGGCTTAACCTTAAAATGTAAATGCCATCTTTCAAGTAAGAAGTATTAATCTCAAATATTAAATCTTCAGTTTCTTTGGATAATATTTCTATGCCAGATATATTGCTCAGTGAATAAATAATTTTTCCTTCTTGTGTTTGTTCAACAATAATTCTATTGTTAGCAGGATTTGGGAATACACGGTAATTGTCTGAAATATTGGTTAATGAGCTTACTATTTGGTTACTAATTTCTATCAACAGACTATCCATTATTTCAGGTTGAGCAATCGATGAGGCATATACTTTAGTAATCCCATTTCTTTTAGCAGTTAATAATCCAAAATTATCTATGCTTGCAATAGAATAATCACTTAGGCTATATTCAATACTGTCATTTGTTGCATTCTCTGGATTTACAGTATTCAATATTTGCAACTGTCCATCATCTTCAATAATTGTTGTTTTATTGTTTTCTGTAAAAATATCAACAGATTTTACAGCAACATAATCCTGATTTGATAATGTTATAGAAATACGTCCAAATACTCCAGAACCATCATTTGCCAAAGCTGATATAGTTACTACTCCATTTTGGTTGCCAGTGAGTAATCCGTTCGGAGTCACTGTAGCTATAGCTTTGTCGTCTACCGACCATGTTACCGTCTTGTTTGTCGCATTTTCAGGAAGAAAATGTGCGTATAGCTGCAATGAGCCATCAGGCGTAGAAATTTCAGTAATGTCATCTTCTGAAGTAATAGATATTTCGGTGACAAATATTGGATTCTGGTTGCTTACATGGATTAGCATGTTTCCAGAAACATCTGAGCCATCATTTGCAGTGGCAGCTATTGTAACAGAACCATTATTAAAAGCAGTTAATAATCCGTTTTGGTCTATTCCAGCAACCGATGGGTTGTTTACCGACCAAGTAATTGACTTGTCATTGGCATTCTCGGGTAAAACCTGAGCGCTAAATTGAAGAGTTCCGCCTTTTGTGGTAATTTCATTATTGTTTCCTTCACTACTAATTGAAATTGAAGAAACTGGTATTGGATTCTGGTTAGACAACGAAATATGAATACTACCAGAAACATCTGAGCCATCATTTGCTTTGGCAAAGACTGTTACTTCACCATCATTTGTACCAGTTGCAGTTAATAATCCATTTTGGTCTATGCTGGCATAGTATGGATTATTTACACTCCATGTAACATTTCTATTTGTAGCATCAGATGGTAAAACATTAGCGTATAGTTGCAATGAACCATTCTCAACGGTTATCTCAGTCAGGTTTCCTTCTGAGCTAACACTTATGGAAGAAACAGGAATAGGATTTTGATTTGAGATTGTGATATCGATAACTCCAGATACCCATGATCCATCATTTGCAGTTGCAGTTGCGGTTACAGTGCCATCATCAAATGCTGTAAGCAAACCATTTTGATTAATTCCAGCAAGAGAATTATTGTTAACCGACCACGTTGTCGTTTGGTCTGTTGCATCTAGAGGTAATACATTAGCGTAAAGCTGAAGAGTTCCTCCTTCGGTTAGTATTTCAGTAATGTCGTTTTCAGATGAAACTGTAATAGAACTAACTGGTATCGGATTTTGGTTTGAAACGGTTATTTCGAAATTGTTAGATATTCCTGAGCCATCGTCAGCGGTTGCTGTTGCAACTACAACACCATCGTCTAAAGCAGTTATTAATCCTGTTTGAGTAATGCTAGCTACTGATGTGTTATTCACCGACCAGGTAACTGATTCATTCGTAGCATTTACAGGAAGTACATTTGCATAAAGCTGCAAGGTTCCATCTTCCACAGAAATATAGTTTGCACTTCCCTGAGATGTAATTTTAATTGATGATACAAGAATCGGATTTTGATTTGACAGAATAATATCTAAAGAGCTACTAATTTCGGAACCATCATTAGCAAGAGCTGTAATAGTAACAGTTCCATCTTCATAAGCACTTAGTAATCCGGTTTGATCAATTTGTGCAATTGAAGTATTATTAACCGACCATGTAATAGTTCTGTCAGTAGCATTTATGGGTAAAACACTTGCATATATTTGAAGTGTGCCGCCAGTTGTGCTGATTTCAGTAGCATTTCCCTCTGTAGAAAGTGTGATTGAGCTAACTGGTATTGGATTTTGGTTTGAAAGTGTGATTGCTATATCATCGGATATTCCAGAGCCATCATTTGCTGTAGCTGTGGCAGTCACTATTCCATCATCCAGAGCAGATAGCAGCCCGGTTTGGGTTATTGAAGCTAACGAATAATTGTTTAATGTCCAGGTTACTGATTGGTTGGCCGCATTAGTTGGTAAAACATTTGCAAATAGCTGAAGCGAACCATTTTCAATATTAATTCCAGTAGCATTTCCTTCTGAAACTACTGATATCGAAGAAACTGGAATAGGATTCTGATTTGAAATAGTTATGGCCATATTTCCGGTAATTTCAGAGCCATCATTAGCAGTTGCTGTTATAATAACAGAGCCATCATCCAAAGCCGAAACAAGGCCGTTTGTGCTTATGTTTGCAATTGTATCAATATTAACCGACCATGTAATAGACTTGTCTGTAGCATTAGCAGGTAATATGGTTGCATAAAACTGAAGGGTTCCATCTTCAGTGTTGATCTCTGTTGCATCTCCTTCAGATGATACAGAAATCGAAGTAACAGCAACGAGATTTTGATTTGAGATTGTTATAACATAGTCGTCTGAAACGCCAGAACCATCTTTTGCAGTGGCAGTTGCCGTAACTGTGCCATTATTGATTGCAGTTAATAATCCAGCTTGATTAACGCTTGCTATATTATCATTGTCTACCGACCATGTTATAGAACTATTAGTTGCATTTGCCGGCAAAACAGTTGTGCTTAATTGCAGAGAGCCGCCATCAGTGTCTATTGCTGTAGCGCTACCTGCGGCACTAATAGTTATTGATGAGACCAACACAGGGTTTTGGTTAGAAAGGGTAATAGTTATATTTCCACTAATGTTTGAACCATCATTGGCAGTTGCGGTAACAATTACATCGCCATCATCAGCGGCAGTTAGTAATCCACTCTGATTAATTGTTGCTAATGAGTTGTTTACAGTCCATGTAACAGTTTTATTACTAGCATTTGAAGGTAAAATATTCGCATAAAGCTGTAATGTACCATTTAGTGTTGTTATTTCTGATGCACTTCCTTCTGAACTCACAGAAATAAATGTTACGGGAGTATTTGTTAAGGCATTTCTACTATATACAGACATTTCAAGCGTGTCTCTTGTAAGGCTAAGTCCAGCTGTATTAATAAGATAGTCCGTCCAGTTACTGAAAACTACCGAGTAAGGAATGTTAAAATCAGCGCATGTGCCTGAATTGTCTGTGTTGTCAGGGTCTGTTCTTCTATTATCAGTAGCAATCGGATTTAGAACATATTTAGCACCATAATAAGATGCAGCTACAGGATCTGTTGATGCAATAAGCGTATTTGTTCTAATCTGGTTACTTGTTGACCAAATATAATTATTATCAGGAGCTGTCCAGGTAGCATCAATTATTGTAAGATCAGGAAATGTTTCTGCCATAACTCTAGCAGGTAATGCACGTTCATTGAACCAGTAATCACAGTGAATGTCGCCTTCGCTGTATCTTTCAGCGTGGGAGGCAGTTAAAGTGCCCAGCCAGTTTTTAATGCCTAAAGTTGCGCCAACCCATCCGTGAGCTTTGGCAACAGGGAAATTAACAATACAAAGATTTTCTCTGTCGTAAGTTGAAGAGGTTGTGTTCCATATACCATGTTTCAGAGAAACATAAGTGCCTTTAGGTGTAGTAAATTTCGGATAACTAACCATCGTAGTAGAGTTCCAGGTATAACCATCCGTAAAATCTCCACTGGAATATTCATTGACAACCACCTCAGTAAAATCGCTCCAAAGAACAATGTCTACAGGATAACCTTTTGCCTTAAAGGTGTTTATTACATCAAGAATTGTTTGGTTTAAATCTTCTGAGTTATTACAAAGAGTAAGATCAGCATCTCCGGAATTCTGATGGTTTTCACAAACAAGAATCTCACCTGTAAAGCCATCCGGATGTTGAAGGATCCTCCAAATGAGTCCTTTTATTCGATCTGTGTTCGTGCTTAATGTTCGTTTCCATTGGAAATTACCTTTAATAATAACGGTTTCATCAGAACTAACTAATCCATCAGGAGTACTTGTGGTTTTATACAGATTTAGATTTTTGCTGTCCATAATCATAAATAATGAATCCATTGCAGGATCAGATAGATATGCATCAGGAACACTAGCATCACCAGCATTTAAAGAACCAGAAGTAAGAGGAATGTTATCTAAAACAAATATTTCTGAAACAGGATTAGCTACTTCCCATGTTGGAAGTCCTCCGGCATTACTGGCAGTTTGCCCAGGGGCGTAATAGGATGAAAGTGTAAAATAACCAACAAACATTATCAAAACCATTACCAGACCAATCTTAGTAATTAGTCGCCACAAAACTGTTCCACCCAAAATGCTGGCTACTGCAATAAACCAGGCAGAAGCCAAAGGGAAAGAGGCTTTTTGACATGGGTAGGCAAGTCGTTTGGGATTCGTTCCACTTCTAAGAATAATCCATAGAAAGGCAAGCAAACCTCCAATCCAGAAGTATATCGAATATTTTGATTTTGCTGATATTTTTTCTCTAAGCCAAGTGCTAGTATTTGTTAATAGCTTTATGAGTATAGTTTTAATTCCATTCATTAGTTTACAAAAATAAGATGGTAATGCCTCCAGAGTTTGGATAAGAATATTATACTTCGCGAAAATATGGCAAGTCCCTATTAAATCACATTATTTATTGATAAAACATATAATTATCTACAGCAATACACATATTAGTATTGATTAACAATTCTAACAAAAAAGACTAGCTAAAGTTGTCTACTATCGTAGAATTTTTTTTGTGAGTCTAAAATCCTCGTTAATAATGTAGTGTACGATAAAAATACCTTTGCCAAGGTTAGAGACGTCAATAGGAATATTACCAGGAATAGTTTTACTGATGTAAACTTTACCATTAAGACCAAAAACCCGGACATTTAGTTTGTCAAAAGCTTCTGTATTATTAGAGGTTTTAAGGTATACTGTTGAATTTTCTGATGAATAATGAATGTCAAATTTTTCCGATGAAAGGCTTTTTACAGAACTAGCCTGATTCAAAATTTCAATAATAATAGAGGATTCAACACCAGAGCCATCGTTTGCCCTAGCCGTAGCTATTACGGTTCCATAAGCAATAGCAGTTAATAGTCCGGTTTGTGTTATTGAAGCTATTGAAGAATTATCTACTGACCATGTAACAGCTTTATTACTTGCATCTGATGGTAAGATATTCGCATAAAGTTGTAGTGTTTCATTTAATGTTGTTATTTCCGTTATATTTCCTTCTGAAACCACTGATATCGAAGAAACAGCAATTGTATTTTGATTTGAAATAGTTATTGTAATATTGTCAGTTATTCCAGAGCCATCGTTAGCCTTGGCGGTTACAATGACGCTTCCATTGCTTTTCCCTGTAAGTAAACCTTCGGAATTTATGCTAGCAACAGAAGTGTTATTTACTTCCCATAATATTTGTTTATTTGTGGCATTAGTAGGTTCTATTGCAGCCGAAATTTGTAAAGTTCCTGCAGGTTCTGTTATTGTAGTTACACTACCTGCCGTGCTTAGGTTAATGGAACTAACCATAATTTTCTCTACATCTGCACTAGCAAATACAGATATTTTTGAAGAATCACTAGTTACTGCAAAGCTGGTATTATTCTTTAAATAGTTTTCCCAGTTTTCAAGAGCTACAGAATATTTAAAGTCCCATAGTCCTAAACTTTCAGGATTAGATTCTACATAATCGGGGTCAGTTCTGGTATTGTCGGAGGCTATAGGGTTTAGCATATACTTCGCAGCATACCATGAGCAGGCAATAGGATCAGTTGATGCAACTAACATTTTAGTATTAACTCTGTTGCCACTGGAATTTGTATAATTATCATTAGGAGCGGTCCATGTTGCATCAATGATATTTAAGTCCGGATATGTTTCTGCCATTACTCTTGCAGGCAAAGCAAATTCCTTCATAAAATAGTCAACATGCATTTTATCCTCACCACCATAGCGAGACTCCTTCTCAATTAACGACATTGCACCCACCCAATTCTTAACGGCAAGTGTTGCTCCGGTATATGCATGTGCTTTATTTACAGCAAAGTTTATTATGCATAAATCATCTCTGCTATATGTACTTGAGGAGCTATTCCAAATACCGTGTTTAAGAGAAACATAATTTCCAGCAGGTGTAATAAACTTAGGGTACGATACCTTCGATGAATTATCATAGGTAAATCCGTCAGACATATCGCCATCGCTGTATTCATCTACTGTATTATTCATAATGGTAGCCCACTTTGAAACATCAACCGGGTAGCCTTTTGCCTTGAAAGTATTTACAACATCCAGAATGCTTTGTTCTGTATCGTATGAATTATTGCATTGCTCCCAGTTGGGCCGAGCACCCATATCATTATCAGCAACAATTATCTCACCATTGAATCCGTCGGGGTGTTGTAGAATTCGCCATATTAACCCTTTTATTCGGTCGGTGTTTGTACTTAATGTATATTCCCACTGGAAATTTCCTTTAATAATTACAATATCATTAGCGCCAACTACTCCATTATTTCCAGAGGTTTTATAAAACATGAAATTATTGCTGGTCATAATATTAATAAGGCTATCCATTGCCGGATCAGATAGTCGGTCATTAGGAACAGAAGCATCACCAGCAGCTAGTGATGCATCCTTTTCGTCAAAACTTTTTAATAAATATAAGTTTGATATAGGACTATCTGAGGTCCAAACAGGTAAATCTTCAGGCAATAATTTTAGGGAATAATTCTTTTCAGATGCAGAAATTAAAACTAGGCCTGCCAATATAGTTAAGAATAGCTTTTTTCCTGTTTTAGATAATAAAGTAATAAAAGAAACACCACTAACCAGAGACACCAAGGCTAATATCCATGCATAAGCTAATGGAAAGGCTGCTTGTTGACATGGATAAGTAAATCTTTTTGGATTAGTTCCACTTCGAAATAAAAACCATGCAAAAGCGAAAAACCCAGCTAGCCAAAACTTTACGTGTTTTTTGTTGTAAGAATTTATGGAGGCTTGAATATTTTTTGGAAAAAAGTCGGATTTTTTCATAACAATAGTATTTTTTTGCAGTTAGTAGTATAACTAATTGTTTGATAAAGATATAAAAAAAAGAAATGAGTAAAATAGCAAAAATCAAACATTAACATTTGTAAGTGCCATAATATCAATTGTTAATAAAAAGATCGGTATTTCCCACATAATGGTAGTATAAATACGTATTTTTGACTAATAGACTAAAAATGGTGATAAATGAATTAAAAATTGAAACTTCTAATGTAAACAATGCGTAACAACAAATAACACTAAATAATTATCGGGCAATAATATTTAGTGATACACAAAACAAACTACAAAACTAACTAGAATGATTAAGATCAATTTTAAGAAATTGAGCGTTGGACTATTGCTATGTCTAAGTCTAAACGCTTTCTCAACGGATTATTTCATTTCAAATTCTGGAGAAAACAGTGCATCAGGGACTTCCCAGTCATCAGCTTGGGAAACAATCAACAAACTTAACACTTTTACACTTTCATCGGGGGATAGGGTATTCTTCGAAAGAGGCGGTATCTATTATGGTAGTCTCAATATTGAAACAAGTGGTATTACAATTGGGGCATATGGTAGCGGTGACAAACCAGTAATTTCTGGTTATGTGCAATTAACAGGCTGGGTAAACCGTGGGAATAATATCTGGAAGACTGCAGCTCCTTCTAATAATGTGAAATTCCTCGTTAGAGATGGTCAATCTCAGACTCTTGGGCGTTACCCAAATGAGCAGTGGTTGAATTACGAAACGGCTGTTGGAGGCACTGGTATTATTGACAACCAATTAGGAGCTCCTACAGGTTATTGGACAGGGGGCGAATGCGTCGTATATTCAAGTAACTGGACTTTGGATGCAATGAAAATTGAAAGTCAAACGCCATCAGAGATAGCTTTTACAGAAGGAGTAACCTATGCTTTATCGGGCGGACTTGCCGAAGGAAAAGAATATTTTATTCAAAATCATCCTAATGCATTAGATATTAATGGGGAATGGGCAAATATGCTTGATTCAATATTTCTATACTCAACTACTGATCCAAACTCATCAATTATTAAAGTTTCTTCTTTGGAAAATGGAATAAAAGCATCAGCTTCACAAGTTGTTGATAATCTTATTGTCGATGGTGTTAGAATTGAAGGTTATAATAATAATGCAATTGATATTAGGATTAATGCAGGAGGAAGCGGTAGTAATATTTCAATAACAAACAATGAGTTCGCCAATATAGGTAACATGGCTGTTCAATCAATGTATGCAAATAACCTAACGGTGGCAAACAATACCTTCGATAATATACTAAATAATGGTGTGTTTAATGAGTTTTGTGATGTAACCAACATTACAGACAATGTTTTTAATGATATTGGAATGGAATTTGGTCGTGGAGCAACTGGAAATGGTGCTTATACTGGAATAATGCATGTTTTTGGTTCTAATCATGTTGTATCTAGAAACCGATTAACGAATGTTGGTTATTTAGCTATTTCTTCAGAAGTTGCTCCAGATCCCGTAATTACTGAAAATATTATTGATGGAGCTTGTTTAATAAAAACAGATGGGGGCGGAATTTATGCATGGCAAAGAACATTAGGTTTATATACTGGTGGATTAATTGAGCGAAACGTAATTAGCAATGTAAAGGGTTCTGTTAGGAATATTGAAGGAACTGAGCATACAAGGAATGATGTTTTTGCGATTTATATTGATGATGATAACCTTAATATGAATATTGAGCAGAACATTATCACAAACTCAGAAGTTGCTGTTTTTATCCATAACTCGCAGAATATCGACCTACAGAATAATACAATATATAATTGCAATAGTGGTATTTTCTTCCGAGCAGGTGGCGGCGGCGGCGATACTGACCTTATTAACGATTGTGATATTAATGGTAATAAATTGGTTTACTTGGGTAGCTCTATCTCAGACATTTATTCCGAAAACATGCTTTGTCTTAAATGGAACAGAGATGCTAGTCCAAATTATCCTATTACAGAGAATAATAGTTTAGATGGTAACTATTACATTATGCCATTTACTACCGACAATGGAATTTGTTATTCAGATTCGTATGATGATTTTGTTAATTCACTATCAAGCTGGAAGGAAACTAATTTTGGAACTGTTACATCTCCTATATATCATGATGAGAATTCATTTGAAGAGCCTATTAAGTGGTCAGCAGCTTCTGGTATTGAAGCATCAAATTTTGTATTCTTTGATTATGCCACTTATACAGTGAAAACTATTTCATTAATTGATAATTATCTTGATATTAACGGAAACGTTGTGTCTGGAAGTATTACACTTCAGCCTTTTGAATCAATCATACTTTTTAAGACTGATGAGAATTATGACATCTCTGGTTCAGTGCCGACTGATCTGGCAACAGTTGCAGTGACACAAAGTAATGTTGACTTAACATGGCGTAGTGCTGTTGGTAGTGTTGGTGTTGTAGGTTATGAAATTTATTGTGATGGAACCTTAATTGGAACATCAGCAACCACAAGTTACTCAGATAACACAGTTGCAGCATCTACTTCTTATTCGTATCAGGTGCTTGCATATGATGCATCAAATAGCAGAAGTGGATTAAGTAGTGCATTAGAGGTTACAACTAGTGATACTGCAGCATCAGAACCAGATCTTGATATTGCAGATGCGGTACCAACAAGTTTGTCAGCTAGTTCAATATCAAGTTCAAGTGTTAGTTTAGCATGGCAGACTGCTATTGGCGATTATGGTGTTGTAGGGTTTGAGGTATATCGAGATGGAGCTTTCATTGGAACATCAACAACTTCAAGTTACGTAGATAACACAGTTTCAGCATCAACATCTTATTCGTATCAGGTGTTGGCATATGATGCCGCAGATAATAAGAGTGGATTAAGTAATGCTTTATCTGTAGCTACACGTAATGCTGAAGCACCAGCTCCAGCACCAGTAATTGATATTGCAGATGCGATACCAACAAATTTGTCAGCTAGTTCGATATCAAGTTCAAGTGTTAGTTTAACCTGGCAAGCTGCCATTGGCGAATATGACATAATAGGATTTCAGGTATATCGGGATGGAATCTTTATTGGAACAACAACAGCGACAAACACAAGTTATACAGATGACACAGCTTCTGCATCGACCACATATTTGTACGAGGTATTAGCATATGATGCCGCAGATAATAAGAGTGGATTAAGTGATGCTTTATATGTAGTTACAAGCCATGATGAAGCCTCAGCTCCGGCTCCTGATATTGTAGATGCAATACCAACAAGATTAACTGCTGAGTTCGTTTCAAATTCAAGTGTCAGTCTGACCTGGCAAGCTGCCGTAGGCGATTATAGCACTATAGGTTTTCAAGTATATCGAGATGGAACTTTTATTGGAACAACAACAATTACAAGTTACGTAGATAACACAGTTGCAGCATCAACAGCTTATTCATACCAGGTGTTAGCATATGATGCCGCAGATAACAAGAGCGGATTAAGCAATGCTTTATCTGTAGTTACACATAATGCTCAAGTTCCAGATCCTGATATTGCAGATGCAATACCAATAAATTTGTCAGCTAGTTCAATTTCATCTTCAAGTGTTGGTTTAACCTGGGAAGCTGCCGTTGGTGATTATGGCACTATAGGTTTTCAAGTATATCGAGATGGAGCTTTCATTGGAATAACAACAACAACAAGCTACGTAGACAACACAGTTGCAGCATCAACAACTTATTCATATCAGGTGTTAGCCTATGATGCAGCAGATAATAAGAGCGGATTAAGTAATTCTTTATCATTAGTTACACACAATACTCCAGCTGCAATACTTGATATTGCAGATGCAATACCAACAAATTTATCAGCTGTTTCAATTTCGAGTTCAAGTGTTAGTTTAACATGGCAAGCTGCTGTTGGCAATTATGACATGATAGGTTTTCAGATATATCGAGATGGAATCTTTATTGGAACAACAACAGCGTCAACCACAAGTTATACAGATGATACAGCTTCTGCATCGACCACATATTTATACGAAGTATTAGCATATGATGCCGCAGATAACAAAAGTGGACTAAGTGATGCTTTATCTGTGCTTACGCACGATGCTCCCGGTTCAGACCCTGATATTTTAGATGCAATCCCAACAAATTTGTCAGCAAGTTCAATTTCATATTCAAGTGTTAGTTTAACATGGGAAGCTGCCGTTGGTGATTATAGCATGATAGGTTTTCAGGTATATCGTGATGGAGCCTTTATTGGAACAACGTCAACTACAAGTTATACAGATAACACAGTATCAGCATCAACATCTTATTCATACGAGGTTTTGGCATATGATGAAGCAGATAATAAGAGTGGATTGAGTAGTGCTTTATCTGTAGTTACACGCAATGCTCCAATACAAGACTTTGATATTTCAGATGCAATACCAACAAGTTTATCAGCTGAATTTATTTCATATTCACGTGTTGGTATAACATGGCAAGCTGCTACTGGTGATTATAATGTGACAGGTTTCCAGATATATCGTGATGGAACTTTTATTGGAACAACGACAGCAACAAGTTACACAGATAACTCAGTTTCAGCATCAACACCTTATTCATATCAGGTTTTGGCATTTGATGCAGCAGATAATAAGAGTGTGTTAAGTGATGCTTTATCTATAGTTACACACGATGCTCCCGCTCCAGTGCTTAATATTGCAGATGCAATACCAACAAATTTGTCAGCTGTTTCAATATCAAGTTCAAGTGTTAGTTTAACATGGGAAGCTGCCATTGGTGATTATAGAATGGACGGTTTTCAGGTATATCGTGATGGAACGTATATTGGAACAACGTCAACTACAAGTTATACAGATGACACAGCTACTGCGTCGACTAAATATTCGTACCAGGTTTTGGCATATGATGCAGCAGACTATAAGAGTGGATTAAGTGATGCTTTAATTGTGGTTACACCTGAAGCTCTCGGTTCGGAACCTGATATTGCAGATGCAATACCAACAAGTTTGTCCACTGAATTTGTTTCATCCTCGAGTGTCGGTTTAACTTGGGAAGCTGCTGTTGGCGATTATGGCGTGATTGGTTTTCAGGTGTATCGTGATGGAACATTCATAGGAACAACACCAACCACAAGTTACACAGATGACACAGCTTCTGCATCGACCACATATTTATACGAAGTATTAGCATATGATGCCGCAGATAATAAGAGTGGATTAAGTGATGCTTTATCTGTAGTTACAGAAAATGCCGCAAATCCAGATCTTGATATTGCAGATGCAATACCAACAAATTTATCAGCTGAATTTATTTCATCTTCAAGTGTTAGTTTAACATGGCAAGCTGCTGTTGGCGATTATGGTGTTATTGGGTTTCAAGTTTATCGCGATGGAACGTTCATTGGAACAACACCAACCACAAGATACACAGATGACACAGCTTCTGCGTCGACCACATATTTGTACGAGGTATTAGCATATGACTTAGCAGATAATAAGAGTGGATTAAGCAATGGGTTAGTGGTTAAAACTCTTGCTTTATATTCTAACAATAGAGTTGATAAAACTCCTGTAATTATCGTTGACAATGATGATATGGCATATAGTGGATTTCAGAAAACATTAGATGCATCAGGTTCTTTTGATCCTGAAGGAAAGTCTTTAACTTTTAAATGGATAGTACCATCAGACGTAAGTGTTGCATCAACTAATGAAGAAACTCTTCGTTTTCTTGCTCCGGATGTAATTGAATCAGAATCACGTGAATTTGAATTAATAGTTTCTGACGGGACAAAAACAGTTTCTAGAAAAATTTCTATCGAAATGGTGCCATTTAAGCCAACAGTTGAAGAAATAGCTGTTATGTCAATCGAAACGAGTAACTACGATAGTAATAATTACCCTAAGAATGTTCTTGATGGTAGTTCAGATACATACTGGTCAGCTACAGGTATGAATGAATGGATAAGTCTTGAACTTGAGACTCCGGTTACTCCAAGTTATTTAAAAGTTTCATACTTCAATGGTGAACATAGAAAAGCAAAGTTTGATTTATTTGCGTCTAATGATAATGAGAACTTTGTGCAATTAGAAAGTACATTAGAATCTTGTGGTTTTTCAAGCAAAGCTCATGTTCATCCTTTGCTTGATACTAAAGCAGCCGAAACTTATAAGTATATTAAATTGGTAGGGTATGGTTCAGATGTAGATCAAAATAATGCACTTTCAGAAATTAAGATATATGGATTGAAATCGGCTAGTTCTGCAAATGAATTAAGACTTGAGGATAATGTGGAAGTCTTTCCAAATCCAGCAAGGATATCATTTAATGTTAAACTTGAAAATGAGTCACAGGTTCGTGTTCTTGACCTTAGCGGAAGAGTCGTTATGGATGAGGTTATGCAACCAGGAGTAAACGAAGTTCTTGTTACTTTCCCACATGGCAACTATATTTTGCAGGTAATATGTAATAACAAAGCTTTAACAAAATCTTTAATTATTAGATAATCATATAGGAATAGGAAAAAAAGAGGCTGTCCAAAAAGGCAGCCTTTTTTTATGCACACATTTTTAGTTTTTGTGATTCTGAATTTAGTTTGATAAGAATTGTTTTTTTTAAAGAGTATTTAAAACTCAAACAGTTCGAAAAAAGTTGAAAAAGCCAAGAAAATTGTTCATAACCATTGATTTTTAGACTTTTGATAGCAATCTGTACTATCTTTCTCAGGTTATGGGAGATTGCAACCAACCCAAATTCTACTTCAACTTTTTCTAATCCCCTAAGTGTAAATCTGTTAAATTTATTATTGAATTTTATCTGCCCAAACACCGCTTCTGGTTCAATAGGGCGTTTGCTTCTATGGTAAAGGCCTTTTTCGCTGATCAGCCTTTCTTTAGCTTGTTTTCGATATGCTATAAGTTTATGGTTTAGTTCTATCCTTCTGTTAGATTTTCCTTTGTGGCATTGGCCCCGCATTGGGCACCCCTTGCAATTTTGTGCCTGGTATATACTTACTTTGTATTTATAACCAAGATCGCTTTCCCTGTTGCCTATCCCGATAAACTTCATGTGCTGCCCCATTGGGCAAACCAAGTAATTTCCTGATTTATTGTAATATAGGTTTGATGATAAGAAAATATTGTTTTTATGCGAACGCTTTTGTTCTTTATGAAAGTAATTGTATTTGATATATGCTTCTATGTGTTCATTTTCAGCATACTCGTAGTTTTGTTCACTACCATAACCGGCATCAGCGACAACGATTTCAGATTGCTTTTGGTAATCTTCTTTAAATTCTTCTAAATGAGGGATTAAAGTAGCTGTGTCCCCTGGTCGTTGGTGTAAAGAAAATTTTGTTACAATCTGATTTTCAGTACTTATCTGTGTATTGTATGCAGGCTTGAGTTGACCATTCTTCATATGATCCTCTTTCATACGCATGAAGGTAGCGTCCGGATCCGTCTTTGAATAACTGTTCCTTTCTCCCAGTATATCAAGTTGTTGTTCATACTTTTTTAGCCTAGGCAGGTGCTCTTCTTGTAGTTCTTTAACTTGTTTCTGTTGTTTCTTGTTAAGTTGTTCGATACGGTTGTTTAACTCGTTGATTTTCTCTTCAAGTTCTTTGGAGTTGATTTTGGGGGCTTCTTTTTCTTCTGCTGATTTATCTGATTCTATAGCATGGTCAATGTCTTTTAATACGCTGTCGATCTTTATCTCAAGCTTTTCCTTGTACTTCTCTGTCGATCTCCGCCAAACAAAGGTGTATTTATTTGCGGCTGCTTCTATTTTTGTCCCGTCAACGTATTGTACTTCAAGGCTCACATAACCAAGTTCTGCCATCATACGGACCATCCCTGCAAACAAACCTTGTATTTTTCCTTTGAGTTTATCGCCACGAAAGTTGTTGATTGTACGAAAATTGGGGGTACTATTGCCTGACAGCCACATATAGTAGATATTTTCTTCTAATTGACAGGCTATCTTTCGACAGGAGTACATATTGTTTAAATAACTATAAAACAATATCTTAATCATTACTCTTGGATGGTAACTACTTGTTCCACCACCTTTGTAGGTCGATAAAATATCATCAATGTTTAATCTGTCAACTATCTGATTAACAATCCGAACAGGGTGGTTAGCCGCTATTTTATCGCCTATATTACTTGGAAACAATACTGACTGTGCCGAAGTAATCTCTTTAAACCGTACCTTTGATCTTGTTGTCATGAGCACCTCTAAGATCGTCAATTTTAGAGGGACAACATAGGTTACAGATCGCTGATTTGTAACCTTTTTTCAACAAAAAAGGCCGTCCAATACTTTTTGGACAGCCTTTTTTGTATAAAATGTTTTTCTTAGTCTAAAGGAATAGAGTAAGAATGCTGTATGTTCCAAGTTGTATTTGAATATGGAAAACTCATATATTCTGGGCACTCATTGGTAAGTGAAACGAGTTCTTCCTCTGTTCCAACGAATACATAAGACCATTCAATAACATTATTAGGTACATCAGTAATAAATGTAACATTAAGGTCACTTCCTGCATTTTCAACAATCATATCAGCAATTTTAATTGATCCAAGATATTCAGGAGCAATAACGCTGTATGTGTTTGAGCCTTCAATGCCCACAACACTCATGTAATCACACCAACCAGAGAAGAGAGGAGAAGGTGTACCGGTTGAAAGAATACCCCAAGCTGTTCCAGCTGTAAGTGTGTCTTTAAGTTGTATTTTTGCAGTAAGAATTAGCTCTTCTTCTGTTTCGCATTTTGTAACACAATCCTGAATAACCCAGCCCCATCTATTACCACCATATAATTCCTTGAAGGTGATAGGGTCAGTACATGACTTAGCCCAAATTGTGTGTTTGCCAACAGTAGCATGAGCTGCTAGTGTGTAACATTCAGGAACTTCATCAAGAGGAATTGCAAAAGCTTTGAAATGCGTTCCTTGCTCTCCTTCATATTTATATTGGAAATGGCCTATTTGAGGGTTATTGCCACCATTTACAGGTAGTTCATTAGCGTCCCCTACAAATAAATGGAAGTCTGAAAGTCTATACCTCGACCAGTAAATTACATATAAGTAATCAGCATCGTTATAAACAATTAATGCTCCCGCATAATATTGTTGACTTGCAATAAGTGGGTAGAATTTATATTCGCCACAGATTTCAGCTGGTGTTCCACATTTGAAATCTCCAGTGGTGTTTTCCAGAGCTTCGTTTAAAACGTCAGATGTATTAAGACTTGATTCAGTAAATAACTCTAGTTTTTCTTCTAAAACTGTTTCTTCTTGTATTTCTTTTTCACAAGAAACAAGAATTAGGAAAAGAGCTGCAAAGATAGTTAGTGTGTGGTTTGAAAATTTTAATATTTTCATGATAATTGATTTTGATTTTCGCATCAAAGTAACAGAATTAAAAAGCTCATTTGCAAGTTCTATTGACGAAAGCCCGGTTTTTCATGGCGATTGAACATCTAAATTTGATTAGAGCAAAATCAATTTTTTAGTCAAAAATCTCTCTGTATAATAATAGGTGTAATAGCTACTTTCTTAATTCTAAAGAGTGTGATTATTAGTAAATTCTTTTAAAGTATGCTGTAAAATGCAGCAGAGAAAAATGTTTGTTTGTCTATATATTCAGTTTGTCAAAGAAATAAATACTCTTGTAAAGAATGAGCGGTATGTTATCTATCATAATAATATATTTGTTTATTGTAATTTTTAAAATCAATAGAATAATGCAAACAGAAAACATCAAAGAACAAGTAACCTCTTACATTTTGGAATCTACTTATGCCGAGAAAGAAAAAATTAAATCAGAAACTTTAATCTTTAAAGAAGGGTTTTTTGATTCAATGGGTTTTGTTATGCTTTTAGGATTTCTTGAAGAGTCTTTTGGAATTAAGGCTTCCGATTCTGATCTTGTAGAAGAGAATTTTGAATCGATTAATGCAATTGTTAAATACGTTGAAACTAGGCAAGCAGCCTAATCTATGTGTGGCGTTGCCGGAATAATTAACTATTCAGGGGTAAACGGAGCAGAGGTTGTAAATAGGATGCTAACACGCATTCGTCACAGAGGACCAGATGAAAGTGGTATATACTGCGGAAAAGAATCAGTGATAGGAAATGTGCGATTAAGTATTATAGATATAGCTTCAGGCCAACAACCCCTTTGCGATTCATCAGGAAGATATTGGATTGTTTTTAATGGTGAACTGTTCAATTATATTGAGCTTCGAAATGAATTAGAAGCAAAAGGTATTTCTTTTAAAACCAAAAGTGACACAGAAGTAATTGTTCAACTTTATGCTTGTTATGGCAAGTCTGCTCTACAGAGAATGAATGGGCAATTCGTATTTGCTATCTGGGATAAACAAGATAAAAAGCTTTTTATGGCGCGAGATAGAGTTGGCATTCGACCACTTTTCTACCATTATAAAAATGGCGAATTCTCATTTGGATCAGAAATTAAAGCAATATTTGAGAATCCGAAGGTTCCCCGAGAATTGAATAATGAAGCTTTAAGCCAGGTTTTCACCTTCTGGACAGCAATAACTCCGCGAACGGTATTTCAAGATGTCTTTGAGCTTTCTCCAGGCCATTGTATGACTTTAACCAAAAATGGGCTTGATATAGAAAAGTATTGGCAACTAGATTATAACAATTCGAAAATTAAACATCGCTCAATTGATGATGCAGTTGAAGAATTTGATGAGATATTCCATGATTCTGTAAAAATTCGACTACGGGCCGATGTTAAAGTTGCTGCTTATTTAAGTGGCGGAATCGATTCAAGTGTAACAACTTCCTACATTAAGAAAATCGAACCAAGTATCCTGAACACTTTTTCCATTGGTTTTAAGGAAGATGAGTTCGATGAAACGAAATTCCAGTTAGAAGCATCAAAGTATTTGGACACAAACCATAAGGCAATAAAATGTAGCGCACTGGATATCGCCAATAATTTTCCAAAAGTTATTTGGCATTCTGAAACTCCAATAATTAGAACAGCTCCGGCTCCAATGTTCCAGCTTTCTAAATTAGTTCGCGATAACAACATTAAAGTTGTTATTACTGGAGAAGGTGCCGATGAAATGTTAGCCGGATACAATATTTTCAAGGAATCAGAAATCAGGAGATTTTGGGCAAAACAGCCTAATTCGAAATTCCGTCCGTTATTGCTAAAGAAGCTATACCCTTACTTACCTCAAATGCAAAATGCAACACCAAATATGCTGAAGTTTTTCTTTGGCTACAAGTTGGATGATCTAGAAAATCCTTTTTATTCGCATTTGTTGAGATGGAATAATGCAGGTCATATTCGAAAGCACTTCAGTAGTGAAGTTACCAATAGCCTGAACGGATATGATCCTTATAAAACAGCTGAAGAAATCCTTCCAGCAGGTTTTGATGAGTGGAACAGCCTTTCAAAATCTCAATTTTTAGAATCTTCAGTATTTATGTCTGGCTATTTACTTTCATCTCAAGGAGACCGGATGGGAATGGCAAATTCAATTGAAGGGAGATACCCATTTTTAGATCATCGACTAGTTGAGTTTTGTGCTACCTTACCGTCTAATTTGAAATTGAATGGACTAACAGAGAAATTTCTTCTAAAGAAACTTATTAAAGGAAAAATCCCGGAAAGCATTATCAATAGGTCGAAACAAGCATACAGGGCACCAATATCAAGTACATTCCTTGGAAGTGAAGCTCCTGAATATATTGCTGATTTGCTAAGTGAAGATACTATTAAGAGAAATGGAATTTTTAACCATGAGACTGTTCTTCCTGTACTTGAGAAAATGCGTAAATCGCCTCGCACAACCGAAGTAGAGAATATGACATTAACAGCTATTATCTCAACACACTTAATTATAAATCAATTTATTAACTTTAATGAAAATCGTTTGTCTCCCGATGAACTATTAAATTCCCGGGTGATTAACGATTTGTAATATTGTTCAGTTAACTTAAAAATATTATAAAGTCTAGATCATGGAAACTAAAACAAGAAAACCATTCTCAAAAGATATCGTACTTCTTGATAATGTTGAAGAAGTTGTAGAAAATATAATGGCACAATTACGTAGCGATGTTTTTCAAAAACTACATCGCCGTGGAGCTGTAATTGGAATCAGTGGAGGAATTGATTCTTCAGTATGCATGGCGCTTGCTGCAAAAGCTTTTGGACCAGAAAAATGTTTTGCTATCATGATGCCTGAACAAGATTCTAGTCCCGATAGTGAAATGCTGGCTAGAGAGTTAGCCGGTAAATTTGGCGTTGAGGCAATTGTAGAAAATCTTACTCCTACACTTGCTGGATTTCAGTGTTACGAAAGACGTGATGAAGCAGTAAAAAGAGTTTTTCCAGAATACGATCCTGCAAAATATAAAATGAAAATTGGGGTCAATCAAAGTGGACTCTTTAGCAATTTACCTCCATTATTCTCAGTTACAATTATTGATGAAGCAGGAAATGTTAAAGAAGAAAGATTGCCTGCAAAAGAATATATGCAAATAGTTGCATCTTCAAACTTTAAGCAACGTTCGCGCATGTCAATGCTGTATTACCATGCTGAAGCACTGCACTATGCAGTAATTGGAACTCCAAACAAACATGAGCAAGAGCAAGGCTTTTTTGTTAAGTATGGCGATGGTGCTGCTGATGTTATGCCTATTGGGAATTTATATAAAACTCAGGTTTATCAAATAGCTGAGTATTTAGGTGTTCCTAAAGAAATTATTGATAGAACTCCAACAACAGATACATATTCGGCTGAACAAACGCAGGAAGAATTCTTTTATCAGTTACCCTACAACCTGATGGATAGATACTGGTATGGTTACGAGAATGGATATTCTCCAAAAGAAGTAGCTGAAGTAATGGGAGAAACTGAGGAGCATGTAGCTTCTATGTTTGTTAATTTTGAAAGAAAATATAAGACAACAGAATATTTAAGAATGTCACCTATTCGTAACTATTATAATGGGTAACTTCTAAATCATCATTGCGAAGAATTATCCCTAAAGTAATCAAGTCATAAAATATGGATTACTTTGTCCTTCGCAATGACTGACTTAGATATTATTGCTTCTTCATAACTACTACACTTCATAAAATCCTAAACTCCCTACACTTATGAATTGCATCGATTATTTCTTTGAAGAATCGGGAAACAAAAAAGAAAACTTTCTTGTTGGAAGAGAAGAAACTTCTTTTGAGTCTTTAAAATCTCAGAGCTATAAGTTGGCGAATTTTCTATTTAAAAAGGTTGGTACAGGTAAAAGTATAATATTATTGAGTGCTAATAGTGCTTTTTTCATTACTGCTTATATGGCAATAATGAAGTCTGGAAATATTTGTGTTCCTCTAGATCCAAAAATAGAAGAAGAAAATTTAAACTATATCAAAGAACAATCGAATCCGGAGTATATGTTTTTAACTCCAGATGTAGAAAGAAGACTTGCTGTTGACTGGTGTGAAAGAATGTTGCCAACTGAACTTGATGAATCGATAGCAAATGAAATAGAGATGGATACAGAGCCAGATTTTGATAAAGAGCAAACCGCTCAGATTATCTTTACTTCAGGCTCAACAGGAACGCCCAAAGGAGTTATGCTTAGTCATAAAAACCTGATAGCGAATACTTCCTCAATTATAGAATACCTTCATTTAACATCTAAAGATAGGATAATGGTTGTTATGCCATTCTTTTATTGCTATGGATTATCCTTGCTTCATACCCACCTAAGGGTTGGGGGATCAATAGTTCTTAATAATTCGTTTATTTTCCTTGGTGCTGTTATCAACGATCTTAAAAATCATAAATGCACTGGTTTTGCAGGTGTTCCAAGTCACTTCCAAATTTTACTTAGGAAATCAGATACTTTTGTTAAAACTGAATTTTCTGATTTACGCTATGTAACCCAAGCCGGAGGAAAGCTTTCAACTGTTTTTATCGATGAGTTTCGCGCTGCACATCCAAATGTTAAGTTTATTGTTATGTATGGACAAACAGAAGCAACAGCTCGATTATCATATTTACCGGCAGAATTGTATGAAAAGAAAAAAGGTTCGCTTGGGAAAGGAATTCCTGGAGTTGAACTGAAGGTTGTAAACGGTTCAGATGAAGAAGTAAAACCGGGAGAAGTAGGTGAGATAATTGCAAAAGGCAACAATGTGATGAAAGGTTATATTAATGAACCTGAAGAAACTGCAAATACGCTTAAAAATGGTTGGTTATATACTGGCGACTTAGCAACTATTGATGAAGAAGGCTACATATATCACTCTGCAAGGAAGAAGGAGATTATAAAGGTTGGAGGTAAACGTATCAGCCCTAAAGAAATAGAGGAAGTAATTTTGGGTATTCACGAAGTGGTTGATTGTACGGTCGAGGGGTTTAACGATGATATTCTTGGGGAGGCTATTAGGGCAATTGTTGTAGTGAACAATATAAAAGAAATCTCGTTTACCGAACAAGATATTAAAGAGCATTGTTCTAAACACCTGGCATTGTATAAAATCCCTCAGAGCATTGAGATAATTGAGAAAATGATTCTTAGTAGTTCAGGTAAGAAAATTAAAGGGAAACTATAAAAAAATAACTCATGAAAACTCTAATTTTAATACTTATTCCGATGGTTTTTTTATTTACAGGTTGTGGTTCCGGCTCAATAGACAATGACAAGGCAGAACTTAAAATCCTTTACCTTCACCATAGCACAGGTGATGGTGTTTGGAAAGGTGATATATATAGTAAAAATACCAAAAAGAGTGATGTCAGGGATTATTTAGCAGAACATAATAAGATATCAGAGAAAAAATATTTTATTAAGGAACAAACCTTTCCAAAGCAAAGCCCATATGGTTGGAAAAACTACCCATACGATTATTACAATATTTGGGTGAAAAATGCTGGAGATAAACCTTACAAGGAAGAGCCTACTCTTGAGATATTAACTAAAGAATTTGATGTAATCTCTTTCAAACATTGCTTTCCAGTATCTGCTATTGAAGCCGATTTAGATAGTATAGATATTGATTCAGAGGTTAAAACATTAGCTAACTATAAACTTCAATATGCAGCTCTTAAAAAGAAACTTCATAGCTTTCCAGAAACAAAGTTTATTGTATGGACAGGGGCTGCATTAACCAAAGAAAAAACAAATGAAGAAGCTGCGCTAAGGGCACAGGAATTCTTCAACTGGGTAAAAAGCGAATGGGATGAAGAAGACGATAATATCTATTTATGGGATTTCAGAGAAATAGAGACTGAAGGCGGACTTTATTTAAAAGCCGAGTATGCAGTAGATCCAATGGACTCGCATCCTACCAAAGAACTTAATCAGAAAGCTTCGCAACTTTTTGTTAATCGCTTAACTGATATAATTGAGAATAATGGAAAAAGCACAAACCTTAAAGGTGAAAAACTTTAAACATATTTAAATGAATATTGATCATATTGGTATTGCTGTTAAGGACATTAATCAAGCCATACAGTATTGGCAAAACATATTCGGATATAAGCAGGCAACGGAAGTAGTTCTTAATACCCGGCAAAAGGTTCTAGTTTCGTTTATGGAAAAAGAGAACTCTATGACAATAAAGCTTATTCAACCTTCTGAAGAAAGTTCAACATTAACCAATTTTATAAAGAAGGGTGGAAGCTTACATCACTTATGTTTTAAAACAGATAATCTGGAAGAAAAGATCGTTGAATTGAAGGGGAAAGGAATGCTTACATTAACCCCGCCACAGCCAGGAGAGGCCTTTGACAATAATCTCATTGCATTTTTATTCGCAAAGAACAATATGAATATAGAGCTTATCGATACTGATGAAAGAGCAAAACGTATTGAATAGTTTAAGAAATATCCATTAATTGTTTACGATAAGCCGAAAACAATTTCGATTTAGATAAAAACCCAAGGTATTCTCCATGATTCAAAACAGGGAGATTCCAACTGTTTGTTTCTTCAAATTTTTTCATTACTTCATCCATTGGCTCATCGGGTTCAATGTATGCTGGTGGAATGTACATTAAGTCACGAACATAAGTGTTGTCGTATAGTTCAGTATTAAAAATTACATGCCTGATATCATCTAGTAGAACTACACCTACAAGGTTTTTATTTTTAACAACAGGGAAGATATTCCTTCGTGAGCGGGCTATTGAATCAATCAAATCCCTTAGTTTCATTTCAGGGTGTAGAATTTCAAAATCTTTTTCAATGACTTTGCCAACCTCTATTAAGGTGAGTACTGCCTGATCTTTATGATGAGTAATTAATTCCTTTCTTTCAGCTAATCGGATATGATAAAGTGAGTGAGGAGTGAAGTACATTATAGTAATATATGAGACAGTTGAGGTAATCATAAGAGGAATAAACAAAGCATAACCACCAGTAATTTCAGCAATAAGAAATATCGCTGTTAATGGAGCATGCATAACACCAGCCATCATTCCTGCCATACCAACTAGTGTAAAGTTTCTTTCAGAAACCTGAATAAAACTTAAGAGGTTTATAAATTTCGCAGTTAAGTATCCTGAAATTCCACCCATAAATAAAGTAGGTGCAAAGATTCCTCCAACTCCACCTGATCCTGTTGTTAGGGCTGTAGCGACAACTTTAAAGATTAGAACGAGGAATAGAAATAATCCCATCAGCCAGAAGTTGTTGGAGACATTGGAAAAAATGTTTCCAAAGGTTATTTCATTAGCCCTACCGCTTAAAAGTGCATCTAAGGTGTTATAGCCTTCGCCATAAAGTGGTGGAAGAATAAAGATTACTCCACCTAGAAGTGACCCACCAACAATCCATTTTACATAAGGGTTCTTAAAATGTTTAAACAGCCCTTCAATCCACATTGTTCCTCTTGTAAAATAGAAGGAAATTAATCCGGTAATTATGCCTAGCAGAATATAATAAGGGATATTTCTTAGTATGAATTCACCACTACCGGTAAAGCTAAATACCACATCTTTATTCCCAAAAATATACGAGATAGTTAATCCTGTTACAGCAGATATAAGTAAAGGCACGAGTGACCACATTGTTAAGTCAAGCATTAATACTTCTAATGCAAAAATAACTGCAGCAATAGGAGCGTTAAAAATGCTTGCAAGCGCTCCGGCAGCACCGCAACCTATTAATATTGTTTTAGTTTTATAGTTTAGTTTAAAAAGTTGTCCTAACGACGAGCCTAATGAAGAACCTGTTAATACTATTGGAGCCTCAAGTCCAACAGACCCACCAAATCCTACAGTTAGTGTGCTGGCAATTAATGAAGTGTAATTATTATGTGTTTTAAGTTTTCCTCCCTTTTTTGATATTGCAAATAATATTCGACTAATTCCATGTCCAATATTGTCTTTAACAAAATATTTTACGTATAAAAAAGTTAGCAAAATCCCGATAAAAGGGAATAGAAGATATATAAAGTGAATATCGTGAAATACTTTACTGTGAGTTAGAAAATGATGAATATAACGGACAACAGTTTTAAGTAAAACTGCTGCTGAGCCGCTAATTAAACCAACAAAAAATGCCAGAATGTAAACAAACTGTCTGTGAGTAAGATTTTTTTCTTTCCAAATGATAAACTTTTCCAGAAATTTGAGTCCAATGGCTTTCATAAATTATTATATCACTGTTGTATTATTGTTAGTAGAAATATGTGTTGCCTTTTTTTGCAAAAATCAAACTTGTTTAGTGTTCAGAGAAATGTTTAAGTAAATCCCTGTAGGCGGAGAATAATTTTGCTCTTGAAATAAATCCAAGATATTTACCATGTTCCATTACCACAATATTATATGCTCCACTTTCCTGGAATTTCATAGCAACTTCTTCAACAGAATCAGAAGTGAAAATTACATCTTTAGGTGTAAACATTATATCTCTGATTAATACTTCATACAGATCGTTATTAAACATCACATGCCTGATATCGTCTAGCTTTATCATACCACGAAAGGTTCCATCTTCTTCAACAACCGGAAAAATATTTCGATGTGCAAATTTAATTACATCAATTAAATCCGCAAAAATCTGAGTAGGCCTAATAATATTGAAATCAGTTTCAATTAATTCTCCAATGTTCATTAAAGTTAGTACAGCCTTGTCTTTATGGTGGGTAATCAGTTCACCGCGCTTTGCGAGCTGTATGGTATAAACAGAGTTCGTTACAAAAATCTTTGTTGTAGCATAAGCAATTGTCGAGACTATCATTAAAGGAACAAACAATTCATATCCTTTAGTAATTTCAGCAATTAAGAAAATTGATGTTAAAGGGGCATGAATAACAGCAGCAATCATTCCAGCCATTCCAGCTAAAGCAAAATTACTTGCTGATAACTCAATGCCGAATTCTTTTGCTACAGTTGTAAATAATAAACCAGCAATTGCTCCAGAGAATAGCGAAGGAGCAAAGATTCCCCCAACACCTCCAGCACCAAAGGTTAACGATGTAGCAACTACTTTAAATAAAAGTACAATTAAAAACAATCCTAAAGTGACTAATATATTGCCCTCGAGGTTAGAGTAAATTGTACCTTCAAACAGGAAAGAATATTGGCCACGTAAACTGGAGTTTATTTCTTCGTATCCTTCACCATATAGAGATGGAATAAAGAAAATAATTAGTCCAAGTAGGATTCCTCCTACAATGAGTCGGATAAATATATCTTTTATTTTCTCAAATTTTTCTGTAATAAACAAGTATACTTTAGTGAAATAAAAAGCTACAAGCCCCATGAATATTCCAAAAATGACAAAGTATACTACTTGATTTAGTTCAAAATCGGCATGCTGACTAAATACATATAAATGGTTTGGACCAAGAAATAAGAATGAAACTAAAACAGCAGTAACAGAACTTAATAAAAGGGGCACTATTGCTGCCATTGTTAGGTCAAGCATAATAACTTCTAAAGCAAAAACAACCGCAGCAATTGGAGCTTTAAAAATTGCTGCCATTGCACCAGCACATGCACACCCTAATAATAGAGTTACTTGTTTATAATTCAGATTTAGTGTTCGTCCAATATTTGAACCAATGGCAGCACCTGTAGCAACAGTTGGCCCCTCCAGTCCGACAGAACCACCAAAACCAACAGTAAGTGCACTTGTTAGTATAGAAGAATATAAATTGTGAGGTTTAATCTTTCCCCAATTTTTTGAAATAGCGAATAATACTCCAGGAATACCATGTCTGACAGGATGCTTATTTACATATCGAATAAAAACTATTACGATTAAAATACCAATTGTTGGGGAAATAATGTAAAAATATCTGCCTGAATCAACAATGCTTTTAATGTTGGACTCTATTAAATGAACTAAATTTTTTATAGTTACTGCTGCCAGACCAACAGCTAAACCAATCACTATAGAAAGTATAAGAATAAGTTGTCTGTCTGTAATATATTTGCTTCTCCAGGCTAATATTCTGTTTGCGAGTGATGGTTTTTTCATAGAATGCCAAATATACCATATAAGGTAATGAATAAAAATAAAAAAATGCGATTTTTGTAATCATGAA
Source organism: Bacteroidales bacterium (assembly GCA_050287785.1). Classification (GTDB taxonomy): domain Bacteria; phylum Bacteroidota; class Bacteroidia; order Bacteroidales; family UBA10428; genus UBA10428. Next base: position 111,470 of record JBNKCO010000060.1, read on the forward strand.
ACGCTCATGATTTATGAAAAACTATTGTAATCTCAAGGAGTTGTTAGGAAATTACAGTAAGTTTCATTATATCAATTAAATACAAGTCATACTTGCATGAAAAGCTTTGAAGAAAATAGAATTTGTCAGTTGTTTAATATTGAATATCCAATAATTCAAGGTGGCATGGTTTGGTGTAGTGGATACAAATTGGCTGCAGCGGTAAGTAATGCCGGAGGACTTGGATTAATAGGTGCTGGATCTATGACTCCTGAAATACTCGATGAACATATTGTAAAATGTAAACAAGCAACCAATAAGCCATTCGGTGTTAATTTGCCACTGATTCACAGAAATGCAGCAGGACTTATTGAAGTTATTCTAAAGCATAAAGTAAAAATCCTTTTTACATCTGCAGGTAATCCGGCAAAATGGACACAAGTATTGAAAGCTCAGGGTTGTACCGTAGTTCATGTAATAGCGAATACTAAGTTTGCAAAGAAAGCTGTAGAAGCCGGAGTAGATGCTATTGTTGCCGAAGGTTTCGAAGCAGGAGGCCATAATGGTAGAGAGGAGACAACCACACTGGCTTTACTTCCCATGATTCGTAGGGTATCAGAGGTTCCAATTATAGCTGCCGGTGGAATTTATGACGGCAGTTCAATGTTAGCTACCTTTGCTCTTGGAGCCGAAGGTGTGCAAATTGGAAGCCGATTTGCAGTATGTGAAGAATCATCGGCACACGAAAACTTTAAAAACTACGTTTTAGAATCGGAAGAAGGCTCAACAAGGCTATTAATGAAAAGGCTTATTCCTGTTCGGCTAATGCTTAATGAGTTCGCAAATAAAGTTGTTGATGCTGAAGCAAGTGGGGCAACAATTAACGAATTGGCAGAGCTTTTGGGCAGTGGAAGATGTAAACGAGGAGTATTTGAAGGAGATTTGTTAGAGGGTGAGCTTGAGATAGGTCAGGTGGCAGCCTTATTAATTAAGAAAGAATCAGCTGAAGAAATTGTCCAAAATATTATACATGGGTATCAAAAAGAGCTTATTAGGCTTACAAGTTAAAAACGCACACTTATTCTGCATTTTAGTATTATTGTTTTTACTAAATCTCACCTTGAAAAGTCAGGTAACAATAGATATACCTAAAATCAGGACTTTGCAATTAGATTCAACCATGGTCAAAATTGTATGGGAAAAATCAAAGCACCCTGGTGTTTTAGGCTACGAAATTAATGCTATAGGTTTTACTGGAAATAATCCAGAGCCCACTTTGGTTAGAGTTGATAGTGTTGGATCAGCACAAAGCTCATATGTGTCTGATGCAAATACTCTACCAGAATATGTCACTTCTCCATATAAAGAACCTTTAGCATTCGCAGTTTTGGCTGAGGATAATAAGGGCAATGAAAGCAAACTTGATGGACTACCATGGGATAGCACTATTTTTCTTCAGGCTAGCTTTGATACTTGTCTGGCTAAGGTAAACCTGAATTGGACCCCTTACGATTTTAACATGTGGACTTACGGTACAAAGCATTATGTTATAATGATTCAGGAAAATAACGGACCTTTTACTGTTTATGATAGAGTGAATCAATCAATAACAAATTACCAGATAAATGATTTGTTGGCAAATAATATTTATAATTTTTATATTGGAGCAGTGGCTGACACAACCCGACCCGATACTTCAACTTCAAATATAGTTGAGATAAATACAGGAATGGCCAGGTTACCAGAATATATTCATGCTGATTACGCAACATATTCAGGCGGAAATGCCAAAGTTTCATTTTCAATTGATCCCATGAGCGAAATCAACACTTTTGAATTGTTACGGAGCACTTCCTTTACAGGTCAATATTCTGAAATAATGCAGCTTCAATCTCAAGGCAATAAAGTTGTACATTCAGATGCAATTAATTATAATGATGGTCCCTATTTTTATAAGCTTGATGCAATTAATTTTTGCGATGAAAATATAAGAACCTCAGAAAATACTGCATCAACCATACTGCTTGAAGTAGGAGGGGAACCAATGGCTCCAGAGCTTAATTGGAGTGAGTATCAAAATTGGATTAATGGAGTTTCTTATTACCAGATTGACAGGAGGGTTGGAGATGAGGAATATTCTATGCTTACTACATTAAATGAGACACTATTTACTGATAATACAATTGAGCAAAGAGTTGAGACAGGAATGGCTGCAAGAGTTTGTTATAAGGTAAGTGCTTTTGAGAATAATAATCCATATGGAACCAATGCCGTTAGTGATGCAAATGAAGTATGTATTGAGCTTCCTGTTAATATGAGATTTGAATACGACGCCTTTATGCCAGGGCATCCTGCAGGTAATAATACATTTGGACCAGCAATGGATTTTCTTCCAGATGAAATTGATTTTAGCATTGTGGACAGGAGCGGACAAGTGGTTTTTAATTCTACCGATCCTGATAATTTATTTTGGGACGGAACTTATAATGGAAACTATGTAACACAGGGTGCATACATGTATGTTGTTAAATATCGGGTTGGACACGGCAAAAGAAAAACCTTGCGAGGTGGATTAGTAGTTGCTTACCCATAAATAAAATCGCTAAATTTTATTTAAACTTAACTCAGTTGAAATATTACATACATCTTTGAGCAAAGTTTTTCTATTTTTGTATTCTTCGTGCAAAGGTGCGGTATAAATTCGCTGTATGGTTGATATTCAGGAAAAAGAAGAAAAGCAAATAAAGAATGACTTTAAAAGAATGCTTCAAGATTGCACGCGGTGTTCTCCTGAAGGGAAGAAGCTTATAGAAAAAGCTTTTAAAGTTGCTTTCGAGGCGCATAAAGGAATGCGGAGAAAGTCAGGGGAACCATATATAATTCACCCACTGGCAGTTGCTCGAATTGTCAATCAGGAAATTGGTTTGGGAGCAAAGGCTGTTTCTTGTGCTCTTTTGCATGATGTTGTAGAAGATACTCATTATTCTCTTGATGATATTGAACGAATGTTCGGCGAAAAAATATCATCCATTATCGATGGTTTAACGAAAATATCAGGGGTTTTTGATAACGAAAGTTCGCTTCAGGCTGAGAATTTTCGTAAGATGCTTTTAACATTGTCTGATGATGTGCGGGTTATTCTTATTAAAATTGCTGATAGGTTGCATAATATGCGCACGCTAAGTAGTCTGCCTGCGCATAAGCAAATAAAAATTGCAAGTGAAACAATTTATCTGTATGCTCCTCTTGCACACCGTCTGGGTTTATATTCAATAAAGACCGAACTTGAAGATTTAAGTTTAAAACACAGATTTCCAAAAATTTATGATGAGCTTTTCGAAAAACTTCAGAAGAATGAGGCGGAAAGATTGGCATTTCTTGAAGAATTTAAGCAACCTATTGAATCCAGACTTTCGTCATACGGATTAAATTATGAAATTTCCGGGCGGCATAAATCAGTATATTCCATATGGCAGAAAATGCAAAATAAGAATGTGCCATTTGAAGAGGTATTCGATTTAATGGCTATTCGAGTTGTTTTTGATCCCGATGATAAGTTGCCAGAGAAAACTCAATGCTGGAATATTTATTCTCTAATTACCGATATCTATATGCCAAAACCCGAACGTATACGCGATTGGGTAAGTACTCCAAAGGCAAATGGTTACGAGGCGCTCCATGCAACAGTTATGGGTCCTAAGGGAAACTGGGTTGAAGTACAGATACGCTCAAGGCGAATGGATGACATAGCGGAACGTGGATTTGCTGCTCATTGGAAATATAAACAAGAGACTGATCAAGAGTCGGAAATTGATAAATGGATTAAACAAATTAGAACTCTTCTTGAAGATCCAAATTCTGATGCCTTAGAATTTCTCGATGACTTTAAACTTAACCTGTTTGCTTCAGAAATATTTATTTTCACCCCTAAGGGAGAAATTAAAACCTTACCTGTTGGAGTAAATGCCCTGGATTTTGCATATGACATTCACACACAAATCGGACATAAGGCAATAGGAGCTAAAGTAAATCATAAGCTTGTTGCCCTTCATCACTTATTAAGAAGTGGCGATCAAGTGGAAATAATTACTTCTGATATGCCACAATCAAGAATAGAGTGGATATCTAAAGTAAATACTGCAAAAGCTAAATCTTCAATTAAAGCATTTTTAAAGGCTGAGACAAAAAACCGAATTTCAAAAGGAAAGAAAATTCTGGAAGAAAAACTTGAAGAACTTAAACTGAAACCAAACCACCGAATATTCCGAAAGCTACTTCCTAATTACAATGTAACTTCAAAAGACGAACTGTATTCTAAAATATCAGTAGGCCTGATTAACCTTAAAGACCTTAAAAAGGTTCTGAAAAAGAATACTAAAAATAAATGGATAAGGTATTGGGGATTACAGTTTGGGGCAAAATCTGAAGGAGAGAAAGAAGAAACTCTCGTTCCTGAGTCACAACTATCCAGATCAAAAAAAGAGCCTGTTTATTTGCGTGAAACATCCGCAGTGGGAGATTTAAATTATGCAATTGCTAAATGTTGTAACCCTATTCCAGGAGATACGGTTGTGGGTTTTGCCGATGAACATAACAAAATTGTAATTCATAAAAGTAGTTGTCCTAATGCAGTTAAAACATCAGCAAGCTTCGGGAATCGAATAGCAAATGTTAAATGGACAACACATAAACTTTACTCATTTCTTGTCAAAATTTCACTTGCAGGAGCAGACCGATTTGGTATCTATAACGATATTACTCATGTAATTACAAAGCAGTTAAATGTTAACATGCGTAATGTAAATCTGCATAGTCACGACGGTATCTGGGAAGGTACAATAGAATTGTATGTTCATGATATTAAAGATTTAAATAACCTGATGATGAATTTAGGTAAAATCAAGGGACTTGATACTGTTAAACGTGTCGAGAAGCTTAAAGAATAGAGTTTATTTAGAATATCTTATTATTTGCTTTGAAGTCTTACTATTTCTTAACTAGTACATACAGGCTCGGTAGCTTTGTTATTTACAATGAATGAAATTATTGAATTTTCCTGCAAGCACTAACTAAAATTATATTATCTTAGCACCTTATTTTTAATTAGTCTTAATTATGATATCAACGGAGACTAAAGAAACCGTAAAAAAGATTTTTACCGACTATCTTGAAAAAAAGGGACATCGCAAAACACCAGAGCGATACGCAATTTTAGATGAAATATACTCTCGAGAGGGGCATTTTGATATTGAGACCCTTTACATTTTCATGAAAAACAAAAATTATAGGGTTAGTAGAGCAACTTTATATAACACAATTGAGTTGTTGCTCGATTGCAACTTGGTTGTAAAGCATCAATTTGGGAAAAATATTGCTCAATTCGAAAAAGCTTACCAATGTATTCAACACGATCACCTGATCGATGTCAACTCTGGAGAAGTTATAGAATTTTGTGATCCAAGAATGCAGGAAATCATTAGAACTGCCTGCGAATTAAATGGTTTCGATTTGTCTCACCATTCACTTTATATTTACGGAAAGAAGAAAAAAGCCAACCAGGCTTAGTGAAAATTTTATTTTTCCACAGCTCATTAACAAACCGAATTATTTGCTGAAAAATGTTGTACCTTGCTATGGTTTTTTTGAAAAAAAGAACTAAGCCTTTTAATAGGTATTGTCAATCAATTAATTAATCAAAACTTGAAGATTTAACGGATGAAAGTTGATGTATTACTAGGCCTTCAATGGGGAGACGAAGGTAAAGGAAAAATTGTGGATGTTCTTACTCCTAAATATGATGTTATTGCAAGATTTCAGGGAGGGCCAAATGCAGGTCATACACTAGAATTTAATAATATAAAGCATGTTTTGCATACTATTCCCTCAGGTATTTTCCGCGATGATCAAATTAATATTATTGGTAATGGTGTTGTTATTGATCCAATAGTCTTTAAGAAGGAAATTGAAAATTTGAGCAAGATTGAAATCAACATCTCTAAACAACTTGTAATTTCAAAAAAGGCACATTTAATTCTTCCATCACATCGTATTCTCGATGCTGCCTCAGAAGCAGCAAAAGGAAAAACTAAAATTGGCTCTACATTGAAAGGTATTGGTCCTACATATATGGATAAAACAGGTCGAAATGGACTACGAATAGGAGATATACTTTCGTCAGATTTCGAGGAAAAATATAATGTTCTTCTAAATAAACACAAAGAATTGTTAAAGCTGTATGAATTTGAATATAATTTAAGCGAGTTTGAAGAGGGGTGGTTTGAAGGAATTGAAGAACTTAAAAAGTTCAAACTTATCGATAGCGAACATTATATTAATAATCTGATTAAAGAAAACAAGACTGTTTTAGCTGAAGGCGCTCAAGGTACACTGCTAGATATTGATTTTGGATCGTATCCATTTGTTACATCGTCGAATACAATATGTGCAGGAGCATGTACTGGACTTGGAGTTGCACCAAACAGAATAGGAGAGGTGTTTGGAATTTTTAAAGCCTACTGCACCAGAGTTGGTAGTGGTCCTTTTCCAACCGAACTTGAAGATGAGACAGGAGAATTGCTTCGTAAACAAGGTAATGAATTTGGTTCAACAACAGGACGTCCCCGTCGTTGTGGGTGGTTGGATTTGCCTGCGCTAAATTATTCAATTCAACTAAATGGAGTAACACAGCTTATTATGATGAAAGCAGATGTGCTCTCTGGATTTGACAAAATAAAAGTTGCAGTTGGTTATAAAACACCAGAAGGAACAATTGATTATTTCCCTTACGATGTTGAAACAGTAACAGGAATTGAATATGAAGAACTTGAAGGTTGGACAGAAGCCGATCTTGAAGGTGTGAAAACAAAAGAGACACTACCTGCATCATTGAAAAAATATATAGAGTATATTGAAGAAAAAACAGGTGTACCTATCACAATAACTTCATTAGGTCCGGATAGAGATCAGACCATACTAATGTAAGTTTGGTTCTTCTTGTCATTGCGAATGAAATGAAGCAATCTGTTCGATATGAGCAGGTTGCTTTTTCTTTGTATAACATGCTACACCTGAAGAGAGTAGAAAAAATCTTACTGAACTTTTTTCTTTAAAGACATTATCCCTTCCTTCATCGATCTAAAGGCAAATTCCTCAGGATTTAATTCATCAAGCGTCTTCCAAACAAATCCAGCAATTTCTGATTCTTCAATTCTGAAATTTATAGTATTAATTCTTGCGGTGTAAAATATATCACATGTATTATATTCTATGCCTTTGAATTGATATATATTTGGTGCCGTACATAAATACTCAAGTGCTGTAATATTAATGTCTAGCTCTTCCTTAATCTCTCTTCTAAGCGCATCTTCCGCAGATTCCATAGGATCCACAAAACCACCTGGAAAATCAAGCATACCTTTACTTGGTTCTCGGTTTCTGATAACAGCCAGATATTTTCCTTTATATTCCAATATGCCAGCTACAGCTGCTGCTGTATTCTGGTAGAATTCCCAGTGACATTTTGGGCAAAAATATTTTTTAACGCTATCAAACTGCAGTTCATCTGATTTGCATTTAGGACAACAATCCATTTATAATCAATTAGTTTAGCTGTTTTGAAGGTTTTTCTAATCCATGAGTTTTAGGACCGGTTTCAGTTATACGCAGCCAAACAGAAAAGATTAGTGCAAGAATGCCCAAAATGCTCAAAGTCCATATCATAGGGATATATCCCTGCGGATGCCCTGAAGAAGCATTAAAAATATCATTCAATTTACCAATACCTTCGTTCATGCCTCCTACTCCTATTTGTTGGATTAGTGTCATTAATGCATAAGCACTCCCCAATCTTTTAACATCAACAACATATGCAACAGATGGCCACATTATAGCTGGTATAAGGGAAAAAGCAATTCCCAACATAGAAATGGGGACAACCAGGGAAATATTAGTATATGCTATTATAAAGAAAACGGGCATAAGTAATAGTGATCCAAGTACCATAAATGAGGACCTTTTACCTACAAAATCAACAAGTAATCCGATTAATGGAGTAGCAAACATTGATGCCATAGGTAAAAAGCTTAATAAATCCCCTGCCTCACTTCTTTCTATGCCATTAAATTGTTGAAAAAACTTAATAGCAAACGAACGGAAAGGGAATACAGCTGAATAGAAAGTAACACATAACAGAACAATCAGCCAGAACGACCTCGAATAGCTTAATAAACCTTTGAGACTGAGTTTGTCTGTTTCTTCAGCTTTGGTAAGCTTAAATTTTTTATTTGCATATCCTTCAATGAAAAAGTAGGTTATCCCGGCTAATACACATAATAGTCCAATTATTGCAGCAATCTGGAGAGGTGGTTTCCAAGATGTGTAAAATTCCTCGAAAAAATTGGGCGATTTATCAGCAAACCAAGAACCTCCCCGGGCAATAAACAGATTTATCCCCATTGCAAAGCCCAAAGCTTTACCTTTAAACCATTTAGCAATTGAAACAGTTATTGCCACAATTAACAATTCAGCTCCAAGTCCTAATATAGTTCTTCCAATGAGCATGATAACCAGGTTGCTGTCCAGCATAGTTAATATGCCTGCCAGAGAGCAAATTGCACCAAATATCAGAACAGATATCCGTGTGCCAAATTTATCAATAAAAACTCCGCCGAATATTAATGCAGCAATGGATGCCCAACTATAAAATGAATATAAACGACCTATACTATTATCAGAAAAACCTAGCTCAGAAGATAAAATATCTGCTATTGGTGCAATGCTATCATAAAGGTAATAGTTACCAAACATTGCCAAACTAGAAACTATTAATGCTGCCCACCTAAGCCAAGCTGGAATTTTAATATCTTTCATTGTAATCATATTTTAAAAGCCTAAAGATATATCGAAAAAAATTGAATTTATATGACAAGAATTACAAATAATGCAAAACACCACAATTTATTGTGAATTAAATAACAATTAGCCCTGTTTTTTTTAATATTCCAAAATATATTGCCAAATTTGCAGGCTCAAAGTAAAAATTGATAAATATCATATAATTAAATTAATGTAACTATGATAAAAAGTGCATTACAACTTGCCAGGGAAAAATATAAGCCAAAATTACCTGGATCTTTAAACAGTACAGTAAAAATCGTTGAGGGCGAAAAGACAAAGTCGGTTGCTGATGAAAAAGAAGTAGAGAAACTATTTCCGAATACATATGGTATGCCTCTTCTTACTCTAGAGAAAGGCGAATCAAAGTCTTTTAAACCAGTAAAAGTAGGGGTAATCTTATCTGGTGGACAAGCGCCAGGGGGGCACAATGTTATTGCTGGTATTTTTGATGGTCTGAAAGCATTAAATGCTGATAGTCAACTATTCGGTTTCTTAGGAGGACCTTCAGGACTGGTTGATAATAAATACATTGAATTAACCAGTGAAATAATTGATCACTACAGAAATACCGGAGGTTTCGATATTATAGGCTCAGGTCGCACGAAACTTGAAAAAACAGAACAATACGATCAGGGTCTTAAGAATTGTATTGCTCTTGGTATTAATGCCATAGTTATTATTGGTGGCGATGATTCTAATACAAATGCATGTGTGTTAGCCGAATATTATAAGCAAATAGATGCAGGTGTTCAGGTTATTGGTTGTCCAAAAACAATTGATGGTGACCTGAAAAACGAAATGATTGAAACCTCTTTTGGATTCGATACAGCTTGTAAAGTATACAGCGAACTAATTGGTAATATACAGCGCGATGCAAACTCTGCCAAAAAGTACTGGCACTTCATTAAACTAATGGGACGTTCTGCTTCTCATATCGGTTTAGAATGTGCGTTGCAAACTCAACCAAATATTACAATAATTTCTGAAGAAGTTGAGGAGAAGCAACAAACACTTGAAGATGTTGTAAAATATATTTCTGATGTTATCGCTAAACGCTCAGCAAAAGGGGAAGATTTTGGTACAGTACTAATACCAGAGGGTCTGATAGAGTTTATTCCTGAAATGAAAATACTTATTAGCGAATTAAACGATATCATGGCTGATAAAGAGGCTGAATTTAATTGTATCGAATCAAAACTTGAGAAGAGGGAGTTCATAGCAGAAGAATTATCTCATAAATCAACAAAAGTTTTTGATAGCCTTCCAAACGATATTGCTGACCAGTTAATTATGGATCGCGATCCACATGGAAACGTTCAGGTTTCAAGAATTGAGACCGAAAAGCTACTCATTGAAATGGTAGAGACCAGACTTAAAAAGTTAAGAAAGAAAAAGAAGTTCCACGGAAAGTTTGCTGCACAGAATCATTTCTTTGGATATGAAGGCAGATGTGCTGCTCCATCAAATTTCGATGCTGATTATACTTATTCTTTAGGCTATACTGCAGCAATACTTATTTATGAAGGTAAAACTGGTTATATGTCTTCAGTTAGAAATACCACAGCTCCTGCAAATGAGTGGATTGCTGGTGGTGTACCTGTTACTATGATGATGAATATGGAACGTCGTCACGGAGAAATGAAACCAGTTATTCAAAAAGCTCTTGTTGAACTTGATGGTGCTCCTTTCAAGGCGTTTTCTAAGGAAAGAGAAGACTGGGAGATAAATACAAAATATGTTTATCCAGGACCGATTCAGTATTTTGGTCCAGCTGAAGTATGCGATGCTCCAACAAAAACTCTAACTTTAGAACAAGAAAAATAGAACTAATTTGTCAATTATATTTTAAGCCATCTATTAATTCAGATGGCTTTTTTTGTTTCTATATATTTCTTACTTTGGAGTTTGTCAAAACTTTTGTTATTTTACTTGCTAACTGAAATAAGAAAAACACTATATATGACTGACAAAAAGAAAAAAGGAACAATTGCTATTCTAACAGGAGGTGGTGATGTTCCTGGTTTGAACCCAGCAATTAGGGCGATAACAATAAGAGCCATACACGAAGGCTATCAAGTAATTGGTTTGCGCAGAGGTTGGGCCGGTATACTTGATTTTGTACGGGATAAAAAGGCAGATAACAGTGATAGATATCTTGTGTTAACTGAAGAAATAGTTAATAAGGCCGGAAGATCTGGTGGTACATTCTTGCATACTTCCAGAACTCGTCCAAGTCATGTTGCTAAGGATTCAGTTCCCGAGCAATATAAGGATAAATACACCGATGAGGTGAATGATCTTACTCCTGAAATTATAAAGAACCTTGAATACCTGGGAGTTGATTATTTAATTCCTATTGGTGGAGATGATACACTTAGCTACGCAGTTAGATTGTATGCTGAAGGTGTAAAGGTGGTTGCTATTCCAAAAACAATGGATAACGACGTTCCGGGAACTGATTATTGTATTGGATTCAGTACTTGTGTTACTCGTACCATTCAAATGTGTAATACACTTCGAACATCTGCTGGTTCACATGAAAGAATACTTGTATTAGAAGTATTTGGACGCTATGCAGGATTTACAGCTATGATTCCTACAATGGCAGGAGCTGCTAATAGGTGTGTGATCCCAGAATACAAATTCAATGTTGATAAGCTTACTCATTTATTGGTTGATGATAGAAATAAAAATCCTAGTAAGTATTCTGTTGTAATTGTTTCAGAAGGAGCAATGTTGTCTGGAGATTCTGAAATGATGTATCGTTCATTGGAAAAAGATGCTTATGGTCATGCTAAGCTGGGTGGAGTAGGAGATTTAGTCTCAATGAAAATAAAGGAGCTCTCGCCTCAATATAATAATGGCAAAAGTATTAATGTAATTAATCAGCAATTAGGTTATTTAGTGCGTGGAGGAGATCCTGATGCTATTGATTCAATTGTACCAATGGCTTATGGTAATCTTGCGCTGGATTTAATACTCAAAGGAATTCATGGACGCTTAGTTGTTTTGCGTAATGGAAGATACGATAATGCTCCTATTGATGTAGTTACAAGTACAAATAAAAAGATTGATATTAAAAGACATTATAATTCTGATAGGATGCGTCCTCATTACAAAAGTTTCGAATTTCAGCCACTATTTATTATGACTGGTGGAGCATAGACCAAAAGACTTAATTATAAATAATAAAGGCTGTTCTATAATCCAGAACAGCCTTGTTTTTTATTCTAATCTAGCCCAAAAAGAATAAATACTATTTCTTTACATGTACCCACGCTCGTGGTGTTACATTGTTTCTGAAATTTGGAATATCGTTTATTGCCATTGTGTAATTATCATACGATTGTGCCGATACTCTGAAAAATCCCAGTGAATTTGAATAGATAACTTGTGGCTGATAACCCAAATCCTGCATTTTCTTAGCGTATTTTTGGGCAAGCTGCTCACTTAAGAAGCTGCCAACAACCATATAGAATCTATTGTTGCCATAACCTGTTGTAGGAGCATTAGACTCTACTGGAGCTGTTATTGGTTCAGTTTCCTGTACAATTGTTTCTATTTCAGTTGAGTCTGTGTTTGTGTCTGTGATAAAATCCTCTGTTATTGTAATTAATGTATCAATTGAATTGTCAATCATCTTGTCAGATTTGTTGATGAACTTACAAGAAGAGAAAACAATTAATATTAAAAATACATTTAAAAAGAGCTTTAATATTTTCATTTTTTAAGCATTTAATTAACTACCTATTCTACATTAGCTATACTACTATCATATCCTAAAGCAATTTAAGCTATGGTATTCTAAATTACTAAATTATTTATTAACCATTTCCTTAAAATAGGAATAATGTGTGCTTAATTATTAGATTTATATCAGATCGCATGCATCTGCAGGAAGCCAATGTTTATCTTTTCCCTCCCATTTTATATTACAACCAATCGGATTGGTTTTGTTTTTAGTTAGAACCTTTTCATTTGCCAATTCAGTTAGTACTATTTCAAGATCATTAACTGTTGCTTTTGATGCGTCACGCGGATTGTCAACTGCTCTACCAGTATAAACAAGTTTTCTGGTTTTATCAAAGACATAAAAATGAGGGGTACGCAATGCTCCGTATTTAAGGGCAATCTCCTGGGTTTCGTCATACAAATATACCCATGGAAATTTGTGCTTTTCCATCCTGGCAACCATATGAGGGAAATCATCTTCCTGATATGTGTTAGGACTATTTGAGTTAATAGCAACAAACTTCACACCCTTAGAGGCGAATTTGTTTGCGGTTTTACGAGTAACTTCATCTGAGCCAATTACATATGGGCAATGGTTGCAGGTGAAAAATATTACTAAAAATGTAGAGTCTGAAAAACTATCAATAGTGAAATATTCTCCATTTGTAGCCTTTAAGTTAAAGTCTATTGCATGTTGACCAATATCAAGTGTAAATGCCATTGTTCTGTAGGTTGTTTTTATACTAACAAATTAATATAGTTAAAGTTCATCACAAGCATAGCTATAGAAGGCTATTACTCATACAGCTTCTGTATATTTAGTATGTTTTTCCTGGTGGTTTTTAAACTTGAGAAAAAGTAGTTCTTGGAGTAAGTAGTATAAATGAGCTTATTTTATTTTTTTTCTTCATGGTTTTTAATCATTAGATATTTTATTTTTATAGAAGTTAATTAGTAGTTCATCAATAAAAACGGACTTTTACTAATAAACACCGTAAACAAGTATTGAACTAAACCTACTCCCCATTCATGAAATATGATTGGAATAAATATACTATTCTTGTAGCAGAGGACGACCCTATCAATTTTAAATATCTTCAATTATTGTTGGAAAAGCGCACGGGTGCTCAAATTGTTTGGGCCAAAACCGGTGTTGAAGCATATGAGAAAATAATTAACTTTTCTGCAATTGATTTGGTGCTATTAGACCTACAACTACCTGAACTTAACGGACTAGATGTTTTAATTCAATCGAAAAAAGTAAAACCAGAAATGCCAGTTATAATGCAAACTGCAAACACATGGAATAATGAAGATGACTTGTGTATTGAAGCAGGATGTGATGGGTTCTATGCAAAACCATTAAATATCGATTTATTATTCGAACACATTGATAATTGTTTGAAAAGTGTAGACGAAAGTAGGTTGGCACAACAAAACTTATTAAATAAACTTTAGCGTTATTTAATCTTGCATATTGCAGGATTTTTTTGTCTAAATTTTTGTGGTATTAAATACTATATGAATGTGTTAATAGTAATAACTTAATTACAACTTGGAACATATGAGTTGTAGTCACTACCTTATGTGCAGACTTTGTACGTGAATGTTTCATATATTCTTTTTATATTTGAGTTGAACCATTTTAAATACTTCATGAGAACTTTAGTAAACCTTATGGAGGAAAGTGCAAAGACTTTCCAGAATAATCCCTATGTATATCAAAAAGAAAAAGGAGTTTATAAACCATACACTTATGTTGAAGTGCGTAAAAGAGTTCACAGATTTGGTGCAGGCTTAATGCATTTAGGATTAAATGATGGTGATAGAGTTTCTTTATTAGCTGAAGGTAGACTTGATTGGATAGCGGCTGAATTGGGAGTGTTGTACAATAAAGCGATAAATGTACCTCTTTCTATTAAGCTTTCTGCCGAAGAAGTATTATTCAGGTTAAATCACAGTGGTTCAAAGTTTGTCGTTACAACAAGTCGTCAAATTGAAAAAGTATTAGAGGTAAAAGCAGAGCTTAAAACAATAGAAAAAATAATACTACTTGATAACCCTCAAAAGGAAGATGAATTTATTATTGGAATAGATGAATTATTGGCCAGGGGAGATGAGCAATTAAAGAAATCCAGAAGCGATTTTGAGAAAAGATATACTAGTGTTGGAGAAGATGATTATGCAAATATTTGTTACACATCGGGTACAACTGCTGATCCCAAAGGCATTATTTTATCTCATAGAAATTATACGGCAAATGTAGAACAGTCTAATTCTGTTATGCCGATACCAGAATGGTATTCTACCTTGTTAATACTTCCATGGGATCATGCTTTTGCTCATACATGCGGAATCTATACTTTAATGGCTAATGGAGCAAGTCTGTCTTGTGTCGATTTAGGTAAAACACCCATGGATACTTTAAAAAATATTCCTATAAATATTAAAGAGTCTAAGCCAGTTTTCCTTCTTAGCGTTCCTGCGCTTGCCAAAAATTTCAGAAAGAACATTGAAAATGGTATCCGGGCAAAAGGTCCAAAAGTTGAGAAACTTTTTAACCGAGCCTTAGCAACTGCATACGATTATAATGGGATAGGATGGGATAAAGGAAAAGGATTAAAGTTTTTGTTGTGGCCATTAGTAAAACTATACGATAAGCTCCTTTTTAGTAAAATTAGGGAAGGTTTTGGTGGAAAACTTGAATTCTTTGTTGGTGGTGGCGCTTTATTAGACATAGAACTTCAACGATTCTTTTATGCAATTGGAATTCCTATGTATCAAGGTTATGGACTTAGTGAGGCAGCCCCGGTTATTTCAAGCAATTCTCAAAAAAAGGTTAAAATGGGATCTTCAGGTGCAATTGTAGATTTCTTAGAAGTGAAAATTTGCGATGATGAAGGTCTTGAACTACCAATTGGAGAAAAGGGCGAAATTGTAGTTAAGGGTGAGAACGTAATGAAAGGTTACTGGGCAAATGAAGAGGCAACCAAAGAAACTATTAAAAACGGCTGGCTTTATACTGGCGATTTGGGGTATGTAGATAAAGATAACTTCCTTTATGTTCTTGGACGATTTAAAAGTCTTTTAATTGCTGATGATGGAGAGAAATTTAGCCCCGAAGGGATTGAGGAAGCAATGACAGACCAGTCTCCACTGATTGAGCAGTGTATGCTTCATAATAATCAAATGCCATATACTATTTGTCTGCTTGTACCTAATGCCGAAGCTGTAAAAAGACAAGCTAAAGATAAAAATATCAATATTGAAACCGAAGAAGGACTTCGGAAAATGCTGGAAATTATTGGAAAGGAAGTTAATGAATATCGTACCGGCGGAAAGTATGACGAGATGTTTCCTCAGCGCTGGCTTCCATCATCAATAGCAGTTTTAAGCGAAGGATTTACAGAGGATAACAACCTCTTAAATAGCACTCTTAAAATGGTTCGGCCTAAAATTAACGAACGATATGCCGATTTGTTAGACTATCTCTATACACCTGATGCAAAAGACATAACAAATAAGCAAAACATAGAAAGCCTTAAAAGCATACTTAATTAAACATTCCGAACTTATAAGATTTAATAGAAAAGCTTAACTTTGTGATGATTCAAATGTTGTACCTTTCGAGTAGTGTTTGAATTATAAAGAATGAGGGGAGAGATTAGGCTCACAGAACCTCTGGCAACCTGTCAGACCATTGCGCAAGGTGCCAAAACCTAATCCCATATTGGTAAATGCATGGGAGATTATAAAAGAACACATATAAACACATAATTTATTAACATTCCCTTTTATGTAAAGGGAATTATAGTTTAAGATGAATAGAAAAGAGATAATACAAGAGCTACTACAAAAAAAAGTTCTCCTGCTAGATGGAGCAATGGGTAGCCTTATTCAGGATTATAAATTAGCTGAAGAAGATTATCGTGGAAACCGTTTTTTGGATTCAAAGATTGATTTGAAAGGAAACAATGATTTGCTTTCTATTACTCAACCCCAAATAATAGAAGAAATTCATGAACGATATCTTGAAGCAGGTTCAGATTTAATAGAGACGAATACTTTTAATGCAAATCGGGTTTCACAGGCAGATTATGCTTTGGAAGAATTATGTTACGAAATGAATTTTGAATCAGCAAAAATAGCTCGTAAAGCCGCTGATAAATATACCAAACTTACACCTGACAAGCCTAGGTTTGTTGTAGGTTCGATCGGGCCAACAAACAAAACAGCATCAATGTCACCAGATGTTAATGACCCAGGTTTTCGTGCAATACATTTCGAAGAACTAGTTGAGGCTTATGCTGAAGAAGTGAGAGGATTAATGGATGGTGGTGCCGATGTTTTAATGGTAGAAACAATATTTGATACCCTAAATGCGAAGGCTGCATTATTTGCAATAAAAAAGGTATATAAGGAACAAAATTCTGAATTGCCCGTGATGGTTTCCGGAACTATTACAGACGCTAGTGGAAGAACTTTGTCAGGCCAAACAGTTGAGGCATTTTTAAATTCATTGTCACATGTAAATCTTTTAAGCATAGGGCTAAATTGTGCTTTAGGAGCAAAAGAAATGCTTCCACATATTGAAGAACTTAGTGCTAAAGCACCATTTCATATTAGTGCCCATCCAAATGCCGGATTACCTAATCAGTTTGGTGGTTACGATGAATCTCCGGAACATATGGCAGCTCAATTAGAAGAGTATTTAGCCGAAGGAAGTGTTAACATTATTGGCGGTTGCTGCGGAACTACTCCAGAGCATATTGCAGCTTTTTCTAAAATTATTGAAAAGCATAATAATAGAAAACTGCCAGAAATTGAAAAACAAACAAAACTTAGTGGACTAGAACCCCTTACCATTACACGAGAAAGTAACTTCATAAATATCGGTGAGCGAACAAATGTTTCCGGCTCGAAAAAGTTTGCCCGCTTAATCAGAGAAGAAGAATTCGATAAGGCCCTTTCGGTGGCTCGCGATCAGGTAGAAGGTGGAGCACAGATAATCGATATTTGTATGGATGATGCCATGCTGGATGCTGAGGCAAGTATGGTGAAATTCTTGAATTTGGTAATGGCGGAGCCAGAGATTGCCCGCGTACCAATTATGATTGATTCTTCTAAGTGGTCAGTAATTGAATCTGGATTGAAATATGTACAAGGAAAATGTATTGTAAATTCAATTTCGCTAAAAGAAGGAGAAGATCAATTTAAAGAACAGGCTCAGAAGATTCTTAGCTACGGTGCGGCAGTAGTTGTAATGGCCTTTGATGAAAAAGGACAAGCCGATAGTTTTGAGCGTAAGAAGGAAATCTGTAAGCGAGCTTATGATATTCTTACTGAAGAAGTAGGTTTCCCAGCAGAGAATATAATTTTTGATCCAAATATTTTGGCAATTGCTACAGGTATTGAGGAACACAATAATTATGGAGTTGATTTTATC
Source organism: Bacteroidales bacterium (assembly GCA_050287785.1). Lineage (GTDB taxonomy): Bacteria > Bacteroidota > Bacteroidia > Bacteroidales > UBA10428 > UBA10428. The sequence continues at coordinate 129,522 of JBNKCO010000060.1, forward strand.
AATGCTACTCGTTGGATAAAGGAAAACCTTCCGTATGCCAAGGTAAGTGGAGGAGTAAGTAATCTCTCATTCTCATTCAGGGGAAATAACACAGTTCGTGAGGCTATGCATTCAGCATTTCTATATCATGCAACGAAAGCGGGCATGGATATGGGTATTGTAAATCCATCGATGTTGGAAGTTTATGATAATATTCCAAAAGATTTGTTGGAGCTTGTTGAGGATGTTATTCTAAATAAACGTGATGATGCAACTGAACGTTTAATTGATTTTGCTGAAACTGTTAAGCAAACCGATAAAAAAGAGAAGAAAACCGACGAATGGCGTATGAAACCTGTTAATGAGCGATTAAGCTATGCTCTTGTAAAAGGTATTGCTGATTTTGTTGAAGCAGATGTTTTAGAAGCCAAAGAAAGTTTCCCAAGAACAATTAATGTTATAGAAGGACCATTAATGGATGGAATGGGAGTTGTTGGTGATTTATTTGGGGAGGGTAAAATGTTTTTGCCTCAGGTTGTGAAAAGTGCCAGAGTGATGAAGAAAGCTGTAGCAACATTGTTACCTTTTATTGAAGAAGAAAATGCTGGAGAAGGAGGAGTGGATGTTAGTATTGGTAAGATTCTTCTGGCAACGGTTAAAGGTGATGTACATGATATTGGTAAAAATATTGTTGGTGTTGTTCTGGCTTGCAACAATTATGAAATTATTGACCTTGGAGTAATGGTTCCCACAGAAAAAATTATTGAGGTTGCCAAAGAGCGGAATGTTGATATTATTGGTCTTAGTGGTCTTATTACACCTTCCTTGGAAATTATGAGCGATTTCGCACGGGAAATGGAAAAACAAGGTATTATTAAGCCCTTAATGATTGGAGGAGCAACAACATCAAAAATTCATACAGCTATTAAAATTATGCCACATACCGGAGCACCTGTAATACATGTAAAAGATGCTTCAAAGAGTGTTGGTGTAGTAAACAGTTTATTATCTAACGAATTGCGTGATTCGTACATCGAAAAGGTTAAAAGTGAATATACCCAGCTTCGTGATAATTATGCCGGTTCAAGTTCTAAGGTAAAATACAAATCGCTGGAAGAGGCCAGGCATAATAAGTTTGAAATTGATTGGGAAAACACCAATATTGTGCGTCCTGAGTTTATCGGCACAAAAGTTTTTTCTAATTACCCATTATCAGAAATTCGCGAATATATGAATTGGGTTTTCTTCTTTGTTGTATGGCAACTGAGAGGTAAATTTCCTGAAATTCTTGACGACCCAAAAATTGGAGAGGAAGCACGTAAATTATATGATGATGCTAATCGGATGCTTGATAAAATAGTTGAAGAAAACCTAATTACAGCAAATGGGGTTGTTGGCTTTTATCCTGCAAATTCGGTAGGCGATGATATTGAAATTTACAAAGATGAAAGTCGTTCTGAAATTCTAACTGTTTTTAGAAATTTAAGAAATCAGGTTGAGAAAGAAGAAGGATTACCTAATTTATGCCTTTCCGACTTTATTGCTCCGAAAGAAAGTGGAAAAATTGATTACCTGGGAGCTTTTGCAGTAACAACAGGTATAGGAGTAGATAAATTAGTGAAACAATTTGAAGCCGATCACGACGATTATAATAGTATTCTTGTTAAAGCATTGGCTGATAGACTTGCTGAAGCCTTTACTGAACTTATACATTTGAAGATTAGGAAAGAGCTTTGGGGGTATGCCAAGGAAGAAGATCTTTCATTGAACGATTTGTTGTTAGAGAACTATCAGGGTATTAGGCCAGCTCATGGATATCCGGCATGTCCTGAGCATTCAGAGAAAGAAACCTTATTTGATTTGCTTAGAGCATCTGATGACGCCGGAATTACCTTAACTGAGTCTTTCTCAATGGTACCTGCAGCATCTGTAAGTGGATTGGTATTTTCGCATCCACAATCGAAATATTTTTTTATTGGCAAAATAGGAAAAGATCAAGTGATTGATTATGCGAGCAGAAAAGGTGTTTCGCCTGAGATTGTTGAAAAATGGCTTGCATCTGAACTAAATTACATGTAGAATTGCGAATTATATCAAAACTGTTGCTTTTATATGAAAATCACCGAATTATTTCTATCGCAAGAACGTACTTTTTCATTTGAGTTTTTTCCACCAAAAGATGAAATCTCATCGGTTGACTTTGGGATAAATGTTGGACAACTAATGCGACTTTCACCCTCGTTTGTTACAGTAACATATGGAGCTGGTGGGTCTAATCAGGCCCGAACATTTGATTTAGTAGATTACCTACAAAACAAAATTGGATTAACAACAGTAGCACATTATACCTGCGTAAATTCATCAAGAGACCAGATAAAAAAAGATTTAGAATTTCTTCAATCAATAAACATTGAGAACTTAATGTTGCTTAGGGGAGACCCTCCAAAAGGTGAAAAAGTTTTCAATACTGTTGACAGAGGATTTCAATATGCTAGTGAATTAATCTCGTTTGTTGATGAAAATTATGACTTTGCGAAAGCAGGTGCCTGTTATGTCGAGAAACATCCGGAAGCCTCTTCAATTGAAGAAGATATTGCGAATCTGGCAACGAAAGTGAAATCAGGAGCAGACTTTTTAATTACTCAGTTATTTTTTGATAATGCACGCTATTTTAGTTTTGTAGAAAAGGTTCGCGAGGCAGGGATAACCTGTCGGATTATACCTGGAATTATACCAATAACTGCTTATCGTCAAATTGAAAGGTTTACAAACATGTCTGGCGCTGAGATACCTGAAGAGTTAAGGCTGAGGTTATTAGAAAATAAGAATAACCCTAAAAAAACATATCAAATAGGAGTAGAATATACAATTAAACAATGTCAGGAATTGCTTGCAGGAGGAGCCCCTGGAATTCATTTCTACACTTTGAATAAATCAAGAGCAGCAATTGAGATTTTTGAATCGCTATAGAAAAATTAAAGAGATAAAAAGAAGGGGCTTGTTTTTCAACATAAAGAACAGCCCCTTTTTATTATTTTAAAAATTAAAGTCACTCCAGATATCTGACATAGAAAGCACTGAGCCGACGAAAATTAGATATATAATAATGATTATCACCCATAATGCTGATATCGATAGACCTATAATGGCACATACTCTACCTGCTTTTAAGTTTCCCCAGCCATCATAAGCTTCAGGATTTTCATTGTACATTTTTACGGATTTTCCTGAAATAGCTAATGCTATTATAGCAAGTATTAACCCACCTCCATAACAACAGGCACCCGCGATAGAAATTATTCCTAGAACTAGCGTTGCAGTAGCATTTGGCAGCATAGATCTCCTTGGTGGGTGATTTTGGTTACTAATATTCTGATTAACAACATTTTCTTCCATAGTATAAATTTTTTAATTAAATAAGAAGTTTAATTATATAACTAGTCAAAATAATTATCGCATTAAAAACAAACATATACAAGAGTACTTTATGTCCTTGCTTAAATTTAAATATAACATGAAAAACCAGAAAAACCAACATTATAATTAAAGGAATTAATGCCGGAAACATTTTTAATGATTCAATAAATTCGCCTCTGATTAAGTAATAGAATGCTCGCTGCATGCCACAACCCGGACATTCAATTCCCAAGTATTTTTTGTACACGCATGATAGCATGTTGTCTTCAAGCTTGTCAATTACATCGATTGATAAAAAAAGGCTCATATAGTTGCTTATATTCTTTTGTCCAAAATTAAAATTTATTATGTACGCAGTGTTAGTATAATTGGTTATAAACTTTAATGAGTATTAATTCTTTTATTTTTTCTATGAATCGAGCTTTTTCAAAACAATTTTCTCATTCAGCTTTTTTACTATTTGGTTGAAATACTGTTTGAGTAAGCTGTATTCATTCGCTTCGTAAACAGCTTTTGTAAATTCATATTCAGCCTGAATTTGAATAATGTTATCATTTACAACAATTCTATAGCTTAAATTAAAGTTAGGCTCATGTATCTCTTTTCCCTCCGGCAGAAAATCAGTTGTATATCCTTCAGGTATTGTAATATAGGAATTAAATATTCGTTTATTGGCATATGTGAAGTCAATGGGATATTTTCTTTCCGGTTGTTTAAAGGGATTTTCTTCGGGAGGTATCTTAGCAAAGGGAGAAATGTAAATTTTGTCAAAAACATTTTCTACGGGAGTAGAGCTTCTAAAGGCTAAGGTAAATGGTAAATTCTTACGATCAAAATTTAAGCTTTTTGCTTTAGACTTTAAGTAAATATCTTTTTTTGTAAAATATTTTTTCTGAGCAGTGTAATTATCATGTAACTTATTTCTATGAAAGAAAGCAATATACCCATCAGAAATTATGGAGTTTTCTCCATCCAGAGAGTCAAGATTTTCGTTAAGTTTCATAATTAAGTTGTACTTAATGCTTGAAGGATACTCACTTATTAAGCTAGCCCATTGTTCTTGGTCTTTTCTTAAGACTAAACCATCGTCATTAATACATCGGGTTGGTAAAATATGATAGGGAAGATTTCTTTCAGTGGCATCTAGTAATAGGCTTTTCCCATTCGAAAAATCCGCTAACACTGCCAGATAATTAAAAGTTTCGAGGTAGGGATAGTCAATCTTTATTTTGCCATTAGAACGTGTGCTAATTAAAACCGGATAGGCAGTGATACCTGCTTCATTTAATAGCCCCGTGAGTAATAAATTTATTTCTGAGCAATTTCCAGATTTTGTAGAAAGAAATTCTTTTGCAGTTTGGATAGGAATATAGCCATATCTGCCATTCCATTCATAGTTAGATTTTATGTATTCAGAAATTATTTCTGTAATCTTCAATTCATCGGTCTCTGTTAAATTAATTTCCTCTAACATCTTATTGGCCTTTCTTTCTACCGAATTCTTGAACCCACCTAAATCCTGTTTTGATAACATATTTTTCGCTAGTTTTGGCCAAGTAGATAGTACTTGAATTTTCGCCCCATTTGGATGATTTATCTCAGCCAGTTGGAAGTTTATTTTCATAATATAATCATTGCGGGAAGTTATATAGCCTTCATCGTAAAAGGCAGGAATATCAATCATTCCAAATTCATATACTTTATGTTTATACTCGATTCCTGCATAATATTGAGGTAACCCTTCCTCAACATAATCTCTAAAAGTGTTGAACTTTGTTGCTCCTTGTAAATACCACGCAAAGGAATAAAATGGATTCATCAGGGCTTCATATTTACTGTACTTTACCGGAATGTCTTGCTGAAATTCCCAGTCTTGATAATCAGTAATATGCGGAGTTATAAATTTATATTTATATTCAATGATTGAGCCATCTTTTACTTTTGGAAATGCAAACTTTTTTACTCGCCACCTGTCATTTATAGCTTCTTCATATATTTTTGAAGGTTCCAGAGGTGTCCTTATTACGCCTGTTTCTGTTTGATTATAAGTATAAGCTTCAATGTCAACAACTTGTTCTTTTTTATAGTTTTTAACATAAAATGGTAGCTCTATTTCAGCATATTCATAGCCAGCTTGGTTAAATATTTTAATTTTTCGGCGATGTTCAAACTGTAATTCTAAACCACCATCATGGTTTTCAATAATTGATGTTTTGCCAATGTCATAAAGTATTAATGCTGGGGCATCTTTATCCTTTTCATAACTTTTAAGGTTAACTTCGTTTGACGTAATTTTCTTAAATTCATAAGAATAGTCTTGTGCAATTGCTGCTAAAGATGTTGCCAATAAGAGGATGTAAAAGAAAACTGATTTCATATTTTTTAGTTTAATAGGATAACATTTTTTTTGTCGGCATTTTTTACCTCAGAAATAAATTTATAGAACTCAGAGTATTCTTCCAAGTTGTATTTGCCAGGGTTTAAGATAAATTTTCTGATGGCTGTAATTTTGTTTTGTTCAACTATGTATTTAATTGAATATTCTCCAAACTTGGTCTTAAACTCTTGGTTTTCTGAATTCTTGGATACTTTTAAACGTTGGGGGAGATTATAAACCACAGTATCCAGATTTGATAATGGATAATGAATCCAAACCGGATGTCTTCTCTCTGCTGGTTTTGTGAATTTAGGTATATTAGCAGGAAAGACTTTTAAAAAGTAATCGCTACCATACTGTTTTAATAAATTACTGGAGCTAGCATTAATTATAGTTGTTATTGAAGCTGAGTTTTTGTTTTCTTCTTCTATCTCCCAATTGTTAAGAGTATATTGTGGTATGGGTAGGAAATATCTAAAGAAATCATCCTGATCTTTTTTGTTATATTCTCTTAGAATAGAATTTATTGTTTCATAATCATCGCCCTTAGCCTTTGTTTTACATGTAACTTTTGATTCGCCAACTTCAGTAACCTCAAAGTTATAACTAGAAGAGGTTTGAACATCAGCCCATGTTAGTTTTGGAGTTTTGATGAAATGTGATTTTTCTCCGTTAATTACTAAAGCGTTTCTGTTTTGAGTAAATGTTCCCAGATAACCAAGTGGATTATTCTTGCTTGTGCATTCAATCCATATAGTATCTTGTTCTAATGGGGTCATTAGGAATACATGATTAAACTGCTGACAGGGGAAACTAGTATCAATTTCACTAATATTCTCACCTGCATGAATTATAGTGTAGTACGACTCAATTCCTGCATAGCTAAGAATTGAAAGCATATAATTTGTGAGAGCTTTACAATCGCCATATTTTGTTTTTGCAACATATGATGCCGAATATGGTTGAAGCCCACCTATGCCAAGTCCAACATATATATATCTGGTGTTTTCTTGCAAAAATTTATATAGAGCTTCAATTTTTGAATAGGGATCAGAATGATTTTTAATAATTCTCGAGATTATAATCTTTTCACTTTCAGGAAGGGTTTGAAGTCCATCCATTAAATGCTGTTGCCATTCTCCAAATTCCTGCCAGGAGTTTTGCATTCCTTTAATTCCGTAATTAAAAATTTTGGGCACAATTTGCACCTGGGGTTGTATTGCTTCAATAGGTGGTGAGAAAGGTTCCTTGTGGTATTGCTCTATGTACTCAGATTTCCAAATATAAGTTATACTGGAGTTTGATTCTGTTACCTCTTTTTTATCAACGCCTTTTTCTTTAATATTGATTTGATAATCTTTAGGTACAGTAAGGCTTAAAGAAGCTTTGGATGTAGGAAAGTCTTTTCTGTAAACAGCATTCCAATTAGCAATAAATAAAAAGTCTGTATATAATAATTCATATTCGCACTTAATTGTATATGGGTACTCATTGTGTCGCAAAACAAAATATTTAATGAAATCATCTTCATATAAAGAAAAATCTGCCACAGCACTGTGAGTTTCGATTTCTTTTTTGTTTAAACTTCTGATTTTGTATCCATTTGTATCTTCAATCCATGCGTTAACACTAACTAATCGATTGTTTCCTGAATAAGGAATGTAAAAATGCGTTAAATTTTCGCCATCCCTATTGAGTATTGTAATAGATAGCTTTACTTTCTTGGTAAGCTTCTCGTTGTTTACGAAATAATCAGTTTGAAAATTATTTACGATACCATTACTGATTTGGGCATAAGAGGGATTTAAAAGAATTATTACCCCGATAATTATATAGAGGTGACGATATCGAGATTTCATAGGATGTTTAAACTATTTATACTTAACAAATTGGTTAATTAATTATCATTCAGTCAAGTATTTGAATGAAGCTGTAACGTGTCTAAGATTTTTTTTGCAAGTAAGCAAACAGAATTGAGAATTCAAAGTTTTTATGTAGATGAATAACTATTTATATGTTTTTGAATTAAGGTCAAGAACCGTGATTGAATTATGATTAGGAATTTTACTAATTTGGCAGCCAAATTGAATCCTTTTCAACTTCATGAGGAAGTATGCTGTAGAGATAAAGATTATTGTACTGATTACTTTTGCTGTTATAGCTGTTTTTGCTGCAGGGTATTTAGCATACAATAGCATAAACTTCATTCTTTCTACAATAAAGAAAGGAGCCCAGCCAAATTATTCCCTGTTAATTCTTAAAGAAATAAACAGTAGTTTACAAAGAGGGGAAAGTCAGGTTGAGTATTACAATCTTACTAATGATGAGAAATATCTTCAATCTTACAATGAAGTAATATCTATTGTTGAAAACAGAATAGATAGTCTTGTGGTTTATAGCAGAGGAAATAGTCTGAGAGAGGCACAGATCGATACTATTAGTACTTTACTTAATCAAAAATTCAGAATATGGCAAGTAATGATAAAGCAGTCTAATGATGATAGATTGGAGGATGCTTTAACAAAACTATCGAATGTTTTTGAGGTTGTCCCGGATTCTATGACTCTGCAGGTTCCTAAGAGTGTTACTGTAGAAGTACCTGACACAACAAATATACAGTTAGAGGTTGAGTCTCAAGATGAAAAGGAAGGCTTTTTTTCGCGATTATTTAAGAAGAAACCCGAACCTATACCTATAGAATCTCCCCAAGAAATTGATAGTATTATTGTTGAGGAAATTATTGAATCAAAAGACACATTAATTGCGGTTGGGGTAGATAAAACAATAATTCAAAGTGAGATTGGTAGGCTGAAAGAGCAAGTAGGAGAGCAAATGAGAGAATCTACAGCCTTTGAGATTACTCTTAAACATAAAAATAGTCAGGTAACAAATCAATTGGCAAATCTGATTTCAAGAATTGAAAGTGATGAATTAGAATCTATTATGAAAAAGGCTCAGGAAGCCAATAGATTGGTTCGTATTACAAATAGATGGTCAACGGTTTTTTTGATAATGTTTTTTATCCTTTTAATTGGTGTAGTATATGTGATTCAACGATATGTCAGAAAAACCAGTGCTACTCAAATTGCCTTAACAAACGCAAAAGATGCGGCTTTAAAGCTTAGTCAGACCAAACAACAGTTTTTGGCGAATATGAGTCATGAAATTAGAACTCCAATGAATGCAATTGTTGGATTTACTGAGCAAATTCTTCAGATGCCAATAGAGGGGCAATCGAGAGAACAATTAGAAATTGTAAAAAGCTCAGCCGATCATCTGTTAAACCTGATTAATGATATTTTAGATTTTTCTAAGCTTGAGGCAGGAAAAGTCATGTTAGATTATTATCCATTCAATGTAAAAGAATTATTTTATCAGGCATATCAACTTTATAAACCTTCAGCAGATTTAAAGAATGTCAGATTTAAGGTCGATCTCAATAAGAATGTTCCAAATGTTCTTGTTGGAGATTCTTTCCGACTTAGACAGATTGTTTTTAATTTACTGAGTAATGCAATAAAATTTACCGATAAGGGGCAGGTTATAGTCTATGCAAAGTCTAAGAAGCTTAAACAAAATAATGTTAAACTTATTATTGAAGTAAAAGATTCTGGAATTGGAATTCCTGTAGAGAAGTTGAAATCTATTTTTGAAGAATTTACACAGGCAGATATTTCAATTTCCAGGAGTTATGGAGGAACGGGTTTAGGTCTGTCAATAGTAAGAAAACTTGTAAATCTTCATGAAGGAAAGATTAGTGTCGAGAATGTTAAGGAGGGTGGAGCTTGCTTCATAGTCGAAATTCAATATGCAATTGGAGATGAAAAGGATATTGTAAAGGAAGAAAAGATGCAGTCGCCTAATTCAATAGATTTGTCTGAATTTCATTTTATTATTGCTGATGACGATGAGTATAACAGAAAGTTAATACAGCATATTTTAGAGAAATGGAAACTAAATTTCACTATTGTCCAAAATGGAGCGGAAGTGCTTAAGGCTATAGAAAAGAAGGAATACCATTTGTTATTACTTGATATACATATGCCAGGAATGAATGGATTTGAGGTGGCAAAAAAGATTAGGTCTTCTAAGAATTCTAAAATACGAAAATTACCAATTGTGGCATTAACAGCAACGGTTGAAAAAGAAGAGCAAAAAAAATCTAGAGAAGTAGGGATAAACGATTTGCTAGCAAAACCTTATACAGAGGCTGATTTATATAGTAAACTGGTTGAAATTCTAAAAATTGACAAGGTTAGAGGGAAGAAAAATATTAAGGTTTTAAAACCACAATTAAGAACTACAGAAAAAGAAGAAACAATGTCGGAGTTTGAAGACTTATACTCTCTATCTAATAATGATAAAGCATTTGTTGAAGATATGTTACAAATGTTTGTTACCAATACAAAGAAAGACTTAATTAATATTAAGAGTGCATTCACAAAGAAGAACTGGAAAGAGCTGGCAGAATTGGCTCATAAAATAAAAGCGCCATGCAAACATCTTGATGCTAAAGAACTTTCTGTATTGTTGAAACAATTAGAGCTAACAGCCAGGGAAGGAACGAATGAAGCTTTAATAACTGAATTACACGAAAAATCCTTAAATGGTGTAGATTTGCTGATTGAAAAGGTTAACAATCATTTAAAAAATAACTTTGCCTGATAATTTTTCTAAATTATTTCAGGAATAATAACAATCTAATCAAATTAATGAATAAAAAAGCATTTAAAATATTTGTTGTAGAGGATAATGAATGGTACAATAAACTACTGGTTCATAATCTTGAGCTAAATCCTGATTATGAAGTTGTTAGTTTTCTAAATGGGGCCGATTGTTTAAATAACCTCAACGATCAGCCAGATGTAATTACATTAGATTATAGACTACCTGATATGACAGGTAGTGAAGTCTTGAACAGAGTAAAAAAAGAAAACAAGGATATTGAAGTAATACTAATATCTGAGCAGGATGACATAGAAGTAGTTGTTGATTTATTAAAACAAGGAGCTTATGATTACATTGTTAAATCAAACGATATTCGAGAACGACTGCTAAATACAATTGCAAATATTCAGGAAAGTGCATCACTAAAGAGTGAACTCAATACATTAAGGCAAGAAGTTCAGCAGAAGTACGATTTTCAAAATACAATTATTGGAAATAGTAAGGCAATTAAGGACGTATATAGTCTTATTGAGAAGGCAGCTAGAACAAATATAACTGTAACTATAACAGGAAATACTGGTACAGGAAAAGAATTAGTAGCTAAAGCAGTACATTATAATTCGGCTAGAAAAGACAGGCCGTTTGTGCCTATAAACGTAGCAGCTGTTCCGTCAGAGCTTATTGAGAGTGAGTTATTCGGGCATGAAAAGGGATCTTTTACCGGAGCAAGCTTTAAACGAATTGGAAAATTTGAGGAAGCACATAGTGGAACTTTGTTTTTAGATGAAGTAACAGAAATGGATGCTCCATTCCAAACTAAATTACTGCGCGCTTTGCAAGAAAGGGAAATAATCAGAGTTGGAAGTAATAAACCAATAAAGTTTGATTGCCGGATTATAGTTGCCAGCAATAAGAAATTGCAGGATGAGGTTAAAAATGGAAATTTTAGAGAAGATTTGTATTATCGTTTGATGGGCTTGCCTATTCATTTACCTCCATTAAACGAAAGAGATAATGATGTTATTATTCTCTCGAAATTCTTTATTGATGAGTTTTGCAGGGAGAACGACATAAAACCAAAGCATTTAGATTCAACAGCACAAAAGAAGCTGCTATATTATAACTTTCCAGGAAATATTCGCGAGCTAAAATCAGTAATTGATTTAGCTGTGACAATGTCTGTATCAAATGAAATTACTGCAGACGATATTATATTACATGCTGCAGATGCTGCAACTAATGTTTTGAACGAGGAACTTACTTTAAAGGAGTATGAGCGTAAAATTGTAGATGCATACCTCAAGAAGTATGATAATAACATAAAGCTTGTAGCCGAAAAACTTGAAATAGGCCAGTCTACAATTTACAGAATGCTTAAAGAATAAGAGGCCTCGAATATTTAGTAGTTTTTCATTATAAGTGAAACTTTCTTGTATAATTTTTCTCATTTTGAGAAAATTCCTCCCAAAATGACAATGTTTCTTGTCGGTTCAAAAATGTAAATGCCACAATAATAAGGAGTTAGGGTGTTGTTTTATTTGCGGCACGTTATTAGTAATTGTTGTAACCAATATGATAATAGAACAATTAAATAAAAAACATCTTACAAGTAGAATAAAGAAAGATATGATTAGGGTTGCATTTAGGTATTTCTCTTGTAAGCTATCATTAACAATGTAATACAACCAAACCAAATTATATTTGTATTAAAAAAGCAGATTAGGTTAAAGAAACTACAAAACTGTAATGACTACATCGCAAACATTATGCAAAAACTACTAACTAAACCTATAGGGGCTATCAACCGGGCAAGTTGATACCCCCTACTGCTTTTTTTTAAAGAAAAACACAAAACATGAAATACTCACTAAACCAACTAGCGGCAATATTTGCAGTTCTTTTAATTACAGCGCTTAGTTTTTCTTGTAATCAATCGAATGGCTCTTCAGAGGTAAGCGATTTGAAAAGTGAGAATGATTCGCTGGGAAAAATTATTGAGCAACGTGACTCATTGATGAATGAGGTAATGGAAGCTTTTTACCAAATTGAGAAAGATCTTTCATTCATAAAAGAAAAGAGGAACATTATTTCTGTAAAAACAGATAATCCGGAAATTGAGAAGAGCAGGAAAGATCAAATTGTACAAGATGTAAAAGATCTTGCAAATCTTCTTCAGGAGAATAAAAAAGAGATATCAGCACTAAACAAAAAATTAAAGAAATCAGGGCTAAATATAAAAAGTCTTGAAGCCAGAATTACAGAGTTGAGTGAATCTGCAGAGAATAGGAATAGTGAAATAATTAGTCTTAAAAACGAATTAGAGAAAAAGGATTACGAGGTAACAATTCTTAACGAGCAAGTGGCTGTTCTGGAAACAGAAAAAGAAAAGAATGAAGTGCTAATAGCAGATCAGAAAGTAAAAATTGATAATTACAATAAAGCATATTACACGCTTGGAACAGAAAAGGAATTGGAGCAAAAAGGTGTAATTAAGAGAGAGGGAGGATTTTTAGGACTTGGAAAAACAAAATTGCTTAGTCCGGAAATTAAGCTTGACTACTTTTCTGAATACGATATTCGAAGCACTAAATCAATTGAGGTTAGAGCAAACAATGCGGAATTAATTTCGGAACATCCGGAAGGTTCATATGAGTTTGTTACCGAAGAAGATAAAATTACCTATCTGGCAATAAACAACATAAACGAGTTTTACAAGTTCTCAAAATATGTTGTGCTGGAAGTAAAATAAAATTGAAATGAGATTTCTAATATCTCATTCATAAAGACACTGGTTACTTGGTATATATTGATAGTTAAAGAGGGTTGAACCTGGCAGGTCAGCCCTTTTTTTATTTACTTTTTCCCTTCATAATCTACGTTTGCAATCGAGAAACGAATTTGGATTGAAGTATCCCATTATTCAAAAGATTATTAAGCCACAATAACGTGCATGCAAAAACCATTTGAATCCAAAGCGCTAATAGTTCCCCTGATTCAAGTTTTATTAAGTAGATGGAATATTAATCTAATGCATAAAACGAGCAATATCATTTAGCTAAGCCAATTTAAGTTTAAAGATATATTGTTCTCAATACCTCCAAATAACATTCAATACGAACTGATACTAGGGTTACTTCGAGTGAAGTTTAGTAGATATTCCTTAACTAAAATATAATGCAGGCTTTTTTGAATGGAATAAAAAATACCCTGAGCTTTACTCAGGGCATTTTTAAATTATTTCTAAAGAAATCGTCTTTACCATCTGCAAAATTGAGGAGGATAGATTACTCAATCAACTATTTTTAAGGAAGTTATTTTATTAATATGTGTTCAGTCTGAAAATAAGCATTGGCTTTGTCTGTAATTCTCACAAAATACACTCCAGAAGACCAAGTTGAAGTTTCTTGATTAATAATTCCTTGAGAATTAGCAAACGAGGCAATCTCCTGACCAAGTTGATTGAAAATCTTTACAATCAATCCTTTTGAGTCTTTCAAATCAATATAGATATTATCAGTCGCCGGCTGTGGATAGATACTTACTCTTTTATTAAGCAATGAAGCATTAGAAGTGCTGTTTTGTCCATCATAAAAGCAGTCTGCATCCCAATATTTATAAGCGCTTTTGTTTAGTTGATTATGACAAACCAATAATCTTCCCATGTTGTAGGTTGTTGGGTGTGCAGTTGATAGAATGTAGTATCCGGGTAGTACTGGCCATAATAGACCTTTTAAACTTCCTATTCCTTCAATCCAGGTTGCTGATCCTTCAGTCGATTCAACAACCATTCGCTTTCTGTAACCTAAATCCGGTAATTCAACAGAGTCAACTTCAATTACTTTATACTCACTAATCCTTAAATCTTCTTTTAAGAAATCAGAGTAAATAGTTTCCCCAATTTTTTTGGAAAAATCATAAAGCAAAAATTCACTCTTATTTTTCGGTACAAAGTATGTCGAACTGCAGGTGTCTGTTCGAATAGCTCCAATATATTGGGCCAGACTAACATTATCGTTTGGATTATCAAAAAGTAAGACCTTAGAATATGATTTGTTTTGTATTATAGTGTCACCAATTAAACGGTAGACCTGAAATTCATGACTTGAATAGCTTGTTGTATCATTACTTGAGAATTCAACTTCGTACCATATCGGATTATCTGCTGAAGTTGGGAAAAACGATTTGGCGCATGTTTCGCCTGTTGGAGGATCAACAGGAGGTGGGGTAGGGCCACCTTTTGGAAACCAAATAGAATCTACATACTCAGGGTGGTCAACAAAAGGATTTCTGTTACCTTGATATGTGTAAGCTTTATTATTTCTATCAATCTCTTTCTGACTGACCGGATCGTTTTTGTGCCATGTGTATAGAAGATTCAAAGCCCACTCTTCAAATACAGTTGAGTCAGTTCCATCTAGGACATCTGATGACCATCCTTTAATAACATTTTCATATCTTGTGGCCATATAAAAGTGAGCTCTGGCAAAATCGCCCTTAAACTCATCTATTGGCTCAAACACGGTTCCTGAATATCCTAAATCACTTTTTGCCGATCCAACCTTACTTCCATTTTGTGAGGTTGTTGTAGCAGTACCCACATTTCCATAAGGGTAATTTCCACGCAAGGAATTTACTTTTCCATCAGTTGGAAAAATGTGATGTACATCATTTTTCATTGGGCTAACATCTCCAAACCAACTTTTTGGAAAAGAATGTTCCCTATTATAACAACTGCCTTCTCCACTATAACTACCGCATTGATCAGAGCTGGGTGTAAAGTTGTAAGGGTCAGCTCCTGTTGGATTTTCAGAATACATGTCTAAAATGGTTCCATCCTTTTCGTAATAGGTATCTGTTTCATTCGAAATGTAAAAGCTCCAAAGAGCATCGTATCCCCTGTCGGTATGGCCCTTAATTATATTATAGAGAGATGTTTTTAGGACAAAGCCATTTAAATTTTCTGCATCATCGTAGTATCCTGTAGGAATTTGTGCCTTAAGAATTAGTGTTGCACAAAGGAAAATGTAAAATAAACTTATTCTTTTTTTCATAACTGAAGATTTACACAAAAATAAAGCGAAAGAGCTTTAGTGATACTAATAATAGTATTCAATTATAGCGAAAAAGTAAGATATATAAGCTTGGTTAATTATTTTTTCTTTTTTAGGATTAAAATAAGGAATGCGAAAGAAATAACAATCAGCATGGCAAGAAGTATTGATGTTTGTCTTTTCTTTCTTACAATTTCCTCGTTGCATTCAGAAAGCTGATCCTTTAGTTCATCGATTTCCTGTTCAAAATTGGCCAAGCTTTTTTCACGTTTTTCAATTTCGTTTCTAAGTTGTATTTCAAAAAACTGTTGGTTGCTGGCTTCTATTGTTAAGGAATCTTTAATGGATTGATATTCTTTTAAATAGATTATTGCTTGTTTGTAATTCCCTGATTTTTCATTTAATTCATGCAAATTAGCTAGTGCATTTTTAACAAGAGTGCGATGATTTAACTCCCGACCAATTTCCAGGGAGCGGGTAAAATATGTTTTAGCTTGGTTAGTATTTTTTTCTAAAATGTATATCTCTCCAATTTTTCTGGCGCAAAGTGCTTCACCAAATTTGTTTTGAACCTTCTGGTTTAGTTCGTAGGCTTTTTTATATGTATTTAAAGCTTTTGTGTAGTTTTTTTTGTAGTTGTAAATATTCCCTAGATTATTGAGCTGGGCTGCTTTTCTCCAGTCGTCGCCAAGTTCTTCTCCAATTTTTAGTGCTTGAGTGTAATTTGATTCTGCTTTTTCTAAATCTTTTAATTGATAAAAAACGTTGCCAATTTTGTTTAATGTAATAGCAATATCTTTTTTGTTACCAACATTTTGCTTTAGGCTAAGACTCTTATTATAATATTCTAAAGCTGTTGAGTATTCATTCTGTTTAAGGAACATGCCGCCAACTAATTCATAAGTGTAGGCCATTTTCTTGGTATCGCCAATTTCTTTTTCAATCTCAATTGCTTTGTTGTATATGATAAGGGCTTTTTCATATAGGCCGGCAGAGCTATATATGTTCGCAATATTTTTATAAGAAGTAGAAAATACAATCGAGCTACCTACTTGTTGTTCAAGTGCAATGGCTTCGTTATAAAATTGGAAAGCTTTTAAGTCTTCTCCGGCGCCTAAGAATAAATTACCTAGTTTATTGTAGGTTGTTGCCATTCTTTCTGTGTAATCAAGCTTTTTGTAGATTTCCAAAGTGCTCTGATAATAAATTTGGGCGCTGTCTATTAAACCTAAGTTCTTATACGCATTTCCTATATTTTCCGATGATTCGGCTATTTCTTCAGAATTACCAAATGTTTTTCTTAATTCATGAGCTTCCTTATAGTATTCAAGAGCTTTTTCGTATCTACTATTTTGCCAATATATGCTGCCTAATAAATTTAATGAATTTCCTATTTCTATAGTATCCTTATTCTCCTTATATATTTCTATAGCTGAAAATAAATACTCTCGGGCTTTTTCATAATTGGCTATATCTCTATATACTAATGCTATGTTTTTCTTAGATTTGGCTACATCGTTCCAGTCAGCATATTGTTTTCTTAGTTCTAAAGCTTCCAGATAATAAGTAAGTGCTTGTTGGTAATTTACTTTTTGCCATTCAATGCTTCCTAAGTAGTGCAAAGATTCTGCAATTCCTTTTTTATCGTTTTTACTTTCGTAAATAATTTTTGCTTCGTTTATTAGTTCTTCTGCCTCTTCGAATTTATTCTGGTTTTTATATACGAGAGCTTTTAGGTTTTTTACATAGGCTTGTTTAAGTCTTAGATCTAGTTTTTCGTAGATATTAAGTGCTTGACTATAGGTCATGGCCGCTTCTTCATATTCATGAATGTGAGTTAATGCAATTCCCTGGTTTGTATATCCAAAGGCTAATATCTCATCGTTAGATTTTTCTTGGCCTACTGAAACTATCTTTTTAGCATACTCAATACTTTTTATAGGCGTTTTGTAGAGGTTTGAATTAAATTCAGCATAATAGTTTTTTATAGAGTCTTTGTCAGTCTTATTTAGGCCCGACAAATTAGGAAGCTCGTTGTTGTTCGCAGTTAAACTGTTGCTTCCTAAGATTATAAATGACAAAATAGCTAGCAATATCTTTTTCATGGTGTGATTATTTTCTAGTCAGGTACAATTACATCAATATACGTTCTAGCTTAGATTAAGTAAAGAGAAGTTGTTAACATTCTTATGAATTTAAATAGGCGTTTCAATCTATGAGAATGGAAGTGGTCTTAAGAAATTACACTCCAGTCTGTATGTGATTTTTTTTGTCGATTCAGTTCTTTCATAAGCACAGTATTCTCAGTGCTTTCAAGACTAGGATCGTTATCAAGTATTTCTTCAGCTACATTTCTGGCGAATTGTAAAAGCTGGCCGTCGCGTGCAATGTTGGCCATTTTTAGATCGAATGGAATACCACTTTGTTGAGTACCTTCAAGGTCTCCCGGCCCTCTAAGCTTTAGGTCAGCTTCAGCAATTTCAAAGCCATCGTTTGTTGCCACCATAGCTTCAAGCCTTTTACGGGCTTCAGTTGTAAGTTTATCTGAAGTCATTAGTATGCAGTAGCTTTGGTCGCCTCCGCGCCCTACTCTGCCTCTTAACTGATGCAGTTGGGTAAGTCCAAATCGTTCGGCGCTTTCAATAACCATTATTGTTGCATTAGGAACATCAACACCTACTTCAATTACTGTTGTTGCCATTAATATGTGGGCTTTGCCATCTTTAAATGTTTTCATGGCATTATCTTTCTCGGCAGGCTTAAGTTTACCGTGTATGCAAATAACATTGTAGTTAGGAGGAGAAAACACTTGCACCATTCCATCAAATCCCACCTCCAGATTTTTAAAATCGAGTTTTTCTGATTCCTTAATTAATGGATAAACAATATAAGCTTGTTGCCCCCTGTCGATTTGTTTACGAAGGAATCCAGTCATAGCCAGCCTTTTATTTTCACGGAAGTGATATGTCTGGATAGGTTTTCTGCCAGGTGGTAGTTCGTCGATAATGGAAACATCCAAATCGCCATATAGAGTCATTGCCAGTGTTCTTGGAATTGGGGTAGCAGTCATAACTAAGACATGGGGAGGTTGGTTGTTTTTTTTCCAAAGCTTTGCTCTTTGTGCTACACCAAACCGGTGTTGCTCGTCGATAATTACCATCCCCAGATTAGAAAAAACTACAGGATCTTCAATTAGTGCATGAGTTCCTACCAGAATGTCTAACCGTCCGGATCTTAGTTCCGAAAAAATTTCTTCGCGATCCTTTTTTTTAGTTGAACCAGTTAATACTTTAACATTGACATCAAGATTATCGAGCATTTTAATTAATGTCTGATAATGCTGTTGAGCTAAAATCTCAGTAGGTGCCATCATACTCGATTGGAAGCCATTATCTTTTGCCAATAACATAATCATTAATGCTACCAGAGTTTTACCGCTACCGACATCACCTTGTAGTAATCGATTCATTTGTTTGCCAGACCCAGTATCATGCCTGATTTCTTTTATTACCCTTTTTTGAGCGTTTGTTAGTTCAAAGGGGAGGTTTTGCTTGTAAAAATTATTGAAACTGTCGCCAACTTTACTAAAAACAAAACCTCTAATTTTTTTTTGCCTGCCAGTTTTAAGTTTAAGTAGATTAAGTTGAATAAAGAATAATTCTTCGAACTTTATTCTGGATTCAGCTTTTTGTATTTCAGCCGAGTTGTTTGGAAAATGAATTATTTTTAGTGCATCGGATAATCCTACCAGTTTTAGCTTGCTAATTAATTGTGGGGGGAGTGTTTCATCAATGTTGAAGTTTGGCGAATTAAAAATGTTTCTAATAAGCCCATGTATCGCTTTTGAATTCAGGTAACTTGATTTTAGTTTCTCTGTTGTATTGTATTGAGGAACAAAAGCAGATTTTTCACCTTCTGTATATTTACCAACAGGTTCAATTTCCGGATGTGCAATGCTTAATCGCTTGTTAAATATAGATGGTTTTCCAAAAACAACATATTCAGCTCCAACCTGGTAGTTTTTTAGAGCCCAATTAGCCCCCTGAAACCAGACTAGTTCAATTTCGCCAGAAGTATCAACAAATCGGGCAATGAGTCTTTTGCGGTATTTTGATCCTTCACTCCGAAAAGCAGAAATTTTGCCCTTAATCTGAATGTGAGCATTTACTGAATTTATCTCAGCAATTTTGTAGAAACGGGATCGATCAATATATTTAAACGGAAAATGATATAACAAATCCTTAAAAGTAAAAGCGCCTAATTCCTTTTTTAGTAATTCGGCTTTTTTCGGGCCAACTCCTTTTAAAAACTTGATATCTGTATCTAAAAAATTCTCCATTCAACTTTATTGAGAAAAATCGTTCAAATATCGAAATTCTAAGGCAAATTGAAAAGATTATCTTTGAACCATGGTTAATTCTGATAAACTGAATACAATTTTTCAGTATTTAAAATATGTATTTTTAGCAAAGCACAGAAAGGGGCATGGTGTTCATTCACCCTACATTTACGATTTTGTTACAAATGTTTTATTTAACAAGAACCATTTTGAGGAATATGAAAGAATAAATCAATGCTTAAGTAAACTAAGGAAATCGAAACAAATAGTTACTGTTGATGAGATGGGAGGGGGCTCAAAGGCGTTTTGTAATGCTGAACGAGAAATATCTGGCTTAGTTAAAATTAGTTCTGTTAACAAAAAGTACGGACGTTTACTTTTTCGAATTGCACATTATTATCAACCAAATAGTATTCTTGAAATAGGAACATCAATAGGAGTAAGCAGTATGTATTTGAGCTGTGGAAGTCCCAAATCTATGTTATACACTGTAGAAGGAAATAAAACACTAATTGATGTTGCTAAAGAAAATATAAAGGCATTAGGAAATCAGAATGTGAATTTTAATTGCGGGTTATTCGATGATATACTTGAAGAATTATTGCCCAAAATAGAAAAACCTGAACTAGTATTTATTGATGGTAACCATACCTATGAAGCAACAATGCGGTATTATCAGTTAATCAGACCTTTTATTAGTAGAGGAATAATTATTCTGGACGATATATATTGGTCGAAAGAAATGCAGAAGGCATGGCAGGAAATATGCCTAAAAGAAACTGTAAGCATTGACCTATTCCAGTTTGGTATTATAATATTGGAAGAGCAATTAACGCCTGGGCAATATAGAATTAGATTTTAGAATACGGTTGAAGCAGTTTGTAATGCTTCGCAAATCACAGGAAACCTTATTAACTATACCGCGAGTTAGCTTTAGTAATTATTCGACAATCTTAATAATATCTTTATCATATGGCATCATATTATTAATCCTCTTTGGATTGTCTATTACAAATGGTTCTGAATAAATCTCGGTCATTCCTTCATAATCCATTATTTTTCCTGACATTACTTCATATCTTACGTAATTATCAAACACATAGGATATTCCCTCAGAGACGATAAACATTCCAATTATATCATCTTTATTAACCAAATTAAAATCGGGTTTTGATAAATGAAAGTGAAGATGCGGCATGGTTGAATTTCCTGAACTTCCTATTTTGCCAATCAAATCACCTTTTTTAAGAGTATCTCCAACACTTACCTTAATATTCAAAGCCAATAAATGTGCATAAGAAGCCATTATTCCGTTTCCTATATCTTGTAGTATTAAATTACCTGTAAAATCAGTAGGATTTTCAAATTCTTCAACTAGCGGAGGATTTGGCATATCTGGCAATGAGTCAACAATACCAATAACAATTCCATCCGCTACTGCATATACATTTTCTTTATAGCAAAAATGATCAATGTTTTTATTGCCATTATTCTTATACAATAGACCATTCTCACCGACTTTTTCGAAATCAATCGCAAATCTTTGATTACTATATCCCAGCTTGTATCCATCTTGTAATGAATCGTAACGGGCTTTTAAAGCAGTAGTATGGTTTCTGTGGCTGTTTTGTGGACTTGGTCCATCACACATGTACCAGAGTCCGCCTTTTACCGGTAAACCAATTGAAACACTGGATTCCTTGTTTACATCAATAGCTTTTGTAAAATTGTATATTCTATCCCCAATCTTGTATTTAATAGTATGATTCAAGGTTTTAGGTATAGTTTCTACATTTATCCAGATATATTTAATATACCTATTAATATTCTTTTTTTTAGGAAGGTTGGTATATTCAGAATCATGCAATAAAATGTTTTTGCCAGAATTAATTGAAAAATCAATAAAAACTACTGGTCTCTTAAGACTATCCATCATGTGCAGTTCATAAACTAAACTTGTAATTCCATCTCCTCTGTAAATTTGTACAGGTTGAGGAATTGCCATTTTCATTTGTCCAAAAACATTATTTGACAATCCAATTGCTAGTAAAACCAGAATCTGAATAATTTTTTTCATGTTCGTGTTTCTAAATTACTAAAGCTAGCGGTTTGCGTATTAGAGTAGTGCGGAATTTTGGGGCACTTGCCTATCTACATACACCCTTACTGATTAAAAGTTTTAGCCTTAAATATAGTACTTTCCCCAGATAACTACTATAAGTTGTTAGCGGCTTTTAGTCCTAAATTATAGGCACCACTATTCATAATATGCTTCGTTACCTCTCTCTATATATATATTCAATTTTGGTGGTCATCATATCTACTTTTCCGACCCGCTTCAATTAAATTAATAGCTTTATCATATTCAAACACATCAATAAACTTCAGTTTATCATCGGATATCATAATAGTTTACTGATAATATTTTCTTACTAAAATTCTATTTTATAGCTTACGCTTGGAAATATAATTCTCAATTTTTCTTCAATTACTTCTCCTTTTTTGTAATCATATAAATATCCGTAATGCTCTTCTCTTCCTAGTAAGTTTAAAACCTGTATTGACCAAATACTTGCATGTTTTCTTTTATTAATGCGATAATTTATAGTAGTATTAACACGGTAAACATTCGGAGATTGAACAGTAAAAGGTTGAGAGTAATCATACAAAACTTCATCTCCTTTTTGATACGGATAATCGTTGATTACAGGAGCTTCCCACCGGCCTCCATACAAATTAAGCCTACCGCTGACACTTAATATTTTATTTTTATTTGCACCAAGTATCCATTCTTTACCAAATAAAAGATTAAATACAAAATGATTATTATACCTGGTATTACGTTCGATATTATCACCACCTACATATTTTGATTCAAACAATGAAGTGGTAAATAAATAATAATATCCATTCTCCAGGAAACGTTCCAATGTTATATCAATACCATAATTTGTTCCTGTACCTTTATTTGTTAATTTCTCGGTAAAAAACCAGTCAGTTTCAAGATTTATGGTTGAATAACTACTATCCGGGATTACCGGCACATCACATAAATACTGATAATAAGGTTCAATTTTTAATCTTAAATAAGGATTAAAACTAATATCGTATGAAAATACAATATGATGTGCTTTTGTTGTTCTTAATTCCTTATTTGGATTTGTAACTTCATTGTTTTCCAAAACTTCCGAGAAATAAATATATAAGGGTTCAAG
Organism: Bacteroidales bacterium; assembly: GCA_050287785.1. Lineage (GTDB taxonomy): Bacteria > Bacteroidota > Bacteroidia > Bacteroidales > UBA10428 > UBA10428. Next base: position 152,568 of record JBNKCO010000060.1, read on the forward strand.
GCGGCTATGCTTACCGTAAGCAACGCTTACCGATTGTTTATTGGAGATATTGTATGTTAGTCCCATTCTTGGTTCAAAAACAAACTCTTTATTAAAATCCAGGTACAGACTATGGAAGCCCATATTTAAAGTAAAGCTTTGATTCAGGTTAAAGTGTGATTGTGAAAAAAAGTTATAGTTCATCGTAGATACTTTCTTATCCACCACTGTTTGAAGTTCGTCTCCTATTTGAGAGGTATATTTCAGACATAAGTCGTTATTCAGATTATTAACGATGAAGCCTGTCCGGTTTGAATGTTTTGCATTGAATTTATGATTAAGTACCGACGTGAAGGTTACTTTATAATTCGTATTATCAATATGATGAATTTTATATGGGGTCAAATTATAATCCACATAACTTTTGTCCCAGCGTATATAATCACTTGTTATTGCAGCCGAAGAATGAAGATATGTTTTTTTTCCAACTACATACTTGTGGTTTAAACCAGCCGCACCTATCCGGAATACTGCATTTGATAGTTCCTGGTCGACTGCATTACTCCATTCTATAGTGTCATTGTCAACATTAAAATCCAATTTATCATCAGAGGCCAGTCCCCAAAAAGAAAAAATACCTGCCTTTTTTGTAGGGATATTAATTTTCATATTAAGATCCTGATATATTGGAATTTCATAATCGGGCAACACGTGTTGTACAAGGGCAAAGGTTGAATAGCGGTAATTGAAAAGATAAGAAGCCCCTGAATTCTTTTTTAATGGTCCTTCGGACGAAAAATCAATACCCAGTGTCCCAATCTGAAAGGCATGTTCATAATTTTCATTGTTGCCGGTTCGAAGCTTTAGGTCAAATACACCAGACATGGCATTTCCATATTCAGCAGGGTATGCTCCAGTGAAAAAATCGGAATTTGACAACATCAAGTTGCTAATGGCACATATTGAACCACCTCCTGCAGCAATAAACCCGGCAAAATGATTAGGATTTGAAATTTCTATGCCCTCTAACCTCCAAAGCAGGCCTTTTGGGGCATTACCCCTGATAACTATTCCGTTGTCATTTAAATCACCAGTAGTAATTCCTGCAAAAGAAGAAGCTAAACGTGAAGGGTCGTCTAATCCCCCGGCATACCGTTGAGTTTCTTCAACTGAAAAGGTGCGGGCGCTTAGGGTCGACATATTGTTTATTGGTTTATCTTTTTTTGTAAAAGCTTTCACAACAACTTCTTCCATTTTAGAAATTTTTTCTTTCATCTTAATTGTTAATACTGTCTCTTTACCAGTTGAAACCATGAGTTCAGGTATTATAACAGTTTCATAACCTAAAAATGAAACTTGAATATTGTGCCTGCCAACAGGTATTTGTTCTAATCTAAAATTACCTTCTGTATCTGACATTGTTCCTATCATTGGTTCGGATGTAATATCCGCAATAGTAGCATAAGCGATTGGAGTCTGAGTTTCAGCATCAACAACTTTCCCACGAACTACTTGTGTCAATTCTTGTGCATTTGAAATAATATTTACCGTAAAAAATACTAATATGACTAAAAATATTTTTTGTATTTTCATTTCTCTCTATTTAAGTTTTTCATAAAGACAAAAGAAAAAAACAGGGGTTGCAATCTAACTGATTAATTAACAAATGTTTGTTTGAATTTTATGTGTCTGAAATTACTTAAATAATTATTAATATGACTATTGAAGATATATGGTAAGCTTTTTAATTATAATCTAATTAGTAAAACATAGGTAAAGAATGTAAATATATGAAGATGAATGGTATAGTAGGGGTTGAAACACTCTTGCTTTCCGTTGTCAATCATCTTATTTGTCTTTTTATCGGTTAAGTTTCATTGTTGAACGATCGCTCTTTTGTTTATGTCTAACGGCTTGCGTGTCAAGCGTTGGGTATTTCAAAGCACTTCATTTTCAAATCGTTGTAGAAACTAATTATACAGGACCAGAGGATTTGGAGACAGTAAACGAGGGTTTATTGAGACATTTTAAAGTACTGTTTATATACTTAGGTATGTGAAAAAACAGTACTTTTAATACACATATAAACAAGTTAGGTGTCAGCTAAATGTCCTACAAACAAACAGACGTGAATGTTAAAAAAAAGGAAAATAAAAGAAGAAAGACTTAACAAATTCGTAGCAAATCTTAATGCTCAGATTGGACAAAATTATAATGTGATAAAAGATATATTCAATAATGAATATGGTTATCCAGAGCTTGACCCGATAAGAGATGAAATTTGTAAATGTATAATTTGTGGACTTGCACAAGCAGCAATGACTTTGACAAATCACTTACTTGAATCTTCCTTGAAAAAGTGTTTAGCAATGAGATTCTCGATAGAAAACAAAAAAGACACAACTGAATTGACTGATGTTTTTAAAAATGGAATTGACTTTTATGATGATAAATTTTTAGATGAAACAATAAATCGGGCATGTTCACAAGGACTAATTACAAAAGAACAAAAAAAGACTTTTAAAAAATTTAAAGACGATTTTAGAAATCCTTATTTGCATGCATCTACAAATAAAATATTCAAAGATAAAAAAGTAAAAGGTGCTGTTGTTTCAATGACAGAAAGGGAGAAAGAAAATCCAGAGAAATTTATTAAAAGACTTTTTCAAATTGAGACTAAAGAATTGCCAATTAAAGCAATTCTTCCCGTACACGGAATGGCTCAAGTTGACATTGCGAGAGAGAATCTTTTACCATATTTCTCAGAAGTAGATAAAACGATTAGAGAAATGCTAAAACAATTAAAACCGAACAGCTAACACTTTGTAAATTGCATTGCGGTGTCGGTGCAGGTTGTCGCTTAGAATTCCCGCATAATTGTTTTCGTCCTGTGGACGGACAATCACCCGAAATTCGCAACGACAATTTACAATTTACCGTTGTGTGGCATGCAAATTCGCAACTAACAATAACTTATGGACTTTAAAGACACAAAAAATCATATTGACCATGTAATGAACCTGCAGAACAATCACAATTTGCGATGAATGTATTAGAATATTATAAAACTGATAAACAGAATTAACCGATATGTTAATAGAATTAAGAATTCCAATTATTAGTATCTTTAGAAAGAGATTTTAAAGCATATTAAATTAATAAACCCGATTACAAGCAGATAATTAGATATGATTTTTGTATTAAATATTGGTATAGTACTATCTTTCTTTTTAGGTATCCTTTTATTTTCTAAAAAGGACAAAGTCCTCACCGATAATATTTTATCGGTTTGGTTGGTTACTATTGGTATTCATTTAACAGGCTATTTTTTAAATTACAAAGGGTATTGGGAAATTTATCCGCACCTAATTGGAATAACTGCACCTATTCCATTTTTATACGGCCCATTTTTGTACCTCTATGTTTTGTATTCGATAAAAAATAAAACCCACTTGCTGAAAACAGATTATTTGCACTTTGCACCTGCATTGATCTCTTATTTGTACATGATACCATTTTATTTTTTTTATTCAGCTGATGAAAAAGTCCAGGTTGACAAAGGTTTGAGTAATGATTATAGTGTTTTTTCTGTTATTATGCTCATTGGCTTTATGTTGTCGGGAATAAGCTACTCGGTTTTGGCTTACCGAAAACTTGTACTACGTGAAAAAGTGGTGGAAGAAAATTTCTCAAACAGTAACCGCATTAATATGCGTTGGCTACGTTATGCCATTCTTGGCATTGCCTCCGTTTTTATTACTGCTGCTGTAGTTACTGTTTTGCGCGAAGTGCTTGATTTTCAGTTTCCATTTAATGCCGATATTTTGTTTTATTCTCTAATTGTAAGCTTTGTGGTTTATGTTGGTTATTCGGGTATACGACAACAGGATTTGTTTTCGAATGCAGACATAAGCGATGAGGAATTGGTGAAAACAGAAAGTGAGTATAAAAAATCGAGTTTGAAATTGGATAGGGCCACAAAGAAACACAATGAATTGGTAGCGTTGATGGAAAAGGAAAAACCTTATTTAAATCCCAGGTTAACATTGATTGAATTGGCCAAAAGCCTAAGCCTATCGCCCAATCATTTGTCACAAATAATTAATCAATACGAGCAGGTTAACTTTCACGACTTTGTAAATAAATACCGGGTAGAGGAATTTATTCAGCGGGTGCAAAGCAATAAAGACTTCAGTTTATTGGCCCATGCCTTTGACTCCGGATTTAATTCGAAAACGACCTTTAACAGCGTTTTTAAAAAAATCAAATCAGTAACCCCTTCTCAATATTTTGCTGGTTTATAGGTATGGATTTCTATTTACTTCAGAAAAGTTAAAAAATACCTACAAACATCAACTATCTAATATTTAAGTCTTTGAAAGTACGTTCCTACACGTTCGTACATTAAAAAAGTTCAGTCTTTCACGTTAGGGCGATGCGCCCTTGTTTTTGATGAATATTTGCATCGGAAACAATTAATAAACGAGAAAGAATGAACATCAACATTTACAAAAAAACAGGATTGTTCTATGGTTTAGCAACGCTTATACCATGGACATTATGGTTTATTGCGGGTTACATCAGCCACATTGAAACCGAAAGTTCAATACCACAATTGTGGGCTAGTGTTATAGCATTTTTGGGCTTACTGGCCCCGGTCCTTATCACCGTTTTTCTAGCCAGGGGCAATAAGATGTTAACTCATGATTTTAAAAGTCGAATCTTTAATTTTAAAGGGGTTGATTCAACTTATTTTCTACTAACATTTGTTCTAATGCCATTTAGTATTTTAACGGCGCAAGCAGTATCCCTTTTGTTTGGCTACAGTATGGATCAATTTCAATTGGCTGAATCTTTTTCTTTTACATCGGGTGTTTTTCCAGTATGGTTTATGCTAATTATTGCTCCTTTATTGGAAGAGTTGGCATGGCATTCTTATGGCACCGATTCTTTACGTTCGCGATACAATCTGTTCACAACCTCAATGCTTTTTGCCTTATACTGGGGTATTTGGCATATTCCCTTGTCCGGCATCAATAATTATTACCATAGCAATTTAGTTGAAGAGGGTTGGATATATTCTCTGAATTTCATACTAAGCCTTTTCCCTTTTGTAATTATCATGAACTGGATTTATTACAAAGCCAACCGCAATATTATATTACCTATTGTTTTTCACATTGCCGCAGGTTATTTCAATGAAATATTTGCCACACATCCTATGAGTAAAGTGATACAAACCGGCTTATTAATAGTGTTTTCACTTTATATTATTCTAAACGATAAAGAGTTCTTTTTTTCAAAAGAACTAAAAAATGAAAGTAGAAAAAACAAATCTGTTAGGATGAGTAAAAGCCTCAACTTCGGAGTTCTGTTTTTATTTCTAAGTATTTTTTTATTCGGATCTTCAAACGAATTATCGGCTCAGGAAGTTACCCAAACTATTAAGGGAAAAGTCTTTGACGAAATGACCAATGAAACCTTACCCTTTGCTACAATTGTAGTAAAAGATAGCGATCCATTAATTGGAGTTGTTTCTGATTTAGATGGAAATTTTGTTTTGCAAAATATAAAAGTAGGACGCCAAAGCCTCTCAATTTCTGTAATGGGTTACTCTACGTATGAAGTTAAAGAATTGTTGGTTAGCTCAGGGCAGATCATAGATCTGAATATAGGAATGCAGCAAAGCAGTTCTGAACTAGCCGAAGTAGTAGTTCGCGTAAGCAAAACTTCACCACTCAACAGCATGGCCATGCTAAGCAGCCGTCAATTTACGGTTGAGGAAACACAGCGTTATGCTGGTGGTATGGACGATCCTGCACGATTGGTTTCATCATTTGCAGGGGTAGCAAATCCCTCAATCAGCGATAACGGCATTTCTGTTCGGGGAAATAACCCTGACGGACTTTTATGGCGCATCGATGGTGTTGAAGTGCCTAATCCAAACCACTTTGCCAATTTAACCATTGCCGGTGGAGGTTTAATGTCTGCCATTAGTAGCCAAATGATGGGTAATAGTGACTTTTATACCGGTGCTTTTCCGGCAGAATTCGGAAATGCTTCATCGGGAGTATTCGATATAAAACTACGTGAAGGCAACAATGATAAGCGACAATACGCTTTTGAAGCAGGTATATTAGGTGTAGGTGCCATGGCGCAAGGTCCTTTTAGCAAAAAAACGGATGCTTCATATATTATCAATTACCGCAATTCAACCATGGCGCTTATTGCACCTCTACTTCCTGATGATGCTGGCGTTTTGAGGTATCAAGACCTCTCGTTTAAAACAAACTTGCCAACAAAAAACATGGGAACATTCACCCTTTGGGGAATTGGAACATTTGACGGCGTAAACATGAATGCAATTGACAGTATTGATTGGAAATCGAATTTTGACCGTGATAATTCCAAAACTTCCATGTATATGTTTGCAACTGCGTTATCACATAAACTCATTTTACCGGGTAATGCTTTTCTAAAAACGACGGTTTCCAGCACAGGCAGTGGATTAAAATTTAAAGAAGAACGTTTGGACTATACCTTGCAAGCGCATCCACAATCGAAAGCAGAAAATAACACAAGCCGAATTACAATTCAAAGCGAAGTTACCAAACGCTTTAACGAAAAGCACAGCAATAAAACGGGTGTTCGTTATAGCTATCTTGCCTTCGATGTTGATGTTGAACAAGCACTAGCAGAGGGAGCATCTCCTCAACAAATTGCCAGTCAAACGGGCCAAACCGGATTTGTTCAGTTTTATTCGCAATCGAAAATTGAATTGATGCCTCAACTTTCACTAAATGCAGGCATCAATACCCAATACCTATTGTTGAATGATAATTTTTCGATTGAACCTCGTGTTGCATTAAAATACAACATCAACAATAAGCAAAGTATAGCGTTGGCCTATGGTATTCATAGCCGAATAGAGCAATTGCCTGTATATTTTGTTTCTGGCAATGGTAGCACACCAAACAGAAGCCTTGATTTCATGAAATCGTCGCACTATGTGCTTTCGTATAGTGCAAAACTTGCCGACAACTTGCATTTGAGTGTTGAACCTTATTATCAACAATTAAAAGATGTTCCGGTAGGCCTTGATAGCTATATTTCAACCTTGAACAATAACAACACTCTTTTCTTCAACGAAGTGCTTGTGAGTGAAGGTTCTGGACGAAATATAGGTATTGACCTTACGCTGGAAAAATTTCTGAGCCGAGGCTATTATTATATGGCAACCGCTTCAGTTTTCGACTCAAAATATACAGCTGCTGATGGTATAGCGCGAAATACCCGATTTAATAAAAACTATGTTTTCAATTTAATGCTGGGAAAAGAATGGCAAACAATTAAAGATAACATTATTAGCGCCAACATAAAGCTAAACTATTTGGGTGGTAGCCGCATTGAACCTATTGATGATGAAGCTTCAACGCAACAAGCTAGTATTGTTTATGGTGAAACTAATGGTGAGTTGGCGTTCAGCAAAAGTCATGATGCAATACCCGTGGTATCGTTTACACTATCCTATCGAAAAAACAAACCAAAATATTCTTCCGTATGGTCGCTTCAAGTGCTAAATGCCACAGGAAGCAAAGAATACTCAAACGATTTTTACAATATAAAAACAAACAAAATTGATTCTAAATATGATGGACTGATGATTCCAAATATCAGTTATAAAATTGAATTTTAATTCACCCCCTTTTCAATCTTGTTGTTTTAGTATCAAATCAATTAGATTAATAATTTATAAATAATACAATATGAAACGAATGTACATTTTCCTGTCAATCCTAATGATGAGTACTAGTCTAATCAAGGCACAGGAAGTAAAATCAAATTCCTTTGGAATAAACCTGGGAATGGGAAACCTGAAAAAGCAGGATCTTATTTTTAGTCCTTTTATAATAAGGGACTGGTCTCCATTGAATATTCTCCTGGATTATGAACATACCGGGAAAGTTGATCAAAAAGTAAGCCTACGCTTTGGACAATCTTCCTATTATGTGGGTGAACCCTATTCCTATTTTCACAGGGGTGAAAAGACCGAGAAATGGCCGCACAGCACCAGTAACATCGATCTGAATTATTCGCTAACAAAAAGCATTCTGCAGAACAATAATTGGAAGTTATCCGCAGGAGGAAGATACAGGAACCGCTTTCAGCTTACAAACTATGATTTTGGAAATGCCGGACAATTTTCTTATAATCTTTCCTATGGCTTAGATGCCTTACTAAATATTGAATATAAGTCGGGCAAACATAGCTTTGATTCAGAATTTGCTCTTCCGATTTTCTCTGCCCTGGCAAGGTCTCCCTATACTAGTCAGGACGACGCATACATGGAGCGGATAATGGTACATGGAGATTTGAAAATTTTTGTTGAACATTTGAAATCTGCTACTTACGAATCATGGGGTAAATCTCAAATGGTAGATTTTGATGTAAGCTATAAATACGCACTCAGCGAAAAATGGGATATAGGAATGACTTACCTATTTGTAATGAATCTTCACAATACTCCAGTTCAATATACAAGTATCGAAAATGTAATTTATTTAGGAACAACTATTAAATTTTAAAACGATGAAAACATTATATATAATAATAAGCTTATCCATAGTAATGATGCTTACAAGCTGCGAAAAAACATATTTCGAAGCTGAACCAGAGAATAATCCTGAAGCACTGTTTGAAAACTTTTGGAACACATTTAACGACGACTATGCAAGTTTCCAAGTAAAAGGAATTAACTGGCAGCAAGTGTATAACGAATACAGACCTCAGGTAAGTTCTGAAACCACCGATGAAGAACTTACCGAGATATTATATCAGTTAATCAGAGTATTAGATGATGGTCATGTCTCTCTGACCGTTCCAGGAAAAGAAATTTACTATTCGAACAGGATTTATGGTGAAGAGATTGGTAGTGAACTTTTCGATCTTGAACTGATAAAAACCAAGTACATGAATAACGAATATACGGAGAGTGGACATACCTTTAATAACTATGGTTGGATAGGGAATATGGGCTACCTCCATATTGAGGCATTTGCTGATAATATATTGGAAATGAATGATATACTAGACTATTTTAAATCAGCAGAAGGCTTAGTTTTCGACCTTAGAGCCAATATTGGTGGAGACTTCACCTATGCAATGACAGAGTTTACCAGGCTAACTAATGAGGAACGACTCATTTTCAGTTCACGCACCAAAACAGGCAAGGGTGTTGAGGATTACACCGATTGGTATGACTGGAAACTAAAGCCTGCTGGACCGTACTTTGATAAACCCATTGTACTGCTAACAGATCGCCTTACGATAAGTGCCGGTGAACGGGCCACAATGATTCTGAAAGCATTGCCTAATGTTACCCACATGGGAGATACAACCAACGGTGCTGCTGCTACTAAAATTGGTAAAGAACTGGCCAACGGATGGGATTATTCACTCGTTTCACAACAACTTAAATTTCGTGACGGGATTGACTATGAAGGCACGGGATTGCCACCTGATATCTATATAAAAAATACAGAAGAAGAGATTGCGAATGGTCAGGATAAAGTACTAGAGGCTGCACTGGACATATTAACGCAAAATCCTTAAGAATATTAATTCAATTTTCACATCAAATAAATAATTTACGATGAAAAAATACATATTAATAATAATAGCAATAGTCGGATTTGCAGCCGTAACCAATGCCCAAACGCACCTCAAGGCAGGTCTTGGCTATTATGGAGAATCAATCGTAAACCCAGGCGTAGTCCTGGAGTTTGAATACGAAAAAATGCAAAGTGAAGATTTTTCACTTCCCTTAAGGGTGGATATAGGTTTTCATTCCACTTCGGATTTTAATGCCATGACCTTTGATGTTAACAAAGGATTTCGGAAATTTTTTAACTCAGGACTTTTCCTGGAGCAATCTTTGGGTCTAGGAATCATTTCAAAAAAATATAAAACTGAGGGTATCTGGTATAACGATAAATACTCTGTATACGTTAGTCATAGCCATCAAATGGTCAGTGGAATTATGCCCTCAGTGACTGTTGGTGCCGGTTATCGTTTTTCTAAGAACAATACTGGAAGCAGTCTTATCTGGATTAGGCCCAAGGTCTATTGGGATTTAGGATTCCGTGGCTTGCACCTTCCCTACTATGCAATGCAAATTGGCTATACATACACTTTAAAAACAAAATAATCATGAAAAGAATATATATAATTTTAGTCGCAACCTTACTAGTGGTATCGGCTTGCGAAAAATCTGAATTTTTAACAGAAGGTGACTTTTTTCATCTTTAGTATAAAGATGCAAACCTACCCGTTTGGGTGCAAGGGAATTTTGATTCCGAAATAATGATTGTAACTGTTCATGGCGGGCCGGGAGATTCCGGAATGGAACAGCACATTGCCGAGGGATTTAAATTTTTAGAAAAAGATTATTTAATGGTCTACTGGGATCAGCGATATTCAGGAATGACTCAAGGGCATTACGATAAGGAAACACATACGCCCGATCAAATGATTGAGGATACTGAAAAGATTGTTGAACTAATAAAAAGTAAATACCCCGGCAAAAAACTTTTCATGTTAGGACATAGTTGGGGAGGGCAACTATCTGCCGGATATCTTGGCAGGGATAATCACGCCAATGATTTTAAAGGATGGATAGATCTGGACGGTTCAATATATGGAGATTTGGAATCGCAAATGATGAAAGAATGGATTCTGGAGCGCGTTCCGGCAGAAATGGCAAAACCCGATGCTGATATTGAATACTGGCAATATATTATTGATTTCTATGAGGAAAATCCTTTGCCAGGAAACTATTCAGTGGGTACGCCTTATCTTTATGTTTCATCGTTAAAGGGTGATGCTTACAATTGGGATATTGTGGCGCAACGTAATCCAACTCCGTATAAGCAACTTATTTTTAAATCCATGTTTGCCATGTCCTTTTATGTGGATGCATTCTACGATGAAGAGACCATGAAACTATGGGATGATATAAATTATACGCCTGAACTTAATAATATAACAATTCCTGCTCTTATGCTTTGGGGAGCCGATGACGGAATAGTTCCAGCAGGTGTTGCAGATTATGTGTATGAACAATTAGCAACAGACCAATCAATGAAAGAAGTAGTAAAGATTCCTGAATGCGCACATGGTCCGCAACACGAAAATCCTGAACGGTTTTACGATGAAATTAGTCGCTTTGTAGAAACATATAAAAATTAGTAATCATGAAAAATATAGTACTTATTATCATAGTAATTTTCGTCTTTGGCATAAAGATGAACGCACAGACAAATATAAATTTAGGAGCCGGTTATTTCGGTCATACCATAAGTTATCCGGGATTTGTAGTAGAAGGCGAGTTGGAAAAAATATATTCAGAAAAAGCCTCGCTCCCCATTCGTGTAAGCCTCGGATTCTATAATCACCAGCGTTATCATACAGGTTTGTTTACCGATGTAAGTACCGGTTACAGAAAATATCTAAAATCAGGTCTGTTTTTTGAGCAAAGCGTTGGAATCGGCATCTTACAGCCCTTTCTAAATTCTGATGATGTTTTTGTTGTTGATGAAAATAACGATATCTCTGAAGGGAAAAGACGCATGCCTTTAGACTTCACTCCCTCTGTAACAATTGGTGTGGGCTATAATCTTAGTCGGGATTCAGAACAACAAAACCTGATTTGGATAAGGCCGAAAATATTTTGGCAACTTCCTCATAAAACATTGGCTACCTACAATTTTGCGCTTCAAATTGGGTTCACACATACTATTCGTTCAAAATAATTTAATCGTAATTAATAAATACTTATAATCATGAAAAATATTAAATTACCATTCGTCGCAATACTAATCGCAAGCGTATTACTTTCAAGTTGCTCTGACAATTATGACCGCATTTCAGGTGAAGGCCCTATTGTATCAAAAACTCTTCAGATCAATCCCTTCACCAAAATTAGCATGCAGGGAGTTGATGATGTTTACATCACATACGGAACAGAGCAATCCGTTAGGGTAGAGGGACAAGCAAATATCATTTCAAGAATCAAAACCAGAGTAGTTAACGGCACTTGGTATATTGAATTAGAGGATGGCAATTACCGTGATTATGACTTGACATACTATCTGCAAGTTCCAGTTATTGAAGGTGTTCAAAGCGATGGTACTGGAGATGTAATCATATCAGATCCATTGCAGGCGGATGATATTTCCATCAGGTTGGTTGGTACAGGTAGTTTCTTAGGATTCCTTTTATCAGCTGATGAATGCAACATTGATATCATCGGTGCCGGTATTTGTGAAATAACAGTAAACAATGCCTTAGATGTAAAAATTGAAGGAACAGGAAGTGTCTATTACAAAGGATCTCCACAGGTTAACACAGATATTGAAGGAACAGGTAAAGTAACTTCTGTAAAGGATTAAGATCTTATAATACAGTTATGTATTGTCTTCTTTATGTCTTTTTTGTGCAATAGCTATTACACGAAAAAGCATAAAGACAGGGACGATTATTCAATGTAAAACGAAGACAGAGGTTCTTTAACCCAACTCGCCTTCTTCTTTAATTTTTCTTTACCCGAAAATCAATCTTGTTTTAGGATTGAAAAATATTTATTCAAAAGACTAAAAATATGAAAACAGAGAAAACAATCAGACCTACTGAAAACACTTTCAGAAAAACAGGAACACATTTTTTCAAATTGTTTCTACTGTCTTCGCTCTTAGCAATTTTTTCTACCAATACAATGAGAGCTGAGAATACGGAGATCCAAAAAGGAAGCATTGCCGGGAAAATAACAGATAAGGCTTCGAATACGGCATTGCAATATGCTACAGTAGCCTTATACTCTTCCGATGATTCATCTCTTATAGATGGAACCATTACAGATGAGGAAGGCCTTTTCAGCCTTGAAAATATTCCTTCCGGCAATTATTATCTGGTGGCGGAATACCTTGGGTATGAAAGGCAGGTCCGGGATGATATACAGATCAGTGACGATCAATATTACGTTGAAATCAATGATATTCAACTGACAGAAGGAAGTACAGATTTGGATGAACTTACTGTTGTTGGGCAAAGAAGGACCCAGATAATTAAGGCAGACAGAAAGGTTATAAACGTAGATAAGAATCTATCAGCACAGGGAGGAACAGCTATCGATGCGCTGAAAATATCTCCTTCAATTACAGTTAACCAAGATGGTGATGTATTACTCAGAGGAAGCTCAAGTTTTAAAGTACTTGTTGATGGTAAGCCAACAGCTTTAAAACCCAATGAGGTGCTCAAGCAAATGCCTGCGGGCCGAATTGAGAGCATTGAGATTATTACCAACCCATCGGCCAAATACGATGCCGAAGGAACCGCAGGAATAATAAACATTATTACAAAAAAAGGATTGGGTGCCGGACTTAATGGCCTTATCAATGCATCGGCCGGAACAGGTGACAAGTACAATGCCGACTTGAATGTGAATTATACCAACGACAAATTAAATGTTACCCTTGGTGCAAAATGGAAAGACGAGAATCAGTTCTATAATATGGATGAGTTGATACAAACAACTTTAGATGGCAAGAAACGAACCAATGACATCCTTTTCTACCGGAATCAAGGCAATAATGATTTGGGTGCTAACATTACCCTTGATTATAATTTCAACGCAAAAAACACTATTTCTTATTCAGCGGATGCCGGTTATACTCATTTTTATGTTGACGCAAATTTTAAATACGATGAAACTATTGAAAGTCAAGCTGGACATAACTACGTTTATGAAGATTTAAGTACGGCTATTTTGGCTGACTATTTTACCAATAACTTGTCGCATACCTATAATTTTAATGAAAGCAGTTCTTGGACAAATTCCATTTTCTATTCGAAGATAAATTATTTATTTGATGTTGAGCAAGACAGGTATAACACAGGTTCTGATTTCAATAACAGTGGAGTTACACCATACTATTCCATGCAATTTGAAAATAGCAATTTTAGTGAAGAGATTCGGGCTAAATCGGATTACACGAAATCATTTGAAAACGGAACAAAATTAGAGTTAGGTGGTCAGTATCACAATTATCACAGATATTTGGACCTGCAAGCAGAAAATTTCAACTACAATGCGAATAACTGGGAAGTTGACACCGTATTTACTAATGAATTTGATTTTAATGAACGTATTTATTCGTCATATGCGAATCTAAGTGGAGAAAAGTTAGGCATTACCTACAGTGTTGGGTTGCGACTTGAATACAATAACCGCTTGATTGAAAGCTTTACCATTAATGAAAAATATGAATACCAAAAACTAAATTATTTCCCAACACTTTCCTTATCAAAAGAACTTGGAGAAACGAAGCAACTTGCCTTTAATTATTCACGACGCATTGATCGACCTGACGAATATTTCCTTAATCCTTTTCCAGATGTAAGCAATGAATTTCAAGAAGCATATGGGAATCCACTCTTGCGTCCAAATTTAACTGACTCTTATGAACTAGGTTTCCAAAAGCACTTTACAAAAGGTATGTTTAGCTCCCAGACATTTATGCGCAACACAAATGATGCTTATACACAGGTTATCGGGAGCAATGAGGACGGTATTATGATACTAACTTTCGACAATATATCGGATGATAAGGAATTTGGTGTTGAAAATATGGTAAACCTGCAAGCCCTTAAGTGGTGGAGCTTAAATTCCAGTCTCACTGTTATGGGACAAAATTCAAAAGGAATTATGAATGACGAAGCTTATGACAGAAGTGCAATTACTTTCAACACTCGATTAATCAACTCATTTACATTAGGTAAAAACACAAGCGCCCAAGTAATGGCATTCTATTTCCATGATCAATTAGGAAATTCAATTGGAAATGTAGAACGTTTTTACTGGTTTGATGCTTCAGTAGAGCACAATTTCTTCAATGAGCATTTATCGGTAGGATTAACTGTAAAAGACATTTTCAATACCAACCAACTAAAATTTGATATAAATAGAAGTGATTATCGCTTTTATGTTCATCAGAAACCAGAATACCCAACAATACTGCTTAATGTAAGTTATAAGTTCAATAATTACAAAAACAATAGTAACACTGTAAAAACAAACCTAAAGATATAACATAATATAGAGCACAATTTCTTCACCCGAAAATCAATCTTGTTGTTTTAGTATTGAAGAAGATGAAAAAAACTAAAATTATGAAAAAAGCAATTTTATACATAATAATTCTAAGCGGCTTATCTCTGAATATATATGCTCAGAATAACGAAGATTCGACATTTCACAGGCATTATGAAATTGGAATAGCCCCTTTCCATGATCTTAATAATGTATCAAGAAATGGTTTAACAACATATAAGCTCATACAGGATGCTTATTCATATGGAATTCGGCCCAAATTGCCTGAGAAGTTAGGGGATATTTTGGGTGGAGTATGGTCATTTTCATTTTCGTATTTAGCCATGATCTGGCCTCATGAATTTGGTCATTCAATGAGAGCCCATCAGGTAGGCGGGCATTTTAATATAAACGATATAGCTCTTCCCATACCAGGCACAACGATGACGCTACCGGATGACATTTCATTTCTGAACCGGGCGCTTTCTGTTACAGGTGGATTCGAGATAAACTACCTGACTTCCAGACGCATTCAGGATGATTTTTATGAGTACAATGGGCTTTATAATGATGAATTGGGAATGGCTTTCATACATAAAATGATGTATCCGATCTATGTCTCACTTGTAATACCTCAGGACCCTAAGGAACGGGATACCTGGGATTTGGAAGGCGGAGATCCTGTGAATATTATCAAGCCTGTATGGCAAAACTATTCAAACGATGAAATTTTTCTTAGCGATGGATCTGTAAATCCCGGACTAGTTGATTTTTATAACCAATCCGCCTTATTTGCAACTTTTTTCAACTTGCTCGACCCTGCTTTTTACAAGCAAGCATCTGCCGCGTTCGGAAAAGTTAATGAAGGGAAAAGACCAAGGTACCTTATCGGAAATAATCAAAATGGGTGGTCGTATGGAACCATGTTTAATACGTCAATATTAGGCTACGAAGTTTTCCTGAATAACTACTTTAAATTAAATAGTCGCTTGTATACGGTCAGACTAAAAACCGGAAGACCTTACAAAAACAATTCGATTACTATTTCTTCTCCTAATTTTTATAAAACTTCAACTATTAAACTTGGTGCTTTATTGGAAGTTTGGGATCAGGATATTTTTGGAAAAGGTTTTATGATTCAATCAGATATAAGTTACTCCATGAACAAAAAAATTGATTTTAATCTTCAATTAGGATATAAAACTAAAGGGTATACAATTGGCAGATCAGTTCAGGATAACTTTATCGGTTGGGTAGGATTGAAATACAATATAAATAATTAAAGTTTGAATACTATGCATTATTGCGTCAAATAAATTCAACGTTTCCGGTAATTAATTAAGAGAAGTATATGTTAAATATTAAGATGTTAAAGCCTGTGGTTACAAAAATTCGTCTTCGAACAAAGTGAGAATAGTCTAAGATATCTAAGCTTCTACTTGAAAATATTGAGATTGTTGTTTCACTTATAATAAGATTATTTGAGACTGGAGCAAATAACGTTGTGATGACAAATCTTCAAAGTGATAAGTTAGAGGAAACTAAACTGGAGGCTATGTAAATCGCACTTGACAAAGCAATGAAAAAGGCTGAAATAATTGCTTCACATTTAAATTTCTCTATTGGACAGATTATTGAAATTTCTGAATTTAGACCTCAGATTCAGATAATGACGGATAAAGGAGAGTATGCTTTCCAATCTAGGAACCTAACTGCATATGGTGTAAATTGACTGTATTATTATGAAGGAGAGGATAGTGGCAATAGAAAAATTAGGGTTGGATATATCGTAGATATAAATTACGTACTAAAATAATGCACGACCACACAACACTAGGTATAAGTAATGCCAGGCTTTTCAGTATTCGAGCCAGTGTTTTTCAAAAATGCTTATCTTGTAACCTGATAGGTTTGAGCTATGCACGCTGGCACTACTCATACCATTACCGTTAGCATTACTTAAGCCCATGAAGCAAGAAATAAATAGACTAGAATTATTTTTAGATTATTCGAATAAAGTCATTAAAGAATTTGAAGGTAAAGGGACTGAAAATGTCTCGCTTGATTATTTAATTGAGAATAGCCTGAGAAGCTATGATATTCTTTTATCAGTTAGTATTCTCCTAAAAAGCAACCTGGGTTTGTCAGAATTGGAACATCCTCTTGGAATATTATTTAGATCAGGACTGTACGACTTTATTTATCTACAATATGTTATGAATAAATCGCTCAAAAATAATATTCTGGATTCTGAATCATTAGATTCTGAAATTAGGGAATATATTAATGGGCATTTTAATAAAGTAGGAAAAGACTTTGAATTGATTGATTCCCTTAAAGGAAAAGATAGATTCAAGGACTTTAAAAGTAAAGATAGATTTAAGGAATTAGGGGTGTTAAAAGAAGGTAGAAGTTTTGCTGAGAGCAAAAAACTACCGCACCTAAAACTCGCAATTGACTGTTGGGAATGGTATTCAAAATACGAACATTATGGTGTTTTTACGAATCTAATGTATAATGACATCGAAGGAAATAGAATAAGGGTTCAAAGGTCTATTGAATTGCTATCATATAATATTTGCTTCTCATTACACTTGTTGCTAGAACTAGGATATGACAAGATTAAACTTGAGGATATTAAGAAGCTTGAAGATATAAGTCTTGACTCTATAAATAACTATTGCTAATAATAAATAAAGGGCATGGGCTTTCAGCATAAATTTTGGAGTTTGGTTTTTCAAAGTAGCCCACGGCCCCTTTTTCGGAACGTTGTAGCACCGAAAATTGGCGCTAACAAGGGCACTTTATTATAACCTCTCAAAAAAAACCGTACAAATTGTGCTACAAAATGATGAAGTCAAAATAACAAGAATCATTGATATTCAAGAGAGATTTTATAACAAATTAAACTTAACCTCAAGCAGATATTAGGATATGGACTTTATAATTAGAATACTGGGATTTTTAGTTTTTATAGCTGGAATAATTCTATTTATACTTGGGATTATTTCAAAACATAAAACATTAAAAATAATTGGAATAATTACATTTATAACTCCTTTGGCTTTAACTGTATTGCTAATTGTTTTTACTAATATATTGGGTTTCTTGAAGGTTTCCCCTTCGAAGTCTGATTTTTATGGGAAATATGTGCTTGATGAAAAATCATATGATTATGTTAAGAGTATTGGTAGTTTGGATACTTTAAGTACAATTGAAATTTACAAAAATGATTCTATTTATATTGAACCTGTTGATTTCTTAAATGTAACAGGACATGGTGTTTTCGAATATGAGTCTTGGAACGATAATGGAATGAATTTTCACATTAAAAATGGATATCATATAGTTCATTTGGATAGAGATATTAAAAACTGGAGATTAGAATATTCTGGATTCTATTATAAAAAGATTAATGATTAATAACATGCTACAACAAAATGTAAAAAACATTACCTTCGGTGAACTCGCAAGCTCGATTGTGCAGAGATGCTAAAACTGAGAAGTAATAACACTTAATAAACATATAGCGGTCGGATAAGTTGGGAGCTTTGAAATGTCAACCAACCCATATTCTCAACATTACCATGCATTTAAAAGAGATATTGTACAAGTAAAAAACATTGGATAGAATGAATATTCAAATAAGACCGATTGGATTCGTTGTAAATGAAAGGATAGAAAAATCTGATACTAATTGGAGTTCTATAGAATCAAGAATTGAATTGACTTCTGAGTTTGATTCTGATTCTCTTGAAGGAATAGAACTATTCTCCCACCTTGAGATATTATTTTATTTTGATAAATCGGAGAAAGAATTTAAAGGGTCTGAACATCCAAGAGGAAATACAAAATATCCAAAAGTTGGAATATTTGCCCAAAGGAAAAAAGACAGACCAAACCATATAGGTGCAACAATTGTAAACTTGATTAAAAAAGAAAGAAATGCCTTGATAGTTTCAAATTTAGATGCTATTCATGGAACCCCAATACTTGATATTAAACCAGTATTCAATGAATATCTACCTAAAGGAGAATTGTCACAGCCAAGTTGGACAAATGAATTAATGAAAAATTATTGGTAAAATGATAGAATTTAGCATAAAACAGGGACAAATAGAGGATTTGGATTTAGTGAAACCTCTATGGGAAAAACTAAATGATTTACATGAAAGTTTGTCTCCTAATTTTAAGGAAAGATTCCAAAGAATGAATTGGGACAAAAGAAAAAGCAATCTGATAAGTAAGGCAGGAAAATTTTTATTAGAATATGTTATTGAAAACAAAAACAATAAAATTGTAGCATACTGCATTTCAACAATTGAGAAGGAAAATGAAAAAGTGGGAGAAATCGATTCAATATTCGTTGAGAAAGAACTAAGAAAATCAGGAATTGGAAAGCAACTTATGGATAATGCTATAAATTGGTTGATTTCGCAAAATACCGAGACACAAAGGCTATTAGTTGGAGTTGGTAATGAAAAGGTGATTGATTATTATCATCAATTTGATTTTCATCCTCTTCACATTGTATTACAGAGAAAGGATACTGATAAAAACGCAAGGAAATAATAATATATATAATAGGCGTGATAGCAGTAAATTCAATGGTTATAGCCGCTTCAAAATTGTTGCAGTTTGATAGAGATGAAGCCCGCAATCGTCTACTTTGCGCATACTTAACGTTAGCACCAATATTACAAAACACAAAAAGTAAGAGTTATGAAATCAAATATTTTAAAAAGTGGAATCTTTGTGTTACTCTTTAACATGAGTATGATTTGCTTTGCGCAGGAATTACCAAATACTTATTTTGAAGCTACAAGTGGCAAATTATTATATGGACTTTATGTGCCTGAAAATTATGATAGTACTAAATCATACCCCTTAGTAATGCACTTGCACGGTTGGTCATGGACTCATTCCGATTATTTGGTATGGTATTCACCAAATTTTCAAATTAAAACACCCTGTTTTGTTTATACCCCAAAAACACCTACTACATGGGGCGATTGGAGCGGATGGAATGATTATAGCTTATCTGCACCAATGATTTCAGCTATTCATGTATTGGATAGTTTAACTAAAAAGTATTCAGTAGACACCAATCGCTTATATGTTTACGGAATTTCAATGGGTGGCGAAGGTACTTTTGATTTGTTGCATAAATTGCCAGGAAAGTTTGCAGCAGCAATGTCTGTTTGTGGTGGAGGACAATCATGGTGGGCAGAAGAAATTGCTAAAACACCTTTCTGGATGTTTCACGGAAGTGTTGATAATATAAATCCACCTGAGATTACGGAAAGAGTATACAATGAATTGGTTAGAATTGGTGCGAAAAATATGCGTTACACAAACTATCCTGAATACGGACATGAGATTTGGAACAAGGCAGCAAATGAACCTGCGTGGACGGAGTGGATGTTTGCTTTTGATAAAGGTCAGGCTGAATATGCTTCTCCGAAAGGTAAAATCAATTTATCAGGGACATTTGATGGTCAAATACATCTGCAATGGAACGATATTAGAAATGAAACGAATAGTGCCGATAAAATTTGGTACTATAATGTTTTCAATTCTAAAGGTTTCCTGGCAACCGTTGAATTTGATATTTTAAATTATACCTTCACCCCTTTAAGTAGTACTGATACATTTAAAATACAAGCAGTTAACTATAATTTTAAAAAATCCGAATTTTCAAACTATTTGTATTTTAATAACAATAGTATTACTACTTCTTTACCTAAAGTAGTTGCTAAAAAGAAAGTTCAAGTATTAAATAACAGGAATTCAATAACAATTAATTTGCTTGAGAAAAATTTATCTCCTATTGTTGTTCGATTGTTTTCTTTGGATGGAAAAACTTTATTTATTAAGGAATATCAACCATCAAATCAAATAATAGTTGACACTTCAAAATTGGGTAAGCAAATTATTATTGTGAATATACTATTAGAAAAACAGTCATACACAGATAAATTGATTAATAGACATGAACAAGCTTAACATATTTTTTGCTCTGATTTGTGTTTCATTTAAGCTTTATGCAGAGAATCCATGTTTGATAATGTATCCTGGAGATTCAGTATCATGGGGTATTGGTGCTGCTATGATACCTTTAAATAATGATTTGAAAATATATAACTTTAAGACTAACGAGTAGGCAGGATTTATAATGCAGGCGATGCTCAAATTGTTTTAGAGCTAATAAACGACAACTATAGATGATATTGTCGAAGAGATATACAAAACTAATACGCCGATTTATTTATGGATTGGTAATTTTATTTATATCTGCCAATTTGATTGCTTATTTCCATGCTTATAAGTTCACTCATTTTGTGACTGATTCTAAGACTAAAACCGAAAAACCTGAAGATTTATCATTTGGACAAAAGATAAAGACTTTAATATTTGGTATTAATAATCCAAAACCACAAAACACGACTGTACCTAAGATAGATTATGAAACAGTTTACCTGACTAGCAATAATCAGATTGAATGTTGGGATATTAACATAGATAGCTCAAAAGGAACAGTAGTGATTTTTCATGGGTTTAGTGGTGAGAAATCATCAATGTTGGACAAAGCTGATGTTTTTCTTGAGCTTGATTATAAAGTAATGTTGGTTGATTTTATGGGATGTGGAGGTTCCGAGGGTAATCAGTCAACAATTGGATATAAAGAGGCAAATGATGTAAAAGCTTGTGTGGATTATTTATCGGCAAAAGATGAGCAAAACATTATCCTTTTTGGCACTTCGATGGGTTCAGTAGCAATTATGAAAGCAATTAATGATTATGATTTACCGATTTCCAAGATTATAATTGAATGTCCATTTGGTACGATGCTGCAAACCGTGAAGAGTAGGTTTTCAGATATGGGAGTGCCAAGTTTTCCAATGGCACATTTATTAATGTTTTGGGGTGGATTACAAAACGGATTTAACGCATTCAAACACACCCCAATTGATTATGCTCAAAATATTGATTGTCCAACACTTTTACTTTACGGAGAGAAGGATATTAAAGTCACACGACAAGAGATAAATGATATCTACTCAAATATCAAAGGAGATAAATACTTAAAGACTTACCCAGAGGCAGGACATGAAAATTATTTGATAAAACATTACGATGAGTGGCGTCAGGATATTGAAGAGTTTTTAAGTTTGAAAAAGGATTAATTATGTACAACAAAATGAAAAAAACATTACCTGTGTTACTCCCTCAGGTCATAATCTCAATAAGTTCGGTTCGGTGAGCTCACAAGCTCGGTTGCGCGGAGATGCTAAATTTGATACGAAACACACAAAATATAACTAGTAGCGGTTTTTAAGATGGAGTTTTGAAATCCCGCACTACGCAAATTTAAACCATTAGCTACAATAACCCTACTGAGATGAAACATTTATATTTTTATATCATTGGCACACTAATTTTTGGTTGTACTGCAAATTATGATTCAATACAAGGCCATTGGCATTCAACAGATTCAATTAACGATGGATATTATACACTTGATGCAGAGGATTCCACAATAATATTCAATAAATATGATAGATATTCAAATAGAGCTGAATATAAGTTGGTGCAAAATGATGGCAAATTGATAATTCCTATCGGATGAGAGTTTTTCCCTCTTATAGATACATGTGAAGTTAAAATTCAGCATGATACACTTTATTTAATACAGATAAAGCAAGAATTTGAAGGCACCCAGACTATTATGAAATGGATTAGACCTGAATATAATAGCCAGGATGCTGTTAATGATTTCCAAAGTCAAATTGAATATAAAGTTGATCTCCCAATAGACAATGAGAGCATCCCCTTTGACTCTGTTATTAAAAATAAACTTTGGTGCATGGTAAATATTGGATATCCCAAATCAGAATTTCAGCATGAAATAGGAGATTCATTGGCAATAAACATGAACGATGCGATTGGGGAATTCTCTGATTTTCCATTACTTCTCGATGCAGAATTGGATGTGTACAATGATCTTTATCCATCAGATAGCCTGGATCAGGTTTTGTTGATTATTAATGCACACAAAGACACCCCTGAATATTATTTTGATAACATAAAATATTATTTAAAAGACGATATCCATTTAATAGAAATTTATAGGACTTATTATAACCAAGTTGATAGATTGGTGGGTTTAAAAAAGTTACTGTAGCTAACAGCCGGTGTAATTAATTTAGCAGTCAGAGAATTGCGCTGCTTATAGCTTTTAATTATGTTTGTTGTAAATTTATACTGACAAACTTTGAAATGCTAAACTATTCATACTTACAAACCGTTGTGGTCTATCAAACGAATGAGCATTATAGTTATATCGTTGGTGTTATAAGTTTTGCATACTTTGCATTTTATGTTTGGAGAGTAAGTGACATTTTAAAAAGTCAAGGAATTTATTTCAATAAAAAAATAGCAAGAGAATATTATATATTTGAAAACAAATAAAAATAATCTTATGAAAAAAATTATGATACTTATTACATGTTTCTCGTTTGTCAATTTACTTTATTCACAAACAAGTAAGTTTGATTTGTCGGGGAATTGGAAATTTAGAAAAAAAGGAGATAATATATGGTTAAAAGCAACAGTTCCAGGTACAGTACATACAGACTTGTTAGCAAATAAGGAAATTAAAGATCCATTTTACCGAACAAATGAAAAAGACCAGCAATGGATTGAAACAACCGATTGGGAATACCAAACTACTTTTTTTGCAGATGACGAATTACTAAAAAAAGAAAAAATAGAAATTGTTTTTGAAGGACTTGATACTTATGCTGATGTATATTTGAATGACAGAAAAATTATTTCTGCCGACAATATGTTCTTACTTTGGAAATCAGAAGTGAAGAACATTCTAAAAAAAGGAGAAAATAAAATACGCATAATTTTCTTTTCTCCAATAAATAAGGTAATGCCTCAATATAATAGTCTACCCTATAAAGTACCTGTAAGTAACAATGACCAGGCTGAAAAGCGTGTAAGTGTTTTTAGTAGAAAAGCAGGCTACCATTTTGGTTGGGATTGGGGACCTCGCTTCGTAACTTCCGGTATATGGAGACCGGTTTACTTACAATCCTGGAATTCAATTCAAATTGAAGATTTATTTATTAAACAATTAAGCATTACCGAAAAGGAAGCAAATCTGGAAGCACAACTAAAAGTAAACAGTACATCAGAAGGCACAAAAGTTTTGGAAATATTCCTGAACGACAAGCCAACTCCTGTAATTAGTCGTAAAGTGTTCGTTTTAGATGGCGAAAATAATCTAAGTGTTCGTTTCAACTTAAAAGATCTAAAGCTTTGGTATCCAGTTGGAATGGGGGAACAAATATTGCATAGATTTAAAGGTGTTATTTCGGAAAATGGAGTTGCACTGGATTCAAAAGAAGTAAAAAGAGGATTGCGAAATATTGAAGTTATAACGGAAAGTAACGAAAAAGGTAAATCTTTTTATTTTAAAGTAAATGGAAAACCTTTGTTTATGAAAGGAGCAAATTATATTCCTCAGGATAATTTTCTACCTCGTGTTACCCGCGAACGATACGAACATATTATCAATACATGTGTTTCCTCAAATATGAATATGTTACGTGTTTGGGGTGGCGGAATATATGAAAATGATATTTTCTATGAACTTTGTGATGAAAAAGGAATATTAGTTTGGCAAGATTTTATGTTTGCTTGTGCAATGTATCCACCCTTGCAAGATTTACGAATGAATATTCAAAAAGAAGCACTCCATAATGTAAATCGTTTAAGAAATTATGCTTGCATTGCATTGTGGTGCGGGAATAATGAAATTGTGTCATTTATGGATGGAAATTACTGGAATATGCAACAGGGGCGATTTAAAACCAAAGAAGATTCATTCTCTATAATAAACACATATCAGGAAATTTTTCATAGCATACTACCTGCTGCTGTAAAAGCTAATGATGATGAAAAATTTTATTGGTCAACTTCACCAGCTGGTGAAAATTATTCTATGAAAACCAGTAAAAATAATGGTTTTGGAGATATGCACTATTGGGGTGTTTGGTGGGGAAAAGAACCTTTTGAAAATTACAATACTACAATTGGTCCATTTATGAGTGAATATGGTTTCCAATCGTTTCCAGAATTTGAAACTGTAAAAACATATACTATACCTGCCGATTACGATATAAATTCGGAAGTAATGAATGCGCATCAACGTTCCTCAATTGGAAATGGTACGATAACTCATTACATGAGAGATATTTATAAAGTACCGAAGAAGTTTGAAAATTTTCTTTATGTAGGTCAGATTTTGCAAGGCGAAGGAATTAAAATTGCCTTAGAAGCACATCGCCGGGCTAAACCGTACTGCATGGGCTCATTGTTTTGGCAAATTGACGATTGTTGGCCAGTTGCTTCCTGGAGTAGCATGGATTATTACGGTCGTTGGAAAGCTCAGCAATACATGGTAAAACGAGCATTTACGGATTATTTGGTTTCTGCAATAAAAGAAAATGACGAAATTAAAATTTTTGCAATTTCAGATAAGTACCAACAAACAAATGCCACACTAAATATTAGCTTAATCGATTTCAACGGAAAAGAGTTAAAAAAAGAAGTTTTGGAAATAATTATCCCTGAAAATTCAAGCATGGAAGCATTTTCATTTCTTGAAAAAGAATGGGTAACTAATGATGTGGCAAAAAATGTAGTTCTACATTTAAATCTTTCTGTAAATGGAAAAGTAGTTTCCGAAAATAATTTCTTTTTTGAAAGGCCTAAGGATTTGAACTTGCCTCAAACTAAAGTTACAATAAAGCAGATTAGCGAAACATCAATTGAATTGAGTGCAAATAAATTTGCTAAAAACGTATGGATTAATTTGCCGAATTCAATTAATGCATTCAGTGATAATTATTTCGACATATTACCAGGTGAAAAAAAGGTAATAGAGGTGAAAACTAAAGATTTAAAATCAGATTTGAATAAATTACAGGTGAAATCACTAATTGATGCTTATAAATAAAAAAAATACAGGTCATAATAATGTATAATTCATAAGGATTTAGCTATGTTACTCCATATCAGTCATGAGCTCACTGCGTTTAGTTCGGTGAGCTCCCTGCGGTCGGTTCAGAGGTTTTCAAGCAATATCGGCCGCATCAATTTTAGGAGGTAACTTGATAGGTTTAGCTGCGTTGAGCTCCTTACAGTCGGTTGAAGCCCGCAACGGCGAAGCCCTCATGGAGCGTAGCGCAATAATCCTTACGAAATTATACACTAAACGTTGTAAACTATGTGCTATAACAAACATATATAACTCCAAAAATCGATCATTAATGAAGACTATTTGGTAATTTGTTTGAATAATAATTATTTTTGTGATAAGGGCACAATCGAATTTTTATGATAAACCAGAAATTAAATATTTATAACAAGAAATTATTTAAAAGCTTTCTTAAAGATGGTCTTAACATAGCTATTAGCAGTGCAACACTCGTATTATTTATTTCCATTTATTTTTTATCGCTTCGCAAAGACGATTTAATCGTATATCCTGATTTAAAGAACTTTCAGCCTTTTTTTTACAACGATTCGATTGACCGTGGGGTAACGGAAATTACCTCCACTATTGTTTCAGATAGTGTTGTTGGTATGCAGTTTATTCTCAAAAATGGCTTTTTGCGCCCTTATGCAGGTATGGGGTTCGAAAACCCGAAGTCACAGGAGTTTGATATATCGGCATATAACCGGGTAAAAGTGGTTTTAAGTGGTAAGCGGATACAGCCCATCTTTGTTTACTTGGTATTAAAAGATTCTAGTGTAAGTTTTGAAGGTAATGTTTTAGGATTCAGGCATTTTTGTCAATATATCGAAATCGATGAGCATAAGCGCGAGTTTAATTTAGAACGGAATAAATTTGAAACTCCCGACTGGTGGTACGATAAATACAACCTTTCGCCGTCTAAAGTGGATCCACCACAATGGAAAAGAGCCCTTCTGTTGACTATTACCACAGGTTTAACTCCACTGCAAAACCAGGAAAAATCGATATCGGTTTTTGAAATTAAACTATACCGCGATAATCGACTGGCCATTCTCCTGATGGTTTTGGCTCAATTAATAATTACGTGGGGGTTATTATTCTGGCACTATTTAAGAACA
>JBNKCO010000061.1:0-30159 GCA_050287785.1 Bacteroidales bacterium
GATGATGCTAACCGTGCCTTGATGGGATCTAACATGATGCGTCAGGCTGTACCGTTAATATATCCCCAGGCACCTATTGTCGGGACAGGAATAGAACAAAAGGTTGTGCAACATTCCCGTTTGTTGGTTGTTGCTGAAGGGGATGGTGTTATTGAGTATGTCGATGCCAATGAAATAGTAATTCGCTATGACTTAACAGACGATGAAAAATTTGTTAGTTTCGATGGTGAATCAAAACGCTATAAGCTTAATAAGTATAGGAAAACAAATCAGAATTCCTGTATCAATATCCGTCCAATAGTTAAAAAAGGCCAGCGTGTAAAGAAAGATCAAATCCTTACTGAAGGATATGCGACTGAAAGCGGAGAACTGGCTTTGGGTCGAAACCTGATGGTTGCCTTCATGCCATGGAAAGGCTATAATTTTGAGGATGCTATTGTTATTTCAGAGAAAGTTGTCCGGGAAGATATATTTACATCCATTCATATTGATGAATATATGCTTGAGGTTCGTGATACAAAACGCGGATTGGAAGAACTTACTTCAGATATTCCAAATGTTAGTGAAGAAGCTACCAAGAATCTTGATGAGAATGGTCTTATTAGGATTGGTGCGAATATTCAGCCTGGAGATATTCTAATTGGTAAGATTACTCCAAAAGGTGAATCAGATCCTTCCCCAGAAGAGAAACTACTTCGTGCAATTTTTGGTGACAAAGCAGGTGATGTTAAAGATGCATCATTAAAAGCTTCTCCCTCATTATTTGGTACTGTAATTGATAAAAAGCTATTTTCTCGCTCAATTAAAGATAGAAAGCTTAAGGCAGCAACAAAACCTATTCTTGATAAAATAGAAGAGGAATTTGAACGCAGTTCCGCTGCTTTAAAAGCCAAGTTAGTCGATAAGTTATTTACCCTTACAAATGGTAAAACATCTCAAGGTGTGAAGGATTATCTGAATATGGATGTTATTCCTAAAGGAGCTAAGTTTTCACTTAGAGTACTTCAAGACTTGGACTATATGAATGCTAATCCGACTAAATGGACTACTGACGCATCTAAGAACGATATGATTAATCAATTGATTAATAATTACATCCTGAAATATAAGGAGCAAGATGCTATTTTTAAACGTAAGAAATATAACGTAACAATTGGAGATGAGCTACCAGCAGGTATTGTTCAACTAGCAAAAGTTTACATTGCACAAAAGCGTAAACTTAAAGTTGGAGATAAAATGGCTGGTCGTCATGGAAATAAAGGTATCGTTGCAAAAATCGTCCGTCAGGAAGATATGCCTTTCCTTGAAGATGGAACTCCTGTTGATATAGTTCTAAATCCACTTGGTGTACCATCTCGTATGAACCTTGGACAGATTTATGAAACTGTACTTGGTTGGGCTGGTCTGGAACTTGGAATGAAGTTCGCCACACCAATTTTTGATGGTGCAACGCTCGATCAAATAACCGAATATACTAATAATGCAGGTGTGCCAGAATTTGGTAGAACCTACCTTTACGATGGTGGAACCGGAGAACGTTTTGACCAACCAGCAACTGTTGGAGTTATCTATATGTTGAAACTCGGACATATGGTTGATGATAAGATGCATGCACGTTCTATAGGACCATATTCTCTAATTACTCAGCAGCCACTCGGTGGTAAAGCACAGTTTGGTGGACAGCGTTTTGGTGAAATGGAGGTTTGGGCATTAGAAGCATTTGGTGCTGCCCATATTCTTCAGGAAATCTTGACTGTTAAGTCTGATGATGTAATGGGTAGAGCTAAGACATATGAAGCAATTGTTAAGGGTGAACCAATGCCAGCTCCTGGTATACCGGAATCACTTAACGTATTGTTACATGAACTTAGAGGTCTTGGTCTAAGCATGAATCTTATTTAATAGGTATCCAGAAAAGTTTAACGACAGAAATTAATTCGGCATATGTCATTTAGAAAAGACACAAAACAAAAGAGCGGTTTTAGTAAAATCGCCATTGGTCTTGCTTCTCCAGAGGAGATTCTTGAGAACTCCAGCGGTGAAGTTTTAAAGCCCGAAACAATAAATTATCGTACATATAAACCAGAACGTGATGGTTTGTTCTGCGAACGAATATTCGGTCCGGTTAAAGACTACGAATGTCACTGTGGTAAATATAAACGTATCAGATATAAAGGTATTGTTTGCGACAGATGTGGTGTAGAAGTAACAGAGAAAAAGGTTCGTCGCGAGCGCATGGGACATATTTCCCTTGTAGTGCCAGTTGCTCATATTTGGTACTTTAAATCATTACCGAACAAAATAGGATACCTATTAGGTTTGCCGTCCAAAAAACTTGATTCAATTATTTATTACGAACGCTATGTTGTAATAAATCCTGGTGTTAAGCATGGTGATGGAATTAACTATTTAGATTTCCTTACAGAAGAAGAATATCTTGATATTCTTGATACACTTCCAAAAGAGAATCAATTCCTTGATGATAGTGATCCAGATAAGTTTATTGCAGACATGGGTGCTGAAGCTCTTTTCAGACTGCTTGCGAGACTTGAGTTGGATGAGTTATCATATACATTGCGGCATAAAGCAAATACTGAAACTTCACAGCAACGTAAAAATGAGGCTCTTAAGAGACTTCAAGTTGTAGAAGCTTTCCGTGCTTCAAAGGGAATTAATCGTCCGGAATGGATGATTGTAAAAGTTGTACCGGTAATTCCTCCAGAACTTCGTCCTTTGGTACCACTTGATGGTGGACGGTTTGCTACATCTGATTTGAACGATTTATACAGACGTGTAATTATAAGAAATAATAGGTTAAAAAGACTTATTGAAATCAAGGCACCCGAAGTTATTTTACGTAATGAGAAACGTATGCTTCAGGAGGCAGTTGATTCACTCTTTGATAACTCAAGGAAATCGAATGCTGTTAAAACAGATGCAAACAGACCTCTCAAATCATTATCTGATAGTCTGAAAGGTAAACAAGGTCGTTTTCGTCAGAATCTACTTGGAAAGAGGGTCGATTATTCAGCACGTTCGGTTATTGTTGTTGGACCTGAATTACAACTTCACGAATGCGGTATTCCAAAAGATATGGCTGCAGAACTTTACAAACCCTTTGTCATTCGTAAATTAATTGAAAGAGGTATTGTGAAAACCGTGAAATCGGCGAAGAAGATTGTAGATAGAAAGGATCCTGTGGTTTGGGATATTCTGGAAAATGTACTTAAAGGTCATCCGGTTCTTTTAAACCGGGCTCCTACGCTTCACCGTTTAGGTATTCAGGCATTTCAGCCAAAGCTTATTGAAGGAAAAGCTATCCAACTTCACCCTTTAGTATGTACCGCGTTTAACGCTGACTTTGATGGTGACCAGATGGCTGTTCACCTTCCATTAAGTAATGCAGCTGTATTAGAAGCACAATTATTAATGTTGGCTTCTCACAATATTCTTAACCCTGCGAATGGAGCACCAATAAGTGTACCTTCTCAGGATATGGTTTTGGGACTTTACTATATGACCAAGGCTCGGAAGGCAACCAAAGAGTTTCCAGTTAAGGGAGATGGTATGACTTTCTATTCTCCCGAAGAAGTTGTTATTGCTCACAACGAGAAAAAAATCGAACTGCATGCGATGATAAAGGTTCGTACCAAAGACATCGAAGATGGTGAATCTGTTGTGAAAATTATTGAAACCACAGCTGGTAGAGTATTGTTTAACCAAGTTGTGCCATTTGAAGCTGGTTATATTAATGAAGTTCTTACTAAGAAGTCGCTTCGTGATATTATTGGTAGAGTATTGAAAATTGCAGGAATTGCAAAAACGGCTAAATTCCTTGATGATATCAAAGGAATGGGATACTACATGGCATTTAAAGGAGGATTATCATTTAATCTTTTTGATGTTCTTGTTCCTGCCGAGAAAGAGACTCTTGTTGCTGAAGGTTACGAACAGGTTGATGAGGTATTGAATAACTACAACATGGGTTTCATTACTAATAATGAAAGATACAATCAGATTATCGATATCTGGACTCATACAAATGCTAAGTTGACTCAGACATTGATGACCCAGTTGATTAATGACCGCCAAGGATTTAATTCTGTTTATATGATGCTTGATTCTGGCGCGAGGGGTTCAAAAGAGCAAATTCGTCAGCTTTCTGGTATGAGGGGTCTTATGGCGAAACCTCAGAAATCAGGTTCTGCTGGATCTGAGATTATTGAAAACCCAATTCTTTCGAACTTTAAAGAAGGACTTTCTGTACTTGAGTACTTTATTTCAACTCACGGTGCTCGTAAAGGTCTTGCAGATACAGCACTTAAAACAGCCGATGCGGGTTATCTTACTCGTCGTCTGGTTGATGTGTCACAAGATGTTATTGTTAACGAGCCAGATTGTGGAACTTTACGCGGTCTTATTGCTACAGCAATTAAGAATAACGAAGAGGTTGTTGAAACACTATATGAACGTATTCTTGGACGTACAGCTGTTCATGATGTTTACCATCCATTGACAGGAGAATTGGTTGTTAATTCCGGTACTGAAATTAACGAGGATATTGCTCAAATAATTGAAGATTCCCCAATTGAGCAGATTGAAATTCGTTCGGTATTAACCTGCGAATCCAAAAAAGGTGTTTGTGCTAAATGTTACGGACGTAACCTTTCAACTGGCTCAATGGTACAGAAAGGCGAATCGGTTGGTGTTATTGCAGCACAATCAATTGGTGAACCAGGAACACAGCTTACACTTCGTACTTTCCACGTTGGGGGTACTGCATCGAACATTGCTGCAGAATCAAAAGTTGTTGCTAAGTACGATGGTATTGCTGAAATTGAAGAACTTCGTACTGTTGAGAAGAAAGACGAGAGCGGTAAAAAGATTCATTCTGTTATTGGTCGTTTGGCTGAGATGAGATTAATCGATAAAAACACTGGTATTGCTCTTACTAATAATACAATCCCTTATGGAGCTAATCTTTATATTAAGAATGGTTCCGAAGTTAAAAAAGGTGAATTGATTTGTGATTGGGATCCATATAATGCTGTTATTATTTCTGAATTGGCTGGTAATATTACCTTTGATTCAGTAATTGAGGGTGTTACATTTAAGGAGGAAAGTGATGAACAAACTGGATTCCGTGAGAAAGTTATTATTGAGACAAGGGATAAAACAAAGAACCCTATTATTAAAATTCTTTCAAACGATGGCGAGCTGTTAAAGACTTACAATTTACCTGTAGGTGCTCACATTTCTGTTAATGAAGGAGATACTGTTAAGTCAGGAGATATTCTTGTTAAAATTCCTCGTGCTGTTGGTAAGTCAGGAGATATTACCGGTGGTCTTCCACGTGTAACTGAATTGTTTGAGGCACGTAATCCATCGAATCCAGCAGTTGTTTCAGAGATAGATGGTGAAGTTACTTTCGGTAAGATAAAACGAGGTAATCGCGAGATTATAATAACTTCTAAAACAGACCAGGTTAAGAAATACCTTG
The DNA here is from genome assembly GCA_050287785.1 of Bacteroidales bacterium. Classification (GTDB taxonomy): domain Bacteria; phylum Bacteroidota; class Bacteroidia; order Bacteroidales; family UBA10428; genus UBA10428. The sequence goes on from JBNKCO010000061.1 coordinate 5,501, forward strand.
TTCCTCTTTCAAAACAAATTCTTGTTCAGGAGAACGACTATGTTCGCGCTGGAATTCCACTTTCTGATGGAGCTATTACTCCTGTTGATATTCTAAATATTAAAGGACCTACTAAGGTTCAGGAATATATTGTAAATGAAGTTCAGGAAGTATACCGTATGCAGGGTGTGAAAATTAACGATAAGCATTTCGAAATTATCGTTCGTCAGATGATGCGTAAGGTAGATATTAAGGATCCGGGTGATACAAAATTCCTTGAAAAACAAGTTGTTGACAAGTGGGTTTTTATGGACGAAAATGACTGGATCTTTGGCAAGAAAGTAGTAGTTGAAGAAGGTGATTCGCAAAATTTACGTCCTGGTCAGATTATAACAGCTCGTAAACTTCGTGATGAAAACTCGATGTTGAAACGTAAAGATATGAAGTTGGTTGAAGCTCGTGAAGCTATCCCTGCAACTTCTAGTCAAATACTTCAGGGTATTACTAAGGCTGCTCTTCAAACAAAGAGTTTCATGTCAGCAGCTTCCTTCCAGGAAACAACAAAAGTACTAAATGAAGCCGCAATTTTCGGTAAAGTTGATCACCTTGAAGGATTGAAAGAAAACGTTATTGTTGGTCACCTTATACCTGCTGGTACTGGTTCCCGCAAATACCGTAATATTACAGTTGCTCCGAAGGAGGAATATGAAAAATTGAACAGAGACGAAGAATAATAGCTAAATCAAAAACACAATGGACGATAAGAAAAACAAGGGTCAATTAAATATTGAACTTAAAGAAGATGTTGCTCAGGGAACATATTCAAATTTGGCTATTATTACACATTCAGCCTCAGAATTTGTGTTAGATTTTGTTCGTATTATGCCTGGAATGCCTAAAGCAGAAGTAAAGTCAAGGGTAATATTAACTCCTGAACATGCGAAGCGCTTATTATTAGCATTGCAAGATAACATAGCTAAATTTGAGTCGGCACATGGTGCAATCAAAAATATAGAACCTGGAGGAATACCAAATATGCCAATGAGTTTTGGTGGACCAACAGGAGAAGCTTAATAAAGAACCCCAATTCAATTGAATTGGGGTTCTTTATTAGTATATACGTCTCATATGCTTTGTTATTGCCTTAATGTAATTATCAGTAAATATTACTTTTATTGTTATACAGGCTTTCTGAAATCTATCTTTCTATTTTAAAATGTTTCTATATAAGGGGATATTCTTTAACACTAATTAAATTCTCTTAAATTTGCTCCCCGTAAATTAAATTAATGTTAAAATATTACACACGAAACTCTTATTTATGTTTGAAAAATAACTGTTTATGTAGTATTGTCGCAAGATATTGCTATTTGCGTAGTTGCATTAATTTGAAAGAATAAGAGTTTGTCGAGCACTTTTAATTTATTTAAACTAGGGTGAGGCAACAATTACCACTAAACTTAATAAGTGGAAGATAATAGAATTTTAATTACTTAAACCAAAGAATGATAAGTATGAAAGGTTTAAAAATCATAGTTTTAGCCAAGCAGGTTCCTGATACCCGAAATGTAGGGAAGGATGCCATGAAAGCAGATGGTACAGTTAACAGGGCGGCCTTGCCAGCTATTTTTAATCCTGAGGATTTAAATGCGCTTGAACAAGCGCTTAATCTTAAAGATAAGTTTCCAGGTTCATCAGTTACTCTGTTAACAATGGGTCCTGGTAGAGCAGCAGAGGTTATTCGTGAAGGCCTATACCGAGGTGCCGATAATGGTTATTTATTAACAGATAGAGCATTTGCCGGAGCCGATACACTTGCAACTTCTTATGCATTATCTTGTGCGATTAAGAAAATTAAAGACTACGACGTAATAATTGCTGGTCGTCAGGCGATCGATGGTGATACCGCACAGGTTGGACCACAGGTAGCTGAAAAACTGGGAATTCCTCAGGTTACTTATGCAGAAGAAGTACTTGAAATGAAGAAAAAGTCAATTGTTGTGAAACGTCGACTTGAACGTGGTGTCGAAACTGTTGAATGTCCGGTTCCTTGCGTTATAACTGTAAATGCATCTGCTGACGATTGTCGTCCGAGAAATGCAAAAGCTGTTATGACATACAAGCATGCAAGAACTGCAACTGAAAGACAAGAAGCATCAGAAGATTATATTGATTTGGTAGGCGAAAGACCGTACCTTAATATAGCAGAATGGAGTGTGAACGACATTGATACTGATGTTGCTCAGCTTGGTCTGAATGGTTCTCCAACCAAAGTTAAGAAAATTGAAAACGTTGTTTTTCAAGCTAAAGAAGCTAAGGTGATCACTTCCGATGATAGTGGAATTGACGAACTCATGAAAGAACTTATTACGAACCATACCCTGGGTTAATAGGTCAATACGAATTGAATACTCATTGTAGAATAAAAAAATTATTATAGTGAATAATGTATTTGTAATCTGCGAGATGGATGAAGGCAAAATTGCCGATGTTAGTCTTGAACTTATGACCAAAGGTCGTACTCTTGCAAGCGAACTTAAATGTAAGTTAGAAGCTCTTGTAATAGGTCATAAACTTAATGGAATTGAGAAAGAGCTATATCCTTACGGAGCAGACAAAGTATGGGTTGCAGACGATCCAAAACTGGAAGTATATACAACCCTGCCATATAATTCAATATGTGTTAAACTTTTTGAGGAAGAAAAGCCTCAGATTGCTTTACTTGGAGCAACAACTTTTGGTCGCGATTTAGGACCAAGAGTATCATCGGCTTTAATAAGCGGATTAACTGCCGATTGTACATCACTTGAAATTGGTGATCATGAAGATAAAAGAGCAGGTAAAAAATATGATAACCTACTATATCAAATTCGACCCGCTTTTGGTGGAAACATTGTTGCGACTATTATCAACCCTGATAACCGTCCACAAATGGCAACGGTTCGTGAAGGTGTTATGAAGAAAGATATATATTCAGAATCGCATAAAGGAGAGCTATCAAAACTTGATGTTTCTAAATATACTTCTGATACCGACTTTATTGTTAAGATTATTGAGCGTCATATGGAAAGCTCAAAAGTTAACATTAAGAATTCTTCAATTATTGTTGCAGGTGGGTATGGAGTTGGATCGAAAGATAATTTCAATTTATTATATGATCTTGCTCATTTGATTGGAGCCGAGGTTGGAGCTTCTCGTGCAGCTGTTGATGCTGGTTATGCTGATCATGATCGTCAGATTGGTCAAACAGGAGTTACTGTTAGACCAAAGCTATATATTGCTTGTGGTATTTCTGGCCAAATTCAGCACATTGCAGGTATGCAGGAATCATCAATGATTATTTCGATTAACAATGATCCTGATGCACCTATTAATACTATTGCTGATTACGTAATTACTGGAGAAATAGAAACAGTAATTCCCCAAATGATTAAGTTCTACAAAAAGAACAGCAAGTAATCAGAATTAATCAAACTTAAAAGATGAAGACAATGGATAATTTCTATAACGATAATCCCGAATTAAAATTCCATCTTACCCACCCGCTGATGGAGAAGATTGTGGCCCTTAAAGAACGCAATTTTGCGGATAAGGATAAGTTCGATTATGCTCCTGTTGATTTTGAGGATGCAATGGATAGCTACGATAAGGTATTGGAAATTGTTGGTGATATTTGTTCAAATATAATTGCTCCTAATGCTGAAAGTATTGATGCTGAAGGTCCACAATTGATTGATGGTGAAGTAAAATATGCCAGAGGAACTCAAGAAAATCTTGATGCCTTAGTTAAAGCTGGTCTTATGGGTATCACCTTGCCACGAAAATATAATGGACTTAACTTTTCGGTTATTCCTTATACTATGGCAGCAGATATAGTTTCGCGTGCCGATGCTGGTTTTGTAAACGTATGGGGACTTCAGGATTGTGCAGAAACAATCAATGAGTTTGCCAATGATGAGCAAAAGATGAAGTATTTGACTCGTGTTTCTGCAGGTGAAACTATGGCAATGGATTTAACCGAGCCAGATGCAGGATCAGACCTTCAGGCTGTTCAGCTTAAAGCAACTTACAATGAAAAAGAAGACCAATGGTATCTTAATGGCGTAAAACGATTTATTACTAACGGTGATGGTCACATTTCTTTAGTTCTTGCCCGAAGTGAGGAAGGAACTTCAGATGGTCGTGGTCTTTCAATGTTTATTTTCGATCGTGCAAGTGGCGGAATGACAGTTAGACGTATTGAGCACAAACTTGGTATTATTGGATCTCCTACCTGTGAATTAGTATTTAAAAATGCTAAAGCTGAATTAGTGGGTGACCGTAAGCTAGGGCTTATTAAATATGTAATGGCGCTTATGAATGGTGCTCGTCTGGGTATTGCAGCTCAGTCGGTTGGAATTTCAGAGGCAGCTTATCGCGAAGCATTGAGTTATGCCAGTGAACGTACTCAGTTTGGCAAAGCTATTATTAAATTCCCTGCTGTATACGAGATGTTATCTAAAATGAAGGCTAAGCTTGATGCTTCTCGTTCATTATTATATGAAACTGCTCGTTTTGTTGATGTTTACAAAGCTTACGATCATATTTCAGAAGAACGCCAACTTGAGAAGGAAGAAAGGAATGAAATGAAGAAGTATCAGAAATTAGCTGATATTTATACTCCACTTGTGAAAGGACTTTCTTCAGAATTTTGCAACAGTATTGCTTACGATTCTCTTCAAATTCATGGAGGATCAGGTTTCATGAAAGATTACCCAATTGAACGAATCTATCGTGATGCACGTATTACTTCAATTTACGAAGGTACTACACAACTTCAGGTTGTTGCTGCTATCAGAGGTGTTACAACAGGTGGTTATCTGAAGCAAATTCACGCATACGAAGCTGAGGAGATAAAACCAGAACTTCATACTTATCGTCGCATACTTATTCAAATGACTGAAGAATATGCTGAAGCAGTTGAGAAAGTTACTTCTCTGAACGATAATGAATATGTTGATTTTCACGCAAGAAGAATGGTGGAAATGGCAGGTAATATTATTATGGGGTATCTTTTGGTTCTTGATACTAATCGTGACAGCAAATACTGGAAGTCTCTTGAAGTTTTCCTTAAAGTTGCACGTTCTGAGAATAAAGCCAATTCAGAAACAATTAGATATTCTAATATTAATGATTTAGGAAGATTCAAACAAGAATAAACTTAAATCATAAAGATATATCCTAAAGCTCTTTGTATTCAAAGGGCTTTTTTTTGCAGACAAATTATCTCAATAGTTTAATCTATGACCTACTTGCTAGGATGGATACGGTAATACAGTGGTTTCATTATATTTTTCGGCAGAAGAGAAAAGTAGTGATCCAAAACAGAAAGTACAGGTAAAGGCGTGAATATTAGATATTTAAATGGCACACAAATATTGATCAATATTTCAAAATTGAAGGCACGATGAATAATGCGGGACAACACTCAGTAAAAGATAAAAAACGCCTGCTATTTTAATAGAGGCGTTTTCATTTGTAGGTTTTAGGAAAGAAAAGCTTATTTAAACTTTTTGGTGAGAATTGTTTTTAAGTTGGGAGAGGTAATTTCTTCCAACTCATATTTAACTCGAACTGTAGGTTTTTCGATTTTTACAATTCTGTTCAGGTCAATCGGAGTACCAATAACAACAGTATCACAATCAACATTGTTAATTGTTTCCTGAAGGTCTGCAACTTGCTTGTCGCCATATCCCATAGCTGGCAGAAGTGTACCAATGTTAGGGTATTTCTTGTAAGTTTCTGTTATAGTGCCTGTTGTAAAAGGACGAGGATCAATAAGTTCTTTAGCACCAAATTTTTCAGCTGCAACAACACCAGCTCCATATTTCATTTCGCCATGAGTAAGGGTTGGTCCATCTTCAACAACAAGTACTCTTTTATCCTTAATTAATTCAGGATTATCAACTTCAAGTGCAGAATTGGCTTTAATTACAATTGCAGTTGGATTGTGTTTCCTGATATTTTCTTCCAATTTAGCTATATCTTGAGCAGAAGCACTGTCAACTTTATTGATAACAATAACATCGGCTCTAAGGAAGTTAACCTGGCCAGGATAATATAGAAGTTCATGACCAACACGGTGTGGATCAACCACTACAATCTCTAAATCGGCTTTATAAAATGAGGTGTCGTTGTTTCCACCATCCCAAAGAATAATATCAGCTTCTTTTTCAGCTTCACGAACAATTGCTTCATAATCAACACCAGAATAAATTATTCGACCACGATCGATGTGTGGTTCATACTCTTCCATTTCTTCGATTGTACACTTATGTTTTTTTAGATCTTCAACATTTGCAAAGCGTTGTACTTTTTGAGCTACAAGGTCGCCATATGGCATTGGGTGACGAATAGCAATAACTTTCTTACCCATGTCAGTTAAAATATCACTAACAATTCGTGTGGTTTGTGATTTGCCACACCCAGTTCGCACAGCACAAACAGAAACTACAGGCTTCGTAGATTCAACCATGGTTTTAGTTGGAGAAGCTAATGAAAACTTAGCTCCTGCAGCCATTGCAATTGAACCAACTTGTAATACATGTGTGTATGTTACATCAGAGTAAGAAAATAATACTTCATCAGCTTCATGTTTCTTTACTAGATTAGCTAGCTCCGATTCGTCATGAATTGGAATTCCATTGGGATAATTTGGTCCAGCTAATTCTGGAGGGTACATTCTTCCATCGATGTCAGGAATTTGAGTTGCGGTAAATGCAACAACTTCAACATTAGAATTCGACCTGTAAAGCACATTAAAATTGTGAAAATCTCTACCGGCTGCTCCAGCAATAATAATCTTTCTTGTTTTCATACGATTAAAATAAGTTTTTCAACCGCCGCATGGAACTCATCCTGTCTAGCAGGCATTGTTACAAAACACACGAAAGGGTTAGTTTAGAATTTAATTTTTCACCAACAATTTAGAATTTTTAAAATACTATCGGTATGATTAAAAACAGGGTTTTGTTATCAAGAATTATTGCTAAGAAGATGATAAACCTTTAATTAATTTTCTTTTCCTAATATTATGATGATTTCTGAGCTCTTATTGTTAGAGTTTCTCTTTAGTATTGACTTTAGACTCTTATAAACTTAGGTTGTCCAGAAGAAATCAATGTATAATATTTAAACAAATCTATTAAGGTATTTATCAATCTTCTTTCAATGCTAGTATATACGACTCAAATGCATTAATATATAATGTTGTTTTTCCAACAGAATCAACCTGAAGTTGGAATTTACGTCCATATAATTTGTCTGTTAATTCATAGGTTTCCGCTTTCAGATTCCATTTTTGAACTAACTCTGCAGGTAGCTTAAGGTCTATATTATTCGGGTATTCACTAAAGTTGGTAACAATAATTAGCTTTTCATTATCGCTCCATCGCACAAAGGAGAATAGCCTATCGTTATAAAAAGAAGTGTGATGCCTATTGTAGTTATGAATTTCCTTGTATTCACCCATTAAAGCTTCACTTTCCAGAGTGAAATTCATTAATCGTTTATAGAAATCGTGCAACTCCTTTTCTTTTTCTGTTGATAGTCCTCCATCAAATTTGCCATTGTTGTTCCAACGTATCAGACTTGGAATTCCGCAATAATCAAAAATTGTAGTACGTGTTGCTGAACCAAAACCTAGATTTTCAGCTCCAGATTCTCCCAAATCCTGTGCAAAATAAAGCATTGTTGGTGCAGTGCTAATAGTTGCCGATAGAACCATTGCAGGTTTACCTTTGTCTGCATTCCCTGCAAAATCCGGACTTGCAATTCTTTGCTCATCATGGTTCTCAAGAAAATGCAACATGTGATGTTCTATATCTGCCAAACTTTCTTGTATGGTGCTGATGTTATCTGTGCTTCCGTGACCTTGCATAATATGCTTAAGGCTGTCGTACAGATCAACTTTGTCGTATAAATAGTCCATTTTACCTTTGCGAATATAATCGCGATAAAGACTTGGATTGTAAACCTCGGCCAAAAGAAAAGCATTTGGATTCATGGTCTTAATTGCAGAATTCATATAACTCCAGAATTCAATCGGTACCATTTCAGCCATATCATAACGAAAACCATCTACACCCTTGTCTAACCAATAAAGTGCTATTTCCTTAAATTTAATCCAAGAATTTGGCACATCTTTATCTTTCCAGAATTCCTGATGTTCTTGATAAGATTTATCTTCAAAGCCCTCAGGAAGAAGGTCAAAGTCATAAGTACCATCGGGTTTTATACCGTAGTTTATCTTTGTAGTTTCGTACCAATCGTAAAAGCCAGGTTGTGAGCTTCTCGAACCATTACCGGTCCATTTTGCGGGATTTTCGTCGAATCTACCGTTTACCATCGGATGTTTTTCACCTCCTAAAGGGCGATAGCCATCTTCCCAAATTGGAACTCTGAAGCTTTCACATGGGATGTAATAAAAGTTGTTATCTCTTTTGTACTCAACCGATTTATCGTCATTTGCTCCTATATCTTCAACACCTTCGGGAAGGCTAAGAGATTTGTAATTTCGGGCAACGTGATTAGGAACAATATCAATTATAAGTTTAAGTCCATTTTTATGGGTTCGTTCAATTAAAGATTCAAATTCCTCTAGCCTTTTTGCAGGATCAACAGCTAAATCAGGATTAACGTTATAATAATCTTTAACAGCATATGGTGAGCCTGCACGACCTTTTACAACATCAGGGTCGTCATTATCAATGCCATAGGCGGTATAGTCAGTAATTACTGCATGATGAGGAACTCCGGTAAACCAAATATGAGATACACCAAGATTCTTAATTTCCTGAAGTGCTTTGTCGGTAAAGTCATTAAACTTTCCAACTCCGTTTTCCTCAATTGTTCCCCAAGGTTTATTGTTAGTATTTGTATTGCCAAATAGCCTGGTAAACACCTGGTAGACTACAGTTTTCCTATTTAAATTCTTTGCGGTATCTTTCATTTCCAATCTTTTTTTTCAAGGCATCTCCCAGATTTTGTTAATAGAATTTGAACTAGTTTGTATAACTCTTAATCCATCTTCAAGAGGAGTTATATTTTCAAATTTGGAACCCAGAGCAGACTCAGTATTATCACTTCATCATGAAATAAAACCTTATAAGTAAGTTAAGAATATTAAGGAATATATGGAAGTTCGTATAGAAGAATTTTTAGGTAAAACGAATTATCGTTTAAAAGATATATTCGTGGCAAAAGTGGGGTGAGTGTTTAGTGTGATGAAGGAAACGCTGGATTGCAACAAAATAGTCATCTTAATTTGCTTATAATTTATCTGAATTGCAAAAACAATTAATGTTCAGAAGAATGATTAAAACTATCTTGTCCAATATTTTTATAATTCATTTGAGACTCTTATATTTAGATATTAAACCTGAAAAAATATTATTATGAAATTTATTAAGTATATCCTCGTACTTGCAATTGTTTTTACATCATGTAAAGGGAAAGAAGCTTCTAACGAAGAAAAAGCAGAAGAAACTGCAACAAAAGTTGTTGCCGAAAAAACTGATGCCGTTTGTATTGCTGCTATTTCTTTGCGAAAAGATCCTTTCAGAACGAAAGAGAATTATCTTGCTACTATAAATATTGGAGAAAGTGTAGTTTACACGGGAATTAGTAAAGAAGATACAACTAGTAAAAAAACTTATCATAGGGTAGAGCTTTCTGATGGAAAAAGCGGTTGGGCACAAAGCTATGGCATTATAACTGATGCTAAACCGGCAGCAGTTGTTGGAAAAACTCCAATTTATAACCGTCCTGACTTAGTTACTAAATCATCGAAAGAATTGGATGTAATGAATTTTGTTGCTATTGTTGGTGAGAAAGATGATTGGATTGAAATTGTTTCTGCAAACAGAAAGAAAAAAGGATGGATTCCAAGTAAGAAAGTAACTACAAAAACCGAAGATGTTGCAACTGCGACACTGGCGTTATCTTCTCTATTCGATGAAAATGGGGATATGGTTGTAGAAAATGTGCAGACCTTTTTAGATGAACTTCCATACGATAACACGCAATTTAAAAGCTACTTACAAGAAATGCTTGATGAGAAGGTAGAAGAAGCTATTGAAGAAAGTATTGAATCGTACGAAGCAGAGGGAGTATAAAATTCTTCGTTTTCGATTGATAATAAAATATTAGCCACATTGTTACAATGTGGCTTTTTTCATTCTTCTGTTTTTTATAACTCAACATTTAGTTGAAAATGTGTATTTTCACTCTCCAATAAAACAATCCTTGTTATCATATTAAATATGGAACTTAATTCAGGTATTACAATAGTTGGTAGTGGAAATGTTGCCTGGCACTTGGCTCATATTTTTAAAAAGAATAATTTTTGGATAAACTATATTGTTGGTCGAAATAGAACAACAGCTTCTGAATTGGCGAATAGCATTCAAACAAAATATTCTACTAAACTGGACGATATTCCTGATAATACCAACTTAGTTTTATTATGTATATCTGATGGAGTCATTGAAGAGATTGCCCACAGTTTAAAGAATAGAAACTTTGTTGTAGCGCATACTGCCGGGAGTGTTCCATTATCAGCAATAAGTAGTCATGTTTCAAATGCAGGTGTTTTCTATCCCTTTCAAACTTTTTCAAAACAGATTGCAGAAACAGATATAGAGTTTCCTATTTGTATAGAATCATCAAATAAAACAACACAGAGCCTACTTACTGAATTGGCAACAACTATTTCAAAAATAGTAGTTCAGTTAGATTCGAAAAAAAGAAAGGAACTACATCTTGCAGGTGTAATAGCTAATAATTTCACAAATTACTTGTTTGCAGAGGCATTTAATTATTTGAACAAGAAAGAAATAGATTCGAATCTATTATTACCAATTATTAAGCAAACTGTAAAAAAGCTGGAATATGATGAACCTAAGAATTTACAAACCGGGCCAGCAAGAAGGGGAAATAGAGAAATTATAAATAATCATTTGGAAATACTTGGTGAAAACAAGGATTTGCAGGATCTTTATAAGTTAATGAGTGAAAAAATATTGCAATACTATAAAAACAACAATGAGTAACTTTAAAGAAAAGCTAAATAATATAAAAGCCTTTGCTTTTGATGTGGATGGAGTTTTTACTGATGGGCAAGTTTACCTTTTGCCAGGAGATGAGTATGTTAGGGCAATGAATATTAAAGATGGCTATGCTGTTCAGCATTGTGTAAAAATGGGTTATCCAATCGCTATAATTTCAGGAGGTTCATCGGAAGAGGTTCGTAAGAGATTTGTAAATTTGGGCGTTACCGATATTTATCTGAAGTCATTTCATAAATGGGACGATTACGAAGATTTTCGTTTAAAGTACAGCCTGGAGCATGAAGATATATTATATATGGGCGATGATGTCCCTGATTTTCAAGTAATGGAAAGGGTTGGTGTACCAACTTGTCCTGCCGATGCTTGCGATGAAATTAAACGTTTGTCAAGCTATGTCTCAGATAAGACTGGAGGTAAAGGATGTGTTCGCGATGCTATTGAGCAAGTATTACGTTTGCATGGTAAATGGTTAAACGATGAGGCTTTCAAATGGTAAGAGCATTAAAATATACAATGGCGTTTTTTAGGTTAATCAGGTATCAGAACTTGTTAATTATAGCTGCAACCATGTGTATTTTCAGATGGAGCGTTTTTGTTCCAATACTTCAAAACGATGATTTCGAACCTCAATTGTCAAATAAACTTTTTTTATTATTAGTTCTGGCAACGGTTCTAATTGCTGCTGCAGGGTATGTTATTAACGATTATTTCGATAGAAAAGCAGATTTAATAAATCGTCCGGGAAGGGTAATTCTTGGCAGAATATTAAAAAGAAGAGCTGGAATGTTTTGGCACATGGTTCTGAATGGATGTGGAATTTTATTAGGCATATATATTTCTCATAAAATTGGCCATCTAAAACTAAGTCTGATTTTCTTTGTTATTAGCGGGGTTCTTTGGTTCTATTCTACTACTTATAAGCGACAAGTTTTATTGGGTAACTTAATTGTTGCAATTCTTGTAGCCATGGTACCCCTAATTATTCTAGTGTTCGAACTTCCACTTATACTGAAGCAATATCATTATTATTTTATTTCCGGACCAACTGATGTAAACCTTTTAGTAGCTTGGGTATTTGGTTATTCTGGCTTTGCTTTTCTGCTTACATTAATCAGGGAAATTGTGAAAGACCTTGAGGATTTTGAAGGCGATTTTGCTTTTGGCCGACAGACAATCCCAATTGCCTGGAGCCCGGAAATAGCAAAGAGAATTGTACTTAGTTTAAGTATAGTTACAATTGCATTAATAGCATTTGTGCTTTACAAATTTAAATGGAGCATTTTTACAATTGCTTATGGTTTATGTTTGGTTGTAATTCCTCTGGGAGTTTTTGCAAAAATGATTTATAAAGCAGATAAAAAGGAGACCTATTCACGTTCTAGTCTCTTATTAAAAATAATTATGCTTGCAGGATTAGCATATACAATAATTGCTGCAGTTTGGGTTTTTTAAGAAATGGTACTACACGAAAAGTTAAAAGATTTTAAAGTTTATTTGGCTTCGCAATCACCACGTAGAAAAATGCTTCTAGATGGCTTAGACCTTGATTTTGAGGTATATGTTCGCGAAAACATTGATGAAACAGTTCCAGCGGGGCTAAGCAAAACTGAAATTCCGGTTTATTTGGCCGAGCATAAGTCGAATTCATATTCAGATCTTCTCAAACCAAAAACTATTGTTATTACAGCTGACACAATAGTTTGGCACAATAATCGGGAACTGGGAAAGCCAAAAGATTTTAATAATGCTGTAGAGATTGTTAAGGAATTATCCGGTAGTATACATGAAGTAGTAACAGGTGTTTGTATACGATCCAAAAGTCAGGTGAATACTTTTTATTCAATATCAAAAGTTTGGTTTCGTGAGTTGACAGATCAAGAAATAGAATATTATCTTCATAAGTATCAACCCTATGATAAGGCTGGCTCTTATGGTATTCAGGAATGGATAGGTTATGCTGCAATAGAAAAGATAGAAGGATCTTTTTACAATGTAATGGGATTGCCAGTTCAAACTCTTTATAGTGAAATGTCAGCTTTTTTAGATAAAGAAGATCGTATTATTGTCAGATAAATAATAACAATACTGAATATTGAAATAAATTACTAATGGCATGAAAGTAAAAATAAGTTGGATAATTTTATTAACTATTCTTTTAAGTTCGGTCAAGTTAAGTGCCAAGGAGGGAATGTGGATTCCCATGTTAGTCGATCAACTAAACTATGATGATTTAAAGGCAAGTGGATTTAAACTTGAAGCTGAAGATATTTACAGTATTAATCAGGGAAGTTTAAAAGACGCTGTTGTAATTTTTGGTGGAGGTTGTACCGGAGAACTAATCTCTGATCAGGGATTAATTCTTACAAATCATCATTGTGGATTTGGAATGGTACAGAGACATACTACATTGGAAAACAATTATCTGCGTGAAGGTTTTTGGGCGATGAGTCAAAAAGAAGAATTAGCAAACCCAGGATTATCAGTGAAATTTCTTATTAAAATAATTGAGTTTACAGATACAGTATTAAAAAATATTGACAAATCCCTACTGTATCATGAGCAGAAGCCTCATATTATGAAACGAATTGAGGAACTTGAAAGAGCTGTTGAAGACACGTCAGATTATTTGGCATCAGTTGAGAAGTTTTTTGCCGGAAATAACTATTATTTGTTTTTATATCAAGAGTATAATGATGTTCGTCTTGTTGGTGCTCCTCCGATGAGTATTGGGAATTTTGGTGGAGATCCTGATAACTGGATTTGGCCAAGACATGCTGGCGATTTTTCTGTTTTCAGAATATATGGTGATGCAAATGGAAACCCTGCTACTTATTCAGAAGAAAATGTTCCGCTTAAGCCTAAAAAATATCTTCCGATAAGTGCACAAGGTGTAACTCCTGGCGATTTTACTATGGTACTCGGTTATCCTGGTAGTACATATGAATATTTATATTCAAGAGAATTGGAGTTTATTAATTCTAGTTTATATCCAGCTCGAATAGCTGCTCGTGCAGGTAGGTTAAATATTATTGACAAAGCGAGAACTAAAGATGAAAAAATCTATATTCAATATGCCACCAAACAGAAACGAATTAGTAATTCATGGAAAAAGTGGAAAGGTGTATTGTATGGCTTTAATCGTTTCAATGTTATTGAAAAGAGGAAAGCTTACGAGAAATGGTTATTGGAGAATGCCGGATCTCGTAAAATGGAATTAGAAGATCTTTACGAGATGTATGAAGATACTTATATTGGATTTGAACCATACAAGCTTGCACAGGATTTATTTTCTGAATCTGTTAATCCTATTGAACCATTTGCGTTAAACAGTTTGATTGAAAAAGCTATGCTAATAGATGGAGCAGGGAAGCTTGACGGTTGTCTGAGGTATGGAGAGAAGTTCTTTAAGGATTATGATGTAACCATCGATAAAGAACTAACTAAATTTCTTCTATGGAACTTTTTAACAAATCTTGGAGAAGAGTTTCATCCTGCCTCACTTGCCAATCTAAATGATAAGACTAGTCTTGATACATGGGTTGATAAAGCATATGAAAACTCTGTTTATACCGATAAGGCGCGTTACGAAAAAGCAATTCAAAAGGCAAAAAGTGGTAAGTTTACTGTGTTTGAAAAGGATCCATTTTACATTCTTCACAATGAGTTTAGAGTAATAGAAAGCGAACAATTAACAGAAAGCTATAATTACTTTAGTGAACAATTAGAAAATCTTAACCAAGAATATATACTATTAATTAAGGCAATTGATACTAAAAATCCAATATACCCTGATGCAAACTTTACAATGCGTATGACTTATGGTAAGGTTGAAGGTTATTCTCCTGGCGATGCTGTAGACTATCATTTTCAGACTTATCTCGGAGGTATTATGCAAAAAGAAGCTATTGGTCACGAAGATTATGTAGTGGCTGAGAAACTTCGCGAGCTATATGAAAATAAGGATTACGGAAGATATGCTACAAAAGAAGGCAAGTTACCTGTATGTTTTCTTGCATCGAACCATACATCTGGCGGGAATTCTGGTAGCCCGGTTATCAATGCCGAAGGTCATTTAATTGGTGTTAATTTCGATAGAACCTGGGAAGGAACTATGAGTGATTTTAATTTTGATGAGAATATTTGTAGGAATATATCAGTAGATATTCGGTATATTTTATTTGTAATTGATAAGTTCGCAGGGGCAGGTTATTTGCTGGATGAAATGGATATTGTTTGGTAATGTCAGATACTGAAAATATATATGTAAGAGTAAACGGCCGGGGTAATGCCTGGCCGGTTTTTCTTGGAGGCAGTAGTAAGTTTTATAATGCTCAATCTTCCAACGATTTAGCCGGGGCCTCCTATTCATTAATTTCTTCCGACACAAATAAGCAAACCAACTGGGAAGTACTTATAGATGCTGGTCATCATACAGCACCGTTCCTAATAAAAAATGGTAATCGAATTCCAGAGGCAATAGTTCTTACACATGGTCATATGGATCATACACTTGGAATTGATTGGGTTGCACAAAGTAAATATTTTCTCAGTGGGCAAAAAGCAAAATATCCTTTATACGCAACGCTTCCTGTTTGGGAGTTTGTTAAGCAATCGTATCCACATCTGTCAAAAATAATAGACTTTAGAGAGCTTACAGCAGGAGTTGAAACTTCAATTCAAGAAGTCGATGGATTGAAAGTAACTGCATTTCCTGTTTATCATGGAGAAAGTGCAAAGGGAGCTTCAATGTTGTTTTTTAATTATAGCGAAAACAATAAAGTGCTTTTTACGGGAGACATGCTTTGTCCGCTTTTGCGCAAAAAAGATTATCATACAATCTCGCAGGCTCAGGCTGTATTTATCGATTCGAATAATAGATATCCATATCCACTTTCTAATCATGGGAGTATAACCAGACTAGATCCCAAAACCAACAAACATAGCTCTTATATTGAGGATTGGCTTAGTAAGGTAAATATGAATTACCTCGTAACACCACATTGCAGATCTAAATATAATGAAGCACATCACAATTATTTCGATGAGCTTCTGAATGACTTTCCCAAACCGGCGATGCTTCCACTCACAATTATTGAGTTTGCACAAAGAACTCAGATACAAGAAATAAATCTTGTCCATTATGGAGCAATGGAAGATAAAACCTATTATAATCAAGAGCAGTTGACAAGTGAAGAATTGGAGCATTGGGCAAATCAGGAAGCTATCAAATCGAACTTAAATGAATACCGTTTTATTGTTCCTAAAACTGGATATAGCTTTAATTTATAGTTGCAAATATCCTTTCTGAATTCCTGCAAAAATCATGCATCAATATGTTTATAGTCATGGTTTTCAAGGTCTGTGGTATTGTGTATTGAAAACGGAAAGCGAATTGTATTTAATTAGTTTGATTAAAACAGGTTTAACCCCGATAAAAGTCCTGCTACCATAACTTTTCGTTGGTTTATAGAGTCAAATATGCTTGTTTAATGCATATTTGAGGTTAAAAGGAAAAGATTATGAACAATAACGAAGTATTACTGAATCTAAATGAGTTAGTTCAATATTTGTAGAAATCGGAAGTTAAGTTTACATATGAAGATATTATAGAGAATAACGATATTGATTAGATGTTTGTTAAATGATTAAGTGTATTAAAGTAGAGTTATAAAAACATAAAATTTAGAATGTTAAAGTTTAGTGTCTATGAATGAAGAATAGGAAGTGAAATAAGTAGCAGAGAAAATCAAATAATTTACAGCGTAGGTTAATTTTAAATAATAATATTGCACCCTCAATTCACAACAGAAAATACAAATTAAAACAAGTTTGATATGAATAAGAAATCACTACTCAATTTGCTTATTGTAATAGTAAGTTCTCTTTATTTTTCTGTGGGAGCTTTTGCTAATGTGGGGGATACGATAAGTTTTAATGGAAATTCTTACAAGGTATTAAGTGCTAATTTAATCTCGAATCCTGGTTTTGAAAATGGATTTGTAGACTGGACAGACGCTACGACTACTGCCGCTACACTCACTTCAGATAAATTTAGTGTTGAGCTAAGCGGGGGGGTAGGAAATTCAAATTATCTTGTCGGATTAAATAATGAAGGCTCAAGCTCATCAGGTTCTATTGGTACAGGTTGGTCTATTGAATCTGGTAAAAGTTATCTATTTGCTTATCAAGTAAAATATTTAGACAATGCTGCTTTAGCAGACACAGCTGAATGGCTTAAAACATCGCTTACAAATAATAAAACATCTAATGAAGAACCAAAAATTTTGCTGGATGGTGCTCCCATAAACGGAGGTGGTGTTTGGACACAGAATTATATATTTTTCACCAATGCTGATCCAGCATATAATTATATCGTAGCTCGTTTTCGTTGGTTAAGCAATCTTTATGGTTTTGATGATTTCATGCTTTATGAAGCAATAGAAGTCGTAGATTATGAAGAATTGGAAGCTGCTATTTTGGAGGCTCAGACTATTTATGATGCTGGAAAAAACGGGGCAGCAGCTTTAAATGATGCTATTACCACTGCACAGGGCTTTTTATCAAGTACTTCAGTTTCTGAAGTTAAACAAGCTACTTCTGATTTAGAAAAGGCAATAAATGAATATAATTATGCTAATGCTTCCGAAGCAAATCCTGTTGATTTGACACATTTTATAGTAAATCCAAGTTTTGAATTATCCTATAAAGGCTGGGAAAATAGTGGAATGTCTACCCAAATCAACGATTTCTTCCCTGGTAAAGATGGGAGTACCTATATCGAAAAATGGGTTAGTAGAGGATCTTCGATACCAGATGTTAGTATAAAGCAGCAACTTTCCGGGTTGCCAAATGGAAATTATGTTTTAACAGCAAAAGCTGGTAATATACAACAGACTGGTTCAGGTAGCACTACAAATGTAGGTGCAGCTCAAACTGGGGTTTTTCTTTTTGCAAACGATGATAAAACGGCAGTAGATACCATTAAAGAGCGTACAGTAGAGTTTTTTGTAACAAATGGAACTGTTACTATTGGACTAGAGGCAATTAATGCTACTGGTAATTGGCTTACTTGTGATGATTTTAGCCTTCAATATAACGGTTTTGATATTGATAAGGCAAAAGTTTATATCCAAGAGCTAATTGATTCGGCCAATGTCCTATTAGTAGATAAGATGAATGATGCAGTTCGAACAGAACTCACTAGCGCAATAAGTTCCGCAGAGATAATAATAGCAGATCCGGCAGCTACCGAAGTGGATCTGGTAAGTACCATTGAGCAGTTAATAAGTAGCATAAATGATGCTAAGGTTTCGGTTGCTTCGTATAAGGATTTACAAAATGTTATCAATACGGCAGTGGAACTGTATGGAGATGGCACGGGTAATGAGGCGGCTGCATTTAAAACTGTTATTGATGCTGCTACTAGTATATCTAATAACTTCCTGGTAAGCCTGGAGGATGTAAATAATGCTACCGATGAGTTAAGTATAGCTATTTTTAAATATAACATTGCTAATCCTACGGGTACAGTCCCGGTAGTTATTACCAATCCTAATTACGCAAGAGGTGCTACTATGGCATTTGGACGTAGTACAATATCCGGAGTGGACGTATTATCTCTGAAAGAGCATGGATTCTGTTGGAGTACTAATCCCGAGCCAACTGTTTTAGATAGTAGAACTACTAAATATTTCACGAACGAGGGTAATATTTACCATATCGAAAACCTAAAACCATCTACAGTCTATTATATGAGGGCTTATGCCATAACATCGGGAAATGCAGTAGGTTATGGTGATGTGATAAAGTTTATCACGATACCAAAAGGATCAGTAAGCTATAGCTTAAGGAGTGATATAACAGGAGACATGCTCGTTAGAATGGAAGCAGCTACGTCTTCAGCAGTAGGTTATTATAATGACCTTACAAGTATTAAAGGACATCATTTATCAGTAGGTTATGGATCGGGAACTCCTACAGCCGAAGCTTCTTATGGTGGTTGGATGACCTTTGGACCAAACACCAGTTATCAGAGAACAGGTACTGTTCTGCATGAGATGGGACATACCATTGGAGTAGGTACCCATAGTATGTGGTATGGACCTTCTTCCCCATTAAGAGAAACAGGTTCGAGAGGAACATGGCTTGGTGAACGTGTTGACAAAGTTGTTCAGTTTATAAACAATGATACTACTGCTCATTTGACTGGAGATCATATTCATATGTGGCCCTACGGTATTAATGGAGCAAACGAGGATGACGGAAGTGAATTTTTATATATTACAAATGTCCTTATAACTCAAGCTCTGGGCGAAGATGGTTTGCCACCAACAGGAGGCTTTGCGACCCCGGCATATACATTTGAGTTAAAGGATAACATGAAATACTATATAAAAAGTGAAGAAAAACAAACCGGACAAGACAGTGCTTTTATTACAATTGATCAATCAGGTAACCTTGCAAATAAGGTCATGACTCCATCTGAAGTGTTAAATAACGATAGTGCAGCCTGGCAGCTTGCTTTTGATCCAGTAAACTCATATTATACAATAAAAAATGTGGCCACCGGAAGGTATTTTACTTTCGAAAAAGCAGGAGATAATGGGATTAGTACCATTGACAGACAAAATCCGGCTTCATCTGATTATTTTCAATTAATGAGAGGACGTATCGAAACCACGATTGAGGCAGGAAGTAAGTCTATTACTAGCAGTGGCTATTGGATAATTCATCCGGAAGCGAAAAGTTCACCAGATTGTTTAATGGCTACAACGAGTGATCTTACAACAACAGCTGGCTTCGATATTGCCAATTCTTCATCTAGCCAACGATGGTTATTATTGGATTCTAATGAGGTTGAGATGATAAAATCTTCACCAACTACAATCAACTTTGCAAAAGCGAATACTTCATCCAATATTTGGGTCTATTCCGAAAATAAGGAACTCCATATTGAAAATATAAATTCAGAAGTAGACGTAGCCGTTTATAATACTTCAGGATTGCTAGTTTTAAAGGCCAATAATATTCTTTCATCATATTCTCATAGTATGCCAGAGGGAATTTACATTGTTGTGTTAAATTCAGATGTAAGCATAGATGTAAAAAAAGTAGTTGTGAAGTAAACGGAAATAAATTATTTTGAAATTGTTTAAAGCTGTCTTTTGAAAATGAATATTAACGATTTATCATCTTGAATTTATTTAACATGAATCGATAAGAAAGGACAAACAATAATAAGAAGAGGTTAGTTTCTCTACTTTTAAAGAGGAAAGTAAAATATTCCTTCTAATGATACCCCAAGGCTCTGCCTTGGGGTAATTTGTTTTATGAAGTATCCATCCACTCCCAATGAATTTCTTTTGTGATTTTTTCAAGTGTTTCAAGATCAGAAATAACAACCTGTTCAATTAGTCTCACAAATTATGGTTTCAAATAACCTTTCTGAATTCCTGCAAAAAATCATATCCCAATATGTTTAAAGTCATGGTTATAGAGGTCTGTGGTATTGTATATTGAAAACTAAAAGCGTATTGTTATTAATTGGTTTGATTAAACCAGGGTTTAACCCCGATATAAGTCCTGTTACCAAGACTTTTCATCGGCTCATAGAATCAAATATGCTTGTTTAATGCATATTTGAGGTTAAAAGGAAAAGATTATGAACATTAATGAAGTATTACTGAATCCGAATGAGTTAGTTCAATATTTGCAAAAGCCGGCAAGTGAATTTACACGGGAAGATATTATTGATTTTATCGAGCATAACCATATTCAGATGTTAAACTTCAGGTATGTTGGTGAAGATGGAAAACTAAAGACGCTCAATTTTACAATACATTGTAAAGAGTATCTGGAGAGCATTCTTTCTACAGGAGAGCGTGTAGATGGTTCGAGTTTGTTTTCTTTTGTTGAAGCAAATTCAAGTGATTTATATGTTATTCCGAGATTCAGAACAGCCTTTATAAACCCATTTACTGAAATTCCAACCTTAGATATCCTTTGTTCATTTTATACCAGCGAGGGTGTGCCTCTTGAAAATGCACCCGAGTTTGTATTGAGAAAAGCTATTACTGAATTCAGAGGAAAAACAGGATATAACCTAAAAGCCCTTGGCGAACTGGAATATTATGTGATAGGAGAGATTGATATGGATTATCCTTCGGTAGATCAAAAAGGATATCATACATCGGGACCATTTGCTAAGTTTGAAGTTTTGCGCACCGAAGCAATGAGCTTAATTGCTAAAGCAGGTGGAGAAATAAAGTACGGACACTCGGAAGTTGGTTGTTTTACAACTGATGAGAAATATTATGAGCAGCACGAAATTGAATTTCTACCAATGGAAGTTGAAAAATGTGCCGATCAACTTGTTATATCTAAGTGGATATTAAGAACTCTTGGTCACCAATACGGAGTGGATATTAGTTTTGCTCCCAAAATTAACGTTGGTAAAGCAGGTAGTGGTCTGCATTTCCATATGATGCTTGAAAAAGATGGCGAAAATGTTTTAGCAGATGAGAACGGTTTAACCGATGCAGCAAAAAAACTAATTGCCGGATTGCTTGAATATGCAGCTCCTTTAACTGCTTTTGGAAATACTGTGCCTATTTCATACCTGAGATTAGTCCCTCATCAAGAAGCTCCAACAAATATTTGCTGGGGCGACAGGAACCGCTCGGTTCTTGTTAGAGTGCCGCTTGGTTGGATTGCTAAAACCAGTATGATAAAAGATGCAAATCCAAAACAAGCTGCTCCAATACCTTATGTTCCTGGGAAACAGACTGTAGAGCTTCGATCGCCTGATGGCTCAGCAGATATCTATTCCTTATTAGCAGGAATTACAATGGCAGCGCAACACGGAATGGAAAATCCTGATTCCCTAAAAATTGCTAAAGAGCTTTATGTTGATGTTGATATTTTTAAACCAGAGTCTAAGCATAAGCTTGACAAGCTAAACAAATTGCCAGCCTCTTGTTACGAATCAGCAGAGAGCTTGGAAAAAAACAGGGCGCTTTTCGAGAAGAATGGAATATTCCCATCAGGAATGATTGATAATATTGTTTGTAGATTAAAACATCATGAAGACAAAGACCTAAGTGTAAGATTGTATGGTAAAAAAGAAGAAATCGCTAAGCTGGTTGAAAAGTATCTTCATGTGAAGTAATGGTTAGTAATCAGTATGTAATAATTACTGAGATTACTGTTTATTGTCTATTCTACGCCCTAATTTTCTTTGGTAGCATCTTTGAAAGTTGTCTACCCGATAGCTTTTTTAGTTTTTTCGTAGTTCTTTTTGGGACCTATCATCTTCCCCACTTTAAGAGGTCGTTTTTAGGTTAATGAAGTTACTTTTAGTTAGGGTTTAATGAGATTCTTGATTGTTATCTTGGATTTTGTATCTTGAAGCTGTTAATTGTAATGGGATTTGTTAATCATTAAACCAAAAATGAGTTTTAGAAGATGCATATTACAATAAGTGAAAACACACCCTAAAAGGTGACGTTATCCCCCCAGAAAAGGGATTAAAGCGAGACCTTAAAGTACAAGTTAAGTAATGTTATAAAAGAATTAGCTGTAAGCAGGCTACAGAGAGTAGTACAGAAAATAATGTTGGAAGTAATATTGACTAATTGGAAAACATCTAAATCAAGTAAAACAATGAAGATAAGCACAATAATTTTAATTTCTTTAACAATTCTATTTGGATATCAATCAGAGATAAATGCACAGAAAGATTATTCGATAAGAATTGGTATAGGTACCGTAGCAATTGATCATGGGTATTATATTAACTTTAATTCTAGTATACCATTGATCCGTACGTTAGAAATTCAACCATCATTTTCATATGCTAATACATTTACACAAGATATGCAACTAGATCCTCTTGATTTAGTTGAGAATGATTTTTATAAAGATAAACTCAGCAACAGTTATCAGAGTGATAATAATTGCAATCTTGGTATTATTGACTTGTGTTTAGTATTTAAGCCATTTGAATTATCAAGATCGGATTTGCAAAAAAAACATGAATTATTTATTGGTGTGGGATACGGATTTAAACATTATATACAAGCATTTATAACAACTAAAAAGACGGATTCTGGTGATTTTATTAGTGATTACAGATTTAATATAGATAAAACATTTGATTCAACCTTTCTTTTTGGCTATAATTATAAAATTAAGAATAAAATATCGATTGGTACTAAGATAGAAACTCAATCATTTGATGAGTACCTTACTATTTTCACAGGATTTAGTATAGGTATTATACTTTAAATGCCAACAGCCAACAAAATTTATAGGTCATTTAGCTTCGCTGAACTCGTCCTGTTATCCTCGGTTGGTGGATAGTGTTAAATTTGATTGTGTTAACATTTGATAAATCATGTAGCGGTTTAGGTTGGGGTTCTAAAATGCCAAACGGCCCATATTCAAACAGCTGGCTGTAAGCCAAACAAACATTCTGCATAAATAAAAACTATGGTTGTAAAACACATAAAATTAGATTGATATATAAATGTCGGGTTGACACCGTGTTAAAAGTCGGCTGAAAACCCAATGAAATACGTGGACTGTTTTTAAGTTAAACATTAAAATTGTTCAAAAGATTCAAAAATGATTCAACAACCAGAACTAGGAAAAAAGATTGCTGATTTAAGAAAAGCAAAAGGTTTGACTCAAGAAGAACTCGTTGAGAAATGTAACCTTAATGTAAGGACTTTGCAGCGGATTGAATCGGGCGAAGCAACTCCTAGGACTTATACTCTCAGGTTGATTTTTGGAGCTTTGGAATATCCTTTTGATAAATCAAATGATAAGGGATTGATACTAAGGTGGCTCGAGCAATTTTATATAAGTTTTATTGATTTATTTAATTTAAAAACAAACACAATGAAAAAAATATCGATTTTAACAGTAATGACAGCAGTAATTATTCTAGGGATTTTTGCTGTTAACACAAGATTAAGTGCTCAAGATTCCAATTCTCCAAAGGGTGATGAAGAAATAATTGAGAATGCTTCAAATTCAGAATTGCCATTTTTTGATTTTTCATGTTATGGTTGTATGGAGCAAAAGGGATTATTAATAGGAAGAGACATGACTTTTAAACTTAGAGGAGTTAAAGTCAAAAATGTAAGATTAATGGCAATTGATAAAGAGACTGAAGAATTTAACTCATTGTTCATAAAAGGACAGTTTTTTGAAAACAAGGTTGTTACGGAATACCCGAAAGACTGGTTAATTGATGGTAGTTTGCAGTATTCAGCAAACAAAGTTGATAAGAGTGATAATCAGATTATTTTAAAAGGTAATGCAAAGGTTTATGACCTCAATGACAAAAATAATCCTGATGATGATGAGTCAATTGAAGCGAAAGAGATTATTATTAATCTGAAATAATAGAGATTAATTGTACAATGACCAGCGTACAACAAATTAGGAATTAAGGCACAGTTGAACACAAAAAAAGCCGCAACAAATAAATGTTTACAGCCTTTTTAGAAGCCACAAGCAAGCAAATTAAAGCTTCAATTGTGTTTTAATTTATGTTGAGCTAAACCC
>JBNKCO010000062.1:0-12095 GCA_050287785.1 Bacteroidales bacterium
GTAATTGCATTGAATCTTTAAGGTCAATTTATTCAAATCACCTGTAAAATCAATTATTCCTCTGTCATGAAAGATTGAAAAAACATCTCGAATATTGTTCATCAAATTGTCCATGTGCGTTTTTTTGCAATTACCCACAACGGTTTGTGTAAATTTTAGTGGCCGAATTAATTGCACTTTCGTATCCGAGCGATACAAATTTAAGTAAAAGTAAAAAGCTTTGCAATAACATCATCCCGGCCATTAAATTTACATTTTGTTAGGCGTATGTTGCTTTCTTCCTACTCAAAATATAAATCAATCCAATAATCAGCCATAATATGCTTATAACTGAATAAACCTTAAACATCAAATCTCCAGTCAGTGGTGCTTTGGGAGAAAATTTAAAAGCTAAGCCAGTTAACATCTGTCCAAAAATTATTAGAAGGACTGAATCTATTTTATAACTTATCATAAAATTCTTAATCCCATAATACAAACTCATAGTTAAAATACTAAACATAACTATTGTACCTATCGGGAAAACCTGTCCTTCTGATAATCCATCCAGTAAATTACCACTAATAACAAGTGTCAAAACAATCAGTATGAATAGAGGAATTCTAGTAATTGACACAGCTTTGTCTTGTTTAAGAATATCAGACTTATCAGTATTGCTAACAAGGTGCTCTCCAAAAGATTGAATTTTAAACCTATTTCTAATTGTTTCATATACAATACTCAATATCAAAATCAATATCATGGAAAAAAAACTAATCATTAGATTTAACGGTCCAAAGACAATAGTGGAAATCATTAATCCTATTCCAATCAAATATGTTAACAAATAGAAATTTACTGCTACAATAAAAATATGGTTTAATACTCTTCTCATAATCTTTTTTTAAAGTAAACTAATCTTAGTGTTGTTTGGTTATCGTATTGCTCGTCACTCAATTACGCCTAACGTTGATAATATGGGGCGTTTGGCAATTTGAAACACCAACCTCAAACCGCTACATTGTTTATTAAATGTTAACATGCTCAAATTTAGCACTATCTGCCAAATGACCTATATTTTTTGTTAGCAAAAGTTATTCTATTAGTCTAAAAAAGTCTCCATCTGGCTCAATTGTAAATCCTATTATTTTGTCATTGTCATTGCGTTTAAAGACCATTTGCTTATTAACTATTTTAATAAACAAGAAATCCTTTTTCTCAGCGAAAACCTCAATTCCCTGTACTGATATGTTTTCTCCAACATAAAGCTTTCCGTCCTTTATACTAAAAGAAAGAATCGCTCCTGAATTTTCTGTGTATGAGCCAACATATTCCTTAAGTTCAGATTCTAATAACTTAATTTCTCCTCGTCCTTCATTTGGTTTCATTAATCTGCGTTCCTTCAGATGATATCGGTCTCCTTTTTGTAAAACAAAATATTTATCATGGTAACTGCTATCATAAATTGCTGCATAATGTAATCCTACAACCTCCAAAATATCGTTTTTTACTATTATTCCCGTTTGCCAATCTATTCCAATTCCTAAAAGATCGGGATTATGTTTTATAACTTTAGATAAATTGTCTTGACGATTATCATCAAATAAATGAACCTCAAAAACTGTCCCTGGCAAAAAATTAAGACTCGTGTCTAAATCGCCCGTGTACCCAAATGTTGTGAATGAATCATCACTTTTTGTTCGCTCACCAATATATTCTCCAAATATCATTGCACCTGCTGAAGATCCTGCAATTACTCCACCACGGTTATATACATTTCTAATTTCTTGTTGAACCTTTGTTCCATGATAGGCTTTAATTAATCCGCCAGTTCCACCTGCACCAACCAGATAAACTCCTTTTGCTCTTTTCAAATTCTCAACAGTGCTGTCACTATTTGCTACTTTTTTATCCAAAGTATGCAAAACACTTACATTGCTAAATCCGAAATTATAAAATCTTGATTTTAGATTCACAAAACCGGAGTCCCTTGCCAAAACGTGCGCTGGTCTTCCTGTTGGAATTACTACAATTAATGAATCTTTGCTGCCAATTAAATCGGCAAAATGCTTTAAAAATAATTTGTCCTTTGAATGACCTCCAATGATTAACATTGAACCATTTTTAGATTGCTGAGCATCAATATTCAGTAAGAAAATTATCATTAACAAGGTTAAGAATCCTTTTTTCATGTATCTATGTTTTATTGGTTAAATCCGGGGCTTAATTTTTGCTAACGTTTAGTATATGCAAAGTAGGCGATTGCGGGCTTCAAACCTATCAAACCGTTGAAAAGTTGAAGCGGGCTACAACCGTTGAATTTACTACTATCTCGCCTATTTTGTATATACATTGTTATAGGGCGTTTTTCCTTAATTTTTGTCTTATTATCATAATTGTCAGCATTAATGGAATTGCAATCCCAGCAATTAAAGACACTAATTTAACTAATCCTATTATTGTATAAAAACCAAAGCCCAAGTCTGTTCTAAAGCGGTCTGCTTTCTCCAAAAATTCACTTAATTCTTGTGAATTGTCGATATAAAAAAATAGTCCTAAACAAAGAATACCTAAAACATATAAGCCAAGAATTTTAAAAGCTTTATTCATTCTTTTTTATTTTTTGTCCGTTTACGTATTCTGTTTTCCATTTTATATTGCCATTTTCATCGAAGTCGGTTTTGTATCCGTGTAACTCGTCATCTAGATAATCAACCGTAGAACGAACTTTCCCATTTCTATGATAATAAATAAAGTGTCCTTGTTTTAATCCCTGTACATACTTTCCTTTAAATGAACATACTCCATTTTTATAATATGCAATTATTTGTCCATTTGGCGCTCCTTTTAAATTAAAATCTTGCTCAATCCTTTCGAAATCAGGTCCCTTTGCAATAAATTCCAATTTATATCCAAGTGTGTCTTTGGTAATCCCAATCTCATATCGATGAGAATGCCAGTTATTTGTCTTAAAATGACCAACATTAAATACCAAACCATTTTTTAACAAAATCCGAAATCTATTAGGACCATATTCATATCCGATTTTCCCTACTTGTCGTCCTTTTCTTATAATTTGATTTGTATCAATCATCTCAGGATACCAAGTAATATTTATTTCTTTTTTTTCAATTCCGATACAGTTCAGGTCAATAGTATTGTTCTTGTTTAAGATATTTGAAATCCGTCCAATAATCGTATCTGTATTGGCAAATGGTTTTGACACTAACTTCAGAGTCAAAATTCCAATTAATCCCAAAATCAATATTATTATTAGTCGTTTTCTCATGTGTATGGCTGTGTCTTTTTAAATGCCCTATAACGTATGGCAATAAGAAATGTAGGGCATTTCGAAGCTCCCACGTATCAAATTACCGAGCCGCTTATTAAATGTTATATCGTTCAAATTTAGCAATTTCCGCCCTATGTTTTTTATTGCGTGTTGGGTACTGGCGATTTCTTTATTTTACCATTATCGTCAATTATATATTTCTCAATATTCATAGTCTCTGTTAGTTCTCCATCATCAAAATTCTCTTTTTGCTCAACTGTTTTTATCATAATCTCAGATTTCTCATTAATTGTACATGTTTTCATCACAGTTAATCCAAAATGTGCTTCATACTTTGCAATCTCAATCGTCTCAATGGGCTTTTTATTATTATCTAGTGTTGCTAAATTATATTTTTCGAAATATGCATCTAATCCGATTTCATTATTTCTTGCTGAATAAGTTATTAGTAACATTAAATTATCAGAAATCGGAATACTATCTACTAGATAAAAAAGAAACAAATACTTATCTCCATGTTTTTCCGTAATCTTATTAATGCTGTATTTACTTCTTTCATTGTCACTAATCTTTGAGTAAGTGATTTTTTCATAATCAAGATTTTTAACAAATTTTGAAGAGTCAATGATTATTGGAAATCTGTTTCTTGATTTTGAATTCTTGCCTTTATTTGAAGAACAGGAGAATATAATCAAAAGGCAAATAAATTTTAAAATTGTTTTCATATATATCTGTTTAGTTTGTCGGTCTTTGAGCGCTTGTACCCAACGGTAAGTATAAGAAACGTAAGTGATTTTCGAAGCACTTACCTGTCAATTTACACTGAGCCAAATTTGCGTTTTGACACAAATTTATAATATTAAACAAACCGTCAAATCGCAGATTTGGCGGAGCTGATTAAATGCTCCAAAGTTCCGTAAACCACTGAGCCACTTATGTTTTTTATACATTGTTGTGTGTTGGCCATTAATAAAGTTGCTATTATATACTTAATCAATTTTTAATTTCTTATTGTTTTTTAATCTTAAATTAGATTCTATAGATTTCTTATCAAAGTTAGGAAGAGGTGATTTAAAATCAAGTGTTTCAAATTCTTTATAGTTATCAATTTTTGCGGTTCGTATATATAAAGATAATAAATATGATTCGGCTGATTGAATATTACTTAAAAGCATATTAATACTAATTTGTTTATTATAGGATCCTTTATCATAATTCCATGCTAAATCTGCATAATCATTCACATTAACAACTATCTCTGATAATTCTGCAAGTTGATCAACAATGCTATAATTACTAGAAATAGACCCATATTTTATGATATATTTGTTTTTTAGTCGAGTCTTAATAAAACTGTCAATATTAAGAAATCCCCGAATATGATCTTCTTGAAAATTTCTATAAACTTTCGTTAAGTTATCTTCTATTTCGATCAGCATATGAACGTAAGTATTTTGTCGTTCTCTTTCTATAGAATTTCTATGCTCTTCTATCGTTTTTATTGAATTGTTAAATACTTCTTGTCGTATGGAATCACTTTTTAATCCATTATTTACAGAGAGTCTTTCTAATTTGTTTATCCTTATACTGTCGGCTATGCTTTTTTTCTTAAGTTTTAAATTTACATCATAAGACTCATTTAATAATTTGGTATATCTAATAGTATCTTCAGTATATTGTTCCTCGCTGTCAACAATACTTTTGTATGTGACATAGCCATTTCCTAAATTCATTAAAATTGTAAGAGTTATTAATATCCAACCAAGATTTGAAAGTCTTAAAAACTCAGATTTAAGGTTTATTATTCTATTGTCATTATTATCTCGCTTAAATCTACCTTCAAAAATAATAGCTATCAGGACAACTAGCGTTGACAATGAGGATAGTATTATACTAATTATTTTCATCTCTTGAATATCAATAATGCTCAATAAGGCTTACACACAACGGTTTGGGTATGGTTTCGTTGGCGATTTCATAGCTCTTACTAATCAAGTTACAAGATAAGAAAATTTGAAAAACAAACGCTCGCAAACCTCCTATCCGCCAATGAACTATACCCTTTGTTATGGGCTGAATGTTTTTATATCATCATGTATTTTAATAATTCTCCTGGATTTGCTTGTATTTTTTCAAGACCAGTTTTCATGTAATCATTACTAAATCCGTATGATTTTGAATTTACAATAATCCTTTTTGAAATCAAGTCTATTAATCCGTTTAATTTAAATCCACCACCTATTAGATAAACACCAGTCATTTTAATCTTTTCTGAATCAGAATCCTCCAAATTTTCAAAGTGGCGAATAATCCTTTCAACAAGTAGTTCAATATCATTTCTCAAACACTCCGTTATCTCAGAGCTTTGAATTTTAATGTCTTTGACACTATCAGACTGTTTAACTTGTCCAGTAATCCTTACAGTTTTATCAATATGCTTATTTTCTCTAAAGTCTGCATATTCAATCTTTAATTTTTCAGCTACTTTTAAATCAACAATCAAGTCGTATTTGCTGCTTAAATATGACTGAATCGCTTCGTCAAGATTTAATCCTGCAATATCAAGAATGTCATTTTTTATAATTTCATATCCCTTTGTTGTCGTAATGCTTGTCTTACCTGCACCAGAGTCAACAATCATTGAAGTTGAATTTTTAATATCAATCTCTAATCCAGTTGAGGCAATAAAACAATCGTTAAGCATAAAACAAGTTTTTGCTCCAGCATGCTCCATTGCATCTCGAAACGCTCTCAATGCAACCTCGCTCATGTCAGAAGGTACCGACACGAGTGAAGTAAAAGTCGGATATAAAAATCCAAGGAATGGTTTCTGAATTTTCTTAATCTCCTGTCTGAGTAATGTCTCTGTTCCATTGAAATCAGCAATCTTGCCGTTGATAATGACTTTTTCATGTTTCTCATCTCCAATCTCGATACGAGCAGGAATTTCAGTTATCTGCTTACCATCCTTGTATAATCGGAATTTACTTGTTCCTAAATCAAATCCTATGTTATTTTTCAGTTCTTTCATTTATCTATCAATCATGAAATTTTATTGTTTGCAGGGTCGCTCTTCATTTTGCCCATAACGTACAAGTATATGCAAATGTGGGCGATTGCGGGCTTCAAACTTATCAAACCGTTACAATTCTGAAGCGGGCTACAACCCCTGAATTTACTACAATCTCGCCCATTTTGTATATACAGTGTTACCATGCGTTTTTTATAATTGTCCTATTTTCTTCAATGCGTCAATTTCATTTTTCAACATATTTATCATGTATTCACTGAAGGATTCTGCCCAAAGCGTCGGACCTTTTTTCAACCAGTCTCCTTGCTCTACAAATATGTATACAGGCGGATTCTCGCCATCTGTTGTTTTAATATATTCCATGGCATAACCTTGGTGACACATAAAAACGATTGAATCTTCAAGTATAGCTTTTCCATCAAATTTGTTCCTGCTTAAAATCTCAATACCTGCAAGTTTCATATTGTAGTCTGGCGATACTATGCCCTCCTCTTTGTAATCTTCATATGCATTTCCAGATAAATAGTTAAAGTAATAATCTGTTCCTCTTAAAATCCGACCACCACTTTTTCCAAACCATCTTAAAAACTCTTTGAAAGCTTCTGGTATCTTAACATTCAATATTTCTTGCAAATCATCAATCTCTTTTTCAGAACATCCTCTGAAATTTGCTTCTAATTCAGGATATTGTTTAATAAAATCCTTTGCCTCTTTGAGATATGCTTTCCCCATTTTAGACTTTCGTTTTCGTAATCTGAAATTCATAATAATTATAACAGATATGTGCAGTTTTTAAATGCATGGTAACGTTGAGTGTATGATTTCGTAAGGGATTGCGGACTTCAAACCTATCAAGTTACCACCCAAAATTGATGCGGGTGATAACGCTCGAAAACCTCTGAAACCCTTATGAATTATACACATTGTTGTAAGCAGTAGTTGTCTATTCAGATATCTCCCGAACCATATCCCTTAATATTTTCACACCATGCACAGTTAATGAACCGTCTTCCTCAATTATACTATACTTCCTTAGATAAGCAACCTCTCTTGCTGTTAAATCAATATTTTGGAATCCGAATTTACGAGATACTAATGAGATTGGATATTTCAAAATTCTTCTCGGCTCTTCCATGTCTTCAAATATTTTACTTAAAGTATGTTTTATTATTGGATGAATTGAGGATTCAATTTTATTTTCATTAATCTCCAGTTTTTCTGATAGATAAGTTAATTCTCTATTTTTTCGTGCGATTTCCTTTTCTTTTTCAAGTAAGTCCTTTTTAATTTTTTCTTTTTCTCCTTCTTGTAATTGTGCTTTTTCTATCAAGGAATTAATCATGTCTTTTCTGGCGGCAACTTCCCTTTTAAGGTTTTCTTTCTCTTTCTCTATTTCCTCTTTCGTTTCTTCAATATTCTTTTTACCAGCAGCCCCAACAATTTTCTCACTCAAGCCTGTATATCCTTCATCTAAGTGTCGTAGTCTTTCCCCGAATCCAGCTTCAATCCGACCTAATATAGTTGATATATCTTTCGTGAATTTATAAGTGTTGTCATAAAATTGATTACTTGTATCTGTAGCTTTAAAGTAGAATGTGACTGATAAGCCAATTGCAAATAATGCAAGAATTAATGAGAGCAAATCGGAAAAATCGAAATTAGTAAAATCGAAATTCAAATCAGATATTGCTAATTTATAGGCTATTAACATCGAAAAAACAACGACGACAATAATTTTCAGCCAACTCTCTCTATTTTTTATTCTATTGTCTTTTTCTTCTTCTTTCATAGTATAAGGTTTATATTATAGTGTTTTTTTCTATTGCTTACAACGTTTGACAATATGAAACGGTTGGGTTTTCGGAGCGCGTTTGTATCCACCGAGGAAAACGCTGGAGCGAGAACCAAAGCCCCGCAAACCACTGAACCCCAACTGTTTTATATTGTGTGTTGGCGGGTCGTTATTTTTCAATACACTGGAATATTTAATAAACTATCTAAATCATTTCTTGTAAAATACTTGCCTTTTAAAAATACTGCTTCAATATCTTTAGTGTTTTCAATTTTATCTAATGGATTACTATTTAATATCAAAATACTGGCAATTTTATTATTGTCAATCGTTCCATAGTCATCTAATTTATCTAAGAAAATCGCTGGATTTAAAGTCGCTGTTTGTAATGCTTGTAATGGCGAAAATCCTGCATCCTTTAGTATTTTTAATTCTTCATGTAAACTAAATCCTGGGTACACTTGTTTGCATGGGAAGTCAGAACCAGCCAAAAATTTTACTCCTCCATTAATCATTTTTTTAAATAGACTTTTATCAAATTCATACTTTCTCCTTAGCACTAAATTCCAAGCCGTATCTTTAAGAGACATATTTGAAAATTGCTCAACCATATCTTGAGGTATATATTTATTTCGATAATCATATACGAAGGAATCTTCCTTTTTATATGCAATACCATTTAAAGCGGCCATTGTTGGACATAACCAAGTATCACTATTTGCAAGTTGACGAATCAAACTATCAAGTAATATTTTACTGTGATTTTGAATTAGAAAATCATACATATCAATTCTCCATTTCAAATCCTCACCTTTTAAACTCTTAAAATATGTATAGTTTGTATCTGAACCATTCGCAGTTGCTTCCAAAATACCAAGGTTATGTTCTAAAGATTTTTGCCCAACCTTAATCGCCTCAAAAGCTGAAACACTTTCAGGCAAGTGACCAGCAAAATCAATATCTATCTTCTTTGCTTGTTTGGCTATCGCAAAATAAGCTTCTCTATTCAAATGACTCAAAATTTTCATAAAGTCTGCACCTAGCTCTTTTTGCTCAATCACTGATTTGAATGCTGTAACGGAATCTTCAATTAAATATTTGGGGGGATTATATGAGAACGGACCATTTAAAATCTCGTGGGATGTAAATATTTCGGGTCCAAATAACACTCCTGAACCCATCAATTCTCTAATCTTATTAACATTAAATATATCACCAGTCATTTCTCGAAGACCTACTACTCCATTAGCAACCCATAATGGAGCTGTCAATTCATAGTTCCAATGATAATGTGCATGCATATCCCATAATCCGGGTATAAGAAATTTTGAATCACCGTTTATTATTTTGGTTGATATCGAAGGACTTACTTGATTATTATAAATCTTTGTAATTCGATTACTATCAATCCCAATCCATTGGTGAGCCAACACATTTCCATTTGTTACATCAATTATATTTATATCCGATATCAAATAATCATGATTTACAGCATTTTGGCAACTGCAAACCAATGTCAATATCGAAGTCATAAAAATTATTGTTATTTTTCTCATTTAGTTTTGTTTAGGTGGTACGTCATAATGCCCGCTAACGGTGGCAATATGCGGAGGCCGGGATTTCGGAGCTCCAAATTATCAAACCGTTACAATTTTGAGTAAATGTACAAAAGTTCAAATTACCCACATCACCCGGCTTACGTATATTGCGTGTTGTGCTTTCGTGCTTTATTTTTTACAATCTATTTTCTTTTACACGTTTATCAATCTCCATTTCCAATGTTACTGGCTCATAGTCAAACAACTCTCTTAGTAATTTGTAATCTTGAGGTACACCCTCTGCCAAATCAGAAGGAAAGTTATTTAGCATTTTTAAACTCTTATATAAATACCTAACGAAAGGAGTAAAAGGTAATAATACAAATGACACAAGGTTTATTACAAACAAAGGTATTTTCTTGTGTTTTATCTGTTTACCACTTATGTCAGTCATTAGTTTTGCAACTTCGGGAAATGAATAGGCTTTCGGTCCTGTTAGTTTAATTCTTTTCCCATTCAAATCATCACGCATTACGATTTGTGCGGTTATTTCACCAACATCTTCAGGTGAAATAGTCGGAAAAGCTTTTAATCCACCTCCAGGAACTATCATTCGCCCTTTACTTGTAAATGCAAAAAACATTTCAAATGCAGGTGCATCACCTAATATTGTCCAATTAAAAGCCGATTGACTGATTTTTTCTTCTATGGCGATTTTGATTTCTCCAAATTCGAGGATATTCAAGTCAAGTAGAAGTTGCTTTCTCATTTCGTATCCCGACATATAAACTAATCGAGAGATGTTTGCTTTCTGTGCTTCTTCCATAATTTCGAAAACAGCATCCTGCTCAATCTCTTTCATTTTCCGGATTAGTTTATTGCTCATTGCCGAAAGACAGATTACAATGGCACTAACATTTTCTAATGACTCTTTTATCACTCCCGATTCAGTAACATCACCTTGAAATACCTCGACTTTATCGCCAAACAGTCTTTTTGAATTTTCTATATTACGGGTAACAACTTTTACAGACTGATTCTTTTGAAGTAGTTTCTCTACAACTTTTTGTCCATAGAATCCAGTTCCACCATAAATGATTATTTTTTTGTTTTCCATATACTAAAATAACTCAATCAATGTAAGTATTATTTGAAAAATTGATAAAGGAAGAGTAGTTATAAGGATTAATTTAGAAAGCCAATTATTAAATTCATGCCGACCTTTTCTCAGATGATAAAAATGAAAAAAGAATGCAAAAATTCCACTTGCTCCAACAAAAAGTGAAATAATCAACCCTGCAAAATGTCCGTTTTCAACTAAAACCAATCCAAACAAAACCGCAAAAATCATTGGAAAATGTAAGATGAGAAATCCGTTTATTCCATTTTCATCTTTAGGATTTAACAATTTCCATTCTTGCCAATATGCAGAATCAATTTCATGGTTTATCAAAATCACTGCATTAACAATATAAATCCAAAATAATAAATTTTCATTCATAGTTTAACTTTTTTGATTATATGTGTAAAAATCAAAAAAAAGCATGAAACTATCGCTTGACCAAAATCAAGAATTTATGTTAGATGTTTTTTTCGTAAACGACTTAATGTCTCTGGGGTAATACATAAAACAGAAGCAATATATTTTAATGGAATTTGATTAAATATTTCAGGTTTCTCAGAAAATAATTTATTGAAACGTTGTTCTGCACTTAAATTATGCTGGGCAAAAAGTCTGTTTTCCAAATCAGTATAGGCTAAAAGTAAAAGTACATTATCGACTTCCAGCCAATTCTTATATTCATAAACCAACTTTAAATGAACATCTCTGTCAATTACAAATAATCTACAATCTGTTAACGCCTGAATTCCCCATTCACTTTTAGTCTGATAAGCAAAACTTGTTAAAGATGTAGTAAATGAATTCTCAAATATTAGCTGGACAGTTGATTCAACTTCTTTAATTTCATTAATTATCCTCAAAATCCCTTTATCAATAAAAGCTAACTGTTTACATATCTCACCTCTTTTTATCCAGAATTCATTTTGCTTTAATTCTACAACTTTAAAACTATTCAAAATTATTTCTATCTCATCTTGAGTGAGGTGTGATTGTTCTGTCAAATATTTATGTAAAGAATTTTTCATAGTAGTATGTCTCTCAGCATGAAGCACAACAGCCGAATAAATACCACTAGTGGTATTTATTCCCATTGTGTCATGAACTCAAATGTAATGAATCGATCGGATTTATGATATTTGAAAATGAATTATTTGCTATGTGAGTATAAATTTCAGTAGTCTTTGTTGAATTATGACCTGGTAAGTTTTGTATGTTCCTTAGATTCACACCTGCCTCCAGTAAGTGTGTTGCAAAACTATGTCTTAAGGTATGCGGTGTAACATTCTTGTGTATTCCTGCTTTTTTTGCTGCCCTGGCAACTATTTTAACAACACTTGTGG
>JBNKCO010000063.1:0-3329 GCA_050287785.1 Bacteroidales bacterium
AATAGACAAATCAATTAATCTTGAGTTTTACACTATCCCTCCACTTCTTATACAACCATTTGCAGAAAATGCAATCTGGCATGGCATTGTCAACAAAAAAGACAAAGGAAAGGTTATTATAAAATTGATTGAAAATACCGATCACTTTACTTGCATCATAGAAGATGATGGTGTTGGAAGAGAAAAAGCAAAAGAAATACAAGCCAGAAAACAAAAGCTACATAAATCATTGGGTGCCTCGATTACAGAAAGACGACTTTCTCTATTGAATAGCACTTATGGTGAAAAGAACACAATTAGCTATACCGATTTAATGAATGACGGTGCAGCTACAGGAACAAGAGTTGAGTTAAAGATACCCAAGCAGAGTAGCATTGAAATTAAAACTAGTTGAAAACCAAAAAACTCAATCCATCTTATAAAAAAACTGTTGCAAATTGCTCATACATGAACATCTTGCAACAGTCGAAATCTAAGCCTAACATTTCTTTTTTTTTACGCCTAACGGAAAATGTGTTTTTAAAGGGTTTTCAATTTCAGCATACTAATAATGCTCTTAAAAGATTGCTAAGTAACATATATCTACGATTGTAAAACAACAAAAAAAACCACTAACTATTTTAGAGTTGTTGTGTACACCCCTTCCCGTGTTGTGAAATGTTTGTTTTATGTAATAAAATGAACATATTTGTCTGTCGAAAACTAAAAATTGCATGCATGATTAGGCAATTCACATTCATTTCTTTTCTCTTTTTAGGACTTTCTACTTTTGCTCAATCATACAACTACACACAGTTCACAACAGAAGATGGTTTACCTAGCTCTGAAGTATACCATGTTTTTCAAGATTCTAAAGGTTATATCTGGTTTGCAACCGATAATGGAGTTAGTCGGTTTGATGGATATAAGTTCAAGAATTTTACAATTGAGGATGGATTACCTGACAATACTATTTTTGAAATTTACGAGGATTTTGAAGGAAAGCTCTGGTTTATTTCATTCTCCGCAAAATTATCTTATTACCATGAAGGAAACATTCACTTATATAAACATAATAGTATTATCAAGAATAATATTATCGAAAATCCTGTCCCTATAAAAAAGACATTTTTTGTTGATACAAATAACACAGTATATTATTGCGATAGAGACAATGGAATATTTCAAATTAATACTAACGGAGAATTACTTAAGAAAAATTCAAAGTATTTGTTATATATAAATCCCAATAATGTACTAATAAATAAGTTTTCAATCTACGACTCAGATAGCTTTCCTTTTCAATTTCATAATAAAGAATGTAAAGACAAGCTAGTAATAAATAAAAAACTAAGAGCCAGGTATTTCAGGACAGCAACTAAGTTAAAAAACAAAGTTGCATTCTCTTATAATAAGATAATTTTCACTATCCAGGACTCAGTTATTTTTCATAAAAAAGAATTCCCCTATGCAATCATTTGGTTATCTAATCACAATTCAAATTTATGGGTTGGCACAACAAATGGAGTTTATTGCTATAAAGATTTTAATATTGATTCCGAACCAGTTTATTCATTATTCAAAGGCAAATCTATTTCCTCTGTATTAATTGATAATGAAAATGGAGCTTGGTTTTCAACCCTTTCAGATGGGGTATACTTTATACCAGAATTAAAAATTGAGTCTCTAACTACTAATAATTCGAATTTATCAAGTAATCGTGTGGATAGAATTGATGCAAACTCAAATGATATTTGGTTTGGGCTCAACGATGGCTGCATCGGAAAACTAAAAGATGGAAAACCTATACCCAAAGTAAAGTTATTAGAAACTAAATTCTGTCAAGAGCTATCTAGCTTGAAATGCAATGATAAAGGCGATATATATATTTCCTCAAGCTGTAAAGTATATAAAATATCACCAATAAATAATAAGAAGAATATTCAAAAACAAACTCAATATAAATTATCTGAAATATCTCATGTGGGCGCAAAAACAATACATCACATCTCAGATACGGTAAGCTACCTATGTATGCGTGGTGGTCTTTATAAATTTACTCATGATAAATTTTCTTCGGTTCACCGAGTCAACAATCAGAAAAGCACCTATATTTATTCAATTCTAACAATATCGAGAAACCGGCTTCTTTTAGGTTGCGACATCGGACTATGGGAGTCTGATATCTATTTACAGGAATTTAAAGAATATCCGAACAATCATATTGGCCTTAAAGATCGAATTAATTGTTTAGAAAAAACAAACAATGACAGCTTAATCTGGGTAGGAACAAAGGCCTATGGTATAATTGTAATTGATGCTGATACAACATACAACATCTCAACCAAAGATGGTTTAAACAGCAACTTCATCACCTCTTTCTTTAATAATAATGATACAATGTGGGTTGGCACCAAAGGAGGTGGGGCTTATATGATTAATCTAGACAATAAAACTTTTAACATTCAGAGTTTAAATATTGCTCATGGCCTTTTATCAAATGAAATCAATGACATATACGTTAATGATTCCAGTGCATTTATCGCCACAAACAAAGGGCTTAATATTATAAAACACGGTAAATATAAGCCTAATTTCACCCCTCCTCCTATTTACATCGAGCACATAAAAATTAATAGCTGGGATACTATTTTGCTAGACCAATATACTTTAGGATACAATAAAAACTCTTTTGAGATAAAGCTAACTGGATTAGCATACAAACAATTAGGAAATGTAAAATACAAATACCGATTAACTAGTTCTTCAAAAGACACAAACTGGATATCTACAACAAGCCGAAATATTCAGCTTTCATATATTCCTCCTGGAAACTACACTTTTCAGGCAAAAGCAATAAATGAAAACAATATCGAAAGCGAGATGCCGGTTGAAATAAGAATCAGAATTAAACCCCCATTTTGGAAAACCTGGTGGTTCATATCATTAATGTTTATTATTGCCATTGCTTTAACAAGCATAATTCTTCTAATTATTTATAGAATACGGATTAGAGAAATTGAGAAACGTAATCAGCTTGAAAAAGAATTTATTGAAAACAAAAACCTACTACAACAAGAAATTGAGAAATTCCGTCAGCAAGCTCTTTCTCAGCAAATGAATCCTCATTTCATTTTTAACTCTCTTAATTCTATTCAATATTTTATTTACCAAAACGAGAAAGCACTTTCAAATAAATACCTAACGAAATTTTCTCGTTTAATCCGCATTATTCTAGAAAACTCTCAGCATCAGGCTATACCTCTGAAAGATGAATTTGAAGCTCTGCAACTCTATCTTGAACTGGAAGAAATGAGGCTTCAAGGAAAACTTAAGTTTACTATTGAAAT
>JBNKCO010000064.1:0-141119 GCA_050287785.1 Bacteroidales bacterium
TTCCTTAGATTCACACCTGCCTCCAGTAAGTGTGTTGCAAAACTATGTCTTAAGGTATGCGGTGTAACATTCTTGTGTATTCCTGCTTTTTTTGCTGCCCTGGCAACTATTTTAACAACACTTGTGGTGCTGTATTTTTGACTTTCTTTTCCCCCACTAGTCCAAGCTTATAAAAGCAAACAATAAAACAGAGAGAATGGTTTAAGGTTTAGTGACAGCATCCCTTGGACCTTTCTTATTTATATCAATAAACTAAAATAAAGAGTCGAAGCGGATGCTTGAACCAGAATATGTCTTCAAGTATTGCAACTCGTCACCATTCTCTGTTAACTCTGAAATAAACAATTCGAAATTCCTATATCGTTTCGGGTATGGTTTCGTTGGCGATTTCATAGCTCAAACTTATCAGGTTACATAATAAGAAAATTTGAACAAACGCTCGAAAACCACAAAACCACCAAAGAACAATACCCATTATTGACGGTATGTTGTTTTATAATATCCAGAATTCATCTGTAAAATCATCATAACCTATAATGCAGAAGAAATAAGCAGAGTCATTATGCTTTTTACATTATCAAATCATGTTTTGCTATTAATATTAGTTGCAGAATCAGTTTCATTGGAAATGCACCCTTAATGGAAATGTAACTTGGACGGGAACAGGTTTGCCTCTTTGCTTACCAGGTTCGAATTTCGGAGCCTTTTTCATCACATCCATAAAGGTTCTTTCGTAATATCTGGCCACGGTTGTGTCACAATATTCTGAGCCACGCATTATAATTTCAATATTTGATGTTTCTCCAGATGGTTCAATTATAAAACTTAAATAAAATGTTGTTATTAAACACTCTGCAATAGAATCAGGAAACTGTAGGTTCTGCAATAAATAAAATCTAAAGTCATTCAAATCACCTGTTTGATTAAATTTAGGCATTTCCTCGACTTTGAAATATACTTCTCGTAAAGTGTCTTCTAAAGATGTATTATTTGTATCATTGATTATTGTTTGTGCAGCCAGAGATTGAAGTCCAAGAAATCCAAATACAATAGTAGTGAATCCATTTATACAGGTTTTTCTAATGTTGAGATATAACCACATAAGTTAAATATTTAGTTTTTTTCAATTATTCTCTTTCTCATTATAAAAAGGACTTATGGTTATTGTCCCACTTCAGCCACAATGACCGCCAACTTATTTTAAACAGTACTATCTTCTTTCTTTATTTCGGGTTTAGTATCAATCTTTCTTATCTTATATCCGAGGTAGCCTATCAGAATAGCCATAAAAGGATTAATGATATTGAAAAAGCAGTAAGGCAAATAAGTCCATACAGATACTCCCAGCACTTTCGATTGTGTTGCACCGCATGTATTCCAGGGAATTAAAACAGAGGTTAAGGTTCCTCCATCTTCAAGGGTTCTACTTAAAACTTCTGGCTTTAATCCACGCTCTTTATAGCTTTCGGCATACATTTCACCAGGCACAACAATTGAAATATACTGGTCAGAAGCTGTAAGGTTAAAGAATATCGAGGTTCCAATTGTAGAAGCAATTAAAGAACCAGTAGTTTTAGCTCGCTGAATAACTGAGTGAGTAATTCTTGCTAACATCCCAGCAGCTTGCATTGTTCCGCCAAAAATCATTGCAGCAAGAATTAACCAGACTGTATTTAGCATGCCAGCCATTCCTGTTGTGGAAAACAGTTCATTTACTATTTCGTTGGATGAAGAAATTTTCACATCGCCAAACATTGCTTGCATAAAGGCTTTATAAGAAGATACCGTATAAGTCCCATCTGCACCACCAAATATTGCCCCAAAGAACCCTTTTATGCTATCAACCGCATTATTTCCTTCTACTCCTCCAATTAATTTTATTATGTCGGGCTGAAAGATAACTGCAAATATACCGCCAACCAGAGTTCCAATCATTAATGCAGGCAAAGGAGGAACTTTCTTTATTATTATTACAAAAAGAATTACAGGTACTAATAATAACACGGGTGATATGTAAAAAGATTCCTCTATGGAGCTAATTACACCTGAAATATTTGCATCTACATTTTGTAAATCGATTACAAAACCAAGTACTGCAAATAATAATATGGCAAGCACAATTGACGGAATAGTAGTTATGGTCATATATCTAATGTGGGTAAACAAGTCTGTTCCTGCAACAGCGGGAGCAAGATTTGTTGTATCCGATAAAGGAGACATTTTATCGCCAAAGTATGCTCCTGAGATAATAGCTCCTGCAATTATTCCTTCATGAAAACCTAATGCTTTTCCAATTCCTAACAGTGCAACGCCAATGGTTGCAATTGTTGACCATGAAGAACCTGTTG
This sequence comes from Bacteroidales bacterium, assembly GCA_050287785.1. Lineage (GTDB taxonomy): Bacteria > Bacteroidota > Bacteroidia > Bacteroidales > UBA10428 > UBA10428. The sequence continues at coordinate 2,349 of JBNKCO010000064.1, forward strand.
CAAGTGAAACCAGTCCACTAACTACAACAGCAGTAAGTAAAAATATTTTAGGGTGAATAATCTTCAGTCCATAATATATCATGGCTGGAACAGTGCCGCTCAATAACCATGTTCCTGCTAAAGAACCAATTAGCAATAATATCAACATTGCTGGCATAGCCTTACTAATGCTGGCAACAATTGCGTCTTTTGTTTTATCCCACGATATTCCATGAAAAAATGCTATTAAAGCTGCAATTGCGGCTGCAAACATCAAAATAATCTGATTAGAACCTCCAAGTGTGTCATCACCAAAGATTATTACATTTGAAGCTAAAAATATAATAAGAAAAAAAACGGGTGTAAGTGAAAGAAATAGAGAGATAGGCTTTGTTTGGGTTTTCATACATTCATAATTTATTTCGTGTCGTATGCTATTCTTGCCGACAGATCAACATTTGGTTCATTAAAAGTGCAAGTTTACAAGGAATACCGATAAACCCTCGAATTTCCCTAAAAATAATGACATTTTAACACTATCATAAAAGAAGATCTCTTTTTTTAGATTAATTTTGCTTGTAATGTTAGGTTAATTACTAAATTGGTAATGCTTTAATAAAGAATTATATGATTCTTGACTACAATTTTTTTGAACCCGATAACAATCTTGAACCACAAAAAGGATGCATCTTAATTTCTGAACCTTTCCTTTTGGATAATTATTTCAAGCGATCCATTGTACTTATTACTGAGCATTCTGATGAAGGCACAATTGGCTTTGTATTAAACAAACCCATTGACATTCCTATTAACGAGATAGTTGAGAATTTTCCGGAAGTTGACGTTGACCTTTCGTTAGGAGGACCTGTAAATACTGACACCTTACACTACATTCATACACTTGGCGATATTGTTCCTGATAGCACTAAAGTAATTGGCAACATTTATTGGGGTGGCGAATTTGAGGTTATTGAACGACTACTTCGTTCGGGCAATATATCAAATAACCAGATAAAATTCTTTCTGGGATATTCCGGCTGGTCGCCAAACCAGTTAGAAGATGAATTGGCCGAAAATGCCTGGATTATTGAATCAATTCCATCTGAAGAAATTATGCTTCCAATGAACCGCCATTATTGGAAAAGAAAGCTTGGTAAAATGGGTAAGAAATATAAAATGTGGTCAAACTTCCCCGAAGATCCTGAGATGAATTAATTTTTGGAAAAGACTTTAGCCATAAGTTAAAAACCATTCAAATATTTTGACTCCTTGAGGACAAGAAGCTTCCTCTTGTGAGACTTACATATCTATCTCTCATTTGTTTAACGCTCTTGCTATTCAATTTCACAGAAAAATCTAGCTCAAATAACAACGATATCAAGAAATTAAAAGACTTCACATGGCTGTTCTGAATAAATGTATTACCCATTAATTTGCATTTTTTAATTGGAATGTTTGGTTTTCAAAATAATTGCAAAAACGTATTCCATTTAAATTTTGGTTATATTTATCTCATTAAGCAACACTTTCTGATATGAGTACAGCAGACCAAAACTATGAACAGCTCAACAATAAACTTAATGAGCTAATCAGAAAACATGAACTATTTCAATCTGAAATATTAAAAGTTCAACAAGAGCTAAATCAACTTAAAGTAACAGAACCAAAAGTTGTTGAGCCTGCTAGCCCAGATAATATTTCTATTCCCGAAACAGATGTTCAGCCTGTTGCCATCAAAACTCAGGTAAAGACTGTTGTTGAACCACAAAAAAAGATAAAAACCAAAGCCAAAGGGCCATCAAACTTTGAAAAGTTTATTGGAGAAAACCTATTTAATAAAATTGGTATCATAATATTAGTTATTGGGGTTTCAATTGGTGCTAAGTATGCATTCGATAACCAGCTAATTGGCCCACAAATGCGTATTATGCTTGGGTATGTTTTAGGACTAGGACTTCTGGGATTTGCTATTAAATTAAAAAAGAAATTTGAAGGATTTAGTGCTGTACTCTTAAGTGGCTCTATGGCTATATTATATTTCATTACTTATGCTGCTTACAGTTTTTATTCGTTAATGCCGCAAGGTGTAACTTTTGGATTTCTTATTTTCCTGACCATTGTTGCTGTTGTTGCTGCAATAAACTACAACCGACAAATAATTGCTCATATCGGTCTTGTTGGTGCTTACGCAATACCGTTTTTATTAAGTCAAAATTCTGGCCAGATTGTTTTCTTGCTAAACTATACTGCATTAATAAATGCCGGAATTCTAACTATAGCCATTCTGCGATACTGGAAATTGCTCTATCTTTCAGCCTTTTCTATAACCTGGTTGCTTTATCTTAGTTGGTACCTAAGCACATTTAAACCAAGTGAGAACTTTACTTTGGCGCTTATATTCCTAGTAGTATATTTTATTTTGTTCTTTGCTACATTCATTGTTTACAAACTAAGAAAAACAACAAAGTTTGATTTTCTTGATATTGTATTGCTCGTTTTTAATTCATTCATTTTTTATGGCATTGGATATTCGCTACTTAGTAATAATACCATTGGCGAAGATTACCTTGGCCTATTTACTGTTGCTACGGGGCTTGTCCATTTCATTGTTGCATATATTCTGTATACGAATAAGCTTGCGGACAAAAATCTGTTTTACCTAGTTGCAGGAATGGTGCTTGTTTTTCTCACTATCGCATTTCCTGTGCAATTCAATGGAGGTTGGGTTACAATGCTATGGGCTGGCGAAGCTGTAATTCTATTTTGGATTGGCAGAACAAAAAGTGTTAAAATATATGAATACCTCTCCTACCCATTAATCTTTCTTGCCTTTTTCAGCATTATTCAGGACTGGTCGGTAGGCTATGGCAACTATATACTGGAGCAACCCGAAACAAGAATTACACCTTTCTTAAACCTTACATTTTTAACATCGGTATTTGTAATAGCTGTATTTAGTTATATTCTAAAAATGACTTTTAATGTTCAAAACAGAACTGAATCAGTTGAGAAAAATGGATTAGTTAAAACCATGCAAGTTGTAATTCCATCACTTTTAATAGTAACAGTTTTCTTTGCCTTCTGGCTGGAAATTTCGAATTATTGGGATCAACTATATACCGATTCTGCAATTGAAAGAATTACCGAATCCAGCTACACCAATTACTATCACAATCACGATATAAGAGGATTCAAAACAGTGTGGCTATTTAACTACTCTCTCCTTTTTATGTCTGCTTTAACTTTAATTAATATCGGACTAAAAAGCAAAAAAATCTTTGCCTGGATTATTTTTGGATGCAATGCCTTTGTTCTTTTAATATTCCTTTTCGGTGCATTATTTGAAATTAGCGAACTGCGCGAAAGCTACCTTAATCAAACAATGGCTGAATATTACGACATAGGAATTTACAATATCCTAATAAGGTATATCTCTTTCATTTTTGTGGCCTTAATACTTATTAGTACATACAGACTATTTGTTTACTTGGGTAAAAAACTGGAAATAGGATTTCATTTGCTTGTGACCGGCTCTCTGCTATGGGTATTGTCGAGCGAACTATTTCATTGGTTTAACATTGCTGATGTTCCAAACTCTTATAAAATGGGATTAAGCATTTTCTGGGGCATCTATGCTTTACTTATGGTAGTGTATGGAATAAGAAAAAGAAAATCGCATATACGTATTGCAGCATTTGGAATTTTAGGCTTCACATTGCTAAAATTATTTATTTACGATTTATCCAATATGACTGCTATTTCCAGGGCTCTCATTTTTATCTTATTAGGAGTTGTTTTCCTTGGAATTTCATTCCTCTATAATAAATACAAAAACCTGATATCAGATGAAAACTAGGACTTTATTAGCCTTCATTCTATTATCATGCGGAACAGTTAATTTATTTCCGCAACTTCAGGATTACAAATTCCGACATGAAATCACTGAAATTACTGATTCATGGCATCAAGTATATTTACCGGACGAATTATTTTCTTCTGTTCAACCTGATTTTGATGATATTAGAATAATAGGTATTACTGCGGAAAACGACACAATAGAGGCTCCATTTATTATAAAAAAACAAAGCGATAAGCTTTTATTCCTGGATATGCCATTTAGATTGATTAATCAGGTGAAGTCAGGAACCCGCTACTACTCTTCCTTTGCAACTAGAAAAAATGAACCGATAAATCAAATAAATCTTGATTTATCCGATGAAAACTACAATTTATCTGTCAGGCTTGAAGGGAGCAATAACCGGTATAAATGGTACGAGATTATAGATGATTACCGTATTGTGGGAATTTCAAACGATTTTGTCAAGTATTCATTTAACAAAATAATGTTCCCCGATGCTCAATATAAATTCTACCGAGTAAGTTGGGAATCTTCGAACAAGAACAAGCTACTCTCTGCAACTCTTGAGCAATGTGATCTAATAAAAGGAAAGTCAGTTTTCTTCAATAGTCATTACAAGGTTCAGGAAGACCCAAATGCTAAGCTTACCATTGTTGACATTACACTGGAAAAAACTATGCCAGTTTCAAAAATTACAATTGAAACAGCCAACAACTTTGATTTTTACAGACCTATTACAGTTCAAAAAGTAATTGATAGCGTTAAAATAAAAGAAGAATGGCAGATATATTATTCAGACATATATAGCAATGTATTGAGTTCTCTTGAAAAACCCGTTTACAGAATACCGGAAAACATAACAAATAAACTCCGCATACTAATATACAATAACGACAACGAGCCATTAACAATAAAGAATATTGACCTTGAAGGCGATGTTTATAGTTTAAATGCAAGATTTACCAAAGAGGCTAAATATTATTTATACTATGGAAATCCTCATGCGAATAAACCTGAATATGACATTAAATATTTTGGTGAAAACATTCCGAACAACCTAAAAACTGTATCGTTAGGAAAGGTTGAAACTCTGATTAAACCTGCGACAAGTCTCGGATTAAAAAAAGTAAAAAAGCTTTGGCTTTGGATTGTAATGGGACTAATTGTGATAATCTTGGGAGGTTTTACAATTCACATGATTAAGAATTCTAACGATGAATGAGAAACTCCCAAACACTTTTAAATTAAGTAATCCGAATAATGGGCTCTCAATCGTTGGAATAATTCTTCTTGCACTTTTTATTTATTCTGGCTATCGAGAATCTATAGGTCTGGTAGTGGGTGTTGGGATTCTTGTAAAAATACTTGTTTTGGTTTGGATGCCTAAAGCAGCCAGACTAGTTGGCAGAAACGGCGTTGGTTGGACTATTTTTGCCTTTATATTTCCATCTCTTGCACTAATTATCTTAGGAAGCATAGGGTACAAACCTAGTCGGGAAAAAGATGAACTATTCGCTAAGTGTTCAAAGGCCCTTGAGGATAAACGAAAAGAACTTGAGGAAAAACTAAAGACTAAAAATATTTCCGAGAATAAATTTCATCAGGAGTTTGAAGCCTACTATATTGAATTACAGGGTCATGCGAAAGATTTCTTGAATTCTATATACGATAATGAAAACACTGAATTCCTAAATGAACAATTGAAAAGAAAAGGTTTTGTTTTTGATGAAAACTCTGATGTATTTGTAGAATTCGGGAATAAGTGTCCTGCATGTGGCTCAGCTATAGAAAGCGATGCATCAGAATGTCCTGACTGTGGTCTTAATCTGCTTTAGGTTCAGAAACACTATATCATTGAATTTAAAGCCGAAACAAGCTTTGCAGAAATGTTATGATAATACCTCCGGTTCTTAAATCCGGCAACATGCTGTACTCCCTGAATTGCATTAGTAAGAAAAACCTCATCTGCAATTAATAAATCTTCTTTAATAAAACCATCAAGCTCTTTTACGACGAAACCCAGCTTCTTTGTAATCTCAATAATGGTTTTGCGCATTGTTCCATCAACACAACCGCAATCAATAGTTGTCGCGAATATTTGTTTATCCTTTACAATGAATAAGTTTGATGAAAGCCCTTCAATTATTTTTTTATTCTGATTTACAATTAAACAATCATCCAGACTGTGCTCTTTCTTCCATATTCCTGCCATTGTATTAAAAAGTGAATTGCAGCTTTTAATATGGGAAAAGAGATTTATTGGCTTTAAATTATCAGTGTAAATCCCAATTTTCAAACCTTTTTCAGGTAGAGAAAACTTTTCTTGCGAAAGAGAATCTGCTACCATTACAAACTCCCCTTTATGATTGGTTGGAGTATACAACCCTCCCGGACTTCTATAAAAAGTAATTCGCACGCGTGCTCCTTGATAGATACGGTTTTTCTGAAGCAATTTATTTATATGAAACTTAAAATAGTTCTCGTTAAATTCCGATGATAATTCAATTTTCAGAAAATCTAATGAAGCCTTAAGCCTTTGGTAATGCTTTTCAAAAAACAAAGGCTGCGAACTCAAACAACGAATAGTTTCAAAAATACCATCGCCATAATTAAATGCCCTGTTATTGGCTAGAATAATTGCCTCATCAGACAACTTATAATCTCCATTATGACACAGGTATTTCCCCATCTCAGCGATTTAGCAGATTAGTGAGAAAAACATTAAACAAACTTACATCAATAAACAAGGGGAATACAAAGCCGAATACAGCACCCAACAGATGCGCATCGTGGTTAGTGTTGTCTCCGCCCTTTTTGCCCATGTAATGAGAGTAAATTACATAAAGAACGGCAAATATAATACCTGGTATAGGTATAGCTGCATATAATCTAATTTCCATCCATGGATTAAAAAATACAGTAAAGAACAATACTGCTGACACAGCACCAGATGCTCCTACTGAATTATACCAAGCATCATCTTTATGTTTAAACGTTGATGTTGAAGCAGCAAAAACAATTGCCAATAAATAGAAAACTATATAAATAAGAATAGGGAACTTAATGAATCCTTTTAAATGCAATTCTGATAAAAAACTTTCGACTGCTCCACCAAAGAAATACAGCACAAACATATTTACAAATAAATGCCACCATCCAACATGAATAAAACCATGTGTTATTAATCGATAATATTGCTTCCGGTGTACTACCTGATAAGGATTGAGTTGAAACTTTGAGAATAAATGGTCGTTTGAAAAAGCAAAAATTGATATTATTACCGTAATACCAATAATTATATATGTAAATGGAATAGGAATCATAAATTCAATGTGTTCTAGTTAAGTATTTTATATACCAATTCTTTTAACAACTCACCAGGGGGTGTAGATACATTTCCTACGCCTTTTGATTTTAAATCGTATTCGCGCAAAAGAGAAATTACTTCTACCGACTTCTTAACCGGAAATGTTTTTGCAGCACGTTGGTAATCGGCAACAAAGTACGGATTGATTTTAAGCGCTGATGCCACTGACATTTTTGATTTATCCTGCAAAAAATAATAGACAGTAATTTTATTGAAGAAAGAAAACAGCATTCCAAGAGTTACAACCAAGGGATTGTTTTTTTGGTTGCGTGCAAAATGCTCAACAATGCGAAACGCTTTCAAATGATCTTTCTTAATCAAGGCATTCTGTAATTCAATATTATTAAAATCTTTACTAATGCCAATATTCTCCTCAATATGAACTGGTGTAATAAGCTTTTCGCCGGCTGGAACTGTCAACATAAGCTTTTCAAGTTCCATGGCAATTTTACTCAACTCTGTACCAAGAAATTCAGTAAGCAAAAGTGCAGCAGTAGGCTGAATCTGGAATCCTTTTGATTTTAAAAACTTGGTAATCCAATCGGGCACCTTATCCTCATAGAGCTTCTTGGCTTCAAACAGTACTCCCTTTTTATCAACCTCCTTATAAAGCTTTTTCCTTTTATCAAGTTTTTTGTATTTATAGTTGATAACCAACAAAGTTGAGTTCAGTGGATTCTGAACATAGTACTGAAGATCATCAATGTTTCTTATATTCTGTGCTTCCTTAACAATTATTACCTGGTGTTCAGACATCATTGGAAATCGTTTAGCTGCATTTATTACAGCAGCTGCATCAACATCCTTTCCATAAAGCACTGTTTGATTAAAAGCCTTTTCAGATTCCTCAAGCACATTGTTTGCAATATAGTCTGTTATTTGGTCAATAAAATAAGACTCATCACCCATTAGGAAGTACACTGGAGAGTATTTCTTATTTTTTAAATCTTGTAGAATTGATTCAAATGTCATATTCAATTTAAATATGTCGCTAAAATAGGAAAAGATTACTATTTTTCGGCTGTTCAAATCGAGCTGTTTATACTAAATATGAAGAAACTAAACTTGCCGGAATATGATTTCCGTATCAGACATGAAAACGAGGTTCTGTTTATCTTTGATAAAAGAAGAAAGAAAGAGCTTGTTTTAACTCCAGAGGAATGGGTTCGGCTAAATTTACTTCAATACCTGATAGAAGAAAAAAAGTATCCGGAAGGATTAGTTTCAGTTGAAGCTGGACTAAAAGTAAACACACTTCAAAAAAGATACGATGCATTGGTGTTTGGCAAAGACGGCAAGCCATTGGTACTAATTGAATGCAAAGCTCCTGAAGTACCCATTACTCAAAAAGTATTTGAGCAAATACTCGCCTATAACAGTCAAATAAACGCCCCGTATTTATTGGTTAGTAATGGCATGAAACACTATTTCCTTGAAAGAGGGAATGATGAAAAGTTCAGGTTTATGACTAGCTTGCCTCTGTATACTGATATTACCTCATTACCTCCGAAATAGTCGTGCCCAAAGACTCTTCTTTTCGTCTGAATAATAATATCCGTATCTACCTCCATATCTGTAATAGCCCTTTTTACTAATGGGCACTTCATTATACACCAAATTGATACCTGCAATCTGATTTCTTTCAAGCTCTTCAATTAATCCTGAAAGAAGTTGCTTATAAGTAATATTATGTCGGATCACTAAAATTAAGTAACTGGCAATTTTACTAATGAACATCGCATCCGATACCATACCAATAGGGGGAGAATCTAAAATAATAAAATCATATTTTTTTTGCAGGGTTGTTAGTAATTCTTCAAGCTTATTCGATGCAACTAACTCTGAAGGATTCGGCGGAATTGGACCAGAAGGTATTAAATCAAACTTACCATCGTTAACTGAAAGTATTATTTCATCCAGCTTAGCCTTACCAATAAGGTAATTACTCATTCCTTTCTGTTTATCAATCTTAAGGTATTCTTCTAAACGGGGTCTTCTTAAATCTAAATCGACCAGACAAACTTTTTTTCCATACGATGCATGAACAGCAGCAAGATTTACAGCTGTAAAACTTTTTCCCTCACCCTTCATTGCAGATGTTACAACTACTACAGGAGATTTATCCTCACCAACAACAAACTGCATATTTGCCCGAAGCATTCTAAAAGACTCTGCTGCAAGCGAAGCGGGTAAATCCATTACAATTGGTTGATCAGGCTTCTCATTTTGATAAAGAGTACCAATTAACGGTAACGAAGTAACTTCCTTAATATCATCATGCGATTGTACTTTATTATTCAGAATTACTTTTATGTATATAATCAGAAATGGAACCATTAATCCAAGTAATAGTCCAATTATATAAATAAGTTTCTTATTAGGATGAACTTTTATGGCTTCATCAATATGGGCTACCTCAAGTAATTCGTTGGATGGAATATTTGATGCCATTTTAATCTGCATTTCCGAACGTCTGGTTAACAGATATGTGTATAGTTCATCATTCAACTGAAACCTCCTCTCGAATCGCAATAGTTCTTGCTGATCCTTAGGTAATCTCGACAGTTGAGATGTAACTTTTTCCGATTGCATTTGAATTTCATCCGTTGAAATTTTCGTGGCGTCTAACAAGTTATCAACCGTTTCCAATAACTTTGCTTTTTGAGATTCTATCTTAGAATCTAAAGAAGTGATATAAGGATTATTTTTCTTAGTGTTAACTGTTATCTCGGTTCTTTCACGGTACATTTCTACCAATTCAAGAATGAGGCTATTTAAAACAACATCCTCAATACCCAATGTGGTAGGCACTATTATTTCTTCAAGAGCAAGTGTGTTTTTTTGCAAATTTTGTTTTAAATAATCAAGGTATCTTTTGCGAGTAATTAAACCTGCTCGCTCTTTTTCAATATCCGACTGCCGGTTATAAGTTTGCTGTGCCTGATATTCAATATTTACAATTTTACGTGTTGAGCGGAAATTTTCGAGCTTTTGCTCCGAACTTTGTAGAGAATCAATAAGAGTCGATAACTGAAAATCAATAAAATCAATAGTGCGCTCTGCAATTCTATTTTCTCTTTCAATACCTTTTAACAAATAATTACTAACCAAAGAATTCAAATATACTACAGCCTTTTGTGGATTTGAATGATTAAGTGACAACCTCATTATTGAGGAGCCCTTTGGAATATCAACTTTTATGGTTCCATATTGATTCGCTAAATCAAGTAATGTTCTAAAGCAAAAAGAATACTTAATATCTTTGTACCCAACTGCAAACCCCATTGGATTTGCTCTTATTTGAAATTTAAATAGTCTGTGTGAAATTGTATCTCCAAGAGAAACTGTATCCTCATAAGAAAAAGATGGTACAATTCCTTCATAGCTCCATGTATCAAAATTATAAATTGCAACTTCATTGTCAACAGCACTAATTTTAAAAGTTGTATCTGATAAATACTCAACCTCGAAATCGACATTAACCAACTGAACATGGTGGGTGTCAAAAATTATTTCAAACGGATTTGTTTTGTAGTTTTCTGTTTTAGTGAATTTATCTTTTTGATAATACTCTACAAAAAAATCCAGATTTCTTAATGTTCTTTTTTTTATTTCAGAAGAATTGATAATCCCAATCTCATTTTCAAGTTTATAAGGATTATTGTATAGCGATAACCTTAACATGTTCCCTTTATCCAGAGGATCGTCTTTCTCTTTAATTAATATGCTTGTAGAAAGCTGATATTCGCTTATTGTATATTTATTATACAAGTATGCAATAGTAATAGCTATGCAAGTACAAATCAAGAAAAACAGCCAATTATCAAGAATTCGAAACAACCACTTCCTTAAATCAATACCTTCCTCTTCTTCTAAAATTAACTTTGAAGGTTCCATATTTAGATTGTAGTATTCTTATTTAACGAATACTCCGTATGCCAAAACAAGCGTAGACAATAGGTAAAGTATACTTTGATATGGAAATTGTTCATACGCAAAAGACTTTGTTGCTCTGGGCTCGATATACAAAACATCGTTTGGCATCAAATAAAAATATGGAGATTCTATAACTCTATTATTGGTTAAATCAAGAACATAAACATCAGAACCTGATTGAGTCTGACGAACAAGTTTCACTTCTTTAAGATTACCGAAAGATGTTATACTTCCTGCCAGACCTAATGCCTGGAAAATATTTATTTGGTCTTGTTCTATTGTATAATTCCCAGGGTTATTTACCTCTCCTAAAACACCAATCTGATAGTTTACCAGCTTCACAAATACCGTTGCATCTTTAAAAAACTCATCTAGTTTGGTTTGAATATTCTGACGTACCTCTTGAACTGTTGAGCCAGCCACATGCATTTTATCGATGAAAGAAAAACCAACATAACCATATTCATCAACGGCATAGGTATTTAAGTATTGGTATGTACTATTCATTAGATATGGAAAATCTGTTTGAAAGAATTTACTGGTCTTTGGGTCAATACTGTTTACCCTTATATATAAATGGTCGCCTGTTTGAATCCTATATGTAGTAGCTTTCGGATTCTGAAACTCAGTAGTCATTTCCTTATTTACTTTTTCCTGTAGCATTTTCACATTATTTTGTGATACGCATGAACCCAATAGGAAAACTATAAGAATTCCAAAAATATAGGGGTTGTTTGATTTCAACTGTAAACTTTTCATGGTAGATATGTTTTGTATTCGTTTAAAGCTTTATATAGTTTTATCTTCTTTCCATTTTTATAGGCAACAAGAAACGCCTTTCTTACTCCGCATGTTTCAAGGGCATCTAAAGCAAACTTTAGGTCATTCCCCGCAAGTATTTGGTACTTATACCAACCTTCTTCAAAAATTATTGAAATGTCATAGGTGCCAGAATAAATACTTTCGAGCTGTTCTTGTAACAAACGAACTCTGGATGCAGCTACTTGAACCGAAAATTCAATTGATTGAAGGGCTTTAAGCCTACCAACTTTCTTCACCTCTTGTTCCAAATTACGTGCTTCCTTTACAGCTTCAATTAATGGCACACTTGAAGCTCCCATATATGCCATTATGTAGGCATTCTCAACACCAGAACTACTGCATACCGCTTGGGCATCCGTAAATAATCTAAATCCCTTAATCTGATATTTATAGAAGTTTCCTTCTTTATATTCCAGAATACTATACTCTCCAAGATAAACTGCTTTTAGCTGAGACAAGCTCATTGGTGCCTTACTAGCCGCAACCTGTACCCTAAATTCGTGTTGTACTCCTACCATTGGCGAAGCGTACTCTCTAGAGTTTGACGCTTCCATAGCCGACTTAACCAAAGACTCCGACTCTTGCTGTTCTCCCACAAATTCATGCTGAGCATTGCTTTGTTGAACTTGGTCTACCTGTTGCTGTTCTTCCTGACCACTATTAATTTGTTCGGTTTGCGCGGTTATACTAGTATCTGTTGGCTGACCCTGGCTTGTCTGAGTATTATTGTCATAATCAAAAGAGCCCTGTTGCAAAAGTTCTTTAAATGCATAAAGAGTGGCATCATCACCTTCCATTTCCATCAATTGTTCTACAACTATTGGGTCAGGTATTAAACTATCGGAGATGTATTCCTTGTATTTTTGATATAACTCATTATCCAAAACAACATCATTATTATCTACAGCATTCTCTTGTGTTACTTGTGTATTCGAATAATTCTCTGTAGAAGTTGAAAATATTGAAAAGCCTTTTTCTATAGAAGTCAATTGCATTTCATTAGCTCTTGTAAGCTTTTCTTTATCAGTATCGGTTTCGATCTTTTTAACTTCTTTATATAAACTTGTTGCTTCATCCGAAAAATAGATCATTTCACTATAGGCCGCATGTTGTTTCTCTTCTTCGCCAATATAACTTTCCAGGACACTTAACATACTACCATACAAGTCTTTATATCCTTCCAGCGCCTCAACATATAAATCCTTTGCTTCATTTTCAAGCTTTACTACCTTTTTCTGATTTTTTTCGTAATCGGCACCAGATTCCTGCGCCAAAGCATCTGCTTGTAGATATAACTCATTACTTTGACTGAGCAATTTATCTACTTCCTTATGTTCCTCAATTAATTTATCCCACTTTTTTTGATCTTTAGTTTCTAGCCATTCAGTTTCTAACAAAAAAGATGGTACTCCATCTTGACCTAAAACAGAAATGGAAAACAAAACAATAAATATAAATGATAGATAAAATGTCAGATTACTTTTTAGCACTCTACTGTTATTTTATATTATTTATTTCTTACAATTTATCACTTTAAGTTACAAAATAATTTTAAATAACAAGTTTTGTTTTTTACAAGAATCGAAATTTGGGTATTTATGCCCAATTTTGGTTAAGACCTAATCCTTTGAAGCATAACCTCATCAACAAATCCCTGTGGTGTTTTGTTCCACTGTTTTTTTATGCCTATTTCGACAAACCCATGCTTCTTAAATAGGTTAAGGCTTATTTTATTATCTATGCTAATGTTGCAGAACAACTGATTTAATTGCAATATAGAAAATGAATATTCTATGAGCTCATCAAGAGCCATGCTTGCATACCCTTTACCTTTTTCTGTTGTATCCCCTATTAAAATGCCAATACCAGCTCTTTGATGCAAGGGTTCGTAATCAAATAGGTCAATGGCTCCAATAGTTTTATCTGGTTTATTAGGTGTAACCAACACTATCATTAACCGGAGTTGTCTGGTTTGGTAAATGTCTAAATGAGCACTTTCGAGGTACTTAGATAATACGAATCGGGAAAAAGGAGCAATTGTGTTGCTTACCTGCCACAAGTCCTGCTTGTTCTCCCAATTATATAGCACATCAATATCTTCAGGTTCAAGAGCCCTTAAAATTACTTTCTGATTCTCATTGCTCATGCTGAGGTAAAGCTAGAGGCTCTTCAACCGTTATTTCATAAATATCAGATACACCTGTTTCAGGGTCAATTATCGAATATAGTCCTGTTTTGCAGGTTTTATCCACGATATAGAATAAATCATCTCTGGTGGTATTTAATGGGTAGCCAATATTTCTTGGATTGATCCACTTATTTTTTTCCTGATAACTATAAAAGATATCAAAACCGCCCATGTTATAGTGACCTTTTGAACTGAAAAATAAACTTTTCCCATCCTCGCAAATCACAGGTGTTTCTTCATCGTATTCGGTATTTATTTCTTTACCTAAGTTTTTAGGTTTTCCCCAAAGTCCATTGCTTAGCAAACTTACAAATATATCTTTCCCTCCTTGACCACCTTGACGGTCACTAACTACATATATTTCTTCATCAGAAGTTCCAAAACTAGCAAACGTTTCCTGAACAGCCGTATTTATTCTCCCTGGCAATTTCTTGGCAGGAGACCATGTGCCATCATCTTTCAATTGTGACATATAAATATCTGAATTCAGATCCTTTTCTCTTACAAGCAATAATTTAGTTCCATCATGGTTTAATCCGGTCGGATAATAGTCTCCGTCTGATACAACTTCCTGGTTTATATTAACTGGCTTCGACCAACCATCATCTGTTTTTACACTATAAAAAATAGCATCATAGAATTTTAAGCCTCTTACGAAAACAAAGGTTTTTCCATCCTTAGATTTTACTGCATTAAACTCAGAAAATCCTAAATTATCTTCAGTAGTGAGTTTTGTCTTTTGCATTTCTATTGGTGAATCTTGAATAATCTTTGCTCGTTCGCAAGAAAAAATTTCAGTCTCAACAACATTCAAATTGTAATTCTTAATAAAATAAGGGGAATCAATAAATCTATTGTATGATTTCAGTGCCTTATCTAATTCTCCAGCCATACGATAAGCATTTCCCAGATAAAAATATGTACGCAATGGTGCGCTGGTTTCATTGAAATTGTGCCCTTCATATTCACGTTTTGGAACAGTTTTTTCTGTCGCTGCTTCAAAATAACTTACAGCTAAATGCTCCTGACCAGGTATATTTAAATAGCATTCCCCAACTTTATAGTTATAGTTAGCATTACCAGGAACTTTTTGTGTAAGACGAGTAAAGAAGTAGAGTGCTTCTTTATAATCTTCTCTCTGGAAAAAAAATTGTCCTTCTTCAAATAATTCTTTAGGATCGGTAATTTCCTGACAATAAGATGAAATTGATAAGGACAACAGTAAAAATATTGATAAGGCTTTCATAATTCGTAATTAAGGAAAGTATAAAACTAATAAAAAAGAATATACATATAGCCGTTAATTTTCATTTGATATTCACACATTAAGTGTTTTAAATAGAAAAGACCGCAATTAAGCAGCCTCCTCAAATATCGTTAATAATAGATTATTTTATTTTTATCGATTCTGGAACAACATCAATAAGTTGAATAATATACTTATCCTCTTCGAGTATAATATATTCAAATTCAACCCTTCGGTTATACTTTCGTGCTTCAGGATTATCAGAGCCATTTGCGGTTGTATTTGTTGCAATAAAATGTTTCTCGCCCATACCAACTGCTGAAAGTCTTTCTTCTGAAATTCCTTTTCCACTGATGTACTTTAATACAGACAAGGCTCTTCTTTCCGAAAGCTTCTGATTATAAACATCTGACCCTAAAGCATCGGTATGACCAATGATTTTTAACTTCAGTAAAGGATTGTCCTTTAAAAGCTGAATATGTCCAGCCAATATCTTTTGAGCCTCTGATGACAAGATATAACTGTCAAAACCAAAAAACATAGGCTTTAACTCTATTACTATTTTTTCTGTAACAGGTTTTTGCAATTCTGCTTCTTCCTCAACATCTTCTGTAATTTGTTCTGTAAGCTCCTCTTCCATTTCTTCAGTATCTGGAAATTCAACCAAATATATGTCCCAATTTCCATATCCATCTTCAAATATTCTTTGAACATATCCCTTTTCATTATTCTCGTAGGGATAATAAAACAAATCATCATCGGTTGTACTAAGAGGATATTGTAGATTTTCTGGTCCACCCCAACCTGAATCAGAGAAATTAATTGCAAAGAAATCATAGCCGCCCATATTCCTATGCCCCTGCGAACTGAAATAAAGAGTTTTCCCATCCTGAGTAACAAATGGAGAATCTTCATTAAGATCGGTGTTAACTAATTCTCCTAGGTTCACCGGTTCTCCCCATGAATCATCTTCAAGTTTCGTTGATGTATATATATCCATTCCCCCTAATCCACCACTTCGATTACTTGTGAAATAAATTGTGTTACCATCACCAGAAAATGATGCGTGAGACTCCCAAAAGCGGGAATTTATAGGCTTACCAATAGGTTTGGATTTTCCCCATTGTCCATTTTCAAACTTACTAATATATATATCACTATCAAAAACGTCTTCTCGTGCAAATAGCAGGGTATTCCCATCTGATGAAATCCCGGTAACAAACTGATCGCCATCGGACATGATCTGGGGGGTAATATTTATCGGCCTTGACCAATTATCACCTCTTCTTTTCGACATAAAGACAGCTTCGTAAAAAGGCAACTTAGTCATAAATACCATAGTAGTGCCATCGCCAGAAACAACACAATTATGATTTGCATTGCTATTGTTAATTAGTTTACTCAATGCAGTAAAACTTACCAATCTCGGATTACTTGCAAATTCTTTTGCTATATGCGATGCTTCAATTTGTTTCAAAGTATACCTTCGCTCTTCGATAGCTTGTGCAGGAAGGAGCTCTAAATACTTATTATAGGCTTCTACTGCTTTCTCTAATTCGTATTGTATACGATAAGCATTCCCCAGGTACAAATAAACATCATTAGGGGCAAATTGCTCGTTTAGAGTTGAAGTTGTATACTTTGAAGAAACACTTTTTGAAGCCTTTAGCAAGTAACTAATCGCTTTTTCTTTTTGACCCGAAATGTATAGATAGCATATTCCTATTCTATAATTAATGTTTGGGTTATCTTCATATCCTCTCTTATATACCTCGAGGTAATCCTGCAATGCATCTATATATTCCTCGGCAACAAAAAAGAACTCCGCATCAGCAAAATGTTCTTTAATGGATATGTCTTTTTTTTGCGAAAAAGAAAGTACTGAGAACAACGAAAAAAAGATTGGTAGTAGAGATCTCTTCATTAGATTGGTTTTTATACTAACAAATATAAAACAAAAATCCTATTCCGTTCAATACTGATTGATACAGAACGAGTTTTTTAAGGTACGAAAATATACCGATTTGACAAATTCAATGTGTTTGGCTTTTCAGTAAAACTTTTTACTTTACTTTTAGATCTTCCGGGACCTCGTCTATAAACTTAATAAAAAATGAGGAATCAGGCATTATTAGGTTTATTCTAACACGTCGATTGTATTTTCGACCTAGTTTATTATCGCTTCCGTCAGGGTTTGTATTAATTGCTACAGGCTCTTTTTCACCCATTCCCTTTACGAAACTTCTTGAAGAGTTTAATCCTTTTTTGATAAAGTAATTCTTAACTTCAAGAGCTCTTTTTACTGATAGCTTCTGATTGTAGTCGTAATTACCTATAGCATCGGTATGTCCTACAATATTGATGTTAACATTTTCATGTTTTTTTAAAATACTATAAACACTATCTAAATAGGAATAATAAGAACTTAAGATTTTATAGCTGTTAAACTCAAAAAGTATTGGTTTTATAGTAACAAATACTTCTTCTTGAACATCGGGAATAGTAGTTATCCAGGCGGGAGCTTCAAGGTTTAGTTCATCAATTGAAAAATCGCTACCTATATCAACTTTTTGCGAGCCAGATATTTCCTCATTATACTGATATTCTATATTATAGGTGCCAGCAGGCAACAAACTTGAAAATGCTCCCTCAGCATCGGTTTTAGATGCGTAAAAAACAGACTCACCTTCTTTTATTTTGAATGAAACTTCTTTTGCAGGAATCTCTTCATTAAATTCAAGTTGTCCGTTTAGAATAACTTTCCTTTCCAGTGCCGATTCATCAAGTGTTAGCCTGTATAGTTTCTGTCTGTCGTTTTGTTTTGTATCAAACCTATGTGTATAAAAAACATTTCCGACTTGTGTTGGTGACAAAAACATATCTTCATCAGGTGTAGAAACCGGGCTACCCAAGTTCACAGGCCTTCCCCATATTCCTTCTTTGTTTTTCGACGCCATAAAATAATCGTTACCGCCCATGCTTAAATGACCTTCGGAGCTAAAAAAAAGTTTATCTCCATCAAAGGACACAAAAACTGTAGATTCATCAAAGGGAGAATTAACAAGAGCACCTAAGTTCTTTGGATCTGACCAATTCCCGTTTTCATCAATTTCTGAAGAATATATATCTGCTCCTCCGAATCCACCACTTCTGTTACTACAAAAAAACAAGGTTTTCATATCTGCAGTATATGTTGCAAAAATTTCGTTTTGAGGTGAATTTATTGGTTCTGGGAATTTTTCATAATTGCTCCATTTCCCTTGTTCATTCAATGTAGCAAAATATAGTTCATAACCGTATTCGGCATCATATGCTCGGAGAATAATTACATTTCCCTCTTGATTTGCATTTATAAATATATGATTGCCATCGGATTTTATCTGTGGCGAAATATTTTGGGCATTAAAAACAGCTCCATTTTCATACTCTGCTTTAATAATTGCATCGTAAAAAGGCCTTTTCTCCATGTAGTAGCTATTACCCGATTGTGTAACCAGAGGATTATATACTGGGTTACTCCCTTCAATATTAACAACTTCAAGCTTTGACTGATTGGGAAAACTCATCATTGTTTTAGCTGTTCGGCACATAGAAATGTGATAATCAGCCAATGTTTCTGAATTCGAATCTTGTTTGAGGCTTTTGTATTTGCCGAATTCAGCTATTGCCTCGACAAATTTTTCGTTTATCCGATAAACAATGCCCAAAAGCATATGCGATTCAACAGGAGCATTAACTTCAGTAAACTTACTTTCGTATTCGTTGCTTACATTTTCTATTGCAGCTTCTAAATATGGAATAGCTTTATTTTTTTTGCCTTCAATATTCAAATAACATTTACCTATTTTATAGCTAATATTTGAATTTATTTTACCTTTTTTCTCTAACAATAGGTATAAAGGGAGGGCTTCTTCATACTCCTCTCCTTGAATATATTCTTCAGCCTCATCATATATTGCCGAATCATCTAGCCAGATTTGTGCTGTTAGTGAACTGGAAAATAATATAGATAAAACTAACATTAGTCTGGTTAATAAAATACTTCTCATAGGTATATTAAATAGTTGCTATATGCAAGATAACACTATATCATAAGAAAATGAATCTCTACTTTAAACAATTGATAAAATATATTTTGCAGATGCTTATCTATTAATTGTTTTTATGGTGAATATCTCTAGCTTGTTTATTTTCTTTTTTTCCTCCACATTAAGATAAATACAACAAATAAGAGCAGATTAATTAGGACAATTGTAGTTTTAAATCTTCTTTTTTTGATTAGTTCGCTTGAATAGGAATCTTCTTCTGTATTTTTCCAGTTATCAATACCTTTTTCGAGCAACATTTTAAGTAACAGATTATTTATATCAGAATCGGAATAATCGTAATATGGAGCCTGAGATAATAGGAATTGTAATACTTCTATAGGCAATGAATACTGATCGCGCTGTAATTCTGCCAATACTGCATCCAGTTTTCCTTCAGATACAGCTAAAAGCTCGTTTATAAACACATCGACATCTTCAATTCCGATCATACTTATCAGAAGATTATACACTTCTGATCTTCCATAGCCTCTTGTTTTCGAATCTCTCAGAAGCAAGTCTACAATATCTGACAGCTCATTAATCCCATCATCATCAATATCTATTTCCTGAATTCTAAGCTTAAGCTCTCCTTTGGCAGCTTTGGCTAATGCTTCTTTAAACTTAAAGATATTTTGTTTCTGATTAGTTCTGGACTTCTCAATTAAACCAGCCACTGATGTTTTCGACAATCCGTTCTTTTCAGCATTGGCAAGCAAATAGTTCACTAAATCAATTGAATTATAAATGTGAAGCGAATCAAAATTGATGTTTGCTAACATCTTTGTTAAGTCACCATCGGCGCTTAAAAGCAGATTATTATAATATGTTTCTAATGAAATTGTTGTTGAAGCAAGCTCAATTGCCTGTGAGGCATCTTTACCATCAACCAGCTGGTTTAACGATTTATTCACCTCTGCATAGTTCTCAGCAATAAAATTTGAAGATTTGCTAACCGGATAATCCAAGAAGGATAATATATATTCTGCAAGTGAAGCTTTGTCGCCTGAAAATGGTACTGCCTCTATTAAGCCAACATCAATAGTTTTTTCATTGGCATTCTTCAATTGCTTTCCTAATCTAACAAAAGCCATAGGCACGCTTACGTTTTCTTTAAGAGAATCGTTTGAAGAAATAACTTCCAAATTCTGGATTTCTGTAATTTGAGTAAGAAATTCATCCATGTCTCTTTGAGTTAGCATTCTTGCTATCAGATTCTCTACATCTTCTGTTGAATAGTTGTTTTCATTAGCATTCACTAATAACAACTGATACAATTCTGAAAGAGATGAATATTCAAGAGATTTCAAAGAGGATAAATACTCACTTAATCCACCTCCGATAATTAAAGCAACTTCGGCAAACTGCATTGGTTTAATAACCTCCTCAGCGATTGGCTCCTCAATTTTCCGTGGTTCATAATAAACTTTAACTTCTTTAGTGCTTACGTTACCTTCCTTACCTGTTACTTCAAAAACAACCGTATTTTCTCCTGGTTCAGGGGTTAAGATAAAAGAAAATTTTTCTTTTGTAACCAGATATTCTTCCTTGTTTTTAAACTTTTTATTGTTGTATGTTTCTATTTTTAGTGAACTGCCTTTTTCGAGAAGTAAATCAATTGAAACGGGTGTTGAATCTGTTAATATATATTCCTCCGTTTGTAATTCGAGTTTTGGTAGTTCATTAGTAGTAAGAAGAAGCTCATCTTCTCTTTTTTCTTCAATTTGAGCTGTTATTAATGGTATTTCAACAAATGACTCTTCCTGAGTTAAGGAAAGCATCACCGGCACTGAAATAGGCTTAATTCCATCTCCATCAATTAATAATTGATATTCACCCTGTGTTGCCTCAAGAGAATAATTGCCTGCATCATCAGTCTTAACTTGCTTAACTATTTTTCCATTTTTGTTGTCAACTAAAGTAATTTCAACAAGCTGCTCTGCAGTCAAATCCTGAACTGGCGTATTTACCTGTCCCTTAATAGTATATGTTCTAGGCAATATTTCATTATACACGCTAATCCAATATATATCATCCAGACCGTAGGCTGAGGAAGGATCGTACAAAGTTTGTATTCCTGCAAAAGGTCCTTTCTCCAGGGGACAGAAAAATATGTCGTCATCTGTAGTATTAAACGGATACCCCATATTTTCAGGGCTTGCCCACTTTCCACTTTCTGTTAAAGTAGAAACAAAAATATCATACCCACCTATTGATGAGTGTCCAAACGAACTAAAAAAAAGCTTTTGACCATTGGCAGACACAAATGGCGTATTTTCATTTAATTCTGAGTTAACAACAGGTCCAAGATTAATGGCCTCTCCCCATTTGCCATTTACTGTCCGTTCTGATTTGTATATATCCAGGCCTCCATATCCACCTTTCCGATTGGAGGTAAAATAAAGTGTTTTCCCATCAGCCGATGGAGAAGCATGTGATTCCCAATACTTGGTGTTAATTACGGGATCTAGTTTTTCAAGTATGCTCCATTTTCCATTTTCACGTTTACTACTATAAATATTCCCATCGAAATTATCGCTTCGATAAACAAAAATCTCATCTCCTGTATAAGATATACCAGTACAATAAGAATTACCATCTAGTCCAAAATCTGGTGTTAAATTATAGGGAGCACCCCATTTACCATTTTCATCTTTCGTAGAAATAAACACAGCATCGTAAAACTGCAAGGCTCGGTTAAATACTATAGATTTACCATTACCAGAAATTACTGCGTTAGATTCAGTAAATCGGGAGTTTAAACCTTCTCCAATGTTTTCCTTTGTAAAATAAACAGGAAGCTTCATCGTTTGTAAAGCTCTTTCACAAGCATCTATCTCAAGCTTTACAACATCAATGTCAAAGATTTCGGGATCAATGGAACTTTTAAACAAATTATAATACTCCAATGCCTTCTGAATGTTTCCATTCACCCTATATGCCAAACCAAGATAATAGTTTGTTTCAGGTGGTGCCAGCTTTTCCTTATAGGTATTCGTTTTATAAGCTGGATTAATATTCTTAGAGGCTTTAGATAAATATTGTATAGATTTTTCTTTCTGATAAGGATCGTTGAGATAGCACATTCCAACTTTATACATCACATTAAAATTCTCTGTTTCAACTCGAAGAATTCTTTGATAAAGAGGAAGGGCTTCTGAATATTCTTCAAATAAGAAATAAGATTCTGCTTCAATAAAAAACTCTTTAGTATTTACTTTTTCCTGAGCGATAATTGATCCAGAGATTAAAATCAACATGGATAACAAGTAAGAATGTCTATATATGGCTTTCATTTTATTGTAAATAGTTGATTCTAAACAAAAATAAAAATAATTAGCATATATAAAAGTCCATTCTATACATAGAATTGACAAAACAACTTATTTACATGATAGACCCCTCTATAAATTTGGTGATAGTTGTTCTAACAGAATTCCAATTCTATTAAGGAAAGCTCCACCTAATGCACCATCAATAATTCTGTGATCATAACTCAAGGAAAGGGTTAAGATATCCCTAACACCTATTGTTTGTTCTCCCCCCACTTCAACCACCCATGGTTTCTTTTTAATTACTCCTACAGCAAGTATAGCTGATTCCGGTTGGTTAATTATAGGTGTACCCATCACATTATTGAACTGACCGAGATTTGTTATGGTGAATGTTCCTCCGACAGTGTCTCCCGGTTTTAGCTGTCCAGCTCTGGCTCTGAAGGTTTGATCTGCTATTTCAATTGCGAGCTTAGTGAGATTTTTACGATCAGCATTTCGAATTACAGGTACAATTAAGTTGCCATTTGGCAAAGCTGTTGCAATTCCTATATTGATATACTTTTTCTTTATGAGCAGGCTCCCATTTAATGACACATTAATGCCTGGGAATTCTTTTAATGCTTTAACTACCTGTTCAACTATTATTGCAGTGTATGTGAGATTAGCAGCGTTTTCTGCTTTGAAATTTGCTTTTATCTTTTCGCGCCATTGTACAACATGAGTTATATCGATTTCAATGGTTGATGTGACATGTGGAGCAGTCTGTACACTTTTAACCATATATTCAGCAATGAGTTTGCGAGTACGGTCAATTTCAACAACCTCTTCTCCCTCTTTTGGAATGTAGGTTTGTTTACTTAATTCGTTGGGTTGTTCTACATTGAACTCTTTCCTATCTGTTATTGGCTTACTTGAAGGCTGAATACTGTTTACAACTTTGTCTGATTTGAAATAGCCGACAACATCAAGCTTTGTGATTGCGCCATTTTCACCTGTCCCAGAAATATTTTTTAGTTCTTCAAGGGAAATTCCCCGCTGACTTGCATAATGCCTAATAAAAGGCGTAATAATCGACTTTCCTGCTGGTCTCTTTTGAGCTATTGGCTGACTAGAATCCTCAATTTGTACCTTATAGGTTTGTTCTAGCTCATTAGTTGATTCCTCATTAACTTCTTCAGAGATATCATCACTATTTGTTTGAATTATAGCTATTACATCTCCAACCTTAGGTATTTCACCTTCAGAGAAAAATTGTTTCAATAACACTCCGGTTGCCGGAGAAGGGATTTCAGAATCTACTTTATCAGTTGCAATTTCAAAGAGAGGTTCATCTTCTTCAACTGAATTATTTATGTCAATTAACCAGCGTGTTAGGGTTGCCTCAATTATTCCCTCTCCCATTTGCGGAAGAAGCACTTCAATCTTTGCCATATATGCCTTTATTTACACTTTTCGTCCAAGCAGACGATAACTTCTGAACATAATTACTAAGTCGTTATAGACCTTGTAATCTTTGGCATACATAATAATCATCCGTTGTTTTAGCTTTGAACTTACAACTTTATTTTTTAGACTATCAGATGGAGATAAAATTCCTTTTTTCAACTCTTTTTGATGAATACTCTGTTGCCCATCAAGTGTAATACCTACCCAGGTATATTTCCCAATAATTACCTTAAAGCTGTTTATTAGAAGTCGAAACGCTTTAGGAACAAGGAATACTAATATAGGCCAGGTCGCAAATAGAAATACACCAGACAGTATATCAAACATTCGTTTTTTTCTTTTGTTCACTCCCTTTGCCAAGGAGTTAATATCAACAACATACAAATCGCCTGCTGTATTAATAGAGTTACTACCTATAACTGAAATACTTTCTGGAGGAGCAATTTTAAAAGTTGTAGTTAATCCTTCTGGAATGAGCATTGTATTAATAATTTCGCTTGCAGATAAATCCTGCGAACAGAATACGAGTTCATCTATTTTATTGATTTGAATTATTTCGTTGATCTGATTTATTGACCCCAATACTTTTTCATCACTTTCTTCTGTGTTTGAAACTCTCCCTATATAACTCAATTTAACACCAGAAGCAAGTAATATCTCGATAACTCTTTCAGCCTCAGAATTTGAACCTACTACTGCTATACGCTTCTCTTTTTCTCTAAACTCGAATATGTTTTGTCCCTTAAAAAGAAATCCGGAAATTATTCTAGACAAGAAAGATGCTAATAACACCCAGCCGGCATCAATAAACAACAAAGCTCTTGAAAACCTTAACGATTCTGGAAGTAAGGCATACACCAATACAATAAATAATAAACCTGAAACAATACCCCTGAAAATATTAGACAACTTTACTCTCTTTTCATAAGCGCCAAACAGGTATAGAAAAAACATCCAGATTAATATAATTACAGGTAGTAGATAAGTAAAAAACTCTTTCGGGTAATAATTCTCTACACCAAACCTATATTTTTCCCAATAGGAAGATAAAACAAACAACCCTCCGTAAATTAGTATTGCATCAGTAACAGGTCTGAATAAAGAAGAAAACAACCTACGTATTATTCCTATTGATGCTCTGAAATAAATAGCAATGTTTATTAGAATTCGATATAACCAGGCTTTTTTCGCAGAAAAATGTTTGTTAGCAAAAATAATCATCGCCTTATAAAACACCATTACATAATTAATGCTGCCCTTTTTAGTGCTTTCACCTTTATAGTGAATTATTGTCGATTCCGGAAAATAATAATTATCGTATCCTGCCTGTATAATCCTATAGGATAAATCAATATCCTCTCCATACATAAAAAAGGCTTCATCAAGATATCCAATCTTATCAAGAACTGTTTTTCGGATCATCATAAATGCTCCTGCAAGAATTTCAACTTTGTTGGTCTCATCTTTATTAAGATGCCCTAAATGATATTTACCAAACTTTTGAGACCTTGGAAATAAGGCAGAAAGACCGAATATTTTATAAAAAGCAATTTCTGGAGTAGGAAGCGACCGTTTAGATTCTGGCAAGAATCGCCCCTTGCCATCAATCATTTTTACCCCTAGCCCTCCGGCTTTAGGCTTATTGTCGCAAAACTCTATACATTTTTTCAGAGTATCTTCCTGAACAAATGTGTCTGGATTCAGAATAAGAACATATCTTCCCTTAGATAATTTTATTGCTTGATTATTAGCTTTTGCAAACCCAACATTATCTTTGTTTTCTATTAAGTGAACATATGGGAATTTCTGCCGAACCATTTGACATGATCCATCAACAGAATTGTTGTCAACAACAAAAACTTCACCTTGTAAACTCTCTAAAGATTTTTCAACTGAATGCAGGCATTGCTCAAGAAAGTGCTTTACATTATAATTAACAATAACAACTGATATGTCCATGTTTGAGTAAGAATCTATCGTTGTTCTGCGCATTGTAAAAAGTACAATTTACAGGCATCTTTATAACCTCCTTTTGTACAAGCTATATTAAAACTTTGGCAAGCTTTTTTCATGTCCCCTAATCGTTTATAGCTCATCCCCAGATTATAATAAAGAATTGGCTGTTCATCGCCATATTGAACTGCTTTATTAAACTTTTTTACTGCCTCTTCGAATCGATTTAATTCATAATCAAGCATACCCCAGCTATGGTAAACTGTTGCATACTTAGGATTAATTTCAAGTGCTGCCCTGAAATCCATTTCAGCTTTATCGAATTTTCCTAATTTATAATATGCAACTCCTCTATTCAAATATACCCTATCCAGATATTCTTCCGGCATTTGATAATAAATTGCATCATCAAGATCCTCAACGGCCTTTGATACATGCTCCTTATAATTGTTTATTAAAGCTCTAATATAATAATATTCTGGCTGTTGTATATTCTGAGCAATAAGCTCTTCTATTTCTTTTAATATGGTTTTTGAATCATTATTAATAAGCATTACATTAACCTTCTTCTCAAGAGCATTGAGGTAAAGAGGCTCTATCTCAAGTACTCCTTCAATAAGTTTAAGTGCTTCCGGATAATTTTTTAATGCAATATAGCTATCAGCTTTAGCCAGCTCAATTTTAAATAAATCTGCTTGCCCAAAAAGCTGTATATTAATGAAGAAAATACTTATTAACAATGCTATCCGACACATGAGAAATCTGTTTATCAAGCAATATATAAAAAAAAAGACTGCACTTAAATATTTGTTTTACACAAAAAATTAGCGCATCGTGTTTCAGATGCGCTAATTATGATTTATTTAGCCATTTTCTTAAAGTCTGAACTTAAAAGACCATCAGGTTTCTTGTCACTTATTCTATGATAATCAAAGTAGTAAAATTTCGCGTCAGATGCTCCAATAATAACTTTATAACACCGAGCATCTAATTTTGTGCCTTCTGGCCCTACTTTATGTAAAAACACAACATCATCATTTCTTTCTTTTATCACTTTGGTTATCTCCTCTTTTGTTGCAATTTTAAATTTATAAGGATATAACTTTCTTATACGTGCTGCTGAATTAACTTCTTTCGATAACTCATCCTCCAATACATATAATGTCTTCGACTTAACATCCTTTATATTATTATTGTAGTACTTAAATACATTTGCTGAAACAATTTCCGGATGTTCTTTAATAAGCTTTGTATGATTTTGAATAAATCGTACAAGAAGGGCTAGTTTGTATATATAATTATCCTCATCAACATTATAGTAAGCAAGAGGAACGGCTGCTAAGTCAGGCATTTGATTTTTTCTGAAGTAATCACCCCCAAGCGATAAATGCAGAAACCTGTAGCGTGCGTCTGTTTTATCGTTATCAAACATTACCTGAGCCATGTATAAAAATGAATACTGAGGGTCAAATCTCAGTTCTTCGAATTCCTTAAATGTTATATAATCAAATTCAGTAATATTCCATTCTTGCTCCATAACATCCTTTATAACAGAATTATACTCAAGCAAAGGATTGTCAAGTAAAACAACAAGTGTTTTTGTATTAAAGAAAGCATTAATATCGTCTTTGGATGGCACATAGTCTTGTGCTGTTAACGATTGTCCGAATATTAACAGACCGACAGTTATAGCTATGATTTGTCTCATTTTAAATGTTTTTTAACCCGTTAGTATAATATTTGACTTTTATTCTGAAAAGAGTATATATGCGCAATTAGAAACCTCAAAAACGTAATATTTATTGTTTAATTTTTTATTAAATATAGTGGATTCCTTTCATTAAACCTTCGTATATACACAAATTTCAACTGCTTCTTTTTCTTCTTTGAAAGTTGCATGTATTCATCATGCAGCTCAGGGTCAGACATTAACGCAATCTCAATCCCTTCAACTGAATATTCAATTACTCGTCCTGAATTGAAGTCGAAAATATATTGCTGCATTTCGGTTGTTGTTGTCGGAGTTCTGTAGGAATTAGGATAGTTGGAATAATATGAACTGGAATATGAATTTGAATAACTTTGGTAAGTACGGTAGCCAATAAAATGACAGATGCTTCCAATTAAGGTAATTCGAGAAAACCCGCCATCCACATTAATATACAAATATCCATTTCGAGAATAGCCCCAAATTCCAGAAGTTTTTATTTCTAATTTGTTTCCCAGGTTATCATAATAATACAATTTATTAACAGCTAAAACCTGGTCAAAGAAATCTTTGTCAGTATAATTATGTTCAGATAGTATTCTACTCTTTGGAATCGGCTTGTTTCTTTTAACGCTTTCAAAATCAAGAAACACTCCTTCAGTAAATTTAAAATCCGAATTGTATAGTATTAACGAATCAGGAACAACCTGTCCATTCCCTTGAACTCCAAAAAGGGAAAATGCGATAATTAATAATATGATTCTGTGATAATTTTGCATTAATGAAAACTTAAGATGATAATTCTTGAAACTTATAAACCAATATAGCTTATTTATTTATTGAAGCTGAAAAGATTTTCAATGTCTTGATTTGCTAATTTTGTGCCAAACCATAATAATTCTCAATTTTTCTCTATATTTATATTTAAATAATTATTTTACTGGATATTAATGAATCTTTTAAATTTAGTAATAAAATATATTAAACAAAAGACTGATAAAGCAATTATCGGAGAAGAGCTTAATACGCTTATTACAAATAGTATTGCTAGTCTTTTTCTGATTCTATATTTTATTGTGTATTCAGTTATTGCAATTTTTAACGAAAATTATATCCTTGCCGCCGTACTTGCATCAAGTAGTCTTTTAATTTACATAAACTACAAACTTTTATTTTATAAGTATAATATTAATGCAAGCAACAATATTTTACTTTTTATAAATGCACTCTTATTTTCATATTTACTTGCTACAAAAGGTGCTTTCGATACTGGATTTCTCTGGATTTTTATTTTCCCTATACTTGCTTTAGGATTAAAAGGTTTAAAAAAAGGTGCTCAATATTCCCTTGGTTTTCTTTCTATTTGTATTGTAATAATAATTGTAACCAATTACATTTCTTTCCTTCCTGATTATGATTTGTTCTTTAGCTTAAGATTGATTGGTTCTTATTTTGCCATGCATCTTATATTGTATATTCATGAATACATAAAAAAAACCAATCGAGAAAACCTGAATAAAAGAATTACAGAAAACAGCAAAGAACTTAGAAGCAAAGATGAATTTATTTCCAGATTATCGCATCAGATTAGAACTCCTTTAAATAATATAACATTAATCTCTACTTTAGTAAACCAGACAAAATTTGATCCTGAACAAAGGGACTTATTTGAAACAATTATTGCCTCAACAAATAATCTGGTAAATGTTGTTAATAATATTGTTAATGTTAGGTCGATTGACTTCGACAAAGAGATGCAATCGAGTGTTAACTTTAATTTACACGCTACAATTGAAAACACTCTTAAGCTATTCGATTCTCAACACAAAGACAGCGTTAATATTGTTCTCTCCAATAGGATTAAGGATGATTTTGTTGGAGACCCGGTTAGGATAAAACAACTTTTTCTAACCATTATTGAGAATTACCTGAAAACTGCTTTTCAAAAGGAAAAACAAAACTTAGAAATTGAAATCTTTTACGAGCATGAAAATTCAGTTAAACCTACTATTTGCTTCAAAATTATTAGTGATAATTTTAAAGTTGTAGAACATAAAGGGGCACATTATCTAACTAACATTTTAGATAGCTTTGATTCGAACAATAGACATCTTAATGAATTGCAATATGACTTTTCTATTGCCGAAAAAATCATAGCTCTCTATAATGGATTTCTGGAATTTAATGTATCTGATTGCTTGTTTAAGTTTACACTAATACTTCCTAAAGCATCTAAGCAACAGAGTATTGATAGTGATGCTCCAGAAATAATACAACATACAAGAGCAGCTGACCTAAAAGACGCCAATATCCTTTTGGTGGAGGATAATTCAATAAATCAGAAAATTGTTCTCTTAAGCCTGAAGGGTAAGGTGAAAAGTATTGATTTAGCAAGTAACGGTAAAGAAGCTTTAGATAAGTTTGGCACAACAAAGTATGATGTTATTTTAATGGACATCCAAATGCCTGTAATGAATGGAATTGTTGCTACTAAGAAGATAAGAGAGCTTGAATCAAGCACAAATATGCATATACCTATTATAGCTATTACTGCAAATGCCCTTTCTGGAGATAAAGAAGCTTGTTTAGCTGCTGGAATGAATGATTATATCAGTAAGCCTTTTCAAGTAGAAATATTACTCCAAAAAATGGAAAATCTATTAAAACTCTAACCACACTCTTGTCCTAATCACAGAGCTTGAATTTCACAAAAACTTCTAAATGCAATTCATATTAATTCCTTTGTAAAGATACCTTCTGCTCTGTTTCTTAGAATTTCTTTTATAACTCCTCTGTTTCTGAATTACTTATTGAGGAGAGGAATAACTGACTAATAAGAGTTCATTAAGCAAACTAACTCTCACCACTTTTACTTCTTCCAAATACTAGGCAATAATTGATTAGTTTTCAACCTTTTCATGATGTATACGAATACCCATAACAAGAATATCATCAACTTGTTCTTGGTCACCTTTCCATTCAAGAATACTTTTCTTAAGAAATTCCATTTGCTTCTCTAATGGAAGCTGATGCACTGCCAAAAGTAAATGTCTGAATCTCCTATATTTGTATTTTTTTCCTTCTGGTCCACCAAATTGATCAACGTATCCATCGGTAAAAATATAAACCAAATCACCATGCTGCAATGGAATTACATGATTATTAAAAGAACGCAGTTCATCATCCTCCTCATAAACCCCCACAGAATGCCTATCTCCCTTGATTTCCATTATTGAGTTATTTCTAACAATATACAATGGGTTAAAAGCTCCAGCGTACTCAAGCAGCGTATGATCTTCATTAAGCGAACAAAATGCGAGGTCCATTCCATCTCTAAGCTTCATTTCATCAACATCTCCAAAAACACGCTCAAAATTCTTGCTTAAACTATTTAAAACTTCGGCCGGAGTGAATAGTTTTTCAATCTCTGTAATACGACGAAAAAGCTCAACACCAATAATAGACATGAAGGCTCCGGGAACTCCGTGACCAGTACAATCAACAGCAGAAAAGAAAATTTTATTTTTAACATGGTTAACCCAATAAAAATCTCCACTTACAATATCTTTAGGCATGTGCAATATGAAAGAGTCAGGAAAAATTGCATTAAATAATCTCAACGAGGGCATCATTGCCAATTGAATTCGGCGAGCATAATTTATACTATCAGTTATGTTTTTATTCTTTAATGTTAATTCCTCTTTTTGATGTTCTATTTTTTTTGCAATACGATCTTTCTCTCTATATTCCTTGTTTTTTCTGCTAAGTGTTCTAGTTCTCAGTTGAATAAGTGACATAACCAAAAGAACCAATAAAATAAAATACGCAAGAATGGCTAATTTCGACCTAAAGGTGGGAGCTTTAACAATTATAGTAAGTGTTTTTGTTTGTTCACTTCTAAGGCCATGACTGTTTTTGGCTCTGATATTTAATGTGTATTCTCCAGGTGCAATTGCCCCCAATGTCAAAACATTACTTTTTAGTTTCTTCCATTTATTTGGTTCTCCATTATATACCATGTTATACTCATAAACAGTCTGTAAGGGAGCAAAATAGTCAAATGTTGTAAAATAAAATTCTACAAACCGAGTTTGAGGTAGTATTAAAAACGTATCAGAAGAATAGTATAATTGCCTTTTCGTTAGCTTTTCACTAATTATGTTAACCTGAGATATGTATACATCTGGAATCATCTTGTTCCTAAAAATGGAATCAGGGTTAAAACTAATCGATTCATGCTGAGACATGAATATTAGCGTATTATCTGGTCCCACTATGGCTCCCTCTTGTAGAAATGAGGTTTGCCGAACGCCATCTTCATAACCTAAAAACATTATTTGTTGGGTCCGATAATCTATTGATCCTATACCTAAATCTGTCGAAAACCAAACCTCAGGCCTATTTGGTGACTCTATTAATGCTCGAACATTTCCTTTATAAACTAATTTAAATAAGTCACTTTTCTCCTGAATTGCATTTGGATTGTACTCATATAATCCGTCATCAGTGGCTAGCCAAATTTTCCCGTCAAATGACTGTAAAATGTCAAGTACTTCTACATACTCCCTTCTACTACTTTCAGTTAAAAGAATTTCATAATTACAAGAATTGATATCCAGTCTACCAAAACCAACACCTGAAGTAAAGTAAACCGAATTATCAAACACTATAAATTTATCAATAATAATATCGCAAATTTGTTCGAAAACCCCCTCAATCCCCCGATATAAACCATTGCTAGTTGATACCCAAATAATATCATCTAATTCTCTTATTGAATATATTTCCAGATTGTTGAATTCCTTAATCCGCTCTTCAAGATTTCCGCTTTCACTAATTTTGAAAAGTCCATGTTCATTTCCAGCCAGATAATACTCATTGTCAATAAGGGTAATACCTGTACAAGTTTCAAGAGGTAGGTCAAAGACCTTATTATTAGCTGTATTTAGAAATGATAATGTGTTTGCTCCATTGGAAAAAACTACTCCTTTTTTGGATGACTCATAGACTAAATTGTCTATGTTGCTATTTTTTAATACTGTAGAGGAAATCGCCTTATGAAATATCTTCTTGCTATATGGATTTAGTTTTACAATTCCTCGATTTGTTGCCATCCAAATCAACAGATTCTTATCTTGTATTGAATGTTGTATATTAAAACCATCAAGTGCAAAGACTTTCTCGATTTGAAAATCATTAATACCTCTTGACAAGTCTAATTTATAGACTTGTTTATTTGACGAAAAGGAAATAACATCATCAACAGCTTTACTCAAGCTTACAATAGGAGTAGTAGATCTGTAAAGCAGTACATTTTTGTTATGTTCCAAATTAAATGCATATAGATTATTGCAACTTGAATATAAAACGTAGTTGTTCCATGATGAAACTGTTACCTTACTATCTTTACATAGTGGTTCTGATAATTTAAATGATGTAACTTCTTTTGTAGGAATTCTATATAGATATATAGTTTCTTCTTCTAAAACAACCAGGTAATCATTAACTAAAACACCTCCCTTAATATTTATTGAAGTATTAATCAATACAGAATCAACAGAATGATTGTCATTTATTCGTAAAATACCCTTTTTTAACAATACAAAAACATCTTGAATTTTTGGCGAAGAGCTCAGGTCAATAATATCTTGCGAGTTAACAAAGTGTTTTACACGCTCTACTTTTCCTGACAAATGATTTATTTTTTCAATTCCGTAATTGGTATGAAGCCATATATTTAAACTACTGTTTTGAGTAATTCCTCTAATATTATCATCAGCTAGACTTGTAGAATCAAAAGGTACAGACTGAATAGTATTAAACGAGTACCCGTCGTAAAAACAGAGGCCATTTGCTGTGCCTATCCACATTAGTCCCTTTTCCCCTAAAAAGATCTTATTAATATTTGCATTAGGTAAACCTTGCGACACAGATATTATCTCAATAAAATTATCATCCTTGGCAAATGTATTACCAAAATAAAAGATGAAAAAAAGTAATATCAGGTATCTATTTAGCATAAAGTCCTCGTCAAACGTAAAATTATAATAAATTTAATCAACAATATGTTAAGAAACAATTGTTGTACACGTTGCCTAAATATAATAAAAAAGCCCGGTATTAAAACAACCGGGCACTCGATATAAGACCTTTTAATCAAGTATTTTTCAACTTATACTTTATTTACTATTTCTTCTAACATTTTTGTTGTAACAGATTTTGGTCGTTCAATTGGGTACATTAATGCCCTATCCCATACGATATTAGCTGCCACACCAATAGCTCTTCCAACACCAAATAGTACAGTATAGAATTCATATTCCCGAACACCATAATGCCATTGTATAATGCCAGATTGTGCATCAACATTGGGCCATGGATTTTTCGCTTTACCATGTTCCAGTAAAATTGGTGGTACTACCTTATAAAGCATATTAACATATTTAAACAGCTCGTCTTCTGGCAAGTGCTTAAGGCTAAATTCTCGCTGTAGCGAATATCTAGGATCCGTTTTTCGCAACACAGCATGCCCATATCCGGGAATTACCTGACCAGAGTGAAGAGTATCCCAAACGAATTGCTTTAACTCACCTTCAGTTGGTTCATTATTACCCATCTTTTCCCTTAAATCCTGCAACCAACGAAGAACTTCCTGGTTAGCCAAACCATGTAAAGGTCCTGCTAAGGCATTTATCATTGCAGAAATAGATAAATAAATATCTGACAGTGAGCTTGCTACTAAATGTCCAGCATGAGCACTCAAATTTCCACTTTCATGATCGCTATGAATTATGAAATGAAGTCGTGATACATCATCATAAGGCTTACCAATACCCATCATATGAGCAAAATTTCCTGCCATATCAAGGTCTGGATTAGAAGGAATATATTTACCTCCACGGTATAGTTTAGCGTATATATAAGCAGCAATGGTTGGTAGCTTTGCTAATATGTTTAGAGCATCCTCGTATGTAGAGTCCCAATACTCCGTTTTTGGAATTCCTGCCCTATACTTCCTATTAAAAAAAGACTCTCTTGACATTGATAATATAGCTGTCGAGAAAATAGTCATTGGATGACTGTTAGGCGGAAAAGCATCAATTACTTCATATACATATCGAGGAAGAATTCTTCTTTTTTTGAATTCGTCTCCAACCTCCTGAACTTCCTCCTTAGTTGGAATATCTCCCGTAAGGAATAAATACAGCAACCCTTCTACACAAGGCATTTCAGCACCGT
This sequence comes from Bacteroidales bacterium, assembly GCA_050287785.1. Lineage (GTDB taxonomy): Bacteria > Bacteroidota > Bacteroidia > Bacteroidales > UBA10428 > UBA10428. The sequence goes on from JBNKCO010000064.1 coordinate 37,452, forward strand.
CAGCTTTAGGTAATTTCTCAAAAACCTCAGAAAGAGTAAAACCCCGATATCTTATCCCTTCCTTAGGATCCAGATATGAAATATCAGTAATGAGACTTTTAATTCCTCTCATTCCACCAAGAATTTGTGAAACTGTGACATTGTCAACAACAGTATCACCATGATTCTTTTGAAGTTCTTTTATTCGTGGCCGCCATTCTTCAATCTTTTGCGCCAGTTTTTCCTTTAGGGTTGACATTATTTATGATTTTAATTATAACTTAAATCTATATCCGATAATATTATCTGTACAATTATAAACTTAATTAACTCTTTTCAATTTTTCCACAAACTGTCATTAAATTAATTAATAATGCTGTAGAGACCAAAATACTACTATTAAAAATCAGTTAGATAACAGTAGAAACTCGAATAAGTTTAATGAAATAAAAAAAAAGGCTATTCACAAAATGCGAATAGCCCTTATATCTAATTTTAAGAAATTTTACTTTTTATAGCCGTAAATAGCAAGTTCTCCTAATTCTTCTTCAATACGTAAAAGTTGATTGTATTTTGCGATACGATCTGAACGAGACATTGAACCAGTTTTAATCTGGCCTGAATTAGTAGCAACAGCAATATCTGCAATAGTTGCATCTTCAGTTTCACCAGAACGATGCGAGGTCACTGAAGTATAACCAGCTCTATGCGCCATTTCAATAGCATCCAACGTTTCGGTTAAAGTACCTATTTGATTTACTTTTATAAGAATTGAATTTGCACAACCTAATTCAATACCTTTGCTAAGAAAATCTACATTAGTAACAAATAAATCATCACCAACAAGCTGGCACTTATCACCAATCATATCAGTTGATATTTTCCATCCATCCCAGTCATTTTCATCACAACCATCTTCGATTGAATCAATTGGATATTTTGATATAAGTTCAGCCAGATACTCCGCTTGTTCTTTCGAATTACGTTTGGCTCCTGTAGGACCTTCGAATTTACTATAATCGTAAACTCCATTTTCAAAGAATTCTGAAGAAGCGCAATCTAGAGCAATTGTAACATCATCTTTAGCTTTGTAACCAGCCTTATCAATCGCTGCAAGAATGCTATCTAAAGCTTCTTCTGTACCTCCAGAAAAGTTTGGTGCAAAACCACCTTCATCACCAACTGCTGTACTAAGTCCTTTAGACTTAAGTATTGCTTTTAGCGCATGAAATACTTCAGCCCCCATTCTTAAACCTTCACGGAAAGTTTTAGCACCAATCGGACGAATCATAAATTCCTGAAAAGCTATAGGAGCATCAGAGTGGGAACCTCCATTAATAATGTTCATCATTGGTACTGGAAGTGTTTTTGCATTGGTACCACCAATATATCTGTAAAGAGGCATTCCATGGTACTCTGCAGCAGCTTTAGCAACAGCAAGAGAAACACCTAATATAGCATTTGCTCCAAGTTTAGCTTTAGTTTTTGTTCCGTCAAGGTCAAGCATCTTTTTATCAACTGCTACTTGATCAAGAGCATTCATTCCAATTAGCTCTTTTGCAATGATTTCGTTAACATTTTTAACAGCTTTTAAAACACCTTTACCAAGGTATCTACCTTTATCACCATCACGCAATTCAAGAGCTTCATGTTCTCCGGTTGATGCTCCGGAAGGAACAGCGGCGCGGCCAACAAAGCCACTGGCAAGTGTTACTTCAACTTCAATAGTAGGGTTACCACGTGAATCAATGATTTCACGCGCATGAATATTAGCAATTTGTCCCATTATAATTTAATTTAGAGGATTATAAATAATACTTTACGAAGTAAAAAAAAGGGATTGACATTACCATGCCAATCCCTTAATATTTAGTTATTCTTTTGTCAACTTAAAGTTAAAGTTTAGTTTTCCTTTGTTTCTTCAGTTGTATCATCATCTGATTTCTCTTCCTCCACTTTCGCTTCAGTAGTTTCAGTGGCAGTCTCTTCAACAATTGTTTCAGTTTTTGCTTCTTTTACTTCTTCTACTTTCTCTTCAACCACGTCTTCTATAACCTTAGCATCTTCAACTGTAACAGCCGATTTAGGAGCACCTTCACTAGATTTCTTTCCACCACGTCTTCTGCGTTTTCCAGATTTATCTTTTGAATCACCTTTTGCCGCTAAAAGATTTTCGTTATAATCAACTAACTCAATAACACACATATCAGCGCTATCACCAAGCCGTGTGCCAGTCTTTAATATTCTTGTATAACCACCTGGACGGTCAGCAATTTTTGGTGAAACTTCACGAAATAGTTCTGAAACAGCTTCTTTACTTCTCAAATATTTAAACACAACTCTACGTGAATTTGTTGAATCTTCTTTTGATTTAGTAATCAGTGGCTCAACAAAACTCCTTAGCGCTTTTGCCTTTGCAGTAGTTGTACTAACTTTTTTATGAAGTATCAATGAACTTGCCATGTTAGCCAACATTGCTTTTCTATGACCGGTTTTTCTTCCTAAATGATTAAAATTCTTTCTGTGTCGCATCGTTATTCAGTATTTTTCTCTTACCGAGTACCTATTCTTTATCCAACTTATATTTTGCAATGTCCATTCCAAAATTCAAGCCCATATTTTCTAATAATTCATCAAGTTCGGTTAAAGACTTTTTTCCGAAATTTCTGAATTTAAGAAGGTCATTCTTGTTGAATTTAACTAAATCTCCAAGTGTCTCAACTTCTGCTGCTTTCAAGCAATTAAGAGCTCTAACCGACAAGTCAAGGTCAACAAGCTTAGTCTTAAGCAACTGACGCATATGAAGTACTTCTTCATCAAATTCTTCGTTTGCAGACTCACCTTCAGCATCAAGAGTAATTTTCTCATCAGAGAATAACATGAAGTGATAGATAAGAATCTTTGCGGCTTCTTTTAGAGCTTCTTTTGGATGTATTGAACCATCAGTTTGAACTTCCAACACTAACTTTTCGTAGTCAGTTTTTTGTTCAACCCTATAGTTCTCAACAGCATACTTTACATTCTTTATAGGCGTAAAAATAGCGTCGATTGGAATCAGTCCAAATTCTGCATCTAAAGGTTTATTTTCTTCAGCAGGAATATATCCGCGACCTTTATTAATACTGATTTCCATCTGAAGTTCAACACTAGGTTCCATGTGACAAATCTCCACATCAGGATTAAGAACTTCAAAACCACTTAGGTAACGAGTAAGATCTCCAGCTTTTAATACTTCTTGACCACTTATGTTAATCATAATTTTTTCATGATCAACATCTTCAATAAGTTGTTTGAAACGTACTTGCTTAAGATTAAGAATAACCTCAGTCACATCTTCAACTACTCCGGTAATTGAGCTAAACTCGTGTTCAACTCCTTCCACTTTGATAGTTGTAATAGCATATCCTTCTAAAGATGCGAGCAGAATACGGCGAATAGCATTACCAACAGTAATACCATAGCCTGGTTCTAAGGGACGAAACTCAAATTTACCAAAGTTATCATCCGCCTCTAGCATTATGACTTTGTCGGGTTTTTGAAACGCTAAAATTGCCATAATAAAGTATTATATATATTATTTTGAGTATAATTCAACTATAAGTTGTTCTTTAATTTTTTCTGGAATTTCATCACGTTGAGGAACGCTCATGAATTTCCCTGTCATTAGAGCTCCATCCCATTCTAACCAGGAAACATTTACGTTTCGAGCTGCTAGTGATTCAGTAATAGCTTCAAGAGATTTAGATTTTTCACGAACTCCAATAATATCACCTGGCTTAGCAAGATATGACGGTACATTTAATACTTCTCCGTTAACAGTAATATGACGGTGGGCAACAAGTTGTCTAGCACCAGCACGTGAAGGAGATACACCTAAACGATACACGATATTATCTAATCTAGCTTCAAGTAGTTGAAGTAATACTTCACCAGTTACTCCTTTACTTGCAGAAGCTTTCTTAAACAGATTTGAGAATTGTTTTTCAAGTACTCCATAAGTGTACTTAGCTTTCTGCTTTTCTTTCAATTGCAGACCATATTCAGAGGTTTTCCTTCTTTTCTTGGTTGCACCATGAAATCCAGGAGGATAATTTTTCCTTTCGAAACTTTTATCAGCACCATAAATAGGATCTCCAAATTTTCTGGCAATCTTAGTTGTTGGTCCAGTATATCTAGCCATTTTCTTTCTTTAATATTAATTCAATATTATACTCTTCTTCTTTTCGGAGGACGGCAACCATTGTGTGGCATAGGTGTTACATCAACAATCTCTGTAACCTCAATTCCATTCGAATGGATGGTGCGAATTGCTGATTCTCTACCAGAACCAGGACCTTTAACGAACACCTTTACTTTTCTTAGTCCTAAATCGTAAGCTACCTTTGCACAATCTGTAGCAGCTTGTTGAGCAGCATATGGAGTGTTCTTTTTTGAACCTCTGAATCCCATTTTTCCAGCTGAGGACCAAGAAATAACTTGTCCTTGTGCATTAGTTAATGTCACGATAATGTTGTTGAAAGACGCATGAATATGAGCCTGACCAAGAGGCTCAACTTTAACAACTTTTTTCTTACTTGTACCTGTCTTCTTAGCCATATCCTAATATTATTTGGTCGCTTTCTTCTTGTTTGCAACAGTTTTCTTACGTCCTTTACGAGTACGAGCATTGTTTTTAGTACTTTGTCCACGAACAGGAAGTCCAATACGATGCCTTACACCGCGATAGCAACCAATATCCATTAATCGCTTAATATTCAATTGTACTTGAGACCGAAGTTCACCTTCAGTCTTAATTTCTTCGTTCACGATTTTTCGAATACCAGCAATATCGCTATCATCCCAATCCTGAACTTTTTTATCCCAACTGATTCCTGCTCTAGATAGGATATCTTGGGCAGTGCTACGTCCGATACCATAGATATAGGTTAAACCTATCTCTCCTCTTTTATTTTTTGGTAAATCGACACCTACTATTCTAGCCATTTATCTTGAACTATTAAATTTTTACAATTACTATCCCTGACGCGTTTTATGCTTAGGATTCTTTTTATTAATTACATAAAGACGACCTTTTCTTTTGACAATTTTATCGTCTTCAGTTCTTTTCTTTAATGATGCTCTAACCTTCATCGTTAATCTCTTTATTTATACCTGTATGTTATTCTACCTTTGGTTAAATCATATGGTGACATTTCAACCTTTACTTTATCTCCAGGTAATATTTTGATATAATGCATTCTCATTTTACCTGAGATATGAGCTGTAATAACGTGTCCATTTTGCAACTCTACCCGAAACATAGCATTTGAAAGAGCTTCCTTTATAACTCCATCTTGTTCTATTGAAGGTTGTTTTGCCATATATTCTATTTATTTTTTAAAGCTTCTTCTATATACTCAAAGGTACTCAAAATATCTGGCTCTCCTTTCTGAACAGCAACAGCTAATTCAAAATGGGCTGATGGTTTTTGATCCTTAGTTCTTATAGTCCATCCATCATTCTCTTGAACAATCTCTTTTCGGCCTAGATTTATCATTGGTTCAATACAAATAACCATTCCTGCCTCAAGTTTTGTTCCTCTACCTCTACGACCATAATTTGGAACTTCGGGTGCCTCATGTAAATTACTCCCCAATCCATGTCCAACTAATTCTCGTACAACAGAATATCCTTCATCCTCACAATACTTCTGAACTGTATAACCAATGTCTCCAGTTCTGTTACCTTGAATCGCTACCTTAACACCTTCAAGTAATGATTCCTTTGTAATTCGAAGTAATTTCTCAATCTCCTTATCAATTTCACCAATTGCAAAAGTATAAGCGGAATCTCCATAGTAACCATTCAGAAGTACACCACAATCAACTGACACAATATCTCCATCAACTAATTCTTTAGCATTTGGAATTCCGTGTACAACTTGACTATTTACTGAAGTACAAAGTGTTTTTGGGTATCCTTGGTATCCAAGAAATCCAGGTTTTGCTCCATGGTCTCGAATAAATTCTTCTGCAATCTCATCAAGTTTCTCTGTAGTTATCCCGGATTTAATATGCTTAGCAATTTCACCCAGTGTTTTAGAAACAATAATGTTACTATTTCGAATTAATTCAATTTCTTCAGCTGTACGTACAATACTCATCAAAGAACCTTATTGTATATCTTTATACTGATGCTGCCGATCCTGCACGTCCTTTAACCTTACCGGTTTTCATCAGGCCGTCGTAATGACGCATTAGTAAATGACTCTCAATTTGTTGTAGTGTGTCCATTATAACACCTACCAATATTAATAGTGAGGTACCACCATAAAATTGCGCAAATCCACTATTAACTCCTGCTATCATAGCAAACGCTGGTAAAATAGCAACAAAGGCTAAGAACAATGAACCTGGCAATGTTATTTTAGACAAAATATTATCAAAATATTCAACCGTTTTCTTTCCAGGTTTAACCCCGGGAATAAAACCACCATTTTTACGAATATCCTCCGCTAATTTCTGTGGATTAATTGTAATTGCTGTGTAAAAATAAGTAAATATAATTATCATTAAAGCAAATACAAAATTGTACCAAAATCCTGTAAAGTCAGAAAAGGCCAAAATCCAATTAGGTACATTTTCTCCTCCACCCACTCTGGCAAATGTAAGGGGTAAAAACATAATTGCCTGAGCAAAGATAATTGGCATAACACCAGCTGAATTTACTTTTAAGGGTATATATTGACGAACTCCGCCATATTGTTTGTTTCCAACGATACGCTTAGCATATTGAACAGGAATTTTCCTAGTCCCTTGAACAAGTAATATAGTAATAACAAATACAAGGAATAAGAATACCAATTCTATAATAAGCATTACTAATCCTCCTCCCTGACGAGATACTCTTGCCATAAATTCCCCAATAAATGCGAATGGCATTCGTGCAATAATACCAATCATAATTATCAGAGAGATTCCATTTCCTATACCTTTATCTGTAATTCTTTCTCCCAACCACATAACAAACATAGTACCAGTTGCAAGAATAATTACAGAAAATGGGATTACAAACCAACTTTCAGATGGACTAACAACCCATGCATTAGCAGGGATTTGAGTTAGATAACTAGGCGCCTGAAGAACGAGAATTGCAAGAGTCAAGTAACGCGTTATCTGATTTACTTTTCTTCTTCCACTTTCACCTTCATTCTGTAAACGCTGAAAATAAGGGACTGCTATTCCAAGAAGTTGAATAACAATAGAGGCTGAGATATAAGGCATAATTCCTAATGCAAACACCGAAGCCGATGAAAATGCACCACCTGAAAACATATCAAGAATTCCTAAAACCCCATCCTGAGTTTTAGCTTGAAGTTCTCCAAGTAAATCTGGGTTTACTGTTGGTAATACAATTTTTGATCCAAGACGATAAATAACCAATATGCCAAGAGTATACAATATTCTAGCCCTTAGGTCTTCAATCTTGTAAATGTTCTTTAATGTTTCAATAAACCTCTTCATTATTCAGTTTAGATTTTTTCAGCGGTTCCTTGTAATGCTTCAATTGCTTCCTGAGCACTTTTTGAGAAAGCATGAGCCTTTACGTTGAGCTTAGTTTTTAATTCACCGTCACCAAGTATTTTAATTTTATCTGTTTTTTGCGCCAGACCAGCATCAATAAGTGTCTGAGCATCAATATCAGTTAATTTCTTCTTTTCAGCAAGTGCTTGTAAAGATGATATATTTATACCTTTATACTCAACGCGATTAATGTTTGTAAATCCAAATTTCGGTACCCTACGTTGCAAAGGCATTTGACCACCTTCAAAACCTATTTTTCGTGAGTAACCCGAACGAGATTTTTGTCCCTTGTGACCACGAGTACTAGTACCACCGCGACCTGAACCTTGTCCTCTACCAACACGTTTATTAGTCGATGTTGAACCCTCTGCCGGTTTTAAATTACTTAAATCCATCTCGTTTAGAATATTTTATAGTTCTTCTACTTTTACTAAATGTCTTACTTTTGTTACCATTCCTAATATTTGTGGAGTGGCTTCTACTTCGACTGAGCTGTTCATTTTGCGCAATCCAAGAGCTTCTAGTGTAGCCTTCTGTCTTTTAGGACTACCTATTTTGCTGCGAGTTTGTGTAATTCTTAGCTTACCCATTTTTACACTTCGTTATCCGTTAAATACTTTATCAAGTTTTACACCGCGATGTTGAGCTACTGTGTATGCATCACGAAGCTCAAGTAAGGCTTTAAATGTTGCCTTTACCAAGTTGTGAGGGTTAGATGAACCCTTAGACTTTGCAAGTACATCGTGTACACCAACGCTCTCAAGTACAGCACGCATCGCACCACCTGCTTTCACTCCAGTACCACTAGAAGCAGGTTTAATAAATACACTTGCTCCACCAAATTTTGCATACTGCTCATGAGGGATAGTACCCTTTAAAACAGGAACCTTAATTAGATTCTTTTTAGCATCTTCAACACCTTTAGAAATAGCTGTGGTTACTTCGTTTGCTTTACCAAGTCCATATCCTACAATTCCGTTTTCGTTTCCAACCACAACGATTGCAGAAAAACTGAATGTACGCCCACCTTTGGTAACTTTAGTAACACGTTGTATACTAACTAATCTATCTTTTAGTTCAAGATCTGTTGTCTTTACCTTTCTGATTGTTGTCGCCATAATGAATTAGAATTTAAGGCCTCCCTTTCTAGCGGCATCAGCTAATGCTTTAATTCTACCGTGATATAGATAACCGTTTCTATCAAATATTACCTCACTAATACCAGCCTCGCTAGATTTGTCCGCAGCAAGTTTTCCAACAAGCTCTGCTTGTTCTAATTTTGCTATCTTCTTTTCAGCAATCGTCTTATCTAAAGATGATACAGTAAATAGTGTAGCTCCCTTTATATCGTCAATTGCCTGAACGTATATCTGCTTGTTACTACGAAATACCGTTAATCTAGGTTTTTCAGCAGTACCTGATATTTTTTTACGTACTCGTCTTTTGATACGAAGTCTACGTTGTTCCTTAGTCAATGCCATTTTACAATTTTTTATCTTGATTAAGCAGAAGCTGATTTACCAGCTTTCCTGCGTAATTGTTCACCAACAAACTTAATACCTTTACCTTTATATGGTTCTGGTGGACGTAATGAGCGAATCTTCGCTGCAACGTGTCCAAGAAGTTGCTTATCAGCACTTTTTAGAATTACAATAGGGTTTGCTCTTCTTTCTGTTTTAGCTTCCACCTTAATTTCTTTCGGAAGTTTAAAATGGATATCGTGAGAGAATCCCAAACTCATTTCTAAAATCTGTCCTTTAGCTTCGGCTTTAAAACCAACACCAACAAACTCTTGTTCAATTGTAAAACCCTTTGAAACACCCTCCACCATATTATTTATTAGTGAACGATACAGACCATGCATAGACTTATGTCTTTTTTGGTCAGTCGGACGAGTTAATACAAGTTCATTTTCCTGTACCTCCACTTTAAGATCGGAATCAACTTTTTGCTGAAGCTCTCCTTCAGGTCCCTTTACAGTAATCGTATTATCTTTAGCGATATCAACTGTAACTCCTTGCGGTATTTCTACGGGCAATTTACCAATTCGTGACATTACTTTGCTTCCTGATTAATAAACGTAACACAATACTTCTCCACCAATGTTCTTTACTCTGGCTTCTTTATCTGTCATTACTCCTTGCGAAGTAGAAATAACAGCTATTCCTAAGCCATTAAGTACTCGTGGAAGATTATCTTTTCCGGAATATTTACGAAGTCCAGGTCTACTAGCTCTTTCGATACCTTTAATGGCAGGGTGCTTAGTATCCGGATGATACTTCAACGCAATTTTTATTTTGCCTTGAGGACCTTCGCTAATAAATTTGTAGTTATGAATATAACCTTTATCATAAAGAATACGTGTTATATCCTTTTTCAAATTTGATGCTGGAATCTCTACTACCTTATGGTGTGCTATAATAGCGTTTCTTACTCTGGTAAGATAATCTGCTATCGGATCAGTTATCATAATTATTCTTTTTTCAATATCTAAATATACTACCAGCTTGCTTTTTTTACTCCAGGAATAAGTCCTTGAGATGCCATTTCTCTAAATGTAATCCTGCTTATTCCGAATTGACGCATATAACCTTTCGGTCTACCTGTAAGCTTACATCTATTATGTAGACGAATAGGATTAGAGTTTCGAGGTAAACGACTTAAGGCTTGATAATCGCCTTCAGCTTTTAACTCAGCTCTTTTCTCGGCATATTTATCTACAAGTTTGGCGCGCTTAACTTCGCGGGCTTTCATTGATTCTTTCGCCATCTCTAGTTCTTTTTAATATTTTTAAATGGTAGTCCAAACTTTTTCAGTAATGCAATACCTTCTTCATCGGTAGCAGCTGATGTAACAAATGTAATTTCCATTCCAAGAATCTTATTCATTTTATCAATGTCTATCTCAGGAAAAATTATTTGTTCAGTTATTCCTAATGTATAGTTCCCTCTACCATCAAGCTTATTTTCAATTCCTTTAAAGTCACGAATACGAGGTAATGCAACACAAATAAGTCTCTCAAGAAATTCATACATACGCTCGCGACGAAGAGTTACTTTTGTACCAATTGGCATTTTCTTTCTAAGCTTAAAGTTAGAAATATCCTTTTTTGATATCGTTTGAACTGCTTTTTGTCCAGCAATTAAAGTCAATTCTTCTTGAGCTGTATCAATTAATTTCTTATCTGCTACTGCCTGACCAATACCCTGATTGATAACAATCTTAAGGAGTTTTGGAACCTGCATAACACTCTTATAAGAAAACTCTTCTTTAAGTGTAGGTACTATTTCTTCCCTATATTTCTTTTTTAAAGATACTTCGTAGGCCATTATTTAATCTCCTCTCCAGACTTTTTAGAATACCTAACTAGTTTATTGTTATCACCAAGCTTCCGACCAATACGTGTTGGTTCGCCATTTCTTGGATCAACTACCATCAAATTCGATATATGAATTGGTGCTTCTTGTTCTAATATTCCGCCATCAGGATTCTTAGCATTCGGTTTTGTATGCTTCTTAATCATATTGATGCCTTCAACGATAGCCCTATTCGTGTTTCTATTAACTTCAAGAACACGACCTTTTTGGCCTTTATCCTCTCCAGCGTTAACAAACACTGTATCGCCCTTTTTGATATGTAATTTTTTTTGCATCGGACTCACAATTTATTTTATAGTACCTCGGGTGCTAGTGACACAATTTTCATAAATTCATCACGTAGTTCTTTAGCTACAGGGCCAAAGATTCTAGTTCCGCGAATTTCACCAGTGTTATTTAATAATACAACCGCATTGTCATCAAATCTTATATATGATCCGTCTGAACGACGCACTTCTTTTTTCGTGCGTACCACAACAGCTTTGCTTACAGTTCCTTTTTTGACCTCACCAGAAGGAATTGCACTCTTAACACTTACTACGATTTTATCGCCGATTGAAGCATATCTCTTTTTGGTTCCTCCAAGTACTCTGATACAAAGTACTTCTTTGGCTCCACTATTATCCGCGACAGATAATCTTGACTCTTGCTGTACCATGACTATTTAGCTCTTTCAATAATTTCTACTAATCTCCAACATTTACTTTTGCTGAGAGGACGAGTTTCCATAACTTTTACAACATCACCTATGTTACATTCGTTCTTCTCGTCGTGTGCAGCCAGCTTGGAAGTTTTATTTATAAACTTTCCGTATATAGGGTGTTTAACTTTTCTCTTTACACCAATAGTTATGGATTTTTCCATTTTATTGCTGATAACAACACCTATACGTTCTTTTCTAAGATTTCTCTTTTCCATCCTTAATGCTGTGCTTTACTTATTTTCTTCTAATTGTTTTTCGCGTAGAATTGTCTTTAAGCGTGCTATATTTCTACGTGTTTCTTTTAATTTTAATGGATTATCGAGTGGCGAAACAGAATGATTCAAACGTTGTTTTACAAAAAATGCTGACTCATTTTCTATTTTTTCTTCGACTTCCTTTATTGTTAGTGCACGCAATTCTGATGCCTTCATTTTCCTATGATTTAATTTTCAACATAATCACGACGAACAACAAACTTAGTTGTAACCGGTAGTTTCTGGGCAGCAAGACGAAGTGCTTCTTTTGCAATTTCAAATGGAACTCCTTCAGCTTCCAAAATAATTCTACCTGGTGTTACTGGAAATACAAAGCCCTCTGGAGCACCTTTACCTTTACCCATTCGAACCTCTGCTGGCTTTTTTGTGAACGGTTTATCTGGAAATACTCGTATCCAAATCTGTCCTTCTCTCTTCATATATCGAGTAACTGCTTGACGTGCTGCTTCAATTTGTCTACCAGTTAGCCAGTGACTTTCAAGGGATTTTATTCCAAATGAACCAAAGGCAAGTTGATTACCTCTTTGGGAATCACCTTTCATCCGTCCCTTTTGCCTTCTTCTGTATTTTACTTTCTTAGGCTGTAGCATTGTTATATCGTATTAGCAGTATTCTTAATTATTATTTTCTTCTACGTTGTTTTCCACCTTTATTCCCAGGTCGACTGCTTTTAGCCTGACCAATGTTTGGTGAAAGATCTGGTTTTCCATATATCTCTCCTTTGCAAATCCAAACTTTGATACCTATCACACCAACTTTAGTATGGGCTTCTGCTAAAGCATAATCTATATCAGCACGTAATGTATGCAGTGGAGTACGTCCTTCTTTGTACATTTCCGAGCGAGCCATTTCAGCTCCGCCAAGTCGACCAGAAATCTGAACTTTAATACCTTCAGCTCCCATTCTCATTGTAGCCGCTACTGACATTTTAATGGCACGACGATAAGAGATTCTTCCTTCAAGTTGTCTTGCAACATTATTGGCTACAATTGTTGCATCAAGTTCAGGCCGTTTGACCTCAAAAATATTTATTTGTACTTCTTTACTTGTAATCTTTTTCAACTCTTCTTTAAGCTTATCAACCTCTTGCCCACCTTTACCAATGATGATACCAGGACGAGCTGTATTCACAGTTACGGTAATAAGCTTCAGTGTACGCTCTATAATTATTTTCGATACACTAGCTTTTGCGAGACGTGCACTTAAATAAGTACGAATTTTATCATCTTCCGCTAATTTATCGGCATAATTTTTTCCACCAAACCAATTAGAATCCCATCCTTTAATGATTCCTAATCTATTGCTTATCGGATTAACTTTTTGTCCCATTAATCTTAATTTGTTTGCGTGTCGTTAGCTGTTTCAACAGTTTCAACAACTTCGTTATTACTCTTTGGGCTGCCTAAAACAACAGTCACATGATTTGAACGTTTGCGAACTCTGTACGCTCTACCTTGAGGTGCAGGTTGAATGCGCTTTAGCATTCGTGCTGAATCGACAAAAATCTCTTTTACAATAAGATTATGGTCTTCGATTCTTTGGCCTTCATTTTTATTCTGCCAATTTGCAACTGCAGAAAGAACAAGTTTCTCAAGGCGATTAGATGCTTCTTTGCTATTAAACCTAAGCATATCAAGTGCAAGATTAACTTCCTGGCCCCGAATCATGTCTGCTACCAGACGCATTTTCCTTGGAGATGTAGGACAGTTTCTCAGTACAGCGAAATATTTTGTTTTTCTCTCGTTCTTAAGTTGCTCAGCTCTATTTCTTTTACGTGCTCCCATTTCTTTACTCTTTTTCGGTATTAGCAACTATTACTTTTGTCTACCACCGTGACCACGGAATTGGCGGGTTGGTGCAAATTCACCAAGCTTGTGTCCTACCATGTTTTCGGTAACGTATACTGGAATAAATTTATTTCCGTTGTGAACAGCAATAGTATGCCCAACAAAGTCAGGTGATATCATAGATCGTCTTGACCAGGTTTTAATCACTTGTTTCTTTCCTCCTTCATTCATTGCATCTACTCGTTTCTCAAGCTTGTATTCAATGAAAGGGCCCTTTTTTAGTGAACGACTCATATCTTATACTTATTTTTTCGTTTTCCTTTTCTCTACAATATACTTGTCTGAATACTTGTTCTTCGAACGAGTTTTGTATCCTTTGGCAGGCATACCGTTTCTGTTTCGTGGATGACCACCAGAAGCGCGACCTTCACCACCACCCATTGGGTGATCAACTGGATTCATTACAACTCCACGTACACGAGGTCTGCGACCTAACCATCTACTTCTTCCAGCTTTACCAGACTTTTCTAATCCATGGTCAGAATTTGATATAGTACCTACTGTAGCTCTACAAGTAATAAGTACCATTCTAGATTCGCCTGATGGAAGTTTAATTATAGCATATTTACCATCGCGAGATGTTAACTGAGCATAAGAGCCAGCACTTCTTGCTAAAACACCACCTTGTCCAGGACGAAGCTCAATGTTATGTATTAAAGTACCAAGTGGAATTTCATCAAGTGTAAGAGTATTACCAACTTCTGGAGCAACACCTTTTCCTGAACGAATGCTTTGACCTACCTTAATCCCATTAGGAGCAATAATATATCTTTTCTCTCCATCTTCGTATACAACCAAAGCTATCAATGCGGTTCGATTTGGATCGTATTCTACAGATTCTACAGTTGCCCCAATACCATCTTTATCTCTAAGAAAGTCAATAACACGGTATTTTCTTTTATGACCACCACCCATATAACGCATGGTCATTTTACCGTCATTGTTACGACCTCCACTCTTCTTAATTGGACGTAGTAGTGATTTTTCAGGTTTATCTGAAGTAATCTCGTCGAACGTACTAATTATTTTATGTCTCTGACCTGGTGTAACAGGTTTAAATTTTCTAACTGCCATAATTTCTTAGATATTGCTGTAGAAATCAATTGTATCGCCTTCTGCCAAAGTAACTAGTGCTTTTTTGAAAGAGTTTGTTCTACCTTGAATAACACCAGTCTTTGTGAATCTGGATTTACTCTTTCCGGCATAAACCATAGTATTTACTCTTTCAACAGTTACTCCATACATTTCTTCAACTGCCGCTTTTATTTGAATTTTGTTTGCTCTTTTATCAACTATAAATCCAAACCTGTTAAGGTTTTCACCTTGAGCAGTCATTTTTTCCGTTACTATGGGCTTCAGTAAGATATCCATTCTATTATCTTATTCGTCTTATTAATCAATTTTTTGTAATTGGTCAAGAGAACTTTCTACAAACACAACATTCGATGCATTCATTATATCGTATGTGTTTAGTTCTGATATAGTTACGACCTTGGCGCCTTGTAAATTTCGCGACGACAAATATATGTTTTTATTTGGTTCATTCAACACAACTAACGATTTTTTCTCGCTAATTTTCAGATTATTTAGAACACCAGCATATTCTTGTGTCTTTGGAGCTTCAAAAGAAAAGTCTTCAACAACTAATATTGCATTATCTTTTGCTTTGTATGAAAGCGCTGATAACCTGGCTAATTGTTTCAGTTTTTTGTTAAGTTTAAAGCTATAATTTCTAGGTCTTGGTCCAAAAGCTCTACCACCGCCTCTAAATAATGGTGACTTAATGCTTCCTGCACGAGCTGTACCAGTTCCTTTCTGACGCTTAATTTTTCTTGTGCTTCCGGCAATTTCACCCCGTTCTTTCGACTTATGAGTCCCTTGTCTCTGATTAGCAAGATATTGCTTCACATCAAGGTAGATGGCATGATCGTTAGGCTCAATTCCAAATACTGTAGCAACAAGCTTAACTTTTTTACCGGTATCCTTACCTGAAGTATTTAATACAGCTAATTCCATTATTTCTCAATTATTACGTATGATCCATTGGCTCCAGGAACAGAACCTTTTACCATCAATAAATTTTGCTCTGCTAAAATCTTAACAACTTTAAGGTTAAGAATTTTTACAGTTTTACTACCGTCGCGACCAGCCATTCTCATACCTTTGAATACCCTTGAAGGGTATGAAGAGGCACCTAACGACCCAGGAGCACGATTTCTGTTATGCTGACCATGAGTTGCATCATTGACACCAGCAAATCCGTGGCGTTTAACAACTCCTTGGAAACCTTTACCTTTCGATTTTGCAGTTACGTCAAGCCATATATCATCATTAAAGTAGTCAACAGTAATAACATCTCCTGTCTTCCATTCTTTAACAAATCCTTTTAGCTCAATTATTTTTCGCTTAGGTGTAGTTCCTGCTTTTTTAAAATGACCGAGCATTGCTCTAGTAGTCTTTTTTTCTTTCTTTTCGTCGAAAGATAGCTGAACAGCATTATAACCATCGTTATCGACAGTTTTAATCTGGGAAACCACACATGGCCCTACTTCTAGAACTGTGCAAGGCACATTGTTGCCATCTGCATCAAAAACCGAAGTCATCCCAACTTTTTTTCCTATTAATCCAGGCATCTTATAAAGCTTTTACTTCGTTCACACTTTAATTTCAACTTCTACACCGCTAGGTAATTCCAACTTCATTAGGGCGTCTATAGTTTTTGGAGTTGAACTATATATGTCTAACAAGCGTTTGTAAGAAGACAATTGAAACTGCTCCCTAGATTTCTTGTTAACAAATGTAGCGCGCAACACCGTAAACACCCTCTTATGCGTTGGTAGTGGTATTGGACCACTTACAACTGCGCCTGTAGTTTTTACAGTTTTTACAATCTTCTCAGCTGACTTGTCAACGAGGTTGTGATCGTAAGATTTTAGTTTTATTCTAATTTTCTGGCTCATTCCTAAACCCAATAAATATTATATTTACTCTTTAGTACCTAAAATATTCTCAATTACTTCTTTTGCTATTCCTTCTGGAACCTCACCGTAATGCGAAAATTCCATTGAAGAAGTTGCTCTGCCAGAAGTTAGAGTTCTAAGTACTGTTACATACCCAAATTTTTCTGCTAATGGCACTTTAGCTTTTATAACACGTGCCCCAGCTTTTGATTCCATTCCTTCAACCTGACCTCTGCGTCTGTTGAAATCTGCAATTACATCTCCCATATAATCTTCAGGAGTAACAACCTCTGCAGCCATAATTGGCTCCATTAGTACATTTTTGCCTTTTCTAAGAGCAACCTTAAAAGCTTGCTTAGCACAAATCTCAAATGAAAGCGCATCGGAATCTACCGCGTGGAATGAACCATCAAGAAGAGTTACTTTTAAACTTTCAAGAGGGAATCCAGCAAGAACACCATTACGCATTGCTTCCTTAAAACCTTTTTCGACAGCAGGTATAAATTCACGTGGAATTCTACCTCCTTTTACCATGTCGATAAATTGAAGACCTTGAACATCATCATCGGCAGGTTCAATTAAAACTTGAATATCAGCAAATTTACCTCTACCACCAGACTGTTTTTTAAATACTTCACGATGTTCTACTGATGATTTGAAAGCTTCTTTATAAGCAACTTGAGGAGCACCGATATTACATTCAACCTTAAATTCTCTTTTCAAACGATCGATAAGTACTTCTAAATGCAACTCTCCCATCCCACTAATTACGGTTTGACCTGAGTCATCATCAGTTTTAACCTGAAAAGTAGGATCTTCTTCTGAAAGCTTAGCTAATCCAGTTCCTAATTTATCAATATCTCCCTTAGTCTTCGGTTCAACTGCAATACCGATAACAGGATCAGGGAAAGTCATTGATTCAAGAGAAATAGGATGTTTTATATCACACAGTGTATCTCCAGTAATAAGATCTTTAAAACCTACTCCTGCACAAATATCTCCTGCTTCAATTTTATCTTTTGGATTTTGCTTGTTAGCATGCATCTGGTAAAGACGATTGATACGTTCTTTTTTACCTGTACGAGGATTGAATACTTGATCTCCAGCATTCAATGTTCCAGAATAAACACGAAGGAAAACCAGACGACCAACAAATGGGTCAGTAGCAATTTTGAATGCTAATGCTGCTAGTGGTTCATTTGCGTCAACTTTCCTAGTCATTTTGTTTTCTGTACCTGGTTCAAGACCATGAACTTCTGGAACATCAAGCGGACTAGGCAAGAGGGAACAAACAGCATCTAACAACCTTTGAACACCTTTGTTTTTAAAAGCTGAACCACACATTACAGGAACAAAAGTACCCTTCACAACAGCTCTACGTGCATAGTCCATAAATTCTTCGACAGTAATTGAATCGCGATCTTCGAGGAATCTTTCAAGTAAATCATCATCAGTTTCACAAACAGCTTCAACTAATAACTCTCTCCACTCTTCAACCGAGTCAACCATGTCTTCAGGAATATCAATATATTCATACTTCATTCCCATTTCTTCATCTTCAACCCAAACAATTGCTTTTCGCTCAATCAGGTCGACAATTCCTTTGAAGGTTTCTTCGCTTCCAATTGGAATTTGCATTGGAACAGGATAGGCACCTAATCTTTCTTCCATTTGAGTAACAACCCCAAAGAAGTCAGCACCAGTTCTATCCATTTTATTAACGAATGCAATACGAGGAACTCCGTATTTATCTGCCTGACGCCAAACAGTTTCAGATTGAGGCTCAACACCACCAACAGCACAAAAAACTGCAACGGCACCATCAAGAACTCGAAGAGAACGTTCTACTTCAACCGTGAAGTCAACGTGTCCCGGCGTATCAATAATATTTATTTTGTATTCAGTGTCCTGGTATTTCCAGAAGGTAGTAGTAGCAGCAGAAGTAATAGTGATCCCTCTCTCTTGCTCTTGGACCATCCAGTCCATAGTAGCAGCTCCGTCATGCACCTCACCAATACGATGGGTTAGCCCTGTATAGAACAATATCCGCTCGGTAGTTGTAGTTTTACCGGCATCAATATGGGCCATGATCCCAATAT
Source organism: Bacteroidales bacterium (assembly GCA_050287785.1). Taxonomy (GTDB): domain Bacteria; phylum Bacteroidota; class Bacteroidia; order Bacteroidales; family UBA10428; genus UBA10428. Next base: position 56,254 of record JBNKCO010000064.1, read on the forward strand.
TTCTGGTATTTCTTAATTTTTCGCTCATACTAATTATCAGCTAGCAACTATAATTTATTAACTCTAAAAAATTAAACCCAAATGTCAAAAAACCTCACACCGTTTTAGAAACGGAAGTGTGCAAATGCCTTATTAGCCTCGGCCATTCTGTGAGTATCTTCTTTTTTCTTATATGCACCACCTTCTTCATTATAGGCAGCTAAAATTTCATCAGCAAGATTATCAGCCATTGAACGGCCTCCACGCTTGCGAGAAAATAATATTAATGCTTTCATTCCGTAAGAAACTTTTCTGTTAGGACGAATTTCTGTAGGAACTTGAAATGTTGCTCCACCTACTCGGCGACTCTTCACCTCAACTTGTGGAGTAATGTTTTCTAATGCCTTCTTAAAAATATCTAGTGGACTACCCTCAAGGTTTTTCCCTTTCGCTTCTACCAACTCAAGAGCATCGTAGAAAATTTTATAAGAAGTACTCTTCTTGCCGCTAAGCATAAGGTTGTTTACAAACCTTGTAACAAACGGATCCTTAAATTTTGGATCCGGCAGCAGGATTCGCTTTTTTGGTTTCGCTTTTCTCATTACTTGCTAAATCCTTTAATTATTTTTTTGGTCTTTTTGTTCCATATTTTGATCTGCGTTGAGTTCTTCCTTCAACACCAGCTGCATCCAATGCACCCCTAATTAAGTGATACCGAACACCTGGAAGGTCTTTTACCCTACCTCCTCGTATCATTACAATTGAATGCTCTTGTAAATTGTGTCCTTCTCCTGGGATATATGCATTCACTTCTTTTCCATTTGTCAGACGAACCCTTGCAACTTTTCTCATTGCTGAATTCGGCTTTTTAGGAGTCGTAGTGTACACACGAACACATACTCCACGGCGTTGTGGGCATGAATCCAGAGCAGGAGCTTTACTTTTATCAATAAGCTCTTTTCTTCCCTTTCTAACTAATTGTTGTATAGTTGGCATACAATGACTTTATTAATTCTATTCTTGAAATTCGGGTTGCAAAGGTAGAGTAATTTTTTTCTAAAACAATACCCTCTGTCAATATTTTTTATGATAATTTTCTGGATTTTTAAAAATATCCCTGAAAATGAGGCGCAAACATAGTTAAACTTTGTGATTTAACTATGCATTTTTTTAGCAATTTCAGTTTTTTGTACCAAATCTTCTTATTTAGTTCCAAAAAGAGTTTAGTTTTCAAAACCAGAAATAAAATCAAAAAAGCTTTACTAATCAATGTTTGCGCTATTTCCTTTCTAGATTTGCTATAACTTTAATAAAAGACAGTATTATATAAAACAGCATAATATATATTAAAGAAGGTAACCCAAAAATTACAAAAAGTATAATGGCACCAACAAGTAATATATATCTCCAAATATTTAGAATAATTCCTAATCCTTCAAATTTCAGCGATATCATTGGGATATTACTTATCATTAATAATGATAGAATAATAGTTACACTTATGAGAGCATAGAGGTTTTGAATTGCATTTAAAATCATTCCCTGAGACTCGCCTTTAGCAACTACCCACATAGAAACCACAAATAAGGCACTTGCTGGAACTGGCAGCCCTTTAAAGTCTGAGCTATATGCTTTTGCTATATTAAACCTGGCTAATCTAAGTGCGGCAAAAACAACTAAGCTTAAGGATGAGAATAAAATCAAGCGCACTCCGATAGTTAAGTCTGCAGGAATAAAATTACCTTCTCCCTGGTGATCAAAAGCCGTAATCATTAATTTGTACATAAAAATAGCCGGTGCTAATCCAAAACTTACAATATCAGCAATAGAATCTAATTGCTTTCCAAATTCAGAAGTCGCTTTTAATAATTTAGCTGTAAATCCATCAAGAAAGTCAAAAAACGCAGCTGCCACCAAACAATATACAGGTAGCCAGCTGTAATCTTCCAGTGTAAAAATTATAGCACATGAGCCTGCTACTATGTTAAGAAGTGTTATTCCGTTAGGTATTATATATTTTGCGTATTTCATTGTCTATATATTTTATACTGCACATTAATTCATTTTAAAAATTGAATATACTAATTTTAGCTAATAGCAACTGAAAATAGTTTAATAATATTAGAGTTGAAGGGAATTTTAGAATGTGTTCGTATATTTGAGCTGTAATTGCATTGAACAATTACACATTAAAATTAAAATTAACTCGTTTTACAGCTTATGAAAATTGCAATCGATTTTGACGGAACGATAGTCGAACATAAGTATCCATCAATTGGGGAAGAAAAACTATTTGCTTTTGAAACTTTAAAACAATTACAAAAACTCGGTCATCAACTAGTTTTATGGACTTACAGGAATGGTAAGGAACTTGATGAAGCAGTGGATTATTGTAGGAAGAAAGGTGTAGAGTTTTATGCTATAAATAAAAGCTATCCTGAAGAAGATTTCGATTCTAATGATATCAGCAGAAAAATTGATGCAGACATATTTATTGACGACAGAAATATTGGAGGGTTCCCTGGTTGGAGCGAAATATGGCAATTAATGAATCCCGACACAATTGATTCTGAATATAATGAGCTTTCTGTTTTACTAAATAAAAGCAACCGATCCGTAGGAAGTAAACTAAAAAAATTATTTAATAAATGAACCACAATAAACTACTATCAAAAATTAAAACAGCAAGCGCTTTCTCATTGTTGGTTATAGCAATAATTTCATTTTCATGCTGTTCAAGCAAGCAAACCCAGAACAAAGAAAAAACATCAATAAACAAGAATAAAGCTCTTGAGAAAGTTTTCAGTATTAATTCTCCGGCAAATTACGAACAAATTAAGCAGGGACAGATTGTTAACATCAAACTCCAGTCGAAAAAGAAAGTGCTTCCCGACTCTATTGTTGCAGAATTAAATGGCAAGGAAATAGAATTGTCTCAAATCGACAATGAACTTAGTTACTTATGTAATATAAATAATGAGGCTTTTGGTAGAACTCAAATCAGGTTAGATATTTACCATTCGGATTCATTAAAGGAAAACCATATAATTACGGTTCTTCATTTACCTAAATCAGAACCTAAAAAACTAACATACAAAGTAATAAGGAGATTTAAACACGACAAAGAAGCTTATACTCAAGGATTAATATATAAAGATGGTGTACTGTATGAGAGTACAGGTCAGCAGAGACGCTCTTCTATAAGGGCTGTCGATCCTGAAACGGGTGAGATCCAAAGAAAAAAAGCTCTGGAACCACAATATTTTGGTGAAGGAATTGCTATTGTAGGAAAAGAAATATTCATGCTTACATATAAAGCACAGAGAGGATTTGTTTTTGATCTTGCAACTTTTAATTTGACAAGAAAATTTAATCTTCAAACTATGGAGGGATGGGGTTTAACCTCACTAAACGACACCATCATTATGAGCGACGGAACTGCAAATCTTTACTTTTGTAGTCCAGATGAATATTTTACACAGCTAGGACAAAAAGAAATTTGCAATAATCTTGGTCTAGTTAATAATTTAAACGAGTTAGAATATACTCCAGATGGACTTTATTCTAATGTATATGGGCAAAACATTATATATTTAATTGATATCCACAAAGGTATTGTCACTCATTCCCTAGATTTATCTGCATTATTCCCAAAGGATGTGCCACGAAATATGGATTATGTATTGAATGGGATTGCCTACAATAAAAAATCAGACACTTTCTATGTTACTGGAAAACAATGGCCTGTGATGTACGAAATTCAGATATCAGCTAATTAACAAGTATTTACACATAATGTTAATAACCTTTTTAAGCTGAGATATCAGTAAATCAACTGTTTTGAAAGATCTTGTTAACAACTTGTTTATAAAGTGGCTCGAAATTGTTTACAAAGATCTAAGCTGAGTAAAATGATACACCCATTTAAGTCGTTATTTTTGGCGTCTGAATAATATTAAACTATTCATAAAATTAAATAACCAGAAATGGGAAAAGTAATTGCATTAGCAAATCAAAAAGGAGGAGTTGGAAAAACCACAACTGCTATTAATCTTGCAGCGAGTTTAGCTGTATTAGAAAAAAAAGTTTTAATTATTGATGCTGATCCACAAGCAAACTCCACATCAGGAGTAGGTTTAGACGTAAGAGAAGTGGAAAACAGCATATATGAATGTCTTGTTGATGGTATACCTGCAAAAGATGCTATTTTAAAGACAGAGATAAAAGGATTACACATTATACCATCTCACATTGACCTTGTTGGAGCAGAAATAGAAATGCTTAACATGGAACAAAGAGAACATAAACTTAAGGCAATAGTTGCTGAAATCGCAGATGAATACGATTACGTTTTAATTGATTGTTCTCCTTCCTTAGGTCTAATCACTGTTAATGCACTTACTGGTGCTAATTCTGTTATGATACCTGTTCAATGCGAGTATTTTGCTTTAGAAGGTTTAGGGAAATTGTTGAATACAATTAAAATTATTCAAAGCAAATTAAACGTTGATTTGGAAATTGAAGGATTTGTTCTAACCATGTATGATGCCAGACTTCGCTTGTCGAATCAGGTTGTTGATGAGGTTAGAAAACACTTCCAGGAGATGGTTTTCAAAACAATTATACAGAGAAATATAAAGCTAAGTGAAGCTCCTAGCTTTGGAAAACCTGTTGTTCTCTATGATGCAGAATCAAAAGGATCGGTTAATTACCTGAATCTTGCACGCGAGCTTATCGCGAAAAACGAAGAAGTAGAAGCATAATTTATTTAGTTTTCATACATGGCAAAAAAGAATTCATTAGGAAGAGGATTAGGTGCGCTGATAGAAAGCCAGGATACAACACACCGGGAAGTAGCCGATGAAGCTGTTCCTAAAGCAAAAAATGGTGTTGCCCAAATAAGCATTAAAGATATAAAAGCTAATCCTTATCAACCTCGAACAATTTTTGATGAAGAAGCATTAAATGAATTAGCATCTTCAATTAAAGAAATTGGTATTATTCAACCCATTACTGTTCGGGAAGATGCTGAAGGGAAATATGAGCTAATATCTGGTGAAAGAAGGTTAAGGGCTTCGAAAATTGCAGGATTAGAAATGTTGCCGGCTTATATTCGTAAAGCCGATGACGTGAATATGCTGGAGATGGCTCTAGTTGAAAACATCCAGCGTGAGGATCTTGATGCCATTGAAATTGCAATAAGTTATCAGAGATTAATTGATGAGTGCAATCTAACTCAAGACTCTTTGAGCCAGAGAGTTGGCAAGAAACGAGCTACAGTTACCAACTACATACGTTTACTGAAGCTTCCAGCCGACATCCAACTGGGCATTAAAGAGAAAAAGGTTTCAATGGGGCATGCTCGTGCTTTAGTTAATATCGAAAATCCTCAAGAACAGTTAAAAATTTATAATAAAATAATTGATCTGGAGCTTTCCGTACGTAAAGTTGAAGAACTTGTAAGGGGAATTCATCTTCCAAAAGGTGAATCACAAAAGGCTGACAATCAACTAAATGAGAATTATATAGCACTAAAAAAAGATTTATCTAGCTTTTTTAATACTAAAATTGATTTTAAACGCAGCAATAATGGCGATGGAAAAATCGTTATTCCTTTCAAATCTGACGAGGAATTAGAAAGACTTATTGCTATCTTCGACAAATTAAATATTAAGAAGAACTAAAAGATCAATGTTAAATAGAAAAAATATTGGCAAAGCATTAACAAGCATCCTTGTGGGTGCTTTGTTTGTTTTACCCCAATACACATTTGCCCAGCAAGATACTCTAATATTTATATCCGACAGTAACAATGTAACGGAAACAACAGTTGCTGAGGAACCAGTTGTAGATACCACAATAAAAGATAAAGAAAAGAACCACTCACACAGAGTAGCTGTAATTTCATCAACCATAATACCCGGACTGGGGCAAGCATACAACAGGAAATATTGGAAAATACCTATAATCTATGGTGGTGGAGCTATTATTTATTACTTCTTCGATTATAACAATACATATTATCAACGATTGAAAACTGCATATAATCAATTGAAAAACGGCGAAGAAATTACAGATCCAGATTTAAAAGAGGGATGGGACGAACAACGTCTTATATACCACCGAGATAATTTCAGAAGAAACCGGGACTATAATATAATTTTCTTTGGCCTTTTATATGTTGCAAATATTGTTGATGCGATGGTCGATGCATATATGTATACATACGATATTAGCCCTGATCTTAGCATGCAGATTGCTCCATCAATAATACCTCCCCTTCAAAACACATATGCTACAGCCTCATGTGGTTTAAAAATAAAATTTAGTTTCTGATAGTTCAAGTAATGAAAAAAACAGTTTTAATAATTGGATTCTGCTTAGTCATAGGCAGCCTAACATTTGGAAATCAAGACACAACTAAAGTTACTCCAGATACACTTAGTATAGAATATGAATTAACAGACAGCGTTGATTTCGATAAATCTTTTGAAGCAAATGCTGACAGTATACTAGAACTCTACTATGTTAAGCAAAGTCTTTCAGAAGATAGCCTCGATAATGAAACTGCTAATGAAATCGAAGATATTCCCACTTTCCCCGATTCTATATATAAACAACGAATAGAAGCAATACCATCAGCTGCTGAATTATCTTACAATAATATTGTAAAAAGGTATATTGAAGTTTATACAGTTAAGAAAAGAAAATCGGTTGAAGTAATGCTCGGTCTGTCAGAACATTATTTCCCTCTTTTTGACGATATATTTGATTATTACGATGTTCCGAATGAACTCAAATACATGTCTATAATTGAGTCGGCACTTAACCCCAGAGCCTATTCCAGAGCCCGTGCGGTAGGTTTATGGCAGTTTATGTATGGAACAGGAAGAGTTTATGGTTTGGAAATAAACTCTCTCGTTGATGAAAGACGTGACCCAATTAAATCTACCCATGCAGCAGCCAAATATATTAAAAGTTTGCACGAAAGATATAACGACTGGTTGTTAGCAATTGCAGCATATAATTGTGGTCCGGGAAATGTCAATAAAGCAATTCGAAGGGCAGGCGGCAAAAAGAACTTTTGGGAAATCTATTACTATTTACCACGAGAAACCAGAGGGCATGTTCCTGCTTTTATAGCTGCTACATATACAATGAATTATTACGAAGAACATAACCTTCATCCAAAACAAATTGATTTGCCTGTTTATGTTGATACTGTAATGATTAACAACAAACTACATCTAATGCAGGTTTCTGAAGTACTTGATATTCCGATAAAACAACTTCGCGATTTAAATCCACAATATAGGTACGATATTATACCTGGAAACTCTAAACCTTATGCGTTAAGACTACCCGAGAAGCAAACACTCAGCTTTATCGACTATCAGGATTCTATCTTTGCATATAAAGATTCTATTTATCATAACACAGAAAAAGTTGCACAACCAACTCATAGCAGTGACTTACCAGATATGCCAGGCAAAGATTATGTAAAACTTACTTACACAGTGAAATCTGGAGATGCTGTTGGATTAATAGCACAGTGGTATGGTGTTAGAACTAGTGACCTTCGATACTGGAACAATATTAGAAGAGATTTAATCCGCTCTGGGCAAAAGCTCAAAATATATAAACATAAAAGTTCTGCCACAAAATATAATGATATAAATACACTTAGTTATGCTGAAAAACAGGCTCGAATTGGTAAAAAAGCCCCTACTCCGAAACCAGTTACTCCTTTAAGTGGATCGGATGCCGATTATGAGTTATATACTGTAAAATCCGGTGATACACTATGGGATATTGCAAAACTTTACTCTGGGGTTACCGATACCGAAATAATGCGTCTAAATAACATATCAGATGCTGGATCAATAAAACCTGGTCAGAAACTAAGAATCAAAAGAAAATCCTAGTGGGTTAGCCAAAAAAGATGCAAGTTCGACCTCACATAACTTTGCTTTTCGTATTATCAGTTTTCACAATACTACTACTGGTATCTTTCGCATTTTATGTTATTTTACCAGGCGAAGATGAAAGCATCCCTTTATTTGGAGGTATTAAAATTTCATTCATTAAACCTGCTGATATATTTACAGAAAAAGAGCAATATGCAGATATATCTGACATAATTGCCCAAAATGAAACTATACTTGATACTACTATTAATGATGAAAATATTGTTGAACAAGTCGAAGTTGGATTTGATACAGTAAGAGCAAATGCCGACAGTCTGAAACAAAGTATCAGAAGAATTGAGTTTCCTGATAAAGACCGCACAATGCTGTTTCCTGTTTTCAAGGCAATGGATTCTGCTAAAGCAAAGCAAAAAGTTGTTAGAATAATGCACTTCGGCGATTCGCAAATAGAAGGCGATCGTATTACTTCTTTCATTAGGAATAAGGTGCATAAAAAATTTGGCGGAAGTGGTGTAGGGCTGGTTCCTGCTCGACAACTTTACGACTTCAAATATTCTATTTTTCAGGAATCATCAGATAATTGGAACAGATACACCATATACGGTAAAAGAGATACCTTAATAACACACAAGAGATACGGTATTATCGCCGGTTTTAATTCTTTTACCGCTCAACCAGTTGATACAACTAAGCTAGACACAACAATCAAGAAAGCCTGGGTATCGTTTGAATCATCGCCATTCTCGTATGCCAACACAAAGAAGTTTGAACAATGTCGATTGTTTTACGGACACAATACTGTACAATTTAATACAAACTTATATGTTGGCGATACAATAGTTGACAAGGGGACATATGCTCCATCTTCTCAACTAAAACAAATTCAATGGCTATTTAACGAACCTACAGGTAACATTAAGATTGAATTTGAAGCCAAACAGAGCCCGGAAATATATGGCATTGCTCTTGATGGGAAAGGTGGAGTAGCTGTTGATAATATTGCAATGCGTGGTTCTGCTGGATTAGTTTTTACGAAAATGGATCCGATACTATTCAAACAATTAGTTAAAAGTCTAGATGTAAAACTTATTATCCTTCAGTTCGGTGGCAATATAGTTCCCAACATTAGAAAAGACTACTCGTATTATGAAAGGTGGTTTTTCTCTCAACTAAACTATATTAAAACCCACGCTCCCGAAGTTGAAATAATTGTTATGGGTGTTGCAGATATGTCGCAGAAAAAAGGAAGTCGGTACGTATCTTACCCAAACATTGAACTTATTCGGGATGCTATGAAAAAAGCCTCTTTCAGAGCAGGCGCAGCATATTGGGATATGTTTGAAGCAATGGGTGGTAGAAATTCCATGCCTAGCTGGGTATTTGCAAATCCATCGCTAGCTGGAAAAGACTTTGTACACTTTACTCCCAGAGGAGCCAAAGTTATAGCAAACATGTTTTACAATGCACTATTAAACGAATACAATTATTACCAAAGAAAACAACCAAAACAATCGGCTAATTGAGGAAAATTAACATCATATTATCTCTGAAACTTATTTCTTTAGTTTCGCTGGTTCAGGCTCAAACCGGCGATTATTTCTTAGGATTAAAGCAATATCCATTTATTAAGTACGAAAAAAATACTATTATTACTCCTGCAGACAGCAATTACCTGGAAGGACTTTACGATAAATTCGACCAGATAATAAACTACGGTGAGGGTAAGATAAATATTATTCATATTGGAGGGTCACATATTCAGGCCGACATTTACACAAACCAGATTCGGAAAAGATTTCAGTCGCTTCAATATGATATGAACGGCGGCAGAGGAATGGTATTCCCATACAGAATAGCCAAAACTAATAATCCCTCAAACTATCGTGTAAGCTATACGGGAAATTGGGAATACAGTAAAAACACACAGTATAAAAGAACCGGTGTATTAGGACTAAGTGGAATTTCGGTAACAACCATGGATAAAAGGGCTTCCATTAAGATTGACCCAAATCCGGATAGTTTAAAATCCTACACATTTACACAGGTTAAAATATTCCACTCCTTGTCTTCTTATCAGATTAATATTATTACACAGGACAGTGTATACAAAGGAATCTACGATTCTATTTATGGCTATTCAACTTTTACAGTTAAAGAAAGTTGTGTGTTGAATGTTAGTTTTAGTATTGCTGATAGCATAAATGAACAGATTTCGGTCTATGGCATTAGTCTGGAGAATGATGATCCGGGAGTTGTTTATCATGCAATTGGTGTTAACGGAGCCAAACTTAAATCTTATTTAGGTTGTGAGTACTATAGTCAGCATATTTCTGCACTTAACCCTGATCTTGTAATTTTCTCTATTGGCACAAATGATGGAAATACCAGATATTTTGATTCAGACAAGTATTATAGCGAGTACGAACGACTAATTGAACTAACGAAAATTGCTGTGCCGAATGCCTACATTATGATAACTGTTCCGAACGATTGCTACATGTATAAACGATATGTAAATCCGAATACTCAGAAGTTAAGAAGTGAAATATTTACTTTAGCAAAGAAAAATAATTATGCTATCTGGGATTTATATTCGATTATGGGTGGCTTAAATTCATCGATGGAATGGTATAGATATGGTTTGATGAGATACGATAGGATTCATTTTAACAGGCAAGGCTACCTGCTAAAAGGCGATTTATTTGTAACAGCATTTTTAAAAGGATGGGAAAGGAATCTTGCTAGTCGAAATCTAAACGTTAATTCAAATAACATGTTCCTAACAGAAAAACCAAATACCTCTCAAGCTATTTCAGAATGATTGATACTTTAAAGCAAATATTTCTTTTTGATCAGGATAATCCGCTAATATTCACACGATTCTTCTTCTGGGGATTTTTTGCTGTAGTATTAACCTTCTATTCTTTCATCTATAAATATAGAGCCCCACGGAATGCTTATCTTTTTATTATAAGTTTATTCTTTTACTACAAAACCGGAGGCTTATTCTTTTTCATTTTACTGTTCTCCACCTTTACCGATTATGGTATCGGACATGCTATATATAATTCAAAACAAGCTTTGAATAAAAAGCTTTGGCTTGCATTGAGCATTACAATTAACTTAGGTGTTCTTGCGTTTTTCAAATACGATTACTTCATTACACAAACAATAAATTCAATTTTTCATACAAACCTTGAGGTTGTTACTCATTCAGCAAAATGGTCGAATGCGCTTTTTGGGACACACTTTGACCTCGGAAAAATTTTACCTCCTATTGGAATTTCATTCTTTACTTTCCAAACAATTAGCTATTCAATTGATGTTTATCGCGAAAAGATCAAACCAGTAAACAGCATTCTTGATTTTGGATTTTACGTGTCGTTTTTCCCTCAACTTGTTGCTGGACCAATTGTCAGAGCAGCAGACTTTATCCCCCAACTATATAAACGCTATTCGTTAACTCACTACGAGTTCGGGTATGGTTTTTATCTTATACTGAAAGGCTTAACCAAGAAAATGCTTATTGGCGATTATATTGCCCTTAATCTTGTTGACAGGGTGTTTGCGAATCCGTCATCCTTTTCGGGTTTCGAAAACCTATCGGCATTATTTGGCTACTCTTTACAGGTATATTGCGATTTCTCAGGTTACACCGATATTGCTATTGGAATTGCCTTACTGATGGGCTTCTATTTGCCTAAGAATTTCAATTCTCCTTATAAAGCTAAAAATGTTGGCGAATTCTGGAAACGCTGGCACATCTCACTCTCATCATGGTTAAAAGATTACCTGTACATTCCAATGGGTGGAAACCGTGGTGCGTCAAAGTTTACTTACATTAGTTTGTTTGTAATTCTGGCATTTGTAGTTCTCTTATCTCAAAAGCTTATTTTGATACCGATATTCACCTTCATTATTGGAACTATTTGGTTACTCACAATATTTTTCCCATCAATTAAACTTACGTTAAGTACAAATATCAATCTAATAATGACTATGCTACTGGGTGGATTATGGCATGGCTCAAGCTGGATGTTTGTAATCTGGGGCGGACTTAATGGATTAGGATTAATTACATACAAATTCTGGAGAAAAATCAGTCCCTATGAGACGATTAACACATGGTATGTTAATGCATGGAAGATATTTTTCACCTTTAGTTTTATTACGTTTACCAGAATTTGGTTTAGAGGCGAATCGATGCAAGGAACTGCCGAACTACTTTCGCAGGTAGCCACTAATTTTGGTTGGGAAGCTTTACCTGCAATGCTTCAAAGTTACTGGAAGCCCCTTGCCATGATGGCCTTTGGTTTAATCATGCATTGGTTGCCAGAGAAAATAAAATGCGCTTACCGCGATTGGTACATTAACCGCCCATTATACCAAAAGATTTTACTCGCCTCGTTAATTATATTTATTATTTACCAGTCGGTTTCAGCAGAACTTGCTCCATTTATTTATTTCCAGTTTTAGGTGGAGTCTGGACTACAACTCTTCTATTTTTGCTGGCTTGCTTATATTATAAAATTCATACCCCACGGATAATTCTTTCTAGTAACACAAAAGGAACCTTCGTTTCCTATATTCAAGTCAATTTCAAACTTTAATTCTGCTTGTTCATCAGAATATGGTTCAATAAGTTTTATTTGATATATCTTCTTATCGACTCCGTTTACAACAATATCTAAATCATATAGACAATTGCAATTACATTGAGGGATTTTCTCAAATTCCTTAATTATAATCGTATCTAATTTCAAAGAAATAGTACAATACAAACTGTCTGGACAACAATTGAATCCTGCATTTATATGTTTAATTGACAGTTTCTTATTTTCATCGTCATATAAATATTCAATACAGGATAAACTGTCAGGCACATCTTCATCCACAGAAGCAGACTTTAATTCGTTTTTACATGTGGAAGCACTTATTAGCTCTCCGACAAAATCTATTTGTTGACCCTTGTCAGTTTCATTTTCACAACTAAGAAAAAACATGCTAGTTAAAACTATAGTTAAAGTTGAATAGAGTATTGCTTTCATGCTTTTATGGATTTAAAGGTTAGATGATATTAGACCAGAAATAGTTGCACTTTTCCTGATTTCTGCAAACCAAGTTATAAAAAATAATGAATTATAAACTCTCTTTTGTTTCTGACTTCGTCTCCTATCAGCCTCACCGCCCAGCCCTTGAGTGGAGTTCAAGGATATTCATATGAAAAGTTTTACTTTAGCTCTTGCGGGGGAAATAAGATACTGTTTACCAGAGATTACTTCACTACGCTACCAATGCCTCCCAATGGTTTCTCTCCAATGAATTAAGACCTCAGAAACTTCTCGCGTTTTTGAAGATTTAGGAGTCCTATCAGTAAGAAAACGGAACTGGATACAAGAAGAATTATTCGATTTTGACGAACTATTTCTCTCCAAACTATTTCGCTTATTTTCCACGGAGTGGCAAATGGATTTAGAAAAATATTGATTTTTGAGAACCGTAATTTATCAGCTAATATCAGAAAAACAATTCCAATAACAACCATTATCACAGCAGTAGCATTCCCATTCTTCACAAGAGTAGATATACAAAAACCAAGTGTTGAAGTAAACAATACAACTACCATTAATTGAAGAACAACCTTTAAAACAGGGATACTAACTAAGGCATAATGTATAATGGCTGCGAATGGAAATAACAATACGAAAACAATAAGTATAATCAGTATAAACCTTACTAGCCAAACTTTATATCTATAATCCGGAATGCCAAAAACTATCTCTATTGTTCGTTGGTCAACATCGTTTTGAATTCCAAAAGCTGAAGGATAAAAGACTAATAATATTGAAGGGAAAATTAACAGTCCAAATGCATCTGCCTGTCTGATAAATCCATCTTCGAAAGCCATAATAGTTCCAATAAGCAAAAAGAAGGCTAATGCAGCAAGAACGAAATAAATAAACTTTCCTCCAAAGATAATCTTCAAGTTATAACGGGATAGTTTTATTAAGTTTTGAATAATATTTTGGTACTTCATCATCTGTTTAAATTTGCATTTCTTTTCTATTCTCTATTTGATTTAAGTAACCATAAATAAGCATCTTCAAGCAAAGACTGTTCTTGTACAGCCGAATTAAAAGGCTTTTCCCTTGAAATACAACGAACCCTAATTTGCTCCCCATCACGCATGTGGTGCACAACAAGCATCTCTTTCGTAACTTCCTTAAATTCAGAAGCTGGTATAATGAACTTCCATACCTTACCACGTGCAAGTTGAGTCATCTCGCCAGGAGTACCATTAAACTCAACTCTCCCCCTATTAATAACTGCCATGGTATTACATGAACTGGAGATATCTTCAATAATGTGTGTTGAAAAAATAACAATACGACTGCGGCTAAGCTCCACAAGCATATTTCTAAATCTAATTCTTTCCCTAGGATCCAGACCAGCCGTTGGCTCATCAACCACTAATATACGTGGCATATGAAGCAGAACCTGAGCAATACCAATTCGCTGTTTCATTCCACCCGAGAATGCTCCAATTTTCTTATTTCTGCTATCCCACATGTGGACTGACTTGAGTACTTCCTTAATCCTTTTGTTTCTAGCTTCAGGATTTTTGAGCCCTTTCAGCATTGCCTGATATTCAAGATAGTTTTTGGCTGTCATATTCTCGTACATTCCAAACTCCTGTGGCAGGTAACCTATCAGACTCTGTAGTTCCTCTCTTTTCTTCTGAGTATCAATTCCATTTATCCATATTTTACCATAGCTCTGCTCAAGAATTCCACAGATGGTTCGAATCATTGTTGACTTCCCGGCACCATTTGGGCCTAGCAGTCCGAACATTCCTGTTTGAATTTCGAGAGAAACTCCTTTTAGGGCTTTAAACTGCTCCTTCTTCCGACCTATACCAGGAACAATTTTTATTAGTTTAACAAACCACCTAAAGATTTTAGCAGTTGAATTTATATCGTATCCTTCCCTTTTCAGTAATGTTGCGGAACGCATGATTGCAAGAATAAGGTACCAGAAGAATGCAATAACAATTGTTAAAGCCAGATTGTCCCAGGTAGCATAATAGGCAATTAGAATAATAATCGGACTAAAATATCGAACAAAACTAATTGCAATAGCTAGCCATCTTCGTTGATATTGTTTTATAAATCCTTTGAGAATAATAATAATAAAATAATAAAGTGCTATTGAAGATACTAGTTGCCAAAGACTGCTAGATAGGTAATCCCATGTAAAATATACAAGAAATCCAATAAGCGGAACCTGCCAAATTAAAGCTTCGAACTTTGCAGTAGAGCTATCTTGAATAGATGCCGCATTATCTGCCATTTTTCGACCAGCCTTGAAATCCCGCATCATTTTATTATCTCGTCCATATATCTTTACCAGGTTTGCGATGCGGATATTTAGCTCATCATCTTTACCTATTAGCCTGGTATTTGCTCTACGCAAACTATTCACAAGGAACCAATATATTGCCGGTACACCAATAACAACAACTACTACTCCAACCATTTTCCATATAAACATTTCGAAGAAAACAACTATATAAACTACACCAATAAATTGTAATCCTATCAAGCTAAATTTTAGAATTGGGTTAAGTTGTTTTATCCAATTTAACGATTGTTCAATCGCATTATACAACATCGGAATATATATAAGTGTTAGAAGCGTGCTGACGGATAGACCACCTATTACAGTTATAGCAAATGGAGGACCTATTGCCTCAACATACTCGGCATTTCCCATTGCTAAAGGAAACATTGCTACACATGTTGTAACTGTAGTAATTAATATTGGCCTTACACGAGATAAGCCAGCATGAATAATAGCCCTGTTTTTTCTATTTCCGTTTTTACGCAGAACTGTTACATAATCGAGTAGTATTATACCATTATTAACAACTACACCTAACAAAATTAGGAAGCCCATTAGAGTATTTGAACTAAATAAAGAATTCCCAGTTATTGAAAGAAAGAATAAAGACCCAATTGCTGCAAATGGAATAGAAAATAACAATACAAATGGTGTTACAAAAGATTCAAAAACCGAAGCTAGAATTATATAGATAAATAAAAATGCCAGCAGAATTAAGTATTTAAATTTTTGAAGTTCGGACTCTTTCTCAACAAGTTCGACAGCAACGCCTGATGGCACACCTGCATTCTTAATAATATTTTCAATTTCTTCGCGTGATATTTTCAGTAGCTCTTTTGAATCGTAGACTTCATCGGTGTATTTAAAGTTTACTTCTATTCGCTTTTCCTGATTAGTTCTGGAAATCTCGCGCATTCCTTTTGCATAAAATATCTTGGAAAAACTTTGCAACTCATGCATATTCTCATCAATGTTATCAGGTATTCCAAGAGTTTTTAGGTCATCCAATGTTTTGTCTTTCTGAATTGTTGAGTCGAATACATCATCATATTTAATCATGATTTCGTACTCTTCACCACCTTGTCTGAAAGTAATCCCCGATTCAACTTCAGGCTGAAAAGATGCTAATTCACTAACAACTCCATTTTGGGTAATATCATAATCAGACATTAACCGGTGGTTAAATTCGATATGAACTTCAGGCTGATTCTCCTTAACCGACAACCTAACATGTTGCATGTTTCCCTTTTCCTCTAAATAAGATTGAATTGTTTCAGCAAACTCTACCATTAAATCGAAATCCTGTCCTTTAATTAGAATGTGATCCTCTTCCTCTCCCATTCCCAACATTCGTTGCAAACCTGCTGCTCCAGAAGAATTTCCACCCATTCCTCCCCCTCTTGAGCCATTACTGCTTGGAGGTGCTGTAGTACTAATGTCAGCATTTGAAATATTCTTTGTAAGCCCTATAACTTCATTCTGAATTTCACCAAAAGTCCGTTGACTAATTTCTTTATAGTCTTCTTCTAATATTAGTTTAATTACAGCATCTTCTTCCTCTATTTTTGCAACAATATCTTTTATCTCCTTCACTTCAGCAAGGATTTTCTCAATCTTTGCTACAGTTGCATCAGTGGATTCAAGTGTACTTCCCGAATTCATTGTTACATAAACATCTATTTGTCCTGTGTCTACTTCTTTAAGGCTATTTGTTGATGTTATTGTACTTATTAAGGCAACAACAATTAACAATACAAACACCATTAAAAAAGTTAATGCCGGATTTCGCAGAGCAGCTTTCAATAAGAATAAGTAAAAACGAACTCCACGGTTATCTAATGACACTTTCTGATAGACCTGTTTTTTATCTTTCGGCTTTCGCTTTATTACCAAATGAACAATCATAGGTATAAGTAATAGCGACACAAAAAGTGAAACTATCAAAGTGGAAATTATTGAAACACCAATATTTTTTCCCATTAACCTTATAAGAAATTCCGAAGAGAAAATTAATGGTAAGAATACAGTAATAGTTGTTAAGGTTGCTGCAACAACCGAACGCCAAACTTCTTTTGTTCCTTTTAATACCGATTCGGAAGGGCTAAAACCCAAAGTGCGTAGCCGGTAAATATTTTCGAGCACAACCACCGAAGTATCCAAAAGCATTCCTATGGCCATTGCAATACCGATAAGTGTTAAGCTATTTATGGTTATATCAAATGCATAGAAAAAGTTAAAGGCTGTATAGATAGAAATCGGCATTGCCAATGCAATAACAATTACCAGTCTGATGTTACGAAGGAAAACCCATAAAATAAATACAGCCAACAAACCTCCAATTAATGCAAGATTAATTATTTGGTTTATATTATCCTCCATCATTTCAGCATTGTCGTCCTGAATTACAATTTCAATGTTATAGGGAGAAAACTTCTTGTTGAGTTGTTTTATCTCTTTTCTGATTGCATGGGAAAGATCGATAACGTTCGCTTGGGCATCATTTATTATCGCTACAGTAACAGCTTCTTTGCCGTTTACTCTTGAAATAGTTTCTTCTTCTTTTGCTCCATAGTTAATAGTAGCTATATCTTTTAAGCGAACAGGATTTTTACCTCGTCCTACAATTAGATTTTCAATCTGTAATACATCCTTATATTCTGCATTCAGGTATACAAAATGCCTTTTGCCTTCCTGATTTATTGTGCCCCCATATTGACGAAGGCTCATGTTTCGACTTAAAACATTTCTTATTCTGGAAAGGCTTATTTTTTGTGCCTCACAAGCAGCCTTATCAAGCAATATTTCTACTGATTTTTCCTTTCCCCCATAAACATTAACTGTAGCAACGCCATCTATACTTTCAAGTTCCGGAGTAATTTTCTGATCAACAAAATTACGTATGCGGTCTTCACCACCTTCTCCACGAACCTGCATATTCATAAAGTTGTTCGAAATCATTTCGACATCAACTTTTATAACTTGCACCATAAATTGATTTGGGAGAGAACTTCTTAAACTGGCAATTCGTTCATCAAGCTTTAGATAGGCATATTTAATATTCGTATTTTTCTCATAGGAAATAAAAACTATTCCCCGTCTTCTGCCCGCATTCGATTCAATTGACTCAATATTACCTAGCCCTGCTACTGCGCCCTCAATTGGAATAATAGCTTCCTGCTCCATGTACTCCGGAGTAACCTCAATAGCGGAACCTACCTGAACGAAAAGCATTGGTAACTCAGCATTAGGAAGCATTTCCTTTTTTAATTGCTTGTAGGAAATATATCCCAACATTGTTGTTGAAATAAACAACATTGAAATGAGCACCTTTCTATTTATAATGAAATTCATTCTTTAGTTTCTTCTATGTTCATTGCAAGTACAGGCATTAAAGCGTTGTCTTAGTTTTTTCGAACCCATTTCGATTCAATCTGTCCAAAGAGTAAATAAACACACGGTATAACAATCAATGTTAAAAGGGTTGAGGTTATCAATCCACCAATTACAGCCCATGCCATTGGAGAGCGTAAGGAGGCACTTTCTCCAAACCCAATTGTTAGTGGAACAAGCGCTAAAATAGTAGTCAGGGTGGTCATTATTATTGGACGAATCCTACGCTGACCTGCAGCAATAATAGCCTCCTTGAGCTTTAGTCCTTCTTTCTTAAATTGATTTATAGCATCTACAAGAATAATGGAATCGTTAACAGCAATACCCACTAACATAATAATTCCAATGAAAGCCATAATATTTAGCGATTTACCCTGAACATAAAATATGGCTAAAGCTCCAACTACCGATAGAGGAACTGTAAACAGAATGGTAAAAGGATGAACCAGACTTTCAAATTGCGAAGCCAGAACCATGTAAACTAATATGATTGATAGCAAGAGAGCAAAGGTTAAATTCTTCATTGATTCTTTTCTCATAGCTTCTTCACCGGAAATTTTATACGAATATTCAGGAGGAAAACTTACGATCTCTAATTTCTTGCTTATTAAAGCTGCTATTTGATCCAAGGGAATCTTTTTATCAAGGTCGGCTGTGATTTTCACAATGCGATTTTGATTGTTATGTAGAATCTCCTTTGGCGAATTACCTATTTTAATACTAGCAACCTCCGACAACAAAACTTCGCTGTTATTTACATTTACAGAAAGTGACTGTAATTCTCGAAGACTTATATCTTCTAGTTTTACATTGATATCCTTCAGTTCACCCTTTACTTCCATTTGGCCAGCAATAACTCCTTGCAACTTTTCGCTAACTTTCGAAATCAATGTATTTACATCAACTCCCATTAATCCTGCCCTATATCTGTCAATTTCTATCTCAACCTCAGGGGCCCCTCCGGCAATTGAAGATGCAATATTTTGTAATCCGCTGATTTCATTGAGTGCTATAATTACAGAATCGCTTAATCCTTCAAGAATTGGCATTTCATCGCCAATAAGTTCAACAACAACTGGAGCCTCATCGGTTCCTAATATAGATTGAAGGGCAGTTTGTTCCTGACGACATTGAACTGCAAAATTCTCATTGGCTGAATAAAAATCGGTGATTGAACTTATTATGGCCGAAGCTGAGATTTTTCCTTCTGATTTAAGTAAAACCTTTACAGTTGCCATATTTTGATCATCAAACACACCTTCCACTCCTGACGATAAACCAGAAGTAGGACCTATTTCGCTGTATATTTGTTCTACTTCACCCTGAGCAATTTCGCGAACAATGCTTTCAACACTTTCAACAGCTCCGTAGGTTCTCTCCAGCCTTGTTCCTTGCGACATTTTAATATCGATATAAAATTCCCGAGTATCGGTTTTAGGCATGAACTCGCTACCCAGTTGTTGTAACATTAACCACCCTAAACCTATCAACAATAATGCACCAATAAGTACCCAGGTTTTATGGTGAAGAACTTTTTCAAGAAACCTCCCATAGGCATTGAATTGAATCGATTTTTTCCGTGTAACTGATATCTTCTGTCGTTTTCGATATACACCAGAGTATAACATTGGAATAATAAGAATTGCAGCTATTAGGGAACACACTAAAGAAAAAGTGACAGTAATAGCCTGCTCTTTGAACAACTCACCAGATGCGCCATGCACATAAACAATAGGTAGGAAAACAACAATGGTTGTTAGGGTAGAAGCAATAATTGCTCCTCCAACCTGCGATGTGCCTAATATGGCTGCTTCTTTTACAGATTTACCCTGTTCATGATTTCTAAAAATATTTTCAAGAACCACAATTGCATTATCGACAAGCATACCGGCCCCAAGAGCCAACCCTCCTAAAGTCATTATGTTTAAAGAAAGATCTGTGAAGTACATTAGGGAAAACGTAGCAATAATAGAAATTGGAATAACTGCACTTATAATTAGTGTTGGCCCAAATTTTCGAAGAAATACCAATAAAATAAACACTGCTAAAATTACGCCACCAATTGCACTATTTCTTACCTTGCCAATTGCGCCTGAAACAAATTTGCCCTGATCTTCAACAACTGTAAATACAAAACCGGGTAAAGATTTTTCCATTTTTACCAAGGCAATGTTCAACTCATCAACAGCTTTAACTGTGTTGTACTTCATTTCTTTATAAATGCTTAAGCCAACACAGGGACTTCCTTCAAGCAAAACAGCATTCTCAGCATCTTTAAATGCATACGACACTTTCGCAACATCCTTAACAAAAACCGGAGCTATCTCGTTATTTGTTCCCGATTCCGAGGATGTTGTTTTAAGAATAATATCTTCTATCTCATGAATTTGTTTCAGTTCACTTAATCCGCGAACGACGTATCTTTTACCCGTTTCAACTATTGAACCTCCGGATATATTTTGATTGTAACTTTGTATTTTACTGGATATTGTAGATAAATCGATACCATAGGACTTTAAAAGATACTCATTAGTTTCTATCAGTACTTCAATATCAAGTGCGCCATCAACCTCTACTTCTGCAATTCCTTCAAGCCTTATTAGCTCATTCTGAACATAGTTTTCTGCAACTCTGCGTAGTTCATTTAAATTAGTGTTTTCTGAGTGATGAAAAGCAACCAGCATTACCGGTTTTGCATTTGGGTCATGCTGCGATATGTTTATTTCGTCAAGTTCGTCGTTCTGATTAAAATTGGATAATGCTTTTGATAGATCCAGAAAAGCCTCATCCATATCCTTGCTCCAGCTATATTCTACTTCAATTTGCGAAGCGCCAACTCTTGAAACAGAAGAGACATTCATAACCCCACTTTGTCGGATAGCCAATGCTTCAACCTTATCTACAAACTTATCTTCCATTTCCTCTGGTGGAAACTCGCCTGATTTCAATTCAATAAATAACCTGGGATTATTCAGGTTCGGGAAAAGGTCTACTCCTAGTTTGCCAAAAGATATGACGCCCAGCAGCAAAGTTGCCAGTATTATCATACTTATCGAAACAGGATTATTGACAGAGAATTTAGCTATTGATTTTAACATACTTGTTGTTTGTTAAACCGGATAAACCGGGGATTTTTATTATCTATCGAAGCACTTTTACTTTCGATTTATTCTTAAGGGTTTCAAACCCCTCACTTACAACGCTTTCTCCAACCTCAAGTCCTGAAATAACTTCAATACTAGTTGCATTCTCTAATTTTGTAGAAATGCTCCTTTCCATTGCAATTCCTTTTTCAACTACAAAAACAAATCGTTTTCTATTACGACTAATTATAATATCCTTTGGTATCACAATAGCATCTTTGGAACTATTTATCACTAAATCTGCTTTAGCAAACATTCCTGGCAACAATACTTTTTTATGATTATCAATAATCACAAAACTCTTAAAAGTTCTTGCTTCGGCATCAATCTCCGGTGATACCTGGGTGATTTCTCCAACAAGTGTATCCAACGGACTTGTATAGCTTGTTATATAAACTTTAAATCCTTTGTCTATATCGCTATAGTATTTCTCCGGTAGTTTAGTTTCGAGGTAGAGCTTTTCATAATCGATAATTTTGACAACTGGAGTGTTAGTTTCAATTTTAACACCATTAGTGAAATACGGTAAATCTGCTATTACTCCTGAAAATGGAGCCTTTACAATCATTTTCGCTAAATTTATTTCACTACTTTCTATTTCATATTCAGCGTTTATTAAACCAATTTCTGCATTTTTTAATTCACGCAGTGTTGCTCCGCCTTTATCATATAGCGATTTTTGTTTTTCGAATTCCTGCTTCGAAATTTCGTAATCAAGCCTTTTCGATTTAATGCGCAAGCTATTGGAGTATTCAGCATCTTCCAGCTTAATAATTATAGTGCCTTCCTTAACAAAATCGCCAAGGGCAAATGGCTTGCCTGTTCTTGGGTTTCTCTGTAGTTGGTATTTTCCTGACATTTGCGAAGAAATAGTTACTTCTTTTAAAGGGAAAACTGTTCCGGTAGTATTAATTGTTTCTTCTATTGAAGATTTACTTACCTCAAAAACACCAACAGGAACTTCAATATTTGAAGCTACATCCATATCTGGTTGGCCGCAGGAAAAAGCAAAGAGAATGATGATTACTGCTGAAACTGATTTAATTCTATATTTTCTCATGGACTTGGATTTTAATTCTTTCATTGAATTTTAGAATATCTTTATAGTTATTCCTTTTCTAATAACTCTTTTGGAATAACTGAAACCTGGTTCTCAAAATCGTATAATGTTTGAATCTTTAAATTCAGCAATTCAAGTTTGTAATTGATAATTGCATTGGTAAGCGACATTTTTGTGTCTGATAGTTGATTCTGGTAGATACCCAAGTCTAAACTTGTAAGGTCTCCGTTTAGATACCGTTCGAGGTTAATTTCATAAGTTAGCTCTGCGTTTTCAACTGTTTTGCGCTGTATCTCTATTTGATTCTTTAGATTTTCCAGGTTCCGAACAACCGAACGAATATTCACTTCAATATCGATCATTTCCTTTTCGAGATCAATCTCGGCACTTCGTAAGTTTGCCTCTGCTGCTTTAATTTCGGCTTTCCTTTCGCCCCAGTCGAACAGTGGTATCTCAAAAGTTATTCCCACACTCGGAGTTTTTGCAGATTTATCAAATAGCAATCCAATATCTTCGTTGTTTGCATTCATACCAAAAGAGGCTGTTATAGAGCCAGCAAATTCATTGGTTGATTTTGCTTCGATAAGACTAAACATTGAGTTTTCTATACTAATTTCACGTTCGCGTAATTCCATTCTATTTTTCAAGGCCAAATCAGTAGCTTGCGCTGCACTAACAACAATCGAGTCGGTTTCAATTTCTGCTAATATTATAACCGTATCTTTTATTGGCATTCCTATCAGAACCTTGAACATATCCATAGAATTCTGAAGCGTAATTTCAGCATTATATACAGTTGATCGCGATGTTGCCAGATTTACTTCAGCCTGATACAATTCTTCTTTTGCCAGCAAATCGCCCTCTACCTTATTTTTGATTATCACGTAACTATCCTCATTATTTTTGAGCTCATCGTTAGCAATATTTAACCTCATTTGTTGCGAATACACATTATAAAACTCCTGTGCTACATTCTTTTCAAGATTCAGCTGCTGCAATAGATAACGCAATAAAGAAGACTCGTAGTTAAGCTCAAGCGTTTTTAACTGTTGTTTAGTCCGATTATAGGTGAAAATGGGCTGAGTTAATGAAACACTGAGGTTATTATTGAAGGTCCTATTCTCGGGATCAATTGCCAAATTAGATTCAGTATAGTTGTAATTGTAGGAGAATGTGTTTCTGAAAGAAATTAGTCCATCAGTGGGAAGAATTCTCTGATTAATAGAAAAAGTTCCTGCCGAGGATGCTGATTCATTTAAAAACCATTCGCTGGTTTGCTGGTCGAACCTATTCGTTTTTTCGTATTGAAAAGGATTTAATGAAAATGAAAACTGAGACTTTAATCGTGCTCGTTGAGCAGCCAGTTTTTCCTGATTATATTCGAGAGCAAGCTTGCTTTGCTGCATATCCGGACTATTTGCTGAAGCAATTTCCAATGCCCTTGCCTTATTAATTATCTGTTGTCCATACAATATACTGCCACTATATATAAAAATGAATAGCAGGATAATTCTATAGGTGTTTTTCTGATTTGGTAATATATTCATTTGGTTATACTTTATTTTTTTACCCATTTTACAGCATCAGCAATTACTCTTCTGCCTTCAATTCTATTCGATAAAGAAACTGTTGAAGAATCTGCAGGAAAATGAAAAGTCCCAAGTTTGTTCCACCCTTCATCAATATCTTTCAAAACAAATTTTATCTCATCGGTACCTTCAACAGATGAAACAACATAATAATATCCGAAACCTTTATCTACAAATTTAAACCCTCGGCTTTGACCTCCTTGATTTTTACCAGGCTCATCTTCATTATTATTCCTACGATCGGGCCTTTCCGACATTGCAGATATTGGTATAAAAACATATATATCATAATCTCCGGCTTCATCCAAAACTGTTGTCCACTTTGCGATGTTTTTCCCATCTCCACTTCGGGATACAAGTGCAGAACGTACTGTTTCTCCATAATAGGCCGAATGTGCAACCGGAGTCCAAACAGATGGGCTCCACCATTGATGAAGAGTTTCGTAATGAACTGTCTCTTTTTGTTTTTTCCTTGAGTCGATATATTGTTTTATTTTACTTTCGGTAGATACTGAAACATAACTAAAACCTTCGTCCTCGTTATCCACAATATATTCTCCTTTAACATCAGTCTTTACCGACACATCAGAAGTAACAGCATATTCTTCAAAATTGGTAGCTCCTATTTTTTCCGGAGCCCTTAGAAACACACTAAATGTTGAAGGAATATTTTCTGAAATCAGTGTGTTTACCGACATCATCCTAGGTTGCTCATACAGTGTAATTTGAATATCTTTTGATTCTCCTGCTTCTGCTTCAAATATTCGCTGTTCACCTGAACCTCCGCCCTGACCAGGCATTCTGAACGTAATATCAACAATCCCCCTGGCATCTCCTGTATTTGTAATTTTAAACTTAACAAGATAAACTTCACCAACTTCATCGTTAGATTGAAAGAATTCTACAGTTGACATGAGAAACGCAGGAATTTTACCCTGGGTGCTAATGGTTTGAAAATAGGGAATAATATCAACTTTAAACTCCTTATAAAAATCAGCAGCAAATTGTTCAAATGTAATTGTTTGAAAAGAGTGATCTTCAAGATAATAGTATAGAAAGCTATCAAATTCGCCTATTCCAACCCTATTCTTTAAAGCCTGAATAACAAAGCTACCTGTTTGCGATACAATTGAAGATATTAGTTCTGGCTCCCAGTTAGTAAATATCTCTTCAAGAGAATTGTCTTTTAGAGCAAGGTTTGCCCTTTCACGTTCAGTCATTCCTCCTTTAAAAGTTTGCCTGAACGAAACCTCAAAGCCCTTTTTCAGATATATCTCCATCATTGAATTAAACAATGGGAAATCTGTAGAATGAATTCCAGTAACATAACTGTAGTATAAAGGAAAAACGCAATAGGGATTCTGCTTGTAGTTTGTGCCCTCAAAAGACATCAGGTTTTGATCGCCCCATTGCCTTTCAAACTCAGGACGTGAATACAAATCGTCGCGAAAAAAGGTTGTTTGTAAAAAACGCTTTAACATACTTATTTCAATCTCCTTCTCGGTTCGAGAATTGTCTTGTTTCTTATTGCTTTTTTCTTCAAAATGCTTAAATCTGGCAAAATCAAGAGAATTAAGCCCTACTCCTTTCTCAGGAAAAAAGATCATTTCAGGCTGAATAAACTGTGTGGTTTGTACCTGCGCCCTTTCATAAGAATGAAATTGAACTGGTGTTTCAATCAGGTTAATTCTTAAAAATGGATAATACAAATCAAGCTCCTCATTCTCATAATTATCTTTGGCTGATTTAATAATTGACCCAATGGTATCGGTAATGTTGGTGAAGTATTGCGAAAAGAAATCGTGCCCTGGTGTAACGTATAAATTATATTCTACTTTATCAATTTCCAAAGTCTTCCTTTCAAAATTTCCAATTACCAGCGACAAGGAATTCAGATCATTCTCTGGTATAAACTTTGTAAGACCTTTTTCTTGTTTTGCCTTACCTGCTGAAATTGCTGTTAATCCCTCTTTTGTTTTAACAGACAAGCGAAAACGTACAAAATCAAGCTTCCTGTTTTGAAAGGTTTGACTATTGAATCCAACTCCTGCTATAGGGTACCATAATATTTCCGGGGTTAATAAGACATAATTATCATGAACTATGGCTGCCTTTTTGTTAACAGGAGCTACCATCATTCTTTTAATTTCATTCCTTACTTCTTTTGGAAGATCTAAATAGGCTATGGATTCTTCGGGATTCCCAGAGTAATGAAAACCATACTTTGCCCTTCCATGTGAAGCGAGCCCACCTTTAGGCACTATTTTTATAATTTGTTTTTCCCTAACAAAGTCGACTTTGCCCTTGAAACTTGTTATACTATCAAGTGTAAAGCCCGGATTTAAGGAAAATACAATTGTGTCAATAGAAGATTCATTTGAGTTTAATACTGACATATCAGATGAAATCTTTAGTCGCCGACCTTTATGCTCAACATATATTTTATTTGAAAGAACATCAACAGTAGGTTGTTTAGCATATTTATTGTTTAAAGCAATATATCCTTCTCTATTTTTCTCCTGTTTATTAAACTGAGTGAAATAGCTATATCCGCCTGCTACACCAGCCGTAACAAACACAATCGATAATAAGAGATTAATGAAATTTCTTCTCCCTACCTGAGGCAACCGGTTTAAATAGCGAATTGTTAAAAAGATGAATCCGACACCCACACCGAAATAAGCAAGACGGTGTAATAAAATTAGTTTGAAATCGGTAAAGTGTACTATATCAGAATAAACCATTGGAAGATTGAAGGCCATATAATCCATTAGTCCATTAACTTTATCTTGAAAATAGAAAAGTGTAAGCCCGATATAACCAAGTAAAACTATGAAAGTAACAGCCTGGTTTTTGATAAGAATCATTAGGGTAAATGATAGTCCCAAAATAAAAACAAGCGATGGTATAGTTATAAGCAAAGGATAATAAAGGTAGGCAATCCATACAATCGGAACATCTTTCTTTATGAGATTAAAGACCAGAACCATTATAAGAGACAAAATTACAAGTCCAACAAACAGAATAAGTATACCTAAAGTTTTACCCAATACATATTCAGCATTAGAAATTGGCCTGGTATAAATGACTTCTGTGGTATCAAGCTTTTTATCGCGTCGTAGAAAATCTGAAGCCAGAAAAACTGCAATTATTGATTGAGCAATATTAATAAACAAAACATTCATATAAGGAAGGTTTGACGCTATTGCCCTTGCAACCCATTGGGCATCCCCATGATTGCCATAAAAACCAATATTGATTGAGAAAAGGAAAAAGAGTGCTAGAATTGAGAATATGCGAAAAAACCAACTTCTAAAAAGAGTCTTCCTTTCATATGTTGAAACACTGAAAATATTGCTAAAATTTATCACAAGTTCCAATGATTAAGTTTGTTTTCCATCAGATGAACATAAGCATGTTCCAAATTTGGGTATATCTCGCTTGCTGTCATACCATCTGGCTTTTCTCCTACAAATTGTATATCCCAACCAGCACCAGAAGGAATAGTTGCAATTATAGGATGAGTATCTTTTATTATGTCATACTGCTCCTGGCTAACTTCTGCCTGCCACACATTGCCCTTAGTGTTATCAATTAGTACATCAGGGGTACCTTTGTATACAATCTCTCCTTCATTCAATAAAGCCATCTGACTGCATGTGCTTGAAATATCGCCAACAATATGGGTTGATAGAATAATTATAGTATCGGTGTGACTAATATCTGAAAGCAAGTTTCTAAATCTGATTCTTTCTTCGGGATCGAGTCCTGTAGTTGGTTCATCGACAATAATTATCTTCGGTTTACTTATTAAAGCTTGAGCAATTCCTAACCTACGTTTCATTCCTCCAGACAATTTGTTGGCCATACGATTACGGGCATCGTAAAGACCAACGCTTTCAAGCATTTCCTGTATTCTTACTTTTCTTTCCTTTTTAGATGTCATACCAGCTAATTGCGCAGCGTAATCTAAAAACTCCCAAGAACGAAGTTTAGCGAAAAAGCGAAAATCCTGTGGTAAATAACCAAGCATTTTTCTTACTTCCTTCCTATGATCCATAATATCTTTTCCATTAACAAGAACAACTCCAGAGGTAGGTTCCATTAAAGTAACTAATATTCGAATAAGAGTAGATTTTCCGGCACCGTTTGGCCCGAGTAAACCAAAAATCCCATGATGAATAGTAAGATCTATATTGTCTAATGCTTTATATCCCCCGGGATATACCTTTGAAAGGTTTTTAATGCTAATCTCCAAGTTCGGTTTATTAATTATGTTGATGCAATTATCTTAATTTTTGACACAGTATTAGTGAGAAACTAGTGAAAAATTAAAATTATTCTACGAAACGCAATCTTCTGTGTCTTTCTGTGTCTAACTTTAAAATAATCGAAAATATTATGCAATTACGTCAAAGATATTTATGACGTCAATAAAAAAGATAAATATTTAAGCATTAATTAATAATAATTAACAAGCATGAAAAATATTCAGAATAAATTATTTGTTGCAACATCTTTAATTTTCTTATGCTCTTTTGCTGGAAATACAATGGCCCAACAAGGTAGAGGTCCTGGTAGGCAATTTACAGAAGAAGATATTATAAAAAGAGTTGAAAGGCTTTCTGAAACACTTGATTTATCTGAAGAACAGGAAGCCCAATTGCTAAAGATTGAGCTAAAAGATTTTAATTCGAGACAAGATATGAGAGGGCAGTTTCAAGGTGACAGAGAAGCAATGCGGGCAAAAATGCAAGAAAGAAGAGCTGAAAAAGAGAAAAAATACGCTGAAATTCTAACCAAAGAACAAATGACTAAGTGGGAAGAATTGAGAGAACAAAGAAGAAGGGATTTTCAGAATAAGAATCAAATCGCAACTGATAGCACCAGAAAACCACGAGGACGTAGCAGATAAAAAATATGAGATGAGCTATTAAGAATTACTTAAAAAGGAAATAAAACATTCCAATTCCAAATGCAATAGTAATTACTCCCAACACGGTGTAAAGTATAAGATCATCTTTGCGCTTCTGTTCTTTTTGTTTTAATTTTAATTCTTCTAGCTTTTCCTTTGAAATTTCTTTGTATGCAGTTTTTTTGTTCTTGGATTTCACCCCAAATGTATCATATGCTTCTTTAAGATTATTACTTCTTTTAAGTTGTTTCCTGTTAGAATTGTATGCTCCCATCATATCGGAGCCTGCACCGAAACCAATTGCCATAATATCTATATTGAGATTAATATTAACATACGGAAATTTCCAACCTGGGTTTCAATTTTCACATCTCTAATATACCGCCAATTACTCTTCACTAGTAATTTTATCAAGTGTATATTTAACCAACTCCTTCATTTGAGGATGGTAATCTTTCAAAGCATCTTTAAGTGGACGATTAGCAATTGCCAGGCAAACCGTTACTGCTTCATGTCCTAATAATTTAGAATAACCTAAAAGTGCCGAAGTTTCCATTTCGTAATTGGTAATTTTTAATCCTTCGTAGTCAAATTTCTCAACCTCATCGTTGAAACCTTCCATAGCAAGCCCCATACGTAACACTCTACCCTGAGAGCCATAAAATCCAGGTGCTGTTAAAGTAACTCCTTGCTTAGTTCTATCGCTACTAAGTTTATTCAAAAGATATTCTGAACTATCGACTACATATGTTCTCATTACCTTTCCAAGCTTCGGAAAGAAACTATTAAGTGCATTCTCAAAATTCAGATCACAAACCGCATCACGACCATCGTGGAAATTTAATAATCCGTCAAGTCCTACTGCTTTTTGTGAAAGAATGAATGAGCCAAGTGGTATATCTGG
The DNA here is from genome assembly GCA_050287785.1 of Bacteroidales bacterium. Taxonomy (GTDB): domain Bacteria; phylum Bacteroidota; class Bacteroidia; order Bacteroidales; family UBA10428; genus UBA10428. The sequence goes on from JBNKCO010000064.1 coordinate 86,563, forward strand.
TTGCAGAGCGCCACTTGTTCCTATGCGAACAAAGTTCAAGGCTTTAAATTCATCCTTAGGCGTGCGAGTTTCAAAATCTATATTTACAAGTGCATCTAATTCATTAATAGTAATATCAATATTACCTACACCTATTCCTGTAGACAACACTGTAATTCGGCGATTATTATAGTAACCAGTAATTGTAACAAATTCACGGTTGACTTCCCTAAATTCAATCTCAGAAAAAAATTCAGCAATCATATCAACTCTAGCAGGATCGCCAACCAGAATTATATCTTCAGCAATTTGTTCGGGCAATAAATTCAGATGGTAAATTCTTCCTTCAGGAGTTATGAGTAATTCAGATGAAGCTATCATAGTTTTCAGTTTTCAATTATGTAAGGCAAATCTATATCTAATTTTACAAGTTTAAATTATCAAATATTAATGGATAGTAAAATTAATAGCCAATATACTACAAGAACAAGTTGTTTAAGTCTCAGCTATTTCCTATTTTCGTTATTTCCTGTAAAACATAACGAGAAGTATGTCGATTTCTATAGAAACCCGAATTTGGATTGAGAAAGATGGAAGACCTTTTCTGGGCAGTGGCCGAATTAAGTTGTTAGAGGCTATTGAGCAAGAAGGTTCAATATCAAAAGCTGCAATACTAATGAAAATGTCTTATAAAAAGGCCTGGCAATTAGTGAAATCGATGAATACACTGTCAGATGAACCTATAGTTGATAAAGAAACAGGAGGTAAAAATGGTGGTGGAACCAAACTCACGAAAAAAGGGAAAGGACTTATTCAGGAGTTTAAAAAACTTGAATCAAAAAGTCATTCTTTTCTTGAAAAAGAACTCTCTAATTGTTGTATTGAATAAAACTTAACGATGAAGCTAAATATCAGGTATTTTGGCAAACTAACAGATATTACCAAATGCACAGACGAGGTTATCACAGAGCTACCGGCAAAAAGCCTAACAAATATTATTGAAAATTTGTACTCTAAATATCCTGGGCTAAAAAACACCACACACACAATATTTGTTAATAATAAAAAAGCCAGTCTGGACAATTCAATTCTAGCTGAAAACGATGAAATAGTATTAATGCCTCCTTTTTCCGGTGGATAAAATAATGGCCGAATGGCAAAATTCAATTTCGTAGAAGGAAAAATAACTGAAAAGGAAATTCTGGATTTTGAAATAAAGAATTCAGATAATATCGGGGCTACCTGTGCATTTAAAGGATCGGTTCGGGCCGATAATCTTGATGGGCAAAATGTTGTAGCAATAGAATTTACGGCACATGAAGAAATAGCTATAAATACTGCAAATGAAATACTTGAAAAAGCTGATCAAGAATTTAACTTGATTCAATCTCACATTTTGCATAGTCTGGGCAGAATAAACGTATCAGAAATATGTTTCTATGTTGGCGTAAAATCGGCACATCGAAAAGAAGCTTTTGAGGCCCTGGCATGGATTGTTAACAAGTTTAAAGACAAAGTGCCTTTATTTGGAAAAGAAATTATGGAGAACGGAACATATGTATGGAAGAGCAATAAAAAATAGTTCCCTCTTAACTGACCGATTCGGCAGAATGCATAGCTATTTACGGTTATCGATAACAGAAAGCTGTAATTTCAGGTGTTCCTATTGTATGCCAAACAACAATCAATGCCAAACTTCTGAAGAGCAAATGTCTGCTGATGAGATTGCTCAAATTGCTGAAGTATTTTATAATCTAGGAGTAGATAAAATACGACTAACAGGTGGTGAACCCCTTGCGAGAAAAGATTTCAAAGATGTAATTTCTGCACTTGGAAAAACACCTGTAACTTTAGCTCTAACTACAAACGGACTTTTATTAGATAAATATTTACCGGAACTTAAAGAAAACAATTTCACCAAAATAAACATCAGCCTTGATACGCTGAAACCTGAAAGATTCAAAGCTATTACCGGAAATAATTCCTTTCAAAAAGTTTATGAAAATATTCTAAAAGCTGTCGATTCTGCATTTGAAGTTAAAGTTAATGCTGTTGTTATGAAAGATTTTAACGATGATGAAATTGAAGACTTTGCAAAGCTCACACTAGATCTTCCTATAACAATGCGTTTTATAGAGTTCATGCCTTTCAAGGATAATAATTGGAGCTTTGGGCGTATTATCAGGCATGCTGAAATAATAAAAAAGCTTAAAGCCAAATTTAACCTTAATACAATTGAAACTAGTTTCTCTTCAACTGCTCAAAATTATCAGATTGAAAATGCTGTGGGTAAAATAGGTGTTATTGGCACTGTTAGTAAACCATTTTGCGATAGCTGCAACCGTATTCGAATTACAGCAGACGGCAAACTTAAGAGTTGCCTTTTTGGCCATTCAGAATACGATCTCCTATCGCCATTGCGCAAAAATGAAGACTTAGTAAGTTCAATACAGGAGGCTCTGCGAAAAAAGCCTCATCAGCATGGAGGGAAACAATCATTCAGCGAAAAGCCAGATGATTTCCAAAATAATCGGAACATGCACTCTATTGGAGGATGAAAAAGTTTCGAGCAGGAATTTTAAGTTTAAGGTTACTTCAGAATACTAACTTGACCTGAAATAGAAATTTGTGTTAATTTTAATGCTTGTGGAATTTTCAAAAACAAAACGATGCCTTCAACATGCCCATTTTGCTCTCCAAACATTGACAAATCAGTTTTTGCAGAAAGTGTAAATTTCAAGGCAATTTATAACATAGCACCTATACTGCCTGGCCATACACTCATTATTTCTAATAAACATATTAGCAAATTTATGAATATTGAGGATAGGTTAATGGAAGAACTAATTATTTTGAGCAGACAAGTTATTCGAACACTTTCTAAAGCATTCAAAACCGATTCTTTTAACTGGACTCTTCAAGAAGGTGCTGAAGCAGGACAAACCATTGAGCATATGCACATTCACATTATCCCTAGACATAAAAACGACCTGCCTTCTCCCGGCGATTGGTATCCCGAGTTAAAAACGCATGAAAACAAAATAATTGATAGTTTAAGCCGACCAAAACTTTCCATTCCTGAAATTCAATCTGTAGTGAGATATTTAACTAAAATCCATACTAACAGTACTTCCTAGTATGTTTTTTACAGTTAAACAAATACCAAGTCAAAAAAATCAAGTTCAATCTCCATACATTTCATTCAATAGAACTTTGTCGATTTAGAAAAATTACTACATTTGTTAGCCTTCGAAAATGGGGTTGAATATCTATTAATTAGAAAATATAATAATTCTAACTACTTATAAAATGAAGACATATACTACTGAACAAATTAAAAACATTGTACTAGTCGGGAACTCTGGTTCTGGGAAAACTACCCTTGCAGAGGCCATGTTATTTGAAGGAAAAGTTATAGACCGTCGTGGTGATATTGATAGCAAAAATACAGCATCTGATTACAAAGACATCGAGCAAAACAACGGCAACTCAGTTTTTTCATCTGTACTATATACTGAAATTAACAATAAAAAAGTAAATGTTATTGATGCACCAGGTCTTGACGATTTCGTCGGAGGAATGGTTTCTTCTTTATATGCAGCTGATACAGCAGTATTGGTTTTAAATTCGCAAAACGGAGTTGAAGTTGGTGCCGAGGTACATTTTCGTCACTTAACTAACTACAATAAGCCTCTAATACTTGTTGCAAATCAGCTTGACCACGAAAAAGCTAACTTCGATAAGACTTTAGAATCTGCCAAAGATAGATTTGGTAAAAACGTTACAGTTGTTCAATATCCAGTTGAAGTTGGCTCTGGGTTCAATTCTATTATTGATGTACTTCTTATGAAAATGTACATCTTAAAAGAAGGTGGCGGAAGAGAAACTGTTGAAATACCAGCTGAAGAAGCCGACAAAGCAGCAGAATTACACAACGAACTTGTTGAAAAATGTGCCGAAAACGACGATAACCTTATGGAGTTATACTTTGAGAAAGGTGCTCTTAGCGAAGACGAAATGCGCAAAGGTATTACTCTTGGACTATTGGACAGAGGCATATTCCCTGTTTTCTGTTGTTCTGCTAAAAAAGACATGGGAGTTGGTCGTTTATTAGAGTTCATTACCAATGTTGCTCCAGCACCAAACGAAGTTCCTGCTGTTAAAGATGCAGAAGGAAAAGAAGTTATTTGTGATGCTTCTGGCAAGACTAACATGTTTGTTTTTAAAACGAGTATTGAGTCGCATATTGGAGAAGTAAACTTCTTCAAAGTAATGTCTGGTCAAGTTAAAGAGGCGATGGATCTTACCAATTCAAAATCTCGTAACAAAGAACGAATTTCTCAAATTTTTGCATCTGCTGGCAAAAACAGAGAAAAAGTATCAAATATGGTAGCTGGTGATATAGGCGCCACTGTTAAGTTAAAAGCTACAAAGGTTAATCATACCTTGTCGGAAGATGGCAGCAGATTTAATGCAATGGTTTTTCCTGAACCCAAATTCCGTGCTGCAATTAAACCTCTTAGCGAAGGTGATGAAGAAAAACTTGGAGAAGCACTTAACCGCATGCATGATGAGGATCCTACTATACTTATTGAGTATTCAAAGGAACTAAAACAGATTATAGTATCGGGGCAGGGAGAATATCACCTGAACATATTGAAATGGCATTTAGATAATATATTCAAAATTGAAACTGAATACATAGCTCCAAAAATTCCATACCGTGAAACAATCACAAAATTTGCGCAAGCAGATTACCGACATAAGAAGCAATCGGGTGGAGCAGGTCAGTTTGGTGAAGTACACATGATTATTGAACCATATATTGAGGGAGCTAAGCCTAAAGACATGTTTAAGTTTGGTGGTAAAGAGCAAAAACTTTCAATTCGTGGAGAAGAAGAACATCCACTACCATGGGGTGGTAAACTTATGTACTACAACTGTATTGTTGGTGGTTCTATCGATGCCAGATTTTTACCTGCCATATTGAAAGGTCTCATGGAGAAGATGGAAGAAGGACCTCTTACTGGCTCTTACGCTCGCGATATCTGTGTTTATGTTTATGATGGTAAAATGCACCCTGTAGATTCAAATGAAATTTCGTTTAAACTAGCTGGCAGAAATGCATTTAGTCAGGCCTTCAAGAATGCTGGTCCAAAAATTATGGAACCAGTGTATAATGTAGAAGTGTTTGTACCTGGCGATAGTATGGGAGATGTAATGAGTGATCTTCAAGGTCGTCGTGCAGTTGTGCAAGGTATGTCAAGTGAGAATGGTTATGAAAAAATCACTGCTAAAGTACCTTTAGCAGAAATGAATAAATATCAAACAACCTTGGCTTCCCTTTCAGGAGGTCGTGCCTATTATTCAATGACTTTTGATGAATATACTGCTGTTCCTGGCGATGTGCAAGTTGAATTACTTAAAGCTTACGAAGCCGAACAAGAAGAAGAATAAACACCTAAAATCTTTAAATATAGTAAAGGCTGTCATTAATCTGACGGCCTTTCTTTTTTACTCTCCCTGCAGAAAAAAATTGGTTGCCGTTTTTAGTGCTTTATATGACTTTTTCAAACATGCCCCAAAATTTAAGCTTCTAATAAAAAATCAGAGAATATTGCTCTCAGTAAAACAATTTTAGTTTACTTGCGTACTAGATATCTAAACTATTTGTTTGATTATCAATCGTATTTTTAGTACATTAAACCAGCAATATTGTTTTGAAGTATGAAGAAAACAATTCTTATAGTTGACGATTTTGAAAACACTCGAAAAGTCGTTGAATTTTCATTAAAAAAAATTGACCATAACTCTCTAATGGCAGAGAATGGCGTAGAAGCCCTAAAACTCTTTGATGGGCGCCCTATCAATCTACTTATTACAGATTTAAACATGCCCGAGATGGATGGCATTGAATTGGTTAAAAAAGTTAGAGAAATTCCTCAATACAGTTTTATCCCTATCATAATGCTCACCACAGAACGAAACCCACAAAAAAAACAAATGGCCGAAGACATTAAAGTAACCATGTGGGTACAAAAACCATTTGAGCAAGAACGATTTGTAAAAATAATCGAAAAATGCCTTATGTAATTCTCTACTATGGAAGAATTAAAACAAGGATTTATTGAAGAAGCACTTCAACTGGTTGATAAGCTTGAAGGATTACTACTAGAAATCGAAAATAGGATTATTGAGCCTGCTGATATTCAGGAAATATTCAGAATAATTCATACAATAAAAGGTAGTTCTGCAATGTTCGGCTTCGTTAATACCGAAGAAATTGCACATGCTACCGAAGAAATGTACGACCTGATTCGTGACGATAAACTAGAGCTAACTCCTAAAGTAATTCACTTAACAATAAAAGTAAGTGATATTTCAAAAAAACTACTTCAGAATAACGATGAATTAGACAATGACAATCAGACCCTATATTCCTTAATTCTTTCTGAGATAGAATCTATATTACCAAACAAAGAAAATACATCTACAAAGGAAGAGCTTACCGACTTCTCAACAACTTCAGCAGATACTTCAGAAAAGAAGCCCAAAATATTTTATGTACTCTTCAAACCAGATAGCGATGTGTTATTAAGAGGTATTGCACCAGTTAACCTCTTCGAAGAACTATTAGAATTAGGCGTGTTTAATGGCTTCCCTTTCATTGAAGCTATTCCTCTTCCTGAAGATTATGATGCATCAAGATTTTATCTGGCTTGGGATATATTTATTAAAACAGAAAGTACAATTGAAGATATTGAAGATTGCTTTATGTTTTACCTCGACCACGAATATAAGATTATTGAGATTGATCCCACGAAACTTGAATCAAACAAAAGTTTTACAAGTACTTGTATAAATCTAAATCAGGGTAAAATTACTTACAACGATATTAGGAGAAAACTAGCTGAATTAACAAGTAATGTTGAAAAGGAAGAAATATCTGATTCAATCAATGAAAAAAATATAGTTCCAAAAAGTGTTACTGAACACAAGAAAAATATTTCTATTAAAGTTGACTCTAAAAAGTTAGATGAATTAATAAACCTTGTTAGTGAACTAGTAACTCTTAACTCGCGAATGGAGATTATCTCACAGGACGTTGATCACGAAGATCTCAAGAAAACCATAAAATCTGTCTCAAAGCTTTCTAAAAGATTTAGAGATAATGCTCTTGAACTTAGGTTAATTCCTGTAAAAATATTGGTGCTTAAAATGCAACGCCTAATTCGCGACTTATCAATTACACTAGGTAAAGATGTAGAGTTTATTACTGAAGGTACCGATACCGAATTGGATAAAAACATTATAGCAAAACTTGAAGGCCCCCTAATGCACCTTCTCCGCAATAGCCTTGACCATGCTATTGAATCTGCTGAAGAAAGAATTGCAGCAAATAAACCAGCAAAAGGGGTAATTCGTTTTATCGCATTTCATTCTGGTTCAAATGTTTATATCCAGATTCAAGATGATGGAAGAGGCATAGATGTGGAGGCAGTTAAACAGAAGGCCGTTGAAAAAGGAATAATTTCTAAAACTGATGAGCTTAATAAACAAGATGTTTTTAATCTGCTTTTCACTCCCGGGTTTTCCACTGCTAAAAGCGTATCAACCGTTTCGGGTCGAGGTGTTGGGCTAGATGTAGTAAAGAACGAAATTACTGAGATGCGAGGTGAAATCGATATTGAATCTGAAAAAACTCTTGGAACCAGCTTCACCCTTAAATTACCATTAACACTCTCGATAATAGATACTTTAATGGTACAAGTAAACAAAACCAGAATATTAATCCCCAGAGAATATATTATTCATACAAATATTCTTGATAAAATAGCTGGTGAAAAAACAGATAAAATTGAATTTAAAGATAAGGTTATACCCGTGATTTCGCTTCGTGAAGACTTCTCAACTAAGGAGGATTATTCAGGAAAAGAAAATAATGTAATAATTAGTCAATACGACAAACATTACGCTATAACTGTGGATAAAATAATTGGCGAACACCAGGCTGTAGTAAAACCACTAGGATACTATAATCAAAATCACGATTACTTTTCGGGAGCTAGTATACTTGGAGATGGTAGTCTTGCCTTTATTCTCGATGTAAACAAAGTAATTAGTAATAAACGTAGCAAAAGCAATGTCGGAAATTATAACATTAAATAATGAATAACAAGAAGAGCAATACCTTTCTATCATTCTACCTAGGCAAAGAGCTTTTTGGAGCCGATGTTAAATTTATTCTGGAGGTCTTAAAGGATGAACCAATTACAGAAATACCTCGTTCCGAAGATTTTATTAAGGGTATAATAAACTTCAGGGGCGAAATTGTAACCGTAGTTGATTTCTTCAAGAAATTGAATATGCATGGAGAAAGTGCTGCTGAAAAAAACATTGTTATAGTTATTGAACTTACTCAGGATAATAAAAACGTAAAAGTAGGATTACTTGCCGACAGAGTGCGTAAAGTATTTGAAATGCCCATTGATGAAATAAAACCCGTTCCTGAGTTCGGAGAATACTACAATCCTGAATTTCTTACTGGTGTAGCAAAAACCACAGATGGTTTAGTAATGCTTTTAAATCTAGAGAAAATATTAAACGAAAAAGAGGTTAACCTCATATTAAAATCGAATAATAAAGAAAAATAAATATTATGGAAAAATTACTTTTACCATCAATGATGATAGTCGGAACAATAGTAGTTGTAGGCTCATTCCGTCTATTATTTAAAAGGGGGATTTCCTTTATCACAGGCATATTCTTCTCAATACTAGCAATAATAATTGGAATTCTGCTTAGCATAGACATACTCGATAATGTTGTTGCAGACAAATACCTTGGATTGTTTTTAGTAATTCTTTCTGGCCTGGTGTTGGCAACAATTTATGATAAAATTATTGGAAAAACATTTAGAATAATGTCCGAACAAATAAATAAATTGGCCGAAGGCAAATTAGATATCACAATTGACGAAAAACATTTAAAGCTTAAAAGTGAAGCAGGTCAAATTGCTCGTTCCCTGGACCATATGATAAAATCTTTAAATCAAAGTGTTGAACTTGTTAAAATGGTATCCAAAGGGGAATTATATTTCGATATAAGCAAACTAAAAAAAGATGCAGATCTCGACGAAGCATTGAAAGAAATGGTATCGAAGCTTCGTGAAATGACAACCAATGTTAAAATTGCATCGGAACAAGTTGGTGTTGGCAGTCGAGAATTAAGTCATACAGCTCAAGCATTAGCTCAGGGGGCAAATGAGCAAGCGTCATCAGCCGAAGAAATTGCTGCAACAATGGAACAAATGCAAGTAAGTAATCAGCAAAACACAGACAATGCCGAAAGAACCGATCAAATTGCTACCGAAGTTGCAAGTAATATTAAAATTGTAAATGAATCTATAGACAAAACAACAAAGGCAATGAAAAATATTGCTGAAAAGATTTCAATTATAAATGATATTGCTGAAAAAACAGATATTCTTGCAATTAATGCAGCCATTGAAGCAGCGCGCGCAGGTGAATATGGTAAAGGATTTGCTGTAGTTGCAGCTGAAGTACGTGATTTAGCTGAACATAGTCAAAAAGCTGCTGACGAAATTGTGAACGTTTCAATTAACAGCATGGAACAGGTAAATCAATCAAAGGAGTTACTTGATAAAGTTTATCCTGAAGTACAAAGAACTTCTACTCTTGTAAACGAAATTGCAGCCGCAACCAAGGAACAAAGCAAAGGAATTTCAGAAGTAAATTCTGGAATACAACAATTATCAACTGTAATTCAGCAGAACTCTGCTTCTTCTGAAGAAATGGCTGCAAGCTCCGAAGAACTAAATGCTCAATCTGATAATCTGAATGAAAATATTAGCTTTTTCAAAATTGATAAAACCGATACGGCTTTTCATTCTGATGCCGATATCAGAGCCCAAATTGAAAAACTAACAGAAATGTTAAACAGAAAAGGTAAGTCAGACATTATTTCAAATCAACTTCTAAATAAGGGAATACAAAAAACTTCCAAAATATCAAAAAGTAATGATGGTATAAACCTTAACTTAACAGATGATGATTTTGACAAGTTTTAATTAATAGCCTTGCAAAAAAGCTTTCTCAAAAGTCTGATATAAGCCATGATGTAAAAAACTTTTCCGTAAACACTAATATTTCTACTTCGAAAGATTAAACAAAACCCCAATTTTTCTCCTTTGCTACGCCGCCCCTAAAAGGTGAAAGAAGAAAAATTTGCCTGTACCCTTTAGGAATTCAGGGTGAAAACAGGTGAATCTTTCAAATGGGTCAAAGTAGTATTATTATAAATTTGTTTTTGCCAATTTTGAAATATTCTCTCCAGATAGCCTGTAAATGGTCCACTCATCCATTGGTTTTGCCTCAATGCTTTCGTAGAAATCAATAGAAGGTTTGTTCCACTTTAAAACCGACCACTCTACTCTTCCGCAGTCTTCATCAATTGCAATTTGAGCTAGTTTAGTCAACAACGCCTTCCCAAAGCCCCTTTTTCGGTACTCTGGCATCACAAATAAATCTTCCAGATATATCCCTGGCTTTCCCAAAAATGTTGAGAAATTGTAGAAGTACAAAGCTATACCAACAGGAATTTCTTCATAATATGCAATTAATGCTTTAGCAAAGGGAGTATCTCCGAAAAGAGCTTTCTCAATACTCTGTTCTGTTGCAATAACCTCATGAGATAGTTTCTCGTATTCGGCTAAGCTTTTAATGAAACTTAAGATGGTTTTTGCATCGCTATGGGTGGCAGCTCTGATAGTGAAATCTTTCATTTTATTTGTTAAAGTTGAATTATTAATGAGCTAGTTTTATGTCAATTAATTGCTTAATGTCTGGTATAACAAACATCTTGTAAAGTTATCTGAATTCCCCTTCCTTCCACCAATTAATTTTTTCACCCAGATAATTCCTAAGCGCTTCTTCATTTGGCATGTTCTCTTTTTCAATAAATAGGCTAATTTCCATAAAACCTTATTTACTTATCTTATGACCGAAGTTATCGAATATCTATTGTCCTATCAAATAATTCTAATAACGTGTTAGGATAAATCTTTGCCTGGCAATTTGTACTTTTTCGTTGCAATCTTATGTTTCTCAATACGTAAGCCCAGTTTTCTATTAGAAATACCCAACTCCTTAGCTGATTTAAGCACATTCCCTTTATTTGCAGTAAGCACATCAATAATTAACTGTTTTTCAACCTTATCTACAATTGATTGCAGAGTTCCCTTATTCATAGTGCCGGAAGACTGGGCGGTTTGCAACGTTGGTGGTAAATGATGAGGCCGAATTACCCTATCAGAACTTAATATTGCTGCTCTTTCGATGCAATTCTCTAATTCACGGATATTCCCAGGCCAATGATAAATCATTAGCATCTCAATAGCCGAAGAAGAAATTCTTATGATATTCGTACCATTCTTTTTATTTGCCTTTTGTATGAAATGATCTACAAGCAAAGGTATATCATTAACTCTTTCACGAAGTGCGGGAATAAAAACCGGAAAAACATTAAGCCTATAATATAAATCCTCTCGAAATTTTCCCTCAACAATGGCTTCTTCAAGATTTCTGTTTGTTGCAGCAATAATCCTCACATCACATTTCAGAGTTTTTGTTCCGCCAACTCTCTCAAATTGTTTTTCCTGCAAAACCCTTAAAAGCTTCACTTGTATTGTTAAAGGAAGTTCACCTAATTCATCGAGAAACAAAGATCCTCCTTCAGCCAAATCAAATCTTCCTTTTTTCATCTCAGTGGCTCCGGTAAATGCTCCTTTCTCATGACCAAACAGTTCACTTTCAATTAAACTCTCAGGTAATGCCGAACAATTCACTTTTATTAAGGGCATTACTGCCCGACTACTTCCGTAGTGAACTGCATCAGCAATAAGCTCTTTACCAACTCCACTCTCGCCCCGAATCAAAACTGTTGCTTGAGTATCAGCAACTTGTTGTATTTCGTTAAAGACCTCTCTGATTTTCGAAGAGTTACCTATAATATTATCATTTAAGAATCTGTTTTTTAATTCATTGTGCAAATGCTGATTCTCATCTCTTAATCTTTCAACTTCTTCAATTCTATCTTGCCGGGCCTGAACTGCATTTGCTATAATAGAACCAATCAGGGTTAAAATTCTAAATATTTCTTGCTTTAATATTCTTTCATCATATACTTTCGAAATACTTAAAGTTCCTAATATTTCGCCTTCAACGGTAATTGGAACACAGATAAATGATATATCCTCTTTCCGCTTCGTTTTAAGATTTATTCCTGTTTTATTTACAAAACCTTTTGCTTCATCAATTTTCTCAATAAAAACAGGCTTTCCTGTTTTAACAACTTCACCAGTTATACCCTCTCCAATAAGATATTTTCCTTGCTTCTTCTCTTCAAATGAAATACCATATGCAGATTCTATTGTAATATTCGATACTTCCCTATTTAAAATTGAAAGTAAAGAACGTTCCGCACCCAGATATTTAGCAATCTTCTCCATAATTGGATTCATTGCATCCTTAATAAACTTGCTATTGTTAATTATTTGACTTATCTCAAATAATAACGGTAATTCTGAGTCACCATAACAAGCCTTTCCTGTCCTTCCACAAAGTACCTGATTCATGACATTATGCGTTTTTTTAACAACACCCCCTATTTTTGTGATGTCTCATTACAAATATAGCTTCTTTTTGCATCTCACCCCTTACTTTTTTGTGTTTTTTTACTTTTTTGTATATTTTTATTACTACCACCCCCTATTTTCAACAACCAATTTTAATGAAATACTCAATATTCTAGAGTACCCCCTCAGAAAATGCACATTTATATAAAATATTTAGGATAACTCCGATTAATAAGAGCCTTGACAAGCTTTACTAGTTAGTTTTTACAATTACGTGTAATCCACCTTGCTATTTTACATTTATGTAACAATATTTTACTGGTCCATTACGCAAAAAAAATAATTAAAAACATTACTACCACCTCATTATTTGATACTTACACCACCACACCTCTGCTAATAATTCTCTCTATCTATAATTTGGCACACTAAGTGAATGGGAGGTTTCATCTATTTACTTAAAACTTTAATTATGAGAAAAATTGCGATTTACGGAAAAGGTGGTATTGGTAAATCTACTACCACACAAAATACAGTAGCAGGATTGGCTGAGATGGGTAAAAAAGTAATGGTCGTTGGATGCGACCCAAAAGCAGATTCAACCAGACTACTTTTAGGAGGATTGGCGCAGAAAACCGTACTCGATACTCTACGTGAAGAAGGCGAAGATGTTGAACTGGATGATATATTAAAGATAGGTTATGGCAACACAAGTTGCACCGAATCTGGTGGTCCCGAGCCGGGAGTTGGTTGTGCCGGAAGGGGAATTATTACTTCAATTAACATGTTGGAGCAACTTGGTGCTTATGAAGATGACAAACAACTCGATTACGCTTTTTATGATGTACTAGGTGATGTTGTTTGTGGTGGATTTGCTATGCCAATTCGAGATGGAAAGGCGGAGGAAATTTACATTGTTGTCTCAGGCGAAATGATGGCAATGTATGCTGCCAACAACATTTGTAAAGGTATTGTGAAATTCGCTGAAGCTGGCGGGGTTCGCTTAGGAGGTTTGATCTGCAATAGTCGTTTAGTTGATAATGAAGCAGCTATGATCGAAGAACTTGCTAGAAAACTTGGAACACAGATGATACATTTTGTACCTAGAGATAATATGGTGCAACGTGCAGAAATTAACAGAAAAACCGTAATTGATTTCGATCCTGAGCACAAGCAAGCTGATGAGTACCGTTCGTTAGCTAAAAAAATTGATGAAAACAAGATGTTTGTTGTTCCAAAGCCTCTTGAGATTGAAGAGCTTGAAAAACTATTACTTGATTTTGGAATTTTAAATTAAGAAATACATGCATAAGCATTATGCATTATAAAAACAATTTACAAAAAACTAAAAACTCACTTATATGCAAATGATAAGAGCAATTGTAAGGCCTGAAAAATCAGCAAAAGTAATGAAGGCTTTATTTGAATCAGGATATGTAGCTATAACAAAAATTCCTGTAGTTGGTCGAGGAAAACAACGAGGTATTAAGGTTGGTGATATTACTTATGATGAACTTCAAAAAGAAATGCTAATTGTAGTTATACGAGATGAAGATAAAGATTTCGCAGTAAACACAATTATGCAGGCAGCAAGATCTGGAGAAAAAGGTGCTTTTGGCGATGGGAAAATTTTCGTAACACCCGTTGAAGAAACCTATACAGTCAGCAGTGGAACAAAAGAAGTATAATCAACCAAAGATGAAATTTTCAAGAAGCATCCAATAAGAAGTAATTATTAACACAGAAGAAGGATTGCTATTTGAATATTCCATCGGATATCCAAATTAAATTTCAAACAGATGAAAACTGTAATTGCTATATTAAAAATAGATACCATGAACGAGACCAAACGTGCTCTTTCTGACGCTGGTGTGCCTTCATTTACGGCAACTGGTCGCGTTTTTGGTCGCGGAAATGGAAAATGGGATGCGAAGGTTATGGAAGGGGTTAAAGAAGATAAACCTGAGGCTATTGCTTTGCTTGGCCCTGAACCTCGTTTACGTCCACACAAACTACTAACAATAACTGTTCCTGACTCTAAAGTAAAAACTGTAATCAATGCTATTATTTCCACAAACAGAACCAATACTCCTGGTGATGGGAAAATCTTTGTTCTTCCAGCTACCGAAGCATACAGCATTCGGACGGGCGAAACAGGCGACAATGTATTGGATTAAAAAATTATATCATGGCTCAAAAATTAAAGAAAACAATATTACCTGACCCATCTGAACTAAAGGAAGAGATTCTGGCTAAATACCCAAACAAGGTAGCTAAGAAAAGAGCTAAGTCAATGGTTGTAAATGAACCTTCTGAAGATCAGGAGATTCAATCGAACGTAAGAACTGTTCCAGGAATTATCTCTCAACGAGGTTGCTGCTATGCCGGATGTAAAGGTGTAGTACTTGGCCCAACAAGAGACATTGTAAACATCGTACACGGGCCAATAGGTTGCTCCTTTTATGCCTGGCTGACCAGACGTAATCAAACAGATCCAGGACCCGATGGTGAAAACTATATGAACTATGCATTTTCAACCGACATGCAAGATTCAAATATTGTATTTGGTGGTGAAAAGAAACTTGAACAAGCAATTCGTGAAGCATATAAAATATTTAACCCTCATGCTATCGCAGTTTTCTCGACCTGTCCGGTAGGATTGATTGGAGATGACGTTCATGCTGTTTCTCGAAAAATGAAGGAAGAACTTGGAATAAACGTATTCGGCTTTAGCTGCGAAGGATATAAAGGTGTCAGTCAGTCGGCAGGTCATCATATCGCGAACAATGGTATTTTCAAGCATGTTGTTGGATTGAATGATGAAGACAAAGGAGGAAAGTACAAGGTTAATCTGCTTGGCGAATACAATATCGGTGGAGACGCTTTTGTAATTGAAAAGTATTTCGAAGAAATGGGTATCACTTTAGTATCATCTTTTAGTGGAAACTCTTCGATACACCAGTTTGAAAATTGTCATACTGCCGATTTAAATATGGTTATGTGCCACCGCTCTATCAACTACATAGCAGAAATGATGGAAAAAAAGTACGGTATCCCTTGGATGAAAGTAAACTTTATAGGTGCTGATGCTACAGCCAAATCGCTCAGAAAAATGGCTGAGTATTTCGAAGATGACAGCCTCATGGCCAAAGCTGAGAAAATCATTAAAAGAGAAATGTTAGAGGTAAAAAAAGTTGCCAAAGATGTTTCTTCAAGAACAAAAGACAAATTAGCTATGCTATTTGTTGGTGGTTCAAGGGCACATCATTATCAGGAATTATTTGGTGAAATTGGCATGCTAACTGTTTCTGCCGGATACGAATTTGGACATAGAGACGATTATGAAGGAAGACATGTAATTCCAGCCATCAAAGTAGATGCAGATAGTCGAAATATCGAAGAACTTGATGTTAAAATCGATGAAGAAAAATACAGACAAGACTTAGCCGACAAAAAGCAAAGCCTCATAAAAAAAGGTTACGAGTTTGAAACCTATAAAGGCATGATGCCTGATATGAGTAAAAACAGTCTTGTTATCGATGATATCTCCCATTGGGAAACTGAAAAGCTTATTGAATTCTACAAACCAGATATTGTTGGAGCTGGAATTAAAGAAAAGTATGCAGTTCAAAAGTTTGGAGTGCCTCTAAAACAATTACATAGCTACGATTATGGTGGACCTTATGCAGGCTTTACTGGCGCCATCAACTTCTATAAGGAAATCGACAGAATGGTAAATACAAAAATCTGGAAACTCATTTCTCCTCCTTGGAAAAACGAGCCTGAACTTGTAGCTAAACTAGCCGATGTTGAATACTAATAATCAGTCTTGAGTTGAGAGTTCTATGCTACTTCTCAAAACTTCAAGCTTTAAAACTTTAAACTTATGCTTTTACGACATACACCCAAAGAAATAAAAGAAAGATCAGCACTAACTGTGAATCCGGCAAAAACTTGTCAGCCAGTTGGAGCTATGTATGCAGCACTGGGAATCCATGGATGTCTTCCCCATAGCCATGGTTCTCAAGGCTGTTGCTCATACCACAGAAGCGCACTTACACGACATTACAAAGAACCTATAATGGCGGCAACTAGTTCTTTTACCGAAGGTTCTTCAGTTTTTGGCGGACAAGCTAACCTGCTTCAGGCTATCAACAATATCTTTTCAATTTATGATCCTAAGGTTATAGCTGTTCACTCAACTTGCCTTTCGGAAACAATTGGAGACGATCTGAAGCAAATTATCGGGAAGGCACAGGAAGATGGAAAAATTCCTTTGGGCAAACATGTTATCCATTGCAACACTCCAAGTTATATCGGTTCTCATGTAACCGGATATTCTAACATGGTAAAAGGAATGGTAGATTATTTTTCTGAATCAACAGGAAAAACAGCAGATAAAATCAACCTTATTTCAGGATGGATTGAACCATCTGATATGAGAGAGGTAAAAAAACTTGCAAATGCTATGGGAGCAAAGTTTATTTTATTTCCTGACACTTCAGACGTAGTTGATGCCCCACAAACAGGCAAGCATGAAATGTATCCAAAAGGTGGAACCTCAATTACAGACATGATTGCTTCCGGTGATAGCAAAGCCACCCTGGCATTTGGTGAGTGGGCAGCAAAAGATGCTGCTATAAAATTGGAGAACAAATGTAAAGTTCCTTTTGAATTAACAGACCTACCAATCGGAATAAGTGCCACTGACCGCTTCATAATAACTATGTCAAAATTAGCCCAGGTAACTATCCCGGACTCAATTACTTCAGAACGTGGCAGACTAGTCGATATGATTACAGATATGCATCAATACGTAGCTGGAAAACGTGTTGCTCTTTGGGGCGATCCCGATCATCTGATACCTCTTGTTGAGTTTCTGCTAGATATGGATATGAAACCTGTGTATGTTATTTCAGGAACACCTGGCAAAAAAATGACTAAACGAGTTGAAGAACTACTTAGCGCCGAAGTACCCGAAGCAAAAGTAAAAAATGGTGAAGGTGCAGACATGTTTTTACTTCACCAATGGATAAAAAATGAACCTGTAGATTTATTAATTGGTAACACCTATGGAAAATATATTTCCAGAGATGAAAATATACCATTTCTAAGATATGGCTTCCCTATTATGGACAGAGTTGGACATTCATACTTTCCATCTGTAGGGTATATGGGAGGATTGCGAATTCTTGAAAAAATCCTTAGTCTATTAATGGACAAACAGGATTTAGAAACGCCTGAATCTAGTTTTGAATTAGTAATGTAGTTAGTTAGTTTTCATAAGTAGTAAATGAGCCTATGGCTCCCAAACTAGCCCTTGTTGTTTTCTAGATATCTGGATATTACAATCTAATTGATTGACCAGATGACCACAAAAGGTGGTTCCCTGTCCGGCATTTTATGTCGGACAGGTTTTTAAACCGGATAGATTATGAAGTCAGTTTTAAAAGATAGAAAAAACCAAATACTTACCAAAGGAAAAGACTCAAGCGAATTAGCTTGCGATAAAGCCAGCTTAGCTGGTTCTGTAAGTCAAAGAGCTTGTGTTTTTTGTGGCTCTCGTGTAGTCCTATACCCTATTGCCGATGCCCTACACCTGATTCATGGCCCGGTAGGATGTGCCGCCTACACATGGGATATTCGGGGTTCATTATCTTCCGGACCTCAAATACACAGATTAAGCTTTTCAACCGATTTAAAAGAAAAACAGGTAGTATTTGGTGGAGAGAAGATATTATACGATTCATTAATTGAACTTATTGATGAATATAAACCTAAAGCTGCATTCGTATATTCTACTTGTATTGTTGGGCTAATTGGCGATGATGTCGAAGCAATTTGCAGAAAAGTTTCTCAAGAAAAAAAGATAGATGTACTTCCGGTTCAGGCCCCGGGCTTTGCAGGAACAAAGAAAGACGGATATAAAGTAGCCTGCGATGCGCTTATGAAATTAGTAGGCACAAAAGGCGATTCTACTACCATTCCAGATAGCATAAATATAATTGGCGACTTTAATTTGGCTGGCGAACTATATCTGCTAAAAGATTACTACGAACGTATGGGAGTGAAAATTGTAGCTTCAATTACTGGCGATGGCAGAGTTGATGACATTAGACAATCTCATAAGGCCGCCCTAAATATTGTGCAATGCAGTGGCTCTATGAGCAACCTGGCCATACAAATGAAAGAAAAATATGGCATCCCTTATCATCGGGTTTCCTACTTCGGAATTGAAGATATGTCTGATGCTTTATATGAAGTTGCCAGATTCTTCAACAACTCAGACATGATGACTAATGCTATTGATTTGGTTAGAAAAGAAGTGCAATTGCTGTTACCAAAACTTGAGTCATACAAATCCGAATTATCTGGAAAGAAAGCAGCCATATATGTTGGTGGGGCATTTAAAGCTATTTCGCTAATTAAAGCTTTACGCATGATTGGTGTTCAGACAGTAGTAGTTGGTTCGCAAACTGGTAATAAACAAGATTACCAAATAATGAAAGACCTTAGTGATGAAGGTACAATACTAGTAGATGATACCAATCCTCTTGAGCTTACCCAACTTGTAAAAGAGACCAAGGCTGATTTACTCATTGGAGGAGTTAAAGAAAGGCCCATTGCTTATAAGCTTGGATTAGGTTTTTGCGACCATAACCATGAAAGAAAACTAGCTCTTGCCGGATATGAAGGTATGCTAAATTTTGCACAGGAAATTTATGCAACATGCATGAGTCCTGTGTTCCGCTTCACAAAATAAGAGAACTATTAGAATGCATTGAGATAGTATACTAATCAAGTATGAAAACGCAAAAACAACAAGGAAATGAAAGAAACAATAAAAGATAAACCGTTTGTATCTACAAGGAATGCCTGCAAGGTTTGCACTCCTCTTGGGGCTAGTGTTGCTTTCAAAGGAATAAAGGGCTGCGTTCCTCTGATACATGGTTCGCAAGGTTGTGCGACCTATATCCGTCGATACCTAATTAGTCACTATAAAGAACCTGTAGACATTGCTTCTACAAACTTTACCGAAGAATCAGCCATTTTTGGAGGCGCGAATAACCTTTCTGTAGCTCTGAAAAATGTTTCCACTCAATATAAACCTGATATTATTGGTATAGCTACAACCTGTCTGAGCGAAACAATTGGCGACGACATGGGTAAACTAATACACAACTATAAGTCGGGCGAAGTTTCCCCAAATAAAACTCCGGATATTGTTCATGTAAATACACCTAGTTTCAGCGGAACCCATGCTGATGGATTTCATAATGCAGTATTGGCACTAATCAAATCTTTTGCAAAACATGCAAAATTTAATGGCAAGGTTAACTTATTTCCAGGCTTCTTATCTCCTGCCGACTTGCGCTTATTAAAAGACATTATGACCGATTTTGGATTGGACTTCATACTTACTCCCGATTACTCTGAAGTACTAGATGATCAACATACAGGGGAATATGAACGAATACCTTCCGGTGGAACACCAATAAACGAACTTAAGAAAACAGCTGGAGCAAAAGCATCAATTGAATTTGGACATATTCTAAATAAAACAAGCAAACTCAGCCAAACAGCTGCTGAATACCTCGAAAAGAAATATTCTGTTCCGCGGATAAATTTGGGTATACCTATTGGTATTACAGCAACCGACTTCCTCTTTAGCCATTTAGAAGAAATTAGTGGCTTTAAAACTCCAACTAAATATAAGAAGCAACGTGGTAGGTTGGTAGACTCCTATGTTGATGGCCATAAATACACATTTAGCAAAAAGGCTGTAGTTTATGGGGAAGAGGATTTTGTAGTGGCAATAACATCTTTTCTTGAAGAAATTGGCATACAGACTGTCTTATGTGCCTCGGGAGGAAATAGTGGTTTGCTTGAAAAAACGATTAATGAACAGGTTATTCCTATTAAGAAAATACGCGTACACCAAAACTACGACTTCGAGGATATATCAAAGGTTTGCGCCGAACTTAAGCCTGATATTATAATTGGTAATAGTAAAGGTTATTATATCTCAAGAAAGCTTGGTATTCCATTAGTTAGAGTTGGGTTCCCCATACATGACAGACTTGGGGGCCAAAGAATAAAGCATGTTGGCTACGAAGGAACACAACAACTATTTGATATTATAGTGAATACATTAATAGAATATAAACAAGATCATTCGCCTGTAGGATATAAGTATATGTAATACTACCAATGAATGTGAAGCTTTATTAACAGTTAAAATTTTATTGAAATGACTAGAACTTCAGAAACCAAAACACATCCTTGTTTTGATAAGGAAGCAAAACTAAAATATGCGCGTGTTCACATACCCATCGCTCCTAAATGCAACGTTCAATGTGGTTATTGTAATCGTAAATACGATTGCGTAAACGAAAGCCGCCCCGGCATTACCAGTTCTGTCTTAAGTCCTTATCAATCGGTTAACTACCTGAGGGCTATTTCAGCAAAAATAAAAAACATATCTACCATTGGAATTGCAGGTCCGGGCGATGCTTTTGCTGAACCTGAAAAAACATTGGAAGCTATAAAGCTTATAAAGAAAGAGTTCCCAGATAAAATTTTCTGTCTTTCAACTAATGGGCTCAACGTTTTACCTTATATAGATCAATTGGTTGAGCTTAATGTTACGCATGTCACCATTACAATTAATAGTATTAGACTGGAAACCCTTGCAAAAATTTATAAATGGATTCAGTTCAAGAAAAAAGTATATCGTGGTGAAGCAGCTGCGGCTATCATTCTCGAAAATCAAACCGAAGCCTTAATTGCTCTTGTAAAAGCGGGTATCACAGTTAAAATTAACAGCATAATTATTCCTGGAATAAATGACAAAGAAATTGTGGAGGTTGCCAAAAAGGTTGGAAAGTTAGGCGCTTCAACAATGAATTGCATTCCTCTAATACCTGCAGAAGGAAGCGAAATGGAAAACTTTCCGAAACCAAGCCGAGAGTCTATAAATATAATCACCTCAGAAATAGAACAATTCATAAAACCAATGACACATTGCGCCAGATGCAGGGCCGATGCTGCAGGCATGCTTGGAAAAGATGATACCGAAGCTTACAAACTTATCCATCAATGTGCCTCTATGCCAGTCCCAAAAGCAAACGACAAACCATATGTTGCAGTGGCCAGCTACGAAGGAATTATGATTAACAAGCACCTTGGAGAAGCTGATGAGATGCTAATATTCGAGAACTCTGAAAGCGGTTATCAACTCATTGAAAAAAGAAAAACTCCTGCCAGAGGCAATGGCGATTTAAGATGGATTGAGTTGGCTAAAACCCTTAGCGATTGTTCATATGTTCTTGTTAATGGTGTTGGAGCCCGCCCGGTAGAAGTATTACAACGAGTTGGCATTGCTGTAGTAGAAATGTCTGGCTTAATTGACAATGGTCTAGATGCTGTATATAAGAATAAAAAATTGAAATCTGTACTAAAAACTTCAATAGGAAAATGCGGCGATAGCTGTGGCGGAAATGGAATGGGTTGCGGATAATATCCGGAAAACTTAAAGCTTATTAAAAATAAACATATAGGGAAACATGAAAATTGCAGTAACAACAACCGATGGAAACAAAGTAAATCAGCATTTTGGAAAAGCTGAGAACTTTTATGTCTTCGAAATAATTGATAATAATTTAAAAAGTATTGAGGTAAGGGGTGTTGAACCTTACAGTAAAAGTGGAAGTGATTCTTTTAACAATTCTGACATTCATTACTCATTAGACAGCATAACTGTCATTTACAATGTAATAAAAGATTGCGATATTCTTTACACCCAGCAAATTGGAGAAAAACCTTTAAGAAGTCTAAATGAATTGGGGATTAGCGTAAAACTATGTAACTGCTCTGTTGACTCACTTATAAATTGCGAAGGGAAATGTTCCTAAAACAAACGAATCAGTCCTAATTAATACTGATTTCTACATATATCTTAATTAATAAAACAAAATCAGAATGAAAAAACCTGAATATTTAATTCTACTCTGCAATTCATATAGAGTTGCTGGCGATGCACAAGGTGCATGTAATAAAAAAGGTGCAACAGACCTGCTTCAGTATGTAACAGAAGAAGCTGCCGATCGAGGTCTTGATGTAGCTGTTTCAACTACTGCATGTTTAAATGTATGTGCTCAAGGTCCTGTTTTGGTAATTCAGCCAAACAACCAATGGTATGGTGGAGTTGACTCAGAAGAAAAAATCGATGAAATACTTGATGCTCTCGAAGAAGGCGGAATTGTTGAAGAACTGAGCATAGCTGATTAAATTTTTGCTATTGTATTGGTATTTGCAATATTAGGATAATTAATAATTGATGATGATTAAAGGATAATTTGTTTCGTACAAACCTAAAATTTGGCTTATGGCAACTTATTTAATTGATACAACATTAAGAGATGGAGAACAAACTCCAGGTGTGGTTTTTAGCCTAAAACAAAAATTAGATATAGCTGCCATGCTTAATGAGCTAGGGATAAACGAAGTTGAAGCCGGAACTCCTGCAATAGGTTACGATGAACAAAAAGCTATAAAATCTATTGCATCCTCTGGCTTTGGATTTGTTACATCATGTTGGTGCAGAGCTGTTGAGAAAGATATTTATCTTGCTGCTAAAACTGGAACTCAATCAATTAATATTTCGCTCCCGGTATCTGATATTCAGATTCAAACTTTAAATAAGAGTCGGCAATGGGTTATTGACCAACTTGGAAAAACCGTTAATTTCGCTCAACAATATTTTCCATTGATTACTGTTGGTGCCCAAGATGCCTCAAGAGCCAACATACAGTTTCTTAAAGAATATATATACACTGCATATGATTGTGGTGCAACCCGTGTTAGAATAGCTGATACTGTTGGGATTCATGACCCAATAGACACCTTTAACTTAATGAGTGAATTAGGTAAGAGTCTTCCAATGGTAAAACTGGAATTCCATGGTCATAACGATTTGGGTATGGCTACGGCTAATACAGTTGCTGCAATAAAAGCTGATACACATGCAATAAGTGCTACAATAAATGGCTTGGGTGAACGTGCAGGAAATGCAGCTTTGGAAGAGATAATTGCCTACTTAAAAAATCGCAGTAATCAACTGGGATTTAACACTTTTGTTCTCAAACAACTAAGTCAAAAGGTGGAAAACTATTCAAAGCAAACCCTCCCTAGCAATAAACCAATTACCGGAGAAAATGCCTACAAACATGAATCAGGCATTCATACCTCAGCTATCTTAAAAAATATCAACTCCTATCAAATATTAAATCCAATAGATTTTGGGGTTAAGCAAAGCCAAATAATTATCGGCAAGCATTCCGGGTTAGCTTCAATTATGCATTTTTTCGAATCAAAAGGAATGGATATTGATGAAGAAACAGGGCGAATTATTCTAAATAAAATTAAGGCCCAGATAGCTGCTAATTCAAAGCCATGTACAGAAAATGAAGTGTTTGCTATTTATCAGAAGATTGTAGCTTTTAGCAAAGCAAAACCCTTAAACAAACTATTCCAACGTAATAAAAAGTGAATATTAAAAACAACACGCCATGTCAATCAATAATGCTACAAAGTTTATAAAAGATAGTCAGGTAAACTCATCGCTACGGAAGAAGGTTAATGAATTGAATCCAGAAGAATTAAAGCGTTTTATGGATGAATCCGGTTATCAATTTACAACAAACGATTTTGACGATTCTGTAAATATGCTTCATCTAAAATGTCAGACTGAAGAAGAAGCTGAAGATCTGATGCAAGTAGCTATGTGGTTTAGTCTAATTAACTACAAAAAATACTAACCAAAATCTATTATACGGTTATTCAAAACATTTTGTTTGACGGATTGCGTATGGTTTCATTGGTGTTTTATTACACTTTGCTACATGAGAACTTCACCGTTCAATACCTCAATATCTATTGTTCTAAATCGGTATTTACCAAAGCTTTACAAAACCTCAGAGAAACGATAAGCTCAAAGGCACAAAGATTGACAATTTAGGTATTAGAAAAACTATATTATCCTCATGCCTTTGAGATGTTTAACAACGCTTACTAAGCTATTATAGATAGAAAACTGTAATACTTCGTTATCTAACTAGTGTCTGCAAGAAAACTACTCTGAGCGTCATTGCGAGCGAAGCGTGGCAATCTCAAGCTACTGACTACCAATGCAAACAGATTATCTTCGATGCGCTCGCAAACTTCGGTTGCTTCGTTCCTCGTATGACGGGGATTATTAAGTTTTCTTGCAGACACTAACTATTATTTTCCTACTTAGTACTTTATTATTGTTTTGCACTTTAAGTATATAGATGCCGGGTTTAAGATTTTCCACGTTAATAGTTTCTATTTTGTTTCTTACTTTTGTGCTATAAACCAATTGATTTTCCAAGGAATAAATACTTACATAGTATTGCTTATTGTCTGGTAGCGATACGGTTACTTTATCAAACGCAGGAATCGGATATACTTTAAACTGATCTTTCTTTTGAGAAAGAAGATTTGTTAATGAAGTAATTGTTAGTGTACCATTGTTCAGTTGAAACTCATAGTTATTGTCTTGCCCTCCAGTAAGCACTATTTCATAGTTCCCTGCCGGACTATCAAGAGTTGCAGCACATGTTGCCATAGGTTGAATATCCAATTCTGATTCGTTTTCACCTAAAACAAATCCCTCATACTGAATTAATAGTTCTGGGTTTTCTTCACTTATCGAACGGCTTGCATTTGTTGCTGAAGCTATAAGTAATTTTTTTTCAACCCTAAGATTAATATAGATACTTTCTGCTGGATAGTATTCTTCATTACCCGATTGGGAGGCGACAATACTTGTACTTCCTGCACCCTTGATAGATACTTTTCCATTCACAATTGCAGCAATATCTTCATTTTGCGATTCCAGAGATACCGATAATCCGGATGAAGCAGTTGCCTCAAGCTCAAAATCTACATCGCCATAAGTCATTGTTATTTCAGTATCAGAACTTATGGTTTGTTCTTTTTTAATTCCAATAGTTTCTATTTTAAATATTGTACCGCTTTCACCAGCTGCCCATCCTGTTGTACTATCTATAAAATGTAATCCAAGTAAGCTATTATATGTATTTGTAATCGATGAAAGATTAGACCAATTATTGCCACCATCTTTAGTACGTAAAATAGTACCTCTATCACCTGAGGCCCAACCAGATTGAGAACTTACAAATTGAATATCCTGTAATGTATAACTATTTGACTCTATTTGGGTCCAATGTTCGCCTCCATCAGAAGTGACAATAAATTCATTATTACCAGCAGCCCAACCTTTCGAAGAATTGGTAAAGAATATGCTGTTACAATTGCTATACTCCGGGTACACTTGTTTTGTCCATGTTGTACCTCCATCATTTGTGTGGATTAAACCGCCGCTATTTCCTCCGGCCCAACCGTGTAGTGAGTCTGTAAAGAAAATATCACCCTGCACAAGGCCAAAGCCTACTCCCCAGGAACCTTCAATCTCAGTTTCAATACGTTCCCAAGTATCGCCTCCATCCAAAGTACGTAATAGGCCCAGATGGGTATTATCATAAGAGCCAGCCTCTAAAGCCCATCCATGGTTTTTGGAAAGAAAAAAACATGAATATAGTTCTTTTTTAGGTTCAGGTATATTATCATCTAGAACTTCCCAGTTTTTTCCCCCATCGCTTGTGCGCAAAATGTACTGTCCGGCATCCCAGCCAGCACCTCCTACAACCCATCCGTTTAGGCTATCTGCAAAATGCAGTTTATTAAGACGAGGTGTGCCGGCTGGGATTGTTTTTTCTGAGGTAAATTGCACATCCCAGTCTACTCCTGAATTAGATGTGTGCATAATTAGCTGCCCCATAGAATCTGGAGCTGTAGAAAAGGATCCGGTTGCCCATCCATTATTTTCATCTGAAAAATAGATATCCTCGAATTGATAATGTGCATTAATATACTTCTGAGTAAAGAGATCTTCGTTACTCCATGGACCAGACCCCCAGGGATCGGTTGAAGTAGCTTGAAAATCGAAATCACCAACAACAATAACTGAATTTGAAAATACGGCAAGGCCGTATAATCCTTCACCATTATGAGATCTCATTTTAACTGTTTCCCAGGTAACACCTCCATCCATAGTACGTATTACCGGAGCCCCCCACGCAGCTATATAATTGGTGCCTATAATATATCCATAGTTTTCATCAACAAACTGCACATTCATCAAGTTCATAAAAGTTCCAATTGTGGCCTGGTTGGTATCCTGTTTCCAATTTTCGCCACCATCATTAGTAATGTATAAGTTACTACCATTAACAGCACTATTCCCTTTAAATCCGGTCACAAATCCTTTCATAGGATTAACAAAATCTATGGAAGTAAAAATAATAGATGAATCACTGAAATTGGCCGGCGGCTTTGGAACACTCTGTTCGCTCCATGTTTGTCCACCATCTTTTGTAAAATAAACCACCCCAAAATGTGAAGGTGATTCTGAACCTTCATCGACAAAATCCATTTTTGCCCCGGCACACCAGCCATTTAACTCATCAATAAATTCAATGTCATTTATTATTGCAGCATTGGTTGGAATAACCTGTTTGCTCCAGGTAGTACCTCCGTTGGTAGTTTTCCAAATAGATGATGTCCAATTATCAGCTTCACCAAGACCATCAAAACTAATTGGTTTTGTGGCACTAAGAAATCCGATATCGCTATTAACAAAGAATAGACTTTTTATTTCATCTGAAGTGTTAATATTCTGCGAAGTCCAAGTATCTCCTCCATCACTTGAATGAAAAATAAAGCCTCCTTTTCCTACAGCCCATCCTTTATTTTCATTTACAAAGTTCACCTTATTCAGCATAATATTACCTGGAACATTTAGTGCAGTCCAGGTACCCGCACCATCTGATGTCTTCAGTATAGTAGATACATACTCTTTTTTGTATTGATCCCAATGAGGAAAACCTACAGCCCATCCGTTTTGACTATCAATAAAGCTTATATCTCTGAGTGTATAGGAAGTTTCTTCTAATTGCTTTGTTATTTGACAAAATACAAGGTTATTCGCCATGCAAGTAATTAAAGCGAATGATAGTAAGAATAGTTTTTTCATAACTTAAGTTTCTTAATATAATTAATTAAAAAAGACAGGTACCTGCATAAGAAATGTCAACTATATATTAATCGTTACATTTTTTTTCCTTTTTTTACAATTGAGTTGTAACAACTAACTAATTTCAATCATATCTAACCAAGCTGAATGCCGGTAACAAACCTACATACTGATAAAGAGCAATTCAGGGACTTTTTACAAAATTTGAAAAAAAAAGATGAAAAAGCCTGGGCGCAACTTAATTTTGTATTAACCAGAGTGGTTATGAAATGGTTGTACAAAAAAAATATTCAAGCAGAACCAGCAAGAGAAATATATAACAATGCAATGGTGGTATTAGTGGATAAAATAAATGATCTAGACTTTGAAACATACACTTCGCTTAAATCTTATGTTTTTGCTATTACTGACAATAAATTAAAAGAATATTATAGGCAGAAAACCAAAGAAAATTATATTGAATCGCTAGAAGAAAAACCGAACTTAGGTTATTTGAAAATATTACCTCCTGATGATTTGGAGGAAAAAACACTTACAAAAAAAAGAATTAATAATCTACTGAACGAGCTTAGCTATATAGAAAGACAGCTAATAATCTTATCTTATAAAAAGGATATGACTCATAAAGAAACTGCTAAGTATTTAGGGATAAATACGGGTAATGTTAGAGTAATTAAACACCGGGCTTTGGAAAAATTAAGAAAGTTATACAATGGCAATAAATAAAGAGAATATTGTTTTTCATAAGGATGAGTTTTATGAAAAATATATCCAGGGTAAGTTCTCTGAACAAGAGGAGAGCCTTTTTGAGGAACATTTGCTTACTTGTAACTACTGTCAAGACCAATTAAGGTTTTTTGAAAACCTAATACTTGAGGCCAGCAATCTTGATTTTGCAAACCCAAAACAAACCCAAAACAAACGTTTAAAGCAACTCAAACTATATAGTATTGCAGCATCAATTATCCTTTTAATAGGAATTGGATTTATTCTTTATCAAGGTTTAGGCGAAGAAAATATAAAGTATACAGACGATAGTCAGAATACCAAAGAGCCCCTGAGTAAACCTAAGGATATAAAACAGGATTTAGTTAAACCCGAAAATATTATTCGAAAAAAGGAAGAACTAAAAAAAGTGGTTGTAGCCGAAAATTTTACACCAATGCCACTCTACGAGACTGCAATTAACAACCATGTCAGGGCAGAAGCGATTGAACTAAACCTACCTCTTATTGGCGATAAAGTTAATATAGGTGATACTTTAAAATTTTCCTGGAATTATTCTTCTGGGCCCTTAACTTTGGTTATTATAAATAATAAAGGAGAAATTGTTTCTGAGACAAAAACGGACTCGCCATATTTATTTAAAAACGAATTAGTTTCCGGATTGTACTACTGGCAACTCGAAAACGATGAAGAATCTCTTGTAACAGGTAAATTCATCTGCATAGAATAGAAGAAGAGTTCTAATGATTGCCTAGCAGAACAAAGCCGCCCCAGAATCTTGGAAAAGCTGTTTCCTCATTACTTATGAGGCTTAATTTGGCCTCCCGCAATGCTTCAGAATAGGTATAGCCTTTAAGATAATTCTTATAAAATTCGAGCATTAGTTTGTAAGTACTATTGTCTCCTACTTTCCACAATGAGTATAAAACATTATTTGCTCCGGCATAGATAATTCCCCGTGTCATAGACATTATGCCTTCACCATTAACATAAGCCCCTAACCCTGTTTCACATGCACTAAGCACGACAAGTGAAGCATTTAAATTAAGATTATACATTTCTCCTGCCATCAGAATATTGTCTTCATAATAATCTTTTGAAGAAAGGGTATCCGGATAGAAAAGAATAGCAGACAAGTTGGGTGATTGTTCATTAATAATTCCATGACTGGCCAGATGAATAATGTCGAAATTTTGAACCTGTGATTTAAAAACCTTTTCATTTGCATTTTCGTACAGAAATTCGCTGGATTGTTTACCGCAACTTTTGAACAAGTCAAATATCTTGGAAACTTCTTGCTCTGAGTACGGCAGACTACTATATGTTTTTCCATCAATGGAAACTGTTCGGAGCATATCATTCTTTATTAAGGTAGTATCACTCAAATAGGTAAGGCATTCACTAGATAAATTAAGTGTTTTATTTTTTTTCTCAAAAACTGGGGCAAATCCGGCAAAACTTTTCTTTCCACCGAGGTCAGAAGTTTCTGGAATAGTATATCGTTGATATATACTTGTACTGAAGTGATAGCTAATTGTATAATCCCTGATTAAGTAGGATTTATCCCTGAAATTGCTTTTCATTTCTGCTTTACACAAGGTTTCGAAGGGTAAATAATGTAAGTATTTATCTGGAATAATAATTAGTCTGTCTTTTCCTGATAATAATTCTAAGGCGGGCTGGATTAAATAATCATACAGCTGTGAGCTTAGTGGGTCAAAATTATATGTTCGATTCTTTTTTATACAAGAAAGGTATTTGTTTACCAGATCTTCAAAATTGGAATCGATAGTTGAGGTTAACACACTCACTTTTTGGTCAGTAAACACACTAATATAAAGAGTTGTATCAGAAATAAAATAATCAAGAATGGCTGTATTCTCATTTATGTTAAAACTGCTATCTGAGCTATAGGTAGAATATCCAAAATTTGTAGATAGTGGGGAATGATTGGCGAATATTTCTTTATTTAATTGATAGAGTTTTTCCTGAAACTCTATCTTCTGAACCTCCAATTCATTGTTGTGTTTAATTTGATTTTTTTCATGAGAAGATTTTTGTTTGGTCTTAAGAGCCTGTAACTGTTTCGTTATTGAGTTCCATTGCATAATTAAAGAATCAGGAACCCCACTTTTTGAAAATACAGTTTTCTCAATCATTTCTTGCAGAACTCCAGCTTTACTTTTATCGATAATCTGGGCCGTCTGATTTATCGGATAATTTACAGAGTCGGCCTTATGGAGTAAATAGGATATATCTACAGCGCTAT
Organism: Bacteroidales bacterium; assembly: GCA_050287785.1. Classification (GTDB taxonomy): domain Bacteria; phylum Bacteroidota; class Bacteroidia; order Bacteroidales; family UBA10428; genus UBA10428. The sequence continues at coordinate 117,331 of JBNKCO010000064.1, forward strand.
TGATAAAGCTACTATTTAATCTGAGTAGATTAACTTTTGAATCAACCTCAGAGATCCTTAACCTGAGAAAATCCAGGATATCAAAATAGTAAAGATAGGCTTCGTAAGCAATTTTGAGATCGGAAATAGAATTGTTTTTTTTGTATAAAGCAAAATATATTTGTGCTTTCTGTTCTATTATTTCCCTGATAAACCCATGCCCTAACAATGCACTAAGATCTTGATTCAGGCTACCTAATGGCTCTAAATAATTTGAATAAATGTAGTTATTGTAGATAAGTGCAGAATCGGTCTGTCCAAGTTTCAAGTATGTATCTGCAATATTATAGTTTACCTGAATTTGATTCTGTAGAATATCGTCCGGCGATAATTTGTTTAATATGCTATAGGCTTTTAAAAAGTATTCCAGGCTTGCTTCAAGCTCGCTTTGCTTGTTATAATTGTCAGCAATGTTGTTATAAATTCGTGCCACTTTATAGTTGTTCTTACCAAGTTTAGCAATGTATAGTTCCAAAGCCTTATTGTGATATTCCAGAGCTTTATTGAAATCACCTGTTTCGTTATAAATATTTGCAATGGTTGCATATGAGCTACCAAATTCAAGATGGTTTTCCGGGAGCGCTTCCTTTCTAGCCTCTAAGCCTTTGAATGCAAACTCTAAAGCTTTTTCATAATTTTTTTGATATAAGTAAAAGATAGCCATATTGGTATAACTCCAGGCAGTCTGAGGATGAGCAAATCCCATCTCAAGCTCTCGAGCTCTAAGCGCCTTTAACATGTAGCTTTCTGCAATATCATAATTACCAATACAAGAATAGGCAATTCCCAGATTATTATAACAGTCAATTATTAATGCATGGTTAGCGGGATATAGTTCTATGCGAAGGTTAAGCGTTTCCTCATACAATAATATGCAAGAATCTAGCTTACCAAGATTGAGTAGATTATTAGCATACTCAAAATAGGCCGAAGAAATTTCCTTTTTACCCTCCTCTGTTTTGCATTCGTTGCTGATAAGGAAAGTTTTAATTGCGTCATCAAGAACAACAACGCTATAAGGGTAATTTTCCTGACTGTAATAAACCAAGGATTTTTTGAGGGCGCATTTAAAGCTATAAATGTTGTTTGTAGGAAATAATAGGTTGAAATATTCGATTGCTTCATTAATATTCTCTAAAGCTTCGTTATATTTTTCCAGATCGATATACATATAGGTTTCCCAGATTTTGCAATGACAGACCAGGTCAAAATCCTTTGCTTTGGCAAACAACTCGCTCGCATTTCTATAATATGGTATGGCTGCGTTGTATTTATTCAATTCGTATAAAGAATCAGCAATCTGTAGAGAATATCGTGCTTTTAAAGTATCATTTTCTGAAACAAGAGCCTTAGCTGATAATGAGAAACAAACTATAATTAATAAGCAGAATAAAGTATTTTTCATTGAATGTCTGGCATATAGGTTTGGCTTTTCAAAATAAGAAATAAAACTGGATTTGACTCTTTCCTATAAGAAATCTTTAATTTCAATATATCGTAATTCTCACAGGTTTACATTTTAATTTATGCATTTTCTGACCTGTATTTCTACAATAGTTAATATAAGAATAGTAGCCGACTTCGTGGCTCTTTTCTGTTAAGTTAAAAGAAAGCTATAGCGGGCTATGTTTTTTGCATCTTACGAACAGCTACTGTTTATAAATCTAATCAGACCAAAATAATATCTTCTAAGCTTGGGTATATTTATTTTTCGCAATTAATTACATATCCTCGTACCGTTACGAGAAATTTTCGTAACTTAAACATAAATTTATCAAGTTATGAGAAAAACTTCCTACGGTAATGATAGAGTTGAGCTGTTTGATGAAGAAGGTATCGACTTACAAAAATACTTTAATCTTTTTAAAAAAAACTGGCTGTGGTTTTTACTTTCGGCTATTGTGGGTTGTTTAATTGCATTTGCAATTAATTTCTATTCTGTCCCGGTATATCAAATCGAAACAAAAATTATTCTTGACGAGAATGAAGATGAGTCTGTATTATCAAATGCAGGAAATATAATGAGTGGAATCAATTTCAGTGCTAAAAATCGCATTAGCAATGAAATTGAAATACTAAAATCTTATACCTTAAACAAAAAAGCCATTGACGAGTTGGATTTTGATGTTTCTTATTTCCAGGCAATCAAACATTCTGGTACAATAAGCCTTTATAATCACTCCCCATTTGTTATCGAAACAGATTCAACCCAAAACAACATTACAGATTACCCTGTTTACATTAAAATTATTTCAGATAAAAAATACATAATAGAATCTGATGATAAAATAAGTTTCAATGGGGAACTAGATTTTGACAAGGCATACAATTCAGAAAATTTCAATTTCACGATTCGTTTAACCCCTTTTTTTAATTCAAATAAGCATATAGATAAATTGTTTTTCTTTAAAATTAACAATCGCAATATGCTTGCTAATTATTACAGAGAAAAAGTGGAAATTAGCATAAACGATGAAGCAGGCTCTGTTTTAACCTTAACCTCAAAAGGAGAAGTCCCTCAGAAAGAAGTCGACTTTCTGAATAAACTTATTGAAAATTACATTGAATACGGGCTGGAATTAAAAAATAAAAATGCCGTAAATACTGTATCTTTTATTGATGAGCAACTTTCTATTATTAACGATTCTTTATTTGTAACAGAAGACCGCCTGCAAAATTTTCGAGCTCAAAATAAAATCATTGATTTAAGCAAAAAGGGTAGTATTTTGTACGATCAGCTAGTAAGTCTGCAAACGGAGCAATCTAAAAGCATTCTAAAGAAGAATTACCTTATCTACCTTGAAAAATACATTGAAGAGTCAAAAGAACTGGATCATATTATTGCCCCCTCTGCCATGGGTGTAGATGATCAGTTATTAACTTATTTAATTACTGAACTAAAAGCCCGTTTTGAAGAAAAAAAATCAAAAACATATGGCATAATTGAACAGGGAACAATAAATGATTTATACAATTCCAAAATAAATACTTTAAAAGTAGCCTTGCTCGATAATATTTCCAGCAATATAAAGAATGTAAACATGACTCTTTCGGGACTAGAAGAACAAATAACCACGCTAAACAAAAGCATTCGAAAACTTCCGGCAAACGAAAGAAAAATGATAAGTATTGAACGTAATTTCAATGTAAATAATTCCATTTATAATTTTCTTCTTGAGAAAAGAGCTGAAGCAGGAATTGCAAAAGCTTCAAACATTTCTGATAACAGGGTGCTAGATCCTGCAATAGTTGAAAATTCCCGTCCAATTAGTCCTAAGAAAAGAATGAACCTTATTATTGGATTGATTATCGGTATACTTATTCCTTTAATAGTTATTATTCTAAAAGACACTTTTTCAAATATTATTCGCGATGTAAATTCCATTACCGAAAGACTGGATTATCCAATAATTGCCAGAATAAAACACAACAACTACAAAAACGAAAATCCTTTAAAGGAGCATCCAAATAGTTTGATTTCGGAAACTTTCAGAACTTTCAGAACTAATATGCGTTTTTTGATTCCGGAAGGACAATGCAATGTCATTTCTATTACCTCAGCAGCAAGTGGTGAGGGGAAAACCTTTTGTACTTTAAACCTTGCAACAATTTTGGCCATGAACAGCAATAAAGTTCTGCTTATAAACATGGACTTACGAAAATCATGCAATTTCAATAGTTTTAATGTATCAAATCTAACTGGTATCAGCACTTATCTGATTGGGGAAAGTACGCAAGATGAAATAATTAAAAAATCGAATATAGAAAACCTTTGGATTTCTCCTCCGGGACCTACACCTCCAAATCCTGTTGAACTGATAAGCAAAAATAAACTGAATGATTTTATACTATATTGCCGAAATCATTTTGATTATGTAATTATCGATACACCTCCCATTGGAATTGTTAGCGAAGGCTTACTTATAAATAATCTATGCGATTATGTTTTTTTCATCATTAGAATAAATCAAACTCATGGTAATGCAATTGACCTGTTAAATGATCTTGTTTTACAAAAAGTCATGAAATCTGTTTATCTCATAATTAACGATGTAAAAGTAATGCATTACGTTGGAAGGAATTATGGTAATTATTTTTACAATGGATACTATTCCAATGCAGGAGTTACCAATAAAAACATTTTTAATAAAATGAAAAATCATGAAGTGGTAAAAAAAATATTCGATACAATCGGTATTAACAACTAATTGCTATTATTCAACAGCCTGTACCTATAACACTAAACTATAGAGTTCAAAATTTCAACCACTTCATTAAATTTATCATGATTCCAATACTATCCCCATTACTGTACGTATCTGCACTAAGAATTAATGCACTTAAATAGTATGTAATATTTCATCAATAATTCCATACTCAACAGACTCCTCAGCAGACATCCAATAATCTCTATTAAAATCTTCTATAATCTTAGATATTGATTGGCCACAATTCTCAGATAATATTTTGGCTCCTAAATCTCTGGTTTTTAATATTTCTTCCATCTGAATTTCAATATCAGATGCTGCTCCTCCTGCACCACCACTTGGCTGGTGTATCATAACTCTTGCATGTGGAAGAATAAACCGTCTCCCTTTTGTGCCTGCTGAAAGAAGAATTGAGCCCATTGATGCAGCTAATCCGGAACAAACTGTTGATACCGGACTTGATATACTTCTCATTGTATCAAAAATTGCAAATCCTGATGTAACATACCCTCCTGGGCTATTAATAATTAATTGAATTTCTGTTTTTGGAGAAATCATTTCTAAATAAAGCATTCTTTCAACAACATGCTTTGCTGATTGGTCATCAACTTGTCCCCATAAAAAAATCTTACGCTCATTTAGTATTTTCGAATCAATAATATCCTGCATCTTTAAATTTTCCATAATATTTTCTATTTATATTTTACTTATATCTATTTTATTTATCTTTTCTAAAACCTATTTGCATTCTGACTAGTGTTAAAAACCATTCTTGAGAATCAATGCTTTACATATTTATAATATGTATCACTTTTAAATCAATTTGCCACCCCTAATTTAACAATAACTATAGAAATTAATCTCAAATTTCCTGATTTATGAAAATCCCCAGAAACTAACATATTTAGTGGCTGGAACATGCAAACAATTTGAAACTTAACTATGTACTTAAAGTATTCCTTTTGCTCTTAGCTCTTTAAAAAGCCTGCCTTCAAATGCTTCGTTAGGTGTGGCTGCGGGTGACTGCACAAGCTTTCCCTCATTGTCAATTAAGTAGTAGGTTGGAAAAATACGAATATCATACTCTTTCAGAATAGTTGGTTGGTTCCCAAAATGAAGGAATGTCCAAGTGTATCCACTGCGTTGAACAAAATCTTTCATCACCTGAACATCATCATCAATAACAATAGATACAATCTCTAAATACTCCTTATGCTTTTCGTATAATAATTGCAGTTGTGCAAATTCATTTAAGCAAGAATAACTAAAACACGAACAGAAATTCAGATATACAAATTTCCCTCTATAGTTTTCAATAGATACCAGATTACTGTCAACATCGTAGAGTTCAAACTTCGGTGGTTCAAAACCTACAAGTAAACGGGTAACTTCATCAATTATATTCCTGGCTATCTTTTTTTGATACTCTGGCGCATCTCCTGTAAGAAAGGATTTCAATACTTCAAGCATAGAGTTTCTTGAGTAATTATCGTCATAAAATTCTTCATACAAACACTTAAGTGCCACCAGATTTAGCAGTTCATTGGGCTGTAATACTTCATCGCCAGACAATGCATTGCTTAAAGATGTAAAGGTTTTTTCTTTGCTTAGGGCATTCACCAGTTTATTCTCTTTGTCGGCTCGCACAAAATGAGAAAAATAACCTGTGTAAACTTTATTAAACAAATCTAAATATGCAGGGTTGTTAATTAACACCGGCCGATCTTTAAAGTACTCATTAGAGATAAACTTAGACTTATGTTGATAAGCTAAAAACCTAAGCATTCCATACTTATAATCCCTAAACTCATTAAAATATTTATTCTTCGATTTAGTAAATGGTTTCTCCATTTTCTCAATATCTTGATCAAGCTGTGAGAAGTCAAAACCTGTAAATGCATTTTCAATATGTTTGTTAAAATATGGCAAATAAGCATCCAGAAACATTCTGATCTGAATATTTAGATCTTTCTCTTTAAAAGTTTCGGTGGCTAGATGGACCTCAACGTATTTGAAAAATGGATTTAACTTATCGGACTGAGTATATTCAACATACTCAGGTAGAATTATATTATATTTCATTCCTGGCTCAACAAACAAATGAAGTTTCTTATTTCCCTGGAAAGAGAAAATATATTTTGTTTCAATAATATCTAATTCAATACTAAAAACTCCATTACTGTCGACAATTGCACTTCCTAATTCATGTTCTTTTCCGGTAAAAGGATCTGTGTTTTCCAGAAACACAATTTCTTTGCCAGCATATCTACTATCATTCCCTGAAATAATAGTTGTTGTTGAGTATGCCCAACAAGTGGCTGTAAGGCTAATAAGTAACGCAAAGAAAACCCTCATACTATTGGTTCATTATATCAATTTTAACTTTTTGAGGGAGAAAAGAAGATGCATCGCCACCATGGCGAATAACATCTCGAACAATGGTTGATGCTATAAAAGTGTGCTCAGGTTGAGTTAACAAAAATACTGTCTCAATTGCACTATCCATAGAACGATTCATTTGTCCTATGGCTCGTTCATATTCAAAATCGGAAGAGGTACGTACCCCGCGAAGAATATAATTTGCCTTTACCTGCTTACAATAATCTACTGTCAGACCTGAATAACTTTCAACCTTAATTTTCGATTCATCTTCAAACACTGTTCTAATCCACTCCATCCTCTTATCTAACGGAAAAAAGTCTTCTTTATTTGTATTCCTACCAATTGCAATTATTATTTTATCGAACAGAAGAAGTGCTCTTCTGACAATTGATTCGTGCCCAACTGTAAAAGGATCAAAAGATCCGGGAAATACGGCAATTCTGTTTTCCATATTAATTTATTTCTTTTTCCTTTTGCGAACTTACGAATAAAATATTTCCTACATCTTCATATCCGGTAAATACTTCCATACCCTTTGCCTTAACCAATTCGTGTCTAAAACCCACAATTGATAAGTCGGCATCAATAGATTTTTCCTTAATTAGGTCTTTCGTTTTTCTCGTATCACTTACTGCAATCAAATTAATGTTACCTTCAGAAATGGGAAGTCTGCCTGATTTTATTAAAGCATGTAACTTTTCTGTTTTCTGTTCGAGCTCTCCTTGATTGTATAACGAAAAAATTTTAATTTGTCCTTTTTGCCATTCAGGATGCCCTAAAAGAATGTAGGCTAACAAGATCATTAAGTTAGCATTTTCGAAATCAAATGAGGTTATCCAAACATGTATCTCGCGCTTATCGCCAAATCCTTTATAGGAAGTATTTAGCACACAAACGTCAAATCCAGCACTATAAATTAAGGAATAGTTTTCCAATGCCTTCTTGAATTCATCTGCATCGGTTCTGCTAAACTCAAACAGAATCATATTATTTCCTTTGCCTGAGATTCCTGAAAGCTGAACTGTCTGAGCTATTGCTGATGTGTATGAAGGAGAAATCATTGTATCTAAATATACCCGATTTCGATTATTAGATGCTAGATTAATTAGTCGCTGAAGAACTTCTTTCGATTCAGTAGTTGTCTGTTTTGATAAATATCCCTCGATATAATGTATATAAGTACCAAAGCCATACTTATATGATAACCAACGTAGCATATCAAAAGCACTTCGACGAACAAATGTATCTTTTGAAATACATATGAGAAAAGGTCTCCAGTTATTTTCTAAATCTTCCTTATTGGCTCTTTGTGCTAAAATCTGCAACTGTCTGCTAAGCTGAAAAATCACACCTCTGAAAAGCTTGGCAAATCCACGTTTCTCTTCGGAGCGAACAGTAATAAAGTAATATAACATACCCATTACCAGAAGTGCAATTGCAGCGTAGGCGGCACGCATCTCAAACATGAGCCATATGGAGAATATTGTACCAATCAGTGAAATATACCACCGCGATCGAAAAGTGGGCCTATAGGCGGGATCTGCGGCAAAATGTTCGAGTAATGAGACTAAACAGATAGCTCCATAAGTAACCATAAAAAACATGGAAATAACCTCTGCTACAGTGTTTATGCTGCCAATTCCCACAAAAATAAAGGCAATAATAACACTTAACGCACTTGCATTTCTAGGCTCAGAGTTCTTGGGTAATACTTTTGCAAAAAAGCCGTTAATCTTCTTGTTCGGAAGAATATCATCGGCTCCAATTGCCTGCAGAGTGCGCGGAGCAACAAGAATTGAACCAATAGCTGACGATAGTGAAGCTGCGGCTAAGCCAATTGGAATTATTGGCCCCCAAATTGCAATTTTTTGCATAATTAAATAGTCCACATTTAACTCTTCAGGCGAGGCCGAAATTGAAAGCTTATAGGCTACAGCTATATAAACAATTGCACCAACCAAAGTAGCTAATAATGTTCCCCGGGGAATTGCAACCTGTGGATTTTTTAATTCTCCAGAAAGTCCTAATCCCGCAGCCAATCCGGTAAATGCTGGAAATACAATGGCAAATACGACAAAGAAATTTTTTGGATTCTCAACACCACTGCTAAAGGCATTAGTTTCTGGCAACACTTCGGGTTTGCCCATAAAAAACATAACCAGAGCTATACCGAGAATAAAAGCAACTCCATAAAGCGCTTTCATACCAACATTTGCCCCTCTTAATAAAACAACTATTGATAACAAGGCCATTATGGGTAATCCTATTATCTGTACTCTCCATCTCTCGCTAATCACAAGATCATAATTCTGTTCAAGAAAACTCAATACAGGAGAAAATGCTTCAGCAAAAGCAATTACATAAAACGCCACACTTATTGCTTGTGCGAAATATAAAGAAATACCTACTGCGGCTCCAATATTAAGACCAAAAGAACGTGAAATTATATAATAGGCTCCTCCGCCTAACACTCTTTGATTTGTAGCTATCTCAGCAACAGCAAAGGCTGTAGGGAATGTAACAAGATGACCCACAAGTATTATTGCAAGAACTTTAATAAAGCCAAGATTACCAACAGCCCATCCAAAACGAAGAAATAGAACGGCTCCTAGAATTGTTGATAGGGAAGTAACAAATACTTCAAAAGTACCAAATCCGGCTTTTTGATTTACAAGTGTTTTAGCCATTAAAGCACATTAGGTGAAACAATCTAACTGCCAATATTTAATCCTAATTAGTTTGGAAAATATATAAATACAAGAAAGACAGCAAGCCTAATATAAAAACTTTAAATCAATTCACCACAAACAATCAGGTTCAATTAATAAATGATTTTACATGAAGTAAATCGGGAAAAACCTTAAACCCATTTATGGAAAGGCGTTTTACACTATAGTGACCGTGAGAAACAAGCGCTAGATTACAACCAATTGCTTCAGCTACTTCGGCATCGTGTAAAGTATCACCAATGAAAAAGATTTCGGTTGGTTTTATATTATTCTGTTCGATATAAGTTTCTGCTAAATGAAGTTTACTTTTTGCCAGAATATCGTGCAAGCCTTTTATTTCACTAAAATAATCAGCTATACCATGGTCCGACAGCTGTTTTTCTAGCATTTTTTGTTCCATAGCAGAAATTATCACCTGGTTGTAATTCTTCGAACAAAAATAATTCAATACTTGTATTACATTATTATGTAATGACGATTTGCCTACACGCTTGTTATACTCATTTATAAATTCCCCGGAGATTTCCTCAAAGCTCTCTGTTTTAAAATCAAATCCCATTTTTTTGTAGTAATCAATTACCGGAAACCCAAAAATAGCTTTATAAGAATCTGTATCAAGACTTTGCATTTCTCGCTTAACAAGCAACTCATTCATAGCCCCAACGCATGCATCGACATCGTCAAGCAGTGTTCCGTTCCAATCCCAAAAAATTGTTTTTTCCACGATATAAATATGATTTATTTAACCGGTACTGAAGAATTTACCGTAATGAAAGCTATGAGCGTTTGATTGATTATTTGTAGACTTTTTGAATGATTTCAACATGTCCAAAAATTGCATTTGCCTCAATATTTATAAAGCTAGTAATTGCTGAATCATGTTCGGACACATAATTTGCACTGCCAAATACAGCAGTATTATCGTTAGGCAATTGCGCTGAGCCAAAGATTGCCTCAGCTTTAATTCTTACTGGTAAACCAGGAGGTAAGTATATTTCTGAATTACCAAAAATTGTATTAAACTCCAGATTTATTTGTTTATCAGTAGGAACAGCTGCATTGGAAAAATCAAAAACTGATTTACCAAATATAGTGTTATACTCTGTGCTAGTAGTAGGAAAATCTGTATACCGACGATCATTAAAAATCACATCCGAATCGTTTGAGCTAATATTAATGGCCGACTTCCCAATAAGTATTTTTATCCCGATTAAAATAAAAGCACAGGCTATTATTATTCGAAATATGCTAACATCGAAAACTACCTTAAATACAATACTAACCCCTATTACGATTAAGATTACTCCCCAAAAAATTCCGATTCCCATTTTCACTTGTATCTAATTTATTTTTAACTGTCAAAAGAAACTAACCATTAAAATAATACAGAAGGTTTATTATAGAACCCGAAAATATTTAATAATAATTGTTTCATTAAGTTATAATTTGAAATAAAATATTCAAGTCGAAATTATACAGAATGCTTCGTATTTCAAAATAGAAATCGGTAAATAGCTTTTTATTATCGATTAATCTATTAATTAATATTCAATGGATTAGATACTTTTTGATTCAACAGGGCTATTTTAAGAACTTGCTCAATACCTTCTACATAATGGAATTTGAGTCCTTTCAGATATATTTCATTTATCTCAGACACGTCCTTTTCATTTTCAATCGAGACAATAATCTCTGTAATTCCTGCCCTTTTCGCTGCAAGAATCTTCTCTTTTATTCCTCCAACAGGCAGCACTTTACCCCTTAGAGTTATTTCTCCAGTCATTGCAATGCCTTTCTTGATCTTCCTTTGCGTGAATGCTGAGGCCAGAGAGGTTGCCATTGTAATACCGGCAGAAGGACCATCCTTAGGAATTGCTCCTTCCGGTACATGTACATGAACGTTCCAGTTTTCAAATGCTTCAGCAGAAATGCCATATTTATCGGAGTGCGCTTTAAGATACTCCAAGGCTATAACCGCAGATTCTTTCATTACATCACCAAGGTTTCCTGTTAGAGTTAATTTGCCTTTTCCCTTACTTAGGCTGGTTTCAATAAAAAGTATTTCTCCACCAACAGCGGTCCACGCTAGTCCTGTAACTACTCCAGCGTACTCATTACCTTGATAAATATCTTTCAGGAATTTTGGTTTACCCAGAATCTCAATAAGTGCTTCTTTTGATAAATTTGGGTCATAATCTTCTTCCATAGCAACTTTACCTGCAATTACACGGCAAACCTTTGCTATTGTTTTATTTAGTTGACGAACACCTGATTCGCGTGTATAATTCTCTACAATAAAGACAGCGGAATCTTTTGAAAGCTTAATTTGATCCTTCTTCAGCCCATGTTTCACAAGATTGTCTACAAGTAAGTGGCGCTTTAGAATTTCCTGTTTTTCCTGAAGAATATAGCCACTTATATCGATAATCTCCATCCTATCTAGCAAAGCAGGATGAATTGTTGACATCGTATTTGCTGTAGCTATAAACAGTATGTTTGACAAATCATAGTCAAGTTCAACAAAGTTATCGTGGAATGTATTATTTTGTTCCGGATCAAGCACCTCAAGTAATGCTGATGATGGATCTCCATGAGCATCGCGGCTTACTTTATCGATCTCATCCAGCATAAAAACCGGATTCGATGACTTCACCTTTTTTAGATTCTGAAGTATGCGACCTGGCATTGCTCCAATATAGGTTTTTCGGTGTCCCCTAATTTCCGCTTCGTCTCGCAAGCCACCAAGCGACATGCGTACATATTGCCGATCAAGAGCTTTTGCCACAGACTTACCCAGCGATGTTTTACCAACTCCCGGAGGGCCCACCAAACAAAGAATTGGCGATTTAAGATCTCCTTTTAGTTTTAATACAGCCAGATGTTCAATAATACGTTCCTTGACTTTGTCTAACCCAAAGTGATCCTTATCTAAAATCTTCTTCGCCCGTTTAAGATTCAAATTATCTTTCGTAAACTCATTCCAGGGTAATTCGAGTAAGGTCTGCACATAATTTAGTTGAACGGAGTATTCTCCACTTGCAGGATTTAGCCTTAGTAGCTTATCTGCCTCTTTCTCGAAAGTTTCTTTTACTTCCTTCAACCATTTTTTCTTCTTACCCTTTTCTTTTAAATCTATAATTTCCTGCTCAATTGGATTTCCTCCAAGTTCATCCTGTATAGTCTTCATCTGTTGGTGAAGCATATACTCCCGCTGCTGCTGATCTATATCCAATTTAACCTTTGATTGAATATCGTTTTTAAGCTCAAGCATCTGAACCTCTTTTACCAGGTATTCTAGTAATGTAACACCTCTGTTTTTAAGGTTATCTAACTCTAATAACTCCTGTTTCTCTTCAAGTTTTATATCACTATTAGAACATACAAAATTTATTAGAAAAGCAGAGCTCTCAATGTTTTTAACTGCAAAAGAAGCTTCTGGTGGAATATTACTGGAAAGCTTAATTATTTTTAGAGAAAGATCTTTCAAAGAACCTACTATAGCTTCATATTCAGAATCCTTCTTAATGGGTTTCTTATCTTCAAGTGGTGAGATTTTAGCAACCAAATAGGGATCATTACTAACAACCTCACCCATTTTAAATCGTTTCGTGCCTTGAATAATTACCGAAGTCGTGCCATCGGGCATTTCAAGGATTTTTAAAATCTGGGCAACCGTTCCAACAGGAAATAAATCCTCAGCTTCAGGTTCATCATTGTTCTGATCTATTTGTGCAATAGTCCCGATTGTTTTATCTCCCTTATAAACATCCCTAATTAATTTCAATGATTTATCTCTACCAACAGAAATCGGTAATACAACACCCGGAAACAATACTGTGTTCCTTAATGGTAGTATTGGTAGAGATTCTGGCACATCCGAACTTAGTAATATATCTTCATCTTCGTCAGAGATAAGTGGTATGAAATCTGATTCGTTATCCATTGCAGTAGCTATATAGAAATTCATTTTGTTTTTTTCCGGCACCTTACTCATATGTTCTCCCTTCAATTGAAATACCCTCCTGCCAATATGACAGATTATTGTTTATTAAAAAGCAATTCACTATTATGACAATAGCTATGCCAAAGTTTTATTTTCTGTACTTCCCCGAAATTTTATATACTTCTTCAAGAATATTCTGATCTATTTCGTCTATAACCATATTTCTACGAGCCATTACAATTCTGGCTGTTTCAAGAGCCTTTTTAAAAGTGTAAATTGTAAAACCAGCAGCCCCACCCCAAGAGTATGACGGAACAATATTTCTGGGGAAGCCTGAACCGAAAATATTTGCACTTACGCCAACCACAGTACCCGTATTAAACATTGTATTAATACCGCATTTCGAATGGTCACCCATAATTAATCCACAAAACTGTAATCCAGTATCTGCAAATCTATCGGTATTATAGTCCCAAAGTTTAACCTTTGCGTAATTATTCTTTAAGTTGGAAGTATTGGTATCAGCTCCAATATTACACCATTCACCCAGTACCGAGTTTCCGAGATAACCATCGTGTCCCTTATTAGAATATCCTATGAGAACCGAATTTTGAACTTCACCCCCCACCTTACACCAAGGTCCTATGGTAGTGTCTTCATAAATTTTGGCCCCCATTTTTACTGTAGCGTGTTCGCAAATAGCAAATGGCCCACGAATAATAGCACCTTCCATTATTTCTACATCTTTCCCAATGTACACAGGCCCGCCAGACGCATTAATTGTCGCAAATTCTACCTTTGCTCCTTCTTCAAGAAAAATATTTTCCTGATTTAGGAGATTATTTGATTTGCTGATGATTTTAGAATCACGCCCTTTTGTCAGTATTTGAAAATCCTGACGTAAAACCTCTGCGTTTCTTGAGAAAATATCCCATGTATGATTTATAAAGATTGCCTCTCCATCAAACATCAAACAGTCCTCACTTTGAAGAAAATGCTTAGGATTACATTCTTTACTACGAAAGGCAAGCAAGTTTCCATCCTTTACCAAAGCTTTATTAATCTCAAGGTTGTTTATTGCTGAAACAATATTAATAGAGGGTATTAAGGACGCATTAATGAAAAGATTATCTTCTTCAAGATGCACAGGATGCTTCTGCGAAAGATAAGGCTGTGTATGAATGCTTAGATTATCGCAATGATTTAACCATTTTTCGCGAATAGTTGTAATTCCTACGCGAATATCGGCAACTGGACGCGTATAAGTCAGTGGAAGCAAATTGCTCCAACTTAAATCGTCGAATAGTACTGTGTTTTTTGTAAGCATGAGGGATGGTTTAATTAACCAATAAAATTTGAAATAATGTTGAATAACAAATTTAAACGGATTTATTTACATTTATCCTGTAACCAATCAACTATTAAATACTATTAAACAAAAAAAACTCCACATTCGATGAATGTGGAGTTTTAAATATCTTATTAAGAAGATTACTTATTCTTCTTATCGAATTTTGCGTATTTTTTGTTGAATTTATCTACACGTCCGGCAGTATCAACAAATTTCATTTTTCCAGTATAAAATGGATGCGAAGTGTTTGATATCTCTAATTTGATTAGAGGATACTCGTTACCATCTTCCAATTTCACAGTCTCCTTAGTGTTAGCTGCAGAACGAGTTACAAAAGTTTCTCCATTCGACATATCTCTGAAGGCAACCAGCCTATACTTCTCAGGGTGAATTCCTTTTTTCATGTGTCTTTAATTTATTTTTAGCTTCCCGATAACTATCGGTATGAAACAATCATTTTGCATTTTCGCCCCTGTATAAAGCTCTGTGCCTGAATGTTTCATTGCTCTATCTTTTTCCTAAAAAAATTCTTAGTTTTAAACAGGTCTGCAAAGGTAGACAAAAATACTTTATGTCAAAATATTAGAAAAGTTTTTTTGCTTAGAATTTCAATTAATATTTCTTTCCTTCAAAATCGTTTGTAAAGCGTTCAAAAGGAAGACTCTGATCAAACTGATATAAGTAGGTAACATGTGTCTTCACTCTCTTTGCTCCAATTTTATCATAAATGCCTATCATTTTAGGATTATAATCGGCTACCCAAGACAATTCAACTTCTTTCTGACGAGGTTTATCTTTCAAAGCATCAACCAATTGATAAAACAGAGCTAAAACTATTCCTGTATTTTGATAGTCTGGATGAATACCGGCAAGTAAAGCCCTGTTTCTGGTTATTACACGCTTTTTATAGTATAAGAATTTCAACTTATTGATGAATGTAAGCCTTCCATTTTTCAGCTTTTTTAGAAGCTGATTGACATCTGGAATTGACAGCATCAATCCTACTGGTTTTCCTTTATCAAATGCAAAGCTTATTAAATCAGGGTCAACAATAGGTTTAAAATCAAGAAGTAAATTTTTAATGTCGGATTCCTTCATCGGCGAGTAATTATCATGATATGCCGACCATATTTTATTATAAATCTCCACAAAGTAATCAACAAATTCATCTATTCTATCGTAAGAAAAAAACTCAAAACTATATCCTGGTCTTTTTGTTGTTAGTTCTGCAAATTTCAACAGTCTTTCAGGCCATCCTTCATCAAGGGGTTTATGGTAGGAATATTGTTCGAAGTAATTCTTAAATCCGTATGTTTCAAAAAGTTTCTGGTAATAAGGAAAGTTATAGGGCATCCCATAAGCTTGCTGCATAAAACCATCAACAAGCAGGCCCCAGTGCAGAAAATTTTCACCAAAATTAATTGGCCCCTGCATGGCTTCAATTTTCCTTTCAGCAAGCCAGTTTTTAGCTGCATCAAAAAGCATATTAGCAGCCTCTTGACTGTTAATGCATTCGAAGAAACCGCAGCCACCTGTTGGATATTTATAATGGTCTGACTTGTTATTATCAATAAATGCAGCTATTCGTCCTACTTGTACTTCGTTCTCATCTAACAACAGCCATCTTATAGCCTCGCCATGTTCGTAATTACTATTTATTTCAGGATTAAATATACCGTCGATATCAGTATCAAAAGGACATATCCAATTCGCATCGTTCTTATAAAGTCTTTTTGGTAATTCTAGAAAATCTCTCTTATCCTTTTTGGAAACAACTTCGTGTAATCTCATCTATTTTCTATTTAAATCACATTATGCATTATATTTCTTAAAAGACAGATTTACCTTATTGATTATCAAACAAAATGGGCTCGCAAATTCGATTCTAATGCAAAGCAATAATATTCGTTGAACCCAACCGAAACCGAGATTTCGGGAGAGCTCACCGGAGATAAAAAGCTTCACCCACTTCTTTTAATTATTCCGGAAATCTTTTAGTTTGCCTCAATATTACATGTCAAATACCTAATTAGTGTTCGTCCATAATGTCTAATAACTTCGTTGTTACTCAAATTCTAAATCCTCAAATACACTAGTATTCTGCGGTTTAAAATTCTCACACGCCTCGTTCTTGAAAATCATGAAGCAAACACCCTAATTTATGAACAAGCTCTAATTAAGGTTTAACCCAACAAAAGTACAAAATCTAGTTAATTCTAAAACTTTCAGACAGTGTAATCATAAGGTTTAACCACAGGATATTGAAAAAAAATAATTATTTTTATTTTTCGACTTTCTATTTAGAAAAAGATATTTATCTTTGCGAACCTCAAAACACGGTGGATGTAGCTCAGTTGGTTAGAGCGCTGGATTGTGGTTCCAGAGGTCGGCGGTTCGAGACCGCTCTTCCACCCAAAAAAAGGCTGTTCAAATTGAACAGCCTTTTTTTTGTTTGTACGAAGAAGGGCCTTTGTGTATACATTCTAGCAAGTAGGTCATAGAAATCTGTTTCAAAAATTATTTCTTTGGGGTATGATGAGTACGGTTTGACTACATACCTGGATGTAAACTAATATTTAGATTTGCTGAACTTTTATAAGCCGTTTAAAGGAAGGGTAAGAAAGCCCAACCTACCGATAGTAATGGTAGATTGAGCTCTTACTATATTTCTGCGACATTACAAATGCCTATCTTGTGCTTCTATTCCTTTACATCCTAATTACAAATGAGGACGAGTGGAGATACTATTACCGCCTATTTTGTTTAACTAAGTGTTGTATAAAGATAGACTTGAGGTTCTCCTATTATTGTTCACATTCTCCTTGGCCACTAATTGGTACACATTTAACTTGACTACAGCTCCACTTACAACCAGTAGGACACTCTCCCCTTAAACCGTTTACCTGACTAACAGTAATTACTATCCCTTCAGTTACTCCATCAGGGATTATATTAAGAGATTCATCAGAAAGGCATTCATAGGATGAAGTATTATTATTGGTTGCAGTTACTGTAATAGTTGCTGGGAAATTGCCTGAAGATGGTGAAATACTATAAAAATTACCTTGTTCTGTGGCACTCCAGCCGTTATTGCAATCAGAACAACTAACAACAAATGTTTCAGTATCCCCATAAGTTGCTGATAAGGTTATTCTGGTAGAAGTAACACTTATATCCAGAGGATCGCCCAGATTACTTTGGAAGTCTTGTATTCGGTCATCGTTTACTATAGTTATTAAGCTATTTGGAGTGAAAATTTCACCCTCTGAGCTTGCAATAGGTGTGATTTCAATCTCATTCGAATTTGTAGTAAAACTATAATTACCATCAGTACCAGTTGTATAAGACGATGGAATCCCACCAATACACTCTAATGTAACACCATTTAGTGGCCGTCCAACGGCATCAATAACTTGCCCTGACACCGTATGAGTAGGAGGTTCTGCGCCAATTTGACTTATTGATATCTCTTTATATATTTCTGAAAAATCATCAGATATTACTTTAAAGATTGCCATTCGAGCTATTGTTAGTGGATTAGCCGCACAACTAATTGTTATAGTATTACCATTAATACTGTATGAACTAATAAGATTATAATTATCTGTAATTTCATCAATATAAAAACCACTAGTATTTGTTAACACATCAAAATTTAGCGTATTTGCACCGTTGGATATATTTTCAAAAAATAGTGGACTAACATTTAAATATGGCCCATCTTCTTGAGTAATATCGATATTATAATCTGTAATTCCATCAGAAATAGTAATTGTTGTATTATTTGGAGTTGTGCCATTATCAAGTACAGAAATACTAACAGTTTGATTTCCTGTACCACTAATATCTGAAATACTTAGCCATGTTGCTTCTGCAGGTTTGTTTATTGTCCATGGAGCATTTGAAACTATAGAAATACTTTTTGTTTCAGCCATATAACCAAAAGAAAGGCTAGAGGGAGCTACATTAAAGACTCTTGCTTCTCCATAGTAATAATTATATTCTTCGATAATAGACTCATCTTCATCTAACCTTTGTGCTAACCTGCCTATGTTATCGTATTTGAATATTGCGGTTTCGTTTCGCTCATTTGTAATAGAGGTTATCCCATATAGAGGGTCGTAAGTGTAGGTTATCATTTGAGCATTGGCAGGGTAAAATCTAACCTCATCTATTTGACCTACCAAAGATATGGTATAGGACGTGGTTGCCGATATTTGTAAAATATTTTCAGCCCAGACTCCATTCTCATATTTCCAATAACTTAAGATATAATCACCTGCTGTTAAATCTGTGAGAGGTTCTAGCAATCCATTTGTACTACTTCTTTTGCCTGTTTTTGCTTCTGAAGAGAAATTAGCTGCTAAATCTTCAAAGCTAGTATGGAATACATCTTTAGCTTCCGCATTTATAACCTTAGCTATTGGATAAGTATCATTGTAACCCCATAAATAGCTTATTTTATTGTTGTTTGCTTTGGAATACTGTAATAGATTTCCATTACTACTATAATCCAAAGTAACTTCCGGAGTGTACCTGGGATCAGAAATAAAATTCCCGCTGGTGCTTATATATGATGGTGCAAAATCTGTTATCCCTTGACTTATATTTAATTTTTTAATTACTCCAGGTAAAAACACAGTATTTACACCTTTTTTGTAGAAATGAGTTAATGATGCAGAGATATGTTTTCCGTCTTTAATAACCTCAGTCTCAACAGGAGTATTTACAATATGATAATTATTCCGAATTTTTTGGATGATGTCAGTTTGTATATCAGTAATTGTACCAATGGTATAATCAAGTGGGTATTTAATCTTTTTCTGGATAATACCATTTTTACTATCTCTTGTAATAATCTGAGTTGGCTGACAATGAGCTGGGTTTTCATACAGATATTCTTTTATATTGGTTGTTTTATTGCCAAACTTATCATAATTCGTTTCTTCCTGTTTGTTGAGATAATACCACGATGATACAAGGTAGTAGGGTTCCCAGGCTATTTCATCGTTAATGTCATAATATCCGTCTAATTTAACAGCAGCTTGTATTCCAGGTATCTTGTGTAAGTTTGGGTTACCAGGATTATCATTGAAAGTATAGTTGTTAGTAACCTTTTTAATGGTGTCATTATTAGAATTAAAAACAATGGTACTTTCTAATAGTCCTCTTTTCCAATCATTAGATGTAGGGGGTGGAAATGGAAATACTCGTGTTTCAATATCTGAAAAGTAATTATAAAAATATTGTGTTTTACCATTCTCTGCATTAACTCCCAATTTTTCAGTCACCATTGAATAACATATATGACTACCCTGAACAGTTGCATTTTGTGCCTGATTTACAGAACTCCTTGCCAAATATATATGCGGGTCATTTTCCATAGGGAATTCTCCAATTGATCCTCCTTCAACATTTTGTTTGTAAACCATATAACTATAAACAGGTAGACCAGAAACCAAACGACCATTAGATATATTTTCATCACTATTGTAATCATACTCTTTAATTATTGGTTTATCATTTGTGCCTGAAACGCTGGTGATCCTTCTAATTCTAAGTCCTCCCGCTGTTTTTCCTGATAAGTAATCTCCATAATATGAATAAAATATTTCTGCCTCACAATTCTCCGTGTCCATATTTGTAATAACCATAGTGTAGGTTCCTGGAACCAATGAAATTCTTTTTGTTCCATATGGAGATAATGTAACAATTGGTTGTTCTGGGTTATCAATATTAAATAGTTCAAAAATAGCTGTTGAGGGTTCTTCTGCAACAGTAGAGCTGGAAGTAAATTCAATATCAACATGCTGGCTAAAATCGATATGTATAGGTTTATTGGCTGTTATATCCTCACTACCCTCTTTTATATATGATAGAGAAGTTTCTATTTCTTCTCTTAGCGATGATACTGAGCTTTGTCTAATCTTTGAATAAGTATGAGGTTCGTACACGAATTCTGTATATCCCCCGGTAGGGTAAATTATTTTCTCGAGTATCCCCCCTTTCATAACCTCAGGGTTATCAGAAGGTTCTCTGTCAGCTCCTGATAATAATTCTCCTCTTAAATCTTCTTTTGGTACTAAAGTGCCATCATTTCCAGCCTTATTATAAAACCCCCAGTGATCTTGATCATATGAATCTCTTGGTGGTATATTTTGCTCGTTGTAAATAAATTTATACGGCGGTTTTATTGTAGTATTACTTTGTTCATCACCTTCAATTATTGTTTCAAGTTTTAGCCTTTTTTCTGTACCACTAGTAAAATAACCATAAGAGAAAGTGTAATTCTTTAACACCCTTCCATCTAAGTCTTCAATTTGTATCTGTTCTAGTTTGCTTCCTTTCAAACTTCCATCTACTAAATCGTCTCTTCCAAAAGCTTGAGTAAATTTTACCTTATGATTTGCACTTTTTATATACTCAATCTTTCTAGCATTAGTAGTTATGTCTGTCTTGCAAAGTTGTCCGTGTAAAGATGGAGCGCCTAAAGAGTAGGCATCATAGCGTGTCTCATTAATAGCATAATCATACGTCACAGGTCTTGCAGCGGAATAGAACAATTCTATAATATCTGTATTGCCAGGGCTTATAATCTCAACTAAATGCCAAGCAGAAGTTTGTTGTAATTCTGTACCTTCGCCACAAGAATTTACAGATGTTGTTGTTTCAGTAACTATACGATTGGAACCAGATATGCTTTTACCAAAGATATATTTTGTACCCGACTCATCAATTATTGTGAATCTATCATTGCCCAAATCTGGTATTATCTTTAAATCATTATGAGGTATTCCATAGGCCTTTGTTTCTGTATCTTCTCTAAACAAGATAAACTTCCCTGATCTTCCGGAAAAGCTGTAATTAAAAATATCTGGGTGAGAATCTGTATTACCCATTACAATATTTACAATTTGACTATGAGATGGCCTCCATGAATAAAAATCCAGGTCATCAGGATGTGGCAGTTGGCTACAGAAGTTTAAGTACCCGTTTACTTCATCAGCCTTGCCAATTACTGTTCTTCCAATGGTGCCCCCAGCACTTAGTGACCAGCCAATGCCTACCCAGCTTGCAATTTCATTCACTTTCATACCAGATGCGTGGTAGTTTAAAGAAATGGGTAATTCCAGGGTTCGACTTTTCAAGCTATAAAATGGAATAGAAATACTTGGAGTACCTGTGTATAACGAAACCGGAATATCTCCAAACTTACCTAATGCAGCAACAGTTGGAGATGGCGGAATAACTTGTTCGTAAAATTCAGGTGGGTTTTCTTGAGATATTAATGTCTGACTTAGAAATAAACATGTTCCTATCAGGAAGCTTTGAATGGAATAAGCTTTTTTATTTGATTTCATACTAGTAACATTGATTAAAGTTTAACAATTTTCTAACGCTTTGTTTAAAAAATGGCTGAAATAGTCTTTCTAATTAAATATATTTCAATAGTGCTATATTTTGGCTATGATATACCCCTTCACGGAAATATTATTGTAGTGGCTTTAAATAAATTCTTTATAAGAGTAGCAGGTGTAGTTCTTACCACAGACTATATATTCAATAGTATATCCCAGTTCTTTAAAGTTTTCCAAATTATTAGAAAAGTTGGGGTTCAGAAAATGAATCTCTTCAATAAACTGTTTGGCTGCTCCTGATAAAGCATTATTGACTAATTTATACAATTGATGACAAATTAAAACGTATTTTTTTCTTAACATGTGATGTAGAGGTATATCGGTAAAAAAATTAATGTAAATAACTTATAACAAAACTAACAATTTCGCACATTCTGAAATAAATAAATTGAAGACACAAATGTAATAAAAAAAATTTGCCTAATGATTTTTAGTCAGTTTTTTTTTAATCGAGAGAAATGTTTAATTGAAATAAAGGCATTTACATAGTTATTATATAAGCAGCACCATACTTACCAACCTCATTAGTCAAAAGTAGTTTCAGTAAACTTTCCATTTGGCTGGTTTTACACTAAATTTCTTTGGTATATTTCTCGCGTAAACGCTTCTGCATATTTTCTAGTTTCCCGGTCTCTTCTCCAACTTTAATTAATGAGACTAACTGAGTATCGAATATAGGGTATTGCTGCATACTCTAGTTTAAGTATTTCTCGTATGTAAGGTTATTATTATTTTATCCGAGTTAATGGTTGAGTTTGATTATTCTAAAGAGGAAAACTCTGATAAGGGATTAAAAGACTACTACCAACTTTATCCCTTCCTTTCAGGGAAGGCACGGCAACTCTTCAAAATACCACTAACACTGGCGGGAAGGGTAAAAAAAGCCCAGCATCTCTACCAGGCTTCTTAATATCTAAAGTTTAAAACTTCTCAATTTCTTATTGCTCACGGTCGCAGACCGAGATCTGCGAGGGAATTATACCATATATTTATTATAATGTTTTAGAATTATTTCTCTCTGATATTTAGGAGTATTTTCATCTAGTTGTTCAAACAATTCATCTAGTGTAACCTTATAATTCAATGGTTTATTTTGAATTAAAAACCTATTAAGTTCATTAAAGGCTTTCTCATACTCTCCAATATTCCATAGCTCATGAAAACAACCAAGTGATGCAAGTTCTGACTTGGGATTTAAAACACTTGTCTTTTTAAAATAGATTAAGCTATTAACATGATCTTCTAAATACCGATAAGTAGTAGCTAATAACCCTAGCTCTTGGATTTTAAATCCTGTTGAACAGTATAAAATCCCAATTACACTCTTTCAATTCTCAGTAATCCAACATCTTCGCAATAATCTCTTGCCGAACTATACTTATATTGTTCAGCATTATCAACAAATTCTGCTTTAACAGAGTTTGCATGAATATAATCTATCTTTTCTGTTAAAAAATTAGTTGTGTGAATTTCCTTGGCCTAGTTTCCATCACGCCAAAATTTGTAATTTTTAATCTTTTTATCATATCTTCCAGCATATTCAAACCTATCTAGTGTCTGCAAGAAAACTACTCTGAGCGTCATTGCCTTTAGATTAGCAGAATAAAATAAATTAATAAACTATATTATAATGATGTTGAAATAGGGGGTTCTAGGGGGAGTTAATAACTTTAGATATTGTTAATAACCCAAACTGGAAAGAATTCTGGTGAACTATGT
>JBNKCO010000065.1:0-47410 GCA_050287785.1 Bacteroidales bacterium
CTGGTTAAGTAGGGTTAGGAAACAATATCCTTATCTATTTTATCATTGGCAATCGGGATATTCTAATTAACTTGTAGCGGATTGTATAACAAGAGCCGTATGATGGGAGACTATCACGTACGGTTCTGTGAGAGGTTTGGGGTGAAATTCCCCTTATCTACTCAACACGGAACGTTATAGCTCATGCAAGAAACAGTGCAGGCTTGAAACGAGGTGAAATTGTTTATATTTGATACAAAAACTTAAATGGCAAGGGAATCCGAAATTATATTTTATCAATCTGATGAAGGAACTATAAAAATTGAGGTCATCTTTCAAGACGAAACTTTTTGGATGACTCAAAAGAAAATCGCTGAATTGTTTGGAGTTCAAAGACCCGCAATAACCAAGCACCTGAAAAACATCTTTGAATCAGGAGAATTAGTCGCAAATTCAGTTAGTTCCATTTTGGAACATACTGCGGATGATGGGAAAAAATATAAAACAACGTTTTACAATTTGGACACAATTATTGCTGTTGGATACAGGGTAAATTCGAATAAGGCAACAAAATTTCGGATTTGGTCAACCAAAGTATTAAATGAGTTTATTACAAAAGGATTTGTATTAGATGATGAGCGGTTAAAACAAGGTAAACATTTTGGGAAAGATTATTTTGATGAGCTTCTTGAGCGGATACGAGAGATTCGAGCAAGTGAGAGAAGATTCTATCAAAAGATTACGGATATTTATGCTTTGTCGATTGATTATGACAATACCAATACATTAGGACTTCTTTGCAACAGTTCAAAACAAATTACACTGGGCAATAACTGGAAAAACAGCTGCGGAGATTATTTATTCATCGGCTGATGCGACAAAAATATACATGGGATTGACCAATTGGAAACATGCGCCAGATGGCAAAATATTAAAAACGGATGTTTCGGTAGCGAAAAACTACTTAAACGAACAGCATATTAAAGAACTTAATCGGATTGTTTCAGCATATCTTGATTTAGCAGAGAGCAGAGCAGAAAGACAAATACCGACCAATATGCAGGATTGGATTAATTTCCTACATCAATTCCTGGAATTATCAAACTTCCCGATTTTAAAGGACAAAGGAAAATTAAGTGCTTTAGAGGCTAAAATAAAAGCTGAACAAGAATATGATAAGTATCGAAAAATACAAGATAAGAATTACACGTCTGATTTTGATAAAGAAGTTAAGCGATTGAAAGGCGAGTAATAATGCACGAAATGCCAACAATGTATAGTGCATACGGGTTTCAGAGGTTTTCGGGCGTTTATGGCTCGTAAAAAAAGGCAGTGTAATCCCGATAGCTATCGGGAGATAGGAAATTGCCTCGTAATCCCGCACGACACCATACACTCAACGTCAGACTGTCTAAAAACTCTCTAACTTGTTTATAACCTGTGCTCTATATTTTAGGTAACTTATTTGATGTTCAGTAACTTGTATGTTATACCAAACACACTACTATGCAACATATACAGTGTATGCTATAAAAATCAAGGTTTGAGAAATGTAAAAATTAAAGCCCCCCAAACGAACCTTAAATCACCTTAATGCATATATTTATTTTGTTAAAACGGATTTTTGCACAGACTCCTGTTGTAGCCAATTTTGAAAAAACGCTTTCATATATTAACTGTGATTTTTTAATAGAAAAAATCATTAAACATAATCAAATGACTAAAAAAAATATATTCCTGATTTTAATAACGATAATTCCTTACATATCTAGAGCTGAAAACCCTTGTGGAGTAATGTTCCCAAGTAATGATTCAACAGACTGGGGTATAGGATGTATTTATATACCAAACGAAAAAACTTTAAAATGTCAGGTTGCAAATAGTTCAGATTTCTGCATATTGACAAATAAACAACTTAGATTTAGTAATGATTCTATTATATCAATTAATCAGACTGATATTGTTAATATACAAGGTAATTATATAAATCTTTATAAAGTATATAAGATCATAGATACAAAATATTTAATCTGTTCAAATTCAACAAATAAATATATTTGGTTAGACTTTGATGAATTTAATTCAAAAGGATTGCATTTTAACACATATAAGGCGTTTCTTCAAAAAAACGGAAATAATATTTCGGATGAATTCACAAAAATTAACCATTATACTAACATTGGAATAAACATATCTGAATCATGCCTAAACATAAGAGAATTAAATACCCTGGATAGTAAGATAATTACTTGTTTAAAAAGTAATGGTTTCGATTCGGATATCACTACACATTTGGAGGTAGTAAATTTTTATGATGACTGGGCATATGTCATTGCGAGAGAATATATCTGGGATGAAGAAAATGATGAGTCAGGAGATGGATGTGTTTATAAAATAAAGAATCAATATTCTGGTTTTTTAAAGGCATTTGACAATAATGGTAGACCAAATATATGGTATGCCCAATCTGGATATTAAAATATGATTAAATAAAAACTGGTTACAACACGCAATAAAAAACATAGGGCGGAAAGTGCTAAATTTGAACGATATAACATTTAATAAACGGCTTGGTAACTTGATGGATAGGAGCTTTGAAGTGCCCTGCATTTCTTACTGCAAAACGTTAGCTGGCATTAAGACAAGGGGGGGCGTGAAAAATCGAAAGTTTTAGTAAATAAAAACTCAAATACAATGAAAATTAGATTACAAGTATTACTTCTTTCTTTATCAATTTCAATTAGTCTATTTAGTCAAAAAGATTGGGAATTGTTAAATCCTACTCCTACAATAAATTCTGGAGTTGATATTCATTTTGTGACTGATGAAATTGGATATATCATTACAAATAAAGAAATACTAAAAACCATTGATGCTGGTGAAAACTGGACAATTTCACAAGAAATATCAAGTGCTAATGATTTGAATTTTTACAACTCTACGGGTTTTATTGTTGGTAATTCTGGATATGTCTTAAAATCTACTGATAAAGGGAATAACTGGAATTCAATAAGCACAGGAAGTAGTGAAAATTTTAATAGTGTAAACATAATTAGTGAGGATACAATTTTGATATCGAGTTCTAATAAACTGTTGAGTACATATGATGGAGGTAGTAATTGGCAAAGTGCTAACATAACAGATTATTCAGCAAACAAAACCTTTTTTGTAAATTCTAAAATAGGGCATGCAGCATGCAATTCAGGTAAAATATTAAAAACAATTGACGGAGGATTGAATTGGTATGTTACTGAATCGGTTAGTTATTTTCCTTCAGATTTTTTTACGATTTATTTTATTAATAGCAATGTTGGTTTTGCCTCCCGTGAACATAATGATATTCTAAAAACAACAGATGGAGGTGAAAGCTGGGGTGAAATTACTAATACATCTGATGCAATATATTCTTTCTATTTTTTTGATGAATTAAATGGATATATTTCGGGAGAATATGGTGTAACCTTTAAGACAACAGATGGAGGAACATCATGGGAATGGGCTGGATTTCAATCAGGCAGGATTGATGGTACAACTATTTACGCAGTACATTTCATTGACAACAATATTGGTTTTGCTGTTGGTTTGAGAGGTAGAATAATCAAGACTACTAATGGAGGTAATACTTGGGAATCATATGCTCCAACATACAATGATATTAAACAATTAAAACTTGTCACAAACGAAATCGGATATGCTCAAATTGGAAATGAATTCTATAAAACTTCTGACTCAGGTTATAGTTGGTTAAAACAGTCGGATAAATCATCAACACAATTTGATTTTGTCACTAATTTGATTGGTTTTTCTGTAGCAGGAGGTACTGTAAGTAAAACTATTGATGGTGGCATAACTTGGAATAAAACTCATGCCGACAACCAAATATTTAGGGAAAATTTATATTGCATTGATTTTATTAATCAGGATACAGGTTTTGTAAGTGGAGGGTTTAATCAAAATGCAATTTTAAGAACAATTAATGGCGGAGTTGATTGGGAAATTGTTGAAGGTATTAGTTGCGGTCAAATCCAGTTTATTAATTCTAAGGTTGGATATGCTAGAAATGTTGGGAATCTTTATAATAGAATATATAAAACTATTGACGGTGGTACTACTTGGGCATCTACATTTGAAATTGATGAAGATATAAACTGTTTTCACTTTGTAGATGAAAATCACGGTTATTTTGTAGGAGACAATAGTTTAATGTATAAAACTATAGACGGTGGTGATAGTTGGCAAGAACTTGATATTCCATATGAGTATTACGAATTTGTAAAATTCTATTCAGACCAAGTTGGATATATTCTAGATGAGGAAGGAAAATTATATAAGACTGATGATGGAGGAGAAACATGGGATGCATTAGTCTATTTTTATGGTATTGGTTCTATAGAAATCATTAATGAGAATATTTATATATCAGGTTCATGGGGAAAAATACTAAAAAGCGAAATAGAAGTTGATGAAACAAATTCATTAAACCATAATCTTGATATCAGGGATATTTATATTTATCCAAATCCTACATCTGATTTATTATTCATAAATACAAAGGATAATCAATTTCAATTAGACCTATTTGATTCAAATGGGAAATTATTGAGAACAGTGAGTAATACAAGTATTTTAAATATTTCAAACTTGCCAACAGGTGTATATATTATGAAAATCAATACAGATAATGAACAAATAATTGAAAAGGTTATTAAACGATAACGCCAGCTAACAATAAACGTAATGCGGGCGAAGTGCATAAAATGAACGAATTAACAATTAATAAGCGGTGTGGTGAATTGATAGTGAAGTGCCTTGAAATCCCGCACTTCGCATATTCGAGCCGTTGGCGTTCATTGTGGAGAGAGAGATACGCCAATTTAAAATTATTATAAAACTAATTAATAACTAACCTTTATATGAAAAAACAAATATCGTTTTTCGTTTTGATTGTGATGTTCTTAAATCATCTTGTCGTTTTTTCTCAGTCTGAGGATAGAACTGATATGGCTGACTTAGTGCAAGAAAGAAAAGTGAAGGGAATTTATTTGTTCAACCCAAATATTGAATTAGATACTTTTTTTGGAAATTGTAAAAAGATCGGTGTAAACTGTGTATTGAGCTCTGATTTCTTGTATAATAACAAGGAATTTGCAAAAAAAGCAGAGCAAAATGGGATGAACATTATTCTAAACTTTCCTGTATTTTTTGATCAGGAATATTTGGTTAATAATCCTGAATATTATTGTATAACCAGTGAAGGTGAAAAGGCAATAAATGATTGGCTTCATTTTGCGTGTCCTTCTCAGACTGATTATTTTGAACATCAGAAAATTAAATTGAAAAATTGGCTTGAATCTGTTAACCCACAGATGGTCACCTTTGACTTTCTACGATTTTATGTTTTCTGGGAGAAAGTTTATCCCGATGCAATGTTCAAAGATATTGTGGATGGCTGTTATTGCGATAATTGTCTAAATGATTTTCAGCAAAAAACAGGATTGAAAGTGCAGGTGAAATCTCCAGAATGGATCAAAGAAAATCTATTACAAGAATGGGCGGATTGGAAATGTAATGTGATTGAACAGAGGTTAAGTGAATTAGTTGCTATTGTAAAACAACGCGACGAAAATATTTTAATAGGCTTAAAAATTCTGCCTTGGAGCGAAAATGATTTTAATGGTGCAATAAGGTCAATTGCCGGACAAGATGCAGAAATGTTAAGTAAGTATGTTGACGTATTTATTCCAATGACTTATTCTCATATGCTAAAAAGAAAACCTAGCTGGATAAATGATATTACCTCTGAAATCCATGATCGAACAGGGAAACAAGTATTATCGAGTATACAAATTAAAAAAACCTATTTAGAAGAAGAAATATCTGATATCGAATTTATAGATATGATAAAATTTGGAAAGATGTCTCCAGTAAGTGGCACAATTTTATTTCATTATGATTATATACTAAATATTGACAAAAAGAATTTAGGCTTTTAAGTTAATTTTAAAGCCTAATTGGAATTGATGAACAACGAAACGCCAACAAAAAATATAAGTCATTTTAGAATACCCATAGCGACGGACGGCATAGTCCAACGATATTCTATCAACCATTATCAGAGCTTTTAATCAAACCCGTGGGCTGTTTGTTTAACTGGCCATTTTGATTTACTTTTGGTTAATGATTGATAGAATACTTATTAGTTGTGTGTAACTTGCAAGATAAAGTAAAGAACTTCAATCCTTAAAAAATAAATTCTATGACAAAGAAACTAATACTTATTTTATTCGCGCTACATGTGGGTGTTGCAATGTATAGTCAAAATATTGATAAAGAGGTTTCAGACCTTCTTCGAAAATTCATAATGGAAAATACAAGATTTCCAGGAGAGGCAATAATAAATAGCAATTGTGGAACCATAGTTGGTGGATTAGATTTTACAAATAAAGAGAAACCTCAAGTTTTTATTATTAATCCTTTAAATAAATATTTTAATTCTGAATTCGAAAGAGTCATGAATTTACTTGCTCTTTATTTTGAAATAAACAATGCTGACACACTACTTTTTCATATTGAATTTAAAATGTATAATGAAAATTATTTAGTCGACATGAAAAATATGCCAGATGATATCCTTGAGCCTATTATTATCGTTGGATATGGTGCATTGTCTGCCTCTGCAATTCAGAATGGATTACCATCAATGGGAGAACCTGTTGACTATGAAGAAAGAGATTTACCAAAAGTCGAAAAATATATCGAAAAAGGAAAGTATAACAAAGCTATCTCAATCTTAACAGAGATGATTCAACGAAACCCGTATATAGTACATTTCTATGAGCTTAGGAGCAAATGCCTTTTACTTACTGGTGATACAATTTCTGCCTGCCAAGACAGAGATAAAATAACAAATTTTCTTAAAAAGGAAGATTATAAAATAGAAGGATTGGATTGCAACAACTAATCATTACTTCTTAACTAAAATACGTTGAGCAAGTCCAGTTCATAAAACACTGACTTAATCGTTGTAATTTGATTATAAAGCTAGGATACAAAACTCCCAATTTTATTTCAACGATTAAGAAAAACAGATTTAAAAACAACGATATTAAAAGAAAGCTACACACAACACGCAGTAAAAAACATTGCGCAGAAAGTACTAAATTGCAACATTATAACATTTAACAAACGGCTTAGCGGCTTTATACTTAATCACATTTAAGTGCGTAACCATTTCTTACCGCAAAACGTTAGCGTTAATCTTGACACCCCAAATGAAAGTTTTTGCGTTTATTAAGTTTATAGCAAAAGTGAATTCTGATTATTTTATGAAAATAAAACATAAACAATATCAACTACCTAATAAGAAAGTCTCTTTTCGATTATGTCTTCCCTTTTTAATTCTTAGTTTTCTTTTCTCCTTTAAAACGACATCATATTGCCAGGAAGTATCTAATGTTGTTGATTTAGAATTGCCTGATAAACAGCGATTGGAATGGAATACACATAAATCTATTAATATCCTTCGACAGGATAAGAATTTGCCTGATTTGATTTGGGATGATGTTTTATATCGAGCTGCAAAAGACCATGCTGACTATCTCATTCAGAGTAAATCACTATCACATAATCAAAAACAAAAAGAGAAGAGAACTCCTTTTCAAAGAGTCAAAATTCATGGAGGCTTAGGCTACTCCATTGTAGGAGAAAATATTGTTTTAGTAACTCTTGGCACTCAATTTTTGGAAAAGGGAAGAATGACAAATACCCTTACATATGAGTCAACAGGAAAAACTTTGGGTTTACTATGGAAGTCTTCTCCTGAACATTATAAGAACATTATCTCACAGGAGTATAATAATACTGCAATTGCGGTATCATATGATAGCATATCACAGCAATTAATTGCTGTACAAGTATTCGGATATTCAAACACTACACTATCAGATATAGAAATTCCTGATTATTCAAATTATCTTTTAAAACTCTCCAAACCAAAATTGCCATATGGTCTAAAAGAATACAGTTATAATAAAAAGGACAAATCTTCAATTAATGGCTTTCATAAATTGGATATACATCAAGGTCATTTAACAGGGCATATTAAGAGTGCAAAAAAAATATTTAAAGGTAGAAGAAGCGGAATTTGTCAAGAATTTATACCAATCAGTGACTATGATAGCAATTCAGTAAATTATTCAATGACTCCTAATCGAAGAAATGGTATGTTTGAGCTAAATGGAATAGTTAGTAAACCTATCTATCGCAAAGAACTTCTTAAATATAGCCGGAAAAATGGACGCCGAGAGTATTATATCTACAACAAATGGATTAGGATAAAAAAACCAACAAAAGAATTCCTCTACCCTTTGAAATCCAATTCAAGTGAAGAGGAGTATATATTGTTTTTAATTAAAAGCAAACAACTAGTAACAAACAGAACCTATATGATGGTTCCATCTCAATTTTTTACTGTGCCTTTTCCTAATTTAGATTTTGTAGCCGATTTCAAAACAATTGATACTAAGCCAATAGTCAAATTAAATAGCAGATATGACACATTGTATCTAAAGGTTTTTTACCCTGTAAGTGTAACAGAGATTACTAATAATAGACAGGAAGAGATTATAAGTGAATTAGATAGCATAAAAGGTGAAATCGTTGACATTAAAGCTTTAGCATATTCAAGCATTGAAGGTAATCTTGAAATGAATAATGAAATTGCCAAAGAAAGAATGTCGAAATTCATTGAACTCGTAAAGCCTAAATTAAATAAATATAATTTCGAATATCAGACTATTACTGGTGAACAGTGGGATTTGTTTAATCGCCAGATTAAAAACACCACTCTTAGTCATCTAAGTAAATTATCAAAAGAGGAAATACGCAGTTATATCAACGCAAATAGGAATGATAGTCTAATAGCAAAACTATTGGAGGAACAACGCTATACTAAATTTACAATAATATGTCGACAGGATTTTAAGGATACAATAATTTCCACCCAGACACCTACAGAAAAGTATGATTCTCTAACCAATTTGATAAAGAATACTGACAAACCAAAATCTAGTTTCTTAAGGTCTGTTGAACAGGCTCAATTAGCCTATTATCATAGTTTAGTTAATATTGACACTATCTTTCCATATAGTATTATTCAGTTCCCTAATTTAGAAAAACACCCAGAATTCGCGTATCATGATCTTGTTTTTAGATTTATAGTTTTGAAAGAATTAAGCGATGAAGAGTTCTTTTATACGTTACATACAATAGGCTTTTCCAAACACTTTCCGAGGCGGCTAATGGATAAATTAGTTTATAACAACCTATTATTAATTTACAATAACTATTTGCTAGGTAGATTAAGATACTTAATAGACAATGTTAGTTGTTTTCAAATACGTCAAAGGGATTTCTATTTTAGAAACTTTAAAGAAATATATTGCCCATTGACGAATTACTATAATGATAACATTGTTCTTGAAGAGCTTCCTAATTTTATTAGAATTCAAAAGAAAATAGACCAAGATAAGTTCACCAATGAGCTTTGGCAATATTATTACTTAAATATGGTTATCTCTTTAAGTAAGCAAATACCTTATAATACAGACATCAACAGATACCTTCGTGGTTTTAAAAAATACTTTCATCCTGATGATAGTAAATTAAGTGACGAAGAAAGATTAAAATATGCATACTTCTATAATGCTTTAAAAAAGTATAAGATTGCTAAAAGTTTAATTGAACCAATTGCTGTTAGAGACAATCCTCACATTGAAGGGCTAAAGATGTATGTAACATTAAAATTTGAGGATTTTGAAAATGAACATGATTTTGCAGACTATCTCATTACTCAATTCCCCAGATTAGGAGTGACTGAGTGGTGTGATTTATGGGAAAATCCACAATATCTAAATGCTTTATTGCTTGAGGATTTAAAGCTAAAAAGATTCTATAATTGCAATTGTAATAGATAATTTAGTGTAAAGCATGTGACTATAACTTTGTAAACTATGAGCTTTAACAAACATTGGCGAACTGCAAACATGAAACATCACAACCTGAATATTAAGTCGATTATAAAATTGATATTTATAACTAGATTTATGAATTAATTGCCAATTAAAATGAAACAGTTTTTATTTATAATCTTAATCACCATTTCTGTATCTGGATTTGCAAAATCAAGACCAGTATTTATAGAAAATGAGCTTGATAGTGCTATGATTGTTCAATATGCTGTGATTTTAGATTATCAAAAAACAACTTTAAAACTGCAATTATCAAAAACAGGAGATATAATTGAATGTAATGTATATTCAAAGTTGACTAAGATTGAGAATTATCAAGCAAGTGGATTGACTGGCACGCTGCCTCTAATTGGGGAAACGATTTTAGTCGTGATTGATAAATACAAAAAATTATCACTAATTGCAAAACAGATTGATAATGAAATGTTAAGAGTTTGGTCGCCGATTGAAACAGGGAGCATAGCGATGTTTTATTTTAAAGCCCCAGTTAAACCGATACCAAATGAGAAAGGATTAGAATTAGATAATTCTGATTATTTGACTTGTTGGGATGGATGTTTATTCCCAATTGATAATTTGATTACAAAATAATAAAGGATGTATCCATTTATAATTCGATTTAGTAAGACTATTGATAAATCAATAAAACCTGACCGTTTCATATTGTCAAACGTTGTAGCCAATTAGAGCAAAGATGAAATTAAAGTGCAAAAATTGTTCACCGAAAGAAGGAATCGACATTCCTGAGTTTTCCCAGCCTGATAAGAATCGATTGTCGGAAATGAAACAGGATTCACCAATCAAAACAGTGAAGTATTTGATGGATAATTACAAATTTAGTCATCTTGAATCTAAATACATTACAACCCACATTAATAAATGTCATGGAAAATGTAACCGTTGTGATTTCAATGAACTTGATAGAGAATATTTAAACTGCCCAAAATGTGGTGCTTTGAATTTTAATTGGAAAACAGACAAGTAGTATTTAAAGATAATAAATGCAAGATATTTTGAGAATTACAAATTATTATAAGTATGAAATATTGGATTAATGAAACTCCTAGAAACGATAAGCTAGTAATTTGGGACAGCGATAATTTATATAAAGCCAATCCTAAGGAACATAAATTAAGAGATTTTCGATACTCTCTGGAACAAAATGAGATACCGGAAGGTCTGTTTTCTATATACAAGTCACAAATAAAAAGGATAGAAATGGATGAAAGCAAAAAATATATTTGTGTTTATTTTGGTGCTGATTCCTATGAGCATATCAGAGTGACAGATATTGGAATAAAAAAAGAAATATTTTCAGAGTTATCTAAAATCGAGAATACCTCTATTAATGTAAAAGAATTAACTCTGGCAGAGAAAACTAAAGTTCAAAGAAGGGCTTTCATTGTATTAACCATATTTTTTATCATTGGATTTCTTTTTTCAATTATGATTGAAACTGGTAGTTTACCAGATGGAAGATATCCTGCAATTATACTTTTTTTAGGAGGTTTTGGGATATTAAATGTAATCTTATTCTATCTTACAATTGTTCTGATGTTAGGATTAAAGTATTACTTAGTTAGTAAGGTAAAGAGGATTATTCACACCATTGATTTTAATTAACTGGCTAACAACAATGTTCTGAGGTAAATTAATCCTTCACTCGTTTATATAATACATTAATCCGCTTGCTAAATGCAGGCGGATGCAAAAAATCATATCAAACATTAAAAATGGAAAAACTATGAAAACATATCTTGAGTACAAAGATGATAAATCAGCAAAATTCTGGGAAATTGAGGTTAATGGAACGACACACTCAATTCGATTTGGTAAAATTGGCAGTAAGGGTACCATAAAAACTAAAGAATTCGAATCTGAAGAAAAAGCACTAGAGGATGCTGGTAAACTAGTAGCCGCTAAACAGAAAAAAGGGTATTTGAAAATAAAATGTCGAGAAGATGAAAATTCAGTATTACCTTCAGCAGATAAGGAAGTTGTAAAAAGCGATAAAACGGATACTACCCAAATGTTGAGTGACAAGGACATGAAAAAACTGATTGCCAGGTACAAAAAAAAGATAAATCTCTTTATTAAAGAGACGAAATATTCAGATACCGGAAAAAGAGATGAGTTGATTAATTTCATATATGGCGAGTCTTCAGAAACTCCGGTCTGTGCAAGTAATGATAAAAATGATTTTCCTGAAATAGTTAATGTGTTCGCTCCAATAAAAGAGTGGAGTATTATTGACAGAAGAATATTGGCATACTTAACATCTAATTCCTGGAACCATAGTAAAAAAAGTAATGAACATTTTTTTTCCTGGTTTAAAGACCAGATTAAAGAGGACGAAGAGGTGTTCGGAGTAGTGCTTAAAGAATTAGAATCGCAAGGCATACCTGATGATAATAAGTTATTTAATCAAATTATTTATTGGCTTGATGAATTGGCAATGACAAATTATACTTGTGTTACCATTTTTGGAAGTAAACGATATACAAAACTACCCAATTCAGAAAAAACATCGGTTGGCGATTATTTACTTAGTAAGTTCGATAAGGATAATAACCTTATTTATAAGGCTCAAAAAAGAATGTCCGATCCTGTTTTTGATTTACTGGTAAAATACCGTTACGAAGATATTAAGAAGAAAATCCCCAAACTATTAGATAATGGGTATAACAAACTATTGGCGCTATGTGAGCATGATTTTGAGCAATATTCACCACTTGTTCTTCAGTCGATAACTAACGAACCGGACTACCTTATTAATGATATGAGGAACATAAAGATTCTTTTTGATTTTGCACCAGACCAATACCGCGAATTAACCCTGGAGTGGATAAAACGTGCCTTAGATCACGCACACGAGAAGATGCAAAACAATGTAAATGCCGATCCTTTTGTCTCATTTTATCAAGGTTTATGGTCCGAAGGTGTATCTGAATTCTTAATTTGGATTCTTGAAGCTTTTAATACGCTTTTACTATCCAAGGTGGAAGATTTTATTACGACGTTTTGGATTCACAGTACCAGGTTATCAGAAACCATAATTAAGGTAGCCGATACAAAAGGAATAAAAATCCTATGCAAATCTTTAGGGTTGATGGACACATACGCAGCGGAAGAAGAATTTGCCTACACAATCGACCTATTAAATCAGTTAGATACATCAGACCATAGTCAGGAAATATGGAACTTACTAAAGATTAAAGCATCTAAACAAAATAAGTTAGTAATTCGATATTTAATTAATCGAAAAGAACAAACCATTAATGAAGCTATAGAGCGATTGAGTTGTGGTGATGAAGAATTGGAAAAAACTGCAAGGCAAATATTAAGTTATTTCCCGGATTCTGAAGAAGCCGTAAGTGCACTAAATACACAGGGAGATACCCCTTCAAACAAACCAAAGTATTCTTTCGAAGCGCTTATAAAAGCTCTTCATCAGTATGATGGATGGGATGATTTTATTGAGGAAGAAGAGGATAAAGAATGGTTAATTAGCAGTCTGCGAGGAGAGGTTCGCTTAATTCAAACCACATTTAATGCCAATGATAAAATAAAAACAGGACAGTCAAAGATCGGTGGGCTTCCTCATTTGCCTGATACCATAAAATGGCCTGAGTATAATAAAGAACCTCTTAGTTTCTTAGCACAGATTAATTTATCTGATGTAAAATCCGATTTTGAAAAAGTGCTGCCACCAAAAGGAATATTGTACTTTTTTGTTGCCGCAAACCATAAAATAGACTGGGATAAGCCTTATAGAAATGAATATAAAGTAATTTTTCATGAGGGCGAATTAGAAAACAGTAAGTACACTTCTACTCCATCAAATCTAACCTCAAAAGAAATATTTAAAGAGCAGCCTTTGTTCTTTTCAGATAATTATAGTGTTGATATTGTAAAGAGCGTTCCTAACTATAATGAGGTTCTTGAACTCGTGGAAAATGTTTGTGAAAATTTTGAAACAAAACAATCGCAGCTTGATCTTAGTTTATTTAACAATAAAGATAGTGAAGCTCAGAGCTTTACTAAGGGAAAAATTCTAGGTGCAGCGGATCAGGTGCAGGATTATGTTGAAGATGAATGGGGCAATAATTATCGTTTACTTTTTCAGTGCAATGGCAAGGATGCAGGTTGGGGAGGCAATATGATGATCTATTTTGGAATCACAGAGAATGAGCTTAAAAATAAAGATTTTAGTCGTGTTAAGCTTACTCTGCAAGGAACCTGAGGTACCATGATTCCCCAACGAATAAAGCATGCATCACAGATGACTCAACAGTACTTTATGGTGCATGCCCACTATTGGGATAGCAATGCTCAAAAAACAAGATAAATTTGTACTTCGTAGAGGTAGCTTTGTGCGGTTTGAAACAGATAATAGAACAATAATTAATAGTTTGATAAACAGTCAGTAATGAATGAACGCCAGCATACAACAAAGTGTCATACGTAATGCGGGGAAAAGTGTTAAATTTGAACATAAATACATTTAATAAACGATATAGCGGTTTGATGGAGCCTTGAAATGCTAAACGCCCCATATTTTCAACGTTGTTGTGCATTTGAAAAATAGATAATGGCGAAATTAAAATGTAAATGCGGACATATAATTGTAGACCAGACTGACAATCTGAAGTATAAAGGGTACATTTTACCTGATACTCATGTTGACGATGTTTCACTTAACTTGACAAGTAATATTGACTCTTTGCTTGATGCAATTAAAAATGGGAAAAGATTGGAGTGGATTAAGAAGTACTTTGATGTATCTCCTTAACCAACTGATTTAAAGGAGTCTTCAATGATTCACGATTTGCTTAATATAGTAAATAAGACTCAAGACATTTTTGAGTGCGAAATCTGTGGAAGAATTGCTATCGAAATTGGACAGACGAACAAATTCAAATTCTTCAGTCCAGATTCAAATAATAATAAAGGAATATTAAATGGAAATTAAATATTGCTGGAGATGTAAAATGGATGTTCCCATGCTTGACGATGAAGAATATGCAATAGCTTCTAAACTTTATGCGAAAGGGATTAAAGTTTTAAAGAAAGACAGGCAAGAACGTTTCAAAGAGTTATTGGATTATTATAATGATTTATCTGGATTTGGAGAAACTGAACCAAATGCTATAATGCATCATTCACTTGAAGAAATTGGATCTGATTGTGAAAAATGTGGAAAACCATACAGAACACCAAAAGCTAAACTTTGTGCAGCTTGTGGAAATAAAAGAACAATAATTGAATAAAAACGCACTACAACAATAAATATAGGTCATTTGGCGGATAGTGTTAAATTTGAAAATGAATACATTTAATAAAATAGTTAGCGGTTTGATACTTTGGAGTCTTGATTTGCCAAACGCCCCATGTTATCAACGTTAGGCAAAATTGCAAAAATGATACTGCAAATCAATATCTATTATGATAGAAATAGAAAGGCTGATAATATTAATAAATTTTAAACAGTTATATTAACTTAATTTTAAGTGTATAAAAATGAAAAAAACAGGACTAATACTTATTTTGACATTGATGCTGAATGTCTTTGCAAGTTCACAAGTTAAAAAGGATTACACTAAAGAGTCCGAAGCTGCATATGCTGAGCGTATGCAGTGGTTTAAAGATGCAAAATATGGGATGTTTATACATATGGGGTTGTATAGCCAGTTGGGCGGTGTTTGGAACAAAGATACCCTAACTGGATATGCTGAATGGATACAAGCAAGAGCTGATATTGCTTCACAGGATTATGCTATGCTTACCCATACTTTTAATCCAAAAGATTTCGATGCAAACAAGATTGCTTCATTGGCAAAAGATGCTGGGATGAAATATATAGTTATTACCACCAAGCATCATGAAGGATTTTGCCTTTGGGACAGCAAGTATACCAATTTTGACGTGGCCAATACTCCATTCAAAGGAAGGGACATTCTGGCTGAGCTTAGCGCAGCTTGTAAGAAATATGGAATAAGATTTGGCACCTATTACAGTATTATAGACTGGCACCATAATAGTCAACAACGCAATAATACAGGAGGGGATTTCTGGACACAATGGGGCCATGTACAAATGAAAGCAGATAAGCGTAGTGAGTATATCAAATATATGAAGAATCAAATAAAAGAACTGATAGAAAATTATGATAGCGACATTTTATGGTTTGATGGAGATTGGGTTGAATGGTGGAATAATGATGTAGGAACAGATCTTTATAATTACATAAGAGCGTTAAAACCCGATATCATCATTAACAACAGGGTTGCTAAACGTGAATCATTTAAAAAAGACTTTGGTACTCCGGAACAAGAACATCTGAAAGAAAAAGTGAATTATGAATGGGAAGCATGTTATACTTTAAATAATTCCTGGGGATTTAAAGTAGATGACAACGCATGGAAATCTCCTGAAACAGTTTATAACAAGATTCAGGAAATCCATAGTAATGGAGGTAATTTATTGCTAAACATAGGTCCTGATGGCAATGGTAATGTACCACCAAAATCAATTGAAATATTGTTGGAAGTAGGTAAAAAGCTTAATAATAAAAAATAATTAGTCTGTTGCATAGGATTGTAGCATAGACTATTGCAAATGATTTATTTTAGCCTTGATAATATTAGTTGGCAAAATAGTATGAAAAGTCCGACTATTAGGAAAGTGATGAAAAATATAATTTTGAAGGGATAAGCAACATTTGCCTAACAATATACAAAATAGGCGTGGCAGTAGTAAATTAAAGGGTTGTGGCTCGCTGCAAAATTGTAATGGTTTTAAGTTTAGCTGAGCTGAGCTCCTTTCAGTCGGTTGAAGCCTGCAATCGCCAACTTTGCATATATACAACGTTGTAAGGCATTTAACATATCCGTCCGTTTAAACTATGACCAAGAATAATAAAATATCAAAAATTGGATTCTCAAAAATCGGAGGGATTTTTATTGGAAAGAATATTGTATCTGATTTCCATAAACATTATGCCCTGACTGTAATTATATCATTTGGAGAAACTTTTAAAATATATACTTCAGAGGGCTATCAAGATGATTATCAATTTGTGCTGATTCAAAAAAATATTGATTTCAGTATTGAAACATGTAAAGAAGAGCATATTGCCTTTATTCATATTGTACCGTATT
This sequence comes from Bacteroidales bacterium, assembly GCA_050287785.1. Taxonomy (GTDB): domain Bacteria; phylum Bacteroidota; class Bacteroidia; order Bacteroidales; family UBA10428; genus UBA10428. The sequence continues at coordinate 17,168 of JBNKCO010000065.1, forward strand.
CTATTGAAGGGATTCGACTTACAAATTCCTCGCAACCAATAAGAAAACTTGATAATTTAGAATTTCAACACGTTTTATCCTTAATAAGAAATTGGTATTGTTCGGATTTTAATACTCAGGAGACGGTTGAAAATATTCTTCATATAATATCAATGATTCCAGACATTAGTGTTGAGAAGCAGGAAATTGACATTCGGATATTAAAAGCACTTAGACTTATCATGGAAAGTGAGGATGTAAAGTTGCATGTAGAGAATGTTGCTGAAATAGTTAATTTATCGGTAAGCCATTTCAATAGACTTTTTAAAAGAGAAACAGGACTCACTTTTCGCAGATTTGTACTGCATAGCAAGCTCTTAAAATCAATTTCAGCAGTACATGAAAATAATAATTTAACGGAAGCATCATTTATTGGAGGGTTTTCTGACCAATCTCATCTTACAAGGACATTTAAAGAGAATTTTGGAATTAAACCTTCAGAAATTTTAAAATAGTCTGTTTATTCAAGTTTTATAAATATATGATTGTGAACTTTGTGACCAATATTTATAAACTTAAAATTTGATAATTATGGACACGAAAAAGAACCTTTACAGAATGACAATTGCCTCATTTATATCAGGATTTGGAATGTGGGTGGTTGGAGGGTTATATCACAATTTAATAATGCCAGCAGTTAATGAGAACATGCATCCTCACCATGAAGGACTTGGTGTTACTTTAATAGCATACATTCTACTGGGTCTACTAATGAGTTATTTTTACCTGAATTCAAAAGACAAAAATGATTCATTTGTAAAAGGGATTAAGATTGGTGCTATAATTGGTGTTTTATGGGTTTTTCCTCATGGACTAACAATGGCAGCAGTTCATGAATCATCAATTTCTTATCAGGTTACAAATACAATTTATCATATTGTAGAACAAGGGATTGGTGGGATAATTATTTTTGTTACATTTAGATTTATAATAAAAAAATAGAAAGTAAGGAAAAAAAACGCCCTACAACAAATAAATATACGTAATGCGGGGCGATTTGGTAAATTTGAACATTAAAGCATTTAATAAACAACGATGCGGCTTGGCAGTAAAGTGCTTTGAAATCCCGTACTACGCATATTCGAGCCGTTGTAGCTATATTTCGGAAGCTCCGTGGAAAATTTCAGCTTAAGATTTGATAATATGATTTTTAAATCATATGTTTGTAACGCGTAGGTTACATATAGATAAGTACATGTTACATTTTAAATTGAGAAATATGGAAAGTTCAATGATTGAAAAACTTGATAAAACGAGATATAACTTGATAAAATGGTTTACTCTAGGTTGGATAATTTGGTTTGGAGGATTTATACTGAAAGATTTAATAGGTAATAAATTATTGCTTGGTTTGATAATTTTATTTGGATTAATTGGGTGGGTAATTTTTGCTCTAAGTCTTTTTCGATATTTTAAACTTGGAAAAATTGTAAATTCAGATAATGATTTAAAAAATGCACTAAATGATGAATTAACAATACATAATAAAAACAAATCTTTTATAGTTGGGTATTGGTCTCTGATTATATTATTAGGTTTATTTCTTGGACTTTCTATTTTTACTAATATTTCAGCCTTGATTGTTTGTGAAATCACATTATATCTTGGTGTTCTTTCAGGATTAGTTTCGTCATTGATATATAATCGAGCTTGAAATGGATAACTGGAAACTAAGAAATCAAATTAAAGTTCAGAGAGCAATAAAGAATTTGACACAGGAAGAACTCGCAACTAAAATTGGTGTGACAAGAAAGACCATAAATACTGTAGAAAATGGGAAATTTATACCTTCAACCATTTTAGCGATTAGATTAGCTAGATTCTTTGATATTAAAGTTGAAGAATTATTTGAATTGATTGAAAAATAAAATACAAGCTACAACAAGCGGTAAAAAAAATTGCGCTGTGAAAGTGCTATATTTAAACTGAAATTAAAACAGAACTGGTCGGTGTATCTGGATACAGAAACGCTATGAATGACGCGACTGTTTCTTACCGCGATCCGTTATGGCCAATTAGACAAACCACACTTCCTTGATAGTTAAACCTGAGATTTTTTTTATTAACTTGAGTAAAATATTAAAGAGAAGGGATGGAAAATTTTGCAAAAGTTACAATTCGTGAGACACAGGAATCAAAAAAGGTAAGTATTTCATCTGCTTCTAAACCAGAGATTATTGATTCAACCATCTCAAAATGGCAAACATTAATAGATACACTTGCAAAAATTATAAATGTTCCTTCTGGTTTGATTATGCGGTTAAATAGCGACAATATTGAAGTTTTTCTTAAAAGTAGTTCAGACAGCAATCCATATGAAAAGAATGAAAAGGCTGAATTGAAGTATGGTCTTTATTGTGAAACTGTAATAGGAACCCAAAAACAATTAATTGTACCCGATGCCACGAAAAGCGAAATCTGGAATAATAATAATCCTGATGTTGATATAAATATGATTTCATATTTGGGAGTACCGATAAATTGGCCAGATGGTGAATGTTTTGGAACAGTTTGCGTTTTAGACAATAAGGAAAATTATTACAACAAGGATTTTATTGATTTAATAAATCAAATTAAACTGCACATTGAGCTTGACTTACAACTTCTTTTACGCAATATAGAACTCAAAGAATTAAATGAAGTAAAAACAAAATTTATGTCTCTGATTTCTCATGATGTTAGTGGCAATTTAGCTACATTACATCAGTACCTTCAATTGGTTACTAATGACTTTGATAATTTTGATACTGCTGAATTAAAAAATTCGCTTATATCATTAAGTCAAATTAGTTCGACTTCTTTTAGCACACTTAATAATTTGCTTAATTGGTCAAAAAGCGATTTGGTTAAATTGAAACCTGAGATTCAAACAGTAAATATTAATGAAATAGTAGAAGAGCTTTTATCTTTTTTTAATTATGCTCTCCGGTTAAAATCAATAAAAGTAAACACTTCGTATAGTGCAGAGCATACTATTATTCAGACAGATAAAAATATGATAACAGCTATTCTGAGAAATCTTATCTCAAATGCAATAAAATATAATAATAATGGTGGAGAGCTTAATATTAAGGTGGAATTAGAAAACAACAAACACCAAATCACAATTCAGGATTCTGGAATTGGAATGTCTAAAACGCATTTAGATAATTTATTTAAATATAATATTAAACAATCTTTTGGAACTAGTGGTGAAAGCAGCACTGGGATTGGACTACTATTAACAAAGGAATTTATTGATAAAATAGGAGCGACAATTAATGTTGAGAGTAAAATTGATAAAGGAACAAAATTTAAAATAACAATATAACTCATTTACTATTGTAATTTCGCATTTTCTTAAAGATTTAATAGTAGCACAGCATATTTTAAAATTTAGTTTTGCGACACACTTACTTGGGGCAGGTGTGAATCTAAAAAAACATACAAAACTTACTAAGTCATAATTCGACGAAAACTTCTGAAATTTATACTCACATAGCAGATAATTCATTTTCAAATATCATAAAACCGATTGATTCTTTACATTTGAGGTCATGACACAATGGGAATAAATACCGCTAGTGGTATTTATTCGGTTGTTGCTGTAATTTTCAAAAAAGCCATTAACATACTGATATAGAATATTTAAACACTATTAAATTCGGGTAAATGACGTGAAGTGTCATTAAAAAGACAGGATAAATTCAATAAAGAAACGGATTAGTTTTTAAGTTTTTTTCAATATTGCAAAAGATTATTATTTATGAAACAACCAGATTTAGGATTAAAAATTATTGAGTTAAGACAAAGTAAAGGTTTAACTCAAGAGGAATTGGTTAAAAAATGTAATTTAAGTGTACGGACATTACAACGTATTGAGTCAGGTAAGGTGATACCAAGAGGATATACATTAAAATTGATTTCTGACGTTCTGGATTTTAACTTTTTTGGTCTATCACAAAATGATAATTATAAAAATGTAAGACTATTTTCTCAATGGACAAACTTATTAAAAAAGGGAAAAGAATTATTTAATTTAAAAACTAATACAATGAAAAAGTTAACGATTTTATCATTACCAGTAATTTTAACAGCAATTATTATTTTTACTAGTAGTATTGACGTCAATGCCAGAAACAAAAAAATTCGAGAAAAAGATTTGGTTGGAACTTGGCAATTATGTAGCTTAAAAGATAGTTTGCCAGTAACAAATTATAATGGCCGCAAAGGTCAAAAAAGATATAAGTTAATTACTCCAGAAACATTTATGGTGGTTGATTTTGTCGATCAACCAAAAAAGATGTACGCTGCATTTATGGGGGCGTATAATCTTAAGCAAAATGTTTACACTGAATTTCTTCAATATACAGGAAGTGGTTATGAAAAATACCTGGGATCAAAGAATTCTTTTGATATATATATTGAAGATGGATTTATGTTTATTAAAGGAAATAATAATTCATATAATGAAATTTGGATGAAAATACATGAATAATAATAAACTACAGCCAACAAATAAGTATTCTATCAACCATTATCAGAGCTTATAATCAAACCCGAGGGCTGTTTGTTCAAATGGCCATTCTGATTTACTTTTGGTTAACGATTGATAGACTACTTATTTGTTATATGCCATAGTGACACCATGTGAATTAGGGGGTGATTAAAGTTGAAGAGACCGAATAAAATTAAATGAGAAAAACAATTAAAAAGAAGGTATTAATAATTCTTATCATACTTTTCACAATACTTGGGATAATTAAGCTTTATCCGGAATTGATTTACTTGCACAAATTCAAACATAAAAACTATACATTTTATTCAAATTCACCTATCGATTCAACGGCTGTAGAAATTATTAATATGACGAATAAGTTGGTGATAAATGATTTCCTTAATTATAAACAAGGTAGATATGACGTCTTTATTTGTAATTCATATTCTTTGTTTTGGTTACATACATTTTTAGGGCATAAACCATCAGGGGCTTCAGATATGGCAACAAATAATATTTACATTGCCAATGCTGATTTTAAAAGAAATATTGCCTTCAATTCAAATAAAAACGGAAGATTAAAAGGCCGAAGTATAAAAAGTGTTATTGCACATGAATCGACTCATATCATACTTCGCAAAAAGATTGGATTAAAAAAATACAGAAGATTAATTAAAACTGAAAATTGGAAAATTGAGGGTGTCTGTGAGTGGATTGCATTTTATGATAAAGAAATTGATGAAAATCAAATGTTAGAGCTAATTGAATCTCGGACCTATATTAATAATCCATGGCACAGATACAAATTGTATAGATTCGCAGTTACATACTTAATAGATACAAAAGGATATAGTTTGGAAGATATAATAACATACCCTGATACTTTTGAAAAGATATTACAAGAATTGAATGATAGCATATCAACGGCATACAACTAATAAGTATTTTATCAACCATTATCAGAGCTTTTAATCGAACCCGTGGGCTCTTTGTTCAAATGGCCAATTTGATTTACTTTTAGTTAACGTTTGATAGAATATTTATTATTTAGCCATAATTTTCGAGCGTTGTAGATAAATAGATAATTTTTAATATGATTTTCACTATGAATAGAACATTAATTATTTTTTTAAGCATGACATTATTATCTTCTTGTGCATATCATTCCGGAGTTATGACTGGAAATGCTTTTTTGAGTGATTCAGACTTTACAATAGTTGATTTAGCTATTGGTAGAGCTGAGATAACAAAAGTATTTGGATTAGGAGGGATAAGCACCGATGCGTTAGTTTTTGAAGCCAAAAGAAACCTATATAAGAATTATCCTTTGAGTAAAGGTCAGGCTCTTGCAAATGTAACCGTAGATTATAAAAAAGAGTTTTACTTGCTATATTCCAAAAATGTTGTGATTATCTCAGCAGAGGTAGTTGACTTTAACAAAAAGGATTCGACAAGTATTATAGAGGACATCAATACATTGCATCATAATATTTCCAAATCAAAGGATATCTTTTATCCTGGAGCGAAAGTTTATATATCAGATCATGATGTATATAGACAAGGAGAGGTAATGGATATAAAACATTCAAAATTAATAGTGCAATTTTTTGATATAAAAAATAGATTAAGGACAAGTAATTATTCCATAAATTCGGTTTTCTTGTATGATAGATCAAATTCAGAGATAGCGATTTTGGGCTACAAGATTGGTGAAGATGTTAAATTAAAAATGACTCAAGAGGACTCAATGGGTGGTTCGGAAATAAAAATTAATGGAACAATAGAAGCGTTGGGATATAAATATGCTCTTATTGAGTACAACGTAGGCTCAAAGAAAGCGAAGATAAAAGTCAGTTACGATCAAATTGACAAATAATAAAAACTATGGCTAACAAAATGAATAAAACATAGCGCGGAGATGCTGCATTTGATAGGTAATACACAAAATATAACTAGTAACGATTTGATAGCTTGGAGCGTTGAAAAGCGCTAAGTTTCTTACACAAACCGCTGTGCATAATTTGACACAGTCCTTAAATCAGGCTAAATAATTTAAAAACAAGCAGATGAATAAAATTGAAACTAAATTAACGGAATTAGGAATTCAACTTCCAGAAGTTCCAAAACCTGTTGCGAATTACATACCTGCAAAACGGACTGGAAACCTGATTTATAATGCTGGACAAATTCCTGTTGAGAACGGAATTATAAAAAAAGGAAAACTTGGAAAGGATATAAGTTTAGAAGAAAGTAAATATGCAACTAAACTTTGTGCAATAGGTTGTTTAGCAGCAATTAAAACAATTCTCGTTATGATTTGATAAAAAAATCGGCACACAACACATGGTAACCGCAATTGCTTTTGGGATTTGGAAATCCGGTATTTCAAACTATCTTTATCAATAATTCAAACAAATGAATTAAAATAAATAACGCAACTGGCGCTTACCCCCAACATCGTGGGTAATTCCCTACATCGCGAAATTAGAGATTAATTTCTTTAGTAAACGTCAAATGTGGGAGGATAAATTGACATAAATATTGATAGATTTGGTGCAATTATAATGCGTTGATTATTAGAACTAAGTTTTGGCACTAGTCATAATTCTCGTACTCGAAAACTGGATTGTTACATCAATCAAGATAAGGTACATTATTTAATATTAGGTATAATAGATTTGATAATACTATAAGCTAAATTAAAATGATTTATTATTAATAAGGAGTGCAATGAATATTAAATTGTTTTTATCTGATATTTCTATTATTTATAAAGGGATAATAATTATTCTATTCTTTTCCAATACATTTATCTCAAGTGGTCAAACTATCGCATTTTCTGGGGGAATTTCAGAATGTAATTTAAATATGCATGTAAATAATGTATATGACGATTATTTAGAGGATAATCATTCTGCACCAACATTTTTTATTGGGATATCTTACTTCGAGAGAGATTTTTTTAGCTTGAATTCAAATATTGGTCTTGTTGAAAAAGGTGGTGGATCTACTTTTCCTATTCCAGATAATAAAAGATTAAAATATATTTCACTTAATACTTTAGCTCGATTGAAATATTCCACTGACTTTATAGAACCGTTTGTTGAGTTTGGACCACGAATAGATATTCTATATGGAAATGAAAATCTAGATGATCTAGGGAACAATAAAAATTCATTAAATAAAATGCCAATAGGTGGAATATTAGGGTGTGGAATTAAGATTCCATTGAAAAAAATTGAGTTTGGTCTAGGTGGATATTATAGTTTTAATTTCACGAAACTTGCTGAATGGTTTCCAAATCAAGAATATGGTGGTGAAATAACCGATAATACATTTTTGTTTCTTTTTAGTTTAGGGTATTCGATTTCTAGAATAAGCGAATGACCTTGTATTTTAACCAACTGCCAACAACAAAAAGTAAAAAACATTACCTCTGGTGAGCTCGCAAGCTCGGTTGCGTGGAGATGATAAATATGAAACAGAAAATATAACTAGTTTCGGTTTAGATTGGAGCGCATAACTACAGTTTTAACTCAATTCTAGATGGATTCTATGATCTAACAAATTCATTTGCTCATTTTGAGGGAATTGTTTTAATTATTAGAAATTATCAAGATATTAATATTGTTGCTCATGAGGATGAATCTTTATTATCTAAGGTGATTCAGCAGACTAATGAGAATCTCGGGATTTAAAAAGTAACTTTATTATTGAATCAAGGTAATTTATATGAAAATTAAGACTTCATATATGAATAAAAGTAAAATTAGTGTTGAATCAATCACTAGCACTAACAAAATGTAAAATTTATAGCCTGGATGGTGGGTTTGTAAAACTTCATATATTTACAAAAACAATTAACGGATAGGGAAAAAGCTTTGAATTCCGCTACTAAATTTCACATTAGCTCGTTAGCAGTAGGGCTAAAACTGAATTCATGTGAAGATGAACATAAAAGAACAATAAAAATGAGAATTAAACTTTTAATCATATTTATTATTTCCTTAGGTGTACAAATTAATAGTAGTGCACAGGAATGGAGTGAGATTCAAAAAACACTCCCCAAAAACACTTCTGTTAATGCTGCTGATTGGTATGGTCAGTCGATAGCTGTAGAGAATGACATACTTATTGTCGGTGCTCCTTATCATGATAATGCAAAAGGATGTGCCTATGTGTTACAAAACAATGCAGGTGCGTGGGAGACAATTGCAACCTTATCACCTCAAAACCCTGTAGAAGGTGATGGAGTTGGGTTTTCAGTAGATGTTTTTGACACCACTATTGTAATTGGTGCTTTAGGTAAAGTTTTAATATTTAATAAACCGAAATCAGGATGGCAGGACATGACTGAATCCTCTATAATAATGCCTCCAGAAAATTCAAGCAGCAATTTCGGAACAGGTGTCTCGATTGAAGAACAAACTTTAGTTATTGGAGCAAACACTGCTGATGAAGTAATCGGAAAAATATTTATTTATGAAAAGACCCAAGGAACATGGATAAAAAAGGCGACATTAACTTCAACCGATGCTACCAATGAAGACAGATTTGGGGAGAAAGTTGATATTTCAGGTAATACAGTTGTTACAGGAGCAAGCTTAGATACATATAGCGGTTCTTATCCAGGGTCAGCATACATATTTGTAAAACCATCAACTGGATGGGAAGATATGACTCAAACAGCAAAGCTTACATGTTCAGATGGAATAAATGAAAATTCATCTTTAGGATCTTCTGTATGTATTAGTAATAACACAGTATTAGTTGGAGCAGAATATGCAACATGTTATAATAATACTATTGGTTCTGCCTATTTGTATGAAAAACCATCAACTGGATGGGAAGATATGACCGAAACAGCAATACTAACTCCCACGAGAACAGATTCAATCTCTCTGTCAGAATCAACGGAGATAATGTATTTCTTCGGAGGTTCTGTACTTTTAAATGATACTATGGCAGTTGTGGGTTCATACTGGGATGCAAGAAATGGTGATTATAGTGGTTCTGTCTATGTTTATAACAAACCTTCAACTGGTTGGAAAAATATGACTGAAACAGAATTATTATTACCATCTGATGGTTCTATCAGAGATGAGTTTGGATTTTCTGTTGCAATGGATAAGAGTCATATTTTTGTTGGAGCCAGAGGTGCTGGAATTGAAAGTAATGAAATAACTGATGCAGGTGCAGTTTACATTTTTAAAAATGAGAATACTTCTCCAAGTATTTTTTCTAATAAGTACATAGAAGAATCTCATCTTTTCCCTAATCCAACAAAGGGCCAGGTGTATTTTAATACTAATAAAAAAATAACTAATCTTCGATTATATTCAGCAAGCGGTGTTTTGTTATTACAAGAAAACATCTGGAATAACAATAGTATTGACTTAAGTAGTTTTAATAGAGGCTGTTATTGTTTAATTTACGAAATACATGATAAGTTTTATAAAGAAAAGATTATAAAATATTAAAGCCCAACAGCTAAAGCTGTATAGTTAATTGCCGGATAAGTGTGTATTCAAACGGCACAGTTCGTATTAAATGTAGTTGTAACTTGATTGGATTGGTGTCCCGTGGATAGATCAGTGCTTTTCGAGGGGAACCGAGCTTGCGAGCTCATGGATGGATAAGGAGTAATAAAGCTAAACAACTGCAAGCCAGCCCTGTAACGACGAAGCCCTCACGAACCTGAAACGTGAGCAAACCGAAGTTTGCAAAAGAGTTGTTTTTTTTCTAGCGCACCCGTGCATTTTTGATACATTTATGGCTTTTATAAATTATGGTATTATCATGTTAAAGAACTATTTAAAAATCATTCTAATCTTTATTATGGTTCCTGTATTTGCAAAGCAGAAACAGGATGTGAAATCATTAAAACCACGCATCGTAGTTCTAACAGATGTTTCAACATGGGAAACTGACGATAGTGAATCTTTGGTGAGGCTGCTAGTACATGCCGACATGTTTGAAATTGAAGGAATCATTTTTACAACTGGTTGGAGTCTTGATAAAACTCGTGATGACTTTTTTCAATTGATTCATGATGCCATTGATGCATACGAAAAAGATTTGCCAAATCTCATGAAACGGTCAAATCAGGTTGATTTCAAGACAGATGAAACACAACAATTTATAGGTTATTGGCCAAGTGCAGATTATCTGCGAAAACATACTGTATTTGGCAGTAAACAAAGAGGAATCGACAAAATTGGTGTAAATAACATCTCTGATGGTAGCAATCTGATAATTGAGCTTGCAGATGAAAACGACGATAGACCGCTTTGGATTTTACTTTGGGGAGGTGGGAACACATTGGCACAAGCCATTTGGCAAGTACAACAGGATAGAAATGAAGCTGAATTAAAAACTTTTTTGCATAAAATACCTACCTATGCAATTACCGACCAGGACAGAGGTTATGAAAAAGGAACTCCTTACAACATTAGTTCACACCAATGGCTGCGAAAAGAATTTGAGAAAGAACTTATGTTTCTTTGGGATGAGTGTGCATGGAAATATCAAAATGGTACAGGTCGTCAAAAATGGGATGAATATGCCCTTAATATCCAGAGTCATGGAAATCTCGGGAAAGTTTATCCCAAATATAAGTATGGTGTAGAAGGAGATACCCCTTCATTTCTTTATCTAATGCCAAATGGATTAAACAATCCACTTGTCCCAGGTCAGGTAAGTTGGGGTGGTTATTTTGAATGGGGTATTTGCCCGGATGATACTACTTTTGCATATACTAATCATGCTGGAGAAGCTTATGATATCTGCAAAAAGTATGAAGCTTATTTCTATTCAGCTACTTTTAGCAATTTTGCCGCCCGTATGGATTGGGCAGCTTTCGGTAAGGGCAATCGAAATCCTGTTGTAATTATTAATGGTAATGGTGGCACAGAACCCATTTCTATTAAACGGAAACAGGGAAAAGAGGTTTTTCTTGATGCTTCAAAATCTTATGACCCCGAAAATAACAATTTAAGTTTTAAATGGTGGATACAGCTCGAATCTGGAACCTATAAGCAGGAGATAGTCATTACCAACAAAAATTCCAGTAAAATCAACATTAAAATTCCGCAAGAATTAGGTGGAAAAAGTATTCATGTGATTTGCGAAGTAACTGATAATGGAGAACCAAATCTTACGAGTTACCGAAGGATAATCATACAATAAACAATTTTAAGATTTTATTAAATCATAAAACACATTAACAGGATGAAGAAATTCTTCTTTATTGCTCTATTACTTCCACAAGTTTTGTTTGCACAAATTCAAATAATCCATCAATCTGCCGAAAATGATGACTGTTTTACAATTGTAAATCAAAAAATAAGTGCTTCAATTTATTTCGATACTACAGATTATGAAGTTGTTCATAAAACAGCTCAATTATTTGCTTCAGATATTGAGATGATCTCCAATAAAAAACCGTTGATACTAACTGATAGTAAAAAACTAAAAGGTAATATAATTATTGTAGGAACAATTGGTAAAAATAAATTGATAGATAGGCTCATTGTTGAAAAACGACTAATTGTTGATAGTATTCAAAACCAATGGGAACGATTCATCATTCAAACCATCGATAAGCCCTTCAAAGGCGTAAAAAAAGCATTGGTCATTGCAGGTAGCGACAGAAGAGGAACTTCTTATGGCGCCTTTACCCTGTCGGAAAAGTTGGGCGTTTCCCCTTGGTATTGGTGGGCGGATGTACCGGTGAATAAAAGCAAGGAGTTGTATATCAAAAATACATCACATACATCTAAGGCTCCATCGGTAAAGTATCGGGGTATCTTTTTAAACGATGAAGACTGGGGGCTTCACCCATGGGCTGCAAAAAATATTGACCCCGAAGTTGGAGACATTGGCCCAAAAACTTACGAAAAGATTTTTGAATTGTTGTTACGTTTAAAAGCAAACATGGTAGCTCCTGCCATGCATGAATGCACTAAAGCTTTCTATACCGTACCCGGAAACATGGAAATGGCAGATGCTTATGGTATCATGGTTACCACCAGCCATTGCGAACCTCTTTTGTACAACAACGCAAGTGAGTGGAATAAAAAAACACAAGGTGAGTGGAACTACGCAACCAACAAAGCGCAAATAGTTGAAGTGCTTGACAATCGTGTAAAGCAGACATACAAAAACGACAATATATACACCATTGCACTAAGGGGCATGCACGACGAGGGCATGAAAGGCGGTTCGGACAATGATAAATTGAAAATGCTTGATGAGGCAATTAAAGACCAACGTTTAATATTATCTAAATATATAGACAAACCGCTATCTGAAATTCCTCAGATTTTTGTTCCGTACAAGGAAGTTCTTGGACTTTACGAAAAAGGCCTTGAAGTACCAGAAGAAATAACTATAGTATGGCCTGATGACAATTATGGATACATTAAAAAACTTAGTAATCCAGATGAACAAAAGCGGAAAGGCGGTTCAGGGGTGTATTATCATCAATCATACCTTGGATGGCCTAACGATTATCTATGGTTGAATACCACACCTCCAGCATTAATGTATTCCGAAATGCAAAAAGCTTTTTCCTTAGGAGCAGATAAATACTGGCTTTTAAATGTTGGGGATATTAAACCGGGAGAAATGGGAATGCAACTTTTTTTGGATATGGCATGGGATTTTAGCCGATTTAATTTCGATAATATCAATCAGTATAAGGTAGAAAAACTTTCTGCAATATTTGGTAAGGAGCATAAAGAACAGTTGGATTACATTCTGTATAGATATTATTACCATGGTTTTATACGAAAACCCGAATATATGACCTGGGACTGGCGATGGAACAGTCTATTTCAGGTAGAAAATGTAAAAGACACGGAATTTTCATTTATTAATTACAAAGAAGCCGAAAACCGTCTTGCCGAATACAACAAAATTTCAGAAATGGCAAAAACCATTATGAATGAATTGCCGGAAGAAAAGAAAGCCGCATATTTCGAGTTAGTATATTATCCGGTAAAAGGCGCATCGTTATATAACCACGAAATGTTAACAGGACAAAAAAACAGATGGTATGCTTCACAAGGCAGGGCTTTAACAAATGTATTGGCTAATGATGTAAAACTTTACCACGACAGCTTGGCTTCACTAACTGATGAATTCAATAATTTGCTTGATGGTAAATGGAATGGTATGATGACTGCTCCGGGTTTTTTGCCTAAAGAACAATTATCTCCGACAAAGACGATAGAGTTACCTGACACATCAGGTATGGCATTGTTTGTGGAAGGACAGTCATCAGATTCAGCAATCGTCCTTTCCTTACCAAAGTTTAACAGCCTCTTTAATGATACTTATTTTTTTGAAGTTTATAGTACAGGTAACATCCCATTCTCATACAATGTAAATACAACATCACCCTGGATACTGCTTGATAAAAACAATGGGGATGTTAAAGACCAACAGCGTGTTAATGTATCCATCGATTGGGATTTAATCCAATATGATACGGAGGTCAATGGAGAAGTTATAATTTCCGATGGAAAGACCACAAAAACCATTCAGGTAACAGCTGTCCGACCTGAAAAGAACCTTAAAAATGTTTATATTGAAAACAACGGTGTAATTAGCATTCGTCCAACAGATTTTCAGCGCAAAACAGAAATTGGGGACATCCAATTTCAGTCGATTGAAGGCTTGGGCTATTCAAATGCATCACTTCAATTAGGCAGTGCAAGGTATGATTCCGGTGACGGGTCATATGTGGAATATGATTTTTTTGTAACAGATACAGGTGTGATTACTATTTTTACATATATGCTGCCATTGTTTGCTAAAGATAAATCTCATAGCACACAATATGGCGTGCAGGTTGATAATAGGGATATGGTTTTGCACCATAATGACGTTAAAGAATATTCAAGAGAATGGGCTGCAAATGTTATTAGAAACAGTGCTATTAATAAAACCAATGTAATACTAAATGAACCCGGTAAGCATACACTTCGCATTTATTCAATTGACCCGGGAATGATTATTCAAAAAATTGTAATTGATACAGGAGGTCTTAAGGATTCATATTTAGGCCCTATATCAGGTAAATTTTAATTTGTTTAAAAATTGTAATATGAAAACATATAGAGCTTTAAACTTTTTTTTCGATATGTCAATTAAATGCCAACCCTATTTCTTAGCACATTGGCAAGTCACACGAGCCAGGCTCAGACCAAAACTTGCCAAAGAGCTAACAAATGCCAGCCCTGTTACCGCCTTTAAGGGCGGTTTGGGATTTCCCCATCCACAAAAAAACAAAATAAATTAGCTGTGCTGAGCTCCACTTCGATTAGTTCCCTTCGGTCGGTTCGGTTCGTACTCTGTATCAAGGTCAGTGTAGATTGATTAAGATAAAATATTAGATTTGTAAAAACTTGTAACAGATTGACTTTGAACAATGAACACCAGCATACAATTTACTGTTATGCCTTTTGGTAAAATGAACCTTCGGTAAAAATGAATACAATTAAAATTGAGAAGTTATGAAATCAGACAATGAAACGATACTTTTACGAGAGGAAGAAATAGAGCCTACTGATAAAGTTTTGGAGAGCGTTCTTGGTAAAGAACTTTTCATTATCTATCAAGAACTAATTGAAATCTTTACTAATGAATTTAGTTTGGAACCTCAATGGCGGTTTTACAAAGATGGAAAATCATGGCTGTGCAAAGTAGTTTATAAGAAAAAAACTATTCTTTGGCTTTCTATTTGGGAGAACTATATAAAAACAGGTTTTTATTTCACAGAAAAAACAGGAATAGGGGTTTTAGACTTAGATATTGATAATAAAATAAAGGAGGTGTTTGAGGTAGCAAAACCTATAGGAAAACTTATCCCTTTGATTATTGATATTGATCAACAAAAACAGATTAAAGATCTAAAAGAGGTTGTAAGGTATAAGAAAGGATTGAAGTAAATAGTGAGGATAGAAAACAAAATCTTACCTTATAATGGATTTATTCCACCGTGCGGAATTTACTGCGGAGTTTGTCATAATAATAGTGTTGACAATGATTTTTTTGATAACTTTTTGTCAGGAGATAAAACTTCAGGTTTCTATTGATAAAAAATGCAATGACAAAGATTATGCTGATTTTTATCTTGTTAAGGATTCGAATATGGTTATCAATTATACAATAGTAACTAAAGCTGGATTTTATAATGTAATATTTAATCCTAAAACTGTTTCATTGTCAGTTGGGATTAGTAATCCTCCATTACTAAAATATTGAGTCTATGCTGGAAACAAACCTAAAAGATAAAACCATAGCAGTACTTCCATTTATAAATATTAGTGCTAAGGTTGAGAATGAATATTTTTGCGATGGAATTACTGAAGAAATTATCAATGCACTAGCCAAAATCGAACAATTAAAAGTCATTTCCCGAACATCGTCTTTCTATTTTAAAAACAAAGAAATAACGCTAAAGCAGATTGCTAATCAGTTGAATGTTGAAGTCATACTTGAAGGTAGTGTGCAAATTGCATCCGATAAATTGAGAATTACGGCTCAATTAATTCAGGCAGCTGATGACATTCATTTCTGGGCGGAATCATGGGACAGAAAGCTGGAAAATATCCTGGAAGTTCAGGATGAAATTAGCCTTTTAATTGCGGACAAGCTCCGGGAGCAGTTTGGACACCTGGAAATTAAAGAACATTTAATAGAAAGTAAAACCGTTAACCTTGATGCTTACAATTATTATTTGAAGGCAAGATATCATTTCAATAAGTGGAACCCCGGAGATGTAAATACTTCTATTGAGATATTTAACCGGGCAATTGAAATCGATCCTGATTTTTCGGAGGCGTATGTCGGACTGGCTGATGCATATAGTTTTATGGCAACAACACAATTTATGCCCCCCGAAAAAGCATGGAAGAAGACAGTCGAGTACACACACAAAGCATATGCATTAAATCCTGAAAATGCTGGTGTACATTATTTGTTAGCAAACCTGTCCTTTTTTACTGATTGTAATTTTGCGGATTCACATAAGCATATTTTAAAATCCCTCCAACTAAAGCCAAGTTATCCGGAGGCGCAACAATACATAGCTTTTCTGTACATTCTTTCTGGTGAAATAGAAAAGGCTCATCATCATTTGCAATTTGCACTAGGTATAGATCCTTTAAACCAGGAAACACTTTTTTATAGAGCTTATTATCATTATCGAACCAGAGAATTTGAAAAAGCAATGACTGTTTTAGAGGAATTACTGAAAAAAAATCCCAAAAACATTCCTGCTTTTGTAGTTCATTGCTATTGTATGCTTTTTCAAAAAAAGTATGATGAACTACTGCAGAGAATTGAAAATGTGCCTGAAAAAATATTAATTCCGCATGAGCAACTGGGAATCCGTTGCCTTACTAACATATTAAAAGGGGACAGAATAAATGCTGGTGTTCAATTAAAAAAGTTAGAGAAAGAAGCTGAAAACCCGGCAGCTTTCCAGGCACACTCATACTTGTTTCTGGCTTATGCAAATCTTCGAAAGTTTGATGAGGCCTTTGAGTTATTGGAACGTTCGTTAAAAATGAAATCTTCGGTATTGCTTTTAAGTTATTCCGATCCGCTTGTAAATGGTTTGGTGGACGATGAAAGGTATATGCATTATCACAAAAAACTTTACGGACACTTACCTCCCCAAAAAATAGTAACGAAAAAAAGGCCCTTACTCAATAAAGAAACTGCAACAGAGTTTGCTGATAAAGTGCTGGTGTTTGTTAGAACAGAAAAGCCATATTTAAATCCTTCTGTTACCTTGCGGGATTTAGCCAATCAAGTTGAAATTCACCCAAATCAACTTTCATGGTTGTTGAATGAATATGTTGGGAAAAAGTTCAACGAATTTATAAACTATTACCGTTTGGAACATTTTAAAGAATTGGCAAAAAATCCTGAAAACGCACACATTTCCATTATCGGACTTGCTTATGAAAGCGGTTTCAATTCGAAAACCGTTTTTAATACCTTCTTCAAAAAAGAGTTAGGAATAACACCTTTAGAGTATCTGAAAAGCTTAGAACAAGAAAAAAACAGTTCGCATTTATAAATCCGAATTCATTTTTAGTTTTTCAGAACTTTTTAACCATTGCTTGCGTGTAGATTTGCTTTCGAAAACATTTTTACAATGAAAATTATGGAAGCAAATACAATGAAAGCAGTTATAGCAGAGGGATATGGTAATCATGATGTATTAAAATTAAAAAATATTGCAATTCCAAAACCAAAAGAAAACGAAGTTTTAGTAAAAGTTCATGCCTGTTCAGCTACCAGAGCTGATGTTATGATGCTCTCTGGAAAACCCTATTTTAGCCGTTTGTTTCTAGGAATCAGAAAGCCAAAACATTCTATTCCGGGAACCGGATTTGCAGGAGAGGTAGTTGAGGTAGGTTCAAGGGTTCTAAACTTCACTATAGGAGATGCTGTATTTGGTGAGACTACATTAGGGTTCAGCACAAATGCCGAATATGTAACTGTCCCGGAAGATGGTGTAATTCTTCATAAACCAGAGAATTTGTCTTATGCCGATGCAGCTCCATTTTGTGATGGCCACCTGACCTCCATTAATTTTCTTAAAGAAATTGGAAAAATTAAACCCGGACAAAAAGTTCTGATTAACGGAGCTTCTGGAAGTCTGGGAATGGCAGCTGTTCAACTGGCAAAATATTTTGGAGCTGAAGTAACGGGTGTTTGCAGTACTGCAAATGTGAGGCTGGTAAAATCCTTAGGAGCCGATCATACCATCGATTATAAAAAGAATGATTTTACAAAATCTGAAAATCGCTACGACATAATTTACGATACCGTTGGAAGGAGTTCCTTCAGAAAATCTAAACGAATATTAACTAATAAAGGAGTATACATTTCACCGGTATTAAAATTTTCACTGCTTTTACAAGTGATTCGTACTTCAATACTTGGCAGTAGAAAAGCAAAATTTGGTGCATCAGGCTTAAAATCAAAGGACGAACTTCGTGCATTGCTTTCAGAATTATTGGAGATTTTTATATCCGGAAAACTTAAAACAGTTATTGATCGTCAGTTTCCTCTTGAGAAGGTAGCTCATGCACATCAGTATATTGCAACAGGGCATAAAAAAGGAAACGTGGTAATTATTATTGAATCATAAAAACAGAAGACATGAATAAAAAGGAAAAAAATGCTGGATTAGTTGCTGGTATTTCTCTTATTATAATGGCAATAGCAGCAGGATTCTCATATGGATTTGTTCACACTAGCCTGGTGGCAGAAACACCATTGGCAACCGCTCAAAATTTTGCTAACAATAGTGAATTGTTTTTAGCCGGAATAGCAGGATGGATCGTAATTATTAGTACAGATTTAATTGTAGCCTTCGCACTTTGTACATTTTTTAAATCTACTAATCGAAAAATATCGATGATAACTGCTGGTATACGTTTGATTTATACCGTCTTTTTGATTTTGGCAGTGTATCAACTGGTAGCTATTCATTTTATTGAACAACCAACTGTTTTTGCGAATGATATTGCAGAATTATTGGGATACTTTGAACAGATATGGTCGTTTGGGCTTATTCTTTTTGGCCTGCACTTGATCGGTTTAGCTTATTTGTCAATAAAGTCAGCGTATGTCCCCAGAGTCTTAGGGTACTTACTTTGCCTTGGAGGTGTTATCTATATCATTATCCATGCCGTAAAGCAAAGCTCATTATTGGATATCAAAACAGTTCAAAGTTTAGAAAATGGATTGGCCTTACCCATGGCTTTGGGCGAAATGTTATTGGCTGTTTGGTTGATCTATATAGGTTTGAAGAAAACAAAAAGTGTTTATTAGGTTGTTTACACCAAAAAAGATTAGCTACGCTGAGTCCTTTGGAGTTCCTTCGTTGTACCTCCTCGGAACTTCTCTCATGTGCGAAGCGAGTAATGATGTCATTGCGAAGACGAGGTACGAGGGTGAAGCTTTCTGATATTTGGAGAAAATAGTCAAAGGTGTAAACTACTTGATAATCATTAAATAAAACCTCAAAATAATTGGGTAACAGAGAAACTTAAAGTATTGAATTAATTATAGTTTATAAAATTTAAAATCAATTAATTATGAAAAAAACAATCACACTTTTATTAATTCTTGTCTTTTTGCAAGCAAGCTACGGACAAAACCATATAACTAAAGGAGACAGCCTGAAAAACATAGGGCTTCTTATGCCTGCATTAATGGAATACGGAGGAGCAATGATGCAGAATCCTTCTGCTGAAGTATCGTATAAAATAGCATCAACGTCCGCACTCTTGTGGACTTCTCATATGAGAGATACTGCTTTCTATTTCCTTAACTATGCACTCCAATATGATTCAACATTAGAGGCACTATACAATCCTGAGTTCTTAAGTTTAATTGATGATCCAAGGTGGGAAAAGATTAATGATGCTCAAATTAAAAAATATGAAGCTAAAAATGGTGCTATAAGAAATGAAGCATTTGCCAGAGCACTTTTCCGAATGATAATTAAAGATCAGGGATTGATGTATGCTGGAAATATTGAGAGAAGAAAATATATGCAAAACGCTGGTTCTTTTAGCACACCTGCAATTTTCCCTGTACTTGCCATGGAGGAAAAGAATAAGAAAGAAAATGAGGAGATGTTGCCAGATCTTCTTGATAAATATGGCTGGCCGACCTCATCAGAGGTTACTGAATATGCAGCTGCAGGAGCCGCACTTATCATCAATCATGCAAGTCATGAACTGCGATCCGGGTATTTCCCCATGCTGGAAGAGGCATTTAAGAAAGGAGAAGCACAACCCTTAAGATATGCCAAGATGAAGGATCGTATATTGGTTGAAGAGGGAAAGGAACAACTATATGGAACTCAGACCAAATTTGAGAATATGCATCCCGTACTTTATCCGATAGCAGATCCGAAACACGTAGATCAACGTCGGGCTAAAATAGGATTAGGCCCCTTAGGTCCCTATTTAAAAGAGAAATTTGATATAGATTGGCAGGTTCCTCAAACTGGTAATTAATGAAAGCTTATGGAATGAATTAATATGACAGAAAATTCTTATGTGGTAGAGAGATTTTAATGATTGTTATGCTGTCGATATCAATGAAAAGAGATGCAAACTGACTGGCATAGGATTTAAAACTGGCAGAAAGAATTGTTCGCTGGGGCATACATCCTGAAGATTTGGTTACGCATCGTTTTACTTTGGACCAGGCAGATAAAGCATATGAGCCTATGGCTAATGGAAATTGCGGAAAAGTGGCTGTTGTTTTCGATGAAGAAATTAAGTGATGACGTAGTTAAACCAGAGATGGTCTAAAAAAACTACCTACTGGCGAAATCGGGAAAATATTAACATTCGTAAGGATTTTTCTGACACCCTCTTTATTATCTTTTTTTTAGCTAATAACCTTGATTAATAGATGATTTTAGTAAAAAAATGAATTGTACGCTTTTGAAAATGGAGTTAAAGGAATGTCTGATATAATAAAAAGAGAATATAGGTTGCCGATGAACTATTTTCAAAAGTATATATTTAAAGCGTTAGTAGAACACAATCGGCCAAAAAATTAATGACACATACATTCTGAGGTTTGGCCACTGTTTTTAACATTTTAATTATACTCTTGATTTGAATATAAATATAGTCTGTATGATATAGGGAAATAATTTAGGAGCAGTTGAGCTTTGATTATGAACAAGTTGAATGTTGTTCCAATTTAAAATGCTACAATTCTTTTTGATTTTCATTGTTATACCTACTTGGAATTCAGCTTGTTGTTGTCAAATATTAAAAATCTATGAATAATTAAAGATAGAATAATAATCATATTTTTTTAAGATAAAAAATTGTAGCTTTGCCATCTGCTTATATTATATTACTTGTAAAATCCCGAAATATCTATGCATCTGAAGGTAAAATTTCGGACTAATTGTAGCCTTTTCTTTTTATCTATCTGTTTATCAGTTTTTTGTGAAGCTCAGGACAATTCAATAAAATTTCATCATATTACTACCGAAAATGGCTTATCGCCTGGCAATGTACATGCAATATGCCAGGACAAATTAGGATTTATCTGGATTGGAACCTCTGACGGGCTCAGTCGGTACGATGGTAAAAATATCGTGGTTTATGAACATAATCCGGATAATACAAATTCGTTACTTTCGAACCAGATTCGTTCGATTTTTGAAGATAGCAAAGGAGATCTGTGGGTCGGCACTACTAGTGGGCTCAATCTTTTCGATCGAAATAACAACCAATTCTTACATAAAAAAGAATGGCCTGAAAGAACTGTAAATTGCATTTTTGAGGATAAAGATCATGTTCTTTGGATCGGACAATATAATTATTTACATTCAATTGATTTAAATACAAATATTTGTAAATATTATTCGACTTCTGACATTAACGACACCCTGCCTGGTAACCGCGATGTTTACGCTATTATACAGGATTCGTGGCAAAATATCTGGTTCGCTACAACAAATGGAATTTTTGTACTTAATAAAAAAAACAAAAGGTTTTATCATTATTACCCGGACAAAAATGTCCCTGATGGTTTAAATGGCAGCTTAAACCATTGCCTGTGGCAGGATACATTAAAACGTATCTGGATTGGAACGCAGCAGGGTGTTACCATTATTACCAATCCCAACCCTTTACCACAGAAGTTAAAATGTTTGCACATTCGAAAAGATGGATTATCCGGTATGGAACATGGAGAGGTTAATTACCTTTTTACAGATAAAAATGATAATTTATATTTGTCCACAATAAATGATGGGCTATTTATTTTAAAGAATTCCAGCGATCCCAAAAATCTTCAATTTCCTTTGAAACTTATTTCTTATAAATACGATCCCGATGACAAATTTGGAATAAATAGTAAAGGGTTGAATATGGTCATGCAGGATAACCAGAACACGATTTGGATTGCTGCATCCAGCGGGGTACATTATTTTAACTCCCAGGATTCCAAATTCGAGCTTATATCAAAACGAAATGATATTAACCATTCAATTATTGACAATAATGTTAATACTTTTTTAGATGAAAAGGAATATTTATGGATAGGCACAGAAAATGGATTAAGTCGTTATAATAAAAAAACAAAGCACTACACACATTTCAGACACAACTCTAATAATACGCATTCAATTGGTTCTGATGCTGTTTACGCAATTTACAGAGATAAGCAAAATCAACTTTGGATTGGGTGTTGGAATGGCGGGTTGAACCTTTTTAATGAAAAAACACAAACGTTTCAGGTTTATAAACACGATATAAACAGTCCATCTTCTATTTCAAGTAACAATGTATTTACAATATTTGAAGATAGCAAAAACAGGTTTTGGATAGGTACTATCGGGGGACATTTAAATCTCTTCGACAGGGCAAACAAAACATTCTCTTTCCCAAGAAAAGAAAAAGCCTATTATGAGCAGATAATTGAAATTTCTGATGGAGAACTCTGGATGGTAAATGCAGATGATGGTTGGGACGTATACGATCCTGAAAAAAATGAAATAAAAAAATATAGCAGCAATTCTAATATTAAAAAAAATTTAAGCAGCTACCTTATTTATACAGTATTTATTGATAGCAAAAAAAACCTGTGGGTTGGCACGGACAATGGACTGAATTTATATCAGCCTGACAAAGATCAATTCAGGCATTTTCAGATACAAGACGGGTTGCCTGATAATGCAATAAAGAGTATAGTTGAAGACAACCAAGGAAATTTATGGCTGGGCACCTATAAAGGGATTTCAAAGTTTCAGGATGCGGTTCATTTGCCGGCAAAAATTATTTTTAAAAATTACACAAAAGCAGATGGGCTTCAATCTAATAATTTTAGAAAGCGCTCTGCTATTAGGGGAATTGACGGCAGGTTATATTTCGGGGGGAACAATGGTTTTAATATTATTAATACTGACAGCCTGAGAAACAATACCTTTATTTCTCCAATAGTCTTTACCGAATTAACAGTACTTTATCAGCCTATAGTTTTAGGCAAAAAAGATTGTCCTATTAAAGAAGATATTACAGTTGCTAAAAAGATTGAATTAAAGCATTGGCAATCTGCATTTAATATAAAATTTGCAGCACTAAGCTACATTGGTGCCAAGAAAAATCAATACGCATATAAGTTAGAAGGTTTCGATAAAGACTGGAATTATGTAGGTTCGCAAAATGAAGCAACATACACTAATCTTGAATCTGGAAAATATGTATTCAAAGTAATTGCATCCAACAATGACGGATATTGGAACAGTAAAGGCAAAGAAATAGTTATAATTGTTGATAATCCGTGGTGGAAATCCATTTGGGCTAAACTTTTAGCATTGCTCACTTTAATTATAATAATACGGTATTCTGGTATTCTGCTTATCAGGTTGAAAAAAGTGAAAGATTCCGAAATTATCAGTGAAATTCCAGATACAATAAATTTTGACAATAATTCTCCCGAAGTGATAAAAGAATTCAGTCAGAAGCACCATGAAAAAACACCAAGTATTTTGATTGTTGAAGATAATGTTGATGAATGCGAAGCAATAAGTGCATTACTTAGGAACAATTATGAAGTCTATACTGCAACTAATGGCAAGGAAGGACTTAGGCTGGCAGAAAAATATTTACCATCTCTTATTATAGCAGACATTTTGATTCCGAAATTTGACGAATTTGAAATTTGCCGGAGGCTTAAAAAAAATTTCTATACAAGTCATATCCCTATCATAATACTAACAAGACAGGATTCCGATAAATATAAAATAAAAGGACTTAAATTCGGAGCTGATGAATTTATGTCTAAACCATATAAACCAAGTGTTCTTAATGCCAGAATAAAAAATATGCTTGAATCAAGAAATCATTTGCAAAAGCGTATTATTAATGATGTGAAAATTCAACCTTCAGAATTTAATTTGTCGGATCCGGATGAAGCATTTTTGAGCAAAGCAATTCAAATTATTGAAGACAATATTAATTCAGTTGAGTTTGATGTTTCCAAACTTGCAGAACATTTGAATATTACTTCAATTACCCTTTATAGAAAATTAAAAGCACTTACCGGGCAATCCATAAACCAATTTATAAGAAGTATTAGGTTAAAAAGAGCGGCATGTCTCTTAGAAACAAAAAAATATTCAGTTCAGGATATAGCTTTTATGGTAGGATTCAATGACACGAAATATTTCAGAAAATGTTTTCAAAAACAATTTGGATTCACACCTTCGGAATACAATAATCAAAATAATATAGGATAATATAGTTTCTGACAGCGGTGTTAAATCAAGCTGCTTTTTTAGTCTTATTTTGCCACCCAGTTTAACTACATTTTATCTAACCTGATAAATTGACTGTGTCGGGTTAAAGATTTATAAACCTTAATATTTGGCAACAACTTGTTTATATTTAAAGCTTAAATGCTTTAATCTCGCCTCAGGAGAGATTAACTCCTGCATTATGCAGATTAAGCTACTTTTCAAAATTGTTATTACAGATTGAAAAATATATACCCCATATTTGAAAGATTTACCCCCTTGTTATCAAAAAACTCTTATGTAATTTTACGTTCTATTAACAAGATATCTGCCTTAATTATTAACATTGAAAATGAAATCAGATCAGGCAGGTTTAAAGATACCTTGTTTAAACCGAATAATTACGTTTCGCATAAGATTAAGATTTAGGGATTAGATATCGAGAAAACTTATTTCATTGATTATGAAAGAACAGTAGCGCATCGGTGCTCGTAAGTACAATTAAAATAATATTAAATACGAACAACCACAGAGAAACGGAGCTCAGCACAACTAAAATGACTGGATGATATCAAAAGAGTTATTGCACAAATTTAACTTCGTTGAGCTCGCTTGGGTATTGGACTTATTTTCTTATTATGCAGTTTATCATCTTCTTACCACCAAATTTGATAAGTATGGTGAATAATTACTATTTCAGATGGCGACTGAGTTTGCCTCAGGCGAGCTCCGTTGCACTTCGATTGATATCCAATTTTGTTGCTCAAAATTAACTATGTTGAGTTCGCAAGCTCTGTTGGGTTCGGCTATGTCGGGATACCACGCATTTACATTCATCACTGGAAAATTTGATGGATAATGCAGGCTAATATTTACAGATAACTTTTCACATACGCTAACTGCTGAGTCACAAACATAATAATTCAATAGAACATAATATATATGCATTATGAATGAAAAGTACAATATATTACATATCGATGATGAAGTCATTAATTTAAAAGTATTCAAAAACACTTTTCGCAGAAATTTCAATATTTATACGTCTTTATCTGCAAAAGATGGTTTAAGAATACTGGACCAGAAAAAAATTGATCTCATTCTTGTTTATCAAAGAATACCGGCAACGGATGGCGTTGATTTTCTTAAAGAAGTAATGTTAAAATACCCCAGTTCCAAACAAATTCTTATAACTACTTATAACGATTTTAATGCAATAAAAAATGCAGTGAGTGGGGCAAAAATATATCAGTTTATTCTGAAATCTCAGGATGAAACAGAAACACAGCAAGATATCGACAATGCTTTGGAGATTCATCATTTAAAACAAGTAAATAGGCAATTAAAAGATGAACTAAGGAAAAATAATGAAGAATTAGCCAGATTAAAAAACGAATTACAGGAACTGGATAAATTAAAATTTCAATTTTTAAATATTCTCAGCCATGAAATAAGAACCCCGTTAAATGGATTAATCGGAGCTACATCTTTATTTAGAGATAACATATCAAATAGCGGTTCATCCGGAAATGAGGAACTGTTTCAAATGCTGGACACTTCAACACAAAGACTAGCACACTTTTTGCTATTAGCTGAGAGAATTATCTTATTTAAGACAAATAAGTATAACCTCAATCCGGAACCATCTGATATAAATAAACTTATAGAGAGAATAATTCATAACGTAAGATGCGAACTGAAGGAGAAAAATATCAATCTGGTATGTGATTTTAGTTCTCACGATAGTATTTGTTATATTGACAAACCGTTAATTGAGATTTGCCTAAATGAAATATTAAATAATGCAATTAAGTATTCCCGGTACAAAGGAAAAATAACATTAAGAACCTATCCCGAAGAAAAGGATATTTTAATAGAAATTATTGATGAGGGACCAGGATTTTCCAAAAAGGTACTGAAAAACTTGTATAAACCTTTTATCACTGATGATAACCTTGTCAGAGCGGGTTTGGGTCTTGACTTAGCCTTGATTAAGCTTATTCTTGAAGCCCATAATAGTAGTATTCATATCAGGAATAACGAAAATAAAGGTTCAACCGTTCAATTATTAATTAATAAGCAAATTTCCTGACCAGAACAATTAATATCGTTGGACTTCTGTTGTTATTGCCCCACTTTTTAAACAACTTTTTTTTCAAAAATTAAGTAAATTGATTGCATTGATCAGTATTTATGTATTTCATGTTTCCTATATAGCAAAATGATTGTTATTATGCATAACAAAAGCTGTCTCTTACTGAATAATAAAAAGCATTCCGCTCATTATATGGTTATTATAAGAATTGGTGATACGAAATTGTTTTAAAATTTGAAAAATACCACCCCCCTGATTGAAAGATTTATCCCCCTTAATATTCATATATTATAATTTATTTTACAAGCAAAAGACAAGGGATGATTTCTTATCAGTGGCTTCGTGAAATTGCTTCACTAAGCAAGAACCATCTCAAACCAGGTTTACGGGCTCAGCGCAGCTAAAACTCATCTTTTTCGGGTTTTGATAAGAAACTAAGTAATAATTCATGGTAAGTATAACTGAGCACTTTGAGGACACAAAACCAATAAAATTATTAATTGCGTAAGTATTTTGGAGTATTCCTGCTAAGACTAATTAACAACTCTCATAACAATCTGTAAAATGAACATTAAGCACATAGTAATTAAGTATTTACAAAGCATTTCGAAAAGACTTGATTTTTCTGCGAAAATCTACTTTTTTATCTTCGGTATTGCTTCTACATTATGGTTCTTGTTTAGAGTGCTTCCTAAACCATCAAGAGCTAGTTATCCTTGCATGAGAGCAGCAGCTCCTGTTGCTTCATCTTTTGTAATGTATCTATTGTCTTTAGCTTCCTCTGCGATTTTTCTCAAGAGATTCAGAAACTACATAATTATAGGCAGAAAATCATTAGCAGCATTTTTCTTAGTGCTAGGATTGGGAGCATCAGTAACAGCACTTATACACAATAATTCATCTACAATAGCTTCCGAAACACCTCTTGAAGTAGCTAATTCGCCCATAGGTGTCGCTCAGGGAATTAATCCCGGTAGGGTGGTTTGGGTATATAATCCGGATGCAACCAACTCTGAATGTTCAAATGCATATGGCGATGGCTATTTTAAAGATGCCAACACAGATCAGCAAGAAGTTGATAAAATGTTGGAAGAAGCATTAAAAAAGCTTACAAGTCAAACAACACTCACCGGGGCGTGGGATGCTGTTTTTAAATACCACAACCAAATCCGGGGAAAAGGAAATGTTGGGTATAGCAGTAATGAACCCATTTTTATTAAAATAAATGCAACTAGTAGCTCATCCAGAAATATAGATGACACTTTTAATCGAATCAATAATGGTGGATACGCAATTTCAGAAACCTCTCCACAATTAGTGCTTGCTGTGTTGCATCAATTAGTTCATACTGTTGGCATACCGGAATCGATGATCTATATTGGCGATCCCATGAAACATATTTACCAGGACAATTATACCAAATGGCACAATGAATTTCCCAATGTGCATTATTTAGACCATTCATCAACAAGTTTAGGGCGCGAGAAAGTAGTAAAAAGCACTACCGCACTTATAAAGTATTCTGATAGAGGAACCGTACTGCATGAGGGTAGTTGGGATAATTCACAGGCTGGTGCTTCAATTTATCAGGATGCATTATATGCAATTTTTGAAAATATGGAGTATATGATTAATATACCCAACCTGAAAGCCCATGAATATGCAGGGGTAAGTATGTTTGGCAAAAATCATTTTGGCTCCCATACACGTGACGATGCCAAGCACCTGCATGGAGGACTTGTACGTCCTTCAGCATCGGAGTCCCTGAGAAATACATACGGATTATACCGGGTACAGGTAGACTTAATGTCGCATAAGCTCCTCGGCAAGAAAAACTTATTTTACCTCATGGATGCACTATATTGTTCCGATATGTCTATTGTCAAGCCTTCGAAATGGCAAATTGCACCATTCAATAACGACTGGACATCATCGATCTTCCTTTCACAAGATCCTGTTGCTATTGAATCAGTAGGTTTTGATTTTTTATATACCCAATATGATGGAAGTAATGGATTGAACAACTACCCACATTTAGGTGCTGTAGATGACTACCTCCACCAATTAGCCGATTCAACACTATGGCCTGCTGGAATAACATACGATCCGGAAAATGATGGTATATCTATTGGTTATAGCCAAGGCGTACATGAACATTGGAATAATGCCATTGATAAGCAATATTCAAGAAACCTTGGGACAGGCATGGGTATTGAACTGATACAGGATTTTATGCCTGTACAATCGCACCCTGTAACGGGTGTGTCATTGAGTCCTACAAACCAGACGTTAATAGTAGGCGGCACTTCTACATTGACTGCCACGGTATCACCGTCCAACGCGACGGACAAATCGGTAAGCTGGGCTTCAAACAACATGGACGTGGCCACGGTAGACAACAGCGGTATGGTGACAGCAGTAGCAGTAGGCAGCGCTACTATAATTGCAACTACAACAGATGGCGGAAAAACTGCCACATGTACAGTAACAGTAGAGAATACAGTACCCGGAACAGCTATTTATGTCGATTTTGGCCCTAATGATGGTACTAATGGAAATATCACTTCAAGCCCTGATGTAAACGGAAATTATTGGAGCAATATAACTAATACCAGTACTTCTGCTGCCGCTGTAAACCTGGTTAATAACAAAAATTTTTCTACCGGTGCTTTTATAAATATTATCTCCGGCTTTTCTTCCAATGGAATTCAAAACGGTGGTTTATTGTCGCCAGACGCAAGCTTGTTAGGCGATTTCGCAATTAATACAGCCACACAGGATTACTTTTTTACAGAAACTTCATCTTCTTTTACCGTTGGTGGATTAGACAAAACCAAAGGTTATGTTTTTTACATGTTTGGCACACGAAATGATGGTGAAACACGCATCACTACCTATACATTGCAAGGATCAAACACATATTCCGGAACCCTGCAAACGTCGGGTGCAAACCTTGGAGGTACCAATTACAATGGGAACACGAAAACGATATTGACCTCTGAAGCTATTATGCCCGATGCTAATGGCCAGATTAGTGTTATGGTAACTAAAACCGAAGGCTCTTTTGGTTATTTGGGGGCAATGAAAATAGAAATGGACGAAAGCACCAGTGTGGTACCTGTTACCGATGTTTCATTGAACACCACAAACTTGTCGTTGAAAGTGGGCGGCACTTCTACATTGACAGCCACAGTATCGCCGTCCAACGCGACTGACAAATCGGTAAGCTGGGCATCAAACAACACGGACGTAGCCACGGTAAACAACAGCGGTATGGTGACAGCAGTAGCAGCAGGAAGCGCTACTATAACCGCAACTACAACA
>JBNKCO010000066.1:0-20945 GCA_050287785.1 Bacteroidales bacterium
TGCAGGTTAGGTTAATAATTTGTAATACATAAGTTTTTTTAGGATAGCTATCTTTTAAAACTGATAGCAAAATAAGTTATAGAATATCAATATTGAGGGTGGTAAATCTTACAAAAAAGGGGTACATATTTTTCAAAATTAAAACATCTAACGTTTATATTGTTTGTTTTGACCCATATTGCAGAATTAGGAACACAATCTCCTGATTTTACAGGCTATTATTTTCAGAAATTTCAGCTTGGGGGACAATAATGAGGCGACCAGGATTTCGAAGCTCCTACTTATAAAACCGTTTCAATTTTGAGTAAATGTACTAAACTTAAATTTTCCCACATCAAATACGGCGAGAATAGAGGCGGATTAACTCGTAGTAGCAACTTGTTAAGTAAAAGCTTTGGAAACTTTGTTATAGCGAAGTTGTTAACGTAGTAAGGCACTTTTGCCAACCTGCTTGGGAATGAAATTCCCCCTTTCCTACTCGACCTTTATTTATTCATTTATTTTGTTCTGTAATTGATATAACACATATAAAAATCTAATAAATTTTGCTACTTACTTATTAGTAAGTATATTTGTGCTGATTTTAATTGAATAATTATGTCTGTTACCAGAGAAAGGATAATTGAATTAGGAGAAAATCTAATACGAACAAAAGGTTATAATGCTTTTAGCTATCAAGATATTTCTTCTGAATTAGGTATAAAAAATGCAGCTATTCATTATTATTTTCCAACAAAAGCAAATTTAGGAACAAGCATTATTAAGACAAATATTCAACGTTTCGAGGAAATGGTAGATAATATGCACAGTAGAGGATTTGATGAAATTCAGCAGTTAAATACTTTTATTAAAATATATATAAAGAGTCATCGGGAACAAAAAGTCTGTTTAGTAGGCGCATTAAGTCCTGCTTTTGACACTCTAAATGAAGTGACACAAAATGAACTTAGCAAAATGATAGATTTAATACTTAAATGGCTTACAAATATTCTAAATATCGGAAAACAGAAAGGAATATTTGTATTTAAGGAATTACCTGAAAATAGAGCTGCTATTGTTTTTTCAAGTTTGGTCGCCAGCTTACAACTTTCAAAAGTAATTAGCACCATTGATTATAAAAACATATGCCTTTCTATTGAAGAAAGCTTAAAAGCTTAAAAGCTTAAAAAATTTTACCTTATAAACTTACTTATTAGTAAGTATGATAATATTAAAATAACATTAAAAAGCATTTATGAAAAGAGCAGTAATAACAGGTCTGGGAGCAATAACACCACTAGGTAACAATGTAAATGATTTCTGGAAACACCTTATAAAAGGTAAAAGTGGAGCCGCTCCAATAACAAAATTTGACGCAAGTAATCATAAAACAAAATTTGCTTGCGAAGTTAAAAACTTTGATCCTTTGTTATATTTAACAAAACCAGAAGCCAGAAAGATGGATTTATATACTCAATATGCTTTAGCCGCAGCAGAAGAGTGCCTTAAAGACTCCGATTTAAATCTGGATAAATGTGATTTAAACAAGGCTGGTGTCATTTTAGCTACTGGAATTGGCGGTATGCAAACTTTTGAAGAGGAAATTATGAAATTTAGTGAAAACATAAATTCCCCAAGATTTAATCCTTTTTTTATAACAAAAATGATTTCAAATATTGCTGCAGGTCAAATTTCTATCAAATACGGATTGCATGGCGTAAGTTATTCTGTTACATCTGCTTGTGCTTCGTCAAACCATGCCATAGCAAATGCTTTAGACCTTATTAGACTTGGGCGGGCAAATATAATTTTTGCCGGAGGCTCTGAAGCCACTATATCACAAGCAGCTATTGGAGGATTCAATTCTATGAAAGCCTTGTCCACATTAAATGATTCTCCATCAGAAGCATCTAGACCATTTGATAAAACCCGTGATGGTTTTGTAGCAGGTGAAGGTGCAGGAGTCCTTATGATTGAAGAACTTGAACATGCAAAAAAAAGAGGTGCTAAAATATATTGCGAATTAGTCGGTTATGGAGTCGCTTCTGATGCCTATCATGTAGCAGCAACGCATCCTGACGGACTCGGTGCTAAAATAGCAATGATTGATGCATTAAATGATGCGAAAATCACCTGCAAAGATGTTTCTTATATCAATGCTCATGCAACATCAACACCGGTCGGAGATTTAAGTGAATGCATTGCTATTGAAAATGTATTTAAAGATTCATTAGACCAAATACAAATTAGTTCTACGAAGTCAATGACCGGACATTTGCTGGGAGCTGCAGGAGTAATTGAATCAATAGCCTGTATTAAAGCAATTGAACAGAGTGTAATACCTCCAACAATAAACCTTAATGAAATTGATTCCAAAATAAGTCAAAAACTGAACCTTACTCCAAACTATGCAATTGAGAAAGAAGTCGTTGTTGCTATAAACAATACATTCGGATTTGGAGGACACACATCAACTTCTGTTTTTAAAAAGTATAGGTCATAGTTGAGGATTTCCCTTTCCTTAAATGACTTGTATTTTTTATTGAATGTTGGCCTTTTAAATTCATATTAGAATTTATTCCTTTTATTAATTGCTATTTTAAAAGTGGAGCTTGCTTCAGCTAAATTATCATCAAATACTTTTACCATGATATTAAGAACTCCTTCTTTTATCGGAGTTCCAGTGAGTTGTAAACTAGTTTGGTGAAATTCAAGCCAATTAGGTAATTCTTTACCATTTGCTAAGCTTACTGAATAGGTCAATTCATCATTTTTATCATCATCAACAAATGATTTGATTAATTAAATTTCCACCAGTCAAAATAAAATAAATCTTTTTCTCCTCTGAAGACAAAATACACGTCATGAACTCCTTTGATGGTTGCATTTACCGGTGCTGTAAATGTACTCCAAATACCCTCTTTGCTTGCGGTATTTATCTCAACCGTTGCAATCACCGGTCCGTCAATTTTATCAGCCCGTATTTCAATCTTGCCTCCATAAATTGGAGAAACACTCACTTCAACCGATTCAGCGCCATCGGCAAAATCAACACCGCCGACTTTTATGTAATCACCATGATTGATGGCAGTAACAAATAAATGGTCGGCAATTCTTTTCCTTCTGTCCCAATCGAAATCGCCTTCCCATTCTGTCTCAAACCTGGTTTTGACTCCTTCGCTCCAGGCCATTGTTTCGGCTTCAACACGATTGAAAGGATTCACGTTTTTCACTTGTTCAGGCCCTTTCACTGACCAATATTCCCGGTTTTGGATGGTACCATCGGGATTATATACCATTTCATCCATATCAACAGAACGGCGTTCATAGAATTTGGGTGTTGTTTTTTTTAACAGGTCGTAACTATGCCCGAAACAATACCATTTTCCCTTGTATTCAATAATACCCGGGTGATTACCTCTGGTCTTTTCCGAGGCATCTACAACCATGCCTTTGTATTCCCAGGGACCAATTGGAGAGCTGCTCATGGCATATCCAATTCCTTCGGGACAACAAGTAGAGGCGTAGGCCAAATAATAATGATTGTTTCGCTTCCAAACCCATGGCCCTTCCTGGTAATTTTTGGGCGTTGTAGGTTCCTGGCTAATTTCCCCTGAATAGGAAATCATATCTTCGTTCAGCTTCACGTAATATACTTTGGGGTTTCCCCAGTACATATAAGCCTGTCCGTCATCATCAATAAATATGGTAGGGTCAATGTCGTGATTACTGTTTTTAACAAGAGGTTTGCCAATAGGATCTTTGAAAGGCCCGTAAGGACTATCGGCCACTAAAACTCCAATTCCAACTCCTCCGGGCATCGGGCAATAAAGGTGAAATTTCCCGTTGCGTTCAATGCATTGCACTGCCCATGCCCCATTGTCATAGGGTACCCAATCGAAATTATCTAATGATGCCACTATACCATGCTCGGTCCAGTTTACCATATCGGTGGAAGAATAAAGCAACCAATTGTGCATTTTGAAGCCCATCGCATCATCTTCATCGTGGCTGGTGTAAAGGAATACCGTGTCGTTATGCACCATTGGAGCAGGATCTGCAGTGTATTTCGTCTGGATAATGGGACGCTGTTGGACTATGTTTTGTGCGCCAGCATAATAATCTATTGTCAGCGCCATCAGAAAAATGATTGTTACATAAATTTTTTTGTTCATCATATCGTTTTATAATTTTTTATACTTTGAATTTGTGCTCATTTAATTATTGAACCTTAATATGACTTCTCCGAATTTCAGGTCATAAGGTAATAACACCGCTTTTCTTATTTATTAACATATGAGTCAACTTTGCAGCCAACGGTTCTGATATATGGTTAGTTAGCGATCTTAAAGCTTCATCATATCAAATTACAATTAAAATTGATTAAAAGTACAAAACTTTTGCAAACCATTATCCATCCAATTAACTATATACCATATTGTGCTTTCGTACATTTTATTTAATTACTAAGTTTCATTTGTTTTGACTTTCTTTCAAAACAACTTCTATTAAAATTTCCCGATACTTTTCTCTTTCTTCTATAAAAGGAACGTGTGCTGAGTTTTCTAATACGATAAGTTTTTTCTTCTTTTTTGTGTCAATGGTATTATAAAACATTTCAACGGGATATATTGGAGCGATCATATCATATTTACCATGAATGAAATATAATGGTACGTCGATGTATTTAATTTCTTCAATTAATTTGATGCTTTTAATTTCCTCCCACATTGCTCCCATAGTAAAATTTAACCCCGTATTTAGGTAGGTTCTAAATCCTTCTAATATAGTATACTCTGGAGAAGTTATAAATGTTAATTGAGCAGAAATCAGTTTTAAAATTGGATTTTCATGAATAAACCCTCCATTTTGAACTATATATTTTGCTTTTTTAAATCTTTTTTGTGGTACATCATAAGGAGGAGGGCCTAGTTTTCTTATTGCTTTTTGATTTTTGACATTGCCAGATTTCATGTTCTCATCAAGCATATAATAATATCCTGTTTTTTCTTTTTCATAGTCATCTATAATTTGACCTAATCCCACATAGGCATATATTTTCCCGGGATATTTATGTGCTACTTTAAGGCCAGTAACCGATCCCCCCGAATGTCCAACCAAGAATACTTTCTGTTTGTTAAATTTATTTAGGATATAATCAATTAACTCCCTACAATCTTCAACAAATCTATCATACGTCATTTTATTCAGTGGAATCTTTGCATTATAGGATTTACCCGCCCCTCTTTGATCCCAATGGACTATTGTAAAATGATTAATTAACTCTTTATCATATTTACGCGTGCCGGATATTCCTCCAAGTGGTGAGCCCGGCCCTCCATGTAGAAATATTAAAACAGGATTTTTCTTATCTGTACCTCGAATAAATATCCATTGTCTTAAATTGCCAAGCATAATCTCCTCTAAAGAACTTACTCCATTAGGCGTTTTAATTTTAGTAATATTTTTTAAATAAGCTCTGTAGACAAGTAAACAAATAAAAACAAGTAATATAATCCCTGTTAATAAATATGCTATCAATTCAATAATCTCTAGGAATGTTTTCATTTTATCTTTCCTGTAAAAAAGAATCTTGCATCTTGTTGCATTGTGACTAAGGTAACAAATAGTCGTTGACTATCAATTGCTAATATTTTCAGTAATACTCATGAGCTCGGCTTCGCCTTGGTTGGCAAAATTTGGTCTTTGTGAAATGCGCAGCATTCACGTACTCCGTTAAAAATAAATAATTTAGTGAGTAATTGCCTCACAGTGAAGGGATGGTGCGTTTAAGATTTTATCTCCCTAATTCCATTTCCGTCCAATACATAAGAGTCTATACAATTGCACTTATAGCAGAGATATTCATTGTTTTTTTCTTTTGTTCGGGATTTCATAACACTTTCACCACATTCACTACAAATTACACTTTCATGAATTTTTGCATAAGAAGGAATCTCGGTTTGTATCAATTGAACTGTAAATAATGCTTCAAAATCCAAATTTAATGTTTCAAAGGCGCGATGTACAGCGGCTTTTTTAAATTTAGCGATGTTCTCAGGTTGATGGTTTTGTTCTGCAACAACCTTTTGATAAAGTTTATTGAACTCAGGAAATTTGTCGTTTATTAACTCCTGCGATTCATGCCTGCTACAAATTCTAATTCCTTTACCATCCCTTGTTGTAAGAGTAAAGGCAGTTTTTCCTAAATCTTTATAAATAAGACAGTTGTTCCCGAAAGAGCAGCCAGTAACAAATTGTACACCATCAGAAAAACAATTATTTGTTTCGGTAATCGCCAGTAAATCTTCCATTCCATCCGATTTCACTTTCATTTCATTCATTGCAAAAGTGGCTGCCATTACACCCATGGCGAGCCCAGGACAAAAATGTCCGTGCAATTGCCCCGCTTTTAGCATAAGCTGTTCCAAGTCGTTTTTTGCAATCAGGTTGTTAATTTCCAAACGGGGTTCTGATCTTAGCAATGAATCATGAACTTCATTTTTGCCATCTTTCATTTCAAGAATAGAGGTATCACAGCACTTAATATCAATTATCGGGGTGTTATTAATTGCATCTAATCCAGATACATATAACGTGTTTTTTACTTTCCTGATTAGCTTTACTGTTGTTATCCCAATTAAGTTAGGACGTTTGGGGCTTCTTGATGCAAAAACACCACGGGTTTCACCAGAATGGATTTTCCCTGAAAGTGTACCTGTTTCCGATTTATGAAAATAAAAAACAATATCAATAAATTCACAGTTTTCAATATTCAGGAGTGCTTCAGCATATTTATTGTCAATTACAATAATACTTTGTTGCTTTTTTATTTCATGATGGCTTACTGGCTCGTTAAAGCTATTTTGGATAATGCCTATCGGGGTTATTTGAATGGTGCTCATAGTATGTAGAATTTAGTGCAAACCATCGGGAAATATGTATAACTCATTTTCCTGTTTAATCAGGTTTACTTTTATATTGTAAAGTGTTTCAATATTCACTTTATTAATTATTTCTTTTCCTCCTTCAGCGAATACCGATTTATCTTTTAGCATAATAAACTTATTCGCGTATTTAAGGGCTGTATTGATATCATGCAATGCGATAATAATACTGATACCTTCTGCTGAAAATTTTTTCAGCAACTCCATAATTTCAATCTGATGCCTGATATCAAGGCTCGCTGTAGGTTCATCAAGCAGCAATATTACAGGTTCTTGTGCTATTGCCCTGGCAATGGTTACCATTTGGCTTTGCCCTCCGCTAAGTTTATTGATATCTTTCATTGCAATCTTTTCCAGGTGCAATGTTTTTAATATCTCAGCAACATTTTTGATATCTTTTTCAGAAGGTTTCCAGTTGATATAAGGCTTACGGCCGGTCAGTACAAAGTCAAATACATTTAGACCCATGCTTTTTTGCTCATTTTGCGGAACATAAGCCATTTCTTTTGCTAAATCCTTTATTGAAATGCTTTTAATGTTCTTATCATTAAAAGAAATTATTCCTTTGTGTGGCTCTAATATTTTATTAAGGCATTTAATAAAGGTACTTTTACCTGAACCATTTGGACCAACCAAAGCTATAAAGTCACCTTTTTCAATTTTGGTTGAAACATCGCTCAATACATTCTCACCATTATAAGCGAAATCAATATTTTTTATTTCAATTCTCATTATTTCCAGTATCCTTTCCCAATTCCTTTTATTAATAGAAACAAAAACAATGGGGCACCCAAAAAAGATGTCAGAATGCCAACAGGCAATATAACAGGTGAAATTATAGTCCGTGCAAGTGTGTCAGATAGTAACAAAAACAATCCTCCAAATAAAGCAGATGCCGGAATCAGAAATAGTTCATCGCCTCCGATTATTCTACGCACAATATGAGGTACAACCAAACCAACAAATGCAATTATCCCGTAAAAAGAAACAACAGATGCAGTAATAAGCGAGGCTATAATCATGCCAGTTAATCGGGTTGTAACAGGGTTTATCCCAAGACTTTTAGCATATTCATCTCCTGCCTGTAACGATTTGTAGTTCCAACTTTTCCAAAAGAAAAACAAGGTTGCAGGAACAATCAGAATGGTTAAAACCCACAGGTCATTCCAGTTAGCTCTTCCAAGGTCACCAAATGTCCAAAAAACTATAGATGCAAGTTGCACGCTATCAGAAAAGTACTGCATAGCTGAGATACCGGCACCAAACAAAGAGCTGATAATAATGCCTGAAAGAATTATTATTTCCGGTGTTGCGCCCCTGTATTTTGATAGAATTAATATGACAAATATACTTGCTAAACTCCATAAAAATGCTGAACCCGTTACAAGATAAGGATTTGTTATAGCTGCCATATCATTGGAACCTACATAACTGCTACCAGCACCTAAAACGACAATTGCAAAAGCTGCACCAAAGGCTGATGCTCCTGAAATTCCGAGGGTAAAAGGAGAGGCCAGCGGATTGCGTAAAAGACTTTGAAGAACACAACCGGAAACAGATAATGCCACACCCGAAATAATTGCCCCTAAAACACGGGGTAATCTTATTTTAAGGATTACCTGCCAAATTGCTGCGTCAATTTTTCCAGACCAAACCTTAAATAAGTCGTATAACGAAATATTCATTGCACCAGATAAAACTGCAATATGCGCCACAATAATCAATGCCGAAAATGCACCAAGAATAAATAACCACCGTCTTCGTGTGTGTGTGTTATAAGTATGGATAAGTTTTTCAGGCATTAAAAATCTGTTTTATTCAATTTTTTGAAGTCCAAAGCAATAGAATTACAATCAATTTTATCTCCCAGAAATGCATAAACTATTTCTTTTGCCTTTGCTGAAAAATCAAAATCATAAAATTGTTCAGGATAATTTATTGATGCAACGTACCATGAATTCACCAATACCATTTCATAATTTATGGCGTAATTATTATATGGATATAAGGTGTAAATATTATTATTTTGAATGGCTTTCAGATTTTGAAACAAAGCAGATTCCTTTGATAAATCTTTTTTTACAATATTTAAACCTGATTTGTCAATGAATAAAATGTCAGGATTCCATAATAACAATTGTTCCTTGTCAATAAAAGTGCCTTTTACATGCGAAACAAGACTTTTGTCAATTGATGATGCAACATTCCTGCTGTTGGTAAAAATAAAAGGTGGATAAAACGGCTGGGTTGAATTAATGCCATGTGAACCACTATAAGGCACACCACCAATATAAACACTTGGCTTAGTGTCCTGATTATTTTTCGTCATTTCATCAAGTTCATGTAAAGAGTTATTGATAAAAATAATAAGTGAATCAACCCTTTCTGTTTTGTTAATTATTTTGCCAATCAGACGAAATGAATCGAATAGTTTATCCTTTTCAGTTGCAAACTCAGGACATTCAATGGCAACTACAGGAATTCCAATTTTTTCCTGAAGGGCATCAGCATCTGCAATGGTGGTATAGGAAATAAAAATTACATCGGGCTTGGCTTTCAGGATAAGTTCAGCATCCCCTCCCATTGTCGGTCCAATAACCGGTAACTTTTGCAATTCCGAATTTGCATCCATATATAACCGTCCGGGGCGCCGTTCGGTTTCTTCTATGCCTGCTATCAAATCCTTTGCACCACAATAAAGCAACAATCGCAGGGCTCCTGCCCTTATTCCAATTACCCTTTTTACTTCTTTCGGAACATTAACTTCCCTGCCCAACATATCTTTTATTACAAATCCATCCCTGTTTTTTAATGATGGATTTATACATGAAGTTATTGCAAGCGATAAAAGGATGTATATAAAACTTTTATGCATTCTAATCTTAAAATTTAAGAGCTACACGACCTGTAATTAAACGTCCGGGCGATAAATACTTAGTTGTTTCCATGTGCTGATTATCAAATAAATCCTGAATATCAAGTTTAATAATATAATTCTCTTTTATTTGTTTAGAAAGTTGAATATCAAATGTAAAATATGGATCTATTAACTTAGCTTCAGTATTCTGATCATCACCAAATTGTTCACCTTTGTAATAACCCCTTAAACTGGTATTCACATATTTGTTTTGCCATAAAATAGAAGCTGAAGCAGAATGTTTTGGTACGTATTTTAAGTACTTGTTTTCGAGTTCGGGTTGTTCAGTAAATTCGTTGATTTTTGAATCCGCAAAAGTATAGCTTGCGAAAATGTCTAATCCATCAAACAACTCATATTGAATATCTGCCTCAAATCCTTTCATGGTAACATTAGTTACGTTTTCTCTTATGTAAGTTTGGCGTCCAAAAATAGTAGGAGCCAATTCAGGATGGTTTATTGAATCAATTGCAACATAATACAAGAAATCCTCACCGATTCCATAATAGGCAGAAGCCGATATTTTCATTTTTCCTATTGGAAAAATATCTGCCCCTATTTCAAAATTGTCCAGCGATTCGGGACCTAATTCAGGATTGGCATATTTTGGTCCTACCCACATCCATCCTGTACGGGTTAAATCGTCAAGTATAGATGCCCTGAAACCATGAGAATATGAAATATATGCACTTACTGCCTCAATGAAATTGAATCGCATACCTGCCCTGGGCGACAATGCGGTCCATGTATGTTTTTTAAGCTCTGGTACAGTATTCCATGGGTCAGTGGACATATATTTACCATCATCAAAGCTTACCTGGTCAAAACGTAATCCAAGAATAAGCCTTACTTTATTGTCAAAAAAAGAATGTTCATCCTGTATGTAACCTGCAATAGTATTTGTTTTTCCGGCATTATAAACAGTATCATAAGCTTGTGTACTATCGTTTACTTGACGGGGTGTTTGGTAATAGTCGCCACCTTCAATACTGCCTTGTTTATATTCAAAACCTGCTGTCAAGGTGTTGTTTTTAGTTAGTTCCCTGTTTATATTGAACAAAACACCCATATCTTCTCTATATGAATTTACATCGTATCGTGAATAGCTTGTCCCACGCAATTTTTCATTCACATCAAAATAATTCTCCATTTGATAAAAAACGTTCAGGTCATATTTCGTTTTATCATCTCCGCCCCGTAAATTACCCCTGAAAAGATTGGTATTGAAATTTCGGTAACAACCTTTAGGTGAATATATTTGATAACCTTCCCCCCTTTCATCCCTAAAAACATCATATTGCAATTCCCAACGCAGCCATTTATGGGCATCGTTCCCAGCTTTTATCGATAAAGAAATTTCCTCCAAAGAACGTGCAATGTCGTAAGAAGTTCTTAAACTATCAACGACATTGTTATAGCCATCGCTTTTTAAATAATATTGAGAAATAGAGCCGTAATACCCTCTGTCATTTCTTATTCTCACATTCAAATCTTGTCTTAATGTATTAAATGTTCCGTAGCTTAAGCTACCGTATACCTCCTGTGGTTTCGCAGGTTTTTTTGTTATAATGTTTATAACTCCGCCCATGGCGTTATTACCATAAAGAGACGAACCGGGTCCTTTGAAAACCTCAATACGTTCAACATCGTACTGATTAATCCTGTTCCAATTTACGCCTCCTTCATCTGATGTGTTGATTGGTACACCATTAATAAGAACAAGTGTTCTTGATTGTTCATCACCGGATAATCCCCTAAGTGTTACCATGGGTCTTTGGCTATATATGCCTGTACTCCTATTCACATTGATTCCCGGAGTATACCTTAATATATCATCAACCTGCTGTGCTGGAGATACTTCAATTA
Organism: Bacteroidales bacterium; assembly: GCA_050287785.1. Lineage (GTDB taxonomy): Bacteria > Bacteroidota > Bacteroidia > Bacteroidales > UBA10428 > UBA10428. The sequence goes on from JBNKCO010000066.1 coordinate 11,710, forward strand.
TTTTTGAACTGATTACATCTATTCTCCCTGGAACTTCTTTGAGACTTCTTGGTGTTTTTGTTCCTGTTACCACCACTTCTTCTAGTTTTAAAGTATCTTTTGTCATGTCTTGTGCAAAACTGCTTAAAGCCAATGCACAAATAAAAATAGCTGTAAAAATTCCTTTCCTTTGCATTTTAATTTTTCATGTTACTAATAAATATTACGTAACACCGTAAACTCAATAAATAAAATAGACACAAGAACGTGTTACTCTTTTTTGTATTCGTGTTACTATTCGGTAAAAGTAATATTTTTTAATACAATTCTTTCCTTCATAATAAAAAAAATATGTCTTAGATGTGAGGGCCGGTAAAAAAAGCATGTGTGGATGCGGAAGGATGGTTGCAGGGATGGGCTGGCTTTTCCTTTTTCTATTTTCTTAGTGCAGTAAACATACATTGTTCGTGGTAGTTTTCTCTGACATACAACGGCCCCCTCTATGTGGTGTAGCTGATTATGGGCTGCTTTCATTTCGACCGACCAAAAGGAGATTCGCGAAGCGCAGCTAATATATTTTTATTTATTAGGTCTTTTGCGTTTAAATCAGAGTCTTTCTGCAAATAATCTCCATGAATTAACCTTATTGCCTGATGATTCTGTGCTAAAAATGTTTTCAGAAACAAGTAAGAGCTTTCTGCAATCTGCTTGTCATTATCGGGGAACTGATTATAGATAATTGTGATAAGATTTATATTATTATTGGATTGTAGGTGAGTATCACACTTCCCGAATCGTTTGAAAATTGTTGCTGATAAGCTTCAGTAAAATCATTCAGTTGTTTCTTACCAAAGTAACTTTTACGAATTCCATTTACTCCAGTCTGTTTCATGTGACGCAGCACATTGATTGGTGTGTCAAACTCTTTTTCTTCAAGCCACTCGCTGCTCGACAGTATTTTGAATTTGTCTGATTATTGGAGAGATACACCTCATTCCCAAAACGATATTCGTAGTATGCTGCGGACATAAAAGTTGCCATTCCTTCATTAAGCCAAAAATGGTTCCAACCTTTACAGGTTATACGATTCCCCCACCATTGATGAGCCATTTCGTGTGAAATAAGATTTGTCTCGGTACTATCTTGCAAAACCATTTTTCCATACTTGTCTTTCAATATTGAATATCCTGACAATTCCAGGAAATATTTACCAGTGAGTACTTGGGAATAAGTTGCTTGAAAGTATTTAACGCCTGATTTTTCTTCAAAAAAGGAAATCATTGCCGGTGTTTCCTTGAAAATATCTTTAATCTGCTCTGAAGAATAATTTAGCGAATAGTATTTAAGTGATATTTTATTGCACTTTACTTCAGCTTCGTTATTTATTATGTAATCAATTGGTTTCCAGCTTAAAACGAACGAGCCTTAAAGGATTTCCGTTTGTTTCTTTTAATGTTTGTAATCCATAAATATATCCATCTTTAAATACCATTTTATTAGAACTTATGTTAAGGTCGTAATCATCACAAACAAAGGTGCATTTTGTAGCAAATTGTCCGACCTGATTATATACCCATACGTGAAATATATTTGCATCTTTCTCCTCAGGAATTTCAAAAAACAATACATTTCCATCAGAATCTTTAATGATATTTGAAAATGACGGTTTTGCAAGAGGTGTTTTTATATTTCTAAGGTCTTCTTCCATTTCTGAAATCATTGTTTTATAGGCTTCCAGATTGTTTTGAACTCTTTTATCTCCTCTTTCTAGATAGGCTTTGTAATCGTCTATTGCTTTTTGTTGTATTGCCTTTTGTTCTTCAACAGAAATAGTATTGTTTTGCCAGTCAATTACACTTTTTGATTTAAGATTACCGTCTAGATCGTACACAAGAATTTCACCTGTATTAGGAATGGCAACAATCAATTCATTATTTACAGTGGTTATTTGAGGTGGTATTCCCCTTCCTGTACATTTTGAATAAGGCATTGTTGTGCAACCAATCATACCACCTTCCTTTAATTTTATTGAATAGTTAAATGGCTTTCGATTGTTTAACTTTTTTCCATTACTCGAAAATTCTCGGTCATCAAAATGTTCCCATATTATTTTTTCTTTATTAGTCTCATAATCAACTATTGAAATAAAGGTCCTGAATTTCTCTGACCAAATTACCCAACCAACAACAGCAAACTTACCATTGTTTAAGGCAATTATATCTTTGGTCATGTAGTTTAGAGTTAGTGTTCTTTTGTACTTACCATTTAAATCTGAACAGGTCATTTTTCCCATGTTGTCAAGACCAGTAAAAAGTGTATTACCATTTATTACTCCAGATATAAACTTATTTCCAGCTTTTTCAACAGTAAATTCTTTTTCAAATTCACCTTTGGGAGAGAATTTTGTTCTGTAATCTCTATAAGCGTGGTTTACAATCAACGAGCCATCAGGTAAAAGAACCAAAGTTTTTCGCATCCCCATTGGTTTATTATATATGGTATCGTAATAAGAACGGAAAACCTGGTTCCAATCGTTTCCTTGAGCATATTCTGTATCAGGAACAAGTTTTACAGTTCCGGTTTTATATTTATTTATCAATCCCTGTGAAAATAAAGGAAACTGGATTAAAGTAATGGCTATAATTATAATGAGCTTTTTCATTTTGTTTTGTATTTAAGTTATTAATATTTAACCAATTGTGATTGGTTTTCATATTTAGTATTTAATAAGCTTACCTTCTGAATCTATTATTTCAATTACCATTTCCTGTTCTGATAACGGCAAATTTGCATTGTACTCACTTTCAATATCATATGAGTATAAAAACTGAATCTCTTCCTTTGGTTTCTGATAAAAAACGAGAAATAATGTAAGTAAACAAGCTGCAGATGCCACATATGCGAACTTTCTTAATTGAATGTGTAAAGTTTTTTTCTGATTTACAGGCTCCTTAAAAATTGGTACTTGTATTTCATTTTTATTCAGAGAACTAATCAGCCCTTTAATACGCATAGCAGCGCACCGTTTCTCTTCAACTTTTTGAGAACATTTACTACAAGTTGATAGGTGACTTTCTACAATATAAATTTCTTTTGCAGATGCTTCTTTATCAACAAATTTTTGGATTAATTCATCATTAATACATCTCATAGTCCATCTTTTTTAAAATTTCATCCAATTTTCTAATTGTCCGTGATAGCATCTTACCTACAGAGGAAAACTTAATCCCAGATACTTCCGATATTTCTTTATATGACATTCCTTCACTATATAAGATTGCAAGTGTCTTCTCTTTAGGATTTAATTTTGATAATGCTTGTTTTATTATTTCCTTTTCTTGATTTGTTTCTATCGAATCCTCGCTAACAAGAACTGGCTCTATACTTTCTATCTTTAAATGCTTTTTTTGATACTTTGAATAGTCAATACATTTATTAATTGTTGCCCTAATGAGCCAACTCTTAGGTTTGTTAATAGTATTACCGTTTTGTGATTTTTTATGATAGTAAATAAATATGTCTTGAATAATATCACAAACTGCGTCTCTATCATTAATCATATTTAGAGCAATACAATACATCTTTTGATAGTTTTCGTTATATATCGCCTCGAAATTATTCAATGTATCTTCTTTTATTATAAGTCTGTTATTATGGCAAATTTGTGACAGAAGAAAGTGATTTTCTCTAAAATCTTTGAAAAATTAAGCTGTTAGATGTTGTTTTTTCGCCCTCATGCAGCCTAAAGCTTCGTTTATGCAAAGTAGACGATTATTATGACTCCATGGGAGCTTTGCTGTTGCTGGCAGAAGCTCAGTGAAGCTAAACTTATCAAGTTACCCTCCAAATTTAAAGCGGACTACAACCCTTGAATTTACTACTATCAAGTCTATTTGCTATATATTGTTAGGCAACGTATTATTTTACTTAAGTTTATAATAATCAACTATTTCTTTAAAAACAATCAAATGATTATCTGCTCTTTTGTCCATATTATCAATCAAAACATCACTTTCTGAAGTAATATTCATAATATTATAATCATTATTGTATTGAGCTAATACTTTCGTTTCATCAAATCTTGAAAAGAAATCAAAGCGTGTGTAACTAAAATTTAGAAAACCAAACAAATTCATATTAACTGTGTTAGAAACCTTGGACACCTTTATATTATTCTTTATTAATCCAGCTTTTATCTTATTTATTAATTCTTCGTCATAAATGCGATTTGTTAAAAGAGAATGTCCTTCTAGTGGGCCCTCATGCAAATCCAATACAATATCATATTTATTCTTTTTAAGAATGTTCTTAATTATTCTTGATTGCTCGGTTTTAAATTCCTTAAAATCTCTATTTATATCACATCCACATTCATTTACTCTTGAAAACTCTAATAATCCAACGGGATTAAGTGGAGATATAATATCAATATTCCACCTATCATTTTGACTTGGATTATTAATTATTTCTCGCATAATTTTTGGAATTGATATATATCCAGATGGTTCACTTCCATGCATTCCTGATAAAATCAACATCCTTTTAGTAGCTTTTTCACTCTCATGCTTAATTAATTGAATATTAAAAGAGTCCTCTTTATAGAGGATTTGTTTCAAAACTGATATATCGAAAGAATCTTTTAACGAATCAATTCGATATTCAATATTCCTTAAATCAATTTGTTTTTCATTTTTCAATCTATTACCCCTAGGTTCATTAAAAGGACAAATCTTATTGCTTTTTATACTAACAAATACTCCAATGTGAAACATAATTAATGATGAAACAACAAATAATGAAAATTTTGATACAACTCTTATTATTGTAGGTCTCTCTTTAAAAATTATAATAATCCATATTATCAGGGATGCTATTACACCTCCAAAAGATAATATTATTGCAGGTTTAGGATGTAAGGTAAGGTTATAAAATCCAAATAAGGTGATTAATAAAAATATTATTAGAATTGCTTTGAGTAATTTTCTCATTTGGTAAAGTTTTATTTTTAAACGCTGGGGCTTCTCAACATGTTGCCTAACTTGTTTATTATGATTAACAAAGGGGCTGGATTCTTACATACATTGGCAATAACTGTAATATGTTGTTTTCTTTGCATAAACCTCAAATATGCATTAAAAAAACACATTTTACTCTACGGGCCTACAAAAAGTCCTGTTTACCATGACTTTTATTGGGGTTTAATGCGGGATAAAACGGGTAGTGGTATTTTTAACTAATACCTTGAAATCATTTTGGTTTCCAAACTTCTTTATCAATTATATTTTCTAACCTCTCTATTATAAGCTTCAACGGTTTTATCACATTTTAGCCCTTAAAAAAACCATCTCATTGCATCAAATTCCCTATATAAACACTGCTAACTTTTAAGGGGGGAGTCCAACAAGAATTTATTTATCCCGATTTAGAAAATGTTATTTCCAAAAATTACAGATTCTTTATCGGGGAAAACACAATTGAGAGTGATAGTATGCTGGATACTATCACTCTTTTTTTTGACTCAATTGTGCCTTAACTCCTATATTATTGGCAACCGTAATTTATTCTCTAATGTGTTAATCTTGAATACCATATCAATTACTAAATAAAAGCAATATTACTCCGAAGAGTTAGGTACTCTATTGGAGTATGGAATCATGAAATTTTATTGTTTTTCATGGTATTCAAAATAGTCAAAGTCTGCAATCTTTTTTCTTCCAGATAAATCCTGACAGCAAATCCCAACAAAAGAACCCGTAAAATGAGCTCCAGCGCCAAATTCTTCAAATTCATCAGAGAGTGTGCTGTAATCATATATCGGTCCCAATTGCTTCCAGTTCTTACCATCGGGCGAATGATAAAAAGTGAGCTTATCATAATTTACCTGTGCTTTTAAATAATATAAGCCTTCATTGGGAATGCTTAATTTCTCATCTAAAAGAAACTCTGTCGCAGCATCTTTACTCGAGACAATATCAATGCAACGTCCTGTTTCTTCTTCATGAGTAATATATATGTAATAAAAATTCCGGTTGTCGTACATACAAACTAAGCCTGCCATATGTTGAAAGGTTTCTGGCTGAAAATCAATGCATGTTTCTGCGGTATAAAAGAACGATTGCTGTCTCCTTGCTACCAAAGCTTGTGTATGATGTGAGTTTAACGATTCCTTTCCTTTCAGTCTCAGAAACCCTGGCCTTTCGGTTAATGAAATAGAATCGTCGCCGAGTTTTCTTCTAAGAAATTGGAAATTAATATTCAGCGTTTCGCTGTTAAAGTCATCACGAATCGGTTCTTTTTCCCATTTATGTATCGCTAAGTTTGGAGCAGGTACTTCCTCCTGGGGTTCATTTCCACCACAAGCCAACCTCAACCAGCCATCTTTTGTCCAAGCCATTTTTTGAATAGCTGTTTCTCTGCCCATTGAACACCGTCCTCTTGATGGGATATGCCTTCCGCAAAGATGGGCCATATACCATTCTCCGTTTTGCGTTTCAACCAGCGAAGCATGACCGGCTCTCTGCAGTTTCAATTCTGGATTGTTGTATGATGTCAAAATAGGATTCTGTGGATCAACCTCATACGGGCCTGTAATGCTTTTGGACCGTGCCATTGTAACAGAATGTCTTAGCTCCGTTCCTCCTTCGGCTGTCAACAAGTAATAATAGTCCTTATGTTTGTATAAATGCGGTCCTTCTACTAACTTTATTTCAGTTCCTTTAAAAATATTGGTAACCGGACCAACCAATTTTTGCTCAATTTCAGAATATTCTTGCAATATTATCCCATCAAATGGATGTTTCCCTTTTCGGTGATCCCATATCATGTTAACCAACCATTTTTTTCCATCGGTATCGTGAAATAATGATGGGTCGAATCCTGAACTGTTCAAATAAATGGGTTCTGACCATTCTCCGGTAATATCATTAGTCGTAACAAGATAGTTATGCACATCTTTAAACTCACCACGGAAAGTTTTTACATCGGTATAAATCAAATAAAATGTGCCTTGACTGTAACTGAGGCATGGTGCCCAAATACCACAGGAGTTAGGAGTGCCTGTCATATCAAGTTGCGACGTTCTGTTTAAAGGCCGTGTAATAAGTTTCCAATTAACCAGGTCCTTAGAATGATGAATCTGTACTCCAGGGAACCACTCAAAGGTTGAATTAGCGATATAAAAATCGTCATTAACTCTAAGGATAGATGGATCAGGATTAAATCCCGGAATAATAGGATTTTTAATTTTCATTGTTTATGATTTTATTTAGTGTAAGTTATAATTCTTCTAATAAAAAATGTTTTTCTGGCCTTTAGCAAGAGGTTTCCAAAAATTCCCTGTGCAATCAGGAATATTCTACTAAACGCCAATTATTTATGTGCATGTATTAGCAACTGTTATTTTTCAACTAAATCGAAAAAATAATATATAGGTGTTATTAAGTCTAGAATTGGTCTTCCTTGTCTACTATTATCCCAAACACTTCCATGAGCAATACCTACAACAGTAATTTCTGTGTTTTTTTCTGGTGTCGAGATGATCGCTGGTCCTCCACTATTTCCCCCTTGTATGCATGGGTTAATATAAATAAAATCACACATTTTATTTTCAAATAATGTTGGACTTTCGAAAATGTTATTTAGCGAATATGCTTCCCAAATAAATGGTCTAAATATCCTTTTGCTCCCCCACATAAAAGGGAATCCAATGATTTTTAGTTTTGTGCCATAACTTATAGCATTTTTTAAAAGAATAAAATTCGTTGTTACAATTGAATTTTTTTTGATTTTTTCACAATTTTTATTGGATAAATCCAGAGGCAGAATAGCCATATCAGCAATTGAATGATATTTCCATTGAACAATGCCATTTGTGCACAAGTCCTTTAAATAATAAGTTGTGGTTTCGTTATTTTCATCACATATTTTTATATAAGATTTGGAATCCATAAACCTTGATACATGTGCAGCTGTTATTAGATAAAGCTTGGAGTTGTGTGTAGCAATTAAACCAGTTCCAGAGTTTGGTTTTCCATTTAAATTAGGTATTGAGTCCCGGTGCAAATAGATAGTAAAAGAATATTGATTCCTAGATTCTGGAATATTATCTTGAGAAGATGCTTCACTAATAATAAAGAGACTATATATTACTAAAGCAAATGTATTATAAAATTTCATCCTGTTTTGTTAATGTTTGTTAGCGTTCAATTGTAAGAGTAGTAAGTTTCTGCGTCAAAGTTAAAAAATTACACCTAGACCGCTGCTAAGCAAATTGCTTTTACATTTTGTTATAGCACGTTTGAATCTTATCACCAATCTTTGAAGTACATAGAGTATTAAATATCTCGATTTTATACTCTTTTGCCAATTTGTTTAATAAAATATCTTTTGATTTATCCCTCATTTGGATTCTAATCACATTATCAAAAAGTTGACTCAAATCAATATCCGACAATTTATAATCTACTCCTTTAAGTGTCAGTCTTTTTCTATCAATTATTAAAAAATGCTTTGTCAAGTTTAATAGCCCTGCCAATGGAAAAAACAGCAATAAAACTATCCCTTCCCAATCAATCTCTTTAGTCCTTATCATTTCAGGAATTTCAAATCCAAGTATTAATAACCCGAAAGCTAAAAAAACTAGATACTCAAAATTATAAAAGTGATATCCTTTACCCACCATAATAATTGTGCCATTCTGAATATCTAGTTGCTTTTGTTTTATACTCATAAAACGACTTAGCATTATCCCAATTATAAAAAGTCCGCCTACTAAATAATCCAAATATGGAATTTGTAATTTACCTCGTAAAAAATATCCAATCAAGGCTAGAACTGTAAAAACTATCCCTATTATCTTAAAATAAGCTACTCTTATCCTCATTGTAATATTATAATCTATGCAACAAAACTATCTTAAAAATTAAGTCTGCCATTTAAATTATAACCAAACAGTTATAAATACCGAGACCCTTGTCTTGCGTCGATATATGTGCTAAGGGATGGCGGTAAGAAATCTTTACGCGCCTTTAAAAGCTTTTCACTATTCTTGTACAACAAAGGTTTATTAAATGTTATACCGTAAAGTTAGCAATTTCATGCGTAATGTTTTTTACCGCATGTTGAACTAAACCGCCCTATCAGGCGGTGGTTTTGCACACTACCCGATAGTTTGCATATTAGCGGTTTAATTAATTTGATATTCATATTATGACAAATTTAAAAAAAGCTTCGAACAAGAGGCAACATTACGCAATTTA
>JBNKCO010000067.1:0-4963 GCA_050287785.1 Bacteroidales bacterium
CATGACTCTTTACCATAGCACCTCTAGGCGGTTTGAAGCCCTCTCCTGCAAGACGACTCCGGTGGGTCGATTCCACCATCTCAATTAAAGCATGCAGCACTGTTTATTGCCAATGTACTGCTTCTTGGCACACGTATGAAACGTAAGGGCTTTATTGCACTTCAGTATCTAACCGCTAAATAGCCAAAACTACGTTTTGACACCAAACCCGCCTGACCGGCTGGGCAGGTTTAATACATTTTACAAAACCGTCAAAACGTAGTTTTGGCGGGGCTGATTAATCGAGCTGAAGCTTTGTAAATTGCTGTAACCCTTATGTTTTACTACCGCGTGTTAACGCCTGGCATTATTTCATTTTAGTTTTTTTAATAATTTAATCCAAATGCCCATAAAGGAATAACATTGAGATAGCCATATTCAATATCATCTTGTACTATAAATGATTTTCCGTCTTTTTCTATTTGATTTTGTTGTTTATTTTTCCCTCCAACTTCAAACGTATACTTGTCAATTAAAAAATCTGCTTTCTTTGAAGATATAACTTCATTTCTTACTCTCATTTGATTAAAAAAGAAGGTTTCTCTAGCGTTTCCAACATTTGAATTATTTCCAACTAAGTTATAAATGATGTTTGTATTATCCAGATATACCTTATCAACCTTTCCTAATCCACGAATACCGCTTGTTTCATTTCGTAATTGTCCAATAAGTCCGGCCTTTTCCATATGTGAAAAGTAGTCGTCTAATGAATTCCTGCTAACACCAATTAATTCAGAAATTTTGGAAAAGTTAGGTTTAAATGGTACGCTTTCTGCAATTATAGATAGTAGCCGTTTCAGTTTACGACTAGTTCCAACATTTAGGTTTGCATATTGTGGAATATCAGATTCCAATGTTTGCACAATAATCTGCCCCAAACGTAAATTTATTTCGTTTTCTATTCCAAATGGATAATATCCTCGTTTCAAATAGTCGTTAAATAGAGGTAATGGATGTTGGATATTCTCAAGTTTGACTTCATTGTTTATAATTTGCTCTAAAGTATAGGCTTCTGTCTCATAATTATGAAATAATTTCAAATATTCACGAAATGAAAGTCCTTGCAATTTATAAATAATTGCTCGACGACTTAAGTCAGCCGAGCCCTTAAGAATGTCAAGTACAGATGAACCAGTAAATACAATTTTTAAAGTAGGAAACGAGTCATAAATGTTTTTTAATTCACGAGACCAGTTTGGGTATTTATGAATTTCGTCGACAAATAAATATTCTCCAGCATTTTTATAGAATTCATCTGCCAAATCAACAAGTTTGTTTTCTCCAAAATACATATCATCAGCTGATACATACAAAGCTTTTTTACTATCTAATTTTTCTTTGATATGTTGTAATATCATTGTTGTTTTTCCAACTCCACGAGCACCAATAATCCCAAGCATCCTACTATCCCAAGAAATACTATCGTATAAATAACGTTTAAAATCTGTCGTTGTACTTTGTAAAAGCGTTTCAAATTTCTGATATAGTGTTCTCATTGTTTTGATAATTTTCACAAAGATATAAATTGCACAGTATATTTAGCAATTATATTAAAATTTGTTCAATTAAAAGTGCAATACAGATTTGATTTCTGCTTGGCGTTAACGTTTAGTGCATGGTGTCGTAAGGGATTGCGGGCTTCAACCGACTGAAAGGAGCTCAGCGCAGCTATACCTATCAAGTTACCACCCAAAATTGATGCGGGTGATGCCGCTCGAAAACCTTTGAAAACCTTTGAAACCCTTATACACTATACATTGTTACCACAGGTTTTTATTTAATCTTCTGTAAATCTGTTATTTGTCTATATACTTTTCTAACTTCAGGAATCATTTCAAGAGACGGAGCCATCTTACTTCCAGCTCCAGGCCATCCTGTTCCTCTAAACATTCCAGAAAAAGCCATGTCAGGTCCTAAAACAATAGTTCCACTGCCATCACCCTTTTCATTTAAAGTTATGTCTGATAAGGTTCTAATATTTAAAGATTTTATTGATTTTTTGAAAACGCCTGTTTTAATGATTATCCTGTCCTCTGTCAAACCATAAATTGTATTTTTTCTTCTTTCAGAATCAAAATAGAACCTACCAATAATTAGATACAAACCTATCAATACAAATGGTATCCCCCATAGCATAAAAAAGAATGGAGCACCTGAATTAATTACACTAAATTCCCAAAATAGTGCAAAACCTCCCCACATTAAACTAAAAGGAATCATAAATGCATCAGAACCCTTTAAGGTTATTCCTTGTTTAGGCCTACCTGTCCATACTACTCTTTCTCCTGAATCAGTATGTTTTTTTATTTCATATTCTAAATCTCTAAAATCAGTGTACATATGTAAAAAATTAAATTATTAATCAAATCTAACGGTTGTAAAGTACCACCTTTCATCTATTTGCTCAATTTTATAGGCAGCACCTGTTATCTTATCGCTTCCAAAATCTCTAGGTATCGAAGCAAAATCATAAATTATCCGTTTCTCAGTAGTAGACAAAAAATAGCTTTTCTTAATGAGAATCAACAAGCTATCAGACTCCTCTATGAATCCAGAGAATCGGACATTTTTCTTATCAGCATTTTTGACAACATAATCAATATTTAGTTTTCTCATTTTATTCGCCAATCTATCGTCAGACTCAATTTCTAAAGTCACATTACCATACTTCTCCATAAATTGAAAAATTCCAATCAATTCAGATTCATTTTTTAAAACTCTATCTGTATGAAAAGGATTACAACTTATCAAAATCAGTCCGAATAATATGTACTTGCAGTGTCTCATTTAAATGTGTGGTAACGTGAGTCTGTGCAAAAACCCGTTTTAACAAAATAAATATATGCATTAAGTTGATTTAAGGTTCGTTTGGGGGGCTTTAATTTTTCCATTACTCAAACCTTAATTTTGATAGCATACACTTTTTGTTCCTTTAAAAGGCTTAAAATTAGCCATTTTAACAGCCCGAAACAATGCAAACAACACTCTTTCAATGCTTTAATTAGTTTTTCTACACCAAATATAGAGATGCACCGTGTTAGGTTGTACCCGATAAACATCAGGCCAACCTCGCCCAGTACATTGTCTTTCCTTCGCATCAGGGCATGGGTAAAACCACGCTGACGTTTTAAGGTACCAAACATATGTTCTGTTACTTGTTGATGTTGTCGATAGTAATCTGGATTGTTTTCTACGCGTCTGGTATTCGCTTCAATAATCTCTGTATACTCACTGCGATCTATATACCTTACGTTTGATTTACTTTGCGTGCATAAATGCCTGTGTGTACAGCTTTTACAAGCAGATGTGTTGTAGCGTTGAAAACGATAGGCTCCTTTACCCTTTCTTCGTCTGTCGCTATGCTGGTACCATCTACCGTTGGTATTCATTGAGTGTCCTTGCGGACAGGTATAACAGTCTTTTTCTTTATCATAAATAAAACTTGTAATGGGATATAAACCTATATCTTTCGTGGCTGGAGCTTTGGGCGACACATAAGTTGAAATGTTATTTTTCTGACATTTATCTAATTCTTCTCCGGTATGATATCCCTTGTCTGCCAAAACCTTCATACCCTCTACTCCAAGTATTTCTTTGGTTTGTATAGCCATGGAGGACAAAGCATGCGTATCGTTAACATTGCCTGTATCGTATTCCACCAACAGTTTATGTTTTGCATCGGATGATGCCTGAATGTTATAACCAACATTGATGATGTTTTTATGCAATATCACAGAGCGTGAATCAGGATCGGTCAGTGAGAGCTGGTCTTCTCCACTTTCAATTAGAGCTGTTTTAATCTGCTCATAGTGGGCTTGTTTTTCTTTGCGCCTGGATATCTTTTTCTCTAACTCTTTTTTATCCTCTTCCTTATCACTGGCATCCAATGCGGCTTCATATTCTTTGAGCTGGTTTTCGATGTAGTCAAGATGACGTTTGAGCTTGCTTTCATTAAAATTGTTCTTCAGTGAATTGCTTCCCCGAATTTTAAACGAGTCGATGGCTACGGTGTCGCCTTCGATAAGTTTCCATTCCTTTAATAGACATACGAATCTTCTAAAGACTTCGCGAAAGGCTTTGGAATGGTCCTTTCGGAAATTGGCGATAGTCTTGTATTTGGGTCTTAAGCCTGATATCAGCCACATAGCCTCAAGGTTAGTGTGTGCCTCTCGCTCTAGTTTCCGGGTAGTACGAACCCCGTAACGATAGCCATACAAATAAAGCTTTAACAATGCGGAAGGTGGATAAGGAGGACGGCCTTCTTCCTCACAGTCCACATGTGAAAATCCAAAGCTTTTTAAGTCTATGGCATTTACAAAGGCATCTACTACACGCACAAAAGAATCAGTGGCAATTGCACTTTCCAGGCTGAACATGAACATTTGGTTCCTGTCTTCTCCCTGTATATGCTGCATAGTTGTGTGTTTGGTATAACATACAAGCTACTGAACATCAAATAAGTTACCTAAAATATAGAGCGCAGGTTATAAACAAGTCAGAGAGTTTTTGCACAGTCTGCCGGTTTGTGTAAATTTTAGTGGACGATCTAGTAGCACTTTCATATCCGACCCATACAAGTTTAAGTAGAAGTAAAAAAGCTTTGCAACAACATCATCCAGGCCATTAAATTTACATTTTGTTAGTAGCCGTTATATGTTTATCTGTATCTGCCCCATAATAGCCCAACCATAATATTCATCAAATAAACTATTATTATCATTATATAATCTACCAACTAAGGTTATTCTTTCCTTTATATTGTAAAAGGCACTTAGATTTATTACCTTCCAATAATCGAATCCTATTCCAACTATTTCCTTGTAATCTGCAGTTAAACCAAATAATGTTCTATTTGTACTAGAATTTTTATAAATGAAATATCCAAGTTGAGGAGTAATATGAAATGTTTCCTTTAAAGTAAATC
>JBNKCO010000068.1:0-2192 GCA_050287785.1 Bacteroidales bacterium
TCAACACTTTTACCTGTAGCAACATTTACTATTTTATAAATACCTGTTTCAATTTCAGATAATGTAAATTGTTGATTAGCGGTTCCGTTATTGATATATTGAAGAATATTTGTTCCATTAGCAGGATCTCCGTTTACAACAGCCATTACCATTCCACTGTTTCTATTTTGAATAATGTAGGTGCCACTAAGGCCAGATACTCCACTTCCAGTATTATTACCGCTATTGTCGCCATTGAATCCACCGAGAGTCAATGTAATTCTCTGAGGATTTGTTGTATGCACTGTTGCTGATTGATCAAATACATCATCGTAAGAAAAAGCATAAGTTTGACCATCAAAAGAAATATCTGTTCTATGGAAGAACTTAGCATACCAGTTGTATGGCCATGTTTGGAAGTATTTAGATGAATTTCCGAAATCTTGCATTACACCAGAACCAAGATTCAGGTCGATTGCATGGCGATTGATTGCTGCAGCTATTTGAGCCTGAATAACAAGATCCAATTCTCCACCTTGCGCCATAATGCCTAGTGCTTCCATGGCTTCAAGAGTAGTTGGCTTTCCTGCAATTGTTGCAACCTGACCATCGCTATCTCTGGTAAATACAAAACTACTTTCATAAACGCTTCCTCGCCAAACACCTGCATCGCCTGAGCTAAATACCAGTTGTTGACCTGAATACTTAGACCATATTTGGTCAATGTAGTTTTGAATTAAGCTTTGAGGAAATGATGCATGTTTTGTCGGGAAGTGAATAATACCCTGACTGGCATCACATAATCCCTGAAATTCAGAAGGAGCAGTTGATTGCCATTGAGAAATTATTTGATCGTGAGTCATTAGTTCGCCAACCTTCTTATAAAAACCATCGGTTCCCCATACTTCCAGACCAACAGGATATTGATAACAATCAACTCGTGTGGTATTAATCCAGAGACCTAAGTCATTATATGTAAGCTCTGCCATTTCAAATTTGATTCCCTGGTTTGGGTCAGTTACGTTTGAAAGGTTTGGCGCAGCGTACCCACTAGGATCTCCGGAATATCCAAAGAAGTATAGATAAAGAGGGCTGCCAAAGGAGAAAAACACTCTACATCCGGCAATTTTCGGTATATTAATTACATTACCAGGTATTTGACTTAATGATCTAAAGCAATTTGCATACAGACCATTGTTACCGGGACCTAAATTACCATCAATAACAGGACCAGGCACTGTATTGTCTGTAACACTCATTTCATGAACCGAACCATCAACCGGGTCAACCCATACATGCCCACCTGTTTTGCCAACAATGGCAATATAAACTTGATCATCTGGATAATCAGAGCTGTTAATAAAGGTATAGGGCAGCGTTTGTCCAATACTGATGTTAGTAAACATAATAAATGTAATGCATGCAAATATTATGTTAAGAATTTTTAATCTTCTTTCCATTTTAATAAATTTTAGGGTTTGAAATTTTAATTAATGGTTAGTATGTGAATTCTCTTCTTACTAATTTGGATAATAGATTTCCCAAATAAATTGAGATATAAAAGCTAATTTATTATTCACCTTTACATTTGGTTTGGCAGATTTTATACGGTGAAAACATTGAGTTTCGATTTTATAAAGATAATAATAGAGGTTGTCCGGGAGCAATTGTTACAAAAAATCGTAATTCGCAACATTGTTTGCATAATTTGATGACTTTTTCGGGCAACCTCTATATATTATTTAAGTTTTTTGTTTGTACTTATTGCTTTACGAACTTAAGTAGTTTAACTCCTGTAGCATTTGAAATTTTAATGATGTATAAACCACTATGTAGATTCATAACGTTTATCGTATTAGTTCCATCATCAATTGTTTTTTCTAAAACAACTTTTCCGTTCAAATCAATAAAATTAACATTGCATGGTTCAGATATACCGCTGATTGAAACATCATCTATTGCAGGAATAGGAAAAAGTGAAATGTTTTCTTTCAGCTCAGGCTGAATAATTATATCTTCAGCTGATTTGAAACCTGAACTTAATTTTAACCAGTTAATATTATATCCACCAATCGGAGCATAAATAGCAATTTGTTGTACTCCAGCTTCAAGATTAACATTATGAGAGATTGAAGTCCAATTTTGCCAACCTCCGGTAGAAGGTACACTAATACTTCCATAAACGGGGGAGCCACCGGCTTTTTCTAATTGAA
>JBNKCO010000069.1:0-15120 GCA_050287785.1 Bacteroidales bacterium
GAATGGAACGATGAGCTTTGTTGGACCACGACCAGAACGTCCGGAGTTTGTTGAAGCTTTAGCAAAAGAGATTCCCTATTATCATGATCGTCATCTCGTTAAACCAGGTATTACGGGCTGGGCACAATTAATGTATCCCTATGGTGCTTCGGTCAAAGATTCATATCAAAAACAGTTATATGATCTTTATTACATAAAAAATAGATCTATATTTTTAGACTTTTTAATCCTGTTACAAACAGTCGAGATTGTATTGTTTGGAAAAGGCGCAAGATAACTTATTAATTTTTTATATAAAGGTTTAGTGAATGACAAATGAAAATAATGACCTGAAGATTTGTATCGTAGGGCTTGGTTATGTTGGATTGCCATTGGCAGTAGAATTCGGGCGAGAAATTGAAACTATAGGTTTTGATGTAAATCAACACCGTATTGATGAGTTGCTATTAGGAACTGACTCAACACTTGAAGTTAGTGATGAGGAAATGAAAGCTGCCTTACGATTGTCCTATACTTCAAGTCTGGAAAATATTCGTTCGGCAAATGTTTATATCGTGACAGTGCCGACTCCGATTGACAAATTTAAACGCCCAGATTTATCCCCTCTCGAAAAAGCCAGTCGTTCAATAGGCTCTGTTTTGAACAAAGGCGATTATGTCATTTACGAGTCAACTGTTTATCCTGGTGCTACCGAAGAGGTATGTGTTCCTATTTTAGAGCAGATATCAGGATTGGTTTTTAATCAGGATTTTTTTGTAGGTTATAGTCCAGAAAGAATTAACCCTGGCGATAAAGAGCACAGGGTTACTAATATCCTTAAGGTTACATCTGGTTCTACAAGCGAAGCAGCCAAATTTGTTGATTCTTTGTATCAGAGAGTTATAACAGCTGGTACACATCTAGCGAGTAGTATCAAAGTTGCGGAAGCTGCAAAAGTTATTGAAAACACTCAAAGAGACGTCAATATTGCATTAATCAATGAACTGGCGCTTATCTTTAATCTAATGGATATTGATACGATAGAAGTGCTCGAAGCAGCAGGTACTAAATGGAATTTCCTTCCTTTTCGTCCAGGGCTAGTGGGTGGTCATTGTATCGGTGTTGATCCTTATTATCTCACTCACAAGGCTCAGGAAATTGGTTACCACCCTCAGGTAATTTTATCGGGACGTCGGATAAATGATGAGATGGGTTCCTATGTTGCGGATCAAGTTATCAAAATTATGACTCAAAAAAAAATACATGTAGTTGGTGCAAAAATTTTGATTATGGGGCTTACCTTCAAGGAAAATTGTCCAGATCTTCGCAACACACGAGTGGTTGATATTGTTGAGGAGTTGAAGGAGTATCATGCTAACATCCATGTTTATGATCCATGGGTCGACGCTGAAGAAGCGTTTCTTGAGTATGGAATTGAGGTGATTAGTGAGTTGAAATCTAATCATTATGATGCGGTAATTCTAACAGTTGGTCATCAGCAGTTTAAAGTCATGGGTATTGATCAGATTAAGTCAAGTTGTAAGTCGAATCATGTTATTTATGACGTTAAACATTTGTTCAACAAGCATGATGTTGATGGCAGATTATAGTTTCGTTAGACAGCATTAATTAATATAAAACGTTAACTTTAAAAGAACCGTCTATATAGGGATCTATAGCTAATTACCAGTGAATAATATGAGAATATTTGAAAAGAGAATTGAACAATTAAAGTCTAATCAATACCAATGGTTGGTAACAGGGGTGGCCGGGTTTATCGGATCAAACCTTCTTGAGTTTTTGTTGAGTCATAATCAACGCGTTACTGGACTGGATAATTTTGCGACAGGTCATCAGTATAACCTTGACAAAGTTCAAAAAAATGTCAGACCTGAGCAGTGGCAAGCTTTTAGCTTTATTGAGGGTGATATAAGAAACCTCAATACATGTCAGGTAGCATGTAATAACATTGACTATGTTTTACACCAAGCGGCTTTGGGTTCAGTGCCACGATCAATTGAAGATCCGGTAACAACAAATCAAGTAAATATTGATGGTTTTTTGAATATGTTACTTGCTGCTCGTGACCGACAGGTCAAGTCATTCGTGTATGCCGCATCAAGCTCCACCTATGGTGATCATCCAGATTTGCCGAAACAGGAAGGTGTTATTGGAAACCCATTATCTCCCTATGCTGTTACAAAGTATGTGAATGAGTTGTATGCTTCTGTATTTAGCCGGAGTTATGATTTTTCCTCCATTGGCCTTCGATATTTTAATATTTTTGGACCTAGACAGGATCCAGATGGTGCCTATGCTGCAGTAATACCGAAATGGGTTGCTTCAATGCTCAATGGAGAATTGGTCTACATAAATGGTGCTGGGGATACCAGTAGGGATTTTTGTTTTATTGATAATGCTGTTGAAGCGAATATTCTAGCAGCCATGGCGGAAAACTCTGAAGCAGTGGATCAGGTTTACAACGTTGCTTTAAATGATCAAACGAGCCTGAATGAGTTGTATCAGTATATTCGAACGTCTATCGAGAAGCGTATTTCAGATATCAGAATACTTGAGCCGAAATATCGTGGCTACCGGGCTGGCGATGTACTGCATTCTCGGGCAGATATCAGTAAAGCCAAGACATTGCTGGGTTATGAGCCTTTGTATAATATCAAAGAGGGGTTGGAGTTAGCTATGGATTGGTATATCAATGACCTTAAAAGTGGAGATAATGTATGATCTTAACTAGATTGATAATATTTGTGTCGTTTGTATTTTTGTTTGCTGGGTGTACTTCCAGTACAAACTACGCTAATAAAGTGATTAACGTATCTGATTTATCTGAGCGCCCTGATCAAGTTGTATCTGAATATCGGATTGGTATTGGTGATACTTTACAGATTGTTGTTTGGAAAAATCCAGATCTAGGAGTCATAGTACCTGTGCGTCCAGATGGGAAAATATCTGCACCGTTAGTTGGAGATATTACAGTAGCAGGGCTTACTCCTGAGGATATTTCTCAGGTTATTACGGATCGACTTTCTCGATTTGTTCGTACACCTAGTGTGACAGTTATCATGACAGAGTTGTCCAGCACGACTTATATTTCTCGGGTGAGGGTTACTGGTGCTGTTGAACAGAGTATTTCACTCGAGCACAGTCAGGGAATGACTATTCTAGATGCTGTTTTGGCTGCAGGAGGTCCAAACGAATTTGCGGATACTGAAGAGACTAAACTTTTTCGCCGTATTAATGATGAAACTGCTCTGATACCTATAAATCTGAATAGTATCCTTGTTGAAGGTAACCTGTCAGATAATTTGTTATTGAAGCCAGGTGATACAATAACAATACCAGAACGTATTTTTTAAGTTATATGCAAAATCTGTCGTTTGACAAGCAATTTAGTATTTTTATTAACGAAGTCCTGGATAGGCGGGTCTTTGTAAGTATTGTCTTTGCTTTTATTTCAATTTGTATCTTGTTAATAGGTATTTATATACCGAAAAACTATGAGTCACGGGCTTCTATTCTGTGGAGTAGTAGGGACTCTCTCAGTCCATTACTTAGGGATGGGGTGGCAGAAACAACTACTTTAAACGAACAAGCTTCAATAGCAAGGGAAGTGATCTTAAGTAACAAGGCTTTGGATACTATGATAATCAAAGCAGGTATGAACAAGGATAGTCTAGGGAATGATCTGAGTTCAAAACAGTTAGAGGTTTTGAAAGGAGAATTAAGAAAAAATATAAGGGTCACTAACCAAGGTCAAAATTTAATAGTTATTTCTTATCGGAATACCGATTCTGAACTGTCTTATATTGTTGTCAGTGTATTATCCGAATTATTGATTCAGGAAACCAGGGAAGTGAAAAATAAATCAAGTCAGGCTGCATATGATTTTATAAATCGTCAGGTAATGGATTATAAAGTAAAACTAGACTACATCAATCAGAACATCATAAGCTTTAGAAAGGATAATGTTGATCTAGATTCCGATACGCGTTCAGGTGTAAATACCCGAGTTAATAACTTAAAGGCACTGATACGAGAAACTACATTGCAATTGACTGAGTCTAGAGTTCAAAAAAAGTCTCTTGAAGAACAGCGAGCACTTGAAAAGTTGAAAATTCAGAAACAGTTGCTGGCAAATTCTCAAATAGCAGTTACAGCCGAAAGAGAAAGCGCTTATGCGGAAAGACTGGCAGCTCTGCAATCAAATCTCGACAATCTCCGTTTAAGCTATACTGAAAGTTATCCGGATATCATTCAGCTCAAAGAGCAAATTAAGAATTTAAAAACTCTGATAGAGGATGAAAATGAAAAAAGGTCAACGAATATGGAATCAGGTAGTAATAATGATCTGGCCAATGAAATAGGTTTTATCGATAGTCCACTCTATACAAACCTTAGCAACGAAATAGCAAATGTTGAAACGCAAATCCAAACCCTGGAGGCCAGAATTATTGACTCTGAAAGTCGACTGAACATGGAACTTGAGCGCGCGGGAAATGTTAATACGTTGGAGTCGGAGTTAGAAGAAATGACGCGTGATTTAGATGTTACTCAAAGCATCTATGACGATTTACTGGCTCGCAGGGAAAATGCCAGAGTATCACTGAATCTACAGCTGGAAAATCAAGGATCAACGTTTAAAATTCAAGAGCCCGCTACTCTGCCTTTGGTACCAGTCGGGCTACGCTTTTTGCATTTTGCGCTTTTAAGTATTCCGTTAGGGTTACTGGTACCACTGGGGCTAATTTTGGGCTATCTATTACTAGATCCACGATTTAGAGACGAAGATAGTGTAGACTCTGGAATTCTTGGAATTCCAGTTATTGCTACAGTTGATCATTACTCCAACGATATGGATAAAAAAGAAGAAAAGCAAAGAAACTATATATCGGGGATTGTGGTTGCTATGAGTTTTGTTTTGATAGGTATTATCGCAATACTTCGTATAAACCATCTCATTGGTGTTTAAAATGGTCTCTCCAACAAAAAACCAGGATGATATGGTTAATATTGACCAAGAATTGGGCAGCGGTAGCACTAAGTTAGATATCGATTTATCAAAAACTATCAAAAATGGTTCAGAAGAAACATTAATTCCAGATATTCAAGTTGGCTGTTACGAACCGAGTGATACAAATGAAGAGATAACTTTTAGTAAGTCTAAAGAATTGGTTATGCGCCCAGTCAGCGATATGACGATTCGTGATACTAGAAGAAAACTCGAACGCATGCATGAAAATCATTTACTTGATGTGCATGATTTCCAGGAAAAAAGAATTGTTCATCCAGAGATGGAAAAATTTGAAATTTTGAATGCCTTCAGAGAAATTAGAACGAAGATTATTCAGAAAGCGGACGGTGAAAATAAAGTTATTATGGTCGTTTCTTTACAACATGGAATGGGGACTACTTTCAATTCGGTTAATTTGGCCGCTGCATTTTCTTATGAAGGAGAAAAAACATCGTTGTTAATTGATTGCGATCAGAGCAAACGAAAACTGGAAAATTTCTTCCCACAGGAAATAACTTATGGATTGACTGACTATCTCTCAGATACAAGTTTGGGTACTGAAAAAATAATTTATCAAACAGGTATACATCGGATGCGTTTTATTCCTATTGGAAGCAAAGGCAAGGCTGTTGGCGAATTCTTTTCATCTGAAAGAATGAAGAATTTCATTGTTCAAATTAAGAAACGGTATAGAGATCGTTATATCATTCTAAATACACCCCCTGTTGAAACTACAGCAGATGCCGCTATTTTGTCTGAAGTAGTCGATTTTGTAGTGTTTGTACTGCCTTATGGCAAAGTGTCTAATCAACGCCTTGAACGAGGGTTAAAGTTGTTGCCTAAAGATAAGATTATTGGATTCGTAATTAATAATAAACCCCGGTATGTTTAGGTTCTTATCTGTTTTCATAGACTGTACTACTCTAGGGCTGAACAAGATTAATATGGTTCGAGCTCTTCTTTTATTTTTAATTACTATTCCCAATATCGCTTTTGCGATAAAGGGTTTTACGGCTGAGTATATCTTTGTAGGAGAATTACATGAAAATGCGAGAGAGCAGTCGTATTCTGATCTTAAGTTGAGTATAAATGATCAAAACTCCACTCGAGGACTCTCTTACAATTACGATTTACAATCGGATCTGGTTTATGACCACCGGTATAATGTGGATAATATTCAGTGGATTGGAGATTTAAATTCGGTATATCAGTTTAGCAATACTTTTTCATGGGTGCTTAATGCTGAGCTATCAGAAATAGCTCTACCATCAACCAATCAAATTGACCTTATTAATTCTCAAACTCATAGTAGCCTGAAAAGCGGATTTCAATTTGAATTTGACGAACAAATTCGAGGATCGCTAGTTGTTGGTGTATACACCGATATTCATGATTATGAGGAGTCAAACTTGGACGGTCGTGATGATACGTTCATTATTGATTACAGTTATCCCATAAGTCAGATATCTGAGATAGGCTTGCGGTACTCGATAGTGGATGTTGTATACGACGATGCCTTTGAGAGACTCAACGATGTCAGGAATGATAGTATAAGATTGGAATACACAACTAATTTTTCTAGTTTAGGTTATAGCTTATTTGCTAGTCAAAATCAGTTGGATTATACGAATAGAGACCTAACTGAAGATATAAGTGGCTATGGGGTGACTCTCAGCTATCATTTCAACTCCCGATCTTCGGTTTTAGTAAACGTGGGGAAAGGTGTTGAGCATAGTTTCTCTGTTAATACGAATCTTGCTGACCCACGGAATCCGTTAATGACCTCTGGCGTAGTGGAAAATTTGAGCTTTTCAATTCAATATGACTATAGCACTAGATTTCGATCAATTAGACTGAGAACATATAAAAACGAAATGAACGATGTTGATCGGCCAAATCAAACTGAGAATTTAGATGGTTTTATATTAAATATTGATCAAATAATTAATGAAAAAGTAACAGGTACTCTTTATCATCATCAATACATAAACGAGGTTAATAATCTTGATTTTGAGTCTACAGTTTTTCGGATTGATTATATAATTCAAGAAAGTAGGGAAATGAAAACATCAATCAATATCGAAACAGAATATGGTGATGATAATGGGGTGTCGCTTGATGATAACATGTTGCAGTTAGAGGTTGCGGTAAAACTATATTAAATAAAGAAATACAAAAAACGAAGATTAGCTCAAAGAAAATATTCATAATAATATTACAATCCCTTATTTAAATATATTTTTGTAATCCCAAAAAATTGTGATTGTTTCGAACTTGGAGATTGTATTGATAAATAGCATTTATTACATGTTAAGGAATGAGGATTTTAAAATCATAAAATCACAGATTAACTTGTACAGATTCACTGTAACACATAAATTTCAACCTTCTTTTTTGTTTTATTTAATGATTATAATTTTTACGCCTTACACAATTCTCTTTGAGGTTTTATTAAAGAGATTTAAGTAGCATTTGAATTTCGATAAATGAGAGTTAATCACTTTAGGACTTATTTAATCAGGTTCAAATATTCTTGAGGTTGAAAATACTATTCGGACTATATAAATGAAACCGCCATCGATAAAAAACACATTCATACGCTATTTTACATTGCTTTACAGCTATCCTGCTAATTTATCAGTAAGGTTATATTTGCAAACTACATGGGTTAAAGAATGGCTTTTAATCTCACAGAAGTAAGTACTGACGAAGATCGGTTTGAGGTTTTTAGCCTATGGCAAAGAAACCTTCCGTTGTTAAAAGAGAATCGAATCAGCTGGTTTTATGACCAAAATCCTTCAGGTAGAAGCTTTACTCTCCTTGCTAGGAAAGATAATAAGGACGTAGTTGGTAGTGGGTCTTATATGGTTCGAAGTATAAAGCTTGGTAAAGAAGAGGTCCTCATCTCAGTAGCAGTCGATTTTTCTATAGATGAAAAGTATCGATTATTTGGCCCTGCTGTATCAATTCAGAGAACCTTGTTTGATCTTATAAAGAATAATGACGCATTGACTGGTGGTTTAGCTTTTCCAAATAAATCTGGTCAGGGGGTAGTAAAGAGGGTAGGTTATAAGCTGCTAGGCAATGCAGAGTTTTGGTCTAAATCCCTTACAATCCGAAGGTATCTTGATAAAAAGATTACGAATGGACTAGTCTCGAGGTTATTATCAATAGTTATTGATTCTGGGTTGAAATTTATAGACTTGCTTACAAAGTCGCGTATTCCTTCAGGTTTGTATTTTTCAGAGCCTGAAAAGTTTGACTCGAAAATTGATGATATGTGGGAAATAGGGAAATTGGAGTATGATATTACGCCGATTAGAAATCATGTATATCTTAATTGGCGATATTCTGATAATCCCTCAGATAAATACTACATTCTTCAACTTAATAACCAAAAAAATGAGGTTGTTGGTTATGTTATATATAAAGAAGTAAAAGACTATTTTGAGATCGTAGACTTATTTTCTAGCTGCTCCGTAGACATCTATATTTATTTACTTCAAAAGATGATTAGTAAATCTAGAGAAGAATTAAAGTCGGCTGTATGCTTGAATTTTATCGGTAATAATGAATTTAAAACTGCACTTAAAAAAGCAGGTTTTCGGTATAATAAAAATGTCACGAGGCAGCTGTTCATCATGTTCGAGGACGATGTATTTTTAAATCCAGATCGCTGGTTTATTTTCGAAGGAGACATGGATTTGTGAAAAGGATTAAATTGTGTTTCATCGTTAACAACCTAAATGTAGGAGGCCTTGAAAAAGTCGTTATCAATCTAGTTAACTATCTAGATAAAGATACTTTTGATATTCATTTAATTTGCCTGTCTGGAGAAGGTGAGTTATTTAATACTCTGGAGTTAGAAAGGGAAAAAATTTTAGTATTGGATAAGAAGTCCGGTGTTGATATTAGTTTGTTTTTGAAAATTCGAAGGTTTCTCATAGATCACGACATCAGGATTGTGCATGCTCATAATTTCGGACCACTTATTTACTCAGGTATATCCTCAAAACTCATTTTCTTTAAACGCCCATTAGTTATTTACTCTGAACACAATCAGGTTTATAGACAAATAAAAAAGGGAATTACAAGGACAAAATTATCTCTTTCATTCGCTGATATCATATTGACTGTCTCTTCAAAATTAAAAGAATTCTATGAAATGGAGCTGGGGATTTCTAAGAATGTCATTACGGTTTACAATGGTATACCAGGTAGTGCCCAAAATTTTGAGCCTATTGATAAGGAGAGCATCGGTTTAAAGATTGACACATTTGTCGTGGGAACTGCTGTGGTTTTATCTGAACAAAAAGGAATTATTTACTTACTTGATGCTGCAAAGAAAATTAAACAGGAAGGCAAAAATATTCAAATAGTTATTGCAGGTGATGGTGTATTAAGAGCAGAGCTTGAGAGTCTTTCATCCAGGAGTGGGCTAGATGATATTGTCAAGTTTATTGGATATAGAAGTGACGTTCATGCATTGATTAATATGTATGATGTATATGTTCTTCCATCACTATGGGAAGGGTTGCCCTTGGCCCTACTGGAGGCTCTTTCTATGGGTAAACCAATTATTGCGACCGAAGTGGGAGGTAATTCTGAAATAGTCGAAGATAGAGTCAATGGACTAATAGTCCCCTCAAAAAACAGTGATGCCTTGTTTGAAGCAATGATTCTCATGAGTGAAGAAGAAGATCTAGTCGCTCACTATAAAGATAACAATAAAACTAAATTCGTCAATGAATTTAGCCTAGCTTCAATGATAGAAAATCATTCAGGAATATATAAGAAATATTCTAATGCCACCGAGTAATAAAATTGACGCTAATCGTGGCAATATTATTTTCACTTTTGTGTATATATATTCCGCTTTTGTTCTAATACGTCCTCATGAGTATATAAAATCATTAATGGGGTACCCAATTCTACCAGTACTGCTAATCTGCGGCGCGGTATTGTGGATAATGATTGGTAGAAAAGCTTTTTTTATTTCACAGCAGAAACTAATAATATTATTTTTATTCATACTCTCTTTGTCCCCAGTCTTAAAAGGCTCACCAGGTGAGATTCTAAATGTCTTTGCCAAATTTTTCCCTACTGTTATTTTGTATTTTCTTATAATCGCGTCACTGCAAACAAGTTCAAAAATAACTAAATATTATTGGTTAATTTCGTTCTCATCTGTATTGCTTGCCTTTCATGGTATTGATCAATTTGACAAAGGTGTAGGATGGTCTGGGGCTTTGCCTGTTATGGATGGAAGAATCACTTATGTTGGTATCTTCAATGATCCTAATGATCTCGGAAATTTTTTTGTTTCGTCATTACCAGTTTTTGTTTATCTGTACTTCAATTACCGTTCAATTTTATTAAAGCTTATTCTTGCTTCGTCAACTATTGTTGTTTTGTATGGGATATATCTGACAAATTCACGAGGTGCTATTTTAGGTGTAGCCGGTATGGTTTGGTTATATTTAGCTCAAAGATTTGGTTTTGTGAAGGCAGTAGTATTCAGTTCGCTGTTTATTCCGGTGTTGCTGTTGGCTCCTTCACGAGTTTCTGAAATAGACCCAAATGAGGCCTCTGCAGCTGGTCGTGTAGAGGCGTGGTACGAAGGGCTTCAAATGCTGATCCATAGCCGATTTCTAGGCGTAGGATATGGTGGGTTTATAGAACATCATTATTTGACAGCTCACAACTCCTTCGTTCTTGTTTTTGCTGAACTCGGTCTGATTGGTTACTTTGTTTGGCTCTCATTTTTATTTTTAACCTTTTTTATGGCATATAAAAAGTTAAAAGAAGGGATGAGCAAAAGGATAGAAGACCGAACGGAATCAGAAAGATTATCATTCCCTGCATTTTATGCTTTGGTTGGCTACATCATAACGGCTTTTTTCTTGAGCAGAAGTTATAATATCTTGCTGTATTTATTATCAGCTATTTCAATCTCAAACTATATAAATGGTATGAAAAGTAGCACAAAATTTGAAATTACTTTCTCAAAATATTTTGGAGTAATATCGGCAATTACCATTATTAGTTTATTATTTTTCTATTTTCTTGTTAAAGCGTTATTGAATATATGAAGGAAAAACTAGCCAGAATAAAGAGCTTGCTGTACTTTGCGTTAGGTTCTTATACTGAGTATTTTGTTGGGCTAATAATTTCAATACTCATTGCTCGTGCACTTAGTCCTTCAGAATACGGCCTATATTCTTTTCTGATTTGGCTGTCAGCTTTGGGTGTGATACTTGTAAACAATGGACTTAGCACAGCGGTTATAAAATTTATAGCTGAGGAGAGAGGTAAGAAAAACGATGTATCTGCTGTTTTTAAATACTTACGTAATATTCAGCTAAAGTTTGCTGTTGCTGTTTGTATCATTTTAGTTCTGGCCTCATATCAATACGGATATAAGATATCTACAGAAATTGCCCCTGTAATTTTGTATTTAGCTATAGCAGCCATTTTTTTCAAGAGCACATATATGTTTTACGTCTCTGTGGCGAAAGGTTATGAGAATTTTAGGCTACTAGCTAGTTCGGTTTTAATTGTAAGCCCTGTTAATTTGATTTTGGTATATGTGATAGGCCAATATTATTCATCCCTTGGCTTGTTTATAACTGTTTATTTTTCGATATCGCTCCTGTATTTTATAGTAATGTTATTCTTGCAAAGAAAGGTTCGATTCAATGCCAAAACAAATATATCAGATGAACTAAAGAAAAGAGTTTTACTACACGTCAAGACAGTATCTGTCAATGTTATACTGGGGTTCATTATATTCAAGCAATCGGAAGTAGCCTTTTTAAAATTACTATCGTCAACGGAGAATGTCGCGTTTTATAATGTGGGTTTTATGCTAGCTTCTAGCGCAATGCTGCTAGTTCCAGGTGTTTTTAGTGCCCTTCTGTTACCTATCATGTCCAAAGCAGGAGTTAGTGAGGAGGGACGTTTAGACTATAAGTTCCTGACAGCAACAAGATATCTGTTTTTCTTAACATTGCCTGTGATTATTATTGGGATTTTACTTTCCGAACAATTAATTTCGATTTTATATGGGAGTAAATATATATTATCAAGTGAGGCTTTAAGAATTTGCTTAGTAGCTTCTGGGGTTGCTGTTGTTGCTCAATCTGCTATAAGCTTACTGATGAGCACGGATAATCAGAAAGAAGTAATGAAAATATTTCTACTTATCGCAGGAATAAATGTTTTTCTTGACGTGGTTTTGATCAGTCGCTATGAATTAGCAGGTGCTTATTTCGCTAATTTAGTTGCAAGTATGCTATTGTCATTTTTACTGATTTACAAAAGCAAAACTAATCTGGGGGTGAGCCTCGAGTATGGTAAATATGCAAAGTTATTAATATTGGCTTTAGGAGCAGCATTCCCACTCTTCTTCGCGGTAAAATTTGGTAGTCTCTTAGTTATTTTTTTAACCCTGATTTTATATATCCCTATCTACTTGGTCGGGTCAGTTTTATTTAAATGCTGGTCTCCTGAAGATACTAAATTATTTTTCTATGTTAGCCGAAAATTTTTTCCATCTCTTTTTATCACGAGATATTTTGAGAGAATGTGTGAAAAAGATCGAAGTTTTGAAAATAGACAAGAGATCACAAAAAAATAGAAAATAATGGTCTATCATTAGTCCTCCTAAAGTCTTGCTTTATTACATCTCAGATATCGATTAAAGATCGAGGGATCCAATCATTGATCAATAATTTCTGGTCAATCAATAGCTGTTTGAGATGGTTTTTTGTAAGGTAAGGTTTCTGGCGTAATTATGAAATTACCCAGGTAAAATTCTTTTTACTTTTTATTGGTCTTTATACAAGATATGAAAAACAAATTAAAGATAGCTTTAGTGGGCTGCGGCCAGATAGCTGATGGGCATATTAGTGAAATTCAAAAAATGAATAATGCTGAGGTTGTGGCCATATGCGACCTCGAGATATTGATGGCTCAGCAGGCTTCAATACGCTATAAGATACCGTCATACTATGACTCCTATATTCAGATGCTTGAGAATGAGAAACCAGATGTTATCCATATTGCGACCCCTCCTCAATCTCATCTATCATTGGCAAAACTAGCTTTGGATGCAGGGTGCCATGTTTATATTGAAAAGCCTTTGACACCGACTTACAAAGAGTCTCTTGAGCTTATTGAGTATGTGAAAAATAAAGATAAAAAAATGACGATAGGTTGGAATTACTATTTCGATCCTCCAGCATTACGTGTTCGAAAAATGGTAAATGAAGGAAATATAGGCAGGGCGATCCATGCTGAGAGTTTTTTTGGATATGGGCTTGCAGGGGCTTTTGGGAAAGCTATTCTTGGAACTAATCAACATTGGGTACATACACTGCCAGGTAAATTATTTCATAACAATATTGATCATATGCTTAATAAAGTGGTTGAGTATCTTGATACAGATAAACCTAAAATTGATGTCATATCCGATAGTTATAGATCACGCAGATTTGGTGACATTAGAGATGAAATGCCCGATGAGCTACGTGTAATGATTAAAGGGGAAAAAACTTCCGCTTATTGCACTTTTTCATCGCATATAAAGCCAACTACTCAGTTCCTGAGGCTTTATGGGAGTGAACAAACTCTGTATGCCGATTTTACTGGTAGAACGGTTGTCAAAGAAAATGAGCCTTCATTTCCAAGTGCGATAGGGAGAATGTTACATGCCTTTTCTATCTCTAAAAAGTATAAAAAAGAGGGATGGGGTAATTTGAAAAAGTTCATCAAATCTGATTATCACTTTTTTGTAGGATTAAATACGTTAATCGGTAATTTTTATGACAGTATTCTTCATGAAAATGAGGTCCCTATACCCTATGATCATATGTTGCGGGTTAGCTGGATGATGGAGGAAATTTTCAATAAAATTAAAGCAGAGCAGGTTGGTAAAAAATGACTGTATTGGTAACTGGTTCAAACGGATTTTTAGGAACTTCTTTGGTCGAAAGATTGGCTGAGCATGGTGAAAAGCATATAAGATGCTTTCTTCGAGAAGGTGGCAATCAGGAGAGAATCAACTCAATCATTGAGGCTCATCCATCATCTAATATTGAACTATTTTATGGGACATTGTCCTCAAAAGATGATTGTGTTAGGGCGCTAGAGGGAGTGAAAACGCTTTACCATTTAGCTGGCATTTTTACTGGTGCTATTTCCGACATGTTTTCGAATACAGTAGTTACTACCAAAGTATTATTTGAGGCTGTTAATGAAGTAAAAGGTGATATTGATATCGTTTTCATAAGTTCATTTTCCGTTTATGGCGTCTCTCATCTACCCAAAGGATATACTATCAACGAAGAAACACCACTTGAGACCAAACCAGAAAAGCGCGATCCCTATACATTTGTAAAAAGTTTTCAGGAAAAAATGGTAAAGGATTACCAAAAAGAGCAAGGGTTTAGATTGGTTATCTTAAGGCCGGGAGTTATATATGGACCACATGGAGGAGGTCCAATTTCTCCCAGGGTCGGTTTAAACATAGGTGGAGTCTTTTTGCATCTAGGAGGCAGAAATCTAATCCCACTCAGTTATGTTGATAATTGTGCGGAGGCTATAGCTGTATGTGGAGCCAATATTAAAGAGGGCATATCAATCTATAATGTTCATGATAATGAGTTGCCAACTTCAGGGGAATATTTAAAGGCTTATCAGAAAGCGGTAAAAAAATTGAGGACTATAAGAGTTCCATATTTTATGCTGCAAATGATCTCACGGATAGTTCAATGGTATCATACTTATTCGAAAGGCCAGCTGCCAGATATTTTTACACCCTATAAAAGTGCGGCTATGTGGAAAGGTAACAAATTCGACAATAGTAAATTGAGGAGTACTGGATGGAAACCAATTGTTACAACCGAAGAAGGTATGAGACGAACGTTTGAAGGACATAAAGCGAATTGACGTACTTTATTTATGGCTTAAAATGAATTAGTTCAGACTTAATCTGACACTTCACCTGAAAAAGTGAGGGTTACCGGTTTTTATAGAAGTGCGAACTTTTATTAAAACCTTAACGAGGTAACCCTCATGATTCATACTAATGAAAAAATTATTAAACTCAA
>JBNKCO010000070.1:0-3655 GCA_050287785.1 Bacteroidales bacterium
ATACCCATAGCGACGGACGGCATAGTCCAACGATATTCTATCAACCATTATCAGAGCTTTTAATCAGACCCGTGGGCTGTTTGTTCAACTGGCCATTTTGATTTACTTTTGGTTAACGATTGATAGAATACTTATTAGTTAGGTGCAATGAGCGCATCGACCGACCATGAATCATACTAAATTACATGAGACAAAGGAGAAAAAACACAGTTGATTCTACAAAAGTAATCGGGATGAGTATACTGCTAATAATCTTTATCGGTATGACTTATTTATTTTCTGATTATTCTCCTAAAAAGGATCATTATGATACATATTGGGAATACTTCGATGTAATAATAAACAATGAACATAATGAATTGAAGTTAAGTTACATTGATACAATTTGGAGCTCAAATCATGGCTTTATGATTAATATTAGTGATTATTGGCGCAAATTTGACAAACTTGAATTAGATACTTTGTGGAATCTGGAATGCTATTATGAAAACAATTATTTTGAAAGTGAACCTATTTTATTTTTAAGAAAACGCTCAACTGACTTAGATAGCATATTATTAATATTTAATGATATCGCGTATCTTGAAAAGTTTCAGGATTCTATCTCAACTATTGAGCACTTAAAGCTAATAGATGATTCTTCTGAAAGTTATATTCAGTTGATTTATTTTTATTTGGTGGGTGATAACTTTGCAAAGTTATCACATGCGAGTTATTCCTCTAAAGATATCATTGCATCAAATAAGGAAAAAAACTATTTATTGAAAACTAATAATTTTGATAAGGATATAAAGAAGAAAATAAAGGAGCTTGATATTGAACCAAGTATTTTATTTTTTGAAAACCATATTGAAATTGAAGTTTATTTATTCAATAAATGGGAAGGTATTAATAAACATAAATACCGGATATCTAAGACATTTCCACATAAAATTGATTTGTTGGAAAATATAAATCTGATACAATATGATTGTGGGATATTGTTTTAAAAATCACAGCACCTAACAAACAATAAAAAACAAAGCGCTGAAAAGTGCTAAAATTATAAGTAAATACTAGAAATAAACCTTTGGTATATTTGGATACGGAAACGCTATGAAAAGCGCTACGTTTCTTATTGCCATCCGTTAGCAACCATAGACAAAAATTCAGAAACAAACATATAACAAAAAAAGATTATGATGAGAAAAATTTTACTCTTAGGGTTATTATTAGTTTCCATTCTGACTTATGGACAAGAAAACATTGACTACACGGAATTAAAACTTGATTCTATTTTTGGAGATAATAAAGGCACATTTGTTCTATATGAAATTCAAAGTGATAATTACCAGATTTATAACCCCGATAGAGCTAAACAAAAATTTGCAGTTCATTCAACTTCGAAAATTTTCTGGTCAATAATCGGATTAGAGGAAAATTTAATAGCAAATAATACCGATATTGTAAAATGGGACAGTATCAAATACCCACAAAAAGAATTTTGGCCAACTGGATTCGCACAAGACCAGACTATTGTGTCAGCTCTAAGAAATTCAGTTAACTGGTATTATTTTGAGTTATTAAAATTAATGACTCCAGAGATGATTGAAAAGTACATGAATAGCTTGGATTATCAGGAAGGATTTGATGTAGAAAAAATTCACTACTTCGGATTGACTTTTAATATTCGAAAATCAGCATTCGAACAAATTGAATTTCTAAAAGGGCTATATGAAAATAAATACGATTTATCGGAAACGACTTTAAGTGCTATTAAAAAAGGGATGACCTTTGAGAAAGGTGTTGATTATACACTATATGCGAAAACTGGAACAGGACCAATACAAAATGATAATGGACTCGGTTGGCTAATTGGATACATTGAGGAAAATTCAAAAACATATTTCTTTGCATTTAATGTAGAAAATGCTGATGAAATTCTAGCCGGAAAATTAAGAACTGATTACTCTAAGAGAATATTAAGAGCTTTAAATTTAATTGAATAAACAAAAGTACAACACACAAGGATTAATAAACGAATAATGAAATTCATTTTTGCAGCACTAATTCTACAAATATTATCCAGCGATGTAAGTCCAAAGGATATTCAACTTGATGTTATAAGCTATTACCTTAGGATTGAGCCTAATATTGAAGAAGGTTATGTACAAGGTTCGGTTGTTATTAATTTTCAATTTGAAAGTGATGCAGATTCTGTAGTTTTCAAATCTGGAAACCTCGAAATAGATAAAGTTAAAGGAAGGAATGTTGTAGGATTTAAGAAAATTAACAAATACCTGATTGTGTACTTGTCGAAAAGAAATAGTATAAAAAACAGAATCTTTATTGACTATCAGGGGCATCCCAAACGAGGACTTATTTTCGACAAAGATAACGACCAGGCTTACACTTGCTATTTCACAAGCGATTGGATGGTATGCAATGATTCGCCATTAGATAAAGCCATATTTCATGTGGACATTACAGTTCCGATTAATAAAACTTGTATTGCAAGTGGAGAATTAGTAAATAAGAAGGAAAGGCGCAACAAAGTTCTTTATTCGTACCAACTTAATACTGCATCTCCCAGTTACACATATGGGTTCGCAATAGGAAAATTCAACGAAGCAGAAGAAAAACGCAATGGTATATCACTTAAATATTATGCGTTAAACTATTCTTCGGAACAGATTAAGGAAATTTTTAAGGAGACTCCAAATATGCTTTCATTTTTAGAAGAAAAATCAGGCGTTAAATATTTTCAATCTACTTATTCTCAAGTACTCACTGGCAAATATTTCCAAGAAATGTCAGGATTTTCAACTTTGAAAGATAAATATGGAAAAATGGTATTGATGGATAGTACTGAAACAAATCTTATTTCACATGAAATGGCTCACCAGTGGTGGGGAAATCAGATAAGCTGTAAAGGTTGGAACCATTTTTGGCTTAACGAGGGAATGGCGACTTTTTTATCAGCAGCATACAACGAATTTCGTTTTGGCAAAGAAGTTTATCTCTCCAATATAGAATCCTACCGCAAGGTATATGTAGATATTAAAAATCGAGGGAATGATAGGTCTCTTGTTTTCGAAGATTGGAATAATCCATCTAAAGATGACAGGAACTTGGTTTATTTTAAAGGAGCTTACGTTATTCATCTGCTCAAAGAAAAATTAGGCGATGAAGCATTCTGGGATGCCGTTCGTTTTTATACCATAAAATTCTTAGGAAAAACAGTTGAGTCCATTGACTTTCAGAAAGCTATTGAAGAATCATCGGGACTTAACTTAAATGACTTTTTTAATGAATGGGTATATAAAACCAATAAGAAAGGAAAACCTCACATCGCATTTTCCTTTGATGATGGTTCAACAAGAGACAGGTCTATTTACAACGCTTCGGAATGGAAAAGGTATGTCCAAACGTCTTGGAGAAAAGCACAAAAAACAACATGGATGGATAAATATAGGCTTTACAGAAGAATAAATACTACCACAACCTATCCGAAAACAAAAGGGTGCAAAATAGAATACCCATAGCGACGGACGGCATAGTCCAACGATATTCTATCAACCATTATCAGAGCTTTTAATCAGACCCGTGGGCTGTTTGTTCAACTGGCCATTTTGATTTACTTTTGGTTAACGATTGATAGAATACTTATTAGTTA
>JBNKCO010000071.1:0-29186 GCA_050287785.1 Bacteroidales bacterium
CTTTTTAAAACAGAGTAATTGATTTATTAAAATGTTTAGCCTTAATATAAACATCCAATTTTTCGAAATCAAACGCTATAACAGCAACAGTTTGAGTGTGAGTTTTGAGAAACAAAATGAGTTTTGAATCATCGTAATTCACTCTTGCTCATTACTCAAACTCAAAACTCATTTTGTGGAGCTGCCGGGAGTCGAACCCGGGTCCAAACAAGTAACCCATAAGATTTCTACATGCTTAGTTTATTTTTATTTTTCGACAATAGCCTGGGAACAAACACCCGAACTATTGCTTAGCTTCTTAATTTCATCTCGAATCCAAAGCATAATCGAGACTATCCCAAAATTGCTAGCACCCCATATGCCTTGAGGAATCAGGCAGAACCTCGTAGCGGGATGTCTTGTTCCATAGTCTAACCATGGAATTAAGCGTTAATCAACTTGGTTGATTAAGCAGCAAGAGCGTAATTGTTTTCGCCGTTTATAAATGTTGTACTACATATTTACGGGATGAAGCACATCTCCCGGCATGCTTACTTACCAGTTTTCTCGCTGTCAAAACCAAAATCAGCCCCAGTAAGAATTGCGGATGCAAAAGTAGTTAAAAAAAGCTTAAGAAAATATAGATTGTGTCACAAGACAATTAATAGAAGTAAAAACTGGTGCGTAGCCACTTTATTTCATTATTCAAATTCACTTATAGGAATAACTGATTAGATTATTTATTACTCCTTTCAGATTAGGAGTGATTTTATTGCCATTTTTTAGTACGTTCCAGGAGTTAATAATGTCTTCTACATTTCCCTCATTTTGAAAATTCGCTGAGTGCTTCAAAAAGAATACTCATTCTTTGTGTTTTTTATTCTCAAAGGATTTGCGATAAAAAAAAAGAAAATCTAAGAAGCTGTTTTAGCTTTCATTAAACAGATAAAAGATCTTCAATTGTTTTAATCGGGTCAGGTGATTTAAATACAGTTGTTCCAGTTACAAGGTTTGATGCTCCTGCATCAAAAAGTTCTTTTGCATTCTCAATTGTTACCCCTCCATCAACTTGTATCATTGCTTTTGAGTTTTTTCTAAGAATCATATCGTGGAGTCGAGCAATTTTTTCAAAGCTGTTATGAATAAACTTCTGCCCACCATAGCCCGGATTTACACTCATGATTAAGACCAAATCAACATCCGAAATAATATCTTCAAGCAGGTCAATTGAAGTATGCGGATTTAGTGAAACACCGGCAAGAACATCCTGCTCTTTTATTTGGTAGATAGTACGATGAAGATGGTTAGTGGCTTCATAGTGAATAGTAATATTTTTAGCTCCTGCTTTAATAAAATTATTTATGTGTTTTTCAGGTTCAATAATCATTAAATGAGCGTCAATAAGCTTTTTTGATATTTCGCTCAAACTTTGAATAACAGGAATGCCAAACGAAATATTTGGAACAAATACACCATCCATTACATCGCAATGAAGCCATTCAGCTTTACTTTGATTTATTATTTCAACTTCAGATTGAAGATTGTTAAAATCTGCAGCAAGTAGTGAAGGTGCAATTATTCGTTTCATTTTATTTGAGTTTTCTGCAAAATTACCAAAATAAGACATATGGTAAAAAACAAATATTATATAAAAGCAAAAAGGCATGCTGTCCAAGAATAGCATGCCTTTTTAAGTGTTTTTTTATAAAGTTAACCTAAATAGGTTTTTAAATTCTTGCATCTTGTAGCATTTTTCAGCCGTTTAATAGCTTTTTCTTTAATTTGTCTTACACGTTCACGGGTAAGGTTAAATTCTTCGCCAATTTCCTCAAGAGTATGAGCATGTTTACCATTTAGACCAAAATATAGACGTATAATGTTCGCTTCACGGTGAGTTAAAGTAGATAATGCACGTTCAATTTCCTTACGCAAAGAATCCGTAATTAGTCCTTTGTCAGGACTGGGAGCATCTTTACTCGACATAACATCATACATAGATCCTTCATCGTCTGACGCTATGGGGGCATCCATAGATACATGACGACCAGAACTTTTCAGGCTTTCTTTAACTTCACCTGGAGCCATTTCCAATGCCTGGGCAATTTCCTGTACAGAGGGTTCACGTTCAAAACGTTGCTCCAATTCAGAAAATGTGCGATTGATTTTATTTATTGAACCGATTTTATTTAATGGAAGTCTAACTATCCGGGCTTGTTCAGCTAACGCTTGCAATATAGATTGGCGAATCCACCAAACCGCATAAGAAATAAATTTAAATCCACGGGTTTCGTCAAAACGCTGCGCTGCTTTAATAAGACCAAGATTACCTTCGTTAATTAAGTCGGGAAGACTTAGTCCTTGATTCTGGTATTGTTTTGATACAGAAACAACAAATCTTAGGTTTGCCTTTATTAGTTTGTTAAGTGCCTCACCATCTCCTTTTTTAATACTTCTCGCGAGTTCAACTTCTTCCTCAGCAGTTATAAGCTCCTCTTTACCAATCTCATGCAAATACTTATCAAGCGAAGGAGTATCGCGATTAGTGACTTGTTTGATGATCTTTAATTGTCTCATATGGAAACGGTTGTTATCTCTGAATCAGGTTTATATATTCTTATACATTAGTATTACATATTTTGTTACGCTCATCAGTCCCAACTTCACATGGAAAAAAATAATCCTTTATAAAAATAGTAAAATTTATCTTTCTGATCGGATATTGAAAATATTTTATCTTTAATTTTGGTAGTTGGTAGTTTATTAACTATACTTGCATTGAAATTCCAACGGATCAAATCCTTAAACGCAATCTTTTCTGGAATTATATTCCCAATACCTAATTCGATATTAATGATTTAAAAAGTAAATATTTCCTAATTTTCTATGTACGACATACTTGAATTAAACAAGATGCTGGTTGCAGACTTGCGTCAGATCGCTAAAGATCTGAAAATTAAAAGAGTTGATTCCCTGCGTAAGCAAGATCTTATCTACAAAATACTTGACCAGCAAGCAATCTCAGCTACTGAGAGTAAAAAAACCCCTAAGAAAGAAGTTAAGGATTCTACGGCCTCAACAAAACCTAAAAAGGAAGCCGTTAAACCTGAAAAGAAAGCTGAATCTGAGTTAAGGGATAAGAAAATACGATCTCGCAGGAAGCGGGTTGAGCGAATTGAGCCTGCAGATAATATGAGGCTTAAGAGTGAATTTAGTAATGGTGAAGAAGCAGGTGTAAAAACTGAATTTGTGCAAAAGGAATCAACAGCAGAAAAGCCAGTTGAAGTTAAAAAGCCAGATGAAGTTGAAAAGCCTAATGTGCCACCAGTGAAGAGAGAAGCTCCGCGGGTAGAAAAGAAGCAAGAAGATTCTTCTCAACCACGCAGACAAGATAGAGATACAAGACCTAAGCAACCCTTTAATAAAAGACGGGATGATCACCGCAGCAACGACCAAAGACGAGGTGGTGATTTTAGAAAGAACGATCGTACCATTACTACTGAAAGCGATATAAAGATTCGTTTTGCTGATGATAAAAAGTCAGATGCAAGTATGGATTTTGATGGAGTTATAAGTAATTCAGGAGTTCTTGAAATTATGCCTGATGGATATGGATTTCTTCGTTCAGCTGATTATAACTATTTAAATTCTCCAGATGATATTTATGTTTCGCAGTCTCAAATTAAACTATTTGGACTAAAAACCGGAGATACCGTTAAAGGAACTATCAGACCACCTAAAGAGGGTGAGAAATATTTCCCGCTTATTAAAGTTGAAGGAATAAATGGGAGAGATCCTTCATTTATTCGTGACCGTGTTCCTTTTGATTATCTAACACCACTTTTTCCAGACGAGAAATTTAATCTATTAGGAAATTCTACAACCAATAACCTTTCTGTTCGTGTAGTTGATATGTTTGCTCCTATTGGAAAAGGACAAAGAGGACTTATTGTTGCACAACCAAAAACTGGTAAAACAATTTTATTACAAGATATTGCCAATGCCATTGCAGCTAATCATCCGGAAGTTTACTTAATGATTTTGCTTATCGATGAACGACCTGAAGAGGTAACCGATATGGCTAGAAATGTAAATGGAGAGGTTATATCATCAACTTTTGATGAGCCGGCTGAAAGACATGTGCGTGTTTCTAACATTGTACTTGAAAAAGCAAAGCGAATGGTAGAATGTGGCCACGATGTAGTTATTCTTCTTGATTCAATAACACGCTTGGCAAGAGCATATAATACTACAGCCCCTGCTTCAGGTAAGGTGCTTTCTGGAGGTGTTGATGCAAATGCACTACATAAACCAAAACGTTTCTTTGGAGCTGCTCGTAATATCGAAAATGGAGGTTCACTAACCATTATTGCTACGGCCCTTACCGAAACAGGTTCTAAGATGGATGAGGTAATCTTTGAAGAATTTAAAGGTACTGGTAATATGGAACTTCAGCTTGACCGTAAATTGTCTAATCGTCGGGTATATCCTGCTGTGGATATTACAGCTTCAAGTACTCGTCGTGAAGATCTTCTTGTTCCAAAAGAGCCACTTAGTCGTATTTGGATTATGAGAAAGTATTTAACTGATATGAATTCGGTTGAAGCTATGGAGTTTATGAGAGATAGAATGCGGAAGACAGACTCAAACGAAGAATTTCTCCTAACAATGAATGGAGACTAAAATATAAAAACGGGTGAACAGCCCGTTTTTTTTAACTCTAAAATTATAATTTGAGCAAAACTCACGGATTTCAAACGAGAAATTTGCTTTTTCAAACAATAAAATATCAGAAAGTTCAAAAAAGAAATAAGGCTTATTTGTAATAAGAATGAATAAGCATTGAACCATCAAAACTATTCGAGAATAATAGTAAATTATATTAATTTTGTGCTTTCAAAAATCGATTTTAGTGTAAATTCTTAATAATAAGCGTATTAGTATGGCTAAAGACAAAAACTTTGTAACCTGTGACGGGAACTACGCTGCATCGCATATTGCATATATGTTTAGTGAAGTATCGGCTATTTACCCGATAACACCGTCATCAACCATGGCTGAGTACATTGACGAATGGTCGGCTCAAGGTAGGAAAAATATTTTTGGTGAAGTTGTTAAAGTAACTGAAATGCAGTCGGAGGGTGGAGCTGCTGGTGCTGTTCATGGTTCATTGCAATCAGGCGCATTAACATCTACTTACACTGCATCACAAGGACTTCTTCTTATGATACCAAACATGTACAAAATGGCTGGTGAGTTATTGCCAGGTGTTTTTCATGTTTCAGCACGTAGTTTAGCAGCTCAGGCATTATCAATTTTCGGTGATCATAGCGATGTAATGAGTACTCGTAACACCGGTTTTGCAATGTTAGCAGCAGGAAGTGTTCAAGAAATTATGGATATTGGAGCAGTTGCTCATTTAACTTCAATTAAGTCAAGAATTCCATTCCTTCATTTCTTTGATGGATTCCGTACTTCTCATGAGATTCAAAAAGTTGAAGCTCCATCAACAGATCAGATGAAACAGCTTATCGATTGGGATGCACTTCAGCAATTCCGCGATAGAGCTTTAAACCCAGATCATCCTGTAACCAGAGGAACAGCTCAGAATCCTGATATTTACTTCCAGTCTCGTGAAGCCTCAAACAAATTTTACGATGCAGTTCCTGATATGGTTGAGGAATACATGAAGGAAATGTCGAAAATGACTGGTAGAGAATATCATCCATTTACATATTATGGAGCTCCTGATGCAGAAAACATTATTGTAGCTATGGGTTCTGTAACTTCTACCATTAAAGAAACTATCGACTATCTTGCCAAGCAAGGTAAAAAAGTAGGTTTACTTACAGTACACCTATATCGTCCATTTTCACCTAAATACATGTTAAATGTTCTTCCTAAATCTGTTAAGCGTATTGCTGTACTCGACAGAACTAAAGAACCAGGTGCTAATGGAGAGCCACTTCACTTAGATGTATGTGAAGTATTCTATGGAAGAGAAAATGCTCCTCTAATAGTTGGCGGTAGATACGGACTAAGTTCAAAAGATACTACTCCAGCACAGATTGTTTCTGTTTATGAAAACTTAGAGCAATCGGAGCCTAAGAATCGTTTCACATTAGGTATTGTTGACGATGTTACCTTTACTTCTTTACCACTTAAAGAAGAAATCAGTATGGCTACTGAGGGTACATTCGAAGGTAAATTCTACGGAATAGGTGCTGACGGTACTGTTGGTGCAAACAAAAACTCAATCAAAATTATTGGTGATACTACTGATAAATATGCTCAGGCCTACTTTGCATATGATTCTAAGAAATCGGGTGGTGTAACTACTTCTCACCTTCGTTTCG
Organism: Bacteroidales bacterium; assembly: GCA_050287785.1. Classification (GTDB taxonomy): domain Bacteria; phylum Bacteroidota; class Bacteroidia; order Bacteroidales; family UBA10428; genus UBA10428. The sequence continues at coordinate 6,333 of JBNKCO010000071.1, forward strand.
GAGATAAACCAATTTTATCATCATACCTTGTAAATACACCTGATTTTGTTGCTTGTCACGTTCCTTCTTATCTAGGAAAATACGACATGCTAAAGGGTATTAAAAAAGGTGGAACTTTCCTATTAAACAGTATTTGGGACGAAGAAGAAACTATTAAACATCTTCCAAATTCGGTAAAGAAAGTTCTTGCTGAAAAAGAAGTTAATTTCTACATAATTAATGCAACAAAGGTTGGCCGCGAGATAGGGCTTGGAAACCGCATTAATTTTGTTATGCAATCGGCATTCTTTAAAATTGGTAACGTAATTCCTTACGAGTCTGCAGTTGCTGAAATGAAAAATGCAATTACTAAGACTTTCTCTAAGAAAGGTGAAGAGATTGTGAAGATGAATCACATGGCGGTTGATCGTGGTGGTGATGTTACTAAAATCGATGTTCCTGCTGATTGGGCAAAACTTTCTGTTGAAGATGTTAAGGATACCCGCAAAGATATTCCTGAATTTATCAGAAACGTAGTTGAACCTATCAATAATCTTAAAGGTGATGATCTTCCAGTTAGTGCTTTTACTGACCGTGAAGATGGAACTTTCCCTGCAGGAACAACACAGTATGAAAAACGTGGTATCGCAGTAAACGTTCCTGAATGGCAGTCTGAAAATTGTATTCAGTGTAACCAGTGTGCATATGTTTGTCCTCATGCTTGTATTCGTCCAATTTTATTAGATGAAAAAGAAGCTGCCAAGATGCCAAACAATGCAGTTCTTCTTGATGCGAAAGGTAAAGGTCTTGAAGGTCTTAAATATCGTATTCAGGTAAGTCCGCTTGATTGTACTGGTTGTAACGTTTGTGCCGAAGTTTGTCCTTCAAAAGAGAAATCGCTTATTATGAAGCCACTTGAAGAACAAATGGTAGAGGACGAAAACTGGAGCTACACTTCAAAAGAAGTAACATATAAAACTGAAACTGTTGACGCCAAGGCATCACTTAAAAACAGTCAGTTTGCACAACCATTATTCGAGTTCTCTGGAGCTTGTGCAGGTTGTGGTGAAACAGCATATATTAAGCTTATAACTCAGCTTTTTGGTGAACGCATGATGGTTGCAAATGCAACAGGATGTAGTTCTATTTATGGTGGTTCAGCACCTTCTACTCCATATTGCACGAATGCTGAAGGTAAAGGTCCAGCTTGGGCAAACTCTTTATTTGAAGATAATGCTGAGTTTGGTTTAGGTATGGCTACTGGAGTAAACAAACTTCGTGAGCGTATCGAATTAAGAATGAAAGCAGCCATTGAAGAGAAAACTGTTTCCGGTGAGGCTATTGAGGCTTTCAAAGCTTGGCTGGAAGCTAAGGAAGATACTGAGAAAACTACAGAAGTCTCAACGAAAGTTGTTGATATTCTTAAAAAAGAAAAAGCATCAGTTGCAAAAGAAATTCTTGACCTTAAGCAGTATCTAGTTAAAAAGTCGCAATGGATATTCGGTGGTGACGGTTGGGCATACGATATCGGATATGGTGGACTAGACCACGTTCTTGCTTCAGGTGAAGATGTAAATGTTTTAGTCGTAGATACCGAAGTATATTCTAATACTGGAGGACAGGCCTCAAAAGCCACTCCTGTTGGTGCTGTTGCTAAATTCGCAGCTGCCGGTAAGCAAATTCGCAAGAAAGATCTTGGAGCTATGGCTATGACTTACGGTTATGTTTATGTAGCACAGGTGGCTATTGGAGCAAACATGAATCAGTACATGAAAGTTCTTAAAGAAGCTGAGGCATATCCAGGACCATCATTGATTATTGCTTATGCGCCATGTATTAACCACGGTTTAAAAGGCGGTATGGGTAAATCAGTAGAGCAAGAGAAGAAAGCGGTAGAGTCTGGTTACTGGCACTTATATCGTTTCAATCCACTTCTTGAGATGGAAGGAAAGAATCCATTTCAGTTAGATTCGAAAGAGCCTGACTACTCTAAATTCCAGGATTTCCTTAAGAGTGAGGTTCGTTATACTTCTCTTATGAAATCTTTCCCAGCTGAAGCAGCCAAGTTATTTACTGCAGCAGAAGGAAATGCGAAGTGGCGTTATGATAGCTACAAACGTAGAGCTGATATGGATTACTCAGCATTATAATAAAAACACAATTTATTATATATTAAAAGGTGGCTTAGGCCACCTTTTTTTATGCTCAATTGTAAATCTTTATACTCATATCATCAACCCTCCTTATTCATTTGAATATAAATGAATAATTTGACGAAAGAAAATCAGAGAGTTATAAGGGAATTAATAATACCTGTTTGGTGATTTTTTTTGTCAGGTTTTGAACCCCGATAAGAGTCATGATAAATATGACTTTTCGTTGGCTTGTAGAGTCAAATATGCTTGTTTAATGCATATTTGAGGTTCAAATAACTTTTTTATCTATCTTTGGGCGAATTTTTAATGAATGGGACGGATTCTAGCAGTTGATTATGGAAGGAAACGCACAGGAATTGCGGTTTCAGATCCTTTGCAAATGATTGCAAACGGATTGGAAACGGTACCATCGCACACCATAATTGATTTTCTGAAAAATTATTTTCAAAGAGAAAAAGTTGATGAAGTAGTTGTTGGCAACCCAAAACAGTTGAACAACCAACCATCTGAATCTGTTACTTTTGTAAATGATTTTATTAAGAAATTTAAAAAAGCTTTTCCAGATAGAGAACTGCATTTAATCGATGAAAGATTTACCTCAAAAATGGCATTTCAAACTATGATTGATGGTGGTCTTAAAAAGGAACAAAGAAAAGATAAGGCACTTGTAGATAAGATTAGTGCTACAATTATCTTGCAGTCGTATATGGAAATGAAACAAAATAAATTATAAAGACAAAAATGGTTTACCCGATAGTTGTGTTTGGTTCGCCAATATTGCGAAAAGTTGCTAAAAATATTAGTGAAGACTATAAAGATCTTGATATACTTATTGCCGATATGTATGAAACCATGGAGGCATCTGATGGAGTAGGTTTGGCAGCTCCTCAAATTGGAAAATCAATAAGAGTTTTTGTTATCGATACCAGTCCTATGGCTGAAGATGATCCTAGCTTGGAAGGATTTAAAAAGGTATTTATAAATCCAAAAATTGTTAATGAAGAAGGAGATAAGTGGGGCTTTGTTGAAGGTTGTTTAAGTCTACCAGATATTAGAGAAGAGGTTATTAGACATTCAACGATAACTATTGAGTATCAAGATGAAAAATTCGAATTTCACAAAGAAACATACGATGGTATAAAGGCTCGTGTGATACAGCATGAATACGATCATTTAGATGGAGTTTTGTTTTCAGATCTTGTTTCTCCGCTTAAGAAGAAGTTATTAAAAGGAAGACTGAGTAACATCGCCAAAGGAAAAGCTAAGGCTGCTTATAGAACCAGAGTAGTAAAATAACCATTAATTAGAAAAAGCATTCTAGTAAAATAATAGGCTTGGATGTATAACTGGTTTTCCCTTATTATAGTCATTGTATATATATTTTAATAAGAATGGGTGACTATCTTGCTATTATCTTTTATAGTAAGAAGATTAACATAGAAACATAAAAAAATAGAGACCCCATTGAGGCTAGCCTCAATGGGGTCTTTGAACGAATTAGAATACTTCAAATAGGTTTACTCAGCAATTCTAATTTTTACTTACCTAATATTCAGAAGAGAGGAATCTTTAATTAGCCCGTCTTTTCTAACATTAACAATATAACTACCCGATTTTAGATCTAATGGGATAGTAATTTGTTTCTCATTATATACCTGTTTCTCTATTATTAATTGACCTAAAAAACTAAAAATCTCAATTTTACTGTTTTCTGGGAATCCAGTAAGAGTAACTTCATTGGCTGCTGGATTTGGATAAAGCTTTAGTTGACTGATTTTTACTATTGAGTTGTTTTGAACAGCTTCTTTGAAACAAGGAGCTATTGATGAATTACTGAAATATAATGTATAAACCCCGGAAGTTTCTTCCATAACAAAGTTGCCATCATCAATAGTTACATAGTATTTTCCGTCTAATCCGGTTATTCCACTTCCTGAGAATTGTATAGCCGGTTCAGGTGAGTCAAAATTATGATTTGCATTACCTCTTAAATCAATATACCAATCAGGTTGACCATTGTTTGTATTAAATGACAATTGGTATAATCCCTTATTTGAAAGATCCCAATTAATAGTGAATTTAGTAATATTACTAAGGTTTGGGCCATTTCCAATTACATGTGCATGGTTGAATGATTCATTAATAGAAGGTAGTGCAGTTGGTAAAGGAGTTCCAAAGTTGCAGCCCTGACTTTCGGTAAAGTTTGCCGTTATAGATTTGTCGCTATTCATTGTAATGCTTATACTACTATTGGTTCCACTGGCATCACCGCTCCAAGCGACAAATTCATTTCCTGCATCTGCTATTGCATCCAAAGTAATAATAGTACCCTCTTCGTATGTTCCACCACTAGGATTAACAGACCCATTTCCATCTACATTAATTGTTAATGTATAATACACAGGAGGCACTTCCCATTCAACAAAATTTGCCCTAATTGATTTATCAGTATCCATTGTGATGATAAGGGTTGGAGAAGTTCCACTTATATCACCACTCCAGCTATCGAATACATATCCACTGTCTGGTATTGCGGTTAAGGTAACTTCCGTGCCAGCCGGATATTTTCCACTAGAAGGTGATACATAACCACCTGAAGAGGAATTTATAGTTAAAGTATATTCATCACTTGTAACATTGGTTCCATTTATCTCAACATGGCTCCACGCTTCTGATGAAGAATAAGAGATATAATATATACCATTCCCGGGAGTTAATACATCACTCGAATATTCACCGCAATAATCAACACCATTAATTGTAAATACATTACATCCCCAAGAATTTACATAGGCAATATTACCTTTAGCTTTCCAACAATATGTACCGGCTCCATTCATTGAAAAAGGTAGACTTATCAATTCATAAGAATCGCAATCAGCAGGTAATTCAGAGAAATTAGCTTCAATAGTTTTATCCGTATCTATTACGACAATAGTAGTTGAATCAGAACCAGAAACATCCCCGCTCCATCCATCAAATTGATAACCTTCCTCTGGTGAAGCTGTTAAAGTAACTTCTGTTCCGGCCAGATATAACCCTCCTGATGGATCTAAGATTACTGTTCCATTACCTATAATATTTACGGATAAAGAATAATATTCCTCATTATCCGGCAAAACAGTAATAGTACAAGTCGTTGTCAATGCACCTACCTCTGTGGAAGCGATAACATCAGCATTGCCTTCACCAACCGCCGTTAAAACTCCATTTTCATTTACCGTTACAACATTGGTATTTGTTGAAGACCATATTACATTTTTATTTGTTGCATTATCTGGTAATACTGTAGCTGTTAACTGGAATGAATCACCAACCTGCATAGTTAATGATTCTGGTGCTACGGAAACGCTTTCCGGATCAATAACAGTAACATCAGCGTCAAAAACGAGTGTAGTAACCGATTGTGAAGGTAAATCCAGCATTCCTGTTGAAGAAACACTTCCCAAGGATTGAAAATAACTTCCTTCAACTGATTGATATATTGAAGAGGTTTCTTGCTCCCAACCCGCAGGAATAACATTGGTCGAAACAGTATGATCTGCAACATTTAGGAGAACCATTACAATTTTGGAATCGTCAGGACTGATAAAAACTGAAGCCTTGATTCCTTCATTGGTATTTGTACATTCGATGCGTTGATAGCCTACATCAATAAATTTAGCAAAATGCTTAAAGGCATAAAAATGCGGAGTAAGTGTATATCCTTTAGTATTTGACCAGTTGGCTACATCCCAAGGGTTATCAATATTGATTAATCCAGAGCCTGGCCAAAGCAAATTCCAATAAAAATAGGCTGATGCATTTCCTATCGAGACATTGTTGCTCACCAACCATGCAGTTTTAAACCACCCTGCAACAAAATGCTCATATTCAGTCATAATATTGGGTCGGTCGTTGTAGTTCTGAGCTATGTTTTTAAAACTTGTATTGTACGAATCTGGCAATTCAGGATCGCCACCATGATATAAATGATAACCATATGCCCATAAATTAGGGGAGTCCTTAATTGGATTTGAATAATTATTGAAATTGTTGTACCCAATGCCTAATTCTTCAGCCCCTACAATCAAAGGTGGATTATCTATGGTGTTTATTGTATTGGAAACTGTCTCGAGAGCAATATCGTATCCGGGATATTCATCAGTCTCAGTTGGAGTAAACTTACAAGTTTCCCAAGTATCATTCAAATAATCAGGTTCGTTCTGAATTCCAATCCAATCCGGATTTATACCAATTGTGCTGTAGGCCTCAAGAGCATCGCGCCAGTAATTAGCAAAATCCTGATAAACAAACTCTCCACCTACCTTGGCAAGAGTGCCACTGTTTACATTACCATTACTTTTTAAGTTGGCAGGGGGAGACCATGAGCACATCAATACTTTAAAATTTTTGTCAGAATATTCTTCTGCTTTCTGAACAAATTCAATATCGTTTGTTGTAAAATTGGGTTCGTACCGGTAGTAATTCCGTAGTCGTAAAAGATTGATACCCAAATCTTCGTAAAGCAATTGATACATCTCCTCCTTGTTGGGATGGGCATAAACCCAGCTATTATAGAAAGCAATTGCTCCACCAAAGCCTTGCATAGTCTGGTAGCGAGTATCTGTATTTACTTCCAGGGTATTGTTTTTTGAATAAATAACATTGTTTTCTTCAATTACTATATTGTCAATATAGATGGTTCCATCGTCGTGGAAATGAAATTTAAATTGCTGATTATCTTCTTTAGCTACAAAAATCCATTCATATTGAGCCCACTCTGTTGATAAGGTAAAATCCGTAGCATCGTATTCCTCCAACTGCTGAACAGGACGAATAGCAGTTCCAGCTTCTGCTGCCTTGGCATATAATGTTAGTTTATATTCTTTTCCGGCAACCGAAGGCCAAGCACTGTGGCTGCTTTCCACGCTCCAGTCATTTGCTCCTAATGAGTCAATAACAAGCTTCATTGCACCAGCTCCGGTATAAACATCAGATGTTTCAAGTGTAAATTCTCCAACAGCTGATTCATCAATCACATTATTCCAATCATCGAATCCTAGTTCAAAATCGCCATTTGTTAATAAGTTTTGCCCAAATGTACCAGAACAGAAAAGCACCAGGCACAAACCAAATAGCATATAGTATTTTTTCATTGTATTTGCTTTTTTTACTTGTAGGGGTATGTTTTTTGAACGTCATTGCAAGTATAACAAAGTAATCTATTGCTAATCTGCGGATTCCTTCATTCTTGCAATGACGTATTTTTATAAGTAATTGAACATATTATAAATAAGAAATTATTCTATTGTTTTTTTTATAAATGCAGTCTGCATACCTTGATCTGTGTTTATTTTTAGTAGGTAGGCTCCTTCGGGGAGTTGTTTTCCGAGAGAAACTTCCTTTGTTCTTAAAGAAAAGCTATACGTATAAATCAGATTACCCATTAGGTCGAAAACATTCACATCTTTGACCTGTACCTCATCCTTAAATGCAATGTTAATTGAATTCGAGAATGGATTGGGGTAAACCTTCACATTGCTATTGCTAAGTTCAGTTTGAGTCCTATTGCTACCTGCAGCTTCAAAATGTGACCAATCATATTGTCCTTCATAGTATATATAGTACTTACCACCTATTTTTGGAGGTAGTGAATTAGACCAAGTATTCGTGAAGTTTATACCATTAATTTCAATAATATCAGTGTTCCATGAATTTACATGAGCAATATCATCAGAAGTAGCCCAACAATGTTCACCAGTGCCAGTAAAACTAAACGGAGTTGTTATAGCTACCGGATTATCACAGATTGGCTTAGCTTCTGTAATATTTATTATAATTGATGCATCATCAGTAAATTCACCATCGCTAACTGTTACAACAACGTTATAATCTCCGTAGGAGTTGAATGTATGGCTGACAGAAACACCCGTTGCTGTTGAGCCATCATCAAAATTCCAGTTAAAAGTTAATGGATCATTATTAGGATCGGTAGATTCCGAAGCATCAAAAGTAATCTCTAATGGAGCATTTCCTGAAGTTAAGGATGCTGATATTGCTGCTACAGGAGGATCATTTACAATAACAGTTCCGGCTGATATACTAATAATAGCTTCATCTGTCAATTCTCCATCGCTAACTGTAAGAACTACTGTGTAATTATCCTGTACGGTATAAGTATGAGAAGCAGTAACTCCAGTAGCAGTTGTCCCATCTCCAAAATCCCAGGTATAGGTAAGAACATCACCATCAGAATCAGTTGATTGTGAAGCATCGAATGCGACTACCAAAGGTAGCAGTCCACTTGTAGGACTAGCAATTGCAACAGCATTTGGAGCAGTGTTTCCAGATGGATGATTACCACTCACTTTCTCACCATCTGCAAACATCTCAATGTATTCTGTTTCAGCAAACTCACTAGTAAGACCTACATTGCTATAGTCATTAGTAGGATCCCACCTCCCTACATAAGTAGCATCTTGCTTTGCTCTAAGAGCGAACATATATTCACGAGTTCCATAAAAACCACTTTCTGGCCATTGAAACTCCATATAATAAATTCCAAGTTCAGCATTAAATTCAATTGGTCCAATAGCTGTTACCGGATCAGACTGAACCGAGTTTTCATCGTAATGAACCTCAAAGGATACATCGCTAATATCTTGTCCGTGTTCATAGAGCTCGGTAATATTAAAGTAATAACGTACCATTATGTCCACATCTCTTCTAGGTGGAAATGCAGATTCAGCCATAACCTGAACTGCTATCTGAGAGCTTTCGGTAGTGATCTGTCCCATTTTAGCTTCGAGCTTATATTCTAATACTGGAGGATCTGGGATTGGAAAAGGAGAAACAGGCTCCATACCTTCACCAAAGTAATATACATGACCTGCAAGTGCACCAACAGCTCCTGCATTATAGTCAATTGCAACCTCATTGTATATATAATCGTTTGTTTCATCAACATGGTTGTCATCTGCATCAGGGCCTCCTACTAGGGCTCCCCAAAGAATATGTTTATGCTCAACCGGATCAAAGATACTATTTGATGCAGATCCATGAGCAGCACGGTGGTGAGGGTGCTCCGCATAATTGTCACTATATCCCACAATATAAGAACGTCCAAGAGGGTTGTCTCCCATAATATAATTCATCTGATCTGTCATCCAGGCATCGAAGCGGTCATCGGCATATTTCTTATAAACCATGCCCTGGAATTGTGCAGCAGCATTGTAACGTGCAGATCCCCAACCAGCAAGATGAGAGAATCCATCAGGAGTTGTCATCAAGTAGTTACCATCTTCACCCTCTTCATGAGGTACACCTGACCAGTATTCAAGGTTCCAGCGGAAAATCCACCAATGGAAAGGATCATTAGTAATAGGGGCCAATTTTGCAAAAACTCCACCCCATTTTGTATCCCAGGAGTGCACCCATATATTTTGCCAATCGTCTTCGTTAGAACGAATAATTTTTGCTAACCAGCCTGTATAAAAGCCATCAGCATCCCGACTAACAATATCAGTTAAATAATGTTCCTCACCTGTAGCAATGTTCAACCAGACAGCAGCCCACGCCATTTCATCCTCATCGAAAGAAGAATTATAGAATCCGCCATCGTAACCCAAGCCACGATTTGCGACTGCAAAATCATAAAGTTCAATAGCCACATCAAGACATTCTGCCGCGTAAGCAGGGTCATCATTCAGGTTATTCAGATAAGACAAAGCAAGTGATGCAGCAGCACCGGCACATTGGTCACTAGCAGGAGTTTCAACTGTTGCAAAATATGCAGGGCGTGGTAGTTTATCTGTATCTATTAGTTCTGGAGGAGACCATTCATTGTGGTCAATGTTACCTTCACCTACCTGATAGCAGAAAGCAACAATGGCTCCTGATGCATCACGGTAAGTACACTTCAGGTAATAATCAGAGCCCCAGCGAAGGATCTCTTTCATGTGTTCTTCTTCTCCAATATTAATAAAGGCATCACGAAATTCGTAAAAGGCCCATTCAATAGTTGAAGTAGAGTAGGATTGGGGTAGTCCGAACTGAACATGGTCACCCGCATCATGAAATCCACCAGCAACATCCAAATACCCATTTCCATCAGGATCGAGTATTGAAAGGTGAGTAGAAATAAATGACTCAGAAAAATTGGTCATTTCTGTGTTGAGTGGAAGAAATTCGTCAGCTACATGACAGTTACCTCTGTAGGCAAGCCTTCCTCCATCAACTTTGTTGCCACATTTATTGGCATCGTAGAAGTAAATAGACTTCTGTAATGCCTCGGCATAATTATAATCCTGGGCAAAGATATTTACCCATAATAGCACTGCGGCTATTAATCCGAAAATTTTTTTCATTGCATTTCGATTTAGTTAATTTAAATGATTTAACAAGAACCCCGGGAACCTTGTGGGAAGCTCCCGGAGGGATTTAGTTGGTTATTTTTTTTTAATAATATATGTTTGAATACCTGAAAGAGCATGTACTTTTACAAAGTATAATCTATTAGATTGTCACCTAAACTAATAACTGATTCAACGTGTGTTTAATTTATATTTAGTACAGTCCTTCCAGGGTTATTAAAACCTTAATTGAATGAACAAATTCTGGTTTTGCAATAGTTATTTAAATTGAAGTCGAAAATGGATTTGGATAAAATTCAATAGTATTTTCTATGTTAGCTAATTCATCTAGCATAGCACTCTTAGTTTCTGTATCTCTGGAATCTTCAAAATGCGACCATGGAAAGTTACCTTTAGAGTGTATAAACCATTTATCATCAATTGCTGGACGTAAACTGTTCGACCATATATTGGTATAATCAACACCATTAATCTCTCTAGTATCCATGTTCATGTTCCATGAGTTCGCATAGTCAATACCATTTGCTATTAGATTTATGACATTAAAATTATTGTAATAACAATAGTATTCCACGGTGTCGGTTTAAATGCCAGATTAGAATATTATAGTTTGATTAAACAGAAGCGCCCTAAGACACTTCTGTTTAAATTTGCAGTTATTAGTTTTTAGATATTATTAAGGTCTCAATGTTATTTTCACTGATCACTTTTATGATATATATTCCAGACATTAACTTTGGTCCCAGGTTAATTTTGTAGTCAATTTGTGATTTCTCAATATGATCAACTACTTTTCCTGTTTGATCTATCAGATCAATACGGTTAACCAACTTAGGATTTTCGATAAATAAGCTGGTTTCGTTGTTGAATGGATTTGGATAAAGAGACACCTTATTTGTGGTTGATGCTTTTGGCTCTGCAGATTTAAGGCCAGATGCTTCAAAATGCGACCAGGGATACTGTCCGACATAATGTACATAATATTTTCCGTCTATTTTGGCGGGCATATTGTTGGACCAGATATTTGTATAGTCTATACCATTAATTTCAATTAAATCCATATTCCATGAATTTACATAAGGAATATTTTCTGAAATTTCCCAGCAATATTCACCAGCCCCATCGAAACTATAAGGTAATGATACAGCTATCGGATTATCACAAGGTACATTTCCACTCTGATTAACAGTAATAGTAACAGAGGCTTGATCTTCATTTCCACATACGTCTGAAACTATTAATATTGTATTATAGCTTCCTGCTGAAGTATAAGTATGTTGAACAACCGAACCAGTACCGGTACTTCCATCATCAAAATTCCAGTTGTAGCTTAATTGATCATCTTCAGGATCTGTAGTAGCAGAAGCATCGAAAGTAACAGTTAAAGGAGAATCACCAGACATTGGATTAGCTGAAAGATTGATTACAGGCGCCTGATTACTATCACAAGCATTTGATTCAGTTACAATAATAGTTACCGAAGCTTGATCGGTTGCATCTTCGTTATCTGTTACTGTTAAAACAGCACTATAAGAACCAGCTGTTGTGTATGTATGACTTACGATTTCTCCACTTGCAGATATACCATCTCCAAAACTCCAAGAATAGCTTACAATAGATCCATCAGAATCGCTTGACTCGCTGGCATCGAAATTTACCAACATAGGTACATCCCCTAAAAGCGGAGAAGCTGATATAGCTGCTGTTGGAGGTATGTTTTCACCTTCTTCAATACCATAAATTTCAAATTCGAATAAAGAATAACCATAAGGAGTTGTACGTTCAGTTCCATACATTCTTACATACCGAGCTGAAATATTGTCGAATATAATATCATCTTCACCTCCGTTTCCTCCGGTTATTGCTGCAACTGTTTGCCAGCTTGAGCCATTATCCGAAACCTGTATATCATAGACTTTACCAGCTGCAGATTCCCAATTTAGAATAGCTCTATTAATAGCATAAGAAGCACCTAAATCTATTTGTATCCATTGTGGATCGCTGAATGCGGAACTCCATCGAGAGCCATAACTCCCATCAACAGCATTTGAAGCGGGTAAACCATCATCTTCAAGAGATGAAGCTGTAGCAGTTTTATTAAGTGCTAAATTTGGAGTTGTTGGATCAGGAATATTCGATACAGCAGAAATGTTTACTTCTGAGGAAGTTGTTGAACCACTCCTATCATCAATAGCACGGGCAGAAATTGCATAGGTACCTTCTAATGGAATAGTCCAGCTCATACTGTAAGGCGATGTCATATCTTCGCCAATTTTTGAACCCCCTACAAGAAATTCAACAAGTTCAACATTCCCATCGCTATCCGATGCATTTGCTGAGATAGTAATTGTTTCACCCTGATCAAATGAAGCACCTGAAGAAGGTGATGTAATTGAAACGGTTGGTGGTACATTAGGTTTAGGAGGTGTATTATATTCAAAATAAATCTTGCCAGCCATACCCAGAATAAATGAAGCATTATAATCAAGAGCAACTTCATTCATTGTGTAGTCATTAACATCATCGGTATAGCCATCCGATGAATTTGGACCACCAACAAGTGCTCCATGCATTCCATTAGTAACTCCATCGCGATTTGGCTCATTTGCTCTATGGTGAGGATGTTGCGGAGGGTTATTTCCCCAATTGGTTAGGTAAGAACTATTTCTTGGATTCGACCCTAAAGTATAGTTCATTGTTAAATCAGCAGTTTCCATATAACCTGCATATTCAAATTTTTTGGCGGTCAGGTATCCAACTCCTGCCTCTGAAGAAGCGTATCTAAGTACTCCCCATGAATCTAGCCATGGTAAACCTGCAGGGGTTCTTGTACATCCATCGCGGTACCATTCTAGGTTATTGATTACACCATCGTAATATTTTTGTTCGCCGGTAATTTCATAAAGTTTAAGCATAGCGAAAACTGTTACATCGTCCCATGCCGGAGCCCAGTGTTTATCGTATTGATTATCGCCATAATCGTTTGGAGTTTCAATCCATGTTTCGACATCTGACAGATAATTGTTGTCGCCAGTGGCTGTATATAACCATACTGCGCCCCATGTTAAATCATCAAAGTGGGAAGTACTTCGGTAAAAGGAACCTCCGCCACCATCATCACTTCTTCCAAGATAATTTTTGCCAAGGTTGAATATTTCAATAGCTGAGTTTAGACATTGATTGGCATAAGAAGAATTTACATCCTGATAATTCAGGTACATTAATGCTAAAGCCGCAGCTGCTTCACCACAAACATCTGAAGCTGGAGTTGAAGGAGTAGCTGCAATAACAGGCCTTGTTCCGGTCTGGAGCTCAGGCTCTCCCCAATAACCATGATCAGCATGACCATCGCCAATATTATAATAAAATGTGTTTGAGTTGATGTGGCATTTCAAAAAGAAATCGGTGAAATGCTTTAGAGTTGACAACATATCTGAAGTAGCTCCGGCTTCGTCAAACGCCTGACGAAATTCGTATAAAGCAAACCCCAAAGTTGCTGCTGACCATGTTTGGGGTAATCCAAACTTAACATGATCACCGGCATCGTGAAAGCCACCGGTAAGATCTAATCCTACAACATCGCCATCACTTGTATGGCAGGCTCCCCGCCAATCAAACACATTGTCATTTGCCACATCAGGTCCGCACCTGTTGGCGTCAAAGAATTCAATACTTGCTCTTAAAGCATCCTCATAATTCTGAGCATGAATACTTTGAGCTGACAGAATACCAAAACATATAAGTACTCCAAAAAATAACCTCTTTGTTTTCATATTAGTTTTAATTTAGTTAGTTTATAGAACCGGTTAAACAAGGAACAAAAAGCACCTCCTTAACTTTTATAAACTGTTGTTATAGTAATTATTTTGTCGGATGGGAAGGAGTTTGCTTTAATAAAAAATAATATTATTATTAGGTGTTGGAAATCCAGAAGATCTTATTAAAGCACACGATTATTAATTCTGGTTAATTCTAATTTATGATTTGAAGAGGATGCCCTTTTGTGGACATCCCCTATAATCATATGCTATTTAATTTTTAGATATTTGTTTAACAAAAGTATCGTTATTAGTCTCAATTTTAAGTATGTAAATACCACTGGCACCTTCAAAACTAATATGAGTTTCCGACTCAACTTTTATATCAGTTTGTTGATGCACTACTTGTCCATTTGTATTTAAAATTTGAATGCGATTAATGAAATCAACACCTTCCGTATTAATAGTTAATTCATTAGAAAACGGATTAGGATATACTTTAACATTAGCTAAAGAATTTATTGAGGTCTTAGAATCAACATCTTTAAAATTCTGACAAGGTGAAGTAGCCGAATTACTGAAATAAATTATATAATCACCTGATTGGGCCTCCATAACAAGATTGCCATTATCAAGCGTAACATAATAGTCCCCATCTAATCCAGGGAATCCAGTTCCACTAAAGGTAATACCAGGTTGAGCAGAACTAAAATTGTTAGTTTGCTTAGAATAAAGATCGTTCCACCAACTTGGTTGACCATTATTAGTACTCATAGATATTTGCCATAAGCCATTATTGGCTAAATCCCAATTAATGGTAAACTTGGTGACATTGCTTAAGTCAGGGCCATCACCAATTACATGCACATTAGAATATGATGTGTTAACTGATGGCAATGGTGTTGCTGTTGGAGTACCAAAATCACATTCGCCAATTATTTCTTCAGAGAAGTTTGCAGTAACATTCTTATCTGAATTCATTGTAATTGAAACAGCTGCAGATGTACTTGAGATATCACCGGTCCAGTTATCGAATTTATAACCACTAGCTGGAATTGCTAAAAGGTTTACAGTAGATCCTTCGGCGTATAAGCCTCCGGTTGGATCAAGAGTAACGCTACCTTCACCGCTTGTTGATACTAAAAGTGTATAGTCGACAGGATTTAATATTTCTGTGAAAGTCGCAGTTACTGATTTATCTGCATCCATTGTTACAGAAGTAGTAGCTGAAGTTCCACTTGCATCCTGACTCCATTCAACAAATTTCCATCCAGTAGCAGGAGTGGCAGAAATATTTACCACAGTTCCTTCATCATATGTTCCGCTGGCAGGAGAAATAGCACCTTGACCAATTACACTTGATGTTAGTGAATATGATGTTGGAGTTGTTCCATTAGTACCAGCTATTTCTAAATGAGCCCAACCTACAGAAGATACATAATGTATATTATATAATCCATCAACTTTTGGAGGCATAGTATTCGACCATGCATTTGTGAAATCAATACCATTAATCTCAAGCTTATCAAGATTCCATGAATTAATGTACTCAATATCTCCTGAAGTTATCCAACAAAATTCACCCGAGCCATTTTGAACAAAAGGAAGAGAAATGCTTTCCGGATTTTCACAACCTACAGGTATTTCACTAAAAATAGCCATTACAGCTTTATTGTCATCCATGGTTATTGAGTTTGGATTTATCGATCCAGATAAATCTCCGCTCCATCCAGAAAATACATAACCTTCATCGGCAATTGCTGTTAGAGTAACTTCTGTTCCCTCAGAATAGCTGCCTCCTGCTGGCAATAATTCAACTGTACCTAAACCAGATGTAGTAATAGAAAGAGTGTAAACAGGTGTACTTGTAACTGTCACAACACAATTGTCTGTAAATCCACCATCTTCTGTAGTTGCTGTTACTGTAGCAGAGCCTAAAGCATTTCCGGTTACTACACCATCAGAATTTACTGAAGCTATAGAACTATCGCTAGAAGTCCAGCTTACAGCTTGGTTCGTAGCATTAAAAGGACTTATAGTTGAAGTAAGATTTACTGTTCCATCTAAAGCAATAGATGCTGTTGCAGGACTAACACTGACATCCGTCACACGTATTACAGGTTTTTCTCCAAATAATCTTCCATATTCAGCATTTGCCAGAGCAATATCTGCTTGTGCCCAAAAACGATGAAATTTAGTTTTATAATCTTCGCCAGCATTATATGCAGCTTCAAGAGCAGCGAAATTTGGGTCATCGCGATATTTCGATCGGAGTTCAATGAATGTTACTCCAGGCTCAATAACATCGCCATTAGCCATGGTTCCAGAAAATCCATCAGGAACATATACTTCCTGCTCGAAAAAACGTTTGAAAGAGGTGCATTTTTCTTCAACAGCTACACCTATTCCATCTTCCTCGTAATAATTGCTCCAAATTCTATCCAGAAGTTCTTTTGCAATACCTTGAACCTCAGCATCAAGTGTTCCATATTTTTCTGTTGCAGCTGCATAATAGGTAAATGCTTTTGCTAAACAAGCTGAAATTCCCAAGTCAACTCCATATTCTTTAACACTAACATGTAAATTAGTATTTGCCGATGGATTGCTAGGGTTCCATGTGTTTGGTTGACCAGTCCACTCTAATGTTGCTGGTATTTCAAATGTGCCATCGTCAAAAAAATGAACTTCGCTTTTAATCCATTCAATCCATTTTTCCAATAGATTTTTTGCCATTACATTGTTAGAAATGTAATACAACTCAGCAACTCTTTCCATCGACCATGCTTGCATACCAATCCACTGATTACTTCCCGGATCATGATATACAGGATGCTCCTGATATGCCATATCGTAGAAAGTCGCTGTACCAGCAGGATATGCACTATAGTTACCATTAAGAGAGTTTGTTGCTCCACCGGCAATTGCACCTTCAGCAGATTGCAACCATGTATAGAATTCTAATTGTCGCTCCATGCTTTTTCCCCAATCGCGAGAACCAGTAGAAGATATAGGCATAAGTTCATCTACTTCACTTAGTGCATAAGCTGCTACAGGATTCTGATAGCCAAAGTGGCTATGGCTGGAACTTACGCGCCATGCCCAACCTTGAGAAGTTAATGGTCCACCCCATGCAAAATACCAAGACAGCAGGTAATGTGAGCTTTGGTAGTCAGTAGCACCAGCGCCCATTTTATCCTGGACTCCAATAGGTTTAAAATATTTATCAAACATAGAAAGGCGAACAAAGTCTCCCATCTTACTCGCCTTAGCAATAGGAATTGTACTAGCGGGATCTAATCCTTGTTCTTTTGTGAATTGTGTTGCCCAATACATTGCTTGTACTGCACGAGCATCGGCATCTGGTGCATTTGTATATCTCCACTGCTTTGCAGGATTTGGATCATCAATAAATAGCTTTAAAAAGCCAGTTCCTTCATTACTCCCCCAACTAAAATCTTCCCAAGAAGGATGTGGAACTGTTTCCCATACAGATTCTTGCTCACCCCTTTGAAAGGTATTAATATAGCTTGGAGTACTTACACCATCTCCTAAATTACCATAGCCATAGAAATTATCGCAATCGAATAACCAATGCATAGCATATATATCCGAACCATAAGTAGCTGTTAAATCTGCTGATACAGGATCGACACCAACAGGAACATTATTCTCAAATGGTGATGGGTAATAATCAGGAAGTGGGTATTCACCTGCATATGTTGCCGGAGAAGCTGGATCATAACTACTAGATGTTGGTTGCTGCTGAGAGTTTGGAATTGCAGTTGCTTCCATAATAGACCAGGCATTGTTTAATGGAGCCCAGTCTCCACTAATGCCACCATACATTGCCTCCATCCAAATCCAGTAGGAATAGGCTTCACTCGTTGTTTCATGACCATAATCTGGCGCTTCGGCCATTAATGTTTCTACAGAATGATAAGGAACACCATCTGGACTAAAATACCCATTTGTCGGATCATTCATTTTTGCACGTAAATCTAAAAAACGCTGCGTGTATTCGTTTTGAGCATTTAGTTGCACTGACATTAGACAGAGTGTCAGTAAAATCAGAAAGATTTGATTTAGTTTTCTCATGTAATTTGTTTTTTTGTTTATATTAAATGGTTTATATTCATTAATAGTTGTCACTTAATGAATTAGCATGCTAACCAACTATTTATGAGCGCAATTAGATAGGGATATTTACTGTATAGAAAACTCCCTATATATTAACTTTTTAATCTTTTAATTCTTTAAAATCTGTATTTAGAATCCTGTTTTAGTTTACTCTCTACTAATTATTTTTTAATAATTGAAATGATTTCTACTGAATTCGAATAGTTTATTTTTAAGAAATACATTCCACTTTTCAATTGTTCTCCGATTTCAATTGAAGCATCGATTTCCGAATTTTCAATCGTTTCAATCGTTTTTCCTGCTTGATCAACTATTAAAATAGAGTTTACCTGATCAGAATTTTCAAAGTTCAATATGATCTTATTTTCAAATGGATTCGGATAAACTTTTAGCTCATCAGATAAAGGCTCAATTGGTGTGTTCTTTAATTCAACTGCTTGAGGAGCTTCAAAATGAGACCAATCATATGGTCCATCGTAATAAATTACCCATTCTCCATTAACAGCAGGAGGTAGCGTATTGGACCATGTGTTTGTAAAATCAACACCATTAATAGTTAGCTCATTTAAGTTCCAGCTATTTATGTAGCTTATTTCTTGAGTAGTTACAAAACAATATTGTCCTACGCCATTTTGTACAAAAGGTATAGTAATAGAGACCGGATTTTCGCATGGTGTTGTTATTTCAGTTACAGAAATAGAAGCAGAGGCAGAATACCCTCCATCGTCAGAAGTTACAGTAATCATTGCAACACCTTCAGAGATTGCTGTCACAACACCAGAGCCAGAAACGGTAGCAACAGATTCATTATCAGAGCTCCAATAGACTATTTGATTTGAAGCATAAACAGGCTCAAGAATAGCATCAAGCGTTATTGTTTCATCTGGTTCAATAACAGCACTGGTTGGAGTTACAGAAATTCCAGTAACAGGGGTCTCAACAAAGTTAACATCTACACTAGAGCTGGCTGTATATCCGCCATCAACCGTAGTAGCCGTAACAGTCGCTGTTCCATAAGCTATGGCAGTTACTAAACCATCCTCATCAACTGTTGCAATTGACTCATCGCTAGTAGTCCACACTACAGATTTATTAGTAGCATCGTTAGGTGAAATAACTGCAGTTAGTTGTTGAGTTTCGCTTGGATTGATTGTGATTGATGTTGGAACAAGGGTAATGCCTTCAACAGAAACAGAAGCAACATTTACCTCTGCAACTGCATTATAACCACCATCAATCGAAGTAGCTATAATAGAGACTGTGCCAGCAGACACACCAGTCACAAGACCACTTGAGCTAACAGTAGCGATATCAGAATTGCCAGAGTTCCAGGTCACACTTTGGTTTGATGCATTCGATGGACTAATTATAGCATTCAACTGGCTTGAGCCACCGATGCTTACACTAACAACCAATGGGGTTATTGAAATTCCAGTTACCGGAATAGTGCTTCCTGTAGGATCGCCATAAACAATACCACGTCCGGCAGTACTCATATATACACGTCCGAATATATTCATATCACCAACAACAAATTCACCATTAGCTAGGCCACCGTATTCATGTTCATCGTCATTTACACGAACCCAGCTTGTACCTTGATCAATTGAGCGCCAAATACCTTTTACACCAGAAACCTCGGCAAAAATAAATACAGCTGGATAATTGGCTCCTGTAGCTGCTTTACCAAAGCCAACAGCTTCACAATAACCTACACCAGATACCTGAGTAAAAGTATTGCCACCATCAGTAGAACGCATTAATCCACCACCATTTTCAGTTGCTAATGGAACCCATACATGCCCTTCCTGATCGGGAACAGCTACGGCATTCCTAAAATTACTTGTACCAGCATATCCTGCCTGAATAAATGAAACACCTGCATCATTACTTATATGTATGTAACCGGTTGTTTTATTGTAAACATAGAAAATATCAGGATTCACCTGGTCTCCAACAGGACGGCCACTAAAAGAAATACCATTTACAATAGTCCATGTTGAGCCTGACTGTCGGTACATTGTTGTTCCGGTTGAAGGCATCCATAGAGTTACCGAACCATCAGCCGAAAGAGCTACTTTTCCACCGTTAAGATCTGTAGGTGGATTGGTAGTATATGTCTCAACTGTCCAGGTAGCTCCACTATCTGTTGAATACTGCACTGGCCCAATAGGGATTGTATTGTATCGTGTACTAACTTCACGCACCTTGGCGCATTGAGCTAATTTTCCACTTTTGGGGGCATAAGCCAAACCTGCAGTAGAACCCAAGTTATACCATTCTCCGGAAACTAAAACTTTATGCATTCCTCCTGAAGGAGATACTTTAACATCATCGTGAACAAAACCACCAATATCTCCCATAACAGACACTAATGGGCCTCCAGGAATACTTACAACATCTTCTGGAACTACTTCTTCAATACCCTTTGAGGAAAATTTCCATACCGTATGTTGTGTATAGCTTGTATCTGCATTGCCCCACTCATTAGTATATGACCATTCATAGTTAAATATGTCATCTGTACTCCAGACACCATTGCCTGAATTCACAAAGACACGTTTTGAGTTAAATGGATCTATAGCAACAGAACTAATCCAATGAATCTTCGAATGTATGATCCACGGATATCCGTTTTCATCCATTTGTTCAGTTGGAGGGTAATATCCTCCATCTAACCAATAATACTGAAAAGAAGGAACCCATGTTTTACCACCATCTTCTGAAACAAATATATTGTCTCCCCACTCATCATGCCACTCTCCATCAATCAACCAGAATTGCGGCCCGCGATAACTTGCGCAGGATGAGGCTACTATATGTTCAGGATTGTTAGGGTCAACAGATATACCACTGTAGGTACCAAAATAAGTAGAAGGATCAGTGTAAGGATTATCTGATTCGTCAGGGTCAATAAAGTTTTGTGGAGAAATGTCGGACCATGAGGTAGTAGCTAAATCATATTTATAAACAGCACCCCGGTTATACCAATCCTGGATAGGTCCCCAACCTTCATCCCATGCCATGGTATGTGGACCTGCACCATTTCCAAGAGTAAGATAAAAGGCACTACCATCTGGTTTGATCGCAATACGCTGTGGCATAAGCCCCATACTGGTAGACCCATCATAAGTTGGTTGAGGCATGTTCGGAACTAATGACCATGTTATACCGCCATTTTCACTTACAAAAAGATTATCTGCCTTTCTATATACACCAGCATAAATTCTTGAAGTATTGCTTGGATCGAAAGCAACAAAAGAAATACCACAGCCATTCCAGGTTGTATCTACAGGAAAAGCATTTACCTTTGACCATGAACTACCATTATTGGTGGATTTCCAAAGTCCCTTATTCCGCGAACCGTAAAACATATTATTCGAGTTAGATGGATCAACAGCTAAGCGTTCTCCATTTCCTCGTCCCATGCCATTCCCATTAACATTGAAATTCTTTGTAGAATTATCCCATACAGGAATTGTTTCCCAGGTTTGTCCATAGTCATTAGAGCGCAAAAAGGCTGATTTTCCAATACCATCATCGCCCATATTCCAGTAAATTGTACCAGCCATCATATATACTTTACCTGGTTGCTTTGGATCTACTGTTAAAGATTCAATACCAAGTAATCCACGTTCGCCAGCATCTACCCAATCCATCATTGAAATCCATGATTGGTCTCCTTCATTCCAACGATATGCACCACCCACGTCTGTGCGCGAATAGATAACATTTTGTTCAATAGGAGAAAAAACGATTCCTGATACAAATCCCCCACCGCCTATTGCGACATTTTGCCAATTGTAACTTGCAGTAGTTTGTGAACTAAGATTAGCGGATATTATTAATCCGATAATCCAACAAAATATATTTTTTAATATCATGTTCAGTTAAATTTTTAGATTGAATTTTGATTTGATTATAAGTTTTAATGCCTGTTTGTTAATTCTGTTTTAAAATCTGCTTGACAAGATTCTCTTCTTCTGTTTCAATAAACATTATATACAGTCCTGTTTCACCATTAAACTCAATGGATACTTTTGAATCAGTTTGAAAATCTGTTTTTACTTTCATTAATTGGCCTAAACTGTTATAAATTTTAACACCCTGAATCTTAGTCCCTCTATTAAGCTCCAGAAGAAACTCTGAATGAAAAGGATTTGGATAAACCAGGATTCCGTTAATGTTAGAAATAGGGCGAGTACTTTTAAGTTCTGTGCATGGCGCTGAATCAGAATTACTGAAGTAGATAGAAAATGCCCCGGAAGTTTCATCCATAACAAAGTTACCATCATCAATAGTTACGTAATAAGTTCCATCGAGACCTGTGAATCCGGTTCCTGAAAGTATTAATTCTGGTTGTTCAGAATTAAAAGAATGAGTTGCATTGTTTTTTAAATCATTCCACCAATCAGGTTGACCATTGTTGGTATTCATCGAAAGCTGCCATAAACCATTACTTGCTAAATC
>JBNKCO010000072.1:0-87163 GCA_050287785.1 Bacteroidales bacterium
AATAGACAAATCAATTAATCTTGAGTTTTACACTATCCCTCCACTTCTTATACAACCATTTGCAGAAAATGCAATCTGGCATGGCATTGTCAACAAAAAAGACAAAGGAAAGGTTATTATAAAATTGATTGAAAATACCGACCACTTTACTTGCATTATAGAAGATGATGGTGTTGGAAGAGAAAAAGCAAAAGAAATACAAGCCAGAAAACAAAAGCTACATAAATCATTGGGTGCCTCGATTACAGAAAGACGACTTTCTCTATTAAATAGCACTTATGGTGAAAAGAATACAATTAGCTATACCGATTTAACGAATGATGGTGCAGCTACAGGAACAAGAGTTGAGATAAAAATGCCGAAGGTTTCAATGGATACTATCTAAATGAAAATATAATATGCTTAAAGTAGTAATAATTGACGACGAATATAATGCTGTTCAACTAATCAGCTCAATTTTGACAAATAACTTCCCTGAAGTGCAAATTCTTGGTAAAACACAATCGCCTCTGGAGGGAATAAAGCTTATAAACACACATAAGCCGAACCTTGTTTTCCTTGATATTGAAATGCCTGAAGCTAATGGTTTCGACATTCTAGAGGCTTTGCCGGACAGAAACTTCGAAACAATTTTTATTACTGCTTACGATAAATATGCTATAAAAGCATTTAAATATAGCGCCATCGATTACATACTTAAACCTATCGATATTGATGAATTCAATGCTGCAGTTAACAAGGTAATTTCAAAATTAAGTGATGACAATACCGATGCTGGCAAAATTGAGTTACTGATGGAGAATCTTAAAGCTCAGCAACCATATAAAATTTCAATTTCTTCAAATAAGGGTTACGAATACATTAACATTCAAGATATTATTCGTATTGAGGCTGATGGAAGATATTGCTCGATATTTCTGGATAGTGGAAGAAATATTTCTGTCACAAAATTACTTAGCGAACTAATTGATACTATTGATAATAAGACTTTCTTTAGACCTCATAAATCACACTACATAAATTTAAATAAAGTGAAAATGTTTGTTAAAGCTGATGGCGGATATATAAAAATGGTTGATGGTTCGCAAGTTGCTATTGCTAGAAATAAGAGAGAGGAGTTTTTATGTTTAATGGATTCTTCAAAAGCAAAAGAATAACAATCATACAAACATCATAAAGAAATAAGCCATATTATATATATTTAACAGAACATAAAAACAATATTACTATGTTGAAATCAGCATTACTTTCTACCTTTTTAATTAGTGCAATAATTACTGGCTATGCTCAGGACAAGTCCGACTGGCAAGGTAAATATCCTGAAGGATGTACTTCCATTACCATTGGCAAATCAGCAACCCTTGATGGTTCGGTAATTACTTCTCATACTGATGATAGTCACCGTACTCGTTCCTGGGTGAATGTTGCACCTGCTAAAAGCCATAAAAAAGGCGAAACCAGTAAAATGTATAAGCGTGAGGCAACCGACGAAAATGTAATGCCAAGCTACAAACACACTGTAATTGGAGAAATCCCACAAATATCAGAAACCTACTCATTCATAAATACCGCCTACCCTTGCATGAATGAACATCAACTGGGAATTGGAGAATCAACTTTTGGTGGTAGAGATGAATTACAGAGCAACGAAGGACTTATTGATTGCCAACGCCTTTGTCAACTAATGCTTGAAAGAACTACTACAGCCAGAGATGCAATAAAACTAGCTGGAGAACTTTTAGCTGAATATGGTTGGAATGATTACGGAGAATGTCTTACAATAGCTGATAAAAAAGAAGTGTGGCATTTCGAAGTAGTTGGTCCGGGAAAAGGTGAAAAAGGTGCGATATGGGCTGCACAGCGTGTACCCGACGACCATCTTGCCTGTAATGTAAATGCATCAACTATAAAGGAGATAGACCTAAGCAACTCTGACTATTTCATGGCCTCTGAAAATGTTTTTGAAGTTGCGAAAGAAAATGGTTGGTGGAAAACCGAAGATGGTGCCTTCAAATGGTGCTATGCTTATGCCCCAGATAGTAGAAATTCATTCGCCGCCCGCCGCAGAGAGTGGCGAATTTTCGATTTAGTGGCTCCCTCCTTAAATCTGGATCCTAATGCTCAAGATTATCCTTTTTCAGTAAAACCTGACAAAAAAGTTAGCTTGGATAAAATCGTTGAGATTTTTAAAGACTATTATGAAGGCACTCCTTACGATATGACAAGAAACATTACTACTACCGACAAAGAAGGTAAAACAGTTATATCTCCATTGGCAAATCCCTTTATGCCTTATGACCAACTTGATATCAGCAATGTAAGCGGTGGATGGTACAGTGTAAATAAAGAAAAGGGATCGATTACATTTCTGGGTGAAAGAACAATTGCTCGCTGGTATACCATGTATGCCACTATTATTCAGTGCCGCGACTGGTTGCCCGATGAAATAGGTGGAGTGGTTTGGCTGGCTCAAGACAATGTAGCAACCTCTATTTATGTTCCAATGTATTGTGGAATTCAAGATTTTCCTATATCATATAAAACCCCTGGTCGAGTTAATGGATACACTCGTGAATCTGCCTGGTGGGCTTTTAACCGACTTGGAACTTTAACCGCTCAACGATGGGGAGATATGCGTCATGATGTTGATAAAGTTTGGAATCCAATGCAATCTGAATTATTTCTTAAACAGGCTGAAATTGAAAAAAATGCTTTAGACCTTTATAAGAAAAATCCACAAGAAGCAAATGAATACCTTCAGAAATACTCTTTTGAGTGGGGAAATAAAGTTGTAGAGGAAGCCTGGAAATTAGGAGACTTTTTATGGACTAAATACGACGAGAAATTTTAATTGAACAATTAATATCAGCTTCATGTTAGCTACAAGCGAACCAACATCTTAAAAAATGAATATAATAAAAAGAATTATTGGAGCATTAATTGGAATAATATTGCTTTTGCTTATTGTTGCAATCTTTGTAAACAAAGAATACTCCGTTGAACGTAAAGTTACAATTCAACAACCAAAAAATTTAGTTTTTAATTATATAAAATTTTTAAAGAATCAGGATAAATTTAGCGTTTGGATGCAAATAGACCCAAACATAAAAAAAGAATATATTGGAACAGATGGTTCTGTTGGATTTATTTCTTCATGGAATAGCGAGCATAAAGATGTTGGCAGGGGTGAGCAAGAAATAGTAAAGATTATTGAAGGTGAGCGCATTGAATATGAATTAAGGTTTTACGAACCATGGGAATCGACTTCTCCAGCCTTGATGACAACCGAAATTATAGATGAAAACACCACACTTGTAAAATGGAGTTTCTATGGTAAAATGAATTACCCGATGAATCTGATGCTTTTGTTTATGAATATGGAAGAAATGATGGGAAGTCAACTACAGGAGGGCCTCAATTCCTTAAAAGATATTTTAGAAAACTAAGCTACAAGCAAAAAGCTTCTTAATAAAGAGAAGCTTTTTGCTTGTAGTTTGCCGATTTTACACAGCTATCATAACTAATTATTATAAACATTAATCCGAAGCACCATCCCATCCGGCAATTCGAGCTAAAATCCACCACATTGCATATGCTTTTTTATTAGCTGTAATATGTTGCGTATTGCGATATCCGTAAGCCACTGAACCATTCGGTGTTTTTTTGTTCTCGTAAAAATGCACGCCTAACGAACGACTATCCTGCCAATCGCGAAAATAATTACCGGCATATCTTTCTGAATTACCATCATCTCCAGCATCGTTATAATAGTTACCCATACAACAATGGGAATCAATACTATAATAATCAAGACAGAACTGCTTATTATCTTTACAAAACTCAGTAATTATTGCTGCTTGATTCATTGGCTTGCCTTCGCCCACATTGTTACCACATTGAGCATGTCCTGTCATAAACACAAAAATTACTGGAATTTCCCTTTGTCCTTCACCATTACCAATCTTTGAACCTTCAATTCCATATTCATCAATTAATGTTTGCATACCTTGTAAATAGTTTCCACTAACATTATGGTCTGTAATATCGCCCCATGACCACATAACAACATTAACAATGGCATTAACTGAATCATCCAAAAAATTTCTGGTTGCCTGAATAAAAGCAGTTTCATTTCTTGATAAATCGGAAGCATCTTCTCCGTAAACAGAATATTTACTAATAGTATAATCTCTGAAATCTAACTTACCAGAAGTTTGATTGTTATTTGTAATGCCAAATAATTCTTTGTCACCGTCTTTATAATCCTGCAATCCGAAAAGTCCAAAAGCTACCTGATTTCCATAAGAAGTATATTGATATGCAATGTGCAACCGAGTTCTGGCTTCATCTATATAAGATTGAGGAATTGCCCTGAGAACGTCTTCTTTAGCTACGGTGTAATCTGCAACAAATTTATCACCTGTTGCAATGTTTTTCGTTAAAATTGAGTCGTTTGGTTCTTGTTCTACTGGGGTAACTTCTTCATTCTCACAACTTGAGATTAATGCGAGCAGGAAGATAATTCCGCCTAGCATTCTTGAGATTTTCATATTTGTAACATTTTGATTGGATTTATCTACATACGTAATTTTAACTGATTTGTTTCATTCATATGAAATTTTTTAAGAATTTCGAACTAACTTAATCGTCAGAAAAACATTCCTTTAACATATAATATGAAGGTATTTAATGCAAGGGTTTTAAAAACAGATATCATACGTTTTGTATGGATTCCAGAAGAAATTAGTCAGTCTTTTCATAAAAAAGGACACATCCCGGTAAAGGGAAAAGTAAATGGAGAACATTTTCAAAGTACCTTGGCACCCCGGAAAAATGGAAGACATATTCTCTACCTTAATGCTAAAATAAGAGATAAGGTTGTTATCGACGAGGGTGAAATTATTAGTGTAGAAATTGAATACGACCCTAATTCAAGAGATTTAAATATTCCTGAGGATCTTGAAATGATTATGAGTGAAAATAGAAATGTTTGGAACAGGTTTCTT
The DNA here is from genome assembly GCA_050287785.1 of Bacteroidales bacterium. Lineage (GTDB taxonomy): Bacteria > Bacteroidota > Bacteroidia > Bacteroidales > UBA10428 > UBA10428. Next base: position 5,007 of record JBNKCO010000072.1, read on the forward strand.
GCAATGACTCCCTCACACCGAAACGAACTGCTAAAATTTCTTGAATCTGCAAAACGGCCTGAAACAAGACTTAAAAGAATAGAGAAAATTATTGAGCACTCTATTAAATGGAAAAGTGGTAAAACATTCTTCTAAGCAAAATATGTCCAAACTCTCATTTTAAATATTATTTCAAAAACAGAATAAAATATTTGTTATTCACAAAAACATTAATTTACTTTGTATTTCAAAGTACTTTTATAATGAATAAACAACCCATAAATCAATTAGATGAGATAAAGAACCTGATGGAGCGCTCATCAAGGTTTATATCGCTAAGTGGATTATCCGGAGTTTTTGCCGGAATTACTGCATTAATAGGTTCTGCCGCTGCATTCTTTATTCTTGATTACGATTTAAGGTATTTTAAGCCCGATGCCTTTTTTGGTAGCCACGAAAAATATCTAACCTATTGGGAAATTGGCAGCTTACTGGTTTTAGCAGCAGCTATTTTTGTTGTTGCCGTTTTCTGCGCCTTCATTTTCACGGCACGCAAGGCTAAAAAACAAGGTATGAAAATGTGGAACCACACATCGAAACTTTTACTAATAAATCTTGCTATCCCACTTGTAACTGGAGGTTTATTCAGTCTACTACTTATTTATTACAGACTTATATTTCTTGTTGCACCAATCACCCTAATATTCTATGGTCTTTCTCTGATTAATGCTGGAAAATATACTTTATCAGAAATTAGGTGGCTTGGAGTTTCAGAAGTCATTCTAGGATTAATAGCAACAGTAATTCCCGGCTATGGTCTCTTTGTTTGGGCTGTCGGATTCGGTATTCTACATATAATCTACGGCATTATAATGTATTTTAAGTACGACCATCAAAAGATTTAAAGAATTATCACGTGAAGAATATTATATCTGGCCTAAATAAAGTATTTGAAAGCCGAATAAGGCTTGGCATCATGTCGGTACTACTAGTAAACGAATGGGTGGATTATAACTCATTGAAAGATTTACTGGAAGTTACCGATGGAAATCTGGCTAGCCATGTATCTAATCTCGAAAAACATGAAATGATCGAGGTGCAGAAACAGTTTATTGGACGAAAACCAAATACACGCTACAAGGCTACACCAAAAGGAAGAGAAATGTTCACTCAACACCTGGAAAGTCTTAACAAACTTATTCAGGGAAATAAATAATATATTTTTTTATCATTTCACTTTGTATCTCAAAGTTCTTTTTAAAAACATAAAGTTATGACAACGCAAGAAATTAAAAAACAAAGCAAATTCAAGAACTCAATCAGTCTTAAACTGATTATTGTGGTTTCATTATCCTTAATCCTACTCATCCCCTCATTAATGGTAAAAAAGTTAATATCAGAAAGGGAAAGCCGTAAGCAAGAAACCATTCATGAACTCACTTCAAAATGGGGAGGTAACCAGGTAATTTCAGGACCAATTTTAATTGTTCCGTACCAGGATATTACTTTTTATAAAAACGGAAAACAAACCATAGAAACTAACTACTTTCAAATTCTTCCTTCAGAATTAAAAATTGACGGAGATCTTGATACAGACATTAGGCACAGAGGAATATACGATGTTCTAATTTATTCTGGCAAATATAAAATATCTGGTAATTTCAAACCTGAAGACTTTAAAGATTGGCCCGATAAATATGATAAGATTCTTTGGAACGATGCAAAACTAGTTCTGGGTATTTCTGACACAAAAGGCATAAGTAAAATTGCAACAATGACCTGGAACAAAAAGGAACAGAAGTTTTCTCCAGGGCATTCAAATTGTTACATAGTAAGAAAAGGGATAAATTCTAAGGCTCCAATAAATAGTAAAGAGGTAAACTCCTTTGCTATTAGCCTATCGCTTAATGGTAGCGAAACTGCATTCTTTGCCCCCTTAGGAAATGAAACCGAAGTTAACCTAAAATCCAACTGGAATACCCCAAGTTTTGATGGTTGGTATATTACAACAGAAAACAATATAACTCCGGAAGGGTTTACTGCCAAATGGGTTACTAATGAGATGAGTAGAAATTTTCCACAGATTACTATAAGCGAAAACAATTACAATGGAATGGATCTACAAACATTTGGAGTTAACCTATTACTACCGGTTGATACTTATCAGAAATCTGAGCGTTCTGTAAAATATGCATTCTTGTTTATTGCCCTAACATTCTTAATCATCTTCTTTGCCGAAATTACAGGGAAGCTTCGCGTTCATCCTATTCAGTATTTAATAATTGGTCTGGCATTAGTAATTTTCTACTCATTACTTATAGCATTAGCAGAACATATTACATTCAATTTTGCATACCTTGTAGCAAGTCTGGTTATTATTGCAATGATAATTCTATACACTCAAGCCCTTTTTAAGAAATGGAAAAACACTCTGGCAGTTGGGGCTTTTTTAGTTTTATTGTATGTTTTCCTCTTTACCATTTTACAAATAGCTGATTATGCACTAATTCTTGGTAATATTGGCCTGGTTATTATTCTGGGACTCGTAATGTTCTATTCTAAAAAAGTAGATTGGTATGGAAGTCAGAATACTGTTGAGGAAAACCAATAATAGATTTGCTTTTTCGTTAATTCTAAAGGAAATAACAAGTTTCATAAAAAACTATCAATAATGAAATCAGCAAAAGATATTACTCTTGTTTTTATAAGTTCAATTATTATTACCCTATTGTTTCATAGGCAGGCACTTGGATTAAATTTATTAATTATTGAAGCTATCTTTTTTGTGTGGTTGTTATTAAACCGCAAAATCAGCTTTAGTAATTTAAATCAGTCATCTATTATTATTGCATATATGGTAACAGCAGTATTCACTGTTGTTACCCACTCTGTATTTTCAATTTTGATAAATCAATTAGTCCTTGTTTTATTAATTGGAATTTTAATTTATCCGGAAGCTAAATCACTCTTGAATACTTTTAAACTAGCGATACTATCCTTATTTTCCTCACAGCTAAAGTTTATTAAAAAGATTTCCAATACAAAGGTTCACAAACGATATATTGGATATTATTTATGGGGTTCAAGAATCTTTTTAATTCCAATAATAGTAATTGTAGCTTTCATTTTTTTATATAAAAAATCTAACCCGGTTTTCGACAAACTAACTGGCAATGTAGGTGTTTTTATTAGCGATATATTTAGCTACATTTTCAAGAACTTTGATGCTTTAATTATTGTTACATTTCTAATTGGATTGGTAATATCCAATTTTATTTTGCTGAGGAAGTCAAATAAAAATTTGGTAAAAAGGGATTCTGATTCAGTTGAAATTCTGGAGAGAAAAAAAACTTACAAAAGAAGAACATTCAATATACTCGCATTAAAACATGAGTTTAAAGCTGGAATATTTTTACTAATAATTCTTAATGCATTAATACTTCTATTAAACGTTATTGACATCAAATGGGTGTGGTTTGGCTTTGAGTGGGAAGGTCAAACCTTGAAACAATTTGTACATGAAGGTACCTATTTATTAATTCTTTCAATACTAATTTCAATTGCTTTAGTTTTATTCTTTTTTAGAAAAAACCTCAATTTCTACAAGAAAAATTCTTTATTAAAGATACTAAGCTACATCTGGTTAGCACAAAATGCGATTCTTACCTTTTCTGTTGGAATTCGTAATTTCTATTACATTAAATACTTCTCGCTGGCATACAAAAGAATTGGAGTAATAATTTTTCTGATATTGGTTCTATATGGTCTATTCACAGTATACAATAAGGTTAAAAATCGAAAATCCAGTTTCTATTTGTTTAAAGCAAATGCCTATGCATTATTTGCGATTATGGTAATTAGCTCAACAATAAACTGGGATAACTACATTGCAAAATACAATTTCAATAATTCGCACAGTTCTTTTCTGCATTTAAATTACATGGCTTCTTTATCTGCAAAAGCATTGCCAAATATGGATGTTCCTTTAATTGAATTAAACAAAATAGCTGCAATTCAGACCAATAAATTCCCAATGTATAGAAATTATATGTCTCCTGATGAATATCGTACAATAATAGATGAGAGAAAGATATTATTTAAACAAAAATGGGAATCTAAGAATCTGCTCTCCTGGAATTTACCGGAATATTTAGCTTACAAGAAATTATTTCTAAGCTCAACTAATTAATTTTTCAATAAACCTTATAAACCAGAGGTTAATTCTATAAATTTTAAAAACTCATTAAAATGGAATATAATCTAAATAAACTTAGCTTAAAATATCAACTAAAAACATTCAGATGGGCCTTTAATGGCTTGTCTGTTTTCTTCCGACAAGAAATAAAAGCGACTCTCCACACCCTGGCCGCAATACTTGTAATTTTACTTGGATTTTTTTTAAAACTAGAACTAATTGGCTGGATTGGAGTAATTTTATCAATTTGCCTGGTATTTATTACTGAATTGTTCAATACTATTATTGAACGCCTCGCCGATACTTTACCAGATAAGCATGACTCTACTCGTGGAACAATAAAAGATATTGCTGCTGGCGCAGTACTTTTTGCATCCATTGCAGCATTTACAATCGGACTTCTTGTATTCATCCCCAAAATAAAAGAATTATGGCTTCTATTATAAAACCAAGAGATTTATTTCGAGAAGCAGTGTTTTTGGGTTTACTAACACTTGTTTGTATGTCTTTGTACATTTTCCGAACAATAAAATCTGACACATATTTTTACTTATTTCTCAACTGGAATCTGTTTCTGGCAGGATTGCCCTGGGTTTTTACTTCAATAATTTTAATGCGCCCAAAGTTACAGCAAAGAAAACTGGCATTAACAGGTGTTTTACTTTCATGGTTACTTTTCTTTCCAAATGCCCCTTATATATTAACCGATTTGTTTCATTTCAGGGAAAACCTGGTAATGCCTTTATGGTTCGATTTAATTCTTATTCTGTTTTATGCCTGGACTGGTCTGATGTTTGGCTTTTTAAGTTTGCATCATCTGGAAAGAATATTTCAAAACAAAATTTCAAAACCCATAATGACTTTAATAATTACTTTGATGCTGTTTGTGGTAGGATTTGGAATTTATATTGGCAGATATTTACGCTGGAACAGTTGGGACATTATTGGTAATCCGAAACCACTATTAAATGATATTGCTGAAAGAATTATTCATCCCACAGCTCATGGACATACCTGGGGAATGACATTCTTTATGGGCTTGTTTTTAATCATTCTGTACTGGTCGCTAAAATACATTCGCACAAACAGAATTGCTCCAGAATAATCTTCTAAGAAAATAAAACAGGGTATTTATCGCGCTACTAAATGGATTCGTTTTGAACTCAAATGCGATAGCTATATCCTGTTCTCAGACAAACAAATCATCTCAAAAAACAAAAAAATGATAAATAGAAAATTATACATAAAACTCATTGCTCCTAAAATGAGCATGAGACCAATGGATACGGAGTTTAAAAGAAGAATGTCTCCTTCACTCTCTCTTGTTACCTTGGCCAGTCTTACTCCTTCTATGCACAGAGTTGTAATTGAAGATGAAAACATACATCACATCAATTACAACGACAATCCCGATATAGTAGGCATTACTGTTAATGTAGATACTTCTGAAAGGGCAAAGCAAATCGCCCAAAAATTCAGAAGCAAAGGAACAAAAGTTATATTTGGGGGTATACATGCAAGTGCTATGCCTTTTGATATGGCCGAACATTGCGATTCTATCTGCATTGGTGAAGCTGAAGAGATATGGGCGATAATGCTGGAAGACTTTGCCAAAAACAGATTAAAAAGAAGGTATTTAAATTTACATTCGACAGACCTTTCCAATTATCCTCGTCCTAAGTGGAATTTTATAGATAAATCTAAATATCTGTACTCAAATGTCGTGATAACTAGTCGTGGTTGCCCTTACAAATGCGATTTCTGTTACAATAGTTGCAGCTATATTAACAATAATTATCGTAATCGGCCACTTGATGAAGTTTTAAAAGAAATCGACAGTTTACAAACAAGACAAGTATATTTTATTGATGATAACTTAATAGGAAACATAAGCTATCTGAAACAACTAATTGCTGCACTAAAATCAAGAAAGATTGTCTGGCATGCTGCGGTATCAGCAAATCTGTATAAACACCCTGAGCTTATAACACAAATGGCTTATTCGGGTTGTAAAAGCTTATTCATAGGTTTTGAATCGATAAATCAGCGAGCATTACAGAATATCAACAAGCACCAAAACAGCATAGCAAACTACGAATATTTAATAAAAATGCTACATGATAATGCCATTATGGTAAACGCAAGCCTTGTTTTAGGTCTTGATGATGATACTGCGGAGGTTTTTAGCGATACCTTGAAATGGCTAATAAAAAACAAGATTGAAACCATGACCGCACATATACTTACTCCATATCCAGGGACAACTCTATATAAACGTATGATTCAGGAGAACAGAATAATTGATAGTAAATCTGAAAACTACAATACATCAAATGTTGTTTTTCGTCCAAAAAATATGACTAGCAACGAATTAAGAGATGGATATTTATGGATGTACAAGGAATTTTATAAACACAGAAACATATGGAAAAGAATTCCCCAGAAAAGGGAAAACTACATACCTTATTTTCTTTTTAACTATGGATACAGAAAATATGGTTGGCTATTTTCATTTTTAACTAAAAATGGTTTTATGAGGAGAATTGGTAGTTTTGCTTCGAGGTTATCCTATGGAATTGGCTCTTAAATATCGTTCATTTCATCATCAATAAGCTTACTGATTCTATCAATCTGCTTCTGCTTATTAACTTCTCTCAAAGACTGTGCTGTTCTGGTAAAGTACTGATGGTTTGAAATAAATTCCATCTGTAGTTTATTCCAATCTAAAAGAGAACCTATTTTATCCATTTCTTTTAACTCTCTATATAAAGAATTTGAAACTGGAATCATATCGCTTCGTCCCAGGTAATCTAAATCAGCATCACACATTATTCTTTCAAGCTTGTTCTTTGGTTCTGGTGGAAGTTTTGTTGCTAAAATCAACTCACATATTGTTTCAATCTGTCCTGAAGTGTAAAAGAAATCTGGCAATATTTCCCGAACCATTAATGTGCTATAATATTCGTGAGAATCATAAGAAAGTATATGACCTGAATCGTGAAAAAGTGCTGCTGTCTTTAATAACAATAATTCTTCATCATTCACTCCTTCGCCAATACCTATTAATTCTGACTGTGTAACTACATCAATTGTGTGTTTAGCATTATGATAATACAAATGAGGAGCCAGCTCTTTTTCAAGTTTATTCAACATTAATTCCTGTAAATCGGTAAACTGAATAAGATTAAAGCGTATACTAAATCGTTTATTTGGAATTATCATCTTTCCCTGCAAGGAATAGTTGCTCTTTATTCCCTTTACAGAATATAATTCAATGTCGCCTCGATATTTAATTGGCATGCGACTATAGTACTCACAGTAAAAAAGGTCTTTTACTAATTCATAAGTATTTTCAGAAATAAGAATATCTCCGGGCTCACAAAAAGAACGAATTCTGGTAGCAAGATTTACTGTTTCGCCCTTTACTTCGTATTGTACTTTTTTCCTTCCTGAAATAGTTGCTGAAACCGGCCCTGTATGAATTCCAAATCGCAAATTCCATATCTTACTAGTACCATGTGTGCGCTGTATATCTTTAATAAAGTATTGCATCTCAACGGCTAACTGAACCACTACAATCGGATTAGTCATACTCTTTTGTGGTATACCACCGGCACACATAACAGTATCACCCAGAGTTTTTATTTTTCGAACCTCATATTTAACGATTACTGATTCTAGGTAAAGAAAAATCTCATCTAAATTATCAACCATTTGGTTACTATCCATGTCGGTTGAAATCTTTGTAAACCCATGTGCATCAGCAAATAACACAGTAGCCATCTTAAACTTTAAGGCTGAAACTTCAGCCATAGTTGGCTTTTTAACATCTTTTGCTTCCAGTTTATATTTCGAAGCAAGTGTTTTATACTTTTCAAGGTCTAGGGTAGCTGTCTCAACATTTTGCTGTAATCTTAAATTCTCCTCCTCAAGGTTTTTAATCTGTGCAATTAATTCTGCAATATGCTTTAACTGACTATTTTTCTCTGAATTCATAGTACTGAGGTACCCTTTCTTTTTTTTCTATGGTAATCGTTCTTGTTTAACTATTTTTGAACTTAATTTGTTTCAATAATCACTTAAAAGTTATTCTTTTTTTTTATGAGTGACAAATAAAATTATTATCAATTATTTCTATGGAGTTTAAAATCACCTCAAAATATAAACCAACAGGCGACCAGCCAGAAGCTATTAATCAACTTGTTGATGGTCTAAACAATAACACTCCAGCTCAGACTTTACTAGGAGTTACTGGTTCTGGAAAAACTTTTACTATTGCTAATGTAATTGAGAGAGTGCAGCGCCCAACCCTTATTTTGAGTCATAACAAAACCTTAGCTGCTCAGCTATTTAGTGAATTTAAACAATTCTTCCCAGATAACGCTGTAGAGTATTTTGTTTCATACTACGATTATTATCAGCCTGAGGCCTACTTACCTGTTACTGACACTTATATTGAAAAAGATTTATCAATTAATGATGAAATTGAGAAATTAAGACTTAGTGCAACTTCCTCTTTGCTATCCGGGAGAAGAGATGTTATTGTTGTTTCCTCGGTAAGTTGTATTTACGGAATTGGTAACCCCGATGATTTTAGTGAGAACACAATTAAAATTGAAAAAGGACAAACTATTAACAGAAATGTTTTTCTAAGAAGACTTGTTGATAGTCTTTACAGCAGAAACGAAATTGAATATAAGCGAGGTACATTTAGGGTATCAGGTGACACAGTCGATATTTTTCTTGCATCTTCAGACATAGCCTACAGAATAGTTTTTTTTGGTGATGAGATTGAAGAAATTGAATCTATCGATCCAATTAACGGAAATACCCTGGAAGAGCATGAAACAGTGACCATATTCCCAGCGAATATTTTTGTTACTGCTAAACTTAGAATGAAGCAAGCCATTGAGGAAATTCAGGATGACTTAGTAAAACAGATTGATTTCTTTAATGAGATTGGAAAGCCACTCGAAGCAAAGCGCATTCAGGAGCGCGTTGAGTATGATTTGGAAATGATTCGTGAATTAGGACATTGCCCGGGGATTGAAAACTACTCAAGGTACTTTGATGGTCGTAAAAAGGGAGCTCGTCCTTTCTGCCTGCTCGATTTCTTTCCTGACGACTTTTTAATGGTTATTGACGAAAGCCATGTTACAATCTCTCAAATTCGGGCCATGTGGGGTGGTGATCATAGTCGAAAACAAAACCTGATTGATTTTGGTTTCAGACTTCCTGCAGCAATCGATAACAGACCTCTTCAATTTGAGGAATTTGACAAGCTAATTGGACAATCTATATATGTTAGTGCAACTCCGGCCGATTTTGAACTTGAACGTTCTGAAGGTATAGTTGTTGAACAGGTTGTTAGACCAACTGGTCTTCTTGATCCGGTTATTGAAATTCGACCGAGTACAAACCAAATCGATAATCTGCTTAAAGAGATAAATGATACTATAACCAACAAAGAAAGAGTTCTTGTAACAACGTTAACTAAACGAATGGCAGAAGAGCTTACTAACTATTTTCTTCGCTTCGAAATTAAATGCCGGTACATTCATTCAGATATTGACACAATGGAAAGAATTGAAATATTGGAAGGATTAAGGAATGGCGTTTTCGATGTTCTGGTTGGAGTAAACCTGTTAAGAGAAGGCTTGGATTTACCTGAGGTATCTCTTGTTGCAATTCTTGATGCTGACAAAGAAGGTTTCTTGCGTTCCGAACGCTCACTTACCCAGACAGCTGGCAGGGCAGCTCGTAATATAAACGGCCGGGTTATTATGTATGCCGATAAAATCACAAATTCGATGCAGCGAACTATTGATGAAACCAATCGCAGACGAGAAAAACAAATACAATACAACGAAGAACATAATATAAAACCTCAGCCTATCATTAAATCTGTTTCTTCAATTATGGCTGGAGTTAAGCAGGTTTCTGGTGAATCTTATGCATACCTGGAACCTGAGCGACCAGATATTGCAGCTGATCCGATAGTAAAATACATGAGTCATGAAGCACTGGAAAAAGCAATTAATAAGGCACTGAAGAACATGGAGAAAGCTGCCAAAGAATTAAACTTCATTGAGGCAGCTCAATATCGCGATGAGATGAATAAGCTTAAGGAATTGCTGGAAAACAAAGATAAATAAAAAACACTATCTAAATTAGTATCCTTGAACAACTCATTATAACTCTGAATTTATTTGTATTTAAAGTCTAAGTAAAAGCATTACGATAATAATGGATAACTTTTTTGAAGATATAACTTTTGATAACAAAAATTTCAAAATAGAATTATTGCAAAAAGGATTGTATGAAAACTGCACCTTCAAAAACTGCGACTTTTCTGATTCGAGTATTCATGGAATAAAATTTACTGAATGTCGTTTTCAAGTGTGTAACTTAAGCATGACCAATATTCGTCAAACTGCTTTTAATGATGCTAAATTTGAAAATTGCAAAATGTTAGGGCTACGCTTCGATGAGTGCTACGAATATGGCCTTTCATTTAACTTTGAAAACTGTCAGTTAAATCATTCATCCTTTTATAAAACAAAAATTAAGAAAACCACATTTCTGAACTGCAACTTACAAGAAGTTGATTTTACTGAATGTGATTTGAGTAATGCAATTCTTGACAATTGTGATTTATTGGGTGCTATTTTTGAATATTCCATTATGGAAAAAGCTAACTTTTTAACTGCATATAATTTTTCAATAGATCCAGAAATAAATCGACTTAAAAAAGCAAAATTTAATGAGTTTAGCCTTGCCGGCTTATTAAGCAAGTATAATCTTGATATTCAAAAATAATTTCACGCCTGAACTTAACTAAGTCTAAGCAGTTCTGAAGTCTCTCAAGTTGTCAAAACCTTGAGTCACAAATATTGTGTCATTTATTAAGTTTCTGGTTAAGACTGCCATCCTCTTTCCTCATCTTTGCACTAACGTTACTTTACTCGCTTCGCTCATTAAAGAAGTTCCGAGGAGGCACGATAAAGGAATCTCAACAGAACAATCATTCTTGACTCAACACTATTTTCTGTTTTTTGTAAATACCAAAAAAAAGACCGAAACATAATATGCTCCGGTCTTCCATAAAAAAATTCTTATCTAGCCAAGATAACCTTTTAATAATTTACTGCGTGAAGTATGGCGTAAACGACGAATTGCTTTCTCTTTAATTTGTCGTACACGTTCGCGTGTTAAACCAAAACGTTCACCAATTTCTTCTAAAGTCATTTCTGTTAGACCTATTCCAAAAAACAACTTAATTATATCTCTTTCTCTTTCGGTAAGAGTTGATAATGCTCTTTCAATCTCTCTATTAAGAGATTCGCCCATTAACATTGTATCTGCTTTTGGGGAATCATTATTTACAAGTACATCAAGTAAGCTATTGTCTTCACCTTCAACAAAAGGTGCATCAACTGAAACATGACGACCTGAAACTCTTAATGTGTCTGCCACCTTTTCTTTTGGTAGTTCAAGAGTCTCAGCAAGTTCTTCAGGAGTTGGAGTTCGTTCATTTTCCTGTTCAAACTTTGAAAATGCCTTATTTAATTTATTTAAAGAACCTACCTGGTTAAGTGGCAGTCGAACAATACGTGATTGCTCTGCTAAAGCTTGCAGAATAGATTGACGAATCCACCATACAGCATAAGAAATAAACTTAAAACCACGTGTCTCATCAAACTTCTCAGCTGCTTTAATCAAACCCAAATTACCTTCATTAATTAAATCCGGAAGACTTAGTCCTTGATTCTGATATTGTTTAGCAACCGATACAACAAATCGTAAATTTGCACGAGTAAGTTTCTCTAGTGCAATACGATCACCTTTCTTTATCCGTTGTGCTAAATCAACCTCTTCCTCAACTGTAATTAAATCTTCCTTCCCTATTTCCTGAAGATATTTGTCAAGCGAAGCACTTTCTCTATTCGTAATTGACTTTGTGATTTTTAACTGTCTCATCTTAGCTTTTAAATTTTTCGCGAATTTAGATTAATTATTCCTTAATTTCAATATTATTATCTATTTAGAAAGAATGTAAAAAGCAAGGCCTGTAAAACCACAAGCCTTTAGTCATTTAAAAGCTTTAAGTCTTACTTTAGTCCAAATGCGTAATATCCTACAACACCATTTGGATAAACACCTTCAATATAAATTCCTCCTTTTTTAATTCCATTTACAATTCCTTCAAGTTGCCCAACACTTTTAACTGATTGGGTGTTTATCTGGGTAATTATAAATCCTTCTTTTACTCCTTCTGTTAGTAGTTTTCCTTGTTTAAGTTCAGCCACTTTAACTCCTGAACTAATACCGAGTTTATTTATTTCATTTCTAGAAACTTCTTCAAACCGAGCTCCTAAAACAGAGTTGAATATACTGGCAGTTACTAAATCAGTACTCCCTTGCAGGTTACGTAATGTAACCTCAAATTGTTTCGTTTTGCCATCTCTTTTTACTGTAACTGTTATTCTATCATTTGGCCTATAACGGCTAACTTGTTCTTGCAATTCGCCGGGACTATTTACTGCAACTCCGTTTACAAGTAAAATTACATCGTCTGATTTTATTCCAGCTAATTTTGCGGCACCATCTTCATTAACAGCCTTAACTAAAACGCCCTCAATCTTATCTAAATTAAGCTTTTTTGCAACATCTGCAGTAACTTCTTCTATTGTAACACCAATTATAGCTCTTTGAACAGTTCCAAATTCAACTAAATCCTTAACAACTTTTTGAACAATACTAACAGGAATGGCAAAAGAGATACCTGCATTGCCTCCTGATGGAGAAATTATAGCAGTATTTATTCCCACCAGTTCGCCACGAATATTTACAAGAGCACCACCACTGTTACCTCTATTAACAGCAGCATCTGTTTGAATAAAGGATTCCATACGATATCGATCCCTAATAATTCCAATGCTTTTGCCTTTCGCACTCACAATACCAGCTGTAACGGTTGATGTTAAATTAAATGGGTTTCCAACTGCAAGAACCCATTCACCAACTTGCAAAGCATCGCTATCACCCCATGAAACATAATGCAATTCTTTCACTTCAATTTTTAAAAGGGCAAGATCTGTACTTGGATCGGCTCCTACTAGTTTTGCTTCAAATTCCCGTTTATCATTTAATGCTACAAATATTTCATCCGAACCTTCAATTACATGATTGTTAGTAACAATATATCCATCATCGGAAATTATTACCCCAGAACCAAAACCTAAAACAGGTTCTGCTTCCCTGTATTTATTCCCGTAAAAGAATTCTAAGACTGGATTGTAAGACTCTCTGGTAGATTGAGTTTTAACATGAACAACCGCTTCAACAGAATTCTTTGCAGCAGTTACAAAATTAAACTCTGCTAGATTTTCACCAGAAAGTGCTACTAGATTTGCTGGTTGACTAACAATCTCCTTCACAACAATCTCTCTCTTTGGAGCTAATTTCGAGTATGCAAAAACCGCTATTAATCCTCCAATAATGGCCATCAAAACAGATGTCCCTATACTTTTAATCTTCATAGCTCTATTTTTTCTTAAATGAGATATTTACTGTTTATTTTTCTTTAAAATTGTTCTTCGATAATATTTCATAAATTTACAGCCTAAAGCATGTATTTACAAAATAAATGCAATTCCTCAAAATTAGTTCATTCATTTAACAAAGTTTAAGAAAGAGTGATAGTAAATTTTTCAAAGTACCAGGGAGCAGGAAACGATTTTGTTATTATAGATAACAGAACCAATTATTTCGATGTAAATGACAGTAGACTTATTCGAAAAATTTGCGATAGAAAATTTGGCGTAGGTGCCGATGGATTAATGCTTCTTCAAAATAAAAAGGGGTATAATTTTGAAATGGTATACTTTAACTCTGACGGACACGAAGGTACAATGTGCGGAAATGGTGGCAGGTGTATTGTTGCATATGCTTATAAGAGAGAAATAATTGATGCTGTTTCGAAGTTTTTTGCTATAGATGGTGAACATGAAGCCAATGTACTGGCACCTGATTATATTAAATTAAAAATGAACGATGTATCTGAAGTTGAAATTGGGAAAGATTATTTCTTTATGAATACTGGTTCTCCTCATTACATTAGTTTTGTTAAGGATTTAGAAAATAAGGATGTTTTTATAGAGGGTAGAAATATCCGCAATAGTAATAGATTCAAAGCCAATGGAACAAATGTAAATTTTGTTGAGCTAAAAGATAATTTTTTATTCGTTCGCACGTATGAGCGTGGTGTTGAAGATGAAACACTTGCTTGTGGCACTGGCATTACTGCTTCAGCTTTGGCAGCCGCTTTAAAATTAGATATAGAAGACTCAAGTTTTAAAATAAAAGCTTTGGGTGGGAACCTTAAAGTTAGCTTTCAAAGAGAAGGCGATCGCTTTATAAACATCTGGCTCGAAGGTCCGGCAAAAAAGGTTTTTGAAGGAACGTTAGAATTGTAGGGATTAGACTAAGGGTAACAACGCATCAAAATAACACTTGATACCTTTTCCTACTTCTTATTAATATGTTTTAATGCTTCCCTTTTGCTTAATCCCGATAATTGATTTTCATTAACAAAATTAATCACCCACTTCGGATTAGTTTTCGAGTATTCTCTTAACACCCAACCTATGGCTTTACGAATAAAAAAGTCTTTATGGTCAGCGAGTTCCTTGATCCATTTTGATAATAACTCAGTATTAGTTTCTGATTTGTATTTTAACTGAAATAGCAATACAGAACGTTGAAGCCACATATTGCCGGATTTCATCCATTCTGTTGTAACTGGAATTATCTGTTGAGGATATAGTTTAAAATAGGCTCCACAAATCCATGCAGCTATGCCATCAACTGAATCCCACCAAGATTTTACAACAATAATTTTTTCAATATTATTTATATCCGACTCCAAAAGCTTTTTTGAATTTCTTTGCAATAGTTCAATTGCCAAATACTGGTATTCCCTCTGAGGAAGCTCCCAAAGAAACAAAACAACATCAAATAATTCCGATGTCTCAGGATAACCATTTAACTTAAAAAATGTCTTTTGAATCTCTCTTCTCTCTTTCGTGTTTATGCCATACAGTTCAAACTTACCTTTAAGGTAATCTTTCATCCATTTGGCTTTTTCCGGATTGGCAGCAGACTTAAATTCTTCTATCAGCGAATTCAATTTTTTCATTAGTTCTCGTAATAGCTCCCTAATCTTTTCTTGAAAGAATTTTTATTGTATTCATTGATTTGCTCAACTATTTGCTCAATTTGTTCTCTTCGTTGTTTTGCTTCAATTTCTGAGATATCTGCTGCGGCTCTATAAACAACTTCTTCTATTTTATAACCTTCAGCATTTAATGACATGGCTGCAGCTGCTTCAAACTCATCGAAAATAATTACTGAAGGGAGCATATTTGAAGAATATGCCAGAACTGACTTTAGAATGGCATTACTTATATACGTTATTTGAGCCTCACCTAAGTAATTAGCTCCAAGTATTACTTTCACCAAATCTATCTTAGCAACAATATCCTTTTTCCCAGATCTCTTCAATAAATCATAATCGTTTTGTGGGGTATTTAATAATAAATCAACATATGAAGAAGGTAAACTATTTAGATCTCCAACATCTCCAGACTTCAATCGAGCTTGATACTCCTTTTGAGCATTTTTCTGAGAGACGGGAACATAATACAACCATTTTTTAGTGCGCTTATAAGAATCTGTCATGGGTTTTGGTTTCCAATCCGATTCGGGGCGTTTCATTAAAGGTGCAGAAAGGTTCAATTCACCTGTTTCAATAGCATAAGCAATACAATTAGAAAAATGCACCCAACCTCCTCCAATTTTTGCATGAAGTGCGCTCCAAAGTGTTGAATATTTTGGATTCTCTTCCGATTGAACAGGAACTTCCCTGGCAAATTGTTCGCCCGGATTTACGGGATAGAACACAAAATCAGATGTAAATTCATCTTTTACATTCTTAACATGGAAAGCTTCTCGTATATCGTAACTGTATGTAGAGTCATTTGACAGTTTAAAAAAAACCTCGTAGTCTAACTCCCATTTCATCTCAGTAATTTGAGAAAATATACCCAATGGCATTAAACACAACAGCAACATTGCTTGTCTCATAATCAAATTGTTTTTCACAAAATAAAAAAAGTGCTACACAATGCAGCACTTTCATATAAAAAGTATTGAACAATTTTCTTAATTAAGCATCAATGTTTACATATTTTGCATGTTTCTCAATGAATTCTCTACGTGGTGGTACTTCATCGCCCATAAGCATCGAGAAAATCCTATCAGCCTCTGCAGCACTTTCTATAGTAACTTGACGAAGTGTACGGTATTCTGGATTCATGGTAGTATCCCAGAGCTGTTCTGCATTCATTTCACCAAGACCTTTATATCGCTGTATATGTGCTCCGTCACCCCATTCTTCCATTGTTTGCATACGCTGTTCTTCTGTCCAGCAATAACGATGCTGCTTACCTTTCTTTATAAGATAAAATGGAGGAGTAGCAATGTACAAGTGACCTCGATTTATAAGTTCTTCCATATGACGGAAAAAGAATGTCATAATTAATGTTGCAATGTGGCTTCCATCCACATCGGCATCCGTCATGATTATCACCTTGTGATATCTAAGTTTATCCAGGTTCAATGCTTTTGTATCCTCTTCAGTTCCGATAGTAACCCCCAGAGCTGTATAGATATTCCTTATCTCTTCGTTCTCTAATATTTTATGCGGCATTGCTTTTTCAACATTAAGGATTTTACCTCTTAATGGAAGAATTG
Organism: Bacteroidales bacterium; assembly: GCA_050287785.1. GTDB lineage: Bacteria > Bacteroidota > Bacteroidia > Bacteroidales > UBA10428 > UBA10428. Next base: position 21,997 of record JBNKCO010000072.1, read on the forward strand.
CCTGAAATTCTCTATCTCTACCTTGTTTCGCCGTTCCACCCGCAGAATCACCCTCGACAAGATATACTTCAGAAAGTGAAGCATCTTTATTTGAACAGTCGGCAAGTTTACCTGGTAAACCAGAACCAGATAAAACATTCTTACGCTGAACAAGTTCTCGAGCTTTACGTGCTGCATGACGAGCTGTAGCAGCAAGTACAACCTTTTGAACTATCATTTTGGCATCCTTAGGGTTTTCCTCAAGATACATACCCAACATAGAACTAACAGCCTGATCTACAGCTCCTGAAACTTCGCTATTTCCAAGTTTAGTTTTTGTCTGCCCTTCAAACTGTGGTTCTTGAACCTTAACTGATATAATAGCAGTTAATCCTTCTCTAAAGTCATCACCATTAATATCGAACTTTAGTTTAGCAAGCATTCCTGATTTTTCCGCGTAGGTTTTAAGTGTACGGGTTAATCCACGACGAAAACCAGCCAAGTGTGTTCCACCCTCAATGGTATTTATGTTATTTACATATGAATGTATATTCTCTGTAAATGATGTATTGTAGTGCAAAGCTATTTCTACAGGCACATCATTTTTTTCAGTCTCTATATTGATTATATTATCGGTAAGCTTTTCACGATTCTTATCTAGTAGCTCAACAAATTCTTTTAAACCTTCTTCTGAGTAAAAAGTTTCTGACAATGGCTTTCCACCATTCCCATTTTCTTCCAACTCACGCATATCTGTAATATTTAATTTTATTCCTTTATTCAAAAAGGCAAGTTCACGAAGTCGAGATGCTAAAATTTCAAATTTGTATTCATATATATTAAAAATATCAGAATCAGGTTTAAAGGTTACTGTTGTACCAGTTTTATCTGTTGTTCCTGTTTCTTTAACATCGTACTTAGGTTTTCCTCTTTCATACTCCTGAGTATAAACTTTACCCTCGCGACGAACTTCAACTTTAAGTGAAGATGAGAGTGCATTCACACAAGAAACACCAACACCGTGCAGTCCACCGGATACTTTGTAGGAGTCTTTACTAAATTTACCCCCGGCATGTAAAACAGTCATTACAACCTCAAGTGCCGACTTCTTTTCCTTTTCATGGTAATCAACAGGAATACCTCTACCATCATCGGTAACTGATATGGAATTATCCAGGTTAATAACTACTTCTATATTATTACAATAGCCACCTAAAGCCTCATCAATAGAATTATCAACAACCTCATAAACCAAATGATGAAGACCTTTAACTCCGATGTCTCCAATGTACATAGCAGGTCTTTTCCTAACTGCTTCCAGCCCTTCTAGTACCTGAATATTATCCGCCGAGTAGCTTTTTTGGTTATTGTTCTCTACGTTCTCGCTCATATCGAAATCATTATTTTTTCTACATTAATCAGCCATATCACCTTTTTATAATTCGATGAATTTTAAATCTCCTGAATGAAAAATATGACATAAAATCTTCCCTTTCTTCAAACGGAATTATAGGCTTTTTTTGTGATCGGTCAAAGATAATAAAAATACCCCCTATTCCTACTGATTTTCAGGGCAAAAAGGCGTTTTTTATCAACAGAAAATTAACACTACAACACCCTGATTCTTAGAGCTCTAAAAAACATAAAAAAAGTAGTTTTTAAATAATCGGATTTCTTCTGCTAGATCTCGCGGAAAAATGGAGCAAAAAACCAGTTAAAACAAACCGTTTTCAATAATATCCTAAAAAACCAGCCCTTTGTAAACAGACAAGGTAATAAATAGTAATAGCATTATTTAGTTTTTCCTTTAATATCAGGAAGTTCAATTATGTTTGAAATATAACAGCCTCTCTGAATTAAAACTTATAGCTAAATCCGACCATTACATTAATCTTCTGGGAAGGATACTGATTCCACAAATAATAGCGTTTCGATAGAATGTTATGAAAATCGACAAAAGCACTCAAAACTTGTGAATATTTATATTCAAGTTTTAAGTTTAAGTCCCAGATTGGATCGTGAGTTATAATGCCTCCTGCATTATTCATATCTTTTGCGTATCTTTTTCCATAATTTATTATATCGAAAGTAGCGAATATTTTCTCCTTGAAATTATATCGGGTAACAAACGAGAGTTTCATAGCTGGCATATGCCAGGCTTTTGCTTCGTTAGCCAAACTGTATGTACTATATTGTCCTTTCAAGTATAAATCGAGGTAACTAAACGGGCTATACCATAGCTCACCTCTGAACTGAACTTGTTCCATTTTATCGTACACTACATTAAAATGATTTTGAAGTGCTGTATTTGTATCGTTAACGAAAAAATGAACATTGTCGAGAGAACTAAATCGAACATCGGCTAAATAGCCTGAATTTGATGCTAATTGTCCTTTAACACCTCCATATCCGGTTAGCTTGTTTTTAGAGTCGTTAATATTAGTTCCAGGTTGAATGTATGGATTCTCCCCTACAACATTTGAAAAATTATTGAATTCGATTCCCCCATCAATACCAAAGAAAGCTTGCATTACCTTCTCCATAACATTAAAACTCAAGCGAGCTTCAGGGTATAGACTAAAAGTATTTCCACTAGAATTAATTATGTAAGAATTAAGCCCCAACAATACTTCCCACTGTTCTTTTCTTTTCCTTAATTGTGGATTGAAATGAAATACATGTTTTTGTTTTTCGATATTGTTAAATAGCCCTGCATACATATGGTAATCGGCGTTTAAATCGACTCTGAAGGTCTTGATCGCAAAGGAAGCTAAAACTGGAATATGTAGATGGGTTTCCCTATTTTTAAAATCGTCACCAAAATAATTTGCGTCTATTCCAAAACGATACTGAAAGGCTCCAGAATCGGCTACAGTTGAATATACTTCTGCTCGACCTCCAACCTGGGTGTAATATTGTCTAATATCTTTTGCTTCAAGTGTTGTATCAGGAAACAGTTCTGTATTATACCCATAAAATCTATATTTGTCGGTGTTCAGATATAACTCTCCCTCAACATTTAATTCATTGTAAAATCTTTTTCCATATAAACTCACTCTGTTTCTACTATAACCAGCAGGAACCTTTGCCCCATTTTCTAGTTTTAGATTGGCATGAGAAGAACGATGAAAAACATAGGCTCCAACAGCATATTCTTTTGAACGAAGATTATGTATACTAAACTCGGCCATTGGTGTTGTATAATTCCCAAGCCCTAACCGAACCTGACTTTTATAAAGCTCATCGAGTGGAGACCCGACTAAACTGGCCGGCTTAATTGGTTTAACTTCAAACTTAGTTTCAAGTCTGGAAGGTAAAACACTATAGCTAATTTTTGGTTTTACAGAGGAAGTATCGTTAAACTCAGGCATCATGCTTAGCTTTTCTACCTGATCCACCATTGGTTTGTACGAACTTTCTACAACAACAATTTTACTTGGCACCTGCCCAAATGTACTAAGACTTAATGCCAGGATTAAGGTTGTTGCGATATATGATCTTATATTCAATTTCATCTTCATAGTACTAGTTGTTACTTTCAATATTAATTTCCATAGATTCTTGTCCCTTGTCACCTGTACCCTCTTTACTTTTCTTCTCAACCGCAGTCTTTCGTGCTTTTGCCATTTCTAGAATTCCATCTTTAGAATTCTCGTAATAATCTATAATACTTTGAACTGTTTCAATTGCCTGAAAGTAATTCTCACGGTCGGAGAAAATATCTGACCATAAAATAAAACTACGTGCCATCCAATACTCATGTGATGTTGATTGACTTGAAAAGTCAAGAATTTCTTTTTCCGCACCGTCCAGGTCCCCGTCTTTATAAAGAAGTTCGGCAACCCTATACTTCGATTCAGCACCTTGTGGACTTAAAACTTCGTGTGATAATTCCTTGTATGCTTCTATTGCTAATTTATCTCGCCCTCTTTCATGCAAACATCGAGCTTTAATAAATTTTAATTCCCGCTTATTCTCATCGGTAAGATTAGTTAACCCAAGTGCCTTTTCGGCTTGCTCTATTGCATTATCAAAATCGTTTAAAGCAAAATACGATCGAACCATTTGCAGCCCAGCTTCTTTTCTATTTGCCGGCGATGATGATATTTCAGAGAAACTACCGTAATATTCTACAACTTTATTATGATTCTTTAAGCTTACTGCAATTCTACCACATCCCAACAAGGCCTGCTCAGTATACATATTTTTTGGCTGAGCCAATACATAAGCAAACATTTTAAGTGCATCGTCGTATTCTCGCGCCTGATAATGACAATCGCCTTTATAAAAGTGAGCATTTAGCAAATATGCTCCTTCAGTATAATTTTGTATATACCTTGCAAACGCAGGTTTAGCTTTCTCACAATCGCCCGACATGTAAAATTTCTCCGCAGATGCATACGACAAGGAATCTTTTTCGTTAACAGACAATCGAGGGACATGACCTGATAATCCATCAACAAATGCCGAATAATCTTCAATACGCCCCATGTCAATGTATATATTTTTCAACCCAAAAAGTGCATCCTTAGCTTCCTCAGAACCTGTGAAACTTGTAACTGCCAACTTATAGTATTTTATAGCCTGCTTATTGTTATTGCTATTGTAATAAAGCAATCCGAGCTGAACAAGTGCTTTGCCTGCCAACTCACTTTTAGGAAATTGGCTATACAGATCGCCAAGCGCTTCAATTGCTTGTCGAGAATCCTGAAGTTTGAGGTATTCCTGCGCAATTTCATAATATGCATTATCGGCATAAGTTGATTTTGGGAAACCCATAATTAGTTGCCTCAAGGTTGCAATTTTATCAAGCTCTTTCTTGGCTAATCCCAAACAAATACCTTTTTGCATTAATGCATAATCTTTGGCTTTTACATCGGAATCGATCGACCGCTGATAAAAATCTACAGCCTTATAATAATTGGTTTGCATAAAGAAGCAGTCGCCTAAACGCAATAGTGCGTCGGATTTATAAGCTGCATGAGATTCATCGGCCTCACTTGAAAATTGTCTGAACCAATTTGCGGCAGATGCATACTCTTCCTTTTTGTAGTAGCTATATGCGAGGTTATAATCAACTGTTTCATACTCTGTTACTGTATGTGCAACAGGAGCCTCTTTAAATTTATTAAAAGCATCAATAGCTTTTGTGTATTCTCCAGAACGGTAATACGACTCACCTAACCAATAGAAAGAACGAGCCTCTCTTTGTGAATTATATCCTTTGTATTTCAGCGCATCTCCAAACATTTTAGCCGACTCAGTGAAATCCTGATTATTAAATAACTCAACTCCCCGGTTAAAAGCAATTCGCTGATAGGCTTCCTTGAGCTCATCGTTCTTATTATTCAGTCGCTCAATTGAGGCCAATGCTTTTTTGTAATTTCTAGCACCCAGGTAGGCTTGTATTAGGAACCTGCGAGCCTCATCAATTCGTTTCGATTCCGGATAGGTATTAATAAATTCTTCAAATGCCTGAATACCATCGTTAAACGGGTCGCCACCGACTTCGAAGGTTAGCATTGCAAAATTAAACATTGCATCTTGCTTAATCACTGGATCATAATCGCCCCGAGATGCCGAAGCAAAGGCTTTTCTCGCATTCTCTTTATCCTTATTCTCAAGATAACAACTGGCTAAATAATAACTGGCATTTTGTCCCAGTTCATTTTTATTTATTGAGATTTTTTCAAAATAAGAAATAGCCTTTTCATATTCTCCTGTTTTATAGTACGAGTAAGCTAATTGGTAAGTAGCTTCTGGTGCTGGAGAACTTGCAACCCCCATATACCTTTCATAGTAACTAATTGTAGAATCATATTGAGCAAGATTAAAGAAGGATTCAGCAGCAATTCTGGAAACTTCTGCAATTCGCTTTTCGGTAATATTATCTATTATTCCAGGAACAAAGTCAGCAATTTCCTCATATTTCTTTTGCTCATAATAAATCTGAACAATGTAATAAGGTGCTATTGGACCAAAAGTTTTGTCTTCTGTAAGTTTTAGGAATCCATTTAAAGCCGTCTGATAATTTTCTTCTTTATAATGAATGTGTGAGTAATAATATATTGCTGGTGCTGTATACTTTGTTTCTTTATCTTTTATCTCATAAAAATTCAATTTAGCTGTTTCATAGTCTTTCCTCATAAAATAGCTATAACCTCTCTTAAAGAAATACTCCGCCTGTTGTTCCTCAGTGAGCTCTCTCCACTCGGCCTTATCGTATGTTTTAATAGCATCTTGCCATTTTTTCAAAGCATAAAAATATCCTCCTAATGAGAAATATGCTTCGTTAATAAGGGAAGAACCCTGATTCTTTGAGATAAACTGGTAGGTGTAAAACTCTGCATCGGCATTGAATAGTTTTATTGCACATTGAGCAATATAATATTGCATTAAAGTTACCTGTTCTGTGTTTTCACCTTTCTTTTCATTATATACTTTGAGAAAGAGTTGTTGTGCAGTATTATACTTTTCCTTATTGTAAAGTTCCAGTGCCTGCTTGAAATCCGCATCCCCATCGACATGGTAGACCGATTTTTGTCCGAAAATGGATAAATTAGTTAATAGTAAAAGAAATATAAATACATTCTTCATTATGGTTTCGCTTTAAGTGCTTTGTAAAATTACGGATAATGGTGTCATTTTATTTTATAAAGACAAATATTAATTAACAAGGTTGTTTGAAACAAGACAAAAGAAAAAGTCAACTTAACTAATGCCTACTGCATTATGCATTAGCTTTTATGAATTCATAATAACTTTTACTTCTGTACCTAACATGTTCTAAAGAATTCTTTATAATTTAGGCGCTTGTAGAAAACCTCAAAAGATTTTGTCATGTCATTAGACAATATAATAAGTTTTAGTTCGGCAGCAATATTTCAGGAAGACCACCTGGTTTTAAACGATGTGAATTTTGAAATAAAAAAGAATGAATTCGTATACCTAATTGGTAAAGTGGGTAGCGGAAAATCGAGTCTGATTAAGACAATAAATGCTGAAATTCCGCTAAAACAAGGAATGGCTGATGTTTGTGGGTATAATCTCGAGAATCTGAAGAGAAAGCAAATAGCACAACTTAGAAGGAAATTGGGTATTGTTTTTCAGGACTTTCAGCTTTTAATTGACAGAACAATATATGACAACTTAAATTTTGTTCTGGGTGCTACTGGCTGGAAAAATAAAAAAGAAATTAAAGAAAGAATAATTGAGGTACTAACAAAGGTTGGCCTTGAATATAAAGGATATAAAATGCCTCATCAATTATCGGGAGGTGAACAACAACGAGTTGTAATTGCCCGTGCCTTACTCAATGACCCCGAAGTAATTCTTGCCGATGAGCCTACAGGCAACCTGGATCCTGAAACCTCAGAACAAATTATGCAAATACTTTTTGATATCCAGAAATCGGGCCGTGCTGTTGTAATGGCAACACATAACTACAATATTATTGAGAAATATCCGACCAGAACGTTTAAATGCGAAGATGGAAAGGTTTTGGATCTTTCCCATACAGCCATATCAAACTCATAATATAAAGCTGCACCATGGGTACCCCCACAGTATGTATGCTTTCTTGCCTTCATGGTCTTTACGACGATAGAATATATTGGAAAGAGGCTCTGTCGTTAAAAAAGCATGGTTATGATGTAATTCATATTGGAATTGGTGAAGAGGATAAAGATTTTATCTCAGAGCATGGAATTAGGCTGATAAGTATTAAAAGAAAAGTATATTTTGAAAACCCATACATCGACAAGCTTTTTCGTTTACTAACCATCCGTAAAAGCATATATAAGGATATTTTTTCAAAGGCCTCAGAATTCAAAGCGGATGTATATCATTTCCATGATTTACAATTAAATAGAATTGGCCCAAAACTAAAGAAACTACCTCATCAACCAAAAGTCATTTATGATGTACATGAACCTTACCCAATAACTATTGCTTCATATGGAAGAAGGGTTATTGAAAAACATTTTTTTAGGTTTTATGGAAGACAAATTGGCTACTGGGAATTAAAAAAATCAAGCACCTACGATTTAATAATTGCCACGGAAGAAAATGTTGCTAAATATTTCGACAGAAATCTTCCTCAGGTACCTACTACAATAATTTACAATTACTCTGATTTAATTAAACCTAACGAAAAGAAAAAAATTTATGATTTCATTTATTCTGGAGGTATTAGAAGAAGACGTGGTGCAATTAATATAATTAAAGCTGCTGAGCTTCTCAAACATCAGGTGAAAAAATTTAAGATACTTTTTATTGGAAACTTTCATGATGCCGGGCTAAAAGAAGAAATGACTGATTTGATAAACCAATCGAAACTGGAAGATAACATACATATTAATGAAAGCGTTTCTTATGAGCAAATAACAAATTTCTATTCACAAGCTAAATTTGGGCTAGCTATTTTTAATGATGAAAAAGTTAATAAAACAATCCTTCCAATAAAATTATTCGAATACATTAAAATTGGGTTACCAGTTCTGTGCTCTAGAGTGGGGCATCTTGAAAAATTAACATTACAATTTAATTCAGGTATATTAGTCGAACCTAATAATTATTTTGAATTGGCTAAAGCCATGGAAAGACTTATTCAGGACAACAATTTATATGAAAAATTAGTTCTAAATTGTGAACTTGCTTCTGAAAAGGTTGATTGGAAAATAATGGAATCCAAATTAGGCAGACTATACGAAAACCTTCTTCAGAATGGCAAAGAAAAAAAACACACTATTTAAAATATTTGATATCATAAGAGATGTTTCGACAAGCAGACTATTGCTTGCTTTTAAATATAAGGGCTATCTGGTTGAAACAGGATGGCTCGAATCATACAAAAGAAAATCTCCGGTAAATTCTAAAGGAGAAGCAATTCCCTGGACAACATATTCATTTATTAGATTTATCGACAAATACTTAAATAAGTCTATGAGTATGTTTGAATTCGGAACTGGGAATTCAACAAAATATTATGCACCCAGAGTTAAGTCTTTAACTTCTGTAGAAAATGACCGAAATTGGTACTTAAATATAAATAATGAGGTAAGAAATAATGTTACTCTTATTTTTGAAGAAGAAGAAATTGATTATGTAGAATCAATAATTAAAACATCTAAAACCTATATTAAAATTACTTTCTGACAAAAATCTATATTTACAAATGAGTCAAAACGGTAAACAAGCTATTAAGGAAAAGTTTAACTGGGGCAAAATGGAAGAAAAAATGATCTCCATCTATTCTCAATTATTACAATAATACTTTATATTCGATTTCTCAACAGTACAATTTAAACCGCATGTTGTTCAGAATAGAAGCAAACAATGTACACATTGACAGAGATAGTAAAACCTTTGAATTTGACACTCACATTGTTTGGTTTAATGGTTATTTTCGAATACAAAGAAGTTTTTTTTTTAAAAAAATAGCTGCTGAGTATATTCTTGGATTATCTCTTGACAATAATCTGGAAAGCAATATTCAATACTGTAATGGAGTTTTTACATGCATCATTCTAAATAAAAAAACAAACCAACTTACTATTTGTAACGACAGATTTGGATTTGGACAAATGTTTTTTGTGCTACACGAGAACCACATACTTTTAAGTAATAACATTTGGAATTTAGCCAAAGAAATTGATGCTCCTAAACTCAATAAAAGTGCAGTAAATGAATTGCTAACATGCAGGTTTGTTTTTGGTGGCCATACGCTAGTTGAGACTATTGAAGAAGTATTACCAGCTTCGATTTATAACTTTTCATTTAATAATGATTCTATTTACCAATCAAGGGTAGAGTACTGGAATTTCCAATACAAACCTATACCAACTACTGAGGCAGAGGCAGAGAGACAAACTTTTGAAAAACTTAATTCTATAATGAAAGTTTTTTCTGAAGGAATAATCAAAGAAGGTACAGTAGGATTAAACCTAACTGGCGGAATAGACTCAAGATTATTACTTAAGCTTTTGCTTGATAATATTTCAGGCAAGAAAATAAATTCTTACACTTTTGGTGATAAAAACAGCAGCGATATTAACATAGCCAGTCAAGTTGCCAAAATTGGAAAAATTGAACATTCACCTTCTCTATTTGAAAATCCCTTTCTTGATTTTTTTAATACTAAAACAATTGATAAACTAACAGAGACAGTAGGGCATTCTTGTTACTATTTTCAGGCCTATGGAGTAAGTAAGCTTGTTCCTAAATATAAAAACACAGATTATTTAATAACAGGTGCTGATGGATTTTTCGTGGGGCTTATGATGAATGATAAATTACTTTCATGTGATAACCCTGAACTTCTTACCGATTATATTTATAAGGCAAATGCAAGTATTTTATCCGACGACCAGATTAAATTAATTCATAATAAAGAAAATAGCCATTCACAAATAAAACAAAAGATTCGAAGTATTGTAGATTCTTATAGTGGTGATGAAATTTCTACATTCTTTGACTGGACCATAAAACATAGACTAAGAAAGTACATTCTGGCAATATATGATGTTTTAAACAAAAACACTCTAATGCTTTTACCGTTCTACGATTATGAATTTATTGATTTTATGGCAGAGTTACCTTTTGAACAACTTCAAAACCAGAAAGCATATGTAAATGCAATGTGTAAATTCGCTTTCGTAAACGATTTCTCAAATTTAAAATCGATCGAGATTGAAAAAAGAAAAATAATTGAAGAAAACAATAACTTTAAGCTTATAATAAAGTCTAATAATCTCGCTCAAAAAATAATTAATAAGCTATTTGCTTTACCTGAAAAAAAATCCACTTACAGAGCTTATAAGACTTATAGAAAAGATAAAGTTAAAGTACTGTCGCTTTTAAAGAAATCGCTTGAATTAAATTCAGATATTATTGATAAAGATGCTGTTTTCGAACTAATAAAAAACAATAGTAGGAACGAACACTTTTTTATGTACGAATTGCCGGTAATTCTTAGTTTAGCCCGCTTCGAGAATAAATTAAATAAACTCAATAAATAGTAGCACTTGAGCAAAAGACCAAAAAATATAATTCTAAAAGATTTACTTTGGTACCTTGCCGGAAGTACTCTCCCATTATTGGTCGGATTCTTTCGTGTGCCCATTTTCACAAGATACTTCACAACCGAAGAATACGGTATTTATGGATTGATATTTATTACTTACACTATTCTATCCATTTTCTTATTTAACTGGCTATCGAATTGCATCTGGAGGTTTTACAACAAATTCAAGAAAAACAAAGAGCTGGGTGGATTCTATAGTAACCTCTTTCTGTTATACATATTCTTTTCTGCAATATTTTTCATTGTTACAATTATCTGGAATCTGGCAGCTTCGGGAGAAATAGTTAAAAGGTTAATTTACCTTGTCTTTTTCCAACTATTATTGAATAGTGCAAATAATTACTTTCTCATTGTCCTGCGTTTAGAGGAAGAATCTGCCAAATACAATATTATCACCTCTCTGAGGGCAGGATTAGCTTTTGCAATTCAATATTACCTTACATACAAGATGGGATATAGAATTGAAGCTATTCCTATTTCGATGATTATTGTTGAAACCCTAATTCTATTTTACCTACTGCCCAACTTCTTAAAACAATACAAACTCTCTTTTAAGCTTATCTCTTGGAAAACAATTAAAGTTTTTCTGGAATATTCAATACCTGGTATATTGTCAAACCTTGGACTATATATTTTAACATCCAGCGACAGATATATAATTGCTTTATTTGGAGATATAAGTGAAGTGGGAATCTACAATCAAGTCTACAATCTGTGCCAGGTAAGTATTATGGCTGTAATTAGCTTGTTTTTTGCAATTATTAATCCGGGCTTCATGCGAGAGTTGGAAATGAATTTTGAAGCCACTCGTAGAATTACTTTGCTATATATTAAAAACTACATGCTATTTATTATGCCGGTAATTACTTACACAGCTATTTTTGCATATTGGTTTGCTTATATTCTGCTTGGCGAAGATTTCAGAGTTGGTTATACCATGATACCTTGGATAGTAATTACAATATTCTTGTATGGATTAACTTTATTCCCTGAAAACAGACTGAAATTCAAAGAAAATTATCGAATTATTATCATTGGGTTTCTAGCTTGTTCAGCACTAAATATTGTTCTAAACTTTTTGCTTATACCCAAATTCGGCTATTCATGGGCAGCAATAACAACACTTATTTCATATTTCTTCCTGATGATTTTGTTTTATTGGTATGATATTAAAAACAACTCCTTTTTTATCTCAGGCATTAAAGAACTTCTACCGGCTATAATAATTCTTTCTGTTCAGGCAATTAGCTTTTATCTTGTTAGGAAATATTTTAACATTGAATTGACTCTTAAAGCCAGCATAGTTACTGGAATATTATTTGCTTTTACATATACAGCAGTTGTATTGGGTTTTTCCATAAAAACAATAAAAATGTTGGTGAGGTTTTATAATAAGTAATCCAATAGTGCCTACTGAAAATCACTAATTTTTTTCTCTATTGAAGTCGCCTAAGTAAAAACAGAATCTCCATCTCCCTCAAATATCAAAAATTCCGAATCTTGTAATTCCTTTTTCAGGTTATTAGAAATGAGAAATCCTTTCTTTGAAATCTTTGAATATACACAGACCCTTAATCCTTTAACGAGTTTTGCAATCTTTTGATCATGACAAACAAAGGTTTTAACTCCGTTAACAACCATTAGTTTAGCAATATAAAATGCAATGTCGTCTGCATGTTTTTCCTCATAAATTATATATGGGGTTTTTAGCTCTCCATTAAATCTTGTTAAAATCAGAAAGCCGACAATATCAGCTCCATTTTTCACCTTTATAAACCATTGCTTAAAATCTTTTCCCTGCTGAGAAAAGTAATACTTTCTTTTTTCGGTCTCTGACAAGCCGTCGCTTACAATCCACGGATATCTTATTATCCAATTAAAAACTTCCTTTTCCCTTTTAAAAATTGACTTTTCAACTTTAAGCTTTATAAAATCATTTAGCTCATCATCGATTTCAAGTATTTCTTTATAAGTACAATCAACATTCCATTTCCTACAAAGCCTTTTCAATCTGGCATTAACAAAAGTATTTAGAACTGAATCAATGCCTTTTAACATTGGTTTTATTTTTTTTGCAGCTTTATATTTGCGCTGCAAAATTGTTTGCAAATCAAATCGTAAAAATCCCCTTATCCCATCTAACTCGGTCAACAGTGAATAATTACCTGTTTTATCAAACACTCCCTTAGACTGTGGAATATAGTTTGTAATTAGTGTTTTGCCGTTATAAGTTTCAAAAGCAAAGTTCATTAATTCTAAAGCCACTCCACTTCTTCTGTATTCTGGCAGTATCCACATACAACTAAGCCAAAAAACTTTCAATGTTGTATTTTCTGAGCCATACATTATTTCTGGCACCCCTCCCAGATATCCAACAAACTTTTCGTTGTCATAATAAAGAAATAATGCAATGTCGTTATCTTCTGCCCGAGGATTATTAATATGCGAGAGAGCTCTTAACTTACTTATTGGATAAAAAGCAAAATCTTCAAACTCCTTTGAACTAATAAAATCTTTTAGCTCTGCAACTTGTATTTTCCGAATTCTTCTACTCATCGTTGTTTTATCTTATTTCTCCCGAGCGGTTTCTTAAGTAAATAATAAAGTAATTCGGATTTCATTCTTTGTTCAGCACTATAATCTCTGTCATCCATTGGAATCCGCTGAATATGATTCTCAATGACATCATCCTTTAAGCCAGCACTTCCAAAGCTAATATCTAATTTGCATTCTTCTTTAAGTCTTCTAAAGAAAGAAGATTTAATGCCAAAATCGGTAAAAGGAAATGCAAAAGTATTATAATCAGGATTGAACCATTGGGCTATTTTCTCAACTGAGCTTTTGGTTTGAAGTATTTGTTCGTTCTCTTCTAATATTGAATATTCAGGATGATGAATGCTGTGGGCCCCAACCATAAATCCATTTTTAATAAGTCCTGAAATCTGGTCTTTAGACATATAAGGCTTACATTTTTTTAGTTCATCTTCAATTCCCAATTCTAAAAAATCTCCTAATTCAATTATTTGTGTCTTATCCTTCCATTTTAGTCCTGTAATAAATTCTGCGGCTTTATACCTACAGGAAAACTCATGTCCAAAAAAATCTTCTGCTTTGTTCTTTAACAGGTTCTTTCTATCCTTCTTTATTTTGTCTGAAATTAAATTGGTGCGAAATCTGTGAATAAAATCGCTGTTATCAACAAAACCTGTATTTATAAAAAAGGTAGCAGGAATCCCCTTCCGCAAAAGCATAGGGGCAATTATTTCTGCACATTGCCTTAACCCATCGTCGAAACTTAAAAAGAAAAACCCACCCTTTTCAGGCAATTCTCCAGTCTGACAATAATTGTGTAATTGACTCAAATCAATTGGTGAATAATGTCTCAAGAGAAAATCTAGCTCAGTCTCAAATTCTCTCGCAGAAGGTATTCTGTAAAGACCATTTGCATAAGTTAGTTCACTTTTATTTCCTACTAAATGATAGACCATTGGGAACAAACGCCTTCCACTTAGCTTATTCAATGTTTGAACCGATATTCTTTTTGATATTTTATCGAGAATTGGAAAATGCATTCAACCAAATTAGTTTTTTATTTTTTCAAGAATTTTAATATTCGAGGAAGTCTGTCAAATTTTAAGGTGTAATAACTAGTCTTTTTTGCTCCAAATCCCTCGAAAAAATAGGCTACAGATGGAATACTGGAACCCTCAAAATCAAGTATTGATTTGCTTCCTGCATATTTTTGTATGAAATAGTTCAACATAAAATAATGAGCGCGCTTCTTTCTACCATCACTAGTTGCTGAACTAAACAACAAGAACCTCCTATTATTGTGGTCTACAAAAATTGCTGATGCCAGTTTTTGATTATCCCGGGAATAAACCGAAATTATTTCACCAATGCCTTGTTTCTCAATTTGCGAAAAAAGGATTTGTATATCGCTCCAGATTTTCCCTTTTAAATGTGATGTCTTCTCTGAGAGGTTTAGACGGGTAAATTCCATTAGTTTTGAATATTCCTTTTCCTCAATTATGTGTAGCTCCTTGTTCAGACTGGACTTTATATTCTTCTTGTGATTTTTTGAAAAGTTGCCATATAAGTCTTTGTATTGATTTGAAAGGTCTAATTCAAAATTTATATTGGATTCCGTAAAAATTTTCTTGTCTGAAGTATTTGTTTCTATTCTAATATTAATATACTTGAATTTATCTTTCAGGTATTTGAAAATATTGCTTTCAACTTCAGCTGTTACATTTCTTCCAATAACTGAAAATTTTTGAATACAGTTAGGTTGCATAAGATATATCAGTCCAAACTTCTTCTTAACGGGTAGAGGAAAAATCCATTCATAATCACCCAGCACCAGAGCCTCCCAATATGGCGATATAGCATCCAAATACCAGGAAAGACTATAAACTAAACCATTGGGCGCATTTTTAATACATGCATCCCATTTGGCCTTATCTATCTCGGTATGTTTGATATGTTTAATCTTCACAAATAATCCGATTTTATTGTATTGATGCTTCAAATACTTTGCGCCAGCCTTTCCATTCTCCAAACTCACTTACGCTATCGTTATGCCAAATCATTGAGAATTGACCTCCAACAGAATCAACATGCTGTTTTAGTTTTATTATTTCCTCCAAGGCTTGTTCTGGTTTTAGCCCCAAATAATCAGATAATGTTCTATCCATAGTCGCAAACGGATGAATAGTTAGATTAGTTGTGCCTTCAGTTTCCAGATTGTAATAAGGAAACGGACGACTTATGCCTGCTCTGAAACCAGGTAAATCGTGCCAACCCATGGAGAAATCTTGTTCGACATTAGATTCTAATAATTTTTTGTAAGTCTCTGGAAATTTCAATAAAAGGTAGTGCTGTCTGTTATTTTCTATTGGACGACCCACAATATTCTGAAGCTTTTCATATTCTTGCTTAAACAAAGCAGGCTCAGAAAATGAGGCATAAGAGGGATGAATACCTATGTTGTGCCTGGCATTTAAACTCTGAATTAACTTTTGAAAAGCTTTGTTTTTATCAGAGAACCCGGTATCCTCCTTGCTGTTTTTACCCATTAGCAGAAAGAAATATAGCTTTGCATTGTGCAATTCAGAAATCGCGGATAAATAATCGTACGTATAAAAAGGATCTTCAACTTTATTTAGAAAAACTTTCAGCCTGGTTTGTACATCTTTAAAATTAAAAAGAAGAAGAGACTTCAATAAACCACCTGTTTTATAAAAGAAACCTCTGTTCTTATATCTCCAGGCATAATCAATATCAATAGTAATAATTGGCTCGGTTTTTTCGAGCGGATATTCAATTTTAAGTTGCTTTGCTAATAATTTTGCCCACAATTCAACAATTGGCATATTGTGAAATCCATTTTTGAAAGTAATGCTTTGCTTTGCAGAAAATCGTCCATGTAGGTCTGGCTCAAATGGCAAGTATTCCTCATACCTTGATAATAGATAAAATGAGGCAGAAAAAATATCGAACGGAATATTTCCATAATCTGAATGAAACAGTGTTTTTAGTCCTTCAAATTCGCCAATAGTAATCTTCAACTCCCTTACTGATGATTCATCAAGTAATCCTGAAGGAATAATTTGAATAGAATCCTTTATTTGGTTTTGCGAGTAGTTTACTACAATACCAGTTATTGAAGTCTTATCAGATAACAGCTGTATTTTATACTCCCATTTTAGAATATGCTTAAACAAAACATTGCATACATAGTCAAGTCTATTTGTTACAGATTCTGATATAATGGTTATTTGAGGCATCAATAAAAATTATTCTACTAAGATAATATTTGTTAGCAATAGTTTTTGTGTAAAGAATTGTAAAGCTTTCGCAGAGTTCCACATGCAATAGCGAATTTCTCAATAGATATAATTGAGTATTGGATTTAGTTTACATACCACAAAGAGCACGAAGAAATTTTCACAAAGCACTCAAAATATTTCTACTCAATGTACTTTAAACTTTCTTTGTAGTTCCAATTTTCAAACAATTTTCTAGTACTCAAGCTTCACAATTGTTAATCCTGCTCCACCCCTGTCGGCATGCCCATCTCTATAGGTTTTAACAACATTAATTGTAGCAAGATATTCTCTAATTATTTGTCTCAAAATACCATTTCCTTTTCCATGAAGAATAGTTAGCTCTGTGTTTGATGCCATTACTGCATCATCGATAAATTGCTGCACTGCCATAACAGCTTCATCACCACGTTTTCCTCTAACATCAATTTCTGGCTTAAACAAAGCTTTATTGGTAGATATCGATTGAGGCAGTCTTGTTGCTGTTTGTGGTTTGGTTTTATGTTGGTTTTCGCTCCGGATAATTTTGCTTATCTCAACTGTACTAAGCATACTCCCAAATGAGACTGTTACCTTCTTACCGTCTATCTTTACAACTTCACCAGAAGATTCCATTCCCTCAAGCTTTACCATATCTCCTGTTTGAATTTCTTTTGGCTTTTCCTTAATCTTCTTGATTGTTTTAGCTTTTTCTATTTCCGGACTTGCTTTAGCTAACCGCTTGCCAGCTTTTTCAAGCTCCTTCATTTTCTTATCAAACTTATCGTTGTCCGATTTATCCGACTGTAAATCTTTCTTATAGGTTTCAAGTTTATTTCTGAGCTCCTTTGTTTTCTCCTTCTCTGCTTTCGCCTCCTTAATCTGCCGAATAGTTCCCTCAACCTGTGCATTTGCACTCTTAAGAATATTCTGAGCTTCTGCTTTTGCCTCTTTTAGAATTTTCTTTCTCTCCTTTTGTACTTCTTCTAATTCAGAATTGTATTTGTCGTATAGACCATCCAAGGTTTTTTCAACCTTGCGTATACGTTGTCTCTTCGATTCCCAATATTTCTTATCTCGTGATATTTCCCTAAGTTGCTTGTCGTAATTGAAATGCTCCTGCCCTATTTTATCCGATGCACTTTTAAGAATATCTTCAGGCAGTCCAATTTTACGTGCTATGTCAATTGCAAACGAACTTCCCGGTCGTCCCATTGAAAGTTGATACAATGGTCTTATCGATTGTGTATCAAAAAGCATTGCACCGTTTAAAATACCTTCGGTCTCTGATGCATAATGTTTCAGGTTTGCATAGTGAGTAGTTATAACAGCATAGCTTTTTCTATCGTAGATTTTTTCAAGAACAGCCTCTGCAATTGCTCCACCGAGGGCAGGCTCTGTTCCTGTTCCAAATTCATCAATAAGAATTAGGGTCTTATTATCAGAATGCTTGACCACATACTTCATATTCTCCAGGTGACCGCTATAAGTACTTAAATCGTTATCAATAGATTGCTCATCACCTATATCAATAAAGATAGAATTGAAAATCCCGGCTTCGGAATTTGGACTCATAGGGACTAACAAGCCGCATTGTAACATATACTGCAATAATCCAACAGACTTCAGGCAAACTGACTTACCTCCGGCATTTGGTCCGGAAATAACTAAAATTCTGTTCTCTGCTTCAAGATGTAATGTAAGCGGAACAACTTCTTTATTTTCCTCTTTGTGGGCTATATAGAGCAAAGGGTGGATTGCATCCTTCCAGCTAAAACTTTGCAGGTCTTGCATAATGGGTTTAACCGCCTTAATTCGCTGTGCAAACCGGGCTTTTGCCCGGGCAAAATCAATCTCTGCCAAATAATCGTAACTATCTATAATATCATACATAAAAGGACGCAGGTAATCAGCAAAGTCGAGCATAATGCGCCTTATTTCTCTTATTTCTGCTATTTGATGCTCTCGTACACGATTGTTAAGTTCGACAACAGCTCCAGGCTCAATGAATGCTGTTTTACCAGAACTCGACTCATCGTGCATCATTCCCCCAAGCTTTCTTTTATTGCTTGAAGGCACTGGAATTACAGGTCGTCCATCGCGAAAAGTAATCTCTGCTTCATCTTCTACTAAACCATCAGTTTTTGCTTTTTTAAGTATGCTTTGAAGCTTTCGCTGAACCTCACTTTGAGTCTGACGAATTTTTTGACGGATATCGCTTAACTCCGGTGATGCATTGTCCTTTACTTGTCCGTTTTTATCAATAATCCGATCAATCGATTTAATTATATCCGGGTAAGTATCAACCTCTCTTGAGAGCATTGCCAATGTAGGGTACTTTTCAGCTTTATCCCTTCCCGTTAGGTATGATACTAATTGAATAATTGCAAACTGTGACTTTCGAAGCTTCACTAAGTCTTCAACATCGGGGGCTGCTCCTTCAATTTTAATTTTATGCATGCTAGGTCGGCCATCGATATAATTATCCTGCGGAAAGTTTTCTTCAAACTCCAGAATATTTTTTATTTCGTTTGTTATAAGAAGGTTAAGGGAAATTATTTCAAAATCGTTCATAAACGACATTTGTTCAACTTTCTCCCTGCCCAATTCACACAAGCATGATTCAGAAATCAATTTACGAATTCTGTCAAATCCTATTTTACTTTCAAATGTATCTGGATATATTGGCATCATTTATTTTTAAGCGGGCTAAAGGTAATAAAAAGGTAAGACCTGTTATAGCACAAATAATTCATGTTTTTGAAAGTCTTCTTATTTGATTTTTTTGATTTTTATTTTGAACCATGAAACTGGATTCACTTCTAACTTCTTAATTTATAAACAAAAAAACTAAACTATTTAAAACATCTATTTAGAAATTACGTATATATTTAACTCAAACTACTAATATTAATCTAACTATGCAAACCTTCAGTCTCCGAAAAACGGCAGCATTACTGCTATTGTCTTTTCTATTCACATCTATTTTTGCACAAAATGGTGTTCTTATTTCAACAAATAAGGACCAAAATAAATTAATAAGTACTTATCGTTTAGCTTTTGAAACATCAGATAACGATTATCGCTCAAATGAGGCTACCGACAACAATTTGTTTAGTGCATTTGGAGAGCAATCGCTTTATCGGATTACTTCAGGAACTAATGCTGGAAAAATCGTTTTCCCCAATGAGTTGCCTTCTGAATATTCATCGCTAGAGGCCAATAATTACAGCAACTACAATTGGCAGAGTCAGTCTCATGTGTCTATTCAGTTTAAAAAGAACCCAAAACGAATTGCTATTTTCAAAAGTAAAATACGAGCAAACGAAGCAAACATATCATGGGAATCTATATATTTTGAAAGCATATTCTCTGAATATTTAATGGATGGAATTTCATACATTATTGATGAGGAATCTATTTCAACCTCTGGTATTGATGCCAATACAAAGCTGTTAATTATTCCGGCTTTTAGTGCTAAAGATGATGATTACACTTTTTATATTGATAGCCTATTTACTGTAACACCTGGTATTAAAGATAAAATCGATGCATTTCTAAATAATGGTGGTAGTATTTACACCGAAGGTAATGCAGCTTACTTCATCGAAAAACTTGGTTATCTTGAGTCTGACGCTATCGACTATTCAAGTAGCGTAGAGGTTGAAGGGATTACAAATATTACTATAAATAGCACAGATATTCTTAGTTTGGGAGCCAATGCTGCCGACAATAAGCTCTACGGCTCGAGTTTTCCTATGGTTAGCTCAACAAGAATTTCACCAATTGCTTCAATTGAAGGAACATCGAATCCTGTAATTTTCAAAATTAATCCTGCACATACTTTTGGCGGAAAAATTCATTGCAATACTGGATTACCAACTGTTAAAGGCTTGTCTGACCCGAACAACGATAGTCAGCAGATTAGCTGGACTCTAAATAGTATTCTGGCCGCATTCTCCTTTGAAGTAGATGTTACCAGAAAAGTAAGTAATGAAATGCTTTATGTAACACAATTAGGTGACAACGCTATTTCATACGATAGAATTGACACTTTTGAAGTGGAGCTTACTTTAAAGAATCTTACTACTGAGACAATTAACATTAGCTTAAAGGAAACTATAAAACCCTATTTTACTTTCTATAAGGTAAATTCAGGCCCTACTGGTTCTTTTAATAATGGTGAATTAGAATTTAACAACATAAACATTAACGCTCAAAGTGAACTCAAAATAGTTTATAGCCTTATTACTCCGAAGCCAGATAATGTAATTCATGAAAATGTAGATAGCTATCTGGATAAGGGAACACTAATGGCTGCCTCAATTAATGAAACCAGCTACACCTATTCAGGTTTTAAGCAATCGTTTCAGAAAAATAAAAACTACGCCGACTTACTATTTAGTGCCAGAATTTTTGCTGATACCGATGTAAACTGGAAAAACTTCTTAGGCTTGGAATATCAACCGTTTAAGGTTTTTATGATAATGGAAAACAAATCAAGAAGTGCTGCTGAAAATACTGAATATGTTCAATACATCCCAAAAGATGTTCCCTTCTATTGGTCGGATCAATCACTAAATATTCCTATACTAAAAACACCAGGAGGAAAATATGTTGATATTTTAAAAGGAAGCAACGATGAATCTGCCCCGGATTTTGACATGGATTCAGATGGTAACCCAGATGTTTGGCTTGACACTGCATCAATCTTCCCGAAAGGTTATACTTTAACAGAAGAACGAGTGTATTGGGCGAATCCATGGAACCACCTTAAAACCGGCAATAACAACTTTGTTTTTGAAGATATTGACCACGATGGTATAATACCTACCGACACAGATGGTGATGGTATTGTGGATAGTAATTTTGATGAAGACGATAAAATTCGAGTCTGGAAAGTTACCTGGAACATCGAACATGTTGCTGGATATGAATATTTCGATCCGTATTGCAGCTATGAAATTTGGGTTGACCCACCAGATTTAATTCCACTCTCTGCAGGCGTAGCCGACAAGCATGACTCATTAGACGTAGCTGATTATCCTGGTATGTTCTACCCTTACAATGCTGACATAAGCGACACAACCTGGACTCATTGGATGGAACGAGATGACGATGGGAATGTTATCTGGGATCAACTTATCCACCAAAGAATTAATAATTATGAAGGTTTTACTTTTGTTGATACAGCAGATTATGAGCTAAAGCCAACCGACAGTCTTATTGGAACTGCCCCACAGCCTCACAGAGAGTTCCTGGCTGTTCTTTCCTTAGGTGGTGAAGAAATTGATATGACAAATTACACACCTACTCAATCTTTATATTCAAAAGTAAATTACGAAACTGTTTTTGGCGAAGAGCGAGTAACCCCTATTCGGACCACCTATACCTATTGGGCACCTTTACCAAATCCATTGCAATTTGAATATCTATCAAATAATTACAAAATTATAGACTCAACTGGCAGCGAAACGCAGGAGCTTCCTGAATACGGCAATGCTCACCTTGTTTTTGATATGGATGCCTCTACTGAGTATACTTATTATTGGATAAGAAATGTAGGCTATGATGTCGATTTTAATGATCCTTCAGAAGATATAGATGGTATTGAAGGACTGGGTGATGGTGTATTCGGATACTTTGTTTATTCCATTCCCAAAGGTATGGGCGGTTACAGAATAAGATTACCTCAAAAGGCAGACGGTTCATTCGATATTGATTCAATAGTACAAATAAACGGAAATGCATTTAGTCGTTGGATAGATAATCCAAATACCTTAAATGAGGTTGAAATTTGGGAAACTGCTTTTGAATACCAGGTTTATATTCCTCAGATTCTTATTCCTCCGGCTCTCGACGATGATAATTTCGATGGCATTGATGACTGGATAGATGATCGTGGTGATCGCTTCTGCTCAAAGACTGGTTTCTTACACGATGCCTTTATGCCTGAAAACGGTGAAGATTACTTAGCCTATCCAACTGTACCATTTGATGATGATATATACGGACAAGTTGATTCCGGTTGGTATAGTGGTGCTGATAACGAATATGGCGATGATTACTTCGAAACTTTAGGCAAAACGCATATTACCATTAATGCTGAATACGAAGGACGTGGCCGGGAAGGCTCGATTGAAATTAGCAAAGGTGGCGTTTTGGTTTGCGAAGAGATTTTCGGAGGCTCACCATGGGTAATTTTCTCTCATGTTCTTTCTGGATTTGCCAAGGGTACCGACATCTCAATTAAATCTGAGATTGTTCCAGAGATAGTCTACTACGGAGTAGATACTGTTTATTTAAAACATACAATAGCTGATACAAACGAACCACATAGATTCGATGTAAACTTCGATCCCTATCATATATCTTACGGTTATGGAGAATCAACCATTACTACTTTTGTTGGAGCAAAAGATCCTTGTTCGTTAGTAGAACCGGCTATCTCTATGCCAGCCATTGTTGATCCCGATTATGATAACTATACGCTGACACTTGTTCCTAATGCATCTGAGAATCCAGAGAATCCGGACTTAACTGCATACCCACGATCTGTAAATGGTTCGTTTATTGAAGTAAGAGTAGAAGTGGGCAACAGCACCGATGATAATTGGATAAACACTTGCGTTAAACCTGGCATTTCATCTGAAATTGGTTCTGTAGAAATGTGTTATGTTGCGTATCCAAGACCATTGGTTCCTTCGCATCAGAGTGGCGGAAATATTATCCCGGGTGATCAACCAGGTACTTTCACAACAGGCTGGAGATTCAATCAGCCAGAAGGTGAGGTACTCATTAAAATGGGTGACACATTGAATCTTCTTCAACCAACGCGAAGAGCTTATTTTGTATTCCTTATTAAATTAAACAGCTCCCTCGAAAATGGCATTTATAATATACCTTTTACATTATCGGGCGAACGCTTACATTATACAGGAGTTAATAATGGAACTATTTCTTACCAGGTTCCTGATGCCTTATTTAGTATAGTTGAAAAGAATGCCAATGGTGTAATTGATGAGTTTCAAAAAATTATTCTTGATAATGCTTCACTTGAAAGCCTTGATGTCTCTGCTACCAACTATTTTAAACCAACAGGAAAAGTTAAGTATGCAAACCATAATATTGACGCATCAGAGTTTAATTCAATAGAACATGAATTAACAGCCAGCGGAAGCGATATCGACCTAAACCAGTTTTCAACCTTCCCAAATACAGATACAAATACAATTGTTATTCTGCAACAGGGAGTTGTTGACAGCTATAATACCGATGCTGAAATATTAACTGCTTCGAACGGACAATTGCTGGAATATACTAACACAAAATCAGGAAACCTAACAGCAGAATCTGAAAGGTTAACTATAAGACCTATTGGTCCGCGTGTTAAAATAACAAACAAAGTTTACAGCATAAATGGCATTCAAGTAGCTGACACTATAATAATTGAACCGGAAAAAGATTTATACGTCAAAACTCTTTTAACTGTAAAAAATACCGGCACAGATATGTCCTCGAAAACAGTAATTAGAATTAATCCGGGACCATATTATACTATTCTTGAAGACAGTCTTGAAACAAACTGTTCTGTAGATGGTAATATTCTGGTTGTTGACATGGGTGACATTATTCCAGGTGAATTGGAGAAAAAATATCTACCTTTCCTTCTAAATGTTGAAAATATTCCTGAAGGCGTCGACATTAGAAAAGTTATTGACCTGTCAGAAATTAATTATGAGGGTACTATTGTTACCAGAGAGTTTAGCTTTGAAGATCCGAAAGATGTTTTAATTGATGTTTACGATTTTGAAGCAATTAGTATTACTTTCCAGGATATGGGCAATGGTGAAGTTGAAGTTACTGCTCAAGCTCACAACAGAGGAATAAATGCTGAAAATGTTTGGTTTAGAATTTACCCGATAGTTGGCGGTGGAGCTTATGAATTTCCATTTGCAGAAATTAGTAAAGAAGAGTTTAATGCTGGAGAAACCATTGAACTAATTGGTACATACACCATTCCTGTTGATGATAAGTCTATTGAATTTATTGCCATTATTGACGATGGTCGCAAATTCACTGAGATAACGGAATTGAATAATAATATTACAATTGGATTCCAGACATTGGCTTTTGATGAAAAAAACCTCATTCAACAGTCACTAAACATTTATCCTGTACCCTTTAGCGATAAAGTAACTTTCCAGTATGAACTTGCGGAAGACTTTCACAACATTGCTATAAACATTTATGATTTACGCGGACAATGTGTAGCAAAAATTGATAACTGCCCTAAAGCAAAAGGCAAGAACCTTATTGTTTGGAGAAAATCAGACTTACCTGAAGGAAACTACGTTTATCAGGTAGCAGGTATAAATAGTGAAAACCAAAAAGAATTACTATTTAAAGGGTATATTCCTAAAGTATCGGAATAATATAGAATAGATATCTCAGAAACAATGCAATAATGAGGTTGACGAAAGAGTTCGAAAAGATATATTGAATGAGCTTTTTTGTCAACCTCAAATTTTGAAAATACTTTAATAGTTTGTATGCGCCGATTAATTATCAATAACAAATACTTATTATTCTTTGTGCTATTTGTTCCTATTCTAACTACTTCATTTGATTGTAAAGCGCAGGCTTTTTTTACAGCGCAGGATACAATATGCATCGATGATTCTGTTAGCATTTTTAATCGCTCAAGAGAGGCTGCAACTTATTACTGGAACTTCTGCTCCGGGAATCTGGCCTACGAGCCCGAAGGAACAAACCTTTCAAATTCGGGAACAATACAGAATCCATCTTTTATTGATTTTGCAAATGACGACGATTTATATTATGCATTTATTACCAATCATAATACCGGAACCTTAACTAGAAATTTTTATGGAACAGATTTTCTTTCTGACCCAGTTTCTGAGATGCTTGGTAATTTCGGTGGAATAATTCCACCCCATACACAAGGAATACAGATTGTGGAAGAAAGTGGCAATTGGTATGTTTTTATTGTTGGTGGGCAAAGAGACGAATCAAGAATTGTTCGGCTCGATTTTGGGGCATCTTTATCTAATAATAATCCTGGCACAAACAACCTTGGAAACATTGGCGAACTAGACTACCCCGTTGACCTTTACATTACTAAAGCAGATAGTATTTGGGTCGGATTTACTGTTAATAAGAATACAAACTCAATTACACGGTTTGACTTTTCGGGCGGAATAGATGCAATCCCCAATGGCACCAACCTTGGAAATCCAGCTGACTTAAATAGTCCTTGTGGAATCCTACCTATTCAGGAAAATGGAGAATGGTATATCTTTGTCTCAAACTACGACGGACATAATATTTCCAGACTAGATTTTGGAACCTCCCTTTCATCTGTTCCTTCAGGGACATCTATTGGAAATAATAATATTCTAGACTACCCTTTCGATTTAACAATAATTCGCGATTGCGAAAGAACCTATGGCTTTGTTCTAAACCGCTTTAACGACATTGTTCGATTAGAATTTAATAATGGTCTAGACCAAGAACCTGTCTTTACATCTCTGGGAAATGTAGGGTATTTATTTAATCCTCAAGGAATATCTGATGTTTTTAGGGTTGGCGACACTTTGTATTCTTTTGTAGCAAATATCGACAATTCAACTATTACCAGACTATTTTTTCCTGGATGCACAAATGCTAATCCAGCCTCCTCAACCGAGAAAACACCGCCATATATAAAATATAACGAACCTGGCACCTATAACATTAACCTGGTTATCGACGAGGGGCTTCCCGAACAGGAAAATTATTGCATGAATGTGGTGGTACTAGATAGTCCAGAGTATAGCCTGGGGAACGACACAATAATTCCTGCCGGAACTACAATTGAACTTTCACCCGATACTGTTTATAGTAGCTATAAATGGTCAACCGGGAGCAATGAACAATCGATTGAAGTTAATCAAGCCGGAACCTATATGCTGGAAATAACAAATGAGTTTGGATGCAAAGCAACAGATGACATTACTGTAATACTTGACATAGGAATACCAAACTTCTTTACTCCAAATGGTGATGGCTACAACGATACATGGTCGATTCCATTTTTATTCAATGAGCCGGAGACCGAAATTTGGGTGTATGACCGCTTTGGAAATACTCTCGTTAATTACAGGGCAAAAGATGGAGAATGGGACGGTACAAGCAATAATAGACAACTACCTACGGGCACTTATTGGTATGTAATTTTATTGCCGAACTCAAAAAAACCTTATAAAGGACAAGTAACTATTAAGCGCTAGGTATGCAAAGATTCTCTATTATTATAAGTTTTATAATTGCATCCTGTAGTATAAGTGCACAACAACTTGCTAAGCACAATCTTTACCATGCAAATCCAAATTATATTAATCCTGCTGCCACAGGAACCAGAGAGTGCAGAATATTTAACATAACCGATAAGCATCAATGGATTGGCATAAAAGGTGCACCCTCGATTCAAGTAATAAGTGTTCAATCTCCTAGACAAGTCCACAAGTCGAAAAAACATGGAACAGGTCTAAACATTACCCGAGATGTAAATGGTGCAATACAGAACTTAAATGCTGAGTTTCTTTACTCTTTCCACATTAAGTTTGGAAGGTTTAATGAAAATTTCCTAAGCATGGGGCTTTCCGGAAACATTGGGCAGCATGCTCTCACTCAGAATGATTTTACAGAAAACATCTTCGATCCTATTGTTACAGGTGGCATCGAACAAGAAATAAGTTATAACGCTTCTTCTGGATTATATATTTATAGCGATTCATATTTTACTGGGATTGCTGTCTACAATTTGTTGCCTGTAAACTCTATTCTTTATCAAAATTATGGAAATGAGAGGTTTTTTATTACCGGCATTTTGGGCAAAACAATAAAACCAAGAAATAATCAATTTCAATTAAAATCCTCAGTTTATGCAGCTAAAGGAAATAACTTTATGCAGTTCGACTTAAACAATCATTTCATACTAAACAACAATTTCTGGACAGGACTTACACTAAGAAAGTACATTGGTGAGTTTTACAATGCAGGGCAAAATGCATTAATCTTTCTAGGATATGGAAAAGATGATTGGAATGTAACCTACGTATACGACCTGGGAATTAACAGCCTCCAAAAACGCCATTTTGGTTCACACCAGATTACAATAGGCTATAAAATTTGCCGTGATAAATATGCCTGTCCAACCTACTCAAAATATTAACTCGCCTTTCCACTCTATTAAAGGCATGAATAAATAATCGTTTTCATTCTGAGTATGCAAGGAATTTTCCTGATATGCTAACTAGTGTCTGCAAGAAAACTCAATAATTTCCGTCATTGTTAGGAACGAAGCAATCGAAGCTTGCGAGCTCATCGAAGATAATCTTTTTGTGTTGGTAGTCAATAGTTTGAGATTGCCGCGCTTCGCTCGCAATGACGCTCAGAGTAGTTTTCTTGCAGACACTAACTAAAAGCTTTGATTACATAAACAAAATCGCTCATACAATTGAACTTTGTAATCGTAGATTAAAAACTGCGCAAATTTGAACAACCCAAATTAACTGTTGTTAATAGGAAAAATAAAAAAAGTATTACATCTCAAAGCAGATAAACATGAGTAAGAAAACAAAGAGTAAGGTGTTGGTAGAGGTTAGCGAGGTTTCAAATGATAACATTGATTCTGTAAAACCAGATACTTTATATACGATTCGCGAAGTACGTCATTTAACGAAAACAACATATGTTTTAAGGTTTGATAAAAATGAAATGAATTTCAATCCTGGACAACACTTAACATTAGGTGTTTCTGGAGACAAACAATTGAGGGAATATTCTATCTACAGTCCGAACAATGTAGATTACCTTGAAGTTTTAATTAAGGAGGTTGAAGAAGGACTGGTATCGAAGAGACTAAAAAAATTACACCCGGGAAATGTTGTTAATGTTGAAGGGCCCTTTGGTTTCTTTACACTTGATAAAGAAAAATTATCATCTAAAAAGATTCTTTTCATTGCCACAGGAACCGGTATTGCGCCATTTCATAGTATGGTAAAAAGTTTGCCGGATTTTGATTATAAAATTCTTCATGGCATTCGATATGGCGAGGAAAAATATGAGGCTTCTGAGTATCCCAAAGGAAAATATATTTCTTGCACAACCAGAGACAAGGAAGGTGATTTCCATGGCCGTGTAACCGATTACCTGAATCAGCATGACGTGGATTCAAATACTTTAGTGTATCTTTGCGGCAATTATGAAATGATACATGCTGTATACGACATCCTTACAAACAAAGGGCTGTCGCCGGACAACATCCGCACAGAAGTGTATTTTTAGATTAAAATAGATTGTGAGATGTGAGATATGAGACAAATTAAAAGTCTTGTATCTCACATCTCATGTCTCATAGCCTTTAGAAAATGAAATATCACGTTGTAACATTAGGCTGCCAGATGAACAAATCCGATAGTGAGCGACTATCAAGAGTGATTGAAGACATGGGATTTGTTTGGACAGAGAAAGAGGATGATGCAAATTTATTAGGAGTTGTAGCCTGCTCGGTGCGTCAAAAAGCAATCGATAAAGTATACACCAAAATTCATAAGTGGAACAAATGGAGGAACCAAAAGAATCTGATAACCTTTGTTTCTGGTTGTGTTCTGCCTGCAGATCGCGATCGTTTTCTTAAACAATTCGATCTGATATTTCAAATGAGCGAACTGCCTCAGCTTCCTGCAATGCTAAGTCAATACGGCATTGCCACTCCTTTTCGAATGCAAATGGACGAAGAATTGAGTTTACCTGAAGCTAAAGAAGTTGCCGTTGATGTTGATTTTTCTTCTTTTAAATTTGATGGTAAAACTTCCATTACTGGTCAGCCGGTTATGATGAAACAGCCCGACAAAAAGATTGAAGGATTCTGGGATATCAAACCGTCATACAATTCCGAATTTGAGGCATTCATTCCCATACAAAATGGTTGCGACAAGTTCTGTACCTATTGTGCAGTGCCCTATACACGGGGCAGAGAAATTTCCAGACCATCAGCAGAGATAGTTGCTGAAGTTGAACGTCTGGTAAATGCAGGCTATAAGTCAATTACCCTACTCGGACAAAATGTTAATTCCTACGGGAAAGACAAAAAAGGTGAAGAGGTTAACTTTGCTGAACTTCTGGAGATGATTGGTGAATTTGGAAATAGCAGCAATAAAGACTTCTGGTTATACTTCACCTCTCCTCACCCACAGGATATGACCGATGATGTTATAATTGCCATCTCAAAATATAAGTGTTTAGCAAAACAAATACATCTTCCACTTCAGTCTGGTGACGATAAGGTACTTATCCGTATGAATCGTAATCACTCACTAAACGATTACCGGAAAATTGTTACTTCAATAAGAAAATATATTCCTCAGGCCACCTTGTTTACTGACATTATTGTTGGTTTTACAGGCGAAACCGACGAACAATTTGAGAATACCGCTAAAGCCATGAAAGAGTTCAAATTCAACATGGCCTATATTGCTCGTTACTCTCCTCGTCCAGGAGCTACAAGTTCTCGATGGGAAGATGATATTGAACACGCTGTTAAGAAAAAGCGTTTACACGATCTTTCTGCGTTATTGAAGGAACACAGTTATGCCTGCAATAAAACAATGCTGGGTCAAGAGCATAAAATTCTTGTTGTACAAAAAGACCGAAAAGACAGGTACTTAAGTGGAATAACAGAAGGCAGGATAATTGTGCGATTTGAATCGAAAGATGCCTCACTAATTGGCAAATTTGTAAAAGTTAAAATTACTTCGGTAGTTGAATTTGCCACACAAGGCGAATTACTGGAAGTTTATGATAACGAAAAGGTAAGCGTATAGAGATGAAAAAGAAAGTTGCTTTTAAAACTCTGGGCTGTAGACTGAATCAGTTCGAGACCGACTCTATAGTTACAGATTTCCATAAGGCTGGATACGAAGTTGTTAAATTTAATGAAGAAGCCGACGTATACGTAGTAAACACATGTACCGTTACCAATCAGAGCGATCAAAAATCAAAAAATACTATAAACCAGGCTGTACGTCATGCCGGACAAAAAGGATTAACTATCGTCACAGGTTGCATGGTTGAAAGTCAAAAAGAATACCTTGAGAACCGAAACGACCTGACCTATGTGGTTGACAATAAACAAAAAAGTTCTGTATTCCCATTAGTAGACGCTCATTTTAAGGGTGAAATAATTCATCCTTCAGATTTTAAACAAGACCTGTTTAATTTTTCAGTTGTCGAGAAAGGCTTTCATACCCGCAGCATGATAAAGATTCAAGATGGCTGCAACAACTTCTGTACATATTGTATTGTCCCCAAAGTACGCGGCAGAGCCAATAGCCGACCCGTAAACGATATTCTTGATAATATTCGGAAGGTTATTGACATGGGGCGTAAAGAAGTTGTGCTAACAGGGGTAAACATTAGTCGCTATAAAAGTGAAGGCATTAACTTTGAAGATTTAATTGAAAAAGTGCTTGACCTACCTGGCGATTTTCGTGTTCGCATTTCTTCTATGGAACCTGAAGGATTTACAGATAAGTTCCTTGACTTATTTGCACACCCAAAACTTTGCCAGCACTTGCATTTATGCTTACAAAGTGGCTCAGAAAAAGTATTGGACCTAATGCGTCGCTTTTATACGCTGGACCAATTCAGAAATATAATAGATTCTTTTAGAACTCGATATACCAACTTCAATTTCACAACAGATATTATTGTTGGCTTCCCTGGCGAAACCGATGATTTATTCAAAGAATCGTACAAGGTCGCAAAGGAAATAGGTTTTGGGCACATTCATACTTTCAAATATTCTGTAAGAAAAGGCACAATTGCTGAAAAGATGCCAAACCATATTCCCAATAATATTAAGGTTGAAAGAAGCGAAGCCATTCGTAGGCTTGCTGAAGAAATGAAGTATAATTTCAGGAAGCAATTTATTGGCAAAGAACAGACGCTTCTTGTTGAAAAACCTAATACCTTAATTGGTGCTACCGGTTATGGAGAACATTACATTCCCATAGCTCTTAATGCTGATGTTGAAAGAAATACTTTCCAGAAAGTAAAAATTACAGAAATATTAGACGATAAGGAGAAAACTGCTAAAGCAGTGCTTGTTTAATAACTGACTAACATTCGATATTATTTAATAAAGATTAATCCTACCAAATAACGACTGTTATCGACTATGCTCAGACTGACCTTTTATGTCACATCGAGCACAGTCGACAGGCTTTCACATAAACAAGTGATGTTATGCGTTGTTTATTATAGCTCTTCTACTACTCTAGTGGCGAGACTTGTATTTCGGTAAGCACATCGTTTTCAAACCAAAAATCAAGACCAGCGTCAATGGCACTAACCATTACAATATCATACTCATCTTCCAAATCAAGATTTTGCGATTCCAACTCACCCAAATCCAAATTCTCTAAAATGTTTGTTACTTCATTGAGAGATTTTCCTATAATCGACATTCCTTTTAACTGACAATCTTCAGCATTTAAGGCAATTGTAGAAAGCTTCCAGTCAAATTCTTCAATAAATTCAACCGACAACTCATATTCATCGTAATGCCAAACTTCAACTTGTCCACCATCTTCGAATCCGTCATCTCCTTTTTCAATTTCATCAGGTTCTCCAACCAATTTTTTAATTTCTTCGCGGGTCGCACCAAATTTAAAATTAGTGACACCAGTTCCTATTTCTATATTCATTATATTTCTCCTTTAAAGTTCCTATTTATTTAGGTATAAACTTACAGTTTAATTATCCCTCTTGCAAAAAGCAAATAACATTCTTTATAAATAATTCTGTTTTGACTCGTTTAATTAATGTTGTTTGTTCAATAGAATCATTAATCTAAATTTTATTTAAGTTTGACAAAGATTAAAAGTGCATATGACACTATTTAACAAATACCAAAACTTAATCGCCCCCTGTGGTATGAATTGCGGCATATGCATTGGCTATTTGCGAAAGAAAAAGCCTTGCAGTGGCTGTTTCACAAAAGATGATGTAAGTAAACCCAAACAATGTAGAAGCTGCATCATTGTAAATTGTGATTTATTAGCCAAAACAGAATCTGGATTTTGTTTTGACTGCCATAAATACCCTTGCACTCGATTAAAACAACTTGACAAGCGTTACAAGAATAAATACGGTATGAGTATGCTAGAGAACCTCAACTTTATTAAAGAAAATGGATTGAAAGCTTTTCTAAAAAATGAAGAACTCAGGTGGACTTGTAAAAATTGTGGCGCAGGTGTTAGTGTTCATCGAGATTATTGTTTGCAGTGTAAAGTGACAAGAAACTAGCCAAGGATAAAAAACCTTCATAGTTACTCTTAATGTCATTATTAAAAAAAACTTTTGAGAAAGAAAATAGATTAGATATATTGTGACGTTTTTAAGTAAAGCAAATGTTATAGAAAATTACAATGATTGATAGAATAATTAGTATCCCTGGCCCAACCTTTCTTGTCTACTATTTTATATATGCAATAGTTGTTATTGTATTAACAAAGCTAGTTAGCCAATATGATTACACATCTAACAAAGACATTCCAGAACCAACAAGTTTAACCCCACTAGAACTTGCTATTCTTAGAAAAGGATATAAAGGAGCTCTAATTTCTACTTTTTTCAACTTATGGCACAAAAAAATTGTTAGTATCGAAAAAAGTAATAGATCGCTAGTAATACAACAAATTTCAAACAACACTTCTCATTTAAATGTTTTAGAGAAAACCATTTGTAACTATCTGGTAAAACCAAGATACTATAGACAATTTTTCACCAAAAACTCTCAAAAAACAATAAACGAATTATTGGTTCCAAATATGGAAACACTATTTAGACTCGAACTTATTCCAAATGAAAGGATTCGAAAGCATATTTGGCGAAGTTTTAATACAGGAATATTTCTATTGATCGGATTTGGGGGAATAAAACTATATTTTGGCGTTGTTAGGGAAAAACCAGTTACTCTTTTAATACTATTAATGGCCATTTCAATAATAATGCTCTATTTAACTATCCGCCCTTCTCAAGTTACTAACTCATCATTGGGTAGAAAGCTATTGAAACAAGCGAAAACCAGATTTGAATATTTGAAGAATAGTAAAAACAACAGTAATCTTCTAACTGATAAAAACCTTCTATATGGAGTTGCTGTTTTAGGTGTTTCAAAGTTTATTTCGGGTGAAATCGGTTCCATATTAAAAAACCCAAGCTTATTAGAACAGACAGCAAGGTCTACTAGTAGTATTCATGGTTGTTCTTCATGCGGAGATGGATGTGGAGGTGGTGGCTGCAGTAGTGGTTGTGGAGGTGGCTGCGGTGGATGTGGTGGAGATTAAATATTAAACATGCAGCGAAATCTTCCAAATAGAATAACTTTTCAATGGCACATTACTGATAAATGTAATTTTAGATGTAAGCATTGTTACCAGGATTCTTATCAGAATAAAGGCATCTCTTTTGACGATCAATTAAAAGTGCTAAATAAACTCACAAATTTCACCTTAAACTGTAAACAGGAAAGCAATCTTGAATACGCTCATATTAATTTTACTGGAGGTGAGCCCTTTCTGAGAAATGATTTCATCTCCCTACTTGAATATACAAGGAACAAAGGAATATTCTCATTTGGTATTTTATCTAATGGGTTTCTACCATCTGATGAAATATTAAAAAGATTAGTTGAGCTTAAACCTCGTTTCGTTCAGATAAGTCTGGAAGGAAATAAAATTACAAATGAGCAAATTAGAGGTGAGGGTAGTTTTAATTATATTATAAAAGCTATTGACACTTACCGTAAAATTAATATCCCGGTTATGATTTCTTTTACAGCAAATTCTATTAATTACAAACAGTTTCCTGATGTTGTTAAAATAGCCCGCCGGCATAATGTATATAAAATATGGACAGATAGACACTTACCTAACGGAAAGAAGGATGAATTAGCACTAAACACGACACAGGCCAAAGAATTTTTTAATATATTATTAGCAGAACAAAAGAAAAACAAAAAACGACTTTTTTCAAAGACAATGATATCGTCTAACCGTGCGTTACAATTTCTTATTTCTGGTGGTCAACCCTACAAATGTTCTGCCGGAGAAACTTTACTTGCGATATTACCTAACGGAGATATTTTACCGTGCCGCAGATTACCCATCAAAATAGGGAACTTATTAACCCATGAATTAATTCATTTATATAAAAGCAATCAAACTATTTTGGATATTATTAATCCTCAAGCAATGGATAAGCAATGTAAAGAATGTTATTATATTAATAGTTGTAACGGAGGCCTTAAATGTTTGTCTTATGCTGTCTTGGACGATTTCAACAAGAAAGATTCCAATTGCTGGTTAGAAACTAAAAAATGCTAATCAAATTAGGGGGAAAGTTTAGTTTGGATTGTCAAAATAATATAAAACTTTAACCTGAAAAATAAAAGCTTTTACAATCCATCTCATGCATAAAGCTATCATAATACTTATTTCTGTAATAGTAAATAGCCTGATACTTTCTGGTCAGGAAAATGACAGTTCGATTTTCAAAATCGTTGAAGATATGCCTACTTATAAGGGAGGCGATATAAATAATTTCAGAATTTACGTTCAGGAAAACCTTATCTATCCAAAGTATGCCTATGAGCAAGGTATTTACGGAAAAGTATTTGTAACTTTCACTGTTGATGTGAACAGCAATGTGGATAAACAAGTGTCAAATATTCATGTTGTTAGAGGCGTTCATCCATCGCTCGATTTTGTTGCCATTAAACTTATCTCTAATGCTCCGGAGCTATGGAACTCAGGAAAAGCCCGTGGCCGAAGCAAACCTACAACCTTTACCATGCCAGTTATCTTCAATATTGAGAACTCAGTCGAATCCCAAGTCTCAAATGTATATGATAATGAAATAGTTGAATTACTCAGTCAGGATAGTTTAACTATTGACTCTATTCTCTATTTAAATAAACCCTTGCCACTCGAATTACCCAAGCAACAAACAACTTTAAATAATGACACAAGCGTATTTCAAAACATTGATAAACCTACCGATAATTAAAAAAAGTCCGTTTCACTATTGCTTTTAAGAAGTTTTATTAAAAAGTAAAGCCCTATATTTTCCAATTTTCTTTAATTTAGTTCGAAATACCTGTTTTACTAAATGAAAAATAAAATCCTTGCATTATTCTTTGTTGTTAGCCTGTTCAGCATTGCAATGGGGTTTTTAGAAACAGCTGTTGTTGTTTACCTTCGGGAACTCCACTTCCCCGGCGGATTTAAATTCCCCATGGCTCCAATTGAAAGAAACATTGCCGTAACTGAATTACTCCGCGAATTAGCAACAGTAATCATGCTAATCGGTGTTGGGTATATGGCGGGCAGGAATTTCGCATCACGTTTTGGATGGTTCCTTTATTCATGGGCTATTTGGGATATTTTTTACTATGTATTTCTGAAATTGCTTTTAGACTGGCCTGAATCTTTCTTGACCTACGATGTACTTTTTCTAATTCCGGTTATCTGGATTGGTCCTGTTATTACTCCTATATTTGTGTCCTGCTTAATGATTCTTTTAGCATATTTCCTCATAAAGTTCGACTTTGAAAAGAAAGATGTTTATTTTTCAAAAATAGAATGGATTCTGTTTGCTTCTGGTTCGAATATTCTAATTATTGGCTTTGCCTGGGATTATGGCAAGTTTGTAATTCAAAATTACTCATTTTCGAAAATATGGGTGTGGCCAACAAACAATGTACTTATGAATGTCTCAAACAACTATATACCTCAAGGATTTAACTGGCCTATCTATTTTCTTGGTGTAATAATTATTATTAGTGGCATAATTTTATTCTGGAAACGGTATACTAGCAAGCTAAGTGACTAGCGAAAAGCAATAAGTTAGAAGTTAGAAGACAAACATGCAAATAATTTCTATATGCTTTGTAGTGAAAAAACTCAGAGAGAAATATATTATATGAATTCTTAATATAATCCTTTGTGCGCTTTGTGATAAGAAAAAAAAGAAACCACATTAAGATTCCATATAGTTCATTAAGTTTATATCATAAAAACATCAAATAGATACAGAGAATGGAATGGTACATATATCCAATAGTTATTCTGATAGGCCTTGCTGCCGGATTTATTAATACAATGGCAGGAGGAGGATCTGCCCTCTCTTTGCCTATGTTAATAATTGCGGGCCTCCCTCCCACAATTGCTAATGGGACAAACCGGATTGCTATTTTAATGCAAAATCTTGTGGGGACTTCTCAATTCAAAAAAGAAAAAGTACTCGACCTAAAAGGAAGTCTTTGGCTTGCCATTCCAGCAGTAATTGGAGCTGTTCCCGGAGCAATATTTGCAGTAAAACTGAACGATCAGATATTGCAATATATAATTGGTGGAGTTTTGGTTGTAATGTTATTTATTGTTGTTTTTAAACCAGACATTTGGATTAAGTCCAGAGCAGGCATTGTTAAGTCAAAATCAAGTTGGATAAATATTTTAGTCTTTTTTTTAATTGGAGCCTATGGAGGGTTTATACAAGTTGGAGTGGGCTTCTTCCTCCTCGCAGGATTGGTGTTGGTTAATGGATTAGATTTGCTGAAATCGAACGCTATAAAAGTTTTTATTGTACTTCTTTACACTATTCCGGCTTTATTTATTTTTATCTGGAACAAACAAGTAGATTACATTCTTGGATTTACCCTTGCTTTAGGAAACATGGCTGGAGCATGGCTTGGAGCCAAAACTGCCGTTAAATGGGGACCATCTTTTATAAGGTATGTGCTTATCGTAGGACTTGTAATTTTAGCTGCTAAACTATTTGGTGTTTGGGAGGCAATATTTTAGAAAGTGACAGGAGACTAGTGACTAGTGTCAAATCACTTTTCCAATTATGCTCATTTGAACCTTTAACAAACTTTCTACCTCAAATTAAACACGTATGTAATTGTTCCTACCTGATAAGCTGGAGCATCATCCTTGCTATTAAATTTCGAACGAAGAGCTGCTCTCTTAGCTACATCCATTAAATAACTATCAAGTGTAGTTGAACCACGAACACCGGGTACAGCATTTATAACTTTTCCTGAACGGTCAACTGTAATTTGTACAACAACAGTTCCTCGTTTTTGCTGATCAATTTTTGGCGCGGGAAGACTAACTGAAGACCTCCCATCCAAATCAAACCCAACACCCTCTCCTACTCCAGAACCTAAACTTCTATTCTTTGTATTCACATCGCCGGCAGGATCTCCCTGATTTCCTACTCCTCCTGCATCACCTTCAGATGTAGTTGACTCTGTATTTTTATTCTTTCCCCAGAGAGCACGGTTATCAACAACCGGTTTTGGCTCTTCTTTGGGTTTATCTTTAGTTTTTTTCTTAGAGTCTGTTGTTTCCTTTGGTTTTACAGGTGTAGGTTTCTTTACCTGAACGGCTGGTGCTTCTTCAAAATCCTGGGTCATTTGTTCAGGCTCGTTTGTAGGTGTAACAGCTGCTGGTTGCGATGCTTCAGGTTGTTTCTCAACCTTTTCTACAGGGCGTGGTTCTACTGCTCCAATACCATTATCATCATCGCCAAAGTTGATGAGAATACCCTGCTCAGCCGGTAAAGGCAAGGGAGTAATAAATCCCAAAAACAGCGAAAGAAACAGCAAAAGAGTAAAAAAACCAGCTGTTAATATAAATGCCCTGTTATCCCATTCCATACCAATAAAATTTCTTGCTCTATTCAGAGGCTGTTGCCAATATTACCTTGTACTTATTGCGCTTGGCAATATTCATAACATTAACAACATATTCAATATCCACAGTTTTATCCGCGTGAACAGACACTGTTGGTTCAATCCGAAATTTTAGTTCTTTTTGAAGCAAAGGTTCAAGTTGGCTAAAACTAACCCTTTTATCGTTGAAATAATAGCTCAGATCCTCAGTAATCGAAACCTGTACATTAGGCGACGATTGTGTTTGATTACTACTCTTAGGCAATAAAAGCTTAAGTGCATTTTGATTTATTAATGTAGATGTTAGCATAAAGAAAATCAAAAGAAGGAAAACAATATCTGTCATTCCCGACATACTAAACGCTACATTAACTTTATTTCTGCTACTAAGTGCCATATGTTACCTATTTTGCAGGTTCATTTAATAAATCCATAAATTCAGTTGTAGTTGCTTCTAATTGATAGACAACTTTCTCAATTCGAGCCACTAAGATATTATAAGCAAAATATGCAATAATACCTACTACTAAACCAGCTACTGTAGTAACTAGGGCTGTATAAATACCATTTGACAGTAAGGACACATCCAGATTGTTATTACTACTGGCTATATCATAAAAGGCTCTTACCATACCAAAAACAGTTCCTAAAAAACCTATCATAGGAGCGCCACCGGCAACAGTTCCCAATAATGGTAATCCTTTTTCTAGTTTATAAATTTCAAGTTTTCCGGTATTTTCAATAGCCGCACTAACATCGTTTAGTGGACGTCCTATTCTCTGAATACCTTTTTCAATCATTCTTGCTGCCGGGTTTGTATACGATTGGCATAAAGCTAAAGCAGAATCAAGTTTACTATCAGAAATATAGTCCCTAATTCTATTCATAAAGTTTATATCAATCTTTGCAGCCTTTTGTATAGCAAAATACCTTTCAAAAAATATATACACAGCAAGCACTGACAAGAGTAGAATTGGCAACATTAACCAACCTCCTTTTTGTGCAACTTCAAAAAATGGCATCTTCATTTGATCAGGACTCATACCTTGTCCCACTGTATCTGCCATGCTTACTTGTAATAAAATAAATGCGTTCATAATGCTCTAATTAGTTTTCTCCAAAATTATATAAACGTTAAATGCTATCTAAATATTTCCCAGTTGACTTATAAACACACTTATTGATTGGTTTCATCATCCTCTTCCTTGAGTGCTTCATCATCTACTGAACTAGCATTTTCCTTGTTCTTATTTCCTTTATCTTTTCTCTTCAGCCCTTTTTTATACCTGGTAATTAATTCATTAAAGGTCTCAAATTCTTCTGCGTAAAACATTCCGAGCCCTTGTGTATATTTTGAGTAGTTTGTAACTAATTCTTCCTCATTTGCTCTGTTAAAAACTCTGGCTCGAATCTTTCCATTTTTTGTAATCTTATAATCAATATCAACGTCACCTACAATAGAATTAGCTTGTTCTACTTCGGCATTAGTTTTCATATCAACACTACCATTAATACTAAGTCGCTCGTTTAGCAATTGCGTTGAAAGTGCTACCTCTACCTCTTGCGGACTAAGTTCTGTACCTGGTCGGTAACTCACACCTATATCAAAATCGTTACTAATTTGAGATAACCAGTTACTCAATTGATTCGAGAGTAACTCACTGGCGTTAACACCAGCAATATTTCCTCCTTCAAGACTTCCCTGCTGACTTTCGCCTGATCCCCCATAAAAGAATCTGTTCAAAATAAGTAGTGAAAGGAATTGTTTTCCTTTTTCCTCTTTTGTAGAGATCTTGCTAGCAACCCGTTCCTGTATGTCTTGCTCAGAATATGGTAAATATATATCATAATCTATACTAGGTTGCATAAGCTTTCCTGTAAGCGCCAATTGACAGTCTACGGTCTTACTTGAAGTACTTTCAAAGGTATTATCCAGATCGTTTAAAGAGGCCTTGGTTCGGTAGTAGGTATTTATTTTTATATTTGCATTTATTGGATCTCCCGTCCACCGCAAGGAACTTCCTTGTTGAACTTTAAATTTCTTATTTATCAGAACATCTTTTAATGTAAATAAATAGTCTCCACTTTCAATAATATATTCACCGATAATTTTAAAATCGCCTAAGGTATTAATTGCGATTCTCATATCTCCTGAACCAGTTGCTTCAATAATATCTCCCATTGTAGGATCAAATATTATTTTAACCTTCGCTTCCGGTGTTACTTTTAGATCGAAATCTAACTGCATTCCGGTTAGGTTAACATCATATTCTTTCCCCGTCTCCTTTATTGAAAGACTGTCTTTATCTATATATTTTATAAAAGTATATGCCGATAATTCATCGCTATCGGAAAGAGGAATATTAAAGTCGGTTCCTTTCTCGGTTCTTGCCGAAACATCTATTTTCAATGAAGCCGGCTCTCCATTTATTCTAATAAGTCCTGTAGCAAAAGCTGTCCCAAAATAAGCATCATTATCATAGGACTTAGTATCTAAGAAAAGAAACTTTTCTGCTTTTATCGATAAATTCAGATTATAACTTTTGAAATATTCAGTTCGTATGAGTCCATTTAAGGTGGCTATGTTACCAAAGCGATCATGCAACTGAATATTATCAAACAACAGGTTGTTATTTGAAATTCCAAGTGAAGATGTGAAATTATATCGCGTTTTGAGGTAATCAACTGTTAACGATGCCTTTTGAAGATTTAAGCTTCCATTTAATTTCGGCTCTTTGGTTGTTCCTGCAAGTGAAACTGTACCAGATGCTAAACCATTAATATCGTCAAATATATTGTCAAGGTAGGGATTAACAAAATTCAATCTGAATTTATCGAAATTTAATGTTAAATCCATTTTACCATCTTGTGAAGGGAAAATATCTCCCCGAAGATTAAGCGTATTCAACTTCCCTCTCATTACATCAGCATTTATCACCAATGTTTCTCGAACATTGTCCCAACTAGTCTCAAGGTAAGTATCTCCTATAGTTTCATTATTTAAAGCCAGGTCCTGAATTACCATTTTTGCAAAAATCAATGGTTTTTGTAAACCTTTAACAACTACATCTCCATCTAAAATACCTGCAAAATGAAATTTATCAGACCGAGTGAATGTGTTCAGATTTGCAAAATCGAATTTCGTAAAATTAACATACAAACTATCGCTTCCTGTTTCGGTTAGTTTGCCATCCACAACAACAGATTCGCCTGCATGGTTTAAATGAAATGAATTTACAGTAAAAGCAGAACTATCAATGGTCACAGAAAAAGGCTTAAACGCCCACAATGAATCATTGATTACAATATTTGAACCATCAATTTTAATTATTGTATTTAACTTCTTTCCAGCTTCATTTAAAAAACTTAATTCACCATCAACTCCTCCTTTGTAAAGAAGTGAGTCCCAATTCATCCAACGTGCTTCAAAAGTAATATTATTGGAATCAACTATAGATTCCATTGTAAAATTATTCAATACAATCCTATCACTCAAGTCAAAACTTTCTGCACCAATATCAAAATATAATGATTCCTCAAAGGTGCTTGTGTTTACAACAAGATTGGTGAATTTTGTATTTTTTAATTTTATTTCCGGTGCAACAAAATGAAGGGTAGCATCTAAAGTACTATCGCGCTTTAAAGATCCTTCAAGAACCGAACGAGGATATACATTATAATTTGGCAGGAAGAAATTGAATACAGGCAAACTATTTTTAAACTCAAGAGAATAATTAAAATCACAGGTTGATAATTTCTCAACATTTTTTTTATCAAGTGATAAAGCTGGCAGAAACTTTGATGAGATTCCGATATACTCATCTAATATCTGAGATGGCTTAAAAACACCGCTAATTTTACCATCCATAAAATCCGATTGCAACTCCAATTCACTATGGATTGAATCATTTAATACATCAAGCTGCAAATCATACACTTGTATTTGTGCATTTGATTTAGAAAACAAGGAATTCAATAGTTTTAGATTGCCATTAATCTCATCAAGAGAATTTCCAGCTAAATCAGCATTAATAAGAAATGAGCCAGTATAATTAGTATCCGACTTATTAATATTCAAATTATATAATTGCGCATAGAATACATTTGCAGAAAAAACATATTGTCTAATTTCGGAGGATAAGTCGACTAAGCCATCGAATTGAAACTTTGCATTTGGATCGTCAACTTCAAGCTTTCCGTTAAACCTATTCTTCGAGAAATTTCCATCAACGGTAATGTTTCGGTAGTTATACTTATTTAATTCAAACTGGTCAATATCACCCTCTATATCAACATTAAACCCTCCATCAATTAATCCGCGGCCATCCACAGAAAGATTTAATGAAATAGCCCCAATCATGTCCGGGTTATTTATAAGGGTCCCCGCATCAAAATTATTACTTTCCAACCTACCTCTGAATGATATCATATTATTCGAATCGGGCTCAAACAACACATCAGTCATTACCGTTCCTAGTTCGCTGGTAATTTGACCGTATGAAACAAAATCCTTAAAGAATCCAGTAAAATTCCCTTTGTAATTAAGGGTTTTGATATTACTCAACACATTGGGTAATTCTATTCTTCTCCCACCGGGTAATAACAAACTATCTATATCTGAATGAGTAGTAACAAATTCATCAATATTGAAAAACAAAAAGGTTGACGAAATATTAGGCAACCCAGTCATATCAAAATTACCTCTCAGAAGAGTATTACTGCCCAATTTAACAACCATATTACGACCATTAAAATCGGAAAGTTTT
The DNA here is from genome assembly GCA_050287785.1 of Bacteroidales bacterium. Taxonomy (GTDB): domain Bacteria; phylum Bacteroidota; class Bacteroidia; order Bacteroidales; family UBA10428; genus UBA10428. The sequence continues at coordinate 65,440 of JBNKCO010000072.1, forward strand.
CCATAAAACGAACCTTTAAGATTGATTCTAGAATTCATCTCCTTGAAAAACGGAACAAAATATCCAACCTCCTGCATATTTAGATCTGCATTATCAATATCTAGACTTATTCTGACTTTGTCGAATATATTTCTGTCTGCAAAATCCTTAAATTCTTCAAAGTCAAAGTTTATTTTCTTTAGACTTAACTCTGACTTTAACAAGTTTATTTCAAGATTACTGAAGTACATTTGTGAGTTACACAAATGAAGGTTGCTCTTAAAAGATTGCATCTTAACACCTGATTTTTCAACAAAAGCAAGCTTTTTTATATCCATTTCAAGGGTATCTGAATAAACCTTTAAGTCTTTTACTTTTAAATTTAACTCATTAAAAACCATTCGTGAATAATCAATACCATATTCCGATTGTGCTGTGTCATATCTCAATAAAACAAAAGTGCTGTTCTTAATGGTTATTTTATTAAAAAAGAGTGGCTTAGAAAGCTTGCTTGTATCCCTGTGTGCTTTAACCGAATCGATAATAAACCGAATATTTTCAGTTTTAGTAGAATCGATATAAAATCTAATGTATGAATCTTCAAAATTAAGTGCTCCAATTCGAACAGGATCTTCTTTATGAAACAATACTTTTCGAATTAGTCCGGGAAAATTTGCACTAAGCTTTGGAGCATAAATTATTGTGTCATTTGCCTGATCCATCACAAGCATATCGCTAATATCCACGCGATTAAATAACTTATATTTTACTTTCGAATGGGTAAAATTATTCCCAAACTTATCATTTAGCTTGCCGAATGCTTCTGTGGTTATATATTCCTGAACACTAGGCGTATTGATAAGTATTGATGCAATTATTCCTAATAAAATTGAAAGGAATAACAACCACCCAAACAGATACACTATTTTTTTAATAATTTTGCGCATTGATTTTTTGCTATTGCAAAGGAAGCAAAATTCGTGCTACTATTTAACATTGGAGAATGAATAAAGTAATTTTAGGTATAGAATCGTCATGTGATGACACATCAGCATCAGTAATAATAGATGGATTTGTAGTAAGTAATAAGGTAGCAAACCAGGATGTTCATAAAAAATATGGAGGAGTAGTTCCTGAGCTTGCTTCAAGAGCGCATCAGAAGAATATTATTCCTGTTGTTGATATTGCTATTAAAGAAGCAGGTCTTACCCCCAAGAATATTTCGGCTGTAGCTTATACTCGCGGACCAGGATTAATGGGTGCACTTCTGGTTGGCTCTTCATTTACTAAAGGATTTGCTCTTGCCAGAAACATTCCAATAATAGAGGTTAATCATTTGCATGCACATATCTTATCTGTATTCCTTCAGGAAAAGAATGAAAATAAGGCTATACCACCATTCCCTTTTCTTTGCTTACTGGTTTCTGGGGGACATACACAAATACTAATAGTTAAGAATCACCTTGAATCAGAAATTATTGGTCAGACTATTGACGATGCAGCTGGTGAGGCTTTTGATAAATGTGCCAAAATAATGGGCCTCCCTTATCCGGGCGGACCACTTGTTGATAAACTTGCAAAAAAGGGCAACCCGGCTACCTTTAGTTTTAATAAACCAAAAATTAAAGGATTAGATTACAGTTTTAGTGGATTAAAGACTTCCTTTCTATACTTTCTTAGAGATCAAGTAAAAGAAAATCCATTGTTTATTGATGAAAATAAATCCGACATATCTGCATCAATACAAAAAACAATAATTGAAATTCTTTTAGAAAAAGTACGAATTGCAGTAAAAGAAACAGGCATTAAACATATTGCTATTGCAGGAGGTGTATCGGCAAATAGCGGACTAAGAAGTGCAATAATTGAACTTGGAGAAACTGAAAATTGCAATATATATATACCTGAATTTAAATACTCTACCGATAATGCTGCAATGATAGCTATTGCTGGTTATTATAAATTTCTTCAAGGACAATTTGGCGCTTTAGATACCGCACCATACGCAAGAAACAAAGCTTAACAAAACTTATACTGCTTTTTGCAAAGATATTAGCATAAACAAATTCATCAATGTGATAATTCGAGTATGTCTTTAAAGACTGCATTTTCCATGAGTCTGTTCTATAAAATACAAAATCGAGGCTCGTGAGACCTAAAATTCAGGAGTTTATTAACGCAAACTATTGAATTACAAGCTGGTTACAATGAATCAATGAAGCTTAATGATGGACACTATTATGTATTGCGCCTAGTTGTTTCAAAACCATACGCAACTTCTTATTTTTCATCAGCAAACAGATTGTTAATTTCTATTCTTGTCTTCAATCTATAAAAAGACTAATATTGTTAGTATTGTTTTGTCTAATTCAAGCAATTGACTTATAATTGTTTAATTGAAACAAAAAAATATCAAATTAATTTTATTTGATAAGCTAAGAAATTGAATTTATTGTAAATTTAGCACTTAGTAGGTAACTTAATGCTAGTCTTTTCATGGAAAACCTTCTAATCGTAAGTACAAAACGCACACCAGAAGTAAGCTTTACTACTGATGGAAGATTTGTGATTAGTGGACGGTCCATCCCAGAAGATCCATATAAATTTTACGACGAGCTTTTTGCTTGGGTATATAATTATTGCCTGGCCCCATCAGACACAACAACTGTTGACATCTCGCTTGAATATTTTAATAGTGGTTCTTCTAAGGCTATTCTGGAAATTCTAAGAGCGCTGGTTGATGTCGCAGTCAAAGGCAAGCAGATAAACATAAACTGGTATTACGAAGAAGGTGATGATGACATTCTTGAACGGGGTGAATATTACGAATCAATACTGGAAATAAAATTTAATTTTATTGAAACAGAATAAACTTTACTATTCGCTTTAACCTCCACTTAGTGTTTTTTTATTCTTATTTATGAAATAGATCATTCAACATTTCCATATTTGATTATTTTTGTAGAAATGAAGTTTAATATGAAACATGTTAGCAGTGGAATTGTTTTAATCCTACTTGCATTGATTAGCTCTGCGACTAACGCCCAGGACACAAACAATTGTAAATTTTCGAACTCAACATTCTTGCCCGGTGAGGAACTAACCTATATTCTGTCTTATAACTGGTTTGTAGTTTTTTCCGAAGTTGGAATGGTAAAGTTTTCAATAAAAGAAGACCAAATATTCGACCAACCAGCCTACCATTTTATTGGGGAAGGTAGAACCTTTAACTGGTGGGACAAGTTCTTCAGGGTACGCGACAGGTACGAATCTTGGGTAAGAGAAGACGATTTACGCCCGCTGCTTTTTCAGAGAAACACGCGCGAGGGTAATTGGAGACAACATGAAACCTACACCTTTGAAGGTGATTCTCTGATTTACAGAAAAAGCAAAGTTAAGGATGATCCTGTAAAATACGACACACTGAAAAGTAACTCATGCACATGGGATATTATGAGTTCTTTTCTGTACACACGTAATTTTGATTTTTCAGGATATAAAGTCAACGATAAAATTCCTGTTTCAGTAGCATTAGACGATGAAATCTACGATTTATATTTTCGGTATCTCGGAATAGAAGATTACAAGATTAAAGGAATAGGAACCTTTGAATGCCTCAAATTTGCCGTTCTTTTGGTTGAAGGAACTATGTTTCATGAGGGGGAAAACATGGTCTTATGGGTTACCAATGACAAGAACCAAATCCCAGTATACGTTGAAAGTCCTATATTAATTGGAAATGTAAAAGCTCGGCTTGTTTCAATAAAAGGAACTCGACATCCTCTCTCCTCAAAAAAGAAGTAATTTTATTTAGAATCTTTCTATTTAACGATAAATATGAATTTTGTAATTTTTTGTTCTCTCAGAACATATAATTTTGTCGTGCCCAAATAAAAAAAAATAATTAATGAGTTCCAACACCTGTGTAGAGCAGAAAGGAATAATTGAAGAAATAAAGGATGGTGTTGCGAAAGTGAATATTACTTCATTTTCAGCTTGTTCATCCTGTCAGTCGCAATCAGCCTGTCAAATGGGTGAAATTGCCGAAAAAGTCATTGACGTAAGTGTTGACTCCACCAATTTTCATAAGGGAGAACAAGTGAAAGTTATTATGAAAAAATCGCTGGGTATGAAGGCTACGTTGCTTGCATATATAATTCCTTTTATAATTCTAATGGCTTCTTTAATTGTTTTAACATCTATCGGATTGAGTGAAGGTGTATCCGGAATCATTTCGATTCTACTTTTGGCACCCTATTATATAGTTTTGTATTTATTGAAAAACAAACTTCAAAAAACCTTTCAATTCACCCTGAATAAAGTAAATTAATATGATACTAGTTATCTTCGACACAATAGCAACTTTAAGCGGACTGGGAATTACCGCCGCTGTTGTTCTATATTTTGTGGCGCAAAAATTTAAAGTTTATGAAGATCCGCGCATCGACGAAGTGGAAGAAGCATTGCCAGCTGCGAATTGCGGCGGTTGTGGATTTGCAGGATGTCGAAATTTTGCTGAAGCCTGTGTAAAGGCGGAAGATTTTGATGGCTTGTATTGTCCTGTCGGTGGCAATGATCTTATGGCAGAAGTTGCAAAAATACTTGGTCGCAATGCTGTCGCCCAGGAACCTCAAGTTGCTGTTTTATTATGTAACGGAACTTGCGACAATCGTCCAAAAACCAGTGTATACGATGGTGCTACAACTTGTGCTATAACATCTTCAGTTTATGGAGGAGAAACCGGTTGTTCTTTTGGATGTTTAGGTCATGGTGACTGTGTAGATGTTTGTAATTTTGATGCACTTCATATTGATCCAGCAACTAATCTTCCGGTTGTAGATGATGAAAAATGCACCGCTTGTGGCGCTTGTGTTAAAGCCTGTCCAAAAGATTTATTTGAACTTAGGAAACGTGCGAAGAAAGATCGTAAAATATATGTAGCCTGTAAAAATGAAGATAAAGGCGGAATAGCTAAAAAGAGTTGTTCAGCAGCCTGTATCGGATGCAGCAAATGTTTCAAAGTTTGTCCTTTCGAGGCTATAGAAATGAAGAATAATCTTGCATATATTGATGCTGATAAGTGTAAATTATGCAGAAAATGTGTTGTGGAATGTCCAACCAATGCTATTATTGAAATTGGCTTCCCGCCAAGGAAAGAAAAAGTAGAAAGCACTTCAGAAACCCCTAAAGGAGATACTGAAGACAAAACTCAAAATAATTAAAGGAGGTTGCCGTGTTAAAGACTTTTGCTCTAGGAGGTGTTCACCCACCCGAAAATAAGCTTTCATCAAAATCTGCTATTTCGGATCTTCCTGTTCCAGAATCAGTAGTAATCCCATTAGGTCAGCACTTGGGAGCGCCTGCAAAACCAGTTGTAGCTAAAGGCGATGAAGTAAAAGTAGGTCAGCTTTTGGCAGAAAGCAGTGGATTTGTATCCGCAAATATTCATTCTCCAGTTTCAGGAAAAGTATTGAAAATTGATAAAGCTCTCGATTCAAGCGGATATAAAAGAGATGCTATTTTCATTAATGTTGAAGGCGACGAATGGCTGGAAACCATAGACAAATCTGATACTTTAGTTAAAGACATCAAATTAACCAAAGAACAGATAGTTGCCAAACTTGCCGAAGCAGGTATTGTAGGATTAGGTGGAGCGACCTTTCCTTCACATGTGAAGGTTTCTATACCAAAAGGTAAAACTGCTGAATACCTAATTATAAATGGAGTTGAATGCGAACCCTATCTAACAGCAGACCATGTTTTAATGCTCGAGAAAACTGAAGAGTTACTTGTAGGTATTGAAATTATAAAAACAGCATTAGGTGTTGATAAAGCAATTATTGGAATTGAAAACAACAAACCCGATGCAATTGAAAAGATAAGTAATACTGCAAAAACATATAATGGAATTGAGGTAGTTGCATTAAAAGTACAGTACCCTCAAGGTGGTGAAAAACAACTTATTAACGCTACAATCAACCGCGAAGTTCCTTCTGGTGGATTACCTATTGATATTGGTGCTGTAGTATTCAATGTAGGTAGTATTTTTGCTGTGTATGAAGCTGTTCAGAAAAACAAGCCTCTTTTTGAACGAATAGTTACTGTTACAGGTAAATCTGTCGCAAAACCATCAAACTTTAAGGTTAGAATCGGAACTTCCGTAAATACTCTGATAGAGGCTGCTGGTGGCTTACCAGAAGATTCAGGTAAAGTTATTAATGGGGGTCCTATGATGGGCAAAGCACTATCTAGCACAGATGTACCAATAGTAAAAGGTAGCTCTGGAATTCTTATTATGAGAAATGAAGAGGCTAAACGAAAAGAGGTTGAGCCTTGTATAAAGTGTTCGAAATGTGTTTCTGTTTGTCCAATGGGACTAGAACCATACTTATTATCAGTATTAGGTGAAAAATCACTTTTCGACAGATTAGAAAATGATAAAGTAATGGATTGTATTGAATGCGGTTCGTGTAGCTATACCTGTCCATCAGGAAGACCATTACTTGATCACATCCGCTTTGGAAAAACTAATGTTGGTAGAATAATCAGATCAAGAAAATAATAATGAACAATCTAATAACTGTATCACCCTCTCCCCACGTACATAGTGGACAATCAGTGAAAAAACTGATGTATGGAGTTGTTCTTGCCATGGTTCCGGCCTTGTTGGTTTCTTTTTATTTCTTTGGACTTGGAGCCATATATGTTACACTATTATCAGTGTTTTCGTGTGTTGCTATTGAATTTTTGATTCAAAAATTCATAATGAAGGTACCTGCCAGAATAACAGATGGCTCGGCACTTGTAACCGGAATTCTGTTAGCATTTAATCTACCGGCAAGTTTACCTCCACATATTATTGTAATAGGTGCTATTGTGGCTATTGGTGTTGGTAAAATGACTTTTGGCGGAATAGGTAACAATCCTTTTAATCCTGCACTAGTAGGTAGGGTTTTTCTGTTGCTTTCGTTCCCAACCAGAATGACAAAGTTCCCAAATGCACATGGTTTTGATACACCTGCACTTATTTCAACTGAAAATCTTGACGCTGCTACCGGAGCTACTCCTTTGGGAATGATTAAAGAAGGAATAAAAGCTGGCGATAGTGTTTCATCAATATTTGCTGAACATGGATTAGAATACGGAAACTTCTTTTGGGGAAGCATTGGAGGTTCACTTGGCGAAATTGCTGCCTTTGCATTACTAATAGGTCTGATTTATATGCTTGCCACAAAGGTTATCACATGGCACATTCCAATTGCAGTATTAGGAAGTGTTTTTGTGTTTACCGGTATACTTTGGCTATTTAGTCTTGATGGACACGATTTTCTTTCAAATAGATTCGGATGGGACTTCCCATATATTCAATACATGGATAAAAACCTTAAAGAGCTGATACCATTCCATATGGCAGACCCGGTTTTCCATCTTCTGACGGGAGGTGTTCTTTTGGGGGGTATATTTATGGCTACCGATTATGTAACCTCACCAATGACACCTAAAGGACAGATTATTTATGGAATTGGCATTGGAGTAATTACAGTGGTGATAAGAGTATTTGGAGCTTATCCGGAAGGTATCTCATTCGCAATATTAATTATGAATGGATTTACTCCTCTTCTAAACAGATTTGTTAAACCTCATCGTTTCGGCATAACAAAATAAAACATGGCTAAAAAAGAATCGACATTTATAAATATGGCGCTCACTTTGTTCCTTGTAACATTAGTGGCTGCGGCAGCCCTTGGTTTTGTTTTCGAAAAAACCAAAGGACCAATAGCAATTGCTGAGGCAAAAAAGTTAAATTCTGCAATTGAAAGAGTTGCTCCAAAGTTTGATAATATTCCTGCTAATGAAAAAGTTACGTTCTCTTCAGATATTGAAGGTGATAGCATACACTTTTACATTGCCAGAAAATATGTTCGCGCTGAAGATAGTACAATAACCGATAGTACAATTGTTGGATATGCTATTGAATCGTTCTCCAAGAATGCCTTTGCCGGAAAGTTAAGACTTCTGGCTGGTTTTACTCTGGAAGGGAAAATAAAGAATATTGCTGTTCTGGAACATAAAGAAACACCTGGATTAGGAACAAAAATGACGGAACCTAAATTTGCAAATCAGTTCTTAGGTAAAGATCCAAAAGTATTTAGCCTGAAAGTTAAAAAAGACGACGGTGAGGTACAAGCCATAACCGCCTCAACAATTACTTCCAGAGCTTATTGCGAAGCTGTACAAAGAGCCTACAATAAACTTATTGAAGAATATATTAAGAAGGAAGGAGACAAAGAATGAGTACTTTAAAAAACTTCACTAAAGGGTTTATTAAAGAAAACCCGGTTTTTGTTCTATTCTTAGGTTTGTGTCCAACCTTAGGAACAACAAGTTCTGCAATTAATGGCATTAGCATGGGACTTGCTACCACTTTTGTTCTTGTGCTTTCAAATGTTGCTATATCGCTTTTAGCTCGTTACATTCCTGACAAAGTAAGAATACCTTCATTTATTGTAGTAATAGCATCCTTTGTTACAGTAGTTGACTTGGTTATGAAAGCTTACTTAAATGAACTCGGCCCCAACGGAGAACCTAGTCTGTATGACAATCTTGGATTATTTATTCCTCTTATTGTTGTAAACTGTATAGTTTTAGGTAGAGCTGAAGCCTTTGCATCAAAGAACAAAGCATTCTCATCTTTAATAGATGGATTAGCTATAGGCCTTGGTTTTACATTTGCTTTATTTCTTCTCGGCTCGGTACGCGAAATACTTGGTAGTAAAGCCATTTTTGGATGGAAAATAATTGAAGGTTTTGCAAAAATATTTAATCCTGAAACAGACTACACTCAGAGCGATGGCATGATTGCCTTTATCTTAGCTCCCGGTGCATTTCTTGCATTAGGATATCTTATTGCTGTTATGAACATTATAAAAAAGAAGTCTGCTAAATAATTATAACTATGGAACTAATTTTAATTGTTATAGGTGCTGTATTTGTAAATAACATTCTTCTAGCACAATTTTTTGGAGTTTGCCCGTTTATTGGAGTTTCTGGAAAAGTTGATACTGCAGTTGGTATGACCGGTGCTGTTGCATTTGTTATGGTTATTGCAACTCTGGTTACATATCTGATACAAAAGTTACTTGTACAGTTCGGAATTCCGTTTATGCAAACAGTTACATATATTCTTGTTATAGCATCGCTAGTACAACTTGTTGAGATTATATTAAAAAAAGTAAGTCCTCCTTTATATCAGGCGTTAGGAATTTTTCTTCCTTTAATAACAACAAACTGTGCAATTTTAGGTGTTGCAATGCTAACTGCACAAAAAGATCTGGATATGGTTTCTAGTGTAGTTTTCGCATTTTCTCATGCTATTGGTTTTGGACTTGCTTTAATTACATTCTCTGGTATCCGCGAACAACTTGATTTGGCTGACATACCCACTGGAATGAAAGGTGTTCCTATTGCTTTTGTTGTTGCTGGTATTTTGGCAATGGCCTTTATGGGATTTGCAAACATTGTATAACGCTGAAGTATAGATTTATTACCAAAGGCTCAATAAATTAAGGCCTGAAATATAGATTCGGTATTAATATCCTATAGCAAAATAAGCTACAGAGATTCACACCCGCTTTCTGGCAGAGATATTTATTTTTGATAATTAATTATACGCCTGTATTACATAGCCTGAACACAATCGATTCCAGCATAAAAGTTATATTAATAATTAATAATTTCTCATTTTTAAGTCCCTCAATATCATCCAAATTGCATCAACTTCACCTCTTGTATTATTCTAATTGTATATTTGTTTATTTTTTTAAAAGAACATATTCAAAATAGCCATTAATAAAAAAGAACTTCAAATATTATTCGATACATACTATCGCTCACTGTGTCATTTTGCGTTGAGCTATGTGAAAGATGACTTATTTGCCGAGGATATTGTACAAGATTCATTTGTTTATATTTGGGAAAATCAAAATGATTTTAATGATGCAATATCAACAAAAGTCTTTCTATATAGAACCGTAAAGAATAAATGTATAAATCAAATTAAGCATCAATCTGCAAGGAATAAGTTTGAAGATAACCAACCTAAAGATGGTTTCGATGAAAATTTATTTCTCAAAAAATACATCAATGAAGAAACCATACGACTAATTTACAAGGCTATTGAATCGTTACCACAAAATTGCAGAAGCATAATTGAATTAAGCCTGAAAGGTTTAAAAAACGAAGACATTGCAGACTCCTTAAACATTTCAGTCAACACCGTTAAAACACATAAAAAGACAGCATACAAATTACTTCGAATCAAGCTAAAAGATATACTTCCTGTTTCAATTTTATTACTTTACTTATTAAAAAATTAATATTTTTCTCACCCGGTTTTAATTCTTGGTTGTTCCTGAATTAAATGGAAAATCAATATGATAATAAAACATTCAAACATCCCGGAATTAATTTTTAAAAAGATAACCCAAAATATCTCCAACAAAGACTTAAAAAAGCTCGAAGCATGGATTAACCAAAGCCCCGAGAACAAAGCAATTTATAAGGAAACTATTAATCACGATAACATTAATTCAGCTTTAAAATATTACTTCAAATATGATGTTGATTCTGCATGGATAAAAACAGAGAAAAGATTACGACAAGTTAACAGAAAAACTAAACAGCTAACTATTAAAATAATACGATATGCCGCAGCTATTACCATTCCATTATTAGTTGCCGGTTATATATTCTTACTAAGTCCAAAACCTGCTGATTCCATAATTGTAGATATACCTTTTAAACCAGGGAACCAAAAAGCCATTCTTACCTTAAGCAATGGAGAAATAGTTGCTATAGGAAAAAACTTCAAAGCAAACAATATTAAAATATCAGAATCGTCCCTAATAACTGACTCAAGTTATACTTTGATATATGGTCCGGAAATAACTTCACCAAAAATAATTGAATATAATACTCTTCAAACTCCTAAAGGTGGCGAATACAGTTTAATTCTGGCTGATGGCTCAAAAGCATGGCTTAATGCCGACTCTAAATTAAAATACCCCATAAGCTTTTCTGATTCTGAACGAAAGATATTTCTGGAGGGAGAAGCATATTTTGAGGTTACTACTAACAAGAATAAACCATTTATTGTCCACACCAATGGCTATGACATAACTGTTCTTGGAACTTCTTTTAATGTAATGGCTTACAACAATGAAAAACACATAGCGACTACCTTGTTAGAAGGGAGTGTTAAGATTAATCAAACTGAATTAAACAACACAATATATTTAACTCCGGGACAACAAGCAATACTTAATAAGGATTCAAATATAATTGAGACTGCTACAGTCGACACTTATCAATATATATCCTGGAAAGATGGCTTATTTGTATTTAAGAGCGAACCACTTGCAAGCATAGCTAATAAATTTTCAAGATGGTACAATTGTGAAATTCAATTTACAGATGAATCAATAAAAAACACAAAATTCACTGGAACATTAAATAAGCATACTAGTTTAGGTGATTTACTGAATACTATTTCCCAGACATGCTTGATAAACTTTTCTGTTAACGCCAATAACGTACTAATAATTAGTAAACAAAAATAAAATGAAGGCGAAAACACAACTATACAAAGCAATTACAGTTTTAATCCTATTCGTTCCAATAATTGTCCTTTCTCAAAGCAATTTGGTGTCAATACAACTTAGAAAAGCTACTTTACAAGAAGTTTTAATCAACATAAGGGAACAAACTGGCTTTGATTTTATTCTAAACGATGATGTTATTTCACCTGAAACACAAGTAAGTCTACAAGTTAAGAGTGTATCTGTTAACAAAGCACTTCAAATACTTTTTAAAGATCTGAATGCCGATTATAAAGTAAACAACAATGTTATAATTATTACACCTAAGAGTATTCAATTATGCGTTTATGGAAGTGTTGTAGATTCTGACGACAAAGAATTGTCATTGCCCTATGCGCATATTCGTATTAAAAACACTAGTTTAGGATGTGTTACAAATGGCGATGGTGCTTTTACTCTAAGAATTCGACCTGAATTTAGCGATAGCACACTTATCATTTCTTATGTAGGTTATAAATCGTTTGAAAAGAAAATTGAGGAACTATTAAATAGGGAAAACATTATTTCTTTAGAGGTTGCTAAAAATGAAATATCGGCAGTCTATGTAAAACCTCCGGATCCGGTTGAAATAATGGCAAAGGTTGCTTATAATCTTAAGCAAAACTACTGGCAAGAACCCATAAACGCCGATGCTTTTTATCGCGAAATTCTTTTTCAGGATAATAAAGCTAGAAGAATGTCGGAAGCAGCCTGCGAGTACTACATAGAACCCTTTAAACACCCCTTCGATGTTTTAGATTACAACAGGTCTTATTACCAATCAAGTAGCTACGATGATTTAGATAATGCCTTATACCTGGATATATGTCTTTTTAGAATGGCGATTACAAATCAGGTTAAAATAATAGAATCGAGAAGTAGTTACGACATTTCTAATACCGGCATTGATTTATGTATTTCGGGAGGCCCTGCTATGTCGTTAGGCTTCGATATAGTTAACACCTGGGAACTCATGCTTAAAGAACAGAATACTTTTGAAAAAACATACAAGAATATGGAAGGTTGGAATTTCCTAAAAGTTTCTCATTCTGAATGGGAAGGAAAACCAATATATGTATTAAAATCTAATAGCTGGACATTTTACATCGACAAAGAAACATATGCTATTATCCAATACAGCAGAAAACTAATACCATATTTAGGAACCCGAAAGATATCCCAGGTTAACAAACGAATTAAAAAATATAAGAATAAAAAGGATTTGTTTAGGTCTGATAGTGTTGTTTTTGAGATAAAATATTTCCCGTGGAATGAAAAGTGGTACTATAAATCTATATGTGCAAAGCAATACAACACATATATTCCGTATAAATCTGATGTAGTTAAATTAAAAACTGAGCACGAGTTAATGTTTAATTCTATTTCTACCGATAGTGTTCTCAGATTTGCAGATAATGAGTGCTTTAAGAATTATTACAATAGTTCATTATATCATTACGGGACTGAATACAATCCGGATTTTTGGAAAGACTACAATGTTTTACACCCGACAAAACTACAAAATGAAGTAAAGGAAAGCCTAGAAGAAGCACTGCCTTTAAGTGCTCAATATGCAAGCAAATTCGAGTACGACACAAATTTAACTACGCCAGTAGCAAAAATAATACCCGACACCCTTTATATTAATAACGATACATTTCCCGATAATTATTCATGGTTGGAATCGGGAAACGAAGATTCTGTTATCTCCTACATAAGAAAAGAGAATAAATACACCGACAACTTTTTTATACAATATGGACCTCTTGTTAGAGAATTATCGAACGAGATTGCCACTAAGTATTCTGTCAACAAGTATATAAAACAAAAAGAATGGACACAACAAATTGGTGATTACACATACTTCTACGACACATTACGAATACACGACGAAGGGTTATTTCGAAGAAACAGCACTGGCAAAGTCGACACACTGATTGATTTTAGCGAAAAACTAAAAAACTCGCAGGATTATTTTATTGGTTGGATAGGTGCAAACCCCAACAATTCAATCTTTTGCTATCGCGAGTATCCGACAGGAGATGCTAATGAATTAGATTTCCAGTTGATTTTTATGGATGTAAAAACAAAAAAAAATATTGACATAATAAAGGCATTGACCTGTAAATGGATAACTGATAGTACATATTTAAACCTTGAACGAATTGATGGTGCTTTTTTTAATAGAAAATTATATTATCGCAACCTTAAAAACGGTGATAGTAAGCTTCTGTATCAAACAGGTATTGATAATGCTATTTGGTACCGTGAGTCAATGTCAAAAGAATATGTTTTTGTAAATATTGGCAGAAACACTGGAACTGACTCTATCTTTTATATTAAGAAACAGGAAACCGAACCCAAATTAAAACTACTTTTAGCCGCCCAAAAGAATAAAGTATTTAATGTTGAACACTTTAATACAAAAAAAGGATTCTACATTAACACAAACCAGACTTCAGATAAATTCTGCACATACATAGCGGAAGAAAATAATCCAATAAAAGAAAACTGGGAGATAATTATTCCTCCAGATAGTGAAAGCGAAATAAGACTTACCGGAAAAATCGATTCTCTTTTAATACTATCTTCCTTAAAAGGAATAACAACAGATATTTTGCTCTACAATGAAAAAACAGATTCCTTAATCAGCAACATTTCCTTTCCCGATAAATATCATACAGCCACAGTACTGAAATCAGATTCACTACATAATCTATTAATTTCTTATCAGACGTATTTATCGCCAACAAAATATTACTACTATAGCATTAAAGACAAAACACTCAGGTTAATTGGTTCTGATTCAATTTCTAATTATAACGAAAACAAATATGTCGTTACGGTAGAAAATGCCATTAGTAAAGATGGTGTAACAATTCCTATTATTCTTATATATAACAAGAAGGCAAAAAACAAAATGGGTAAATCACCCTTATATTTAGAAACTTACGGCGGAGGAAATTTAAACTATAACCCGGTATTCAGACCAGAATATCTTCCCTTATTAAATAAAGGCTTCATTGTTGGTTTTGCCTTAGTAAGAGGAAGTGCTGAGCTAGGTACCTCATGGAAAAATAAAGCAATATCTAGAAATGTTGCAATTAGTGGGGATGACTTTGCTGATGCAGCTAAGCATTTAATTGACAAAAGGATAACTTCTGCAGATAAACTTTTTGCGTATGGAGCTAGTCATGGAGGGTTTGTTATGAGCTATGTTGCAAACAATTATCCTTTTCTGTTCAATGGCATTATAGCGGATGTCCCTGCTGGCGATTTGCTTACTCAACTATCTGATAGTACAAATGCCGATAATAGGTTTGATTATAATTTATTTGGTTCGCCATATATTGATACTGAATACGAAATGCTAAAAAAGATATGTCCCTACCAAAACATAAAAAAACAGAACTACCCAAATATGCTTTATTTTTCCGGTTGGTTAGATGTAAATGTCAATCCTATTACAGCAGTTAAACAGGTAGCAAAACTCAGAGCATATAAAACAGATAATAATTTACTACTTCTGAGAGTGTTAATGAATTCGGGACATAGCGCTGTAGATGGAAAATATTTTACAAAACAAGCCTGGATATATACTTTTGTAATGCAATGCATGGAGTTATAGAAGAAACTCTGTCACTTCTTTATCTTTATAGTCATAATTTTTATTGTAATAGAATCAGTCTGCATTTTTTCAGACCTCTAATATATTCAAAGGTATTATGACGCAATGAAAAAAAAAGATTGAACAAAGCATGGCTCTAATCTGATTTTTTTGTTTCTGTTAATCCTAAGGTTTATATTTAGGTTATCAAAATAAACTACAAACATGAATATTCTAACAACAATTATTGCACTAGGGGTATTAATCTTTTTTTCGCATGCTTTTAAAGAGCTATTTGTAAAAACAAAAATCCCCAATGTTTTACTATTGCTATTAATAGGAATAATTGTAGGTCCAATATCTGGTTTGGTTACCATGGAATATTTTGGGGAAATTGGCAAAGTATTTACCTCGATAACTCTTATTGTTATTTTGTTCGAAAGTGGTGTTCATTTGAAACTTAATGAAATAAAAAAATCAATAGGCGCTGCTTCCATATTAACGGTCGTAAATTTTGCCCTTACCCTAGTAGTAGTGGCTACTGTCACAAAATGGCTAATGGGTTTTGACACCTTAAGCGCTGCCTTTATTGGTGCTATTGTTGGCGGAACTTCCTCAGCTGTAGTAATTCCAATTGTCCGTCAGCTTAAGATGGGCGAAAAAAGTACCTCAGTTTTAATTCTTGAATCGGCTATTAGTGATGTTCTTTGTTTAGTTGTGGGCTTGGCTCTTATTGATGGAATGGCGCAAGGTGAAGTAGAAGTAGCAACGGTTTTCTCAAAAATGTGGAAAGCTTTTTTATTCGCTATTTTATTAGGTCTGGGAGGTGGATTTATCTGGTCAGGTTTAATAAAACTAATAAGAAGTATAGAGAATTCAATGATCACTACACTTGCTTTTGTCTTTATACTTTATGGAGTAGTAGAGCTTCTGAAGTTTAATGGAGGATTGGCTGTACTTTCATTTGGCATTGTTTTAGGAAACAATGAATTGATAAATAGCAACAAGTTTTATAAGAAAGTTTTCAATTTTGAAACATCCGGCTTTAATGAAACTGAGCAGAATTTCTTTTCAGAGATAGTATTTGTTATGCAAACTTTCTTCTTTGTTTACATTGGTATCGCACTGAAATTTAGCTCCATTTCAGTTTACTTGATTGCCTTTTTAGTTGTACTCCTGATAATATTATTTAGAACTGGTACAATATGGCTTTTTTCCAGAAAAGGGGTGACAAAAGGAGAGAGAAATATAATGTCTGTTTTAACTCCCAAGGGATTGGTTACTGCTGTTCTTGCCTCTGTTCCTTTTCAGAGTGGTATTGCTACGGGAGAAAACATCCAGAATTTGGGTTACGCTATTGTACTCTTCAGTATTGTTATTTGCTCACTTCTTGTTGTGATACTTAGTATAAATCCAAACTTTTTTGGGGAAGTCATTGATAAAAGCAAAAAGAAAATATCAGAAAATTTAAATAAAAAAGAAATTGAAAAAGCTAGCGATAAGAATGAAACATCTGACTAGAAGATAGGTAAACAGCTCTTAATGCCCAATAGTAAATGGACTAATGATTGTTTTCAAAACAAATTGCTTACTCCTTCTTCTTACAAAGCTACAACTCATTCAAATATTTTGCTAATACAAACCCCATACTAAAGCAGCCCTGTAATAAATAACCTCCGGTAGGCGCGTACCAGTCAAGCATCTCTCCAATGGCATAAGTATTGGGTATTTTGTTATACTGAAAATTCCTATCAATTTCATCTAAAGCAATACCACCTAAAGTTGAAATCGCTTTATCCAATTCATCCGCAGATTGAATAATAATGGGGATAGATTTAATCGTTTCTGCAAGCAAATCAGGATTTAGAAATGCGTTTTTATTTGAGAATTGCTTTAACAGTGCTATGGCTGTGCGATCAAGATTTAAATCTTCCTTCAAAATATCAGTCACCTTAGACAAGCGAGACCTCTTGTATTTAGCCTTTATTTGATCTACTGTCATTGTTGGCTTTAAGTCCAAATGAACTACAACCGATTCTTCGGTAAGCAGAGCATCCTGAATCTTTTGACTTAAGGCATAAATAGCATTACCCTCAAGACCAAATTTGGAAATGACCAACTCTCCTTTAGAACAAAGATTACTGTATGTTAAAGCAATATTCTTTAATGGTTTTCCTTCGTGTATGGTAATAAAGTCCTTATTCCAATTTACTTCAAAAGCACAATTGGCCGCTCTAAATGGAAGTACCCGAACCCCACGAGCCTCAAAGGCACTTGCCCACTCTCCATCAGAACCAGTCACCTTCCAACTTGCGCCACCTAAAGCAAACACAACAATATCAGACGCAACATCTTCGAGATCTTCAAAGCATAAATGTCCTTCTTCGTTCCAACCAAGCCATTTTTTTTCAAGTTGGAATGTAATTTTCTTAGTTGAAATATATTCTACAATCTTATTAAGAACCTCAGTAGGCTTTAGTTCCATATCAGAATATACCCGATTACTTGATCCAATAAATGTACCTATCCCTAGCTCCTTCAACCAGTTTATCAAATCTTCATTAGTAAACTGACGAATGATAGGTTCCATAAATTCACTTGGAGAATATTGAGTTATAAGCTCTTCTACAGAAGAATTGTAAGTCAGATTCAGTCCACCTTCTCCTGCAACTAAAAATTTCCGTCCCACAGACTTTTTTCTTTCACACAGTGTCACTTGATACTTCTCCGTATCTAGCTGTGCTGCGAGCATAAGTGCGGAAGGACCTCCTCCTATGATTGTTAAGCGTTTCATTTTGTTGTCAGCTGTAAATATTAGAATGTATAACCAAAATCAAGATCAAATAGAAACGAATAGATATCATATCCTATCCATTTAGCAGCTCCTATTCCAAGATTAGTATACCATCTTTTATTAATTACTCTTTGCCAACCATATTCAAATCCCATTAAACTAGCATCTTGTTTAAAAAACATTCCATGCATTATACAAACGTAATTGCCCGAATACTTATATGTTCTTTTATTTAGCTCTCTTCTCTTATCTATATTGTGATAAAATCTTAATTGACTATCTAGAAAAGGATTAATAATAAAACCATAAGAACCATAATATCCGAATTCACTCTTCAGCATAGTGCTTAAAGAAAATTTATCACTCAATCCAAATTCAAAACCTGCTCCTGGAAGTAGAAAACTAACTTTAAAATTAATTAGCGGTTTTGTATGAATGTTTTCTTCAAAGAACGAATGATTCTCAGGATGCTGAGTTTTCCAGCTATTATAGTTATCGATAAATTCATTAATATTTTCATTATCAATCAAACTAATCGAATCTTTTAGGTTTGGATAATCACTACAGAAAAACTTCAAAGCAGGTTGTAGTCTACCTATGTTTATATCAGAATCAAATCCGCTTAAATATTTCTTTTTTCTGTATTGGTATAAATTTACATTTCCTGATTGGTCTTTAATGAAAAATGCATGAGACCAAATCCCCAAGTCACTTTTTACGTAATTATCAGAATTTACATATATTTCTTTTACTACCTTTTTTGAATATCTTACCTTGTTATCCCCTTTATATAACTTCACCCCGCTTATTGAAAAATACTTCTTGCTTTTTAGTTGTCCTGAAATAGTATCGTTGGTTTCTAAAATGACTAATCCTTTGCTGAAATCCTTCTGTGCAAATACGCTCATTGAGCAAAAAATCAAAATGAAAGGGAAAATTTTTCTAATCATTTTTATAGTATATGTTTATCTATTCGATTAATGTTTGTTCTATCGTTTTATTGCCTGGTATTCGTCTTTGTGAGAAATCGTAGCACAACCTCTTGCATCTCAGTATCAACCGACCAAAGGGAGCCTCACGTAGCAAAGCAAGTAAACTGCCACTTGTTAAATTATTTGCATTACTATTAAAATTTAGCAGCTCCTTGCTATGCTTCTATTTACATTTTATTGGTAGCGGTACTTTTGGTTTGTTTAAATCCTATCATTTGCTTATATCCCTTAGTTGCTTTGATAATGCCTGAATATATAAATATTATTACCAATAATCCTGCAATTTGACCACTCAAAATTATTACAACTAATGCTATTGTTAAAGGAACGAGTATTAATCCTAATCCCAAAAAGAAGCTTTCTTTTCCCTTTTCTTTGAATTTCGCCTTAATAATCTCAATATGAGCTAAGTCAAAATCAAAAACAGATTTTAACCTATTGTCAATTTCTGATTCTGTCAGTTTCTCATCCAGTTGTTTTAATAAGTAATCAAACATATCATCATCGGCAATAATATATTTGTTTGATATCAAGTGTCTAGTTATGTTAAGTGCTTCTTCTTTTTCTCCTCTACTGAATAATTCTTGCTGCAAGAATGGTATCGCTTCTGGTTGTAGTCCGTTTAAATCTTTGCACAAAGCTTTTAATTTCTCGATAGTAAGTTGAGAATAGTTATCCTTTATCTGTTCAATATTCATTTGTATATCAAGTCAAGTATATATTTAATAAGGTGTCAAATGAGACTAATTCTCACCTTCTTTTTTTTAAGTTTACTATTATTGGTTTTTTCTATAAGCATTTCAGCTATTTCGGCATGTACACCAATATAGGCACAATTCTGTTTGAGTTCAATAACACCTATTTGATCTTTTTGAACCTGACCTTGCTTAAGAAATAATCCGGCAATATCTCCTTTTGATATTTTATCTCGTCTCCCTCCTGAAATATACAAGGTTTCCCATTTTACTGGTGAAGGAAGCGTAGCTATGGGTTGGTCTTCAATATTAATGTTCTCCGGAGCAATTTCCTGAATAAAATCTGGAAGTTCCTCTTCTTTCCAATGCAGAATATAAGCAATACCATCGCGGTTCATTCGTGCAGTTCGTCCGTTCCTGTGAGTGAATTCTTTATTGCGTAACGGCAGGTGATAATGAAGAATAAATTTTATTTCTGGAATGTCAAGTCCACGAGCAGCTAAATCGGTTGCCAGAAGGAGTTGATTTGTGCCATTCCTAAATTTAACAAGCACTCGCTCCCTATCAATTTGTTCCATGCTTCCATGGAGACACTCATGCTGAATATGGTTTTCAGTTAAAAAATCGCTTACTCGCTCCAGAGCATCCTTGAAATTACAAAAAATAATTCCGGGTTGGTGACCAATAAAAGCAAGTGCTTTTTCTAAGGTTTTTAATTTATCCTTTTCGGGCGAAAGAATTGTTTTTATCGTTAGTTGAGATATACCTTCAGTAAGGTAGTTGATGAAAACGGGGGTTTTCAATCCTACAAATTCCGGTATTCTGACATCGCTGGTAGCTGAAGTTAAAATCCTTTGTTGAACATTAGGTAGCGCTTCAATAATTTCGGCCATTTCCTTTTCAAAGCCTATTTCCAGCGATTTATCAAATTCATCGAGTACAAGGGTATCAATATGTTCCAAAGTAAAGTTATCCCTTCTTATTCTATCAGCTATTCGCCCAGGTGTACCAATAAGAATTGCTGGTCGGTGTTTTAAATCGATCTTGTCGAGCCTACCAGCACGTCCACCATACACAGCATTCACTTTAATACCCGCTCCCATTTTTCGGGTTACCTGTTCAATTTGTTGAGCCAATTCACGCGAGGGAACAAGTATAAGAATTTGAATCTCTACGCAGTTCATATCAAGTGCTTCTATTAAAGGTAATAGAAAGGCCAAGGTTTTACCAGTTCCCGTTGGTGAAAGCAATACCACATCTGACTTCAATTGAATAGTTTTACATGCCTCCTCCTGCATAGGATTTAGTGTTGTAATTTCAAATTTATTGAGAAACGAGACTGTGGGTTTGTCAACGGAATCTTCTTTTTTATCTTTAATATTTTTTGACATTTACTAAATGTTCTAATTGTTTTAATTCTGAACTTATAATGAGAATTTTTAATTCCTTATTTCTAATTAGATGTTTTTTTGGACGAGTTACAAGCAATGGCGATAATATAGCGCGTTTGGCGTTTCAAAACTCCACCAAATCAACCGACCAAAGGGAGCCTCACGTAGCAAAGCAAGTAAACCGCAATATGTTTATTATATTTCATATTCAATCTAGAAATGTCAGCCAACCGAGGATGGCAGAACGAGTTCAGCTAAGCTTAATGACCAATATTTATTGTGTGTACCTTGCATGAGCAAACACATTCGTTCAGAAGCTCCTGAAAAATTTTAAAAATACAAATTTATTTCAAAGAACTATGGATGGGTGTCCTTATCTAATTTTTTCAATGTCAATGAAAAATAAAAATTAATACAAAGTAGGTAATACAAACTTTTTGCAAACCATTTAAAAGCTTGACAAAGTGTTCGTTCTAATATCTTTTTAAAATCTAATTAGTTGAACCTGAAAAACCCCTCTCTTTTTGATTTAAGCAATTTGTGTTTTCCTCATACCAAATAGTACAACCATTAGATTAAGATAAAATGATATAGCTTCGGACTTTAACCTCCGAAGCATTTTCTTTAGAT
>JBNKCO010000073.1:0-3353 GCA_050287785.1 Bacteroidales bacterium
CTAGAAAAAAGTATAAGATATAAGATTGTTGAGTTAAATAATAGTTAGTTAGGTATACTATCATGTTGCTTAAAAAGAAAATTGACTTCCGGTTACACCTTCCTATTAACCCAGTACTTTCACAGTATTAGACCTTTAGAGCTGATATATTTTACCAAATACAAAGCTGCCTTTTTTATTATTTAAAATAGTTTTAAACTTCTAGGTTTAAACCATACTGTTTAAGTATCGATATCAGCTGTTTATGAAGACCACCATATAAAATACATTCTGTCAGAAAGTGACGTACGTCGTCAGGTTTCATACAGTATGAGCAGAGTGGAGAGGAGACAAGGCCAGTTTTAAATTTATAAAAATTTAAGTTAACACAGCATAATCTGAACTTCCCCAAGAGGATTTCCTCTGATGGATTTAAAAAGTTAGTGCAGAAGTGTTTACCCTGAAAACCCATTGTCGTTTTATACTCTGCTCCTGTTTGAAGGGAGTCCCATTCGACTGGCCATAGAGTATCAATATACTTTGAAATAAGAAATTTAAGGTCAGCAAACTCTAATTTTAAAACGCATGCGGTTGTACTGTTATTAGCCGTCTTAGAGAGTATGTGGGCCTGGGACATCTCAGGCATATTCAGCCAAGTTGGGATCCACACAATTTTAATGTCTGTTGAACATCCCAACAGCATAGCTTGGATTTTAGCAACCAAACTTGGCCTCGGTTCTTTATTTTTAAAATAATTAGAAGTCTTTATATCCTTCAAAGCATTCAGACAATCAGAGTAAATGACAGCATTGTTGATGTTATTTTCGATGCTGTATTTAATGCCTAGAACCAATGCCTGCAGTTCTCCTGAGTAAGGTAACAGAGGTTCCTCTACTCTAAACTGAAGTCCTACATCTTCACCTGGGAAAAACAAACCAATACCAGTATTTCCATTAGAGCAACTACCTGCATCAACAAAAATGCCAAAGTTGTTTATATATTTTTCTAGATAATTAACACTAGTTTGTTTCATTAATTGTTTATCTAAGTTATTATTCGTTATACTGCTTAGATGAATATCGATGCAGTCTAAGGTATTTAACCATGGAGGCTGAACAGGTGTCGGAGTACGTTCAAACTTATCATTTATATTAAAAGTTTCAATAAGTGCATTAATTTTGTAAGCATAGTCTGAAGTAATAGATAGTGGAGAGTCTGGAACGTTTTTGTCTTCTAAGAGAGATCTAAGGAACGGGTTTCTGGTAAACTGCAATTTGCCAGCGAAGTTTAGTAGATGTTGTTTCCTTTCAATCTGTAAACTTTTTTCCCCACATTCGGAAAGCAATGCTCCGAGAGAGGTACCCCTTTGTCCATGACAGACCAGAAGTAGAGACTTATATTGTATAGAATCGAGTTGTTTGAGATGAACTGTGGCGGCTTTAGCGTATAAAAAATCACCATATTGAATTTTGGATAGTATTGTGCTTTTATAAAAAGATAGAAGGGCAGATTTTGAACAACTCCATTCATTGTGAGTGAGTTGCCTGAGGATATTTAAACTTTTATCAGTTCTCTTTTTAATATCTATTATATGTTCTTTCCAATGTAACTTGCAATCTAGAGTCATGCCTAACATTTTGACAAGTGGTTTAAATTTTATAAGAGAATTATTAATGTATAACTTGGGAATATTAGTCAAATTCTTTTTCCTATTGAATAAAATGGCTTCTGTTTTATCAGTATTTATTACGAATCCCCAAGTTTTACACCAATCCCCTATAATATTAAGAGAACTTTGTAGCGTTTTTTCCATAGCAGGAAGTGATGAACCACTTTCCCATATAGTACTATCATCTGCAAAAAATCCTGAACAGACACTTGAATGTAATTTGGGGAAATCATTCATCATAATTAGGAATAAAATAGGACTAAGACAACTACCCTGAGGAGTTCCATTGTCCAATGAGTAAACAGACGAGAAACTATTGTTAATTTTCACCTTGTACTTCCGATCATGCAGGAAAGAATCAATCCAAGACAGCAGCAATGGAGGAATACCTAAGTTAGTTAATTTCAAAAGTAGGCCGTCAACCCAAACCAGATCGAATGCCCTCATGAAATCAATAAATATAGCGATCGTAACTTTGCCATTAGACAAAGATACTTCGACATCCCTAACAAGTTTAGCTACAAGGTCAAGGCAATTATGGCCCTTTTGAAAGCCTAATTGATTATTAGTGATAATTTTATTTTTAGTAAGATACCAAGTCAGTCTATTGGCAATGAGTTTTTCTAGGATTTTTGCTGGAGCGTTTCCTAAGCAAATTTGTCTATACGACAGTGGACTATTTTTTTCTTTACCAGGTTTTGGTATAGGTTTGACCCATGCTTCCTTCCATGACTTAGGTAGGTTGGCAGACGTATAGCTAAGATTTAATAATTTTAGAAAATATTCCTTGCCTAAAAGCGATAAGTTAGTTAATAAAGGGTAAGCAAAGGTGTCAGGTCCTGATGATTTTTTGCATTTGAATAGGTGTAAAGTCTGTGATAGTTCTTCTATTGAAAAAGGTAAAACTATGTTGGCGAAATCTTGGGTAACTATATTTGAAGAGATAGCTCTTTTCTGGGTCAACGTTTGTTGCCGCATGTTTAATGATTCATCAGGGATATTATCATTAGATCCTAATGAATGGAATGTAGTAGCAAAAGTATCTGCTAATTCTTGATCGGTCATAAGAGTATTTGGCTTCAAGCTGGGGTATTTTAAATTTTGTGTTGCATCGTTTCCATTTAATTTTTTAACCTTGTTCCAAATAGAACCCACATTAGTATTTTTATTAAAGTTTTTGGTTTGTTTAAGCCAGTAGCTACTCTTAGCTTGTTTAATTACATATCTCACCTTTGCCTTAGCTCTTTTGTATCTGATGAGATTATTCATTGATTTAACAGATTTTAACAATTTTTCAGCTTTTCTACGTTCCTTTATTGCCATGGAACATTCTCTATTCCAGAATGGAGCAAGGTTATGTCTGCTTTTATTGTTAATTTTTTTATGAATAGATAAATCTCTGCTTAGTGAAACACAGGCAGATAAACTAGCATTTAAATTCTCTATATTAGAAGGTTTATTAACCTTCTAAATACCAGCAAAAAAAATCACACTAAATACCGTGGGGTCTCTAGGGACCCCAAATACTTTTTTAGTTTATTATGATTATTTTTTACACTTAAATCCTTTCAAATATTTTATATGACTGTACTTTATTTTAAACAGTATGTTAGTTTATAAAAATAAGGTATTTGTTATATATACAATTAAATTTGCAACCTAACAACCAATGAGAAATGTACTTGATATATAAAATCAATATGTA
>JBNKCO010000074.1:0-6809 GCA_050287785.1 Bacteroidales bacterium
CTCAATACCATGGCTCTTTACCAAAGCACCTTTAGGTGGTTTGAAGCCCTCTCCTGCAAGACGACTCCGGTGGGTCGATTCCACCATCTCAATTAAAGCATGCAGCACTGTTTATTGCCAATGTACTGCTTCTTGGCACACGTATGAGTAGTGGCAGACCCGATAGCTATCGGGTGCGTGGTAGTTTCCTGTCAAACATCTACGCAGTTTGAGCGGGTTACAAACCTTGAAATTTGCTACATCACTTGCCATTACTTATACAAAATGTTGTGTGCCGTATTTAATTATCAAAGCTATTATAATTTCCTAAATCCTTGCTTCAACTTTTCGTAAGAAATTCACTCTCTTCTCTTTTTTTCCTGATGTGGTATAATCGCTATTCAGCCACTTTACATTCTTAATTCCAACACCTTTTAGGGTTTTCTTTATAAAGATACCTTTTATTGGGTTGCCCGATAAAAATTTCAGATACCAAGTTGGATATTCTGAAGTAGTTATTACCGTAGTTTTTTTAATATAAGTAAGTAGTCCTTTTAATCCGTACTTTGTCTCAACATACGAGAAGTTCTTGAGCATTACCTTATCAACAAAACCTTTTAATATGGCAGGAATGTCGTACCACCAAACAGGAAATATAAATATTAATTCTGATGTTTCTTTTAGCACATCCTGATAATTAAGAACTAATTTGTCTGTTGTATTACCTTTTGAGTATAGCGCAAGGTCTTTTTCCTGGAGCACAGGGTTAAAATTATCCTTATTTAAGTCTATAATCTGATATTCTTGTGATTTGGCATCAAGTTTTTTTATTACAGAATCTAATATTGCTTTATTAAAGCTACCATGCCACGGATGGGCGAATACTATTGTTGTCTTCATAATCAAAACTTTATTTAAAATTGAATTACAAAAGTATTGGTAGTCACATTATTTAGAAAGGACAAATGTCTAAAAGGAAATCTCCTTTCTCAATCGACTAAGGTGTCTTTGAGTTATACCAAGGTAAGATGCAAGGTATTTTAGGGGAACTTTTTGCAAATAGTCTGGATTAAACTTTAATAAATCTTCATAACGCTTTTTTGCAGTTTCCATTTGTAGGGCAAGTAATCGATGTTCCATTTCAATATATGATTGTTCTGCAACGAATCTTGAAAATTTTAGCCAGTTCTCACTCGAATTCATTAAATCATAATACTGATTGTATTTGATTACCAGTAATTCCCCATTTGTTAATGAATGAATGTTTTCAAAGGTCACCTTTTGTGTCATGAAAGAAGAAAATGCAGATATTACTTTATTTGGAAAAGTTAAACAGTATGTTACTTCTTCGACTTTACTGGAAATATAAAAATTTCTCAAAACACCTGAGTTTACGAATGCCATCCAATCACAAACCTTTCCAGCCTCAATCAAAATATCTCCTTTTTCAAATGATTTTGGTTCAAAATATTTCAATCCATTTGCTATTTCTGAATCTGTCAGAATATTAACAGATATGAGCATATTTCTAAGACTTTCGTTCATATCATTCAGCTCTCTTTATATGGCACACAACTAATAAGTATTCTATCAATCGTTAACCAAAAGTAAATCAAAATGGCCATTTGAACAAACAGCCCACGGGTTTGATTAAAAGCTCTGATAATGGTTGATAGAATATCGTTGGACTATGCCGTCCGTCGCTATGGGTATTCTATTTTGCACCCTTTTGTTTTCGGATAGGTTGTGGTAGCATTTATTCTTCTATAAAGCCTATATTCATCCATCCATGTTGTTTTTTGTGCTTTTCTCCAAGATGTTTGGAATCACTTTATTCATCAATGCAATACACTGGCCTTTTTTTGTTTGCGAATTTGTCATGGCAAGTATACCAATATACCTGATTTTATAAAAATTACGGGGTAGCACATGTTGCAAGAATCGGCGGATAAACTCTGTGTTTTCCAAATTCATAAGCTTTGAGCGGCCGTTAGCCCTGTTGTCTTTATACTTGAAACGTTTTGCTGGTATGAAACATTACGCATTTCGAAGCACTTTCATATCAGCCCGTTGCTGCTGTTGATTAAATGTTATGTCGCTTAAATATAATACAATCCGCGCAATGTTTTATGACCGGCTGTTATGCCTCGTATTTATTTTATTGTACTTTTTAACTTTGATATAATATCCAAACTAACCCAATATATATCTGAATTCGATGCTCCATTAAATTTATCCCTTCGAGTAAAAAACAAATATTTATCGTCAGGAGAAATATATGGAGCTAACTCAGTTTCTTCAGTATTT
Organism: Bacteroidales bacterium; assembly: GCA_050287785.1. Classification (GTDB taxonomy): domain Bacteria; phylum Bacteroidota; class Bacteroidia; order Bacteroidales; family UBA10428; genus UBA10428. The sequence goes on from JBNKCO010000074.1 coordinate 2,287, forward strand.
ATTTTAGGCCCCAAGTTTATACCATCTGTCCATTCTCCATTATCATTTTTGAAAGCTACATATAAATCATTGTTTCCATAACCTCCATCTCGAGGTGAAGCAAATATTATGTAATCCATATTTCTTGAGAATACTTGGTCTCCACAATCGTAATTAAATTTAGCACTAAATTTGACAGCGCTTTTATATTCTCCCTTTACAAGTTCAGATTTAAGAATAACAGCGGTATCATTTATATTGCTTGAGAAATACAAGCAATTATCATATGAAACAATTGGATACCATTCTGAATTATCAGAATTCACTGTTGAGTCCAATTTGGTTGGCATTCCCCATTTACCATTCTTGTTAATTGAGACTTTCCATATATCAGTTGGATAGTCTGATACAAAATACATAGTATTCTCATCTAATGAAAGGTTAGGTTCTCCTCCAATTATTCCGTCATTATTTCTCTTAATACAATTTGTGAAATCAAGTGTATCATAGATTAATTGATTGCCCTCACTACTTTTTAAATATGCTAATCCATTATATGACCAGATTTCTCCACCATCAATCCCAAAGTAGTGTTCTTGCCCATTGTTTCTAATTGCTAGTCCATGTTCGTACCTGTCAGGAAGCGATACTATACCTGGTGCATAAATTCTCGGTTCAGAACCCGGAAAATTTTTATCCAAATATTCTACATCAAAATGACTTGTGCAGGCTGCAAAGAGAAGCAAGTTGATTAGGAAAGTTATACAATGTCTAATGTTAATCATGTTAATATATTTATTTTATCGGTTCACAAATATGAGGCATAACGTTGGCAATATGTTTTCGTTGGCGATTTTGAAACTCATGCGTGTCCGCTTACAAATTTGCTTGATAAATGTACGAAATGTTTGCTAACCAACACACTGCCAATGAAATATATTGCGTGTTGTGCGTAGCTTATTTTATCTCATATCTAAATGTAAAGTTCCATTGCATGTCTGGAAAAACAAATCCCTCATCAGGTATATCTCCACTTTTTAATTCAATACCATTAAAATATGCAAAGATAATTTCAGACCCAAACCTCCATCTGTCAGATAATGGAACTTGCATGCCGATTAAACTTCTACAATTCCCAAAAAAACCTGTAAATTTTTTATCATACTCATCAACTGTGATGCCAGATTCAGTTCGTTTGAATTTTTCTTTGTACGATACATACGTGGGGGACATCATACTGAAACCCATAAATATTTCAGTTCCAGTTTCACCAATAGGAATCAAAGGGCCGATAAAATAAGTTAGCTGATGTGAACTGTATGACATTGCCTTGTCCTCAGTAATTAAAAATCCATCTGAATTATTTGTATATGCAATGTTTCCTTTCCCTCCGATTCCTAATGTATTGGTATAATAATATCCTATTTTTAGGAACAAATATTTTTTATACCGAAAAAGTCCATCAAGTCCAACTGTTAAATTAAATGCGTAAGGTTCAAGTGCATTATATTCACTGACAGAATAACTTTTAGAGTTTTGGTTAATGGATTCCCATTTTTCAAATACAGGATTATATAATATCTCGTCTGGTTGATTTTTCAAGGATGATTTGAAGAATAAAACTCCAAAGTCGTAAGTCCAGTTTGACGTTTCTTGAGCAATAACTTTATTGCCTAAAAAAACAATACTTATAGCTATCAATACAAAATACCTTTTCATTTTTTTAATATTTTTAATTCCACAATACCTTATTGTCGTATCTAATTAAAAAAAGTGGCATTTTTCACTTAAATTTTTTCTTATTTTCTTTTAGACAGTCAAAATATGGTGGTTTTTCATTACAATTGATGATATTCCCATATTTATCATAATCAAATTCACAACACTTATACATTTGTTCAGAAAGTAATTTACGTGCTCTAACAACCCTTGTTTTTACGCAAGAAATGGATAAATCAAATTGCTCTGCTATTTCTTTATGCGGTAATCCATATATTTCACTCATCAAAAGTACCGTTTTATATTTTACTGGTAAACTGTTGATTATCGGAATAAGCTTTTTACTCTCATCATTTGTTGTCTCAATATCGAGTGTAACAGTTGATGGGTCAAGTGGAGATATTAAAATTGTATTATCCTTAAGTCTGTAATAATCGGCAATAGTATTTTTTGATACACTTATTAACCAATTTAGAGTTTTGTCTTTATCTCTAATTTCGTTATGTTTTGTCCAAAACTTAATAAACACTTCCTGCAGAATATCCTCAATATCCGATTTTCGTTTGGTCTTTTCTCCTATATATTGGTAAATTTTAGGTTTATATAAACTCCAAATATCATATATCTCAATCCTTTGCATGATGTATCCTTAAGTTACGCACAACGTTTCTCGTATATGGTGTCGTTTGGCGCTTCAAGGCACTTTCTTAAAACCGTTATAATTTTTAGTAAATGCACAAAAGTTGAAATTACCATATCGCCCGGCTTACGTATATTGCGTGTTACCACCTGTGCTTAGTTATCTCTTTGTTAATAAGTCAAATAATTCTTCGTTAATATAATAATTTCCAGTCCCCAATTTATCCTTTCGCAGCATTTTATCACCCGCTAATTTGTTTAAATAATTTGCACCTGTCAATCTTGACACTCCTATGTCATTTACCACAAACTCAATCTTTGTATATGGGTGTTTAAATAAATTATTCAGTAAATCCTGACTATAAAATTTATAATTATCACGAAGCCGATGTTTGTAGTCAAGCATTAGACCTTTAATATTGATTATCAAATCAATCGTTTCTCGAGCAGTTTCTTCAACTCCTTTAATAATAAACAATGTCCAATCCTCCCACAAGTTTTCGTCTCTTACTTTTTGTAAATACCTATAGTAATCAGACTTATGTTTTATAATATAATTGCTTAAATACAGAATTGGTAAAGTCTGCAATTTTTCTAAAATCAAGTAAAGAATATTTATGATTCTGCCTGTCCTACCATTTCCGTCATAGAATGGATGAATGCTCTCAAACTGAAAGTGAATTATTGCCATTTTAATTAATGGGTCGCAATCTTGAATTTCCGAATCATTAATGTATTTTTCAAGATTTGCCATCAATTTCATTATTTCCTCATAATCTTGTGGAGGAGTGTAAATTGTCTCTCCAGTTGCAGCATTTTTTAATGCAGTTCCAGGTAGTTTTCTAAATCCAGCTTTATTGTCCTCCAACACTTCCTGAATTTGAAGAATACTCTTATTTGTCAGTAATCCAGTTTTGGAGATTAACTCAAATCCTTTTTTAAGTGCTGAAATATAATTTTGAACTTCTTTGGCTTGAAGTGATTTAAAAGCATCAAGATTCAATTCTGATTTATATAAATCATCATGTGTCGTAATTATATTCTCAATCGCAGAACTGTCTTTTGCTTCTTGTAATCCAAGTGTATTAATCAGGATATTTTGATTGGGGATTGTCGACGCAATTCCTTTAAGCTCGGCTAATGCAGCATGAGCTGAAGGTAAAGCTTTTAAAACCTTTTTTGTTTCTAAATCAATATTTAATGGCAATTCTGTTAATCCCCAAGTATTCATTTGTAAAGTAATTTTAAAAATCTATACAAAGATAATGTCTTTTGTAAAGAAAACGGCAAATTCTTTACACTTAATTGACAGCATGTATTAAAAATCCAAAAATCTATACATATGGTTGTCACTGCGGTTGCATTGGTGGTAACGGTAAATTGTATGAGTAGTGGCAAATTGCGTGGTAGTTACCAGTCAAACCGCTAAGCCGCTTGAGCGGGCTACATACCTTGATATTTAGCACTTTTCCTGCCATTACTTATACAAAATGTTGAGCACTGTACATTTTATCTACTTGTCTTTTGAAAGTCATTATAAATTTGATTGAATATTTTTATCCTTTGCAATGCTACCTATAATCTCTTTAATCTCATTTTTTAATGCATAGTCAAGTTTTAATAAATCCAAAGTCTTATTTGTATTATCAATATTCTCAACTCGGAATTTATTGAGTTTATAATCAACCTCTTTTATATCTTTCCAATAAAGATTTTGTTCTTTGTCAGTAATTCCAAGTTTGATTGAAATCCGCTCACTGTCAATTAAAACAAACGCTTTCCCAAATAGTCTCGCTATTGAAAATCCAAATCCTTCAATCGTATGAACTATACCATTAAGAGCAAAAATCCCCGTATATAACCAGTCAAATGGCCTAATAATCAGATTGTCCATAATTCTATCCGCAATCCAAAAAATTGAAATCACAAAAAATAGTATCCCTAAGATTATCCTAAATACTGATTTTTTCTCTTTTTTTAATAAGTCCTTTTTTAATTCCATAATTATTGATATTGTTGATTGTATCTGTTTTTGTATAGTGCACAACTAATAAGTATTCTATCAATCGTTAACCAAAAGTAAATCAAAATGGCCAGTTGAACAAACAGCCCTCGGGTTTGATTAAAAGCTCTGATAATGGTTGATAGAATATCGTTGGACTATGCCGTCCAACAAGGTGGTAACA
>JBNKCO010000075.1:0-26030 GCA_050287785.1 Bacteroidales bacterium
TAAATTGCGTAATGTTGCCTCTTGTTCGAAGCTTTTTTTAAATTTGTCATAATATGAATATCAAATTAATTAAACCGCTAATATGCAAACTATCGGGTAGTGTGCAAAACCACCGCCTGATAGGGCGGTTTAGTTCAACACTAAATATAAGTAATGGCGGGCAAAGTAGCAATGCGAGTATTTCTTTTACAAGTAAAGCTTAATTATAAACTGATAAGTTTGAGCTTCGAAACTCGCCACTACTCATATTATTAACATTAGAGGTAATTGCGTAAAAAAAAGAGAATTCAAGCAAGCAAAAGAGCCATGGGCACAAAAAACACTCAGTGAAACACCTCTTTTATTGCAATACATGATTGAAAATAGCTCTCCCTATGATAAAATGCAAAATGTAATTGGGAGTTTTTATTTAAAGAAACTGATTGCAACAGTGTTGCAATTGACATATATTTGCATTTATGAAACCAGTTGATATTTTAAATAGCCATAATCTAAAACGGACGAGTTGTCGTGAAGGTATTATTGACGTTGTAATGAATGCAAATCAGGCATTATCGGAAATCGAAATACGAGAAAGACTTATAGGTAATTATGACCGTACAACTTTTTACCGTTCCTTCAAAACACTTGAAGAGTACAAGATAATCCATAAAATTGTGGTTGATAACCAATTGGTAAAGTATGCTCTCGATAATACAGTAACACATAAAAATAAACATGCACATTTTTACTGCAATGAATGTAATACTGTAAAATGTATGGAAAATATACCAGTGCAAAAATATCCATTGCCTGATGGTTATTCAGATATTGAAACAGAAGTTTTAATAAAAGGTACGTGCGCTCATTGTAAAATGGAAGATTAGAAAGTGATTGGAAGAAGAAAAAATATTGCCATCCTCTTATTCTGGATTTTTACTTTCCCGATTGTTTTCCAATCTGTTCACATCGTTTGGCATCATTCTCATGCACATTCTGATAATCATATATTGTGCAATGAACATACAACAACACAAGCGTTTCATTATAATTATTCTAATGATTCACAGAATGATAATCCTTGTCCTATATGTGAATATCATTTCTCAATAAATGATATACCAAAAACTTCAATAATTAGAAGTGTTTTGCCTTTAATTCAAGGTTTTTTTAATGAATTAGAGATTCATTTTCTTTTTCAGGAAATATTTTCTTTAAAATCGCCGAGAGCACCTCCTGTTCATTAATAGCATTATTTCAACTTATCAATTTACAGGTTACAAATCTCAATTATTTTAATATGAGCAAATCTATCATGTTTTTATTGAGCATGTGTGTATTTATTATTTCATCATTCGGACAATCGGTGTGTGTTATTAAAGGAAAAGTTGTTGATGAAAACAATGAGCCTTTAACAGGTGCAACTGTAATCCTTTATCCTATAAAAAAAGCAGCAGTCACTGATGCTTCGGGTAATTATGTAATAGAAAAATTACCTATTGGCCGCTATAAGCTCGAAATATCCTTTATAGGCTATATTTCACATACTGATTCTGTTACAATTGATGGAAAAATTACTCATAATGCTCAACTAATGATTTCTGCACTTAGCTTGCAGGAAGTAGTTGTTACTGATAATTATACAGAAAGACGGAAAAAAGAAGAATCGCTCAATATTGAAATTGTTAATGATGATTATTTGAAACAAAACATGGGTGGCAGCCTTATGAATTCGCTTGAAAGGTTACCGGGCATAACTACTATTGATATTGGTTCAGGCCAGTCAAAACCTGTTATTCGTGGTCTTGGGTTTAATCGTGTCGTTGTAGTAGAAAACAATATCAAACATGAAGCCCAGCAATGGGGTGCAGACCACGGACTTGAAATCGACCAGTATGCTGTTGATAATATCGAAATTATAAAGGGGCCTGCATCGCTCATGTATGGTTCCGATGCCATTGGTGGAATAATTGATATGAAAAACAAGAAAATTCCTGCTGAAAATTCGTATGGGGGAACAATTGACCTGACAGGTAAATCAAATAATGACTTTTTAGGTACTTCTGTTTCACTGTATAGCAGGAAAAGGTGGTTCTTTACCGACTTTAGGGCAACTTTTTTGGGCTATGACGATTATAAAGTACCTACCGATACTGTTGATATAAATGGTTATCGTGCAGCATTGTATGAAAACCATTTACGTAATACTGCGGGTAAAGAACAAAACCTGCATTTATCGTTTGGGGTAATTCAAAAGCGGTTCCAAAGCAAATTTTATGTGAGTAACGTGAATAGCAAAAGCGGTTTTTTTGCAAACGCACATGGTTTGGAACCACTGAATGCTGATGCCGGCTTGCACGATAAATCGAGTAGAGATATTCAGTATCCATATCAAACAGTAAACCATTTTAAAGCAACAAACAGCAGCTTTTACCAATGGGAGAAACTGAAACTTGAACTTGATTTAGGCTTTCAGCGCAATTTCAGGGAAGAACTGAACATATACACACCTCATGGTTATATGCCACCGGTTTTCCCCGATACGCTGCCTTTTTCATCTGATTTGGAACGACAATTCGATAAATACGTGTATTCAGGTCATTTTAAGAGTTTTTATGATTTCAATAGTAAATTGAAATTAAACGTTGGGCTTAATGGAGAATACCAAAGCAATAACATTACCGGAGTAAGTTTTCTAATACCGGCTTTCAAGCAATATAGTTTGGGAGGATTTGCTATTGCAAAATACCATTTTTCTGATAAAAGCTTGGTGCAATTGGGTATTCGCTATGATTATGGAAACATCGATAACGAGGAATATTTCGATTGGTACAAATCTCCTGTCAAGAATGAAAATGGAGTTACAATTGATTCGATATTTGAACAAAGAGCATTTAATTTAAACCGTAGTTTTTCAAATGTATCATGGTCGATAGGATACAATTACAATCCTGGTAAATGGTCGTATAAAGTTAATTTCGGTAAAAGTTTCCGGATGCCAATAGCGAAAGAATTTGGAGCAAATGGAATTGATTGGCACATGTATAGCTATGTAATAGGAGATTCTACATTAAACCCCGAAGTTTCATGGCAACTTGATGCCGGGTTAGAATATAATTCTAAAAGATTTGCTTTGGGCGCATCACCTTTTGTAAACTATTTTACGAATTATATTTACCTGAACCCAACCTCAATACATGATGAAAAAACAGGCTTGCAAAAATTTTTCTACACACAAAGCCAGGTTTTTAGGTATGGTGCCGAATTACATGCCCACTACCAACTTTTCAAATTCCTGCAATTGGGCATTATTGGTGAATATGTTTATTCAGAGCAGCTTTCAGGCGAAAAGAACGGATTTACACTACCCTTTTCGCCGCCGCCTTCGGGTATTTTCAACATAAAGTATCAGAAGCAAAAAATAAAGTTTATTGAGCATGCTTACCTATCTATTGATTACCGGATTACAGCAGCACAAAATAATGTTGTGCCACCAGAAGAAACAACAGATGGATACCAGGTTGTAAATCTGGGAATGGGAGGCAATATTGTTTATAAAAAACGATGTATAAACATTTCAATGCAGGTGCACAACCTGTTTAACACCAGGTATTTTAATCACACCAGCTTTTACAGGCTGATAAACGTTCCTGAGGCGGGCCGAAATTTTATTCTGAATATTTCTATTCCCTTTTCAGGAAAATTAAAACAATAAAAGAAATAACAATTCAAATTTTAAAATTATGAACACAAGAATATTTTTGATAGTAATTGCTTTCACAGCAGGATTATTTTTCACTTCATGCGAAAAAGATGATGAAACCACCCCAAAACCAGTTATAACATTATCTGAATTGGGTTACGAAAACAGCAAGATTGGTTATGCCGGAACCGATTTACATATTGAGGCAGAAATTGTTGCCGAAGGTAAGATAGATAAAGTAACAATTGAAATCCATCCTGAAGGTGAACATAAAGAAAAAAGTGCCTCGATTACGCTACATGAAGACGAATGGGAGGTAGATACTACATTCACAGAGTTTTCGGGTTTAAAGAACACTACTTTTCATAAACACATTGATATACCAGTGCATACAGAAATCGGGCATTATCATTTTCATTTTATAGTTACCGATATTGATGGTCAACAAACAACAGTTGAGGAAGAACTTGAAATTAAACAACCAGATGATGCCGTTGCACCTGAAATTACAATTTCCAATGCACCAACGAACAACCAGACATTTAACAATGGTGAAACTATTAGTATTTCTGGTTCTGTTAGCGATGATAAAGCATTAGGAGGTATGTATATCGGCTTGGTTCGCACAGACCAGAATTTAACAGATGCAGAAGTTGATGCGACAAATACAATTACCCTTTTGCACACACATGAATTTGACAGTCATACAGCACACAATTTTTCTGCAAGTATTAATGTAGGAGCGACACAAGATAATAACATTACCCCTAAAGATATTACTGGCGATATTGCATGGCAATCAGCTAATTATTACATAGTCGTAAAATGTAAAGATGCTTTTGGAGGAAACTGGACCTTTTCAAATCAATATCCTATAGTTATAAAAATGTAAATAGTAAGGGCAGGCATCTTTTTTGTCTGCCCTCTAAAATTTTAAAAAATGAAACATTTAAAATTCATGTCAGTAATCATTGTTTTGTTCCTTTCGCTAAATTCATGCGAAAAACAAAATGAAATAGATAAAGAAAAACCTTTAATTGATTTAACTATACCGGATGTATTCCCTTTCAATTGCGACACTCTATATTTCGGAGAATCATTTGAACTGAAAGTTTTATTTACAGATAATTCAGAATTAGGTTCTACCCGTGCATTTAGCATCGACATACATAACAATTTTAACCATCATTCACACAGTACCGAAGTATCAGAATGTAGTCTGGCTCCAGTAAAAGATCCGGTAAATCCATATTTATTTATTGAAAGTTTTGATATTCCTTCAGGTTTGTCTGAATTCGAAACTAATCTAGAAATCTCAATTCCTTCAGGTGATATCAACGGAGATTATGATGAAGGCGATTATCATTTTTTTATCAGCCTCACCGACAAAGGAGGATGGTCAGCACAAAAAGGATTGAGTATAAAAATGCTTCATCGTTAAATAAATAGCATTGTCTTTGTAAAACGCAATGCTATTTATTTAACAACGAAGCTTAACGGCAAACTGAACTTCCTGAAAGTTCAGTTTGTGGATGCGGAATCTCAAGAGTGCAAAATTCATTTTTGCCCCAACAAGAAGCTTTTTGCCTTTTTTTATAAGGTAGAAACCATCGCTAAAGGCTGCTACAACTGCCTATGTGCCTAATATTTTCTTTGTGCCTGCTTTCATAATGAAAACAAACTTATTGTAGGCTTATAAATGGTAAATGTATATAAATGACTGCATGTAACATAACATGCACAAAACAGCTTAAAAATGTTTATTTGTAAATATTGGAATAAAAAAAAAGTAGGTGGTATGCCTACTTAATATTGAAAATATCTTTTAAATAAAGTTATTCATTTTAGAATATTTTATTTAAATGAAAGTCTGCTCACAAATGATTCATTCATAAGGCTTAGTGAAGTAATCCAAACCACATTTTCTTCAACATGTATCAGTTTTGTGATTTTTGCTGGTATTCCATCATCAGAGGTTAAATTCTGAAATATCCCACTTTTCAGATAACATATTCCATCTAACCTTCCGCCTTTTATTCCACTAAATAAGACAGTACCATCGCTGGTTATTTCAGGTTCCATATACCCTAAATTGCCTTTATATGTTGTCCATTTATTATTTTCAAAAACACAAACATTAGCTTTTCCTCCCGGTCCCATTTTCATTAAATAGTTACATAAAATTAATTGTTCCTTCCATTCCAAAATATGGATGAGGTTATATCCTTTGAAGTCGAACTCAAAACCATTTGATTTATCATACTTCTTCCAAGTCCCATCAATAGCAATTGTTACTGCTTTTTTATGCAATGCCAATAAATTTCCATTGGGGTCAGTTCGAAGAAGAACAATATGTTCTTCAGCAAGACCATCGTTGGTTCCTAATAACTTATATTTTGAACCATCAATTTCAAGTAAACCTATGTTAAGACCTATGTATAGTTTATCCTTGTATGTTGTAATTGTGCTTATATTCTCTTTTGTTTTAATAGACTTTTGAATATCAGCATCAAGTAATACTTCTCTTTTATTCTCTCCGGAATTAATTACAATTCTATCGGGGTATATCAATACAGCTCCCTGGTCGGTTATTTCTGAATCAATAACATTGTCATCTTCAGATAAAAGGATCTTAACATAGTTGGTCAGATTCTTTTGCTTTGAATAATCTAATACTGTAGCCTTGTTAATCATGAGTGTAAACAACTTCAATTTGTCTCCACTTTTTTCAAGCTTATAGCTTCCATTAAAAACACCAACTTCAACTGGTTTTTCACTATTACCGAAAAGTACCTCATTGTCTCCTTCAGTAAAAGTATTGATACCACTTGGTAATCCTTTTGATAAATAAGTCCAGTTTCCTTTATCAAATATTGCAATCTCATATTTAATGTTAAGAAAATAAACTCTGTTATTTTTATCTACAAATATCATTGTGGTATTGGCAAAATTCATTTTATCTGTATTGTGAAGTTTCCACGAATTTCCGTCAAACTGCAGTATCCCTTTAGATGAACAAGTCCATATATTTCCTGTATTATCCTCTTTTATCAATAGAGGCTCTCGAGTGTTGGTTACATTAGGATTATATGCAGCAGGAGCAGGAAGAATCTGGTCGTTCCACGCACCATCATAATAAGTTACTTTTTTAGGACCAGCAAACCATAACCTGCCATGGGAGTCTTTTAATAAAGGTCCATTCAAGTCTTCATGTACTTCTTGAATACAAAGTTTTTGTGCATTTGCATTTAGTATTGCTACGCATAAAAAGCAGATATATAAAATTGATTTCATAGTTTAAATAATATTTTTGATTAAAATTCTAAACTCATTTTTGAATCACCGCCTAAAGTATCAATAGCAATAACTGTTACTTTCCCATTATACGGGTTGGCATCGGTATAAACAAATCCTTTGTTGCTATAAAACGTTTTAGTTAAAGCTTGGGCATCATTAAAAGAAACATTGCCTTTAATATCTTCTAATACCCATATATAAGATAAGGCCCTGTTGCGTGTAAGGTCATCCGTAGCATCTACTTCAAAGGTCAAAATACTCCCTGTGTAAGTATCAGATTCATCAAATTTCTTAAATTCGCTCATGGTTATATCTTTGATAACCGGAGGGGTATTGTTCTTAGTATCTATTATTCCTTCTTTTAACCAGGGAAGAGGGTTTTCAGGGACAAATACCCCTGAATATGTAAATTCAAGTTTACCTAATGATAACTCGTCAGGAGCATCTTCGGGTATAGTAATTTCATTTCCATCAATTGCAGAAAACTTGATATAACCCATTGTTCCTACTATCAAACAATTATAAGTTTCTCCTTTAGGCAGGCTAACAGAAAAAATACCATCTTCTTGCACATAACAGCTCATTGTTTCTTCACTATTTATGTTTTTCGGAAGAAAACTTAGGTAGGGTTCATCGTCTAGTAATTCATAAATGCTATATCCCTGTACAATAGTTTCAAACGTACCAGAAAGTGTAAGTATATTATTAGGAAGCGTTTCGTTTTCTTTATTCTCGCAACATGTAAAAAAAACTAAAATAATTACTGAAATAAAAATAGAGATTCGTTTCATAAAAATTGAATTTGTATTAAATTTTGCAATTAAAGTATTTTCCAGATTCAATACAATACCGCCCCGGGGGTATTTATTCATTAAGAAACACCTGTGCAAATTTTACTATATCAATTAATTTACCTGTCTCAAGTTTTCGACAAATATTTTTACGGTGGGTTTTTACTGTTTGAAAAGAAATAAACAGTTTTTCAGAAATTGTTTTATTGCTATCACCATTTGCTATTAACCTAAGTATTTCGCATTCTCGTGTAGTAAGAGATTTGAATTTGTAAATGTTTTTATTAAAAAAGACAAAACGGTCTTCAACAATGTTTTTTAAGAAAGAGTCCTGTTGCAATAGGTGTAAAGGTTGGGTGAAAGATAATATTGATTCGCCTGTTTTAAACAATTTTGAAGTGGTATAAAAAAGTGTTGGAGTAATACTTTTTTCTTTGTAATGTAGTCGTTGAAAATGACTATATGTAAGGTGATTATTGTTGAGCAAAAACATTTTTTTATCTAAATAAATCGCTTGTGATTTTTTGTCTGAAATACTCTTTAGAAATTCCTGTCCACCAGCTTTTATTTCATCAATAGTTTTTTCAAAAATATCAAGACCTTTTTTACTAACATATTCTAAACCGTGATTACAAGTATTATTGAGGTGAATAAAACCTGGTATTAGTTCACTTAAATCATCCAATGTAACTATTCCATCTTTTTCAAGCATGGAGCAATATTCTATATTAATTGTATTCTGTTTAAATAGTTCTTTTTCAGTAAATATTTTCACAATACAATAACTTTGTAAGTTAAACTATAACATGTAAATATATAAAAAACGGTTGTTTATTCCATCTGCCAAACTTACAATCAACCTAGAATATTAGCTATTTCACTGAGCAAGCCTTAAAAGTAAAATCGTTGGTTTGAATTTTCTGTAGTAAGTATTTCTGTGGTATTTGATTTTTGATAAGACCTTTTTCAATTTATCTAACTTGCTAAACAATTTGCTCTCGTGCTGATAGGAGTTGATGTGGATTAATAGCAACATTATAGCTGTTTCATCCGCAATAAAGGAGTTATAAATTCGTCCAATAACTCTTGGAGCTCTATATTTACATTTTCTATTGATATTTTATTAAAAATGCATCTCAATAAAAAAGGTTTGCTATTTTTGCACCCAAGTTCATTCAAATTTTGATTATTAAGATACCCCGTAAGAGGTGTTTAATAGGGAACCATGTGAAAATCATGGGCTGACGCGCAACTGTAAGTTCCACTAAAGTTGTCAACATTATGCCACTGTCACGATTCGTTGAGATGGGAAGGCGTTTACAACCGGAATAAGCCAGGAGACCTGTCTTGATACATTTTGAATGATATTTGCTTTCGCGATTAAAAGCAGGTATCGAAATAATTCTTATTTCCTTTCCTTTTATTTATTCGCGTGAGCATATTTTTTATTGTTAAACATTAAATTATCAGTATGCTTACACAAAACTTGGGCTACCCGCGAATTGGAGCCAACCGAGAGTTAAAAAAAGCCTGTGAAAATTTCTGGGCAGGCAAAATCAGTGAACATGAGTTATTGCAAGCCGGGCAAAACGAACGGCACAAAAACTGGCTGGACCAAATCAATGCAGAAATCGACCTCATTCCCTGCAACGATTTTTCGTTCTACGATCATGTACAGGACATGAATTTCATGCTCCGTGCAATTCCTTATCGCTTTTTTCCTTTAATGGACAAACTATCTAAAACAGAGCTGTATTTTGCTATGTGCCGTGGATACCAGGATGATGACCATGATGTGGTTGCTATGGAAATGACAAAATGGTTCGACACAAATTACCACTACATGGTACCTGAGTTTTCAAAAGACCAGAACTTTTTCTTATACGATAAAAAAGTGATTAATGAATTTAATGAGGCAAAAAAGTATGGTGTTAAAAAACCTAAACCTGTATTAATTGGACCAGTCTCCTACCTTTTGTTAGGTAAAGAAAAGGAAAATGGTTTTAAAAGATTGGAGCTTATAAATAATTTACTTCCTGTTTATATCGAACTTTTAGAAGAACTGGTACTACAAGGTTGTAAATATGTACAATTAGACGAACCATTTTTAGTTACAGAACTGGATGAGGATACCAAATCTGTATTTATATATACTTACCACGAAATAAAGAAAAGAATTCCAGACCTGAACATAATCCTTGCAACCTATTTTGACGATTTAGGGGAAAATACCTCTCTAGCTACAAACCTGCCTGTAGATGTTTTGCATGTTGATTTGGTTAGGGGTGCCGGGCAATTAGAAGGTTTGCTTTCAGTAGTTCCGGAAAACCTTTCCCTTTCATTAGGGATTGTTGATGGTCGCAATATCTGGAAAAACAATTATGAAGGTTCACTTCTGGTAATAGATAAAGCAATTAATAAATTAGGCAAAAATAATATCATTATAGCCCCTTCCTGTTCACTATTGCATTGTCCATACGACCTGGAATTGGAAACTAACGAAAAATCACTACCAAAAGAAGTAAAGGAATGGATGTCCTTTTCAAAACAAAAGTTAAAGGAACTTTCTGTGTTGAAAAAACTTAAAACCATGAAAGACGGGCAGTACGATGATAATTTTACAGAGCTGATATACAATTCCAGGCTTCATTCAGAACGCAAAATTTCGGTATTGGTAAACAATCCTGATGTACAGGGCAAAGTAGAAGAAATATTTGTTAAAGATGTGAGCCGAAACAGTAATTTCAATCAACGTATTCAAAAACAAAACCAAAAATATGGTTTTGGGCTTTTCCCGACAACAACCATTGGATCATTTCCGCAAACAAAAGAATTAAGGTTAAAACGAAAAGAATTTAAACAAGGTGGCATCACAATAGCTGAATACGATAAATTTCTGAAAGAAGAAACTGAAAAAGCGGTTCGCTGGCAGGAAGAAATTGGTTTGGACGTCTTGGTACATGGTGAGTTTGAACGAAACGATATGGTTGAGTATTTTGGTGAATTGCTAGATGGTTTTGCCTTCACAGAAAATGGCTGGGTACAAAGTTACGGTTCACGTGGAGTAAAACCACCGGTAATTTATGGTGATGTTAGACGAAAAGAACCTATGACGTTAAAATGGACTACTTACGCCCAATCATTGACAAACAAAAAAATGAAAGGTATGCTTACAGGTCCGGTAACCATTTTACAGTGGTCATTTGTACGCAACGACCAACCCCGAGAAATTACCACCTATCAAATAGCCAACGCTCTTCGTGAGGAAGTACTTGACCTGGAAAAGGCAGGAATAGATATCATTCAGATTGATGAACCTGCAATTCGTGAAGGACTTCCTCTAAAAAGAAAGAATTGGGAGAAATATCTCACCTGGGCTGTTAAAGCTTTTCGTATTTGTTTCTGGGGTGTAAACGATGAAACCCAGATACATACGCACATGTGTTATTCCGAGTTTAACGACATTATAGAGGCTATTGCTGCTATGGATGCCGATGTAATTTCTATAGAAACATCCCGCTCACACATGGAATTGTTGCAAGTCTTTAAAGATTTCAAATATCCAAACCAAATCGGACCCGGTGTGTATGATATACATTCTCCACGAATACCAACTGAACTGGAAATGGAAGAATTGATAAAAGAAGCTGAAAAATATATCCCGTTCGAAAATTTGTGGGTTAATCCTGATTGTGGATTAAAAACCCGAAACTGGAATGAAGTAAAGCCAGCATTGGAGAATATGGTTAAAGCAGCCAGTTTTCTGCGTAAGCAAGTTAATACTATCGTATAATTTTGAGTTCAAAAAACAGCAAATATGAGCAAGTAGTTTGCCCTCGTTGTGGGAGATATTTTACCTGCACACAGAGGGTAAACTGCTGGTGCTTTTGGGCTGATTTTTCACCTAATGTGAAAGACCACCTTAGCAAGAACTTTGAAGGATGCGTATGTGAAAAATGTATTGATGAACTAACCCAACAACTAAAATAGCATAAGGCATGTTTGATTTTACTCCAGTTAAACGCAATAAAAAATACAATTCTGCTCCACTTCTATGCTGGGATATATATTCTGGCTTCCGCAATAAAATTTACCAACACCTGGAAGATAAAATATATCTTGAAAATTTTCTACAAAAGAAAACTATTGTGCAAAAAAGAGATTTACTGGATAGCCTCAAGTACTATGATGCATTGGTTTTAACCGACATTAACCGTAGGATACTTTGGGCGAGCAGTGGCTTCCATTCTATGACAGGTTACACGGTAGCCGAGTCTGTTGGCAAGAGTCCAGTCTTTTTACAAGGAGAGAAAACCGATAAGAAAACACTTGAATGGTTACATAGTAATCTTGTACAATTTAAAAGTGTAACAGCCGACCTTGTAAACTACAGAAAAAACGGAGCGGCCTACATTTGCAAAATCTACATTGAACCTGTTTTTAATTATGAGCAGCAGGTGGTAAATTTTCTGGCATTTGAAAAAGAGTTAGCATAGCCAAATACATTTTTAATTTTATCAACAACATTAATTCCAATAAAGCAAGGGCTATAAGTATGCAATTCTACAGTTTTGTTAAAAACACAATTTCAGCTATATCATATATAGTTGTAAGATTGTAATCTATTTATCGGTTTCCCTATTTGATTAAAATCAATAGGGATGAAAAGGGAATCCTGTTAAAATCAGGAGCTGTCCCCGCAGCTGTAATCCCGGTCAATGAAAATTGACCAATGTTTTTGGTAACACTAGCCATTGTAACGCTCAGGGCGTTATGAGAAGGCAACCAGAAACAGGGAAAGCCAGAAGACCTGCCAGTAAGTATTATGTTATCGTAGCTTTCGGGTGAAAAGCAAAGGACGTGATTACCGCAGGTGTAAACTATCCTTATCAATCTCCGAGAGTTGCATTTTAAATTTTAACCATTTAACAGTATTTTGTATGGAAAAAAATGCAGCTTTAAAAGACCAGACTATTATTAAACGTGATGGTCAAGTAGTGAACTTTGATGCCGAAAAAATTTCGTATGCCATTTTTAAGGCATTACGGGCAGTTGGAAAAGCAAATCGCGACAAAGCGAATAGTTATTGTCAAAGAGTAATTGAAAAACTGGAACTTAATTTTCGGAAAGAGCCTCCAACTGTAGAAGAAACACAGGATTGCGTAGAAAAAACGCTTTTTGACAATAATGAATACAAAGCTGCCAAGGCATTTATCATTTATCGTTACCAGCATCAAAACATTCGTGAAGCAAAGGAAATATTTTCAAACATTGATTTAGTTGAAGACTATATTAATCTTAAAGATTGGAGAGTAAAGGAAAGTGCCAATTCATCCTACTCTTTACAGGGCTTAAACCAACATGTTTCTACAATTATAAGCTCACAATATTGGCTCAATCAAATATATCCCCAAGAAATAGCCGATGCCCACAAACAAGGTCGCTTTCATATTCATGATTTGGGATTTTTAAGTGTGTATTGTGTGGGATGGGATTTGGAAGATTTATTACTTACAGGTTTTAAAGGTGTTGATGGTCAGATACAAAGCAAACCTGCCAAACATTTGCGCACAGCATTGGGACAAATCGTAAATTTCTTTTACACCATGCAAGGCGAAGCAGCCGGGGCGCAAGCATTCTCAAATTTTGATACTTATCTGGCCCCTTTTATCCGTTACGACCAGCTAAACTATGAGCAGGTTAAACAGAGCTTTCAAGAATTCCTTTTTAATATGAATGTTCCAACCCGTGTAGGTTTTCAGACCCCATTTACCAATATAACACTTGATTTGGAAGTACCCTCATTTTTAAAAGAGCAACCAGTACTTATTGGCGGAAAGGCACAAGATTTATGTTATGGCGATTTTCAGGAAGAATTAAATATCTTAAATAAGGCTTATGCCGAAGTAATGTTGGAAGGCGACAGCAAGGGCAGTGTATTTTCATTTCCAATACCCACCTACAACATAACACCTGAATTCAATTGGGATAACCAAGATTATGAAAACATTTGGCAGATGGCTGCTAAATATGGAATTCCTTATTTTTCCAACTTTGTAAATTCCGATATGAGTCCCGATGATGTGCGAAGTATGTGCTGCCGATTGCGCCTTGACAAAAGGGAACTTCAGAAGCGTGGTGGCGGACTATTTGGTTCAAATCCATTAACTGGCTCTATTGGTGTAGTTACGATTAACTTGCCCAAGTTAGGTTATGAAGCAAAGTCGGAAATTGATTTTTTTAACCGTCTTTCCTGGTTAATGGAACTGGCAAAAAACAGCTTAGAACAAAAGCGTAAGGTTATTGAGCGCCTTACCGAACAAGGATTATATCCCTACTCAAAATTTTATCTGCGTCATCTTTACAAAAAAAACGGAGCGTACTGGAATAATCATTTCTCGACTATCGGTATTGTGGGAATGAATGAGTGCTGTTTAAACTATTTAGGATGCAATATTGCTGAAACGAAAGGGAATGTATTTGCACAAAAAGTGATGGACTTTATGCGTAAAAAAATGGAACAATATCAGGAAGAAACCGGGCATATTTATAACCTTGAAGCAACTCCGGCAGAAGGTACATCATACCGTTTGGCCAGAATAGATAAAATGCAATATCCTGATATAATTGTAGCTAATGAGCAAGCTTACCAAAAAGGAGGTCAACCATACTATACAAACTCAACCCAACTACCTGTAAATTTTACTGATGATTTATTTGAAGCTTTACGTATTCAAGATTCGGTACAAACCAAATATACCGGAGGTACTGTTTTTCATACCTTTTTAGGAGAAAGCCAATTGCCAACAAGCTCGGTAAAGCAGTTAATTAAAAAAATTACTGCAAACTATAAACTTCCATATATAACCCTTTCTCCAACCTTTAGCATTTGTCCTAATCACGGATATATTTTTGGGGAGCATCACGTTTGTCCTAAATGTAAGACGCAAGACATTGAACAGGAATGTACGGTTTTTTCAAGAATTGTTGGTTATATGCGTCCTGTAAAACAATGGAATGCAGGTAAACAGGAAGAATATAAAGAAAGGGCTTTATTTGACACGAACGGAATTGAAAAACCATCAGATATTGCAAAAGTACCTGAAGAAGAACGTGTAATTGTAGATTAAACCTGATACAGTACAAGTACTATTCTGTTTAACAATACATGATAGTACTTTACTTATTAGCAATATGACCATGAAAAATAAAAACATAAACAGATGAAAATTCAAAATAAAATACTCATAGGCGGATTCCATAAACAAAGCTTGATAGACTACCCAGACAATATATCGGCAGTAATTTTTACTTGTGGCTGCAATTTTAGTTGTAATTATTGTCACAATCCACAATTAATAGATTCAGATTTAAAAGATCATTCAAATCGGTTAAGCGAAGAAGTAATTTTGAATTGGATTAACAAAAACAGCCAAATGCTTGATGCTGTTGTTATTACTGGTGGTGAACCAACATTGCATAGTTCTTTACCCTCATTTATTCAGAAAATTAAAAAATTTGGAATTAAAGTGAAGCTCGATACCAATGGGACAAATCCCGATATGCTTGAAAAGCTTATTGCAGATGGTTTGGTTGATTATGTTGCAATGGATATTAAAGCACCATTATCCTTAATGAGATACAGGAAGGTGGTTGGAGATATATTGGACGACCCGCTATTGAAAAAAGTAATGCAGTCAGTTAAAATCCTTAACCGAAAACTTATTGATTGTGAATTTAGAACAACTGCCGATGAAAGTTTGTCTGTGGATGATTTCATAGCCATTGCAGGAGAAATATCCGGGAAGTATTATATCCAACATAGAACAGATAGAAATAGTGCTTCAATTAAGACTGCAAAAATTGAAAACCTAAAAGAAATTAAAGCGAAAATGCCAGCAGATTTAAACCTGTTTTTAAGAGGTTGAACTGCATTTAAAATTTTATCTCCATTCGGGGTGCTATAATTTTAATCAGGGCAATGATTAATATTCAAACAATGTTAAATGCCTTGCAATTTCTATTCTCTGTTCATTTTCAAAGCTATCAGGATAACGTTTAGTAATAATCAATTTAGCATGACCAAGACTTTCACTGATGTATTCTGTGAAAAATGAATTGAAAAATGTTAGACTTGTGTTAAATATTAACTATTGAAAAACAAAGATTTGTTTTTACATTAGTAAGAATAAAGAAATAGAGTGAAGTTGAATGAAATATGAATTGAAATACTATGATTGTTTAACTAAAAACACGTAAAAGATGAAATTAGTATTATGTTTTTTATTTATGCTTGGAGTCAATACTATTTATGCGCAAAAGTTGTTTGTAAAACAAGCCGATGGAACTCAAAGTGATCTTGAAATTTCAGAAATCAAGAAGATTATATTTCCAGATAATGATATAACGATAGAAATGTATTCTGGTTCAGAAAATACATTTGCTATGACTGATATAAATTACCTTAGTTTTACTGATTATTCCATATCAGTAATAAATGCAAGGAAAGTTTCCCATAATTTAATCATCTATCCAATACCTGTTAATGACGTGCTAAATGTTCGTTATTCCTTTTCAGAAAACAGAAAAATAACCATTCAAATAACTGATATGCAGGGAAAAGTTGTGAGAACATTTAAACAGAAAGCATCCCAAAGTGTGGGAGAGATTAATATCAATGTTATTGATTTACCCGATGGATACTATAATTGTAGCATAGATAATGGGTTGTCGGTTCAAACACAGAAGTTTATCAAACAATAAAAGCCTTATCGAAATGAAAATATATAGTTTAATTACAATATTATTGCTATTTGTGTCATTCGCACAAGCTCAACAAGAAACCATGTATATTTATAAAATTGGTGACGAAATACAAAACATTTCAACAGCAGAAATTGACAGTATTACAATTACGGTTGGAGAAACAAATTATTTGAAAATTCATAAATCAGGCCAGGTAATTGATGTAGCGACGAACGATATTGATAGTATTATTTTTTATGAAATTATTCCAGGGAATATTTATTATTGGGAAATAAACCAAGCTGTTTTGGGAGACGAAATGGTTAGCTTTAGAGTATTTTCATTAAATGTTGAGGGTACCGTTAACGAGAATGAATGGATACAAGGAACAAACGACTTTTCATCAAACTCATCCTTAGTTAATTTGCCATTAACATATTTCGAAGAAAATGAAAATATTGTAAAATTCAGAGTGAATATAGATGGTAATATTGGAGAAGAAGCGCAGCAAATAATTTATAAAGGATCTTACATTTACGAAAGTGAAGATAGTACAAACATTAACATATCGTCCTATTCCGAAGGAAGTATTGCAAAAGATATAATAGTGCAAGTAAACAATTCAATGGTGGTTGCAGATCCTGAAGATGATGTTTCTTATTTAATTCTTCCGGATAATGAAGGCAATATAGCAGTTTCAAATTTACCGTCAAGCTCAGGTATTGGTGTTTATTCTGAAAATTATGAAAAGTTTACACTTGGTTTATCCCCTATTGGTTCGCTTGGACAAACGTATAATTTTACCGTTAATACGCTACCGATTGTTGAGGGTACTAAACTTACAGGTACATTTTTGAAAAGAACCGGGCAGGGCGATGTTCCTTTTGAAGAAAGTGATGGTGACGTATGGATGCATTTACATAGAGAAGGTGTTGCTACTGAGGAATTATTTGTCAGGGACGATTTATACAATACCAGTACAGGGGAGTTTGAAATATCAAGACTAGCTGGAGGTCAATACATAAATAGTCTTTTTTGGCCAAGTGCTCACTTATTCCTCAGTCCAGGCCCATATAATATAACGCCTGGCGAAACTAGTACAATTAATTTTGTGTTAGATGCCCGTGTAGGAACTATTTCTGGTACAGTAACCGCTTTAGATGGAGTTACACCTATTGCCAATTGTAATATCAATATGCAAAAAGAAATAAACATGGGAGGGGTAATTACGGAATACAACACAGAAACGTTTAGTACCGATGAAGAAGGTAACTATTCAATAGAAACATTTTATGGAAATTATAATTTGAATGCAAATACCAATGGAGGTGCCAGTTTTAATGCTAATAATATTGAAATATCAGGCGATACTTTAACATTTAACTTCCAAATCGATACTAGTACGACAGTACCAACAACTAATGGTGTTAACTTTAATAGTGCCGTTTCAACAAATTATTTTACCGGATTATCAAATCCCGCAGGTATGGATATTGATAGCTCTGGCAATATTTACGTTGCCGAATATGGCGCTAATCAAATTGTAAAAATTGATAATGCAACGCAAGAAAAAACAGTAATTGTATCGGATATTGAAAAACCTGTAGGGCTTACATTTTACAACAATTATTTGTATTGCGCTACTAATATTGGTAAAGTTATTAAGGTAGACTTAAGCGATAATACCTATACTGAAATTGCGAGTATTGACAATAAAAAACTGGGAGATATTGAGATTTTTAATGAAACTGAAATATATGTTAGTGAATTTGATATGAATAGTCCTTTGGATAACGGAGGAGGACAAGAGGTTTATATAATTGATGTACAAACAGGAAATATAGATTACACTTATCAATTAAGTGGATTAGGAGTTTATGGGCTGAAACACATAAAGACTAATAAACTATTAGTAGCACAACTTTCAGGTTGTACATTAATTGAAATTGATACTACCAGTAACATAATTTCAAACTTAAATACTCAAATAATTGCTCAACTCGGTGATATAATAAAAGCACCAAACGGTATGGTTATATCTACCGAAATAATTATTGGAGATAATAATTTAGGCAACGAGATTATTTTTATTGATCCTACAACCAGAGCAGCAGTTTCATATTTTCTTGATGAAGATTGTAAACCCTTTGGTATAGTTATTAATGATAACGATCTATATGTAAGTGAACTGAAAACAGGTAAAATTACTAAGATAACAGGTATAGTATTTAATAGTTTAGAATGATATTAATATCGGTGGCTAACACTTAGCTTCTAATAGAGCGTTGCATGCTTGCAGCTCCGAGATAAATCATTACTAATGGAAATTGATGTGAAAGAACTTGTAGAAAAATTCGGAACTATGGTTTCGGGTATTTCTCACAGAATGATACAGAATAAAGAACTAGCAAGGGAGGCTTCTCAGGAGGTTTGGTTCGAAGTAATTAAAAGCTTAAACACATTCAACGGTAATTCCGAATTGTCAACATGGATTTACACGATAGCCAAGCGTACTATTCATAGATATTCTAAAAACGAAAAAATATCAACAATAATAGAATTAAAGGAATTTAGAGCTCTGCCAGAGGTTGAATATTCTGGTACTGAAGATAATAGACAAGAATGGGTGAAAGAAATATGTGATTGGTGTTTAACTGCTCTTAATCATTGCCTGAACAATGATGCACGATTAATATTTATATTTCGGGAGAATGTTGGGCTATCTTACAAGCAGATTAGCAAGATTATGGAAATGAAAGAGGATAATATCAGGCAAATTTCCTCTCGTTCATTGTCAAAAATTAAAAATTTCATGAATGATACCTGTCCTCTATACAATCCCGAAGGAAGGTGTAAATGTAGGATTTGTAAACAGGTTGTATCTATAGATTTTGAACAGGAATATTCTACAGTAAAAAAAATGGTTCGCCTTGCTGATCTATACCAAAAATTTGAAAAGGAATTACCAAGAAAAAACTATTGGGAAAGATTTTTAAACTGAGTTGTCACAAAACGAAACTCTTTACTCACTAATTATAATATAAACTTAAAAAAAATAATTATGAGTAAAATTGAATTTTTAAAAGACCAATTTATCGAATCAAGGAATTTTGTAAATAGATTAGTTTCAGAAATCCCCGAGGACTTATGGTTTACAATACCGGAGAATACCGATTCTAATTTTGCATGGCAAATTGGACATTTAATGATGGCCCAGAATTTTCATGCTTTAACCGTGATAACAGGATTAAATGAAAAAGTCAATAATTTGATTCCAGTCGCTCAATTCAATAAAATTTTTAATGGTATGGGGTCTTTGCATAGGTCTGTGAAGAAAGATATTATTGCCGCAGAGGTATTAAAAGAGCAATTTGATACTGTTCATGAAATTTGCCTGGATAATTTAAGTAAATTGAGCGATGATGTTTTATTGGATAAATTAGAGCCTATTCCATTTAGACATCCAGTTGCAGAAAATAAATATGAAGCATTATCCTGGTGTTTCAAACATGAAATGTGGCATAGTGCTGAAATGGAAGCAATAAAAAGAGAATTAAATTATCCGATAAAATGGATTTAAAAATGAAATAAAAAGTACAACGGCATAACATGCAGTTATATTTAACCAGGTCTGTTCTATTTATTAATAATCGCTGTGATTTTGACATAACATAAAATAAGATAATTTTACATTAAACATTAAGTAGATTAAAAAATTGTATTATGAAAACTTTAATTAGCACTCTTACCTTATTCATGATATGTCTTATTTCAATGGCTTCAGAAATTGTTTTAATTCCAGAGATAAATTATAAGATAGATTTACCTGAAAACTGGCGAATTGAGAAGGTAAATAATAGTAGTGTAAAGATTGTATATTCAAAAAACCGGTCTATATTTTTGTTGGTTAAGTGGGAGAAAATAGAAAGTACTAAATCGGATAGCATCACATACATAACAACAACTAAGAGTTATACAACCAACAAGAAAAGCACTAGTAAAAAAATGTTAAACGCATCTACATCTAGTGGAGTAAAATATGAAAATACTGAATCGACAGAACAGAGCTTTAATTACAATAAATCTTTTTTTAAAAATGGATATTCAATCATTATCAATTGTGATATTGATAGTATTGATGATTTAACAAAGAAAGAATTGGACACAGTGATAAAGAAAATTGGAGACAAGTGAATAAGTTAAAGATAATCTTGAATAGGCTCAACATAAACAATGAAAGCCAATTAAAATTATGAAAATAGTCTCAAAGTTGATTTTTGGATGTTTCTTATTAATCCTTTTGGGTTGTGATAAGGAAATTGAAGAAGGTGTTATGAAAAGTGACCTATCTAAAGATATAGAGATGGTTACAAATTATGGAACCATTATCATGCGATTATCTGATGAAACACCAAAACACCGGAATAATTTTATAAAACTGGTAAATGAAAATTTTTACGATAGCATATTATTTCATAGAGTTATAGAAAATTTCCTGATTCAGGCAGGTGATCATAAAACAAAGCTTTCATATTTACAAAAGAAGAATGACTCAGTTAATTTACCCGATCTAATTGATTCAGAATTTAGACCAAATTTATTTCACAAGCGCGGAGCTTTAAATGCAGCAAGAATGGGAGATGAATTTAATCCAAGTCGCTCTTCTTCTGGTTCGCAATTCACTATTATTCAAGGTAAAATTCAAGATGATAGCACTTTAAACTCTTCTCTAAAACGTGTTAATAGTTGGCTTGCCAAAAACAATGTTATGAATAAGCCTGAGTATAAAAGTGACTTCGATAAATTTGTAAGCTTGTATAAAAAGATAGATGAGATAGAGGCTCATAATACTGAAATAAGTAAAGAGCAAGAAGCAGAAAACACAGCCGCTTTTAATGAATTAAAAAACAAAATTGATTTTTATAATTTTGATTCTTTAGCTAAAATTGAACTCGAAACGATGAAAAAATATAGTTATCCAGAATCTCATCGTGAAATATATAAAACAATTGGAGGCGCACCGCATTTAGACCAAAACTATACTGTATTTGGAGAGGTAGTAAAAGGCATGAATGTAGTAGATAGTATTGCTGCCGTAGCAACAGATAAAGGCGACAAACCACTTGATAATGTTTATATAATTACAGCTAGAATGATTAAAAGGAAATCGTATAACTAACGACTACCAAACTTTTTGTATCGTTTATAAATTATTCAGTAGCCACTAATTATATAAACTTAATTAACAGCTCCTTAAATTAGCATTATGGTCTGCTTTCAATTTGATAATTAGATTCTAATCCATTTAATAAGTCATCTGACTTGATACATATAAAGAATTATTAAAAAGTTATAATAAGGGGCAGAGCAGGTTAATAATTCCAACCCTTCGCAGAATGGTATATGCTGCACAATACTAACCAACATGCTACCAAAGTATGCAGCAAGAGCCTTCCTATCGATCCTGCTCTAACACACATTGACAAAGTACTAATTATTTTACAGTAAATTGAAACGGTTGAGCTATGAAATACCAATCAATTTATACAACCAACCGTCAGACTGTATAAATATTTCAACAACCAATTTGTATAATTGGATACCTATATGTAATTTCGTGCAGCATTAAAATCATAACAAGTTAAAAATAGTCTTTCTGCAAACTGCCTTGGCGTTCATTTAATAATAGATGATAGCATGAAAAGAGATTTGTTTAAAATGATACTTCTATGGATGATACTTCTCTTTGTGAACATGAAGATGATAAGTCAGACTATTAGTTATTCAATAGTTGAAACAAATGTAGAGGAATATTATAACAACACATCAGTGAATTCATCTCCTTCAATAGAGCAAGCCTTCTATGGGCAAGATGCAAATTATCAGGGTAATGCGCCATCGTATTCAGATAATGGAAATGCAGGCCAATATCCGTATTTCTGGAGTGGTACCAGTCATATAGACGGTATAAATCCATATTCAGCAGCTGTTTATATTGCATTCGGTGAAGCACAAGGTAAAATGAATAATACTTTAATGGATGTTCATGGAGCAGGGGCACAACGAAGTGATCCGAAAGCTGAAAATGCTACTAATTATCCTGATTATTTTGGTCCGCAAGGCGATGTGAGATATGTATTCAATTATGTAAGATGCGTAAGAGATGCATCAGAAAGTTCTTCAATTGAGATACCTCAAAGAAATTTAAATATTAAGTTTCACCCTAATCCAACATCAGATTTTTGCATTGTTCATTTTGATAAGCTTCATTCAAACATTAATGCCAAGCTACTTAATTTCTTGGGACAAAATATAATAGAACTAAATGTAATGAATTCTATTTTTGTTAAATTAAGCATGGAAAACATTTCAGAAGGTTGCTGTTTTATCTTAATTAATGCTGATGGGAATCAGATTACAAAGAAAATTATTAAACAATAATGAAAGAAATGCCAACAATATGTATCAGCAGATGGCAGAAAAGGCATAACATATCAGCGGTGTGGGTTTGTGTTAACATCATTGTGGTATGAAAGAAAATACCCCATATTGTTCAACTACTTAAACTCAACGTTACGAGAAATATTGAAAAATGAAATCTAAACCAACATATCAAGAATTAGAAAAGCAAATAGCAAAACTAGAAAAACAAGTTGAAATTAGTCGATTGAATTTTCCAGTTCAAAACGAGCAAATACATCGTTTCTTATTTGAAAATATGGAAGAAGGATTTGCACGCTATGAAATACTTCATAAGAATGAAGTACCTGTTGATTTTAAGTGTCTTGAAGTAAACCATGCTTTTGAAGAATTAACGGGTTTAAAAAACGTAGTCGGAAAAAGTAGTACTGAAATTATGGGGTGTCCTAAAAAAGGTAATTCTGAACTTTTTAAGTTATGCAATAGGGTTTCGCAAACCGGAATATCCGAAAGAACAGAGACTTATTTTGCCCTTTTGGAAAAATGGTTTTCTATTACAGTTTACAGTCCACAAAAAGGACAATTCCTTGTAATTTTTGATAATATAACCGAACGAAAAAAATCAGAACAGAAGCTACAGATTAGTGAGGAGAAATTTCGTGGATTATTCACTCAATCACATGTGGGAACAGCTATTGTTGGCTTAGATAAACGTTTTATTCGTTGTAATGAGTCATTCTGCCGTTTTTTAGGTTATTCAGAAGAAGAGTTAATAGGAAAAACAATTACCGACTTTACATATCCGGAGGACATTGAGATTGGCATGAACCAATTGAAACAGATAGCAAAGGGAGAAATTGAATCTGCCATTTTGCAGAAGCGTTACTTGAGGAAAGATGGTGTTGTTGTGTGGGGGGAGCTTACTATAAGCATAGTTCGAAATGAGGCTAATGAACCGCTTTATTATTTACCAGTTATTCAGGATATTTCTGTGAGATACCGGGCTGAACAAGCACTAAAAGAAAACGAGGCACGTTTAAAAAAACTCAATGCCACAAAAGACAAACTATTCTCAATTATAGCTCACGATTTAAGAAGTCCGTTTAACAGTGTTCTAGGCTTTTCTGAACTATTAGAAGAAAATGTACACGAAATTGAAAAGGTTAAAAAGTATGTAACCATTATAAATTCATCCGTCAAAAGAGCACTTGTTTTACTTGACAACTTATTAAATTGGGCAAAATCTCAAACTGGTCATATCAGTTGTAATCCTACGAAATTTGCTTTGTTACCAGTCATACAGGAAATAATAGAATTATCAAATTCACAAGCGAATATTAAAAACATTACGATAAAAAAAGTTCAATCCGATGAAATTGAAGTTTTTGCCGATGAAAATATGGTGAAGATAATTTTACAAAATCTCATATCAAATGCAATCAAATTCACAGAAATAGGAGGTAACATAAATGTTATAGTAATTTCAGGAAAAGACCAAGTTGAAATTTCGATTTCTGATAATGGAATTGGCATAGGTGAAGTAGAAATTAAAACATTGTTTAATGTGTTTTCAAATACAACTTCCCTAGGCACTGCAAACGAAATAGGTACTGGATTAGGATTAGTAATTAGCAAAGAATTTGTGGAAAAACTCAATGGTAAAATTTGGGTTGAAAGTGAAGTAGGAAAAGGAAGTGATTTTAAATTCACATTACCTTTATACAAATCCTAATGAGAAATAATTATAACTACTTATATTAATGAATAAACAAAGCTTTTTGGATAGAGGAATTACTAAACCAAAACTATACAAAACTGAATAAAAGCCGTGTGGAGTTCTACACATATCTCGCATTAAAAAAAAGTTGAGAAAACATCCTCCTCCTGCAAAAACAAATAAAATTCCGTAATGGTTACCTTCACAACCCTTTGGGAGTAATTCCGCTTAGCTCTAACTCAGGTTAGTTTAGTGTTTTAAAAACATGAGTCTTTTGCAATTAAACGAGCTTAACCTTAAAAGCTTGTTTGGTTGCATTAGCGCAGAGCTTGAGAATATGCTTAACTTTGATTCTTGATTATGCTAAAACTTAGATATAAAAAAGAGATTTTGACAACGGACTATAATGTTGATTCAAATAGAATAATCTCAAATTTAAAATTCTTTCTTAACGAAAGTGAAGCAAGACATATCGTTGAAGGAAATAAAATTAATTTCAAAAGAATTGTAAGGCGGTCTACTCATACAGGGAGCAATAGGTATGAGGCAATGAAGATATTTAGAGAAGGTACAATTGAAGTTACAGGAGATAACAATAAAATCATTGTTGATTCTGTGGTGCAACTTGATGCTCTAATATTTATGTCAATTCTCATGGGAAGTATGTTTGGATTTCTTTCTAAAGTCTTCGTGCAAAATGGATTGATGAAGCTATTTCTAATTGGACTAGCTTGTTCTTTGATATTTTACATACTAGGATATTTTTGGATTCGCCTCACGATTAAAGAAATAATTGATAATAGTTGCAACTAAATAAACCTATGAAATTACAAGTGCTTTTTGCAATGCACTTATAGCTGAGTCGACAAGAGTAAATACATTAAACGATGGCACCTTATATACAAGCGTACAATTAAGCAAAGGGTTCAATCTCTCCTTAAAGACAGATGTTGCTATAAGTGGAAGGGTGAGAATCATAGATGTAGAAAAACATTATTTAAGAAAACTTGGAAAAAATATAGCTGTTGAAACAGAAAGACCTAAAAAAGTAAATTTTGAGACAGGAGAAATTGAATGGAAATAACGCCAGCTAATACTTTGTAAATTGCATTGCGGTGTCGGTGCAGGTTGTTGCCTCGGATTCCCACATGATTGTCTTCGTACTTGCGGACGGACAATCACCCGCAATCCGCAACGACAACTTACAATTTACCGTTAAATCCGCTACTACTCTTATGTGTGCCAAGAAGCAGTACATTGGCAATAAACAGTGCTGCATGCTTTAATTGAGATGGTGGAATCGACCCACCGGAGTCGTCTTGCAGGAGAGGGCTTCAAACCACCTAAAGGTGCTTTGGTAAAGAGCCATGGTATTGAG
>JBNKCO010000076.1:0-25122 GCA_050287785.1 Bacteroidales bacterium
ATACCCATAGCGACGGACGGCATAGTCCAACGATATTCTATCAACCATTATCAGAGCTTTTAATCAGACCCGTGGGCTGTTTGTTCAACTGGCCATTTTGATTTACTTTTGGTTAACGATTGATAGAATACTTATTAGTTACCTGCAAGGCTAAAAACCACATTGTGCTATTTTATTGTCCGATTTTGAATTGTTCTAAATATACCATTTCGATTAAACCAAATAATACTCCTATTCTGCAACATGATTAGGCGATTCAGCATTTATATTTTTTTTAAGGTCTTTCAATGAATTTATTTTGATTCAAAATATAGTTTAACCTTAAAAAAATAAGAAAATGAAATTTTTTTTTATGAATGCCACCGTTTTATTAGTATTTCCACTAATATTTCCGGCTTATGCCCAATGTCAAAGCAAAGCGAACTATAAAAACTATTTGAAAGGTCTACCCCGGCAACTCAAACTGGTTGAAAAAACACCGCAAAAGTATTTAATGACAGCCGAATACTTCAATAAAGATATTTATGGGGAATTATGGAGCAAAGTTAAAGTAAGGGGTGAATATACCAGAGGGCTGGAAAATGGATATGCTTGTTGGAACAACGTATTTATAGCTCATTCAAAAAACGATTCAGAATTGTACCTGGATGGTGTTGAACAAGAATATGTGGAAAATATGAAATACGTTCCATCTTCACAAATGTTAGAAGAATCGTCCTTTGATCATTTTCCAAAAAATACCGATAATGTTTTCTCAAGAAATTTAATTTGGGACATGATGGCTATAGAAGGGTATGCGTGGAATTATTTTGATTCGTTGCATTTAAATAAAACATATTTAGTCACGGATATTCATGGAACCTTTAGTATGGCAAATATTGGAAATTACAATCACACAAAAATTGAATTAAACTGGCTTGGTATTTCTATGATGAACAATAAGCTATGTGCCATTATTGAATACAGGGCTTTAGACAACAAATTGGAAAGTAATATGAATGAAATGAAATCAAAAGGAAGTGAACTTTATTGGGGTAAAACATGGGTTTCATTAGAAAACAAACAAATAGAATATGCTGAAATGTACAGCAACACCATTCAGGAAATGGAAATACAAGGCTTGCCTGATAAGATATTGGTTAATACCAAAAGGGTACTCAAAGTTGATAGAATTCAATAGGAAAAATCTAAATTTGAAGTTATGAAAACAAGAGGACTAAAAGATTTGTATTTACCTAAGGGTATTTCAAAACATGTAAAGATTCTATTGTTCTGTGCCGCATTTACCCCACTATGGGGTCTGTACATTAACGAATTCAGCAGTGTTTTTTTAATCGGCAACTTCTGTATGATGCTTTTTGATATAGAAGTCGTGTTGTATATAGCCAAAAAGTGGTTTAAAACGGACGAAGAGAAAGTTCGAAAATTGGAGGAAACCCATACCCTTAAAGAAGTAACCCTGATTAATCTTCTTGGAATGGTACTTTTTTTCATTGTTGCTTTATTAGTATTTACTTTGGTTTTTGCTCTATTTATTATTGTAACATATTTAAGTAATGGATGGGATTTTCCGAGTATACAGGTAATCATTGGTGAAATAGACGGTGCAGTAAAAGCGGCTGCCATTGGTCTTTTTTGCAGTACGCCTTTTATGTTTTTCTCCAAGTGGCAGGAGGCTATGAAAAGAAGCTATGAGCTTAGAGAGCAGAATTTGATTTTTCAGAATGAAACTTTGAAAAACCAGGTTAACCCTCACTTTCTTTCTAATAGTTTAAATACGCTTTCGTCCTTAGTAAATACTCAAACTGAACACGCCAGTCAGTTCATCAGTAAGTTATCCCTTATTTACCGCTATATTCTTGAGAATAGCCCAAAGGTTAAAGTCCCTCTTAAAGACGAATTGGTATTTATCGAGGATTATTTTTACCTTCATGAGACAAGAAGTGAAGGGAAAATACTCCTTCGCATCGATATAAAAGAAAGCAATTATAAATATGAGATTTTGCCTATATCTTTACAAGTATTGATTGAGAATGCGATAAAACACAACATGGCTACGCTCGAAAAACCTTTGAGAATAATTGTTTATATTGAGGGACAGCATATTGTGGTAAAAAATAATCTTCAAAAAATGGCAACACAAGTGGTTTCTACAAAAATAGGATTAAAAAACCTGAACGAAAGGGTTAGGTTAATTACCGGAAAAGAAATCAGTATTGAAGAAACCACCAATGATTATTTGGTAAAAGTACCTTTACTATCATGAACATTTTAATTGTTGAAAATGAAAAGCCTGCGATTTCAGGTCTTAGCAGTCTTCTAAAAAAAATTGATGTTGCTGCCAACATTGTAGGAACAACTGAATCGGTAGAATCAACAATTAACTGGATTCAAAGCAATCCTTCTCCCGATTTAATATTTATGGATATTCAGCTTGATGATGGCTTGTGTTTTGAAATATTTGAAACCATTAAGCTGGATGTTCCCATTATATTTACGACCGCATACGACCAATACATGCTTTCAGCATTTAAAGTGAATAGTGTTGATTACCTGCTGAAACCCATTGAAGAAATTCCCTTGCGTAATGCCATTGAAAAATTTAAGACTATTCATTACACAGCACCGATAAAAAACGATGTGATAAAACAGGTATTGAATGAACTGAACAAAGGGTATAAAAACCGTTTTTTGATTAAAGTCGGAGAACATTACAAGTCAATTCCTGATAACGACATATCCTGTTTTTACATATTGGAAAGGGCTGTATTTATAAGGACTTCTTCAGACAAAGATTATACGGTAGATTATTCACTAGATAATTTGCAAAAAATGATTGATCCTGAAAAGTTCTTCAGGATCAACAGAAATTGTATTATAAATATTAATGAGATAAGTGATATTCTGAACTATTCATCAAGCAGATTGAAAATTAAATTGAAAAGTAACAAACCCATTTATGATATTATTATAAGTAAAGATAAAGTAAGAGAATTTAAAAAGTGGATAGATAAATGAAAAATCAATAAAGCCCAGCAGGTAACAATGTATATACAAAATAGGCGAAATAGTAGTAAATTCAAGGGTCGTAGCCCGCTTCAACTTCTCAACGGTTTGATATGTTTGAAGCCCGCAATCGCCTACTTTGCATATACTAAACGTTGTTTAATTTATGGTATGATATAGAAACATCGTTTACTATTGTAATTTTTCATCTCCTTATAGATTTGACAGATTAAGTAGCAGAGTTCTGTTAAATGAAAGGTTTTTGCTGGTGTTTACGGTTTTTTGGAATCATTTTATAATCCCCTCAAAAGGTATGAGTATTTTGAGCCCAGGGTTTAATGAGATGCTTGACTTTTATCGGGAATTTTGTAACTTGTTAAGTATATAGATAGCCAGAACACATCGATATATATAGCACAAAGGGTAGGCAATACTCTGTGTTTTCTTATATTCTACAGCAAAGGCGAATACAACCACTAGTTATAGCCAATACAAGCGGTTGCCGAAAAGCTTATAGAGTAGGCGATATTCTAATATTATAAAAAATGAGAAACAAAATCTTAAATTCAATCGTTTTAGGCACATTAATTTATTTGAGTGCTTTAAACCTGGATGCACAATGGTCTACAAATGGCTCCTCAATTGTATACACAACTGATAAAGTTGGCATAGGCACATCTAGTCCTAGTGTGTCTCTTGACGTAAGAAATCCTTATAGTGAATTGAGAATTTATTCTACGGGTTCCAGCAGAAAAGCTCTTCTCTGGTCAATGAATGGTTCTTATTCATATGGTTTTGGAATCGGAACAGATAATAAAGGTCATATTTATCAAAATGTTAATAGTCCTGGCATTGTAATGACATTTCACAAGGATAACGTTGGTATTGGTACTTCTTCTCCATCTTACAAATTGCATGTAAATGGCTCTTTTTATAGCTCAAGTATTATGACAAATTCAATAACAGGAAGTTCTTTTATAGATTATAATAACTCAGTTTGGGATAGATGTGACCCCAGTTCTACGAGCTTTATGTATAACATTTATTATAATCAATTAAATCAGTTTTCAGATATTCGATTAAAAACCAATATTGTCCCGATTGAAAATTCATTAAATAAGCTTAAAGAGCTTAATGCTATTAGTTACAATTATAAAAATGATTCTAGCTTTTTCCTGAAATCCGGAAATCAAAAAAAAATAGGATTTAGTGCACAAGAAGTTCAATCAGTTTTTCCTGAACTAGTTACGGAAGAACGTGGATATTTAGCGTTAAACTATGTAGGTTTAATTCCCATTCTTACTGAAGCCATTAAAGAACAACAAAATCAAATCGAAGAGTTAAAAATTACAATCACTAATTTGTCAAATTTTATATCTCAGAACAATAGCATGTTTCCAAATCCTTTTGAAAATAAAATTAATTTGGATTTGGCTTTGCAATCAAATGTTAAAAAGGCAACACTAAGTATTTATGATTTTAATGGTAAACTTGTAAAGCAGGTAGAAATAAGAGATAGGGGTAATACTTTAATTTCTTTTGATACATCTGAGTTACCAGTTGGAGTATATACATATAATCTGATAGCTGATGGAAACTTATTATCATCAAGCAAGATGATTAAAAAATAAATCTGAAAACAGTACTGGCTATAACAATATACTTCTGTACCCAGAAAAACATTACTTTGTACTTCATTTTAACACCTCCTAACGGGTGTTGTATTATTTAAAACTATCTAAATTTAAAACTAATGAAAAAGTATTTAATCATTTTAATGGTGGCATTTGCCATGTTCAGTTGCGAAAAAGAAGAATTGTTAATTGAATCAGACATCCAATCAGAATCAGCAGCTAATCTTAAGTCTACCGTTACGGTAACTTCAGAATCAGCTTTGAAAGCAGCTGTTAAAAATGCAAACCCTGGAGATGTTATTACAATTAGTGGTACTATTTATTTAACAAGTACACTTCAAATATTAAATAGTGGAACTTCAAGCAATAGAATTACCTTGACCGGTGGTTATATCGATTGTTCAAGAATGTCATCGGGTTGGGGTGTTAAATGTAACGGTAGTTACTGGAACATCAATTATCTGGAAATCTTTAATGCGCCTGATTGTGCTTTAGTATTGCAATATGGAGGGAATAACGAAATTAAAAATGTGCGTACATATAAGAATGGTGATTCCGGCATCCAGATCTACAACGGCTCACATGATAACTGGGTTAAATGGTGTACTTCATATGATAATTATGATGTTTCTAATGGTGGTGAAAACGCTGATGGATTTGCTTGTAAACTTTCCGGTGGTTCAGGGAACGTGTTCTACAAGTGTAATGCCAT
Organism: Bacteroidales bacterium; assembly: GCA_050287785.1. Lineage (GTDB taxonomy): Bacteria > Bacteroidota > Bacteroidia > Bacteroidales > UBA10428 > UBA10428. The sequence goes on from JBNKCO010000076.1 coordinate 5,353, forward strand.
ACATAACTCAGATGATGGTTGGGATCTATACGGACAACCATATACCGTAAAAATGTATTATTGCCTGGCAGAAAAGAATGGATATGGCACTAATGGAGATGGTAATGGATTTAAATTGGGTAGTGCAGGACAAGAGGTATCTCACTATGTAAGATACTGTAACTCAAATTATAATTTAGGAGCCGGTTACGATGGTAATGGCAACATAGGTCACATGTATACCGAATATAGTGGTGGAACAGGAAATGGAAAAGATTTATGGTATAGGATTTATTAGTCTATTAGAATAGTCTTTTTATATAGAGCTAGAAATGAAAGGCTGCCAAATCAGGCAGCCTTTTTTTTATTGAATGGTATTTACCAATAAATTTGTCAATTCTTCATTCTCTGTTCTTCTGGCATAGTCCAGGGCTGTTTCACCATCGGCATCTTTTGCTAAAATATCAGCTCCATTTTCTACTATTATTTGAACAAGCTCAACATTGCTTTTTCTGCAGGCTACCATTAATGGTGTTGATAGAGAGTTACTCCCGATGTTGACATTAGCTCCCATTTGGATTAAGAGCTTTGCCAAATCTGGGTTGTCCATTTCAATTGCTATAATTAAGAGTGACTCTCCACTCTCGGTAATATAATTTACATCGGCCCCTTTTTTAATTAATAATTCGACATTTTCTATATTTCCATAAATACAGGCATAAGCAAGCACAGATAAACCTTCTTTACTTTCTTTATTTACATTGGCCTCTGAGTCTAACAGCATTTTTAGAATTTGTGAATTTCCTATGCGGGCAGCGTACATGACAGGGGTAACAGAATCGCAATTGGAATTCTCAATATTTGCACCGTATTCATTCAATAAGCTAACACATGCAGTACAACCATTGAGAACAGCCAGGGCAAGAGCATTCTCGCCTTGTTTGTTTTGCTGGTTAACATTTAAGTTTTGTTTCAATAGGTAATCCAGGAGTTTACTATCACTTTTTGCAGCAGCAAGACATAAAAGATTTGAGCCATTCTCATCTAAAATTTGCAGGTCTTTCTTCTGTTCAACGGCATGCTTAATACTTTCCAGGTCTCCATTTGAAGCAGCTTTAAACAAATCGGTTTCGTATTGCTTTGAGCAAGCATATTCAAAAACAAAAACAATTATTAATAGGGGCGCTAGTTTGATCTTAAGTGTATTCATGGATAAAATATAATTGTTGTTTTTGGGATAGGTGTCCTAAAAATATGATTGTTGTTTGGGTTTTACAAGTGTATTATGTAGTTAATATTGTCCGGCTGACAGAAATTATTCTTTGGATATAATTATAGTAATTCGGTGAATAATACCTGCAATGTAAGTTAAAAGATATGGTAGAATGTAAAACGATTCAAAAGAATGTGGAAATAATAATAATGATTTTCAAACCCAAGGGAGATTATTAACTTTGATATAGTCCTCACTTTTCTATTGCGATGATAGATTTTGATAAGAAATAGTCCCACAAAAATCATGAATAAACACAAAAACATTTATGAAAAAGTACCTTCCTATAATAATAATTGCAGCTTGCGTAATATTATTCCTGTATACCCTAAAGAAAATATTTATTTATCTTTTTCTTATTGGAGGAATTTTGTTCTTTTATTGGATTACCAAAGGTTTCAATAAAAAAAAGTAACTGTCCCACAAAACACAAGTTTTAATGAAATTCTAAATTCAAATCTTTTCATATTCATAATATTAACCGGATGATAGGTAAATATTTTCTCCTGGTGAATGTAATAGTCTATTTTATGTAGAGCTTCATTGAAAGAATAAATCTCATCTAGTCTAGTACTAACATATTCAATAATGGTTTATTGCCAATTAGTAATTCAGCTGTTAATTACAGAAGTATCTGAAATTTAGCAATGCCAGGAATATTTAGTAGACACTAAATTTTACAGGAGTAGACAAGAAGGAATACTTTTGAGATGGAAAGAGGAGTTGCAATGAGGTATATGAATACAAAAAAAACATCCGGTTAAATTGGTTTTGACCCATTTGCCGGATGTAATATTTTATTTCTGAAGAAGTTTAAAGAGCAGTAACATTTACTGCTACAGGTCCTTTTTCACCATCACGAACTTCGAATTCGACTTCCTGATCTGGTTCAAGACCTTTGAAAGAATCTACTAATCCCGAGCGATGCACGAAGATGTCTTTTTCTTCTTCTGTTAAGATAAAACCAAAACCTTTGGTCCCATCATACCATTTTACTGTACCTTTCATAAGTTTCCAGGATTAGTAACGATCTTTGTTAAAGCTTCTTCTGTCGTTGCTTTCAGATTTTTCTCGAGCTTTGTTAACGTTAACAGTTCTTCCATTTATGTCAGAACCATTTAATTCGTCAATTGCATTTTGTGCTTCTTCGTCATTTGGCATTTCGATGAAGCCAAAGCCTTTGCTTCTTCCGGTGTATTTATCTGAGATAATTTTCACAGAATCAACAACACCATAACCTTCAAAGATTTCTCTTAATTCGTCTTCTTTTAAACCGAAGTGAAGACTTCCAATAAAAATGTTCATTTTAAAAAATATTAATTTAAGTATTGTAATACCGAAGTTACGGTACTAACAGATGTTTCAATGTACTTATGTATAAAAACTAAATGATTGATTTTAAGTTGATTACAAAACAAGATTTCAATCAAAAATTCTTCATACACTTACGTAAAGATAGTTTTTAATATGAATTATTACTCATTTTGGTTAATTATTTTGCTTTTTTACATTTTTCTGATTTAAAAATACTTAAGTGTAAATATTAGCAAATGTGGGTGGTAGATAAAAAAATCCCCAACCGAAAAAGGAAGGGGATTTTAGAGTTGTATATTACTAATTATTAATCCTCGTATTCAGCAATAATGTCTTTTACCATTTCTGGAGCAACACGACCGTAAGTTTTATCACCAACCATTACAACTGGAGCTAAACCACATGCTCCAACGCAACGAAGGCAAGCTATTGAGAATTTTCCATCGCCGGAAGTTTCACCAACTTGAATTTTTAGTTCCTTTTTAAATTCTTCAAGTACTTTTTCGGCACCACGAACATAACATGCTGTACCTGTGCATATTGATATCGGGTATTTTCCTTTCGGAATCATGGTGAAGAAGCTATAGAATGTAACCACTCCATAAACTTTCGCTACTGAAATATTTAATTTTTCAGCAACTACTTCCTGTACTTCTGCCGGAAGGTAACCAAATGTACTTTGAACTTTATGAAGCACATTAATTAATTCTCCGCCATGGTTGTTAAACGATTTACATATTTCGTCGATCTTTTCTATTTGATCTTTTTTTAATTCAACTTTTATACTTGACATATCCAATAATTTTTTTGAGTTACAAAACTAATCACTAATTACTTCATAAAGATTGTTTTCTTGCTCTTATCAACATAATGTGTATGAAGCAAGTGATGTGCTTTGTCGCTCATTGGTTTACCAAGGAACTCTTTATAAAGCTTCTGGATATATGGGTTCTCATGCGACTTTCTAATCGTTTTACTTTCATCTTCGGCATAAATAGCCTTGAAGCGCGCTTGTATAATCGATGAGTCTCCATGGTGAAGAGGCTGACCTCCGCCACCTATACAGCCACCTGGGCAAGCCATGATTTCAATTGCATGAAATTCGCTCTTACCTGCTCTTACATCTTCAAGAAGTTTTCTGGCATTTCCTAGTCCATGAGCAATACCAATTTTAATTGGAAGGCCATCGAAATCGATTGTTGCTTCACGAATACCGTCTAATCCACGCAGTTCTTTGAAATTAACTTTTTGAAGTTCCTTGCCAGTGTGAAGTTCGTAAGCAGTTCGTGTAGCAGCTTCAATTACACCACCTGTTACACCAAATATTACTGCTGCACCGGTAGATTCACCAAGTGGAGCATCAAAATCTTCTTTTGGAAGATCTTTAAGATCCATATTTGCTCTTTTAATTAAAGAGGCAAGTTCGCGGGTTGAGATTGAATAATCAACATCTGGGTTACCATCTACAGCAAACTCATCGCGTTGGCATTCGTATTTTTTAGCCAAACAAGGCATGATAGATACAACAATCATGTCTTCTCTTTTAACTTCAATTTTATCGGCAAAATATGTTTTTGCAATAGCACCAAACATTTGCTGAGGCGAACGGGCTGTTGAAGGTACATCCAATAAGTCGGTAAATTGTTGCTCGAAGAAATTAACCCATCCCGGACAACATGAAGTAAGCATTGGAAGTTTTACTGACTTGTCGCCGTTAAGGTGTTTTGTTAATCTGTCTAGTAATTCTGTACCTTCCTCCATAATTGTAAGGTCGGCAGCAAAATCAGTGTCGAATACATAGTCGAAACCAATTTGACGAAGTGCAGTTACCATTTCACCAGTAACACTTGTTCCAGGCTTCATTCCAAATTCTTCACCTAATGCTGCACGCACAGCAGGGGCTGTTTGAACTATTACTGTTTTATTTGGGTTAGCAAGATCTTCAATTAACTGGTTTGTATGGTTTTCTTCTGTTAATGCACCGGTTGGACAAACTGCAACGCATTGTCCGCAATATGTACATGGAGAATCTTCAATGTCCATTTCAAAAGCTGGAGCAACAACTGATTCGAAACCGCGATTAATGGCAGAAAGAGCTCCAACAGTCTGGAGTTCGTTACACATGGTTTCGCAACGGCGACACATAATACATTTGTCTAATTCTCTAATTATGGAAGGAGAGAAGTCTGTTCGATAAGTCGACATCTCAGCTATATCCTGATTGGGAATTTCTCTGATTTCAAGTTTTGCTGCAAGATCCTGAAGATCGCATTTTCCAGATTTTGCACAAGAAAGGCAATCTTTCGGATGGTCAGAAAGAATAAGCTCCATTACTGTTTTACGAGCATTTATAACTCTTAATGAGTGAGTTTTAACAATCATTCCTTCTTCAACATTGGTTGAACAAGATGGAGCTAAATTTCTACGACCTTCAACTTCAACAACACAGATACGACAACCTGCAGGTTTATGTTCAATATTAAGATCATGGAGGTTCATGTAGCAAAGAACCGGAATGTCAACTCCAACTTCTTTTGCTGCTTTATAAATAGTAGTCCCTTTTGGAACTTCAATTTGTTTGTTATCTATAGTGAGTTTTACCGTTTCCATATTCACTCTGTTATTTTACGATTACTGCATTAAACTTACATCTTTCTTCACAAGCGCCACACTTAATACAAAGGGCAGGGTCAATAGTATGAACCTCTTTTCTTTCACCTGTGATAGCTCCAACAGGGCAGGCTCTTGCACATGCTGTACAACCTACACAGTTTTCTTCAACAATTGAGTAAGTCATTAAATCTTTACACACTCCGGCAGGACAAGTTTTGTCTTCAACGTGGGCTATGTATTCATCTTTGAAATTTCTGATAGTAGCCAAAACCGGATTAGGAGATGACTGACCTAATCCACAAAGTGATGTGTCTTTAATAACACCGCCAAGATTTACAAGTCTGTCAATATCTTCTTTTGAACCTTTACCTTTACAAATATGGTCGAGAAGTTCGTGTAGGCGCTTGTTACCAATGCGACAAGGAGTACATTTACCACAAGATTCTTCAACAGTAAATTCAAGGAAGAATTTCGCAACATCAACCATACAGTCATCTTCATCCATAACAACCATACCTCCGGAACCCATCATTGAACCGGCTGCAATCAGATTATCATAATCAATAGGAGTATCTAAGTGAACTTCGGTTAAACATCCCCCTGAAGGACCACCAGTCTGAACAGCTTTAAAAGCCTTACCTTCCTTAATACCACCGCCAATTTCGAAAATCACTTCACGTAATGTAATTCCCATTGGAACTTCAATAAGTCCAACATTATTTACTTTACCTGCCAGAGCAAAAACTTTTGTTCCTTTCGATTTTTCAGTTCCAATGCTTGCAAACCATTCTGGTCCATTATTGAAAATAACAGGAATATTTGCATATGTTTCAACGTTGTTTACGTTTGTAGGTTTTTTTAGATATCCTTCAACAGAAGGGAATGGAGGTTTCATGGTTGGTTCGCCACGTTCGCCTTCCATTGAGTGGATAAGCGCAGTTTCTTCACCACAAACAAAAGCTCCGGCACCGTATCTTAACTCTATGTCAAAATTGAAGTCGGTTCCTAAAATGTTTTTACCCAGAAGACCAAATTCGCGAGCTTGAGCTATCGCTATTTTTAATCTTTCAATTGCAAGTGGATATTCTGCACGGATATAAACAAGACCTTCGTCGGCACCTGTACAGTAACCGTTGATTGCCATAGCCTCAATTACAGAATGTGGGTCACCTTCAAGAATCGAACGATCCATAAATGCACCCGGGTCACCCTCATCGGCATTACATACAACATATTTTTTGTCGCTTGGAGTCTGACGAGTTAATTCCCATTTTAAACCTGTTGGGAATCCTCCACCTCCACGTCCGCGAAGTCCCGAATCTTTTATAATTTTTATTGCTTCTTCGGGTGTCATGGTAGTAAGTACTTTACCTAATGCCTCGTAACCGTTGCGCGCAATATATTCACCAATATTTTCAGGGTCAATAATACCACAGTTGCGCAAAGCAATGCGTAATTGTTTTTTGTAGAAGCTCATACTCTTTGAGTCAGAAACCTTAGCATTGGTTTCAGGGTCCGAATAGAGTAGTCGTTCAACTTTACGGCCTTTTACAATATGCTCTTCAACAATTTCTTTTGCATCAGCAGGGGCTACCTGTGTGTAGAAAGTGTTGTCAGGAATCATTTTTACAATAGGTCCTTTCTCACAGAACCCAAAACAGCCGGTTGTAACGACCTGAGCAAAATCGCTTAATCCCTGGTTTGCAATTTCTGTTTTCAGGTTCTGGGTTACTTCCTCACTTTCTGATGCTTTGCAGCCTGTGCCACCGCAAACCATTAAGTGAATTTTATATTCTGACATATCTTATATCCTCCAGTATTTTATTTGTTGTTTTCTTCGTCGTCGATACTTTGATAGTTCATCGGTATGATACCTTCCACAAGTTCGCCACCTTTAATGTATTTCTCAATAATCTCGTCGGCCTTCTTTTCATCAACGTATCCAAATACAATAGCCTCTTTTCCTGGCATTTTTACTTCTACAGTTGGTTCGGCATAACAGTACCCCATACAACCTGTTTGGGTAACTACAGCTTCAATATTCCTTTTTACAAGTTCATCGGCCATGTAGTTCATTGTCTCACGAGAGCCAGATGCAATGCAACAAGTAGCCATCGCTACTTTTACCTGAACTAGTTCATCAGGATTTTCGCTTTTGTCGCGAAGTGAGGTGTTGCTTTTAAGCTCGTCACGAAGCTTACGCAAATCTTCCAATGTTTTTACTTTTACCATGTCGCAATTATTTATTCTAATAAAATTATTGTGTTTTTATATTATATTCTCTGATATTTATATCTATGTTGCTGAATAATACTAATTTATATTCTTTCTAAGTTCGCTGTTCCGTTTTGTCGTCATTGCAAGGATGAGGAATGAATCCGAAGCAATCTTTTTAATTCCCGTGCATAGAGAATTCGTAATGACGTTTACTTGGACCCTATATCCTCCAAATTCTCCTTAATCATTTGTTCCAGAAAACTCATTACTTCTTTAGAGCTAATTGGAATGCCATCAATTTCATTTTTTATTTCAATGGTGTTTAATGTAAATTCTTTGTCATTAATTTTATGTTGATAGATAAAATCTATATACGGATTTGAGCGAATCAGACCGGTTAATGTTTGAACAATGTTTCCCATTGGTTGTCTATCGATGTTATTATGCTCAAAAGAGGCAATCAATGTTGTTCCTTTACCAGGTGTTGATTTCAATTTAAGGTCTCCTCCTGCTAATTCAGCATGTTGCTTAAAAAGTGGAATTCCAAGCCCTGTCTTTTTGTCCTTTGTTGTGAAAAAAGGGTCCAAAATATTATCAATCACTTCTTGTTGCATTCCCATTCCATTATCAGAAATTTCGATGCTTAAAAGATTGTGTTTGTTATCTTCAACTACCTTAATTCCAATTCTGGAAGCTCTGGCATGAATTGAATTTTGCACAATATCTAATATATGTAATGACAGTTCTTTCATTTATTTAAAATTTGTGACATTGACTTATATTCAGTACTAATTGTAATCATAATCATGGAGTGCCTCCGTAGTAAATCAGCCATGGTCTGTTTTAATTTACCATTCTAAATTTTCTGTTTCCTTCACTATTTAGTGTCTTAACCCATTCACTAAATGTGGGTTCGTTCATATAATACTCGGTGCAAGCCTGACCAATTTGATTCGTATAGTGTGCATCGGAATTGGTTATTAGCACTTTATTATTTAGCTCTTTTCTTTTTTCTAAAAGGTCTGAAAGTTTCACGGTTGCTGAAACCTCAAATGCATCAATTTTTAGATCATCAGGAATAAATCCTATTTGAGCATATATGCCATTCATCTGCCTGTCTACATGAGCAGGAATAAATATGCCATTGAGTCTGTGGACTTCTGTTTCTACTTCTTCAATGCTTACAGATAAACCTGCAATGAGTAAATTCTCCACTTCTTTGAGAATTTCTTCGTTTTCGTTTACAATAAGTTGTGCTCCAAAACGTTCCGGTATGTTTTTTATTTCCGGCATGTTTCGTTCCAGGTATTCCTGAAATTTTTTAGTATTCTCAGCATTTTCAAAGAACGCCAGGCAATGAATTTCTTCCCTTGTATTTACTTCAACTCCGGGAAAAACTGTTATGCCTTCTTTTTTTCCTAACTCAATCATCACATTTGCATGGAGAGTTGAGTTATGATCGGTAATACCGATAATATCGAGATTTTTACTTTTTGCTTCCTGAATGATTCGAGCCGGACTCATATCCAAATCGCCACAGGGCGATAGTACTGAGTGGATATGTAAGTCGGCTCGAAACCAGTGCATCTTAATGAATTAAGTTATACAACTTACCGGCAATCTCGAAAGCCGTTTCATCAGTCTGCAATATGGGTATGCCTTGCTCATTAGCAGCCTCAATTGCTTCATCAGTGGCTTTTAGCCCTTTGACCAACAGAATAGCAGAAAGCTCTTTTAGCGCGGCAACGGCAACGATGTTTTTATGAACCTGGATAGTTATCCAAATGTGACCCTCATCAGCATTGCCCATTACATCACTCAGTAGGTCGGAACAATACCCTCCTGTGACTTCCAATCCCAGTTGTTCCTTGCCACTAAGCACCTTTAACCCAAATTTATCTATGACTTCTTTTAATATCATTTGGTAGTTTTTTTAACCAATAATAATTATGTCAGTTTTCTAAATCGATCTTTACCCCATATTTTTTCAGCCCTAATAGGCTTATCTTTTGGCACGTTAAGCGATGTTTGCATAAAAATGCAATCAGACGCGAGTGCTCTTCCCTGTACAATATCTTCAGCAAGAGTTTTGCAAGAAGGAGTACCGCAACTACCACAATCGATACCCGGTAAAAAGGAGATGATTTTTTGAATTTTCTGCATTTTTTTCATCGCAGATTCAATATCATCATCCAGTTTAAGAATAGAGCGTGGTTCTATTTTATCCAGTTTAATATTTTGTTTTATATGCTCTTCGTGTTTGTTAATTGATTTGTTATCAACCAAAGTGCCTTCTATTTTGTCTTTCTTGTATTTCTTAATTCGTTCTTCTAATCGTTCTTCAGTCAGAAATGGATTTGCTGTTGTAAGAATTCCGCCAGCACAACTTTGGTCGCATGCACGCATTTCAATAAAATCGAAATTTGTGATTTTTCCATTCTCAATACCTTCAAGAAATTCAATTACGTTTTTAATTCCATCAATGGCCAGACATCTACCTTTTATATTATTGGATTCGCCACCAGTAAGAGACCAATTCATTTCCTCAGCTCGTAATTGTTCTTTCTCGGGTACAATGCAACTTGATTGTTTTTCCTTTTTCAAACTGGAATATACCTTATTGAAAAGCAGGTCCATGTTAATAACACCATCGATGTCGGTTTTCTGTTCGCCAACAGGAGATTTAACAGCTGCAATTTTAGCAGCACAAGGAGTTATATAAAAAACTCCTATTTCTTCTTCTTTATGACCTCTTTCAATAAGTTCTTTTTTAAATGAGTTGGCAGCTATGTCAAGAGGTGTTTTGAGTAGCATGATATTTTCGGCCAAACTTGGAAACCGAACTTGAATAAGTCTGACTATTGCAGGACAGAAAGAAGAAATAATTGGTCGCGAGTTTGTTTTCTCAGCAACGTATTTGTTGATTTCTTCAATTAAAAAACTAGCTCCGTGTTCGGCTTCATATACATGTGTGAAACCTTGTTCGAGAATTCCACTGTATATCTTTCTTGTGTGATAATGGCGCGGGAATTGACCAATTAGTACAGAAGAAACAAGTGCTATTCGAATTTTGTAATTATATATGTCGTTAAAATCGTCTTGTTTCACAATAATTGCATCTACTGGACAAGCTTGCATGCATTCTCCACAATCGATGCATCTATCGGCCAATAATTGGGCTTTACCATTGAGTACACGCAATGCCTCGGTTGGACAAACCTGGATGCAATGAGTGCATCCGAAGCATTTATCCTCGAGAATTGTTAGTGCATGGTAAAATCCCTTTTCGCTCATTCTTTTATTTAGATTTATTTTATTAATGTTGTTAGTTCAACAATGGTTCCTTTACCAACTACGCTTGAGACCTTCATGTTGTCAGCATTTTTTTTCATATTTGGGAGCCCCATTCCGGCTCCGAATCCCATTTGTCTTACTTCTTCAGTTGCAGTGGAGTACCCTTCTTCCATTGCTTGGTCAATATCTTCAATGCCAGGACCTTCGTCTTCAATCTTCAGGTAAACTTTTTCTCCATTGATTTGAGCCAGCATTTTGCCTTTAAAGGCATGTGCTACTACATTCACTTCAGCTTCATACATTGCCACAGCAATTCTTTTTATTACAGCGGGCTCAAGATTTAATTGCTTGAGTATTTTTTTTATCTCGCTCGAAGCTAGACCAGCCTTGCTAAAATCACCGCCTTCTATTTCGTATTCGAATTCCATCATTAGTACACAGGATTTAATCCGGCATTAGCAAGTAAAGCACAAGTGATAAACATTGATTTACTGGTAGATATAATATTCATTCCTTCTTGCTGAGCTAGTTTAACCATTTCAGCATTTGGTTTTTTATTACGCACTAAAAGAATAGACTTAATATCAGCCATTTCGGCGGTGCGGATAGTTTGCAGATTAGCTAAACCCGTTATAAGCAACAACGAATCAGTATTTAACGTTAGCACATCGCTCATGAGATCGGATGCAAATGCCTTTTCCACAGTAGTATTACTGGAATCTCCTTCGCAAATGAAAGTGCCTTCTGTTATTTCTGCAATTTGTTTAATATCCATAGGGATAAATCAAATGTTATTTTCATCTACAAAGATACACTTATTACTGTTATAAGAATAACAAATGTCATTATACTCCTTATTAGACAATGGTTACAAAATGTGTTGTTATTTGAGTAACAATGTTTATGCGGACTACAAGTCTATTTAGAATAAATATAAATTTCATTCATATTTCTTTTGAAATAAATACCTAAAATCCCATCGGATTAAGGAATTGAAATTGTATAAATGAGAGGTTGAGAAATAATGCTTTTTTGAGATACTGAAAATTAAGATGAAATTTGTAAAACAAATCACCATCGTAACATAAATATATAAAGAAATGAGCATAATTAAGGAAGAAACAAACAGAAAAAATAATTTGTTGGATGTTGCGAATCGCATGATGACAGCCGCCAGAACAGCTCCCAAAGGGAAGGGGTTGGATATTATTGATATGATGATAGTTGACGGAGAGGAGCTTAAGTTAATAGCTTCAAGAATGCAAGAAATTGGCGGAAGGAAAAATACAACACCAGCTTTTACTCGTGATGCTGGTAATCTTTTAAACTCAGAAATTCTTGTTCTGTTTGGTACAAAAATCAGGACTTTAGGATTGGCTTATTGTAGTTTATGTGGTTTTAAGAATTGTGAGGAAAAGTTGTTGCACCCAGATCATCCGTGTGCTTTTAATACAACTGACTTAGGTATAGCAATTGGTTCAGCTGTTAGTATTGCTATGGATGCCCGTGTCGATAATCGGATTATGTATACTGTTGGCATGGCAGTAAAGGAGTTAGGACTAATGGATGATGAGGTTAAGATAATTTATGGAGTACCTCTTAGTGCGACTTCGAAGAATATTTTCTTCGACAGAAAGTAGTAAAGCTTAGTTAAGGTATGTGATATCCTTTATCATGATTTATTTTGTCTTCGTCATATTTGGAGTTGAAATTAGCAATAATTGTAGTATGTTTGATGCCTTAAAAGTTGTATGAAATGGATAATGTTTACAAGGAGAAGTTGAGTAATTTAAGTATGTTGATTCAACTTGCCAGGGCAGATAAGAATCTTGACGATATTGAAATAGAATTCTACCTGAGAGTAGCTAAACGATTAGGAGTATTCAAGGAAGATTATGAAAAAGTCTTTCATGGCGGATATGAATTTACACCACCCAAGAATGAAGTTGAAAGAGTTGTGTTATTTCACAGCCTGGTTATACTTGCTTATATTGATGATAAAATTGAGGATAGTGAAATTCACTTTTGTTATGAGTTAGGTCTGAAACTTGGTTTGAATACTTCAGCTGTAAGGGATATCCTGACAAAGCTTAAAGAAGAGCCAAAAGTTGCAATTGATCCCAAAAGGGTAGATAAGGTATTTAAATCGTTTTTGAATTAGAGCTGCCTTTTATTAGACCATATTCATGATTAAAAATTCTCTGGATTAGAGGTTTTAGTCATTTGCATTAATTATTCGATTAGTACTGTTTTATCTTTTGGATATTTAATGGAATGTTTAGTTATTATATCTTTTGTTTCGTGCGCAGCAAGTGAAATATTCCATTCGATTTTGCCAGAATCTTTATCATAGTTGCCTCCGCATAGTTTTAATGGTTAAACCTGAATTTCCTTTGTTGTAGAAACTGGAATTTGATCTTTTATTGTAGCTGTTACTGGATAAGATTTATTATTTCTAATGCTAATTTTATAAGCGACAGTTTCTTTTCTATTAGAACCAATAAACTGACTTTCACTAAACTCGGATAATCTCTCTCGTTTAATACTAATGTTATTGTCAATTCCAAAGGATATTTCTAACGTGTCTGCAAATTGCTGTGTATTAATAACAGATTTTCCGACATAAGAGTTTTCCATATAAACATTTAGCTCACCATTCATTAAATCTTCTTTGTACCAATCATTAATTTTTCCAATCAAGAATACGTTCTCAGATAGTTTTGGTGTAGACTGATATTCAAAGTTGGCGTTAAGCTCAGATTTCCGGAAGTTAATAGTGTTTGTTTTATTATTTGAAGCAATAGTCTGAGCTGTCTCAACAATATACTTATTTGATGTAACTTGTTTTGAAGTAATAGTAAATGGAATCGAAGAACTATTTGCGTTAACTTTGGTTGTTGCTATAACAACACCATTATTTCCTCTAGAGCCATATATTGCAGTGGCAGAGGCATCTTTCAATACTTCAATTTTATCAATGTTGTTTGCATTTAAACCTGAAATATCTTTTACAGGAACACCATCAACTACATAGAGAGGTTCATTATAAGGCTTAATAGAGTTGGCTCCTCTAATATGAATCGAGGATCCAGATTCCGATGATATTTGAACTCCAGCAAGTTTACCTTGAAGTGCCTGGGTTATTTCCGGATAGTAGAACTGGAGATAGGACGGTGTTAATTTGGGTATTTGTGCTGATATATCTGTTTTAGAAGTTGCCAGGATTATTTTAGTATCTTTCCAATCAACGCCGGTGTTTTGTCTGATATTAGCTTTGTGTGTTATTGTAAGAGGTTTATTTACAGTCACAAAGCGAACATCATATGATGGAGACCATGTTGCATTGTCGACAAGGTAATTAAGCTTAAGTTCGGATGTGTTTTTCGTTTTTGAGTCTATTGTAATTAGTATTGTACCAGAAGGTAAATCAGATTTACTGTGTAAAGAATTAAGTTGATTATTTAGCTTTATTATTTCTTCATTGTATTGCTTTATTTGTCGTTGTTTTTTTAGAATATCAAGATGAATTGTTTCAATATTATTACCGTATATTGAATTTAGCGATTTATATGTCTCCGGGTTCAAAACTTGATCATTCCCGGTAATATTTTTATTTGCATTTAGGAAGTCTAATTTTTCTTTTGAAATTTTTATCCTTATTTCTTCATCCTCAACCTTAAATTGAAGATTTTTAATTTTTTCAGTGAGATTTGAAATGTTTGTACTTTTATTAAGCTGGTTTATGAAATCGACCTGATGTTGTACACCGAGAATTGTATATGTACCATCCCCATCAACTCTGATACTGTTTTCATTAATATAGGGTGACAATCCTGTTAACTTAATAATTGTTTGACCTTGCTCCAAAGAAATTTCTGCTTCTCTTTCAATCTGTGCTCCTTGTTTGTATACTGTAACTCTTTTAATAGTTGAGATAGTCTCATTCTGAATTTGTCCAAATGCTAATTGAAGGCAAACTGCAAATCCGATAAATGTAAATGTATTTCTCATGTTTTTTCAGAGTTGACAAATCAAAATTGCTTGCCCCCTAAAAAACAACATAATTAAAAATGAATCCGACTATTATAATTCCTATTGCCACAATCCCAACAAAAACAGCAATTAGCTGCCACTTCAGTACTTTCTTAAGAATGATTATTTCAGGAAGAGACAGGCCAATAACAGACATCATGAAAGCAAGTGCGGTTCCTAATGAAACACCCTTTTCGATTAAGACACTAACAATTGGAATTATTCCTGCTGCGTTTGAATAGAGAGGTATTCCTACAGCTATAGCCAAAGGTACCGAATACCAGTTTTGAGCTCCAAGAGCATTTGCCAGAAAAGCATCGGGAACAAATCCGTGTGCTCCTGCGCCAATAGCTATACCAGCCAGAATATATATCCATATTTTTCCAACTATTTCTTTAACGGAAGATATGCCGGCATCTATTCTTTGCGAGAAACTGAGCTTCTCATCGGTATTGTTTTGTTGTTTCGATTTGATTTCATATACCCATTCGGCAACATATTTCTGCAGCTTTAATTTCTCAAGTATGAATCCGGCAATAATTGCAACAGTAAGTCCGGTAAATACATAGATTAGTGCGACTTTCCACCCGAATAAGCCCACTAAAAGTACCAAAGCCACTTCATTTATCATAGGAGCAGCAATAAGAAATGAAAATGTTACGCCTATTGGAATGCCGGCCTCAACAAAGCCTAAAAAAAGCGGTATGGCAGAACAAGAACAGAAAGGGGTTACAATGCCCAGGCCCGAAGCCATAATATTCCCGATGAAGAGTGGTTTGCCTTCTAAAGCTTTTCGGGTTTTCTCAGGAGAGAAATAAGAGCGAATTATTCCCACTAAAAATATAATTAAGACTAATAACAACATTACTTTAGGTACTTCGAAGATGAAAAATCGAATAGATTCAGTAAGATGTTTCCCGCTTTCTAATTGAAATATCTTGTCGACAAGAAAATTGGCAATAGTCTTTAAGTTAATATACAGTAAAACCCATGCTGCCAAAATCAGTATAGTGTATATGATACGTTTTTTTATCATTATTAATCTCCCTTATGTTCGTTGAAATACGAACAATAGTTACAAATTTTTTAAATCCAAACAACAATAGTGTAGTAAACTCCAACACCTAAAAACAGTATTGCTACAATTCTACGAAACCAAATTTCAAAGCTTTTTATTCGATTGTAAAGTCTGCCAACCCCAGAAACAGTATATGCCAATAACCACGCAAAAATGATAACAGGTATTCCGGTTGCAATTGCAAAAATAACAGGGAGGTACAAACCCGATGCACTTTGAATTGTTATTGGTATCAGCATTCCGAAGTACAGTACACCACTATATGGACAAAAGGCCAGAGCGAAGATTATTCCAAGCAAGAAAACATCAAAATAACTATGTTTTTCTTTGTTTTGAAATTTGTTTGTAAGCCTCCCCAAGCCACCAATATTTAGGTTGATAATTCCAAGCATAAAAAGACCAATTATTATAAGTATTGGTCCGAGAAATTTCTCGCCATATTGCTGGAAAGCAGATGATATTTTAAACTGGTCGGCTCCAAGGAATATGATAAAGGCCAGTGAGGTATAGGAAAAAGCTCTTCCGAAAGTGTAAACAATACCATTTAAGAACACTCGGTTCTTGTTTTCAAGGTCTTTGCTAATGAAACCCATAGCCGTGATGTTTGTGGCAAGTGGGCATGGACTAATAGCTGTCATTAATCCTAGTATTAGAGCAGACCATACTGGAACTGTACTGTTGGAATATATATTGCTTAAAAAATCTTCCACTTTTATTAATTATTTAATGTGTTGATTGTTTGATTAGTTGATAATGTTAAATGCATATATATTATTGTACCAATTAAAAATATAACAAGATGAAAATCAATTATTATACCCAACCCCTAAAAGGAGTAAAGACAGGAAATCAATTAACTTTATCTGGTGCAATAATGTATAATCAATAATTTAATGTGTTGATGCGGTAATTATCTGATTAGTAAATTATTTAATCAATCTATTGTCACATTAATAAATTATCACATTATTCAACCATTTCATCATTACATTAATCCATCAATCTTCTCTTTAATTACTTGTTTAAGTTTCTCAGGATTGCTTCTTGCGTTCATGAAACCTTCATTCGTGAGGTTAATTTTTTTGTCGCCGGCAATAATAATTAGTGTTTGACCTGAAATTTCTAATTCTTTTCCTTTGTCTTCACCAACTTTTTCATCAAGATTGTAATCTGCAAAGCTTACCTTGTCTCCATACAAGTCCGCTATGGCTTCTCTCGATACACTTTCAACAGCATTACAGGTTGCACACCTACGAGTATAGTGAAAATAGTAAACCTCGATTTTATCAGTCTTTGTAACCTGAGTTTCCTGTTCGTTATTGTTTGCACCTACTTTGCAGGAAACACTTAGACTTAATATAAATATTGCAAATGATAAAAAGTTTATAGTTTTCATTTTTATTGATTTTGGGTTAAAATATTTTTTAGTTCTTTAATTTTCGGAACTTGTCCGGATAAAACAACTTTGCCATTTATTACCAGACCAGGAGTTTGCATTATACCATATTCCATTATTTTCTGAATATCTTCTACTTTCTCTATTGTGGCATTCAGGCTTAATTCTTCAGCTGCTTCTCTGGTTACTTTTTCCAGAGTTTTGCACTTTGCACATCCCGTACCTAATACTTTAATATCCATAGGTCCTATTTTTAAGTTTTGATAATCCATAGTTGTTCAATTCGTAGTTCGCAAAATGGCGAACATTATAGTTAAATTTTTTTTTAGATTTTCAACAGAGATTTAAATAGCTCCCGTGCTTCTTCCCAATTTTCTTTATTTATGCAATACTTAATTTTTGGAGCTTCAATTTCTCCTTGTATTAAGCCTGCACTTTTGAGCTCTTTCAGATGTTGCGATAAAGTTGATTTAGCAATTGGCAGTTCTTCTGTCAGGTCGCCGCTGTAACAACAACTCTGCTTAGATAGCAGTTCCAACACATGCATGCGTATTGGGTGTCCCATTGCTTTGGCGTATCGGGCAATCTTCTTTTGCCTATCTGAAATTATTTCTTTATCTATCCCCATAGTTCGTAAAATACCGAACAAAGGTAATTGTTATTTTCAAATAGGAAAGAAGTAAGTCGAAAAAGTTATTTAATAAAAATATTTACATTTGTAGTTTATGAATAAAACGTATAAGTATTCGGTATAATAGACAGGTTGTTTACTTTATAAACGACTTCTTTTAAGAAGTACGTATTACACCTGTCGAACTCTTCAATTAGATGTTAGTCTTTGTTGCATTTATGTGACATTGAAGGTTGCATCATTCTATTAAATTATTTTATTTTTTGCCGAAAATATGGCAAAACTGTCGTTGATTAATTATTATTCAGTAATCTTAATCTAGACAGAAATATAATAGCATACTTATGGTATGTTGTTACAAAAGAAATTAATATGACAAATATAAAAATTCAAATTCGAGAAACTAATAATAAGGATTTTAACGATATTATGGTAGTTGAGGAACGAGCCTTTGGCTACGTAAAAGAAGCTCAGCTTACAGCCAACTTACTGAGAGATGAAACTGCAAAGCCAACACTTTCCTTACTAGCCTTTGATGGTAAAAAAGCTGTTGGACACATTTTATTTACCAGAGTATACAGAGGCGAGATAGATACAGAGCAGCCATTAATCCATATTTTAGCACCCTTAGCTGTTATTCCTGAATATCAAAAACAAGGAATAGGTGGTTTATTAATTAATGAGGGTTTACAAAGATTAAAAGAGAATGGAAGTGAGATGATTTTTGTATTAGGACATATGGAATACTATCCAAAATTTGGATTTATACCAGATGCTAGAAAACTCGGATATATAGCACCTTATCCTATTCCAAAAGAATATTCAAATGCCTGGATGGTTCAATCTTTAAATCCCAAAGGATTTATTATTGAAAAAGGACATATTGTATGTTCTAAAGAATTAAATAAACCAGAGCATTGGAGAGAATAAATTACGTGCCCTAACACGCAATATGCGAAAGCCGGGTGATGTTGGTTATTCAAACTTTTGTACATTTACTCAAATTCGCAACGGTTTTAAAAGTTGGAGTTTCGAAATTCCGGCCTACGCTTATTGCAAAATGTTACAGAGCAGAGAAGATGCAGAAATTTATCATTGTCATATTGATTTTATCCTTATTTTCATGTAAAAGAGGTGAGATTGATACTGATGAGCTTTGAAATACCAAACGCCCCATATTCAAACCGCTGGCACCAATTAGATGAGACTCTGGACAATTCAACATATAGATTTCTTCAATGAGCTAGTTGAGAAAAAAGTTATTCGCGGCAAGATTGAGTATGCTGATAATGATTTTCACTTTGGCTACAATTGGATGATTAACCAAATGGAGAAACGAATTGATAAAAGACCAAATGATTGCTATCCTCTTTGGGCTTGGTTTCAGTACGAATCAAATGATAAGCCTAAACCTGATTTGAGGACAACTGGATTTTTAGAAAAAGGTGTAAAGGGAGTAAGGTTGGAGATTGAGAAAGATAATGACTCTGTTTTGCTATCAGATTTTGAGCTTTGGCATACTCCTCTATCTTACAAGACATTTATTGGAGATTCTGAGACAGAAGCAAAGGATTTTGATTTGTTGCTGAAGCGACAAGGATTGGATAATGAAGATTTTGAGAATCTACCTGATCAGTTCAAAGATAAAATCATTAAAAGTTGGGATAAGATTTTCGATTTGGACTTTGATTGTGAATATTATTCTCAACCTATAGCTAAAAAATCTATTCAAGCCACATTTTGGGACTTGAGAATTGATGAAGTAATAAATATAGATTACTTTGTAGCAAGATAAACTGGAGCTAACAAATTAGGAATTAAGGCACAGTTGAACACAAAAAAAGCCGCAACAAATAAATGTTTACAGCCTTTTTAGAAGCCACAAGCAAGCAAATTAAAGCTTCAATTGTGTTTTAATTTATGTTGAGCTAAACCCTTGCAGG
>JBNKCO010000077.1:0-16637 GCA_050287785.1 Bacteroidales bacterium
AACCCCAAAAGGTGCAAATATAGGGACTTCAACTGTACCTCCTTTTATGGTGAAGTAGGGTTGGTCTCCTGACAATCCCAGCATAAATCCATTTTCCCCATTTCCTCCATTAGCAATTAAAGCTTCATAGCCTGCAGATTGTAAGTCTGAGTCTTTAAACCATAGAGAAATCGAAAAGTCTTCATCTTGTTTAAACTCATTCCATGCTTCATCTCCATAACTAATATAGTCATCTTCTCCATCAAAAGAGTAGGCACTGTTTGCATTACCCAAACTGTCGGTAGTAAGGGCAGCTCCATTTGTTACTATTCCATGGTGGGCATTCGAACTCTGATCCTGCGCATTGCCATCAAATGGCCAATAGCCTATGTAGTCGGAGGTTTGGGCATGAAGAGAATTAGCTATTCCAATAAATATTGATAGCAAGAAAAAAGTCAGGGATTTCGCTTTCATAAGGTTGTTTTTATAGGTAACCTTTGCTAGGTTATTTAGCTGTATATTATTCTTATGTATTGCTTTCATTACCGTTTGATTCAGGAGTGAAAATTAAAATTGATTGCTTAAAACGGATCATTGTACATAATATCGAATCCGAATAAATCGTTGGTATCATCATTACCTGTAGTAGGATCGTTTGTAAGTGCACTGTTATTAATACTCTTCAACCAACCCCGAATATTGTACCGATAATCTACAGATTGCAAAAAGCTATTTTGGTCGGTAGCATTAATATCACTACTATGAAGATTTTTCTCCACTATTTCTCCTAACTCATTGTAACGGATATAGGACATTAAAACTTCGGCATCTGTATTTATTTTGTGGTAAACTTTGAGTAATCTTCCGGCATGATCGTATACATAGCGTTTAGCAATAGATACTGTTTCGTTCCCATTGTGAATATATTCAGTTTTCATTACCTGCCCAATGAAATCAAATTCTGTACTCACTACATCCTGCCCCACAACACTTCCCAGGTATACATCTGCAATGGTTTGTATGGGTCTGTATTTATTGTCGTAGTAGTTAACTGCTTTTATCCATGTGTTGTATCCATCCAACACTTTAGTTTTAGTGCCAACAACCTGCCCTTTAACCTTTTCGAAATAATCATCGGGTATGTTATCGCCATCGGCATCATCAAGTACTGTAGATGATTTAATCGAATATGTTGTAGAAGGAAAAACTGTGGATGGTAAATTCCGGTAGTCGTCATAATATGTTACTGTTAAGTAATCGTTTTCCGATGAAACAATGGGGTAGCTAACATTTGTGTAGCCATGGACATCGGAACCGATTGTTTCAAAATAATGTGATTCTGGAACATTATAATGGGCATCTATCAGATCTTGAACAGCTTTTTGATCTCCAACAATAGTGGTAATTCCTGTAAGAATGGGCCGGTCAAATGCATCGTATTTAGTAAACAGCCATTCGTTTCTAAGACTGCGATCGGGATAATAGCGCATATTTCCATCCTGGGTTGCTACAAGTCTGTCTCGTCCATCGTAAACCATGTAAACAGGTTCAACTCCGGGGAATTTTTTAGCTATCATACGACTTTTTGCATCATAATTATATTGGTAGGCCCATTTATCTAATGTGTCTTGGGGAACAGGGTTAACTGCATTTCCAAGGTTCGCCATCATTTGTGGAGGGAAAACAAATCTTAATTGTCCAAAATCATCATAAACATAATGAGTTTCTGTTATAAGAGTTCCATCCTCCGAAATTGTTCTTTTCAAAAGTGTTTGGCCCTGTTTATCTTTGTATTCAGAGACAGTATTGTTTTCTTCATCCCAAATCTCAGTTATAAAAAGCTTCCCTTCTTCAATAGAAGAACTGTAAAATGTAGTACTACTTACTTCACCAAATTCGCTAGATGATGTAGGATAGCTAAAATCCCAAATAGGAACTTCATCTACCTCATCGGTTTTGTATACAAAATAAGTAGTTGCTGCACCAATTTGCCAATCTGCTCCTGGGGCTCCTTGTTCTACTACACGGTTTAAAGGAGAGTCATCAAATTTAGTTACCGAAGTGAAATTCTCTTGGTCTTCGCTACTATATATGCTTTTATAGAAAGCTTTGTAATCATCAATAGCTGTAGATATAAACCTTCCGTCGTTTTCTGTAGTATAAGGCATGTATTTAACAGTCTGTCTGCCATATTCATCATAGTCAGTAATTTGAACGATGTCATTTTTACCCGGACTTTGTCCTAAAGCAATATTTTGGATAAGACGACCAAGGCCATCGAAATATGCATAGTCAATCATGCAATCGCTTACACCAGATAATTCAGTGTTCTCAATTTTAGGGCTAGTTGTTTTTATGTAGTTCTGATTTAAACTTGCTGGAATAATTGATAATTCTGCCCTGGACTCACTTTCACAACCTGTTGTTGGATTATAAATACTAACATAATAATTGGTTATTTCATTAATATTTGGGGTAGTAGTTGAGGTAAGTGGTGTACCCCCTAATGGTTCAATATACCAATTGTATATCTCGTTGACACCGGCACCGCTTGCTATTAGACTGGCAGCGGTATTATCATCTACAACTAATTTTTCAACAGTTGGCATTTGTAATTCTCTTACTCTTAATTGCTTGGCTGACACTGTGGCTTCATTTGTTGTGAAGCAACCTTTTAAATTACTTACTTCTACCGAGTAGTAATCGCCATTACTAAACTCACTTGGTGAAAAAGTTTGGGAATTAGCCCCAATAATATTATTGTTATTTAATTTCCATTGATAAGAAACATTAGCAGGATAGGCTGTAAGACTAATATTTCCATCTCTACAAGTTTGGAAAACCGAACTAGTTCCATCATCCGATATTACTTCGGGAAAAGTCGTTATACTTACATCTGGTTCTGATGAAATCAACCTTGAAATTGTTATGATATTTGAAACTGCTGGATTGTTTGTTGAACAGCCTTCATCTGAGCTTAACACACACCTTACTTCTTCATTTGTTTGTAACAATCTGGAGGGTGAATAAATATAATCCGAGCCTGTTCCAGTATTTGTAATTTCAACTTGATTTACATACCACTTATATCTGTCTCCCCCAGTACCTGAAGCTATAAAGGTTCCATGTTCATCATCGCAAAGTTCGTTGTTACCTGAAATACTTACTCTAACATGATTGATCGGGTTAACAGTTACTACTGTTGAACTAGTCGATTTTGTTTCGGTAAATACACAAGGATTATAAGAAAACATTTCGACCGTAACAATTTGATCATTTGTAAGATTCGTAGTAGTAAAACTTGGTCCTGTTTGTGCAGATTGAGTAATACCATTTACTTTCCATATATAAGTTGGATTTTCAGCGTTATGGGGGGTGGCTACAAAGGCTATTTCTGTTCCTGCACAAATACTTGGATTTGTTGGAGTAAGACTTACAGATGGAATTACAGGGACAACTATATTTATTACACCACTGCTTACTGTTTTTGTTGTTAAACAGTTCGCATTACTTGTCATAGAAACAGAATAGCTATCGCCATTGGTAACTGATGGTGCTGAAAATGTGCTTGATGTAGCTCCTGGAATATTACTGCCATTCTTTTTCCATTGAAATGTTGGATTATCACCTCCATTACTATTACTAGATGATAAAATTAGACTAGATCCTGTACAAACGTTAACTATTGGTTCATTGTTATCACCCACACCGATTACTGGTGGATCTGATGAAATACCAATGCTAGGTGTTATTTTTGGCTGTACAATTATAGATAAAGTTGCCCTATTACTCTCAATCGAATTACACACTGACGATACATAATATACAGCATTTTGAGTAAATGGATCAGGTCTAGTATAGCGTGTAACATACCGGTATCCACTATTCTCAACTGTAATATTAGTAGATATGTGTGAATCACCTGTTCGAGTTGTATACCATATATGATCAGTTACTCCTGATCCTAATGAGGTTGCGTTAATAAAATTTTCTTCGCCAATACAATATAAAGTTGTAGAATTTTCTGGTGGAGGACAAGTAGTAACTGTTACAGTGCGTGAAGCACTTGATGTCGACCAGCCTGCACTATTATGGGCTCTTAAATAATAGGTCCCAGAGTTATAAACCGTATAAGTACTATTGCCATTGGCAGTACTTGTTCCATTTGAAGATGTCTGCCAGTACCATGTTACCCCTGAGGGTGGAGTCCCTCTGGTTAAAGTAGAAGAACCATTATTAAATGTTACACTGGGAGTACTAGGTGTGGCAGGCAAACTTAGACCATATTGTGTTATTGTTAAAGTAGTAGAATAAATCTTAATAGTTGAGGTTTGATTGCCTGTACTACTCTTTGGCGTACAAGTCACACTTATTGTTGCTGAACCATACCCTGATTTTTGGGAAAAACTAAGCCATGAATCATTATTGCTAAATCCCCAACCATTACCTGGGGCGTTAACATAAAAGGTTTTTGTTCCACCTGTTGAGCTAAATTCTATATGGTTAGGGGAAATACCTTGAATACTTTGTCCACTTATTTGTATAGTAAATACAGAAAATAATAATAACTGTATATAGATGAATATCTTTATTGAAGTCTTCATTTAGTTTAATATTTAATAAAGGAGATTTATTCTATAACGTTTTTGAGATTATATACATAATTTTTTAGAATGTTCCCACTATTGTCTTTTATGAACTCTAATCGGCCATAATTGTTATATTCAAAAAATGTAGTAACCCCATTTGGATCTGTCTGACTAGTCATGCCTTTAAATGGTATATAAGTGTATGTCCAAACCAAAGATTCTTGCATGTCAACATGGTTTCGAAGCACATTGAGGATATCTTCCAGCTGTTCACTTGAATATGTCTGTAATTCCAAATAGCTTATTCCTAGAGAAGTTATTACTTCGTCATATGTTGCATTTTCAATTTTAGCAACAGGCAGACTTTGATTATAGGCCCACAAATAAGTTGTATATTTTCCGTTGTCTTTATGAAATTGCAATAAATTACTTCTACTATCATACCTGTCACAAGTAACAGTTTTCTTCATTCTGCTATCAATGCTTAAATCGGAATCCGTAGTAATAAAATCACTCAAAGGATGATTTTTTTCTAATTTATAAATCTCTGATATTTGGTAGTTTGCACCGAATTTGTTTACCGTTGCATCCACCACATTACTGTTTATTTTATGTACTTGCTCCACAGGTTTATTCAGTATATTTTTAACTACCATCTGCTGCAATATTGGGTCTTCCGTAAAATCGTGTGGATACTTAATATACGTTAAAATATTTTCCCCTTTACTATTAGTAGAGCTTGTTCTGCTGATTTGTAAGTTTGTATTATTATAGAGACTAGCAGTCTCGGTTACTACTTGTTTGCCATTTAAAAAGCTGGTTTTTATTGTTCTATGAGGTACAATAGTGCTAGCTGGAATTGGATAGATAATTAATGCAATTCGATCATTCGTGAAATTCTTTTCATAACTCCAATCTCTTGCATTTCCCGAAATACCATAGTAGCTTCTACTAAATTCAGTATATTCATATTCAGTTTTTTCAACAATACTATTTGTTTTATCATAAACACTTGCGCTTTGAATTAGACCATTCTTTAAATCAACAATAGGAGGGAAAATACTTCCTCCAACGCTAGGTTCATTATGGAAAGAGTATTTTGTAATTCCATTTTCTAGCTCTCCTTCAACCACAACAAACACACTATCATATCCAATTAATGAGCCCATAGCTGCGTTTGAAATTGCTATATTACTTGTTGCGGTTATATCAACAGTTTCATGTCTAACTAATTTGTTGCCAGGAAAATAAAAACAAGGGAAAAGATAATTATTAGCAAAGTTAAGTGGAGTCATTAACTTCCCAAAAGATATACTTCCATTATCATAATAATATTTCTTTTTCAAATTGAGATTTCCTTCTTCAGAAAATGATTTTATTTCTGCAATTCTCAAACCACCTCCTATACTCCATTTATCCTTAACATGGATGGTAGTTCCTATTTCTACCCCAGCATATCCATATTCTTTTAACTCGGGAGGCCAGTAACTAACAAATTTATATGTATTGTTCGGAGAAAAATTATAATAAAACTCTCCTCCTGCTGATAAATCAGAACTAACAAAAAATTGTTCTTCAAGTACATTATTTACATAAAACTCCACATAACACTGTTCGATCCAGTTTGATAGGTCAGTTAAATTAGCATTGTTCATAGGAACTACAGCCATACTATAATATACTTTTGAATAATAACTATCACTTACAGTGAATTCTACTGAATTATCCCCACTTGCTCTGAAATTTTTAATTAAATCGTTGGCATTTTTTCTCTCATAGTATTGATTCTGGAAGGTATGAGGTTCAAAAAGGAACTCAGTATACCCCCCAGTAGGATATGTGATTTTTTCCAAAATACCTGCTTTCATATAAAAGTCATCTGGCCCTCTATTAGTACTTGGTAGTTTGTCATATTCTAGTACATCTTCTAACCATTGAGGCTGAAAGTTCTGATTCCTGTATAACTTTTCAATATCAGGTAAGAAAACTCCCTCATTGCTAGATGCTCCATTACAATATCCCCAATAATCTCTAGAGCTCGATTTTTTAGAGGGTAAGTTTACAGATTCGTTGTAACTAAAAGTATAATCTCCTTCAGAATGACCATTATAACGATCCAGTTTTAACCGCTTATGCAGCAACTCCTCTTTTTCGCTATAAAAGATTTTAGACTCATTGAAGTAACTATATTTGAACTGAAATTTTTTCAAGGTGTCATTTGATCGCTTATTCGTCACAGTAATATAATCCAGAAAGTGTTCTCTTTTAATATCTTTTCTAGTAGAGTCAGACAAATGAAAATTAACAATGATATTATCTGTTTCAATCCTTGATAAATAAGTAGGAATGTATTGTTCACCAACAAAATTTAATTCATTAAAACTAAAACCACTCCCATAACACAATCCATCCCCAGTATCATCATTCCCCTTTATAGCAATTCTATAAATTGTACTACTCAAAGAATTAAAAGACCCGGTTAGCAGCGGTTTTGACTCATATGAAAAAATTACTTCCTGCCCATTAGGATATTCTATTCTATCTAAATAATAAGTTATGGGTCTATTTTGTTCATAATCTGGTAAATAGCTATTCGATTTTAATTGAGGTGTATTAAAATAAAACTTTCTTCCCAGCCCATCAGTAATTATCCACTTATAAATACTAGTCGATTCAATTTTGATAGGATCTTTTGCATTTATTTGAAAGAAAGCATTCTTATCATAATCTTTATAGAAACTCCCTGACCCAAGAGGAGTAGAAAAACTATATATATCAGGCTTGTAAAAACCATACATCATTGCTGATGCTCTAAATGGTGGCACAAACTGAGGCGGTGCAAAATCAGGATTAAAAAAACTGTTATTATTCGAAAATGAGCCCCCAAAAAAAGACTTATAATTCTCTCTCATTGCTATAGTGCCAACATCAACGTGATTAACAAATTCTATTTGAGGAGAATACATTACTACAGGAGTGACATCTTTGGCATTTCTAGCTATATCAAAAAAATGAAAATCAGGGTTAACATCATACCAGCTTTCATCCATTTTGCCATTTACTCTACAGGTAATACTACCTCCAGCATTGAGGTTCCAGCCAAGTCCAACCCAACTGGCTTCTTCTTCTACTTTTATTCCAGATCCATTATACCTTAATTTAATAGGAATATTTATCTGTCCATCTTGAATTGTATAAACAGGTATAGTTATATCTGGATTACCATTATAAAGAGATACAGGTATATCTTCAAACTTCATAAAAGAGGCCACATTTGGTGTGGCAAAATACTGAGCATTCGGAATTTCATCTTCTTGACCAATTAGTGGTAATAGTAATATGGATAATATAATTCCTAGAATTAACTTTCTCATAGCGATATATTTTACTTGCATAAATTGTTTGCTAATTGATGTATGTTATAGATTTAAAAATAAGTGTGGATCTAATTATAATCTAAATTTTCTCTTGTGCCAAACATATAGCCATTACTGAAATAATATTTCAGTTTGCTTATATAGCTATAACTTTAAGAATTTCTAATTTAAATGTTTATTCCTTCTCTGTAGTAACTCTATTAAGGAATATATTGAGGCAATAGCACTAACAAACTTCTCTTCTAACTTCTGATTGATAACAAACATGATAATGCCTTTAGGCAATTCAATTTGATACTGGGTACTTTGATTGATGTGTAACATAGGTAAAAAGAATTTTCTTATAAATTTTATTTAACTTCTTTTAACATTTAATGGCTCAAAGGAACAAATTGTTTTCAAAAAAAACAAATTTTTAGTTATGGAATTAAAATATTGGAGTAATGAACTGAAATAAAGAAAGATACATGGCTGAATAAGCCGCACCCTACCACCTCACCAATTGTTGAAAAGGGTTCGAGTAATCTTACAATTTGGCTGATTTTATGTTTTATTTCTTCGGTATATTGGTGTACAAACGTTTTAAGATATGTTCAAGCTTTCCGATTTCTTCGCCAACTTTAATAAATGAGACTAGTTGATTATCGAATATAGGGTATTGCTGTATGCTCCTAAACTAATCTCCGATGCTTCCAAACTAAAACAAAGCAACAATTTCTCATTTACTATATTTATTCTATTTAAGTTTTAACCTTTTCTGTTATTTTTTTCTAACGGACATAAACTGATAGTTGTTTGTGTGATTGATATAAATTTATTGGCCTAATGACTGGTATGGGTACACACTATTGCTACTACGATTCGACAACAACAGGAAAACAAAATAGTGCATCGGGTGTAGCATATTGTACTGATTCCTATGCAAATGCAAGTGCTTTCAACCAATGGGACTTTGAAAATATATTGAAGATCCTAACATTAGTTGAATATCCATTATTAGTTTAGATGGTAAAATAATGCTTCATATTCTTTTTATAGAAGAACAAGTCCAAACTCAGATTGATACTAGTAGTTTATCTTCAGGAATGTATTTGCTTAATGTACAATCGGCAAAGGAAATAGAAGTGAAATCGTTACTAATTAAGTAAAAGAGAATACTAATAATTAAAAAACAGTAATTAGTCTGAGACTAATTACTGTTTTTTGTTTAACCACATAACTTTCTCCTTATTAGTATGTTACCATACCTGATATACAAAAAGTCCGTTGTCAAATAAATGACAACGGACTTTGTTCAATATAGTAATTCTTTATTTATAACTACTTCACAATAAGTTTTCGCGTTAATACAAACTCTTCAGAATGAACGTTTACAACGTATACACCTGAAGCAAGACTTCCAGGATTAATAATTTGTTGTCCTATTTCCAGTCTGTCGTTATATACAGTGCTACCATTCATACTGGTAATAACAACATTAGCAGCTTTATTCAAACCAGGAATTTCAATATGTAAATCGCCATTATTGAAGTATAATTTGCTTAACTCTGCAATTTGTTGAGTAATACTGGTATACTTAATTAGCGTAACTGAATTGGATGGTTCAGAAAGAGCACTTACTGATGCTTTACTGTTACCAACAGCTAATACAAAGAATTGATAGTCTTCATTTCTGTCTATAGCCATACCTTCAGAATCTTTTAAATCGGCTGGCATTACTTTCTCTATATTCGTTCCTGTTGGCATTACAACAACATAATTGCCCGATGCAACAGCTTCGGCAACTGCAAGGTTAAAGCCAGCAACATCAGATGATTTCACAGCAATAATCCGATATTCAGCTACATGACTTTCCTTTTGAGCAGCATTCATGTATATCTTCCAATCTGAAGGAGTGAACTTATTCGCCACAGTAACTGCAAGTACTTGATCAAGAGTGTCGATTGGTGATGTTAGCATAAACTCTGTAGAACTACCAAGTGTTTTGACATTATTACCACCCGCAGGACTTACTACTGGCCAAAGTGTGTATTGACGGCCTTCTATTATTGGGGACATATATCCATCGTATGCATAAGGATATAAACGAACTGTATCCATTACGCCAAACGCAGAATAATTACTCACATGTTTTGACCAGGTACTTGATAAATTCATTATTTTTTCATCATCCAATCCATCTATTTCGTCAGATGGCAAAACTATAAAACGCACATAACTAAAAGACGTGTCGAATTCAGGAACCATGTATTTTACTTCAACATCATAAGGTGTTCCTGAATTATCTATATCGTTAGCTGTAATAACTGTAATCGTGGGAGCAGCTATTGTTAATTGAATTATATTGGATGGTGTAGATATCCGGAATCCTGCTGCTGATTTTAACACAGATACTACAAATGCATAATAATTTGTTGTTTGGTTTATAGTGTTCCCTTGGTAATCAAGCGCGGCAGCATCCAGAGTAATCTGCTTATCGTTTCCATCAGGAACTACATTTGTATATCTGGCTGCAACTACATTTGCAGCTGTGGTAGAATCAAATTGATCCAACATATTCTCTCGAACAATCATTATCCTGTATTCTTCAATGTTTGTTTCATCGCCAGCAGGCGTAAAACTCACACGCATATCAGAAGCATCATTATTATCTGAGATATCTTCAGCTACAATGTCTGAGGCAATTTCATTTGAAGTCGAAAGAGTAATTTCATTTGAAAAATTCCACGATGGAATATATAATCCTTCAAAATTATATGCGTAAACCAACATTTTATAAGCTCTCCCCATAATTATTGGATCTCCATCAATATCAAGCATTCCTAAATTAAGTGTGGCTTTATAAGCAGGTGAGCCATCAGGCGTAACACTTGTTGGATTTCCTCCTTCGGAATCAATTAAATCCTGTAGGGTTATATCATCGGCATTTTCTGATTTTATTGCAACTATTCCGTATTCAGAGACTACACTATCAGCTAGTGAAGCATCAAAAACTACCATGCAATCTTCGGCAGTGTAGCTATCATCAATATCGGTAGCAACAATATTAGTTGGCGGTGGAAGAGTATCTACATCGCTACCAACTCCAGCAGGAATAGGATTATATGGCAAATTGTTAAATGCATAATCTTTTATTCGTAAAGTGAAGTGTGTATCATCTTCATTGGGAATTACATCAACTCTAATCCAACCATAATGTGCGTTTCCACCCTTGTAAAACTCTAATCCAATATATTTATTCGCTACACTGTCAAAAAAACCCCTGGTGTATTGGTATTCAGGAAGAAGAAAATCATTTACAAATTTATTGAAAGTTGTTCTGAGCAACCCTCTTGAAGCTTTATTAAACTTACCGTAAATAGCAGTACTGTCGTTAAACGCATAGGGTTGATTCCAGCCCTTATTCCAGTATTTACCCAATACCCGGTTTCCTTTTCCAAAACCAGTAATAATCGGGCCTCTCATCCAGGTACCAGATGTCATACCTCCATAGCTATAACTATACAAGGCTTCATTTTTATATTCCAACTTAAATTCAGTGATTCCATCTTTATTTAAATCCAAATCAAAAAATTCGCCTGGTTCATCAATAATTACGTCCGGTTCAACATCGGTATACACAATTTGTCCGTGAGCAGCAACTCCGGCAAGTGTAGCTCCTGCAAGTGCAGAATAAGATTTAAGCTTGTTCTTAAGTGTAGAGTCCTTATTCATAACTATTTAATTTGATTTAATTAACAAGTTACAATTATTTATTTAATTTTTTCAAATTTTGATCGATATAAATTAACATCAATCACCGATTTCATTTTTACCCTGTCAAGTTTTATATTAAAAAAGGTCTCTAATAAGTTTAAACTCTCATCGGGATTGCTAATTAATTCTGAATAATTAATATATTGGAATTGAACATTGGAATTGTTCTCATGCCACCCCTTTACTCTCTCCAAATTTTTTTCATAGGCAATTTCTAAATGTGAAGGATATATTTCAGGTAGCTTCTGGTTTTTTAGATTAGAAACCATCTTCTGCTGAGAATGAACTACTTCATTCAAGTTACGCTTCATGAAAACAACTTTATAGTTCAAATTGTCAGGGAGTTGAAATAATAATTGAGAAACAATTTTGATTACTTTTCCTTTTGCATCGACTAACCAAGAATTATCTAAACCAAGCTTTTTTGTTTTCTCAAATTCATAATATCCCTTAGGATTATTAACATCGGCTTCTCGTTTTTTATCAGTTATAACGGAAAATCCACCCGCCTCAAGCATCTGCATCATCAGAGATGTTCCTGAACGTGGAATTCCTGAAACAATTATAACAGAGTCCTTATCTTTTTCCTCAAAATAGTTTATGTGCTTGCTTAATGCTTCATCGTTCTTTTCAAACTGGGAATAAATTTTTATAAGTAAATTTCTAGCTTTCCCCATAACTGGATTTTGTAACAAGCAAATTTCAAGAGCATTAATAGCATTTACATAATCTTCAAGTTTAAATAATGCCTGCCCTAAAATATAATGTGCCCTAGGATAAAAATATGTTTGCCCAATAGCATTTAATGCAGCATCGGTAGCTTCTTCATAATTTTGAGTAATTAAATAACAATTTGCAACACCTACCCAGGCTGATGCATTATCCGGGTCTTTCTCCAGACTTTTCTGAAATTCTCGTGCAGCAGTTTCATGTTTAAACATTGCCATATATGCCCTGGCCTTTTGAATATTTACCTTTGCACTAACTGGCATTTCCCCTTCCAGTTTTTCATAAATTTTGAGCGCTTCTAAGGGTTTGTTCTGAGATAGTAAGTTGTTTGCTTCAAGCATACTAATTACCGTCATTGGAATTTTCCAGGTCCTTTTATGCTTCCCTTTTTCGGGTTTCTCAGATTCTTCAACTGGCTGTGGTTTTGCTTGCTCTTTTAATTCTTCTAACAACTTTTGGCATTTTTGATGCTTACCTATCCGTTGCAAAGTAGAGGCAAGTCTGATTTTGAAACGTGGTTCGTCTGGAAAGGCTTCTGTTAGCTCCTCAAAAATTGCTATTGCTTTTTCATAACGATGAGAATGCAAATAGATACGTGCCAAGTTAAATTTTGACTCTTTAGTTGTTTGTTGTACAGCATTTACAATATCATCTCCAGGATCATCAATATAACCTAAATCTATTAATTGCTGCAATTCTTCACGAGTAGTAAAATGTTGAATTTTTGAATCGCCTTTAAACATACCAGAATTCCCCTCGCACTTATCCCATGATTCAATATATTCCAGTTTAACAGGATCTTCAAAAATCTGCACCAGTGCTTTCCCATCCATATCTTCACCTATAGGTAATCCACAAGCAGTAAGTATTGTAGGAGTTACATCGAGCAGGGAGGCTCCATAAACACGTTCATCTTTCTTTATTCCAGGACCTTTTGCTAAAAATATACCATAGGCACGATGATCGTATGCAACCCCTGCAGGCTCTTTGGGATTTGCCAACATTCTTTGGTCTCCTGAATTAAATCCATGATCAGAAACCAAAACAACTGTTACATCAGGCCCTGTAAGCTTTAGTAAACGCTCCAACATCATATCGTGATAGATATAAATACTATCTACAACATGTTTGTAAATATTAAAATCATTGTCACTAATACCAGCTAATTGGGGTGGGTAAAACTTCATAAAGCGGTGGCAGATGGTATCAATTGCCTGAAAGTAAATAGACAAAAAATCCCATTCCTCATTTTCTAGTATCCAGGTAGCCGCAGAATGAAAGTTTGTACATTCAACAAGGGATTCAGCAATCTGAATTAAGGATTTATCCTTTGATTGATCTATCTTTTCCAGCTCTGGAATAAAATTCGACAGCAATTCACCTGAAATATCATAAGGTGATAATCTGAATTGGTTAAAAAGTTCAGCATATTCAGCAGGATGAATGCTTCCATCGGGTGCCGGAACAACTTCACCTTTATTTACTTTTATTTTCCCGTAAAACTCCGAAACCGATATCCCATTTAAAGGTTCAGCAGGAAAACTGGCCCACCAACCTACCTGATGCACCTTGTACTCGTTTTGCTGCAATATATTCCAAATAGCCTTGGTTTTCCGACTGCTTGAAAGTACAGGCCGAATACCGCCAGCCATTCCTTGTGATTCGGTAAATCCTAAAATTCTATGTTTATCACCAAATTTACCTGTGGCTATTGAGTTCCAGAGAATTGGTGAGATAACCGGTTCAAGGGTAGCTATATTTCCAATTACACCTTCATTAATAAGACCAGACAATGCTGGCATTTTACCACTATCAATAAGAGGATTCAATATTTGCCAATCGGCAGCATCCCAACCAATAAGTAGTGTTTTTCGCTTACTCATTTCTTATCGCTTTTTTGATTGGTAACCCTTTTCCATGCCATAATTCCTTTATAACCTAAAGCAAATATTCCCAGAGAGCCCTCTTTTGGAACCTCTAGTTGTTGACCTGACCTATTGGTCAACT
Source organism: Bacteroidales bacterium (assembly GCA_050287785.1). Lineage (GTDB taxonomy): Bacteria > Bacteroidota > Bacteroidia > Bacteroidales > UBA10428 > UBA10428. The sequence goes on from JBNKCO010000077.1 coordinate 14,438, forward strand.
GCATTTTTTCTGTCTTAAGCTTTTCAATTTTTTCTTTTATATCCATGTTATTTCTCCTTTTCACGAATTACTTTTGCCGGTACTCCATAAGCAACCACATTCTCAGGTATATCCTTTGTAACCAGTGAACCCGCTCCAATAATAGAATTCTTCCCGACCGTTCGTCCGTCAATAATATTGGCTCCCATGCCTACGGTAACACCTTCCCCAATTTTGCAATAACCAGCAATGTTGCATCCAGGATTAAGGGTTACAAAGTCGGATAAATTTGTGTGATGACCCACAGTAGCATTACGATTAATCGAAACTTGATTTCCCAAACTGGCAAATGGAGCCAGCACTGAACCCGGACCCATACTGCAGCCAGCACCATGTGTTGAGGTCTCGGCCCGCTCTGCTGTTGGGTGAAAAAGATTTTGGTAGAAGGGGTGTTCCAAATTATAGTTTTCCTTAAAGAACGAATAAATCTTTCGCTTAATTTTTGCAACCATAGTACCCAACATTAGAAATGAATCAGCCTCAGGCAACCATTCTTTGTGGCTATTCACAATACATTCAACACCATTTATAAGAAAAGGTACCTTTACCTGATCGAGTTGGTCGGAATCCATGATGGTTACTATTTCTATATTAAATTCTATCCCATGTAGACGGTATATGCTCTCAATGAGCATTGAAAGTGAGGCGTTATCGTGCCCCAGAAAAGTGATTTTTTGCATATTAAACTCTATCTCTTTAATGAATTGTAAAAACCCATGTCGCCAAATTCCTTAGGTTTCATTATTGTTCGGTTTGCCAGTTCAGCAAGTTTATGAATTCGTTGTATCAGTTGAATATTGGTTGCTGGAGTCATTGTATTAAAATCATATATTGTATTGTCTTCCAGTCCAACACGCACTCCTCCGCCATTAGCAATAGCCGTCATATTTGCAATAAGTTGAAATCTGCCGATGCCACCCAAGGCCCAATAACTATTTTCTGGCAGACTATTTATCATTATGCCTGCTTGCGATAAGTCCATCTGTGCTGAAGCAATATTTCCCAGAATGATGTTGTAGTAAAACGGAGGTTTAACCAAACCTTTATTTATAAGGTATTGAGCATAATTAATCATTCCAGGACCAAAAACTTCGAGCTCAGGCTTTACACCAAATTCATTCATTTTCTCCACAAGACCTCTTATCGAATCTGGCGTATTTATACTCGCCTGTTGAACAAAATTTAGCGAACTAAGCGTTAATGAAGCCATATCGGGATATAGTTCTAAAGGTTCAGAGCGCTTTTCAAATTCAGGAAAATTTCTACCACTTAAAGATGTACAGAGAACAAGGTCTGGGCAATGCTTTCTAATGCCCTCTATGATTTTCGCATAAACCAACTTTTTATAAGTAGGCGTACCATCTTCCTCACGGGCATGTAAGTGAACAAGAGTAATGCCCAACTCAAAAGCCTCATGCACTTGTTCAATGATTTCTTCAGGACTTTCAGGAACAGAAGGTACTTCCGACTTTTTCGGAATCATTCCGGTGGGAGTAAAATTTATGATAAGAGGGTTCATGCAAACAAGTCTGGTTAGTTTGTTGATTAAAAATAACATTTCTGATACAAATATACACACTGATGAAGCAAAATACTTTCCCCAGGTATTTTCATGATGATTAAACAAATGTTGAAAATATTGTATTGGCAATTAGAAATAGGGTTGTTATCTGAAATCAGTTAACAGCAAGCCGCTTTACGACAGACGTAATGCACCAGGCATTCGAAAGCTGAGCTTGTAGAAGTTGTATGTTGCACCTAAGTATAGTTTAAAACTACACTTGAATATATTTACATTGCTCTACTTCAACAGAATGATAAAAGGGTGTAGTTAATGAACCGACCAACGAGAGCTCATGACCGCAGGGAATAATACTTCACCCAGTGATTTGTTTATTTGTTGTGCTAATTATTTAGGCATTCTACGCTTAGTTAGGGCTGCTAATAAACAAAATGCCAGACTATTTAAGTTCGGCATTTTGTTTTATTCTTTAGCGTGAGGGTTGCAAACCCTCAGAGCAGGTTTTTCCTGATCGTGAAATTTATAATTACGGCTCATTATCAATCTGGTTAGTATAATACAAACCTAAATAATAAAACCCGGTTAATCGAAAGTTTTAACCGGGTTTATGTTTGTTTACTTATAAAATCTATTTAGAGC
>JBNKCO010000078.1:0-6722 GCA_050287785.1 Bacteroidales bacterium
TGCAACTTGCAAGACCGCCGAAGCTTTTGCTTCGGCTATTAGAAATGACTAAATTAACAACCAAAACAAAAGCCTCGGCTAAGTGCAACTTGACAGGTAAGTGCCATGTATTGCCTTACTTGCCATATACTTACCGTTGTATGCCATACCCAGAACCATAGTGCATAAATGATAACAGATGATAAAAGAATTGATTAAAATTTTTATAGTTACCTTGTTTTGTGTCAGCTGTAGAACAGCGAATATAGAGCCAGATTATAATTTTAGTAATCAGAGAATTTATTCTAATCATAGAGAAATTGATATTACATGGAAAAATGAAGGTGTAAACCTTTCAGGCACTCTTTATTTACCGTTAGATTCTGGTTTGTATTCAACCGCAGTTTGGATACATGGGAGTTCTGTTAATTTAAGAAAGACATATAAATACATAAATCACCATATTGTGAGACAAGGCTCTGCATGCAATTGGACTGATAGGGGATATGCATTCTTTAGCTATGACAAACGTGGTTCAGGTGAATCAGAAGGAATATATACCACTCAAGTAACAGAAGAATATTTAAAGTTGTTAGGACGAGATGCTTTATCTGCTATAAAAGTTTGCACCAAATATCCCGAAATTAATAAAAATAAAATTGGATTTTTTGGTGAAAGTCAAGCTGGATGGACGATACCCACAATTGAAGATAATGATTTTGTTAAATTCAGTATTGTAATTAATGGCCCAGTAATAAGTTATGGTGAATTTGAGTACTACGCAAGTTTAACTGGTAATAATGACACAAAATTTCAGTATACTGATTGCAACGGTATTGATTTAGATTCTGTTTATTCTTTAATGTATGAAAAGCGAAATAGTGGTGTGATTTATAATGGATATAATCCTGAACATGATTTAATACAGATGCAACAACCATGTTTATTTTTAATAGGTCTAAGAGATTTGCATGTGCCCGCAAACTTAGACTTAGAGGAATTAACCGACATCAAAAATAATTATGGTAAAAACTGGGAAATAGTAACCTTTGAAAATGCTGATCATGCATTATTAACCAACAATGGCCTTTGTTTAACTTTGCAAGATATATCATTAACATTAGGTGTGCATTATCAAGTTGATTGGGAAACACCGACATTTAATTGGTTAATTTCTATTGAAAATGAATAAAGTACGGCTTACAACAATAAATATAGGTCATTTGGCGGAAAGTGCTATATTTGAGAATGTTAACATTTAATAAAACAATTAGCGGTTTGATACTTTGGAGCTTCGAAATCCCGGCCTCCGCATATTGCCAAACGTTAGCTTGCATTATTGAATCGAATCATATAAGCCGTTAAGCAATGAAAAAGGATTTTTATTGAGTTTACCTTACAAAATGATGATTAATTATTGATATGAAAATTTTTGGAGCAACGATATTACTTTTATTAAATAGTGCTTTTCTATACTCTCAATATCAAACGAAAGACGACTTTATAAAATCAGAAATGGAATATCTATTAAAGGATATTAAGGAGGATTTATATAAAGAAGTTGGAGTTAAAAAGAGGACTATATACTCTTGCAAAAGCCTTGTGTTATCTGATAGTTGTGATATCAGCAGAGTGATACACTTCAATGATTTTGGTCATATCTCAAGCGATACATCATTTGTTAACAATAATACTATTGTAACAAATAGAGTATTCAAACAGGATAAGATAATTATAACGCGAGATAGCCCATATCATAATATAACAAGGTTCAAAGACCAAAAAGTTGTTGACACTTTAATTCTAAACTCACTCAAATTGCCTGAAAAGTTATATCAGAATGGAACGCTTATTAAAAAATGGCTATATGATGCAGATAACAGAATTATAGAAATTGTAGAGAATCCAGATCAGGTAGAACATACTAAAATAAAAACATACCACTATAACGGTGACACAATTTTAATTACAGACTTTCGAAGATCAGGGAATAAATTTGACAGTACTTTTAAATATATAATCTTTGATGAATTGGATCGAATAATCTTTAATGTTGACTCAACAATAGAAATCACCTATTGGAGTAAGGGTAGAGAAGTCTATTTTGATAGTGTTAGGTATTATGAGCCGCTGCATGAAAAACTAAGAATTGAATATCAATATACAGATAGTTTAAAATATAATGTAATAAACTATTTCAATAATCGTAAAACATATGAGATTGAAGGAACACTTAATGAAGAACTTAAGACAACAAAAATAAAAACCATACGAAACAATAATGTTGTTGGTGAGACTTATTATGATTACAATGATAAAAAACTAACTAGATTAACTTTCCAAAAGGGTGAGCATATCATTTCTGAAATTTCAGATATGGAAAATGACACTTTGATAATCAAAAGAACATACATAGATCATTTAAATAATTCTAAAGATGTAGAATCGTATAACCCAAGTGGATTTATTATAATGAAAACCAAAACCATAAAAGATAAACTTATTGATGTAAGATTTTGCGTTGATGAGAATTAACGCAAGCTAACAAAGGTATAGCAAATAGGGCGATGAATCTGATGCAAAGGTCAGTGCAAGAAATAAACATCGTCGAAGCTTTTGCTTCGGCTAACAATAAAAACTTAAATTAGTAATCAAAACAAAAGCTGCGGCTTGTGTATGGTGATAAGTATGAGCTCCGAAATGCCCTACATTGCCATACCCGAACCGTTGTGCCAGCGTGTGCCTTGAATGAACGTTCTTTGAACAATCAATGCTGTAAATAAGATGGAGGTTGTTTGGCCCTCCGCTGGCAATGTACAGGCAGGCCAGCAAACCGCCCCACGGTGCTGACTGGGTGATCATGAGGTATTGAACGGTTGGGGAAAAAGTACAGTTGGATGTATTAGGTAGGTATAGAAAAGATGAACGAAAGTGAACCTTCGATGAAGTGCCGTGAAAACGAACATTCTGTCAAAACTTATTGGTTGCTTGTGCCGGAGGATTAACGCAATGGATACCTGTTTACTGATTGCGTGACAGACGTCATATAGGAGGCATGAGTTCTATACAGGCTTATTTATGGAACAAGGGAAGTCTTGTTTAGTTTTTAAGGGAAAGGCACAAGCAGGGTAAACACTTGTGAGGCTGAATACTGTTACTTTGCAAGATGGCGGACTACTTCGTAGTAGTGATGAAGCTTTTGTAATGAAAGTGGAGCGAAGGGGGGAGCAGCTTAGTATTTTTGTTAAATTAGCAACCATGAAAATGGGAGGACTTAACTAATAAGAATATTAACTGAGGAGCCGTATGATGCGAGAGTATCACGTACAGTTCTGTGAGAGGCTTAGGGTGAAATTCCCTTTGCCTACTCGACCTGAGAAACATCCAGTTTATAAATATCATTATTTTGATTCTTTGAAAAATGCTACTTTGTAAAAGTACTAATTATTAGATTGTTTAATAAAATGACGCATAAATGACGTATTAAATACAATGATTAAATTTGATTAATTTTTAAGTTAGATATAATCTTGTCTCGAATTAAAATGAATTATGAAACAACCAGATTTAGGTAAAAAAATTTCAGAATTAAGACTCGCTAAAGGATTAACACAAAGAGAACTTGCTGATAGATGTAATTTGAGTTTGAGGACAATTCAACGAATAGAATCAGCGGAGGTAATGCCAAGGAGTTATACAATAAAACTGATTTTTGAATGCCTAGATTATAAAATTTATAATTCATTTGGCAAACTTTCTTATAAGCTAGATAGGACGGCTTATAGAATAAAAGCATGGCTCGAGCAATTTTATAAATACGTTTTAGATTTATTTAACTTAAAAACAAAGACAATGAAAAAGATAACGATTTTATTAACACCAATTTTAATGATTGGATTGTTCATTTTTATGTCATTTTCTAATTCAAATAATCATGATTTGACAGAGGCTCAATTAAAATTTGAACAGCTTGCTTCTACTTTTAAATATATTGAATGGTTTAATAGTGGTAATATAGATTCCATTTGTGCCCGATACATGGATAACGCTTGGGCAATGCCTGATAATTCACCTGCTATTTATGGGATTGATAAAATAAAGGAAGATAAGTTAGATGGGTATAACAGAGGTGTGAGATTTATTGAACTTAAATCCATATATTCAGCAGTATCAGATTCAATAGGTATTGATAGAGGGGAATGGATAGTATCAGTCAATAATCTAATTGTATCAGGATTTTATTTGACTCAATACAGATATTTAAATGGCAAATGGTTGATAGAGAATGAGATGAGTAAAACAGAGAAAATACATACACCTGATTAGAATGGCCAGCGTACAACACGCAATATACGTAAGCCGGGGGATGTGGGTAATTTAAACTTTTGTGCATTTACCCAAATTCGTAACGGCTTGACAAGTTGGAGCTTCGAAATCCCGGCCTACGCATATTGCCAACCGTTGTAAGCAATGCTCAAAAAAACCTACATATGAAAAAAACATATCTATTTGGATTACTGATTTTAGTGATTATCTGTTGTGAAAAAGAACATAAACCATATTTGAAGTTTGGTACAGAACAAATATTTGATTCACATATAGAAATTCCTGTAGAATGGGAAAATGATAATGCGATTTTATCTGGAACATTATTTTTACCAGTAGATTCAGGAATATATACAACATTGGTTTATGTGCATGGTAGTGGAAAAGAAGAGAGAATGAAATATGATGTCCCTACAGAGATGGTGCGTTACCCGATAGCCAAAGAATATACAGATAATGGATATGCAGTGTTTTCATATGACAAAAGAGGAGTTGGACAATCAGGAGGTAACTTTAACGGATTTACTGATTATTCAAATTATTCTCAATTAGGAAAGGATGCTTTGTCCGCTCTGCAGATAATAAAGAAACACCCTCAAGTAAAATCAAATTCAGTTGGATTTATTGGTGCAAGTCAAGCAGGATGGACAATCCCAATTATTGCAAAAACTTCAGATGAGATTTCTTTTATTATAATAATTAATGGCCCAACAAATTCAAATGGAGAGGAGGTATTATTTAGTCAATTAACCCAAGATGATCCTTTAGAAGCTCAATATAATAGAGATTGTAGTTGCATTAATTTAGATTCAATTTATGATATTCTTGAATTTAACAGACAACAAGAATATGATTATTGGGGATATAGCTCATATGATGATTTAACGTTAATGGAACAACCTTCTTTGTTTATTCTTGGACTCAATGATTTATCAGTCCCAGCGAGATTAGGATTTGCTGATTTGACAAAAATTAAGAATGAGTTTAATAAAAACTGGACAATAAAAACATTTGAAGATGCCGACCATTTCCTATTGACAAATAATGCAAGATGTGTTTTCTGGAGTGGAGGTAAATTAACTCAGGAATTACATTATCAAGTTGATTGGAAAACGCCAGTATTTAATTGGTTGGATGAAAATATTAATAACTAAATGCACAGCTTACAACACGTGGTATAAATAAATTGGCAGTCAGTGGTTTGCGTAGGTTCGTTCTTTTAATTATGTTTAACCTGTAGCCATATTTTAGGACTAGACATTAAAAAAAGAGACCGTACATGAAAAAACAGATTTTAATTTTATCGATTTTACTTTCATTTATTTCAATAAAATCAATAGGACAAGACAGAATTAAGATTTATTCAGAAAACAAAGAATCAAGAAATTATTATGAGATTAGTGAGTTTTATTTTGTTCATCAGGTTTTTGCAGACGCCTTCTTTATGACTGATTTGTATAAGCAATTGGATTATGATGAAATGGCAAATATTCTGAAAACTGTATTGTTTAAAATAGACAACGAAAATAAAGTGAATGTAACAATAGCTCAAGAGAAAGGACCAGAAGGGAAACTTGCATTTTTTGTGAAAGAAGGGACAAAAAATGGTACCTTATTAGCAATGATGACAAATTTCAATTCGCAAAAAAGGAAATTCACAAAAAAAATAGACGAACAAAATTCAATAGCTCGTTGGTATTTCATAGAAGGAGATAAATTAGTTTATAGAAAAGATTTATATTACGAAAAATTAGAAAACGAGAAAAAGCAAGGAGAGGCTTATGAATTGATTGACTTTTATTTATTTGACAACAATAAGGAAAATGATTCTAAGGTAAAAGGACTAATTGACGATATTTTAAATAATGACAGTTCAAGTAATATAGATATTTTATATGCAAAACTATATCTTGGAGAGTTTTACTTACTAAATGGAGAATTAGAAAATGCGCAGAAATCTGTATCTGAATTAAAAGATTATTTTAAAAAATACAAAGACAATGGAATTCCTCACCAGTATTCATTGATTACAAATATGGCTGAAACAGAATTGGAATTAATGAAAAGAATGAAGGAATAACTTGTGGTAACATCGTATAAATTCAATGCTGCCAATCAGTTACATGAAAGCATGTGCAAATAACAAACCCCGCAAATTTAATTTCCGGTTGGAAATTAAATTGTTAAATTGTAACCTATAAATTAAATTAGCTAAGTGCTAAAATGGAACGGAATTCTTTCAAATACGCACTGAAATTTATACACACGTTAGTAGCCATTAGGGAGCTGAGTGAGAATTCAATTATAACTTAAAAGACTATGATTAGACATCAATTTTTCATCATTTTAATTCTAATATTAACGGCAGATCTTACTTGGTGCCAAAGAGATGATTACTCAACATCTAGATTATATGA
>JBNKCO010000079.1:0-121145 GCA_050287785.1 Bacteroidales bacterium
TTCAATTAGAAAAAGCCGGTGGCTCCCCCGTTTATGGAAGTATTAGTGTACCTTCTACCGGAGGTTGGCAAAATTGGACTTCAATCTCTCATAATGTTAATCTTGAAGCTGGAGTACAACAAATTGCTATTTATGCTCCGAATGGTGGATATAATATTAACTGGTTAAAATTAAGTTCAGGTTTCAAATCAGCAAAGCAGGATGTTGAGACTGTGCAAGAACTTAGCGATATTGTTATTTACCCAAATCCGGCGCATGAATTTATTTCTATAAAAGGCACCGATTCAGATGTTCATATGGAAGTTTATACAGTTACAGGAGTTAAAATTAATGAAGTTCATGATCGAACAATTGATATCCGAAATCTGAAAAATGGTATGCACATTTTAAAGGTTACTACTAAAGAAAATACTCAAAGTTTCCCATTTATGAAAAGATAACCATTTATTAAATACAATGCTTTAGTATAAGTTAGTTTTGGTTGGGATTATTGATTTAACAATTAATCCCAACCTTTTTTATGTTACTTAGATCTTTTATCCAATAACCATAAAAGGCAACTGAATAATCATACTAAAAAACACAATTTATTTACTACTTTTGCGCTTCATTTTTAGGCCTTACAATTTTGTATTGAAAGGATATAGCTGGGAGGAATATGTATACAAAAGAGATTGAACGCAGAAAGACATTCGCAATTATTAGTCACCCCGATGCGGGTAAAACAACACTTACAGAAAAACTTCTGCTTTTTGGTGGAGCTATAAAAACAGCCGGAGCTGTAAAAAGCAATAAAATTAAGCAAACCTCTGCTTCTGACTTTATGGAAATAGAGAAACAGCGTGGTATCTCTGTAGCAACTTCTGTAATGGCTTTTGAATATGAGGGCACTAAGATTAATATTCTGGATACACCTGGTCACAAAGATTTTGCTGAAGATACATACCGTACGCTTTCAGCCGTTGACTCTGTGATTTTGGTTGTTGATTGTGCCAAAGGTGTTGAGGAACAAACTGAGAATCTAATGAAGGTTTGCAGAATGCGAAACACTCCGGTAATTATTTTTGTTAATAAGCTCGACCGCGAAGGTAAAGACCCGCTTTCTCTTCTTGAAGAACTGGAACAAAAGCTTGAAATATCTGTAAGGCCCCTCTCCTTGCCTGTAAATCAAGGATACTCATTTAAGGGAGTTTATAGTTTGTACAGAAAAGAAATGCATTTGTTTGAGCCTGGCAAAAACAAGCTAAGCGAAACAATGCTCAAGTTAAATGATATATATAGCGACGATATCAATCACTACTTCAAAAAAGAAGACATTACCCAGTTGCGTGATGATGCTGAATTAATCGAAGAAGTTTACGAACCTTTGGATATTGAACTTTATAGAGAAGGGCTTTTAGCTCCTGTTTTCTTTGGTAGTGCAATAAATAACTTTGGTGTAAAAGAACTACTAGATACATTCATTGAAATTGCCCCCTCTCCTAAACCGCGAGAAGCCGTACAAAGGTTAATTGAACCTAATGAAGAAAAGTTCAGTGGTTTTGTATTTAAAATTCATGCTAATCTGGACCCAAATCACAGAAACCGAATAGCATTCTTAAGGGTATGTTCAGGAAAATTTGAAAGAAATAAGTTTTATACAAATACCAGGTTAAAAAAACAAATGCGTTTTAGCAATCCGGTAGAATTCATGGCCAGCGCCAGAAGTATTACTGAAGAAGGATTTCCTGGTGATGTCATTGGTTTGTACGATAGTGGTAACTTTAAAATTGGGGATACCTTCACTGAAGGGGAAGGTTTGCAGTTTAAAGGTATACCAAACTTTTCTCCCGAGCGATTTAAAGAGCTTGAGAACCTTGATGCCATGAAATCGAAGCAACTTGATAAAGGTATACGACAACTTACTGAAGAAGGGGTGGCTCAACTATTTGTAATGCAACAGGGCGCAAGGAAAGTTATTGGAACAGTAGGTGAATTGCAGTTTGAAGTGATTCGTTTTCGACTTGAACATGAGTATGGTGCTAAATGTTCTTTCCGTCCTATGAATTTCTTTAAAGCTTGTTGGATTGATTCGGATAACAAGGAAGCACTGGATAAGTTTTATGCTCAGAAGGGTCATAACATAGCCTCAGACAGAGACAACAGACCTGTTTACTTTGTTGAGAGTGATTGGATGTTAAAGACAGCTCAGGAAAACTTTCCTGATATAGAATTCCATTTTACCTCAGAATGGGAGATGAATAATAATTCGAATTAAAAATATAATTAACTAATAAGAATACTATAACCATTAAAAGTAAAAGGCCTTTTATTTTTTTTCTAAAGTTATATTATTGCTGCTTTGGGAGAAGATATAGTATTTCCTTCGTTATATTCGAAAAATAGTATCTCTCTTAATTTTAGGATATTAAATAATACCATTGCTGAGCTTGACACATTAAGCATAACCAGCTTTTTGTTTAACTCCACGGCATATCTATGAAGCTTTAATATTGTATTAAAGGCAGAAGAGTCAATATATTGAATTCCTTTTAAATCAATTTTAACAGTTCTTGCTGAGCTTTCCAATTGCAGCCTAGCTGCTTCAGATACCTCACCATGATTAAGAACATAAAACTTGCTCTCCCCCTCAAGTTTTATAATTGTATCATTTCCATTTTTTATTAGAGCTAACTTCATTTCCTTCAAGTTTGATTTTATATAACCAAATTTATTAAAGCTTAGAGTGCAATTCCAGAGCACAAACACTCAAAGAGACTGTTCTCAATACTCAAAAGTACTGGGTGATAACCGACAAGAACTAGAAGGATAAAATAAAAAAGATAGGTAAAGATAATGCTGATTATAAAAGCATTTATGGTTATTTAATTGCTAAAATAGAACTCCGAGTTTATTAGAAAACTATGCAGCCGATGAAATCTGATTGGATTTATTAGCCTTCAAGTCAAAGGCTTCAGAAAGCTTGAGTAATTCAAATAGTTCCATGGTATTTTCAGATAAATTGGCAATCCTGAAACTCTTATTCATATCTGTAGCCATGCGATTAAGCTTAATTAAAGAACCCAAACCAGCAGAATCAATAATCTTAATATTCTCCAAATCCAGAATAAGCATACTAATAGGACCTCTTAATAATGAGGCAGCTTCATTAAAAAGTTCATCGTGATTAAGAATATAGATTTTATTCTCGCTATTTACCCTTAGGGTAACCTCTGATTCAAAAATGTGTAATGCAAGTCTCATCGTATTATTTAAATTAGTTAGTACTTAATTATACGATGAAGAATTCAGTATGTTAGTAGGAGTAAATACCTAATAATGAAGTTCAAATACTCAAATCTATTGGAAGAATACCGACATGAACTATCGATAATAAGGACATAAGTGTATTCATTGTAACTATATTAGGAGATCAGAAGGAAAGTATTCTTAATACTACTTAATAAATATTGAAAATCATTCGGTTAAATCCATATATAAACAACAACCAATAAAAAGCCTGCTATCATAAAATAAACACCTCTCTTCTTGAAGCCTTTCTTTCCTTTTATCATAGCTAAACCTGAAAGAGCTAAAAATAATAATACAATGGCAGTAAAATCGGCAATACCCAACCAATAATTCTTTTGATTTAAATGTAATTTATTAATAAAAAATACAAGGTTCCTTTTTTTGTATACCTCATAATTTAGTTCGCCAGTTGCAGGAGAATAGTCTCCCAATCCACCATGCATATACAACCTGTAATAATCTTTTACTTTAACAATTCGGTTCAGCTTAACTTCTTCAATTTCTTCCTCCCAGTAGCTTTGAAAATCGTTTATTGACAAATCTTTTTGGATAACGGAAGATTCTGCTATTACCTTAAATGCAGGATCCACTCCCTGTTTTTTATGATTGAGAATAATCCCCGAAACAGCATAAACAAGTGATATACCAACAGCAAAATAGCCAAGATCCCTGTGAAGGATTCTCAGCCATTTCCTAATTTTTTTGCTATTCCACCACTTCATAACTTAAACCGTCGATATAGTAAATAGCGTAGTAGTCTTTGTTGTGCTCTTTCATCCACTCTCTCATGCTAGTAATATTAGCCATTTCAGTAGAACATTTCTCTCCACCGTTCTCAATATCACCATATTCTTCTACCAGATTGGTTTCCCACTCATCAATTTCAGTAGCTTTAAGTTGCTCCTCCTTTAAAATTCCTGTCACAACCAGATTAGAGCCAATCAATGCCTTGTCAAAACTTTCAATATCTCCTGCAGCTTCAATTTTAATTGATTTATCAGCAACACTATCTACTAAAAAACATCGGCGACCTGAATGAGAACATACATGATCTACTAAACCTGTGATCTTAACTTCTTTATCAACTAAACCCTCAGCTTTTTCCAGCAATGATGGTACAGTGAATACGTCAGATTTATTATTGGTTTTATTACTATTGCATGATACAATTGCAAAAGATACTACTAAAAGAAATAAATATTTTTTCATTTTCATTATAGGTTTAAAGTAATTTTAATTTCATCGGTGTGAATATAAAAACTTTATTCGCTATGGAATATGATTTACTTTTTTTAACAATATTTTAATGAGTTTTGCACACTAAATTAAACTTTTAATCTTAGAATATGTTCTTAAAACAACTCTTAAGAAAATAAAATGAGTAATAAACCAGAAAGTAGAAAACAGTTCCTTAAGCGCTTTGGTTTTGGATTATTCGAAGAGGATAACAAGTCTGGCTCAACAGAAATTGAAATTGTTACTTTGAACGATGAGCAAATAGAATTTCTTTTTGAATACGAAGGCTGGCTAACTGAATTCCATTCCTATATAAAAAAGCGTAACATTGAACCATTAAATGTTGATAACAATAAACGATTAATGGAGCTTTCGGCCGAAGCTGAACAACGAAAAGATATACTTGAAATTTATATGGAAGATATTCTTTTTTCTACTGTATTTAATAAGATTACCGAAGAGGTATCAAATGAGATATAGACATTACTGGTCTCAACAAGTTTTCCGTCTCTTCAAAAAAGGTGTTTTCTATGCCAAATAATTGATATTTGAGCTTTTCCAAGTGATATAGGACCTTTTTCTAAACTAAATGTTTCGTGGGATTTGCAAATTGGTTATTTTTAGCCAGTATTAAGTGCAAACACTGTCATGTCATCACATATAAGTATCGAAGTTTTAAAATCCAGAGGTTTCGAAAGTGAAATGAAATTCTCCGTATCAAGAAGTAGTGGTCCGGGCGGACAACACGTTAATAAAGTAAATACCCGTGTTGAGCTTAGATTCGATGTGCAGAATTCACTTGTTCTTTCTGATAATGAAAAAAGTAGAATTCTATCCTTTTCTAGCTATCACCTTACCAATTCTGGAGAATTATTAATCGATGCTCAAACGGAAAGAAGTCAATATAAAAATAAGGTAATAGCAATTGAAAAGTTCTATCTATTTCTGAGTAAAGCTCTTTATGTTCCAAAGAAACGAAAACCCTCAAAGCCTACAAGAGCTTCAAAAGAAAAAAGGCTTAAACAAAAAAAACATCTATCTGCCATTAAAAAGCAAAGAAAATCTCCCGAACTTTAAAAGTTCTTATTCTTACTAGTTTTAAATTAATTATACTCAATGGAATTTGATAAAACAGTTTTACTAGATATTGTCTCAATGAAGATGCCTTTCGGTAAATACAAAGGACGAGTTTTATGTGACCTGCCAGAACCCTATCTTGTATGGTTTAATAGCAAGGGTTTTCCCAATGGTCGTCTGGGAATGTTGCTTCAAACACTATATGAAATTAAGTTGAATGGTTTAGAGCATTTACTAAAACCTTTGAGGTAAAAAAAACATTCTCGCAAGACCTATGTTGATAATATGCAGAACCCAGGAATTTCTGGCTTTTAATTTATCCGAACACCTATTAACCGGCCCTCAATATCTTTTAGTTAGTGAAAAGGGCTTCGACTCCGCTCCGCCTGACAATCACTCTGAGCGGACTTCAAAAATGCTCAACTAAGCAACATTGAATGCGCCCTATCAATAACAATAAGTCACACATTATTAGCATCACACTTTGCTTTTGCGTTATTCGCGCTGCTATAAGCACTCACGAGCGGGAGTATTAATAGCTCCAACGAATCAAACTGCTGCTTGTTAGAATCAGTGCATTAATCTACAGTCCGAAACATGTTTGTAATCTGGAAATAAATCTCTTTATCTCTTCCTGTTATATTGTCCTATATAAATATATGTATCACTTTTATACATACTTTCAATAATAACTACGCAGCTATTCACTAAACCTATCGTCTGATAATTTGCTATTGAATTCTTTATTTGCAGCCCACCCTTGGCGTGTATTAAATCTATTATCAATATCTTCTATAAAAGGTTTAATATCTAAAAGAGGTGTATTATCCATAATATCAAGGTCGCGAACAAATAAGACATTTCTCTCTACTTTGTCTAAACGAACAATTGACATACCTAGTCTGTTTGGCCTTTTGGGTGATCTTGTAGCAAAAACACCTCGCGATTCAGTATCCATAAAAGGAATAACTGCCAAATTATGCCTGGTCTGTCTATCAAAATGATAAATCAATATTATATGCGAGAATTCATCCAAATCTTTCAGCCCCTTTGTAAAATTATTATATAATGTTATTCGGCCTTTTATACCTTCAGCCCCAGTTGGTTGAATAGGCATATTCTCCCTCACTGTCCATGGGGTATTAATAATTCCAATTGGTTCAAGATATATCATAATAGTAGCAAGATTTTATTTGTATGCCTGTTTATTAGGCTAAATGGTGTAAATGATTGATAATAACAATATATCCAAAAATAATTCGACAATACTGTTATCCATTTCTTCAAATGCAAATATGTATGAATACAAGATAATAAAATTTTATCAGAATTCCTTATTATTATGAACATATGTTCATTATATTTGCATAATAATTATGGCTAGACATAAACAAAATAGAGTTATACAACAACCTCCAAGAGTTAAAGGCTTCAATCCCATGGGATTCTATTCTTCTAAGTTGGAATCTATTCAATTAAGCATTGAGGAGTATGAAAGTATTCGATTAATAGATTATGAAGACTTATCGCAAGAGCAAGCTTCGAGCTATATGAGAATTTCGAGACCAACACTAACTCGTATTTATGAATCTGCCAGGAAAAAGCTTGGAACTGCCATGGTTGAAGCAAACCAAATACTAATTGAGGGAGGAAATTTCATTTTTAAGGAAAATTGGTATGAGTGTAATACTTGCCAAAGCAAATTCAACAATCCGCAAGATACAGTAGTTAAGTGTTGTGTTTTATGCAAGAGTAATCAAATCGAACTAATTCAAACAACATGAGAATAGCAATCCCTGTTGAAACTAATAAAGCTGGTGCTGCAATTTCTCAAAAATTTGCAAGAAGCAAGTGGTTTGCTATCTGGGATACCCTAGCAAATTCGTTTAATTTTCTTAATAATCCTTATATAGAAGATAAGTTGCAAGTAGGTGAAAATGTAGTGCAGCTTCTTGCAAATGAGAATGTTAAACAGTTTGTTGCATATGAAATAGGTTTGAAACTACAAAACATAGCAACAAAACAATTAATACAACTAGTTCTTATTCCTTATAGATTAAAAATGCTAAAGGATATTATTCAATTATTAGAGAAAAATTAACAAAATAAAATATTGTAAAAATGAACAGAAAAGTAGCTATACCCACAAAAGACAAAGCAGTAGACAATCATTTTGGCCACTGCGATCATTACACAATTTATACTATACAGAATAACAAGGTTACCTCAGAAGAAAAATTTGATGCACCACAAGGATGCGGTTGTAAATCAAATATTGCCAATATTCTTAGGGATATGCAAGTTGATACAATGCTAGCTGGCAACATGGGACAAGGTGCTGTTAATAAGCTTTCCTCGGCAGGAATAAAGGTAGTTCGAGGTTGCTCTGGTAATACGCTGGATGTAATTGGCGGATATCTTAATGGCATTATTTCTGATTCAGGAATTACCTGCCAAAGTCATGAGCAAGAAGGACATCAATGTGATAATCATTAATTCAGACTATGTTATTTAGGAAAAACTTCCCGACTCTCCTAGTGCTCCTTTAGTCACTTCGAGCGGAGTCGGGAACAATGTATCTTTAAACAAAAAAATGCTTAGCTAAACAACATTGCTAATTCATGTTATAAAGATGGAAAAGACCTTTCTTAAACACTTTTTGTTCAGGATATATTAAAGCAAGATTATTGTAGCAAAAATACTTCTGTATAATTTTTGGATAACTTACCATTAATCTAGAGTGTGAAAGAGTATTTCGTCGTGCTTTAACGAATAAATACATATCATTCGGAGGAAGACTTTCAAGGTACAAGCGTTTAAAAAAATAATCGTTCAAATCGTTTTCATAAAAGCCAACTGCAAAAGAATCTTCTTCTGTTAATATCTTTATTGCCTTAATACTTGCTCGATTTCCATAAAAATATGCCTTCCTATTGGCGTGTATGGCAAGGTTTTTAATTGTATCAACCATATCAACAAAACCAATCTCCTGTTCAACTCTTTGCGGCAGAAAAATTCGAATATTTCCAGTTAGAGCCAAATTATTTTCAAGTTTGCACACCATTACCATTTTATTGGTTTTGATAAGCAATCTGTCCAATATTGTACCAAATAGTTTATCAATTGTGGTTGTATTTCTATTCCACCCAATTAATATCTTTGATATACCTAACTCCTTAACTGAACGTATAATACCATCAATTACATTTATATCAATCCGAGAAATAAGTTGGATATCTTTTTCAGCAGATGAAGTAATATCCTGAACTTTAGTGAGTACTCTTTTATTATATTCAAATTTCATTACAGCTTTTTTCCCATCTGGTACTATTGAAATTGGGTATAATGGTTCCTTAGATCTTGGATTTTTAACAAGCATACTAAAATCAATTAGCCTTTCTATATTTTCAGGATTACCAATAGGTATCATAATTCGTTCACGCTTTTGCGCATTTTCAATATAACCATCAGCCTGCATTAATAAAAGTTGTTGTCCCGATCTTTGTGTCACAACTGAACTAACAATACAAGTTACAAGTATTATAAAAATTGTACTATTCAGCAACGATTCATCAACCAAATCGAACTCTTGGCCTACTATCATAATAGCAATAGCTGAAGCAGCATGCGCTGCACTGAGCCCAAAAACAAGATTTCTGGAAGGTTTATTAAACTTATAAATTAGCTGTAAAACCCAGGCTCCCATATATTTCCCACCTAAGGCTAAAATTAAAAGTATTGCCATGATAAGCCAATTTTCGGACTTGGTAACAAGGCTTACAGTATCAACCATCATACCAATACTTATTAAGAAAAATGGTATGAACAATGTGTTTCCAATAAAAACCACCCTATTCATCAACGGTGACGTTCTAACTATTAAGCGATTGAGAGATAATCCAGTAAAAAAAGCACCAATCAGGGGTTCAATTTTTAGAAATTCAGCAATTGTGGCAGAGATAAAGATTGCTGCAAGCACAAATATATATTGTATACTACTCTCTTTATCCTGATATTTAAATACTAAACGAGCAATTTTTGGAAGTACAAAAAGTACCCAAACGAAAAATATTGTAAAAAATAAAAATGTTCTTACCCAAAACATGATACTTAAATCTCCTTGCATTGAATCAGATACAATTCCCAGAATTACAAGTACTACTGTATCAGCTATAATTGTTCCTGAAATAGTAATAGTAACAATCCGGTGATTAATAATTCCAAATCTACCTAGTAATGGATAGGAAACTAAAGTATGAGAAGCTAACATTGTTGCAACTAATATAGCTGTCTCGATACGATAATCTAGTAAATAGTAAAACACTAAAAAACCTGGCACAAATGGAAATAGAAAAGTAAGGACTCCATAAACACTACCTTCCCTCCTTCTTCTAAAAAAATCGTTTAAATCAATCTCCAGTCCGGCCAAAAACATAAGATATAACAAACCTATTGTACCAAATATTGAAAGGGCAATATCTCCTGAAAGCAAATTAATTCCTTTAGGTCCAATTATAACTCCAGCGATTATAAGTCCTATAATATCTGGAATATTAAATCTCTTTAACATCAGAGGAATGGCAAATACCAGAGTAATAATTACAGTAAAAATTAGAATAGGCTCATGAAGTGGTAGTGTAATTGTTGCTATCATTAGTTATAAAGCTGGTTTTTTAAATATAATAATTATAAGCATAACATTATGTCCTATATATATAGTTTAGACAAGATTTATAATAGCAATTTTCTATTTTTGAAAAATGTATTCAAAAGAGGACAAAAAAACAATACGCAAGAAATACTGGTCACAATTTAAAGTCTACTCCAATAAAAGAAAATTAAAGGCTGGAAAACCTGGCAAATGGATAATGAACAATACTGGTATCAAGCACCTTAAGCTTAAATTTCATTTTGATACTGAATTAGCTTGGGCTGGAATTGAAATAGACACAAAAAATTTGGACAAAAGAATTGACTTGTTTGACAAATTTGAAAAACTTAAAACTATTTTAAGTAATTCTATTCCTGTTCAACTTATTTGGGAGTTAGACAAAGATATTTCAGAAATAAAATCTGTTTCGCGCATTTATACTGAAAAAAAAGATGTAAATATTTATAATATAGACAACTGGAAAGATGTAAACAAATTTCTCTACGAAGTTATGGATCCGATTGAGGATGTGTTTCGCGAATATGAGGATTTTTTCAAATTTTAAGAAAAGTTGAACCTCAAAAAGTATGTGGTGGTATTTATTTCCTGGCTTTAGTTTAAATAAGAGCATGTAAAGATAAAAAAATAAGAGCAAACCGAAGTATGCTCCTATTAGATTCTTTCTCAATTAGATACTAAACAATTTCTATCTCGTATCCATCTTCCTTCAGGTTATCTGCAACCTTTTCTGCATAAGTTCTATCAAAATAGACCTTTGGTTTATGCATTGCAAAAACTGGGTATCTTCCAACAGAATCTTCAGAATTAAGGTAGTTATATCCAACAAGGAATAACTCAGATTTATTCAGAAGAATTCGATAAACTGGCCTGTGTTTACATAATTCAATTGTTTCTTGAAGCTCAAATCTGGTAATTTCAGGTTCGTGTTTCAATTTTACTGTTTTCACAATCTCATGACTAAATGGTTCTTTTGTAAAATGCAAGTCAAAATTTTTAACATAGCATGATAAAACCACAGACTCGTCCATAATAACTGCAGGTTTTTGTTCATCACCTACTAGCCGAACATTAACACCATTTCGTGAAAAAAGGCTTTTAAGACGTTTATTGCGCCTTGCAACCATCTCTTCTAGTGTTTCATTCTTTCTCATAACCATAACTCGAAACTTTTAAAAAGTGACACCTATAAAACTCGGGGTACAAATATAAAAATATTGTTCAATTATTTTAATTTTAATTGCTTATCTATCTTTTAGACTAACTCAAAAAAGGCTGTCTAATTCCAAAAAATATATTTGAATATATTTAAAAAATGTAGATTCTTCAAATCCCACATCTAAACAGTCAAACACATTAAATATCTATGGTCCTGTATTATACAGAACCTTTTTGTTATTGTTGTTTAACCATCAACTTCCATTTGTTTAATAAAACAATGCATTTGTCAACTAAAACCTATCTTTTATAGAAATTAGTTTTAATACTAATTAATTATAATGTAGTTTTACTTTGTCCATTAAAACAAAATTTGCATTCTTATGCCTACCCAGACCAGTATTCGACAAAATAAAAGGTTTGCAATAATTTTTGGCTCCATAGATATTATCGCTACAATTTTAACACTTTTGACAGCGTCTTGGATAACTAACAATTATACCCAGGAAAAGGTTGTTTTCGACCAAGAATTTTTACTAATTACTCTTGTTGTTCTAATCACATGGGTAATATTATTAAAAGCAACTCATCTGGCCAGAATTCCTCGTACCAGTGCAATCCCTATTATTTTAGGTGACTTTTTCAGACTCTCACTTATCGGAGGAATAATATTGTTATTGCTAGACTGGACTATCAACTTAGATAGCTTTCCTGCCCTGGCTTTGGCTATTTTCATTGCTTTGAATTTCTTTTCTTTATTTTTAATTAGATATATAACTTTTAAGTTCTTCAAGAAATTTCGTGCTAATGAATATAATATCAGAAACATTGTTATTATTGCTAATGATGGAACTGATTTTATCATAGATAAACTACTTTATGAAAAAGAATGGGGCTTTAACGTCCTTCATATAATTACAGACTCTGCTAGTATAAGGGAAAAGTACGAATCCAAAGTGAAAACTTACTCAAAGAATGCAAACATTAAGAGTCTATTAAGGTACGATATTGTTGATGAGTTGATTTGTTGCGACTGTGATTTACCCGAAAATAGATTCACTGAATTAATTGAGTATTGCCAAAATTTAGGAGTTACTGTCCGCTTACAAGGCAATCTACCCATTCCGGGAAATAATAAGGGACGAATTCAGTATTTTGATCGTATTCCCTTTGTTACTATTGAAAATAGTCCAATTGTTAAGTTTTCACACATTGTAAAAGCTATATCAGAGATAATAATTGCTTTTAGCTTACTAATTATATTTTCGCCCTTTCTTGCCATTCTTTCATTTTTTATTTTAGCTACTTCTCGTGGTCCTATTGTTTACAAACAAGAAAGAGTTGGTTTAAGGGGCCGGAAGTTTCATATATTTAAGTTTAGAACTACTTATTTCGTTTCATCCAAAAACTCGTTTGCTCAGAAAAATGAAACTGACAGTGAATTAAAAGAACCCAATTATACTCCCATTGGTAAAATAATTTGCAAGTTTAAGCTTGATTTTATCCCGCAGTTTCTAAATGTTATTAAAGGTGAGATGGCCTTAATCGGTCCAAAAGCCCCAACACCCGAAGAAGCTGAGAATTATCAGGATTGGCAAATGAAACTGTTATCTGTAAAACCAGGAATAACCTGCACATGGCAAATTGCCCCTGACAGAGATGTTAACAAAAATGAAAGTGGAATGAAAATGGATATTCACTATATAGAAAACTGGAATTTAAAATCGGATATTGCTCTACTTTTAAAAACCTTAAAAGCCTTGATAATTTCAAAATAAGGATATAATTCGTTGTTCTTATTATGCACAACTTAGTTTTTGAAGTAAAATCCCGCAATATGCGGGATTTTTCATTTTATAAGTGCCTTAAGATTAAAAACAAGTTAATATCAACCTAACATTTTAACTTTTCCTATCCTATCTTTGTCAGCATATGTACGCTATTATCGATATTGAAACAACAGGTGGCAGTCCAATTGCAGAAAAAATTACTGAGATTGCTATTTACATTCACGATGGAAAGCAAATTATTGATGAGTTTGTTTCGTTGGTAAATCCCGAAAAAAAGATACCATATTATATTACCCAACTCACGGGTATCTCAAACTCAATGGTTGCTGAGGCACCAAAATTCTATGAAATAGCAAAGAAAATAGTTGAACTAACAGAGAATAGAATATTTGTTGCTCATAATGTAAACTTTGATTATAATTTTATTAAACACGAGTTTAAACATCTTGGCTATAGTTTTCATCGAGATAAATTATGCACAGTAAACTTAAGCCGAAAGATAATTCCAGGGCACCGTTCTTATAGCTTAGGAAAACTATGTAAAGAACTAAATATAATAATTGATGGCAG
This sequence comes from Bacteroidales bacterium, assembly GCA_050287785.1. Classification (GTDB taxonomy): domain Bacteria; phylum Bacteroidota; class Bacteroidia; order Bacteroidales; family UBA10428; genus UBA10428. The sequence goes on from JBNKCO010000079.1 coordinate 13,792, forward strand.
GCACCGGGCAGCTGGTGATGCCTTGGCAACAGTTAAACTTTTTGAACACCTAATTTCGAAAAGTAATAATGAAACTGATTTTTCGGAATTACCAGGTATAAATAAAAAAGACCTACATCCAAGCCTCAGCCCTGAAACTATTCAGTCGCTTCCCGATGAGCCAGGTGTATATTATTTCTATAACGATAAAAAGAATCTGATATACATTGGTAAAAGTAAAAACATTCGAACTCGGGTTTTACAGCATTTTCGAAACACATCGACAAAAAAGGCTATTGATATGCGCAATGCAATATCTGAGATAGATTATGAACTCACAGGTAGCGAATTAATAGCGTTATTAAAAGAATCACAAGAGATAAAAGAGTGTCGGCCTGTGTATAACAGAGCCCAACGAAGAGCATTATCACGTTACGGACTATATACTTACACTGATAACTCCGGATACATTAGGTTTGAAGTTGCACGCCAAAACGATTCTACAAATAACCAGTCTATTTTTAGTTTCAATGGATTAAAATCGGGCAAAACCTATCTTCAAAAACTTGTAACAAAATATACATTATGCCAAAAACTTTGTGGCCTATATAGCACCAATGGCGCTTGTTTTTCGCATGAAATTATGGAATGTAAAGGTGCATGCGTAGGAAAAGAAAAACCTGAAGATTATAACCTTAGAGCTTTTAAAGTTATTGAGCTACATAAGTATCGCCATAATAATTTCTATATTCTTGAGAAAGGACGAGATGATGAAGAGCTTGCTGTTATAAAAATCCAGAATGGGACGTATTTTGGATATGGGTATATAAGTAAAGATGTATATGCGGGAAACCATGAGATACTAAGCGATTGTACAAAGCCCAATAATGATAATAGCGATATTCAACAAATATTGAGAAACTACCTAAAAAATGGTAGACCTTTAGATATTATTCCTTACTAATGAATTAGCAAACAAACATCCTTAGAATATTAAAATCTATAAGCTGCATATTCAAACATATATGCAAGAATTTAAAAAATATGTTTTGCACAATCATTCGTTCATAAATTTTGGTATTATAGACAATTTTTAAGCATTGTATTACTACTTTTGCACCGTAATTAATAACCTTCCTTAAGCATATTAAATATGGTGATTTTCTTTAGAGGCCAACAGGGCAACATTATTGCAGTTGAGACTGCTGAAACTCCGGTTAAAGAGATAATAGAAAGACTTTCCTGGTTATTTTCAGAAGCAACTGCATTAGAAGATAAAAATCTGGATGGAACCTATATTGGCCCACGCAAAGAGATGATAACTCCCTGGAGTACAAATGCTGTAGAAATCACTCAGAATATGGGAATTAATGGTATTTCCAGGATAGAGGAATTTTTTGTAACTAGTTCGCAAGAACCTGAGTACGACCCAATGTTACAACGGGTTTATAAAGGAATTACACAAGAAATATTTACAATATCTCACCAACCTGATCCAATAAAATATATTGAAGATATTTCTTCTTATAACATTCAGGAAGGTCTTGCACTTAACAAAGACGAGATTCAATATCTTGAATCATTACCCGCAAAACTAGGTAGAAAACTGACAGACAGTGAAATTTTTGGATTCTCACAAGTAAATTCAGAGCATTGCAGGCATAAAATATTTAATGGAACATTTATTATAGATGGTGAAGAAAAGGAAAGTTCGCTATTCAAGTTGATAAAGCTTACTACTAATACCCATAAGAACAAGGTAGTATCGGCATATAAAGATAATTGTGCGTTTTTCCAAGGACCCATAATTGAACAATTTGCTCCTGAAACACAGGAAAAACCCGATTATTTTAAAGTAAAAGATATTGAGTCAGTTCTTTCGTTAAAGGCTGAAACACATAACTTTCCAACAACTGTAGAACCCTTTAATGGCGCAGCTACAGGAAGTGGTGGAGAAATTCGCGATCGTGTTGCTGGCGGTAAAGCCTCACTACCTTTAGCTGGTACCGCTGTTTACATGACATCATATTCCCGTCTTGAAGAAGGACGAAGTTGGGAAAAGGGTACCAAAGAAAGAAATTGGTTATATCAAACACCCTCACAGATACTAGTTAAAGCCTCAAATGGAGCAAGCGATTTTGGAAATAAATTCGGTCAACCGTTAATATGCGGAAGTGTACTGACATTCGAACATTTCGAAAACAATAAAAAGTTTGGTTTCGATAAGGTGATTATGATGGCCGGAGGTATAGGCTACGGGAAAAAGAATGATGTTGAAAAAGACAAACCTGAGATTGGAGATAAAATTGTGCTACTAGGTGGCGATAACTATAGAATTGGAATGGGTGGTGGTGCCGTTTCTTCTGTTGCAACTGGCGAATATAATAATGCAATTGAACTAAATGCTGTGCAACGTTCTAATCCTGAAATGCAAAAAAGAGTTACAAACGCCATCAGGGCTATGGCTGAATCTGACAATAATACTATTGTTTCAATTCATGATCATGGTGCCGGAGGTCACTTAAATTGTTTATCTGAACTAGTAGAAGAAACAGGTGGTGAAATTGAAATAAACAAGTTACCCATTGGCGATCCTACCCTTTCTGCAAAAGAAATTGTTGGCAACGAGTCGCAGGAACGCATGGGACTAGTGATGAGAGAAAAAGATATTGCCTACTTTAAGAAAATTGCCGACCGCGAAAGAGCTCCAATGTATGTTATCGGAAAAGCTACTGGCGATCATCAATTTAGCTTTGTTGATGCAAATGGAAATAAACCAATTGATCTTCAACTAAAGGATATGTTTGGTAATCCCCCTAAAACTATCTTAATAGATAGTCACCTTGAGGAGGGATTTGAAGAAGTAGATTTCAATAAGGACCTTACTGAAACATACATCGAAAATGTTTTACAACTTGAAGCTGTTGCTTGTAAAGATTGGTTAACAAATAAAGTAGACCGTTCTGTAACTGGTCGGGTTGCTAAGCAACAAACCACTGGTAAAGTCCAGGTTCCTCTAAATAATCTCGGTATTTCGGCTTTAGATTATACCGGATTTAAGGGACTTGCAACAGCAATTGGTCATGCTCCTTCTGTAGCTCTTATAGATCCTGCAGCAGGTTCTGTAATGGCAATTACAGAATCGCTTACAAATATTATCTGGGCTCCATTGTCTGATGGCCTAAAATCTATCTCGCTCAGTGCAAACTGGATGTGGCCATGTAAGAATCCCGGAGAAGATGCTCGATTATATGATGCCGTTAAAGCTGCTAGTGATTTTGCCCTGGCATTAGGAATAAATATTCCAACCGGAAAAGACTCGCTATCAATGACTCAAAAATACCCAAATGGCGAAGTTGTATATTCTCCAGGAACTGTTATTATTTCAGCTGCTGCTGAAGTTTCGGACATTCGTCAAACAGTTGAGCCAACTTTAAAACCTGTTGAATCCGACATTATTTATATTAGTTTAAGCAATTCTCCTTTCCATATTGGAGGTAGCTCTTTTGCTCAGGTTGTGAATAAATTGGGCAAGCATACTCCTACTGTTAGTGATCCTGAATATTTTATTAAAGCATTTAATGCAGTTCAGGAATTAATTAAGGAAAATAAAATCCTAAGTGGTCACGATGTTTCAGCAGGTGGTCTTGTCACAACACTGCTTGAAATGACATTTGGTAGAAATGATACAGGTATTGATGCTAACCTGTCGGTGCTTGGTGATATTGAAACAACAAAAATACTATTTAGTGAAAAGCCAGCCTTAGTAATTCAAGTAGAGAATAGCGAGGAAATAAAAAGAAAGTTAGCAGACTCCGGTGTTTCTGCTTTTACAATAGGTACAGTGAACAAAACCCGTAATTTAACTTTACAAAACGGGGCAGATAATTTCTCTCTTGATATTAATAAGTTAAGAAATACATGGTTTAAGACTTCATACTTGCTAGATATTAAACAATGTGGAGAAAAGCTTGCTAAGGAAAGGTTCAATAATTATAGTCAACAAGAATTGAATTATAAATTCCCTGAAAAATTTAATGGTCAACCTGCTAAGTATGGAATTGATATTAAGCGAAAGGAGCCTACTGGTGTTAAAGCTGCTATAATTCGCGAAAAAGGTGTTAATGGAGACCGTGAAATGGCCTATATGATGTACCTTGCAGGTATGGATGTAAAGGATGTTCACATGACTGACTTAATTAGTGGTCGCGAGACTCTTGAAGATGTAAACATGATTGTTTTCGTTGGAGGATTCTCGAATTCCGATGTTCTTGGCAGTGCAAAAGGTTGGGCTGGTGCATTTCTTTATAATCCAAAAGCAAAAGAAGCACTGGATAAATTCTATGCTCGTAAAGATACTTTAAGTCTTGGTGTTTGTAATGGTTGTCAGTTAATGATAGAATTGAACCTGGTTGCCCCGGAAATAAATAGCAAGCCTTACATGACCCATAATGAATCTCATAAATTTGAGTCCTCCTTCCTATCAGTAGATATCCAAGAAAACAACTCAATTATGTTAAGTTCATTGGCTGGCTCGAAATTAGGAATATGGGTAGCTCATGGTGAAGGAAAACTAAATCTTTCGGAATCAGAGTCTGAATACAATATTCCTATGAAATATTCCTACCAACAATATCCCGGAAATCCAAATGGTTCTGATTATAATGCCGCAGGCTTATGTTCTGTTAATGGTCGTCACTTAGTTATGATGCCACATCTTGAACGTGCAATTTTCCCCTGGAACTGGGCTTATTATCCCGAAGACCAAAAAGATGATATTATATCTCCTTGGATTGAGGCTTTTGTTAATGCTAGAGAATGGATTATAGAGAAAACAAAATAAAAAAAATTCTAGTAGAAAGTTAAGACATCCCGACAGCTTACCATAGCTGTCGGGATTTTTTTGGGGGTAAATTCAATAGTTGTACTTTTTTCATTATACATAATATATCAATCATTCTACATTAATTATTTCGCCTTTCATAAAGCAACTAATCTATTTCCTCTAAAAATTCCAACTTATATATAGATATATCTGTATACTTAAGTGAGAGTCATTTTATAAACCAAAAGTAAATTACATGATGTACGAATCACAGGTGTCAATTCGCAAACGCGCAGAGCACATTCAACATCTAATCAATTCAGCTAAAAACGCTGGTATTGAAGTAATCATTCGAGTGCCATCGATGATGAATTAGTTTAAATGAAGTTGTCCGGAATTTTAATTTATTTAAGTTCTTGACAGCTTCATTTTTTTTAATTCATAATTATCTTCCTTTCTTCCTTAATATTTAGTAAATTACCGTTAGTAACTGTTAACCTTACTATGATGAGTAATGTTATAGATATTTCTATTTTGGATAACTTTCCAACTGCGGTGCTACTAGTTGATTTAAATGGTAATACTAAATATGTAAATGTAAAATTCACCGAAGTTTTTGGACATAAACTATCTGAAATTACTAATATCAAAGAATGGTGGACAGCAGATGGCTTTGATGGACATTTATCTGAGCAAGATGAATTATGGTCCTCACTTGTCAATAAATTAAATTCAGAAACATTTTCTGTAGAATACCATTTAAAACGCAAAAATGTAAAGGATATTCACATTGAATATAGGAAACTTAAAAATTCTATCTTCTTAAATATAAATGATGTAACACATGTCAAGCAATTTTCTTCAAAACTCGGTAACAATCAATCGATTGATGGTATAGTCGAAAATGCATTACAAATTATTAATGACGACAATAATAAAAACAATGATAACAAAATAGCCCTTATCGAAAGTGAAGAACGTATGTCTTCTATCTTTGATAACGCTCCTGTAGCTATGCTTCTTCTTAATGAGAAGAGGGAAGTTCTTCAAATTAATAAGAAAGGATTATTGTATCTGAGAAAATCAAAGGAGGAAAGTATCAACCTACCATTTGGTGATGTATATAACTGTCTTATTTCTTTTAATAATGAAGAAGGATGTGGTGCAGGAGAACAATGTAAAAAGTGTTTAATAAAAAAAACCGTTGAAGATACTTTTAAAACAGGTAAAACTCATTTCAAAGTTGATGTTTCAGTAAATACATTGGAAGGAAAACGATTTTTTCACTTATCAACAGCTCAATTAAATCTTAACAACAGAAAAGAAATTTTAGCTTCTATTGATGATATTACAAACCGAAAATCTATTGAATTAGAATTAAAGATATCAAAAAGACAAGCTGAAGAATCAGACAAGCTTAAAACAGCCTTTTTACAGAATATGTCGCATGAAATAAGAACACCTCTAAATGGTATACTGGGCTTTTTAGGTTTGCTAAATAACAACGATATATCGGATGAAGAGAAAGACTTCTATTTTAATGTTATAAATGAAAGTTCAAATCAACTTCTTTCTATTGTAGATAATATATTAAGCCTTTCAAGGCTCGAAAATGAAAAAATGGAGGTTCATTCATATGAAGTAAATTTGAATAGCATTATCGAAGATTTGTTTTTAGTATATAATACTAAGGCTAAAGAAAAAGATATTTTCGTCAAAACTTATAAAGGACTCAGCTATAATGATTCGGAAGTATTCAGCGATTCCTCAAAAATTCAGCTAATTCTGGAAAACCTACTAAATAATGCAATTAAGTTTACCAACGAGGGGTACATTAAGTATGGATATTATTTAGAAGAAGACCAAATTGTATTCTTTGTTGAAGATACAGGAATTGGAATCGAAGAAATTTATTTCAATAAAATTTTTGAAAGATTCCAACAAATTGATTATGATTTAAATAGAAAATATGGAGGCACCGGTCTCGGACTTACCATTGCAAAAGGTAATGTTGAATTATTAGGTGGCAAAATATGGCTAAAATCTAAACCTAATGAAGGCACAACATTTTACTTTAGCATTCCATATAAACCTGTTAATGAATCAATATCTATAATTAAAGAAACAACTACTAAACATACTTCTGATAATATACCTGTAATTCTAGTTGCCGAAGATGAAGAAATAAATTACATATATATAGAAGAAGCACTTAAAGATGAGCCTATTAAAATAATTCACGCTTTAGATGGTCGAGAAGCTGTAGAATATTGCAAAGAATTTTCCGAAATACGGCTTGTCTTAATGGATATAAAAATGCCACATATGGATGGCTATATGGCCTTTTCAAAGATAAAAGAATTCAGGCCAGAACTACCAATAGTCGCTCAAACAGCTTATGCTTTTTTTGCTGATAAAAAAAAGGCTCTTGAATCAGGTTTTAATGATTATATTGCTAAACCAATAAAAAAAGAACTACTGGTTGATATCATCCATAAATATACCAAACAAACTGTTTAATACTTTTCACTAAAACATGTCATATCATTTCCGTCAGGTTAATATTAATGATGTATCCGAAATTTTAGAAATTAACTCTTTCTAAATTCTTAATACTGCTATTACTTTTGAAACAGTAGTTTCTTCAAAAGAAGATTCTATTAATAGAAAAGAAAGTATAAAAACTAACTATTCGTGAATCGTATATGAAGAATATGAAAAAGTTTTAGGTAATGCATATGCTTGTTCTCCATAGAATTTGATATTCTAAAACTTCAGGGGTTTTATAATGTTTTTGCCGGAATTACTCAACCAAATGATTTAAGCAATAGAATACATGAATCGTTTGGATTCAGCAAAATAGCAAGCTAAAACAAAGTGGAACATAAATTAGGTAAGCGGCACTCAGTTAGCTGGTATGAACTACACTTATGCAAAAAACAAAATCCTCCTACCCCATATACTCCAATTCTCCAAGTAAATCAAGATGATCTGAATGCAATTCTAAACAGTTAATAATTAAGGTTTTCGCAATCTGTTCTGATTCACTACCGTTACTATAGATAATACTACTATTAACCCAATAGCATAATACACACCTCTTGGTATTGGTGCAGGATTTCCTTGAGCATACGAGTGTAGCCCACTCAAATAAAAGTTAACTCCAAAATATGTCATTAATACTGAGGCATACGCCACTAAAACCGATATATTAAACAACACTCTTCCCTTTAAAGACGGAATTAATCTAAAATGAAGAATTACAGCATAAATAATAGCAGTTATCAGCGCCCAGGTTTCTTTAGGATCCCACCCCCAATATCTTCCCCACGATACATTTGCCCATACTGCACCTAGAAAGGTGCCAATAGTTAACAGATATAAGCCAATTGTTGAAGTTATTTCTGTAATACGGGTCAGAGTATCAATTAGTTCGTTACTGTTGGCCATATTTCTTTTATTCTGTATACTCATTACAACCATATTAGTAAAAGCCAATAGCGTAGCTATGCCTAAGGCTCCATAGCTGGATGTAATAACTGCAACATGTATTACTAACCACACAGAACGCAATACAGGAACCAGATTAGTAATTTGGGGATCCAACCAAGAAAAGTTTGCTACAACTAAAAATATTGAAGCCATAATTGCTGCTATAGCAGTAACTAAAGGATATCTTTTAACGAATAATGCGCTAAATAATACGGCGGCCCAGGCAATAAATACCATGGTTTCGTAAGAATCTGTCCAAGGTGCATGATCTGCTATATACCACCTAATTGCTAAACCAACAGTATGCAATATTAACACACCGATTATTCCTCCTGACAGAATCATTGAAATCAGGTTAGATTTTGATCTCCCTCTAAAAACAATTGTTAATTGAACTATTAATAGTATTAGTCCGAATAATAGATATAAATATGCTGACCGCTTAAATATGCCTGACTTGTAATACCATTGCTCAAGACTTACTTTTCTACTTGAGGGTAAACTAGTCCCGTATTTTTGTTGGTATTTAATAATCGCATCAACTAATTCATCGGGAATTGACCAATCACCAGAAGAGACAGATTTTTTAACCTCGCCTAAATACATAGAGGTAATGTTCTCTACAAAAATTGAATCTCCAGTTTGAACTTTTCCTTTAATACTGATCGGACTGTACCACTTTTCTATACTTCTGTCTGGTAAAGGAAAAATATTCAGCATATTTCCCATAAACCAGTGGTAGGTTATATTAAGTCGTTCATCTAGTTTTATTATTGCATTTTCTGTCTTAGAGCGCTCTCTGGCAGATTTCTGATAAGCCAATTGAGCTTCAGTTGAGCTAACAAACCTACCTTGTCCAATATAACATTCGTATATTGATACGTTTTTATCTTTGAGTTGAAGTGCCTCTGCTGCTTCGGTTCCGGCGTATACTAGATTTACATTCTGCCATTGTTCAGGAAATGTTATAATGCCTAAAAATACTTGAATTGCTTGCTGATTTCCAAAATTTTCGCTTCGATGTATTTTTCTTAAGATATCAGAAACAAGTGTATTCATTGGTTTTGTTCTTCCCTGAAAATCACGAACCAATATTTTTCCAAACTTATTGGCATGATGCGCTGGAATAACAGGAATAGTATCTAGAGATTGAGCTTTAATTATTGGGGTAAAAAAAATACCAAGTAAAACCAAAATTGTTGTCTTGTTCCTTATTAAACTTATGAATCTACTATTTTTATTAAACAAGCTTAACAGCATTCCAAGTGCTAATAACACATATCCTGTATACGATACAGAGGTTCCTAAAGCATCTTTGCTAACAGATAATATTGTTCCTTTTTTATCTTCAGTATAAGAACTTTGATAAAACCTGTAGCCACGATGCTTTAGTATATTATTCATAAATATTCTATAGTCCTTTTTTATTTTTTTTTCAGTATCAATTAAAGTAACCCGACTTTCAAAACCAGAGGGATTTTGTGAGCCTGGGTAATATTCAACTATAAATTCCTGTAAGAAAATTTCGAATGGCAACTCATGAGTTGTTTTATCTAATCGAACAATTGAATTAGAGCTTTTACCTTCGCGAATGAGCATTGTACCTTCATAGCTAATATATCTTGTAATACCAGCACCTACAATGATAATTACCATAGCAATATGAAAAACAAAAATGGTTAATTTCTCCTTCCTATATAACTTACGGACAAAAATAGATGCTAATAAATTTGCAGCACCTAATACCAACACTAATTCAAACCAAATTGCATTAAAAACAACCTGTCGAGCCATCTCTGTTCCATGAACTGCTTCTATAAAAGTTCCTGCTGCCATTGCAACAGCAAAAACAATTAAACATGTCATCATTAGAAAAGGAGATGATAATAAGCTAATAATTCTTTTCATGAGAGAATTTTTTGAACATTAAGCTAATTTTTATTTACCAAACAATAATTGTAAAGCAGACACCTTTAATCAGAATACTATGAAATAAATTGCCATTTTAAATTTATAGCAATTATTTTCAATAATAACAGAGCAATACTATTTAATATAGATTTAGACCAATTCATATTTTGCATTAAGAATACTATCACTAAACCCATCATTATTTTAATTGTTTACATAACTAAAATAACTAATTTGGTTTTTTCATTTTCAATTCTACGAACGAATACTCATGTTATTAAATCTTCAGAATAAAACATATTATATAAAATTTATACTTGTATTATTTTTTATTCAGAGTGGATCTTCCTCATTTGCTCAATGGACACTGGTACTTGACAAAGATGATATAAGAGTATATACCAAACCCACTACGAGGGAATTGAACTATTATAAAGTTGAAACAACAATAAATACTCAGATTGAAAAGCTATATAAATTCTTTACAAACTTTTCAAATTATCCTGAATGGGTTAATAATTGTTCTTCTGTTGATGTTCTTGAGCAAACCATAGACTCAAACTATATTTATTATTCATATTTTGACATGCCCTGGCCCGCTTCTGATCGCGATGGGGTGTCTGACTTGAAGATTGTTAAACTAACTTCAGATACAATTCTTGTTTACTCTGCTCCTGCTACTTTAGAAACTCCAAAAAAAAAGAATGTAATCAGAGTTGAAAATTTTGAAGAGAGAATCTTGCTAATTAAAGAATCGGAAAATAGTGTATTTCTTACAATGGAAGGTGGATACAATGCTGGCGGTTTAATTCCTGATTGGCTTGTTCGAAAAATGATGAAGTATGGCCCTTACGATGTTGTAGTGAAAATTAAAAAATTAGTTGAATAAAAAAGAGGTTATACTCTCGCATAACCTCTTTCTTTTATGTTTTAATAATATCATTCTGTTTTTTCAGGATATAAAACAACCTTCAGATATTCTTCAATATTAATATAGTCTTTTGCTACTCTTTGCAATGCTTCTGAAGTAATTTCGTCCATAAGTTCAAAAGATGGAATTTTATCAAAGTCTCTATCGTAAACATAGCAGTTCTTTAGAGCTCCTAACCAGTAACTGTTTTGTTCAAGACGCTTTTCTTTATCTCTTTTGTATATCTCTTTGGCTTTAGCAATATCATCTTCAGTAACACCATTTTCCTGAATGCCTTTAATCTCTTTTATTGCTGCGTCAACAAGTTTATTAGCATTATCCGGAGAACAAGGTATTGAAATGCTCAGAGATGCATTATTATATGGAATTTTTTCCAATGAACCTGACGCACGAACATTATATACACCGCTCATGTCTTCACGTAATATTTCATAATATTTACGAGTTAATAATTGACCTAGCTGAGACATTAAGAATTGATCTAACTCATTGTACTTTACTTCCTTGTTGAAAGAAACAATAGCCAATGATTTTTGATCCGCACCCTTTTTAATATCTTTTTCAGCTTTACCCTTTGGAGGGCGAATACCTAAATCTCTATACTCGCTTTTTCTCTTGCTAAAAGGTAATGCTGCAATATACTGTTCAATTAGTGGCTTAATTTTTTCAAGCTCAAAAGCACCCACTATTACGAAAGTAAATTCAGCAGCATTTGCATATCTGTCTTTATAAATCTCAATTACACGGTTGTAATCTATTTTCTCCCAATCTGATTCTTCCGGAAGATAATTACCTCTTGGATGATTCTGTGAAGCAATACGATAATACTTATCATAGAAATAGTTCATAGGTTCCTGAGATAGGTTCTTATACAAATTTTTATTCTTTGTAATATAGGATTGGAACGATTCTTCATCTACTCTAGGAGAAGTGAAGTCTAAGTATAATAACTGGAACATTGCTTCTAAATCGGCTGGTCTTGAATTTCCAGAAATATCTTGACTATATGTATTAATCGATGTTGCAACAGAAACTGATTTTCCAGCAAGCACTTTAGTTAAATCACTGGAAGAAAATTCTGAAACTCCTGTTTCTCCAACAATTGCTGAACTATGAATTGATGAAAAATGATCTACATCTTCATAAACAGAAGTACCTCCCGATGCAAAACCAGTAAATATTACTTCATCGTTTTTAAATTCTGTAGCTTTTAATAGAACTGTTGCTCCATTAGATAATTTCAATTCAACTGCATCTATCTCTTCAATTTTCTTTTCTGAAATAATTTTACCAGCATCGGGTTTTGTTTTCATTAGTTCTGCAGATGCCAGCTTATCTTCGTACGGAGTAATTTCTGAAGCATCAACACTTGCGGCAAGAGCAAGAAGTGTACTTTCTTCGGGCATAATAAGACCTTCTTTTTCAGGTCCGTTAACAATAATAATACGATTATCATCTCTTATTAATTCTGTAGCCAACTTATTAACATCTTGAAGAGAGATTTTATCAATATTATTTACAACCAATTGATACTCAAATTCTATTCCTGGAATCGCTTCATTTTCAAGGTAATTACGAACATATTCATCAGCATAATTTTCAGATTCGGTTTTATCTCTTTCGTTAAAAGATTTTTCGAAACCTTTTATAATATCAAGTTTATATCTGTCAAACTCACCCTGTGAAAAACCAAAGTCGGCAATACGTTTATTTTCCTCTAAAAGAGTTTTAATACCTCTTTCAATTCCATTCTCCCCAACCATTGCATAACCCTGGAATCCATTTTTGTTTCTTGAAAAAAGACTGCCATAGTAGAATCCTACACCAACAAATGGAGGATCTGCCTTTTCAGTTAACTCTTGTAATCTTCTATTTAACATTCCTGAGATAAGAGAATATTTTAGCGAATGCATATAATCCTTTTCTGTTACCGATTCAAAGGCATCGTCTTTATAAAGAATTCTAGCAATTGTAACCGGAGCTTCCTTATCAGTAGCAATAGTAACCTGAGTACCATTACCGTCTGGAATAATGTACTTTTCCCTTTTTTTAGCATTCTCAGAAACTTTATAGCTACCAAAGTGTTTCTTGATCTTCTCTTCAGCTATATCTGAATCGATATCCCCAACAACAACCACAGCCATTAAATCAGGACGATACCAATCTTTATAAAAACTTTTTAGTGTTTCATATTCAAAACTTTCAATTATTTCTTTTTTACCTATAGGTAAACGTTCTGCATAACGAGCACCATTAAAAACTATTGGCAGATATTTATCCATCATTCGTTGCCAAGGGCCTCGTCCCATGCGCCATTCTTCAATAATAACACCTCTTTCTTTATCGATTTCTTCATCGGCAAATGTTAAGTTAAATGCCCAATCTTCAAGAACTAGAAATCCTTTTTCAACAAGCTCTGTTGAATCAGAAGGTACTGTAAGCATATAAACAGTCTCATCAAAAGATGTATATGCATTTAAATCGGGACCAAACTTGATACCAACAGACTCGAGGTACTGAATAATTTCGTTTTTCTCGAAATGTTTAGAACCATTAAAACACATATGTTCTACAAAATGTGCCAATCCTCTCTGATTCTCTTCTTCTAAAATTGAACCTGCATTAATCGCTAGTCTTAATTCAATTCTATCGGCAGGCTTCTTGTTTTCCCTGATGTAGTAGACTAAACCATTTTCCAGTTTGCCAATTTTCACCTTTTCATCTATAGGTAACTTAGCATCTTGTGCCTGAATAGCTCCAAGAGCAAAAATTTGTGAAAGCAACATAACAGTTGCTATAAAACAGTTTCTTTTCATTTTTTTTAAATTAGTTCGAAAAAAAAATCCCGAATTAAATTCCGGGTTGACTCTTTATTTTGTCTTTCGCCTAAAATTGTTTGTTTGCTATGTTTCAAAAATAAACTTTTTTAATAAAATAAAAACTGATATTCTTTTCGTTCATAATAAATATGAAAATATAGAATGTTAAAATAACTTTTTTTCCTCAATGATGTTAATAACAATAGGTGTTACAATATAATAATGTCTAATTTTTTGTAACTTTAGGATAAGTTAATAACAGGCATTATTATACATAGTAACGATTCAAAATAAACAATAATTATGAAGTATTTTGATGGAGTGTGGACTGAGGAGGAATTGAAAAGTGTATACCGTAATTTAGTAAAAAAACATCATCCGGATAAAGGTGGAAACACTGAAATAATGAAGATGATAAACTACGAGTACGCCAGATATCTAAAGGTTTTTAAGTATAAACCTCGATCGCTTAAAGAAGTTAAAGTAGGTTGTACAGTTTTTGTAAACAATAGTAAATGTATTGTTACCAAGGTTGAAGAAAACTGTTTTAGAGCTCGCTCTTTAAAAACCTTCAGAGAATCATATTTCAGTAAAGACACTGGTTATGCTTTATTAAACTTCTCTTATAAGGCTATGGTTCCTGCATAATTTTTAAAAAACTAAATGTCGTATTCTTGTGTAATCCAGCTATAGTATGCTTGATCGTAGTCTTTAACAATACTTAGCAAACTTTCGAATAGAAATTTAGCTGTCCCATCTATTTCCCTGCGAATCCAAAAACCAACTACAGAACCTGTAGATTCTTTCAATAAACTATTTGAATTAATATATTCTAAACTATAAATTTGAGCAAATTCATTACTTTTTGGTTCAAAGTTATATCTTGAGTTTAAAGTTTCCGGAAATTCCCAACTATCCCGCTTTGCTTCCTTAATATACCAATCTACTTCTGTTTCAGCCTCATAATTTGAATTAAATACTAAGTAACTTTCTATTAACACTTGCACATGATATCTGAAAGAATTGTTATAAAGAACTTGAAAGGTCTGATATCCGAAATACTCATCAGGAGAAGGAATCATTCTTTCCATCCAGTATTCTATAAATTTTGGATTATAATAACTAAATATTGGTAATTCATATTCTGTAGAGTATTTCTTCCCATAGGGTTCTCTGAGTGTAGGATCAATACCTCCTGAAAGCATTCTGAGATAGTCAACTTTCATATCGTACATACTAAAATTCAAGCTGGAAATATCCGAAAAAACATCATTAAGCCAGTATCCCCAGTTATCTGTAACAATGCTTCCAATATAAGTTCCTAAATTACAATCATCAAAATATTCAATTTGATCTTCTAAATTAAAATCATATGTTTGACACAACAGTGGTTTGTAAAATGAATCCCAACCCAAATTATTAAAAAAACCTCTGATATTAATTCTAAAGTTCTTGTCTTCAATTCCTGAACTATTATCAAACTGATTAGATGAAAGGTTCAGATTTACATATGGTGCATTAATAGCATATTTCGAATAATTTTTGAATGAATTATTCCGAACTGTTATTTCATCGCAATCTTCATAGAAATAAACTGAATTAGTTTCACTTTCAATAAAATTACAATTCTCAATAGTTATATTAGTACAGTTTTGAAACTCTAAACCTCCTGCCAAATTGAGTCCTTTTAAGGTAAGGTTATTACAGTTTTTTATTGGAATAGTACTACTGCTTATGAATGCTTCAGATATTCCCTCGTTATTAGATCCACTTAGAATTATATTATCTTGATTTTGGATAAGCCAATCGCCAAGTAAATTTATTTTTCCATTGATAATATAGGTTCCGTACTTTTCTGAAGCTATTGCTTTCATGAATTCTTCGCGAGAATTGACCTTAATGGTGAGTTTTATTTCTCCTAGAAGTTCATCATTCAATACCTCCCATGATTTATCCGGAATACTTATGGGATCGATAATTCGATAATTAAAAATTCCAGGAAAAACTCGACGAGTAATAATATAGCGCTCTATATCTTCTTTATTTTGCAGGTAAACCTTTCTGTCAGGCTGTTCTGTATCTTTTAGTAAGGCTGCGGTATGCTCCCATCCTTTGCTATAGCCATTACTATTTTGATTGAAAAATTGTGCCACTAAAAGTAAAACTATAATAAAACTTGTACCTATAATTAAGAGTATCTTGGTCCATAACTTTCTTTTAATCAGTAATGATAAAACCATTGTTCCGGCAAATAATATTCCAGGAATAATAAATAGAAGAAGCTCAAAAACATCACTAATATGTTCTTCAATTGCAAAAAAAGTGGTTCCTATAAGAAAAACTCCACTTAGTGTGAATAATATCCATTTAGTAATTTGAAAGTTTTTAATTCTAATTACCGACCATAATAATAATCCAAAGCCTATTAGTGCCAATAAAATTTCAAAAGAAGTATTATTAAAATAAAAGATTACTTTGTTTCCAGATTGAAAAAAATATTTATGCAAATCACTGTTTATGCCAAATAGTATTGCCAATACTGGTAAAATTATTCCTATTACAGAAATTGCCGGGGTTATAAGCTTTTTCATAAAGATATAAGGTAAATGGTTATATATTAAATAGAAAACATTGGTGGAATGAAACTTATAGTTATTCTTCTAAATCAGTAAGCCTTAAATCAAGTGCTTTAACTGAGATTTGAATTTCAATAACAGATAGTGCTAATGATATTATTAAAAGCAAAAGAGCTACTCCAAAAATAATTGCAGCAAAGTCACCTTTACCAATATAAATAAGCAGCATACAGGCTACACAAAGAAGTAAGCTAGTAATTCCATGTATCTGCATATTTCGGATCAGATGAAGCCGCTTACGTAAATTTTTTATTTGACCAAAAATAAGTTTATCTGGAGTTTCTTTATACTCTGAATATAGACTACGTACAAGAGCTGCAAGTGCAAGAAATCTATTTGTATAAGCTAGCAATAACAAGGAAATTGCAGAAAATAATAATGCTGGAGTAGTTAATGTAAGTGGAGAAAAATTCATAGTTGATTTTAGTAATAGAATTACTCAAAATGCCCCCTTAATGCATCAAGTAAAAGTTTATACCTAACAGGTTTTGATAGAAAACCGTCCATGCCAACAGCATTACAATTAAGTTTATCTTCCTCCATGGCAAAGGCTGTTTGTGCTACAATAATTAATTCTGATCTGAATGATTTTATAACTCTTGTAGCTTCAATACCATTCATCTTTGGCATTTTAATGTCCATTAAGATAAGATCAATGTTTGGATTAAGCCTTGTTATTTCTACAGCTTCTTCCCCATTGTTAGCTCTAAGAATATTGACTTTCGTATTCGAAAGCGCATTCTGAAGGTAAATGAAATTGACTTCTTCATCTTCGGCAATTAAGATTGTTTTGTCGCTCCAATCGATAACATCTTCATTTTCCTCTTTCTTCTTGTTTGCCATAGAAGTTGCTGCAAAAATACTATTGTTTGACATCAATTAAGTTTATTCGATAGTTTGTAATAGAACCTCCTACATTTTCGAATCAAAAAGCGTAGTTTTAATATATACGCTACCACATAAAAAAGGTTGTACAATTCACAACAACTATTTATAAAAGATTTATTTTGTTTAATTCTTAATTATTCTATTTCTTCAATGTTATATGGAGTTGCCTGATACACATAATAATTTAACCAATTATAAAACAACAAATTAGCATGACTCTTCCATCTAACCCTTGGCTCCATTGCCGGATTGTTTTGCGGAAAATAATTTTTAGGAATTTCTATATTTAATCCTTTTTGAACATCTCTTTCATACTCTTCCTTTAATGTTGAGGGATCGTATTCAGAATGTCCAGTTACAAAAATTTGTCTTCCATTTTTCGAACTAACAATATATACACCGGCTTCTGCTGATTCAGAAATAATTTCAAGATTTTTTATCGGAAGAATATCTTTCCGTAAAACTTCTGTATATCTTGAATGAGGAGCCTGAAATATTTCATCAAACCCTCGAACTAAAGGAATTTTCGCATTATTTATCGAATGGTCAAATACTCCGAACAATTTATTTTGAAGTGGATACTTTGGCACATCATAGAAGTGGTACAAACCAGCCTGGGCTCCCCAACATATAAACATTGTTGATTGAACATGCTTAACTGTCCAATCCATTATTTTTTGCAACTCTTCCCAATAATCTACTTCCTCAAAATCCAGTTTTTCCACTGGAGCTCCTGTAATAATCATACCGTCAAACTTATAATCCTTAATCTCCTCAAAGGTTTTATAGAAAGCCTTTAAATGCTCAATTGGGGTATTTCTAGATATATGCTCCTTTGTATGGAGTAAAACAATTTCCACCTGTAATGGTGTATTGGAAAGTAATCTTAATAAATGAGTCTCAGTAGTAATCTTAAAAGGCATTAAATTAAGTAAAACAATTTTCAAAGGACGTATATCCTGATGAACTGCCTCATTTTCTGTCATTACAAATATGTTCTCTTCTAAAAGAACTTCAATTGATGGTAGCTTATTTGGAATGTTTAACGGCATAGTTTTTAGAGTTTAGCATGTAAAAATATGATTTTTCTATTATTCTCGAGAACATCAAACTGTTTTAACGCGTATAAATACAAACATTAAGTTCTAGAATTAAGTATTTACTCAAAACAAACAGCATAAAATGCATATATAAGAACCTCATTTAATGCATTATATACTTTTGGCACACCGTTTGCTTATATCATAATTGAAACCAAAAAATTTCAAGCCATGAAAAAAATAATACTAGTTTTAGCTGCAACAATGATGGCAACAGCATCATACAATCAGACCTCTAGGAGGTCGGCTAATTCGAATTCAGGTACCGAGAATAACAGAAGTAAATCTACATATACCAGACCTGATAATAATTCTTCACGAACTACAAGAGTGAATTCAGAAAGAACTACCTCTACAAGAACTGTTAATGCAAATAGAGACTATTCAAATCGAAATTCTACTTCAAGCAGAACTGTTTCTAGTCAATCTAATAATTCTTCAAGAGTTATTGCTCACGATAGAGATGCAAAACAAACTTCTCAAAATACACACTCTGTAAACAATAGAGGTAATTATTCATCTAATAACAATGATAGACATTCTGTAAACAATAGTTCTAGGAATAATCATTCAAGTAGAACTGTTTATGCTTCAAGTCCTTCTTCAAGAGTATACAGAGGAAGTCACCAAGTAACGCATGTATATCACACACCACCACAAGCCAAATCATATAGAGTTAAGCATTACTCATATAGAAGACCAGTACATGTTGATATTATTTGGACTCGCGATATGCATAGAAACTATTTGAGAATGTATCCTGATTATCATTACTATAATTACTCTTACGGATACAGAATAAACTCTATCTCTGCATATGACGCTGATTACTATATTGGAGATGTAAAAAATGTATACGGAGAAATTACTGAAGTTTATTATGCAAGAGAAAGTGATGAATACTTCCTTTATGTTGGGCCACATTATCCATATCAAGACTTTACTGTAGTAGTACCAGGACACATTGCAAGAAATTATAGTCGCAGACCAGAATATTATTTTAACCATGAATATATTAATGTGACCGGACTAATAACAGCATTTGAAGGAAAACCCGAAATAGTTGTTAAGCGCAACTACCAACTAAATGTTTACTAGAAAAAATCATGGTTCCCGGGGTTTCAAGCCGTTTCAACAGAAACGGCTTTATTTATGTCTCATTTTTTTTAGCTTATCTTTGCTATTCAATCTTAATAAAATGGAAAAACGAAACATAGTGGGGCTGGATATAGATGAGATAACTTCATTTACTAATCGACATAATATTCCTAAGTTTCAGGCTAAAGAAATAGCTATTTGGTTATATCAACGAGGTGCAAAAAGCTTTGACGAAATGACCAATCTTTCGAAAAACACAAGAAACCTCCTTAAGGATGAATTTGAAATTGGGCTTTCGTCTCCTGACCAAGTAAGAGAATCTTCTGATGGGACAAAGAAATATTTGTACCTCGCAAATAACAAGAAATTTATTGAAACGGCTTATATGCCAGAGGAAAAAAGAAATACGCTTTGTGTTTCTTCACAAGTAGGATGTAAAATGGGTTGTCGCTTTTGCATGACGGCTCGCCAGGGCTTGCAAGGCCAACTAACAGCAGGAGATATATTAAACCAAATACTTAGCTTACCAGAGAGAGAAAAGCTAACAAACTTAGTATATATGGGAATGGGTGAACCCTTTGACAATATAGAAGAAGTTCTAAAGTCTCTCAAAATAATAACCGCCGACTGGGGAGTTGGAATAAGTCCACGAAAAATAAATGTTTCTACAATTGGACTGGTTCCGGGAATGAAAAGATTTATTGAGGAAATAAATTGCCATTTAGCAATTAGTCTTCATTCTCCTTTTAATGAAGAACGCCAAAAACTTATGCCGGTTGAACGCCTATACCCTATTGAAGAAGTAATTGTTCTTTTAAGAAAAGCTGATTTTGAAAGACAACGCCGGATTTCTTTTGAATATATACTTTTTGAGGGAGTAAATCATTCGGATGCTCATGTTAAGCAACTTGCGAAACTATTAAATGGACTTAGATGTAGAGTAAATATTATGCACTTTCACAGTATTCCAAATTCATCGCTTATTGGTGCCAATGATAAAACATTAGTTGAATTCAGAGACAAACTCAATAAAAAAGGCATTATTGCGACAATTAGAGCTTCAAGAGGAGAAGATATTCTTGCAGCTTGTGGATTACTTTCTACAGGAGCAATTACAGGTTAGTAGTTTGCCTAAAGAGCTATTTTTGCGACAATACTTCAACCATGCTATCGTTTGATGATATTCCTAATTCTCAACAGTATTTTACGTTTAACCCTGACAAAGAAAATCACCAATCAGGGATTATTAATACCCTTGTAACTCTCTGATTTTCTTTCGTCAAATTATTATTTATAATCAAATGAATAATGCGGATTTAAGGAATTTATATTCGGATATAACAGTGATACCATTTATAGAGCCGACGATAATCCAAATTCTGGAATATTAGCTCAAACCAGGAAGTTTATAGAGGAAATGATACCTAATAGATACATTTCAATTAATATCATTATTCAAAGTATCACTTCAATTACAAAAGTTCTACCTGTTGTGAGAATATAAATTTATTGATTTGCTTTTATTTTTTCTAATGCTGTTTTAATTGTGAGCTTTTTCCCATCTTGATATGCAACAATAAATGCTTTATTAACTCTACAGCTCTTTAATAAAGCATCGGCTTCACGAAAGTTATCAAACTTGCCAATGGAATACTTATACCATTTATCATCATAGATTTCTTTAATTGGCTCATTCCCCATATATACGTTCTCTCGAATGTAACTCTCATCCATTTTTATTGTATGGGCTACAATCTGCACTCTAAATACAATAGGACCTTCCTTTACTTTATCTGGGTCATGTGATGTTTCTTCGGTTGGTCTTTGCACAAACAAATCGTCTGGAGGCCGACTAACTGCAGGATCCCTAAACGCTGCTTCAACTTCTTCTGGAGTTAAATCGTTCTCCCACTTATAATCATACTCTACAGGAAAATCCTGATATATCTGTAGTGCCCGTCCTTTATGTTGAATCGATAATTTTTCCAATTCAATAGCTTCTGCCATTTTATACTGAATTAGATCTGGTTTTTCAATCATCAAGATGAGATCTCTGATAGAAAGGGAACGTTCATATGCTTTAAATGCTTTCCTTTCATAAAGTTTTGCTTTGTTTATACCTGAAGCATAATGCTTCATTTTTTTCATTTCTTCTTTAAACTTCATACAGTTTTCCTGGAAAACAGTGTAAACAATCATATGCCCTTCACGATACGATTCCGAAGTTTGAATAAGCTTCTTAACTGCTTTTTTGTAATTTGGATTAGTCGCCTTTAACTTCTCATCTTCAGGTAAATTTTCAATCAATTCAATTGCCTTAAGCTCAATTAAATAAGCATCATTCAAAAGCTCTACTCCCTTTTCTATTCTTTTTTCATCTATAATAGAAATTTTAACACTGAGATCTTTCCGATAATCTTCTGCTTTAAATTGTTGAGCAAAACTTGGTGAACTTATCAGAAGTACTTGTATTGAAAATATTACTTTATATATAAACTGCATTTTTCCTGTTTTTTTTTCCACTAAAATATGTACTACAATTGAAATGAGATTGCAAAAACAGGACCATTTTGTAATCCTGTTTTATTAAACTTTCAATATGCAATAAATACGTATAATAAATATAATAAAAGAATATTAATTAGTCTGCTCTTTATAAACTCTAATTATTAACTCTGCACGTCTATTAAGTTTGTGATCATCTTCGCTACACTCGGCACAATAATTTTTAAGTTGTTTTTCTCCTATTCCATGCGATATAATTCTCAATTCACTAATTCCTTGGTCAACAAAATATTTACGCAAAAACTTTGCACGTTCTTCAGACAAAGCTCTATTATACATATCGCTTCCTCGTTTATCTGTATGAGCTGCTATTTCCAGAAAATAATTAGGATTATCGTTCAACTCCTTAACAACCTTTTCCAGCACAGCTTCTGAATTATCTGGAACTCTGAATAAATCTAATCCATAATAAATAATGCTTGAACTCAATTGTTCGGTTTTATTGATAAAGTCATGAACTATAGGGTCTCTAGACTCAGCTGGTACAACATGGACTTCTTTCAAAGCTTTCATTATTCGTTGAGATTTACCGTCTTTATATGCTAAAAAAGGTTCTTTTTTATTCCTAGATTTCCATAATTCCTTTGCTTCAAAATATGATTTATATTTACCAATAAAATAATGATAATATTTTCCATCTAATAATTCAACAATCTCTTTATCTCCAGTATATTTTCTTTTTAAATACTTTTCGCTTATAGGACTTTTTGCAGTGGCAATTTGAACTGAAAAAAATATATCTGAAACCTCTGGCTTTTCGAGTAATTTTGGATCTAGTTCAAAAGTTATTGGTTCAGGTTCAAGCCTAACTACAGGCAATTTCCCAATTTGCATGTTATGATTTCCAATAAAGCTCATATTAGAAGTATTGACTGTAAATGACTTAGTCTCATAACCTTCTTTTTCAATTGTAATTTCCAATTGCTCCCCTGGTTCGGCTGATAAAACTAGTTTTCCGTTATCTGCTAATGCAAGAACTTCATCTTTTCCAATGCTACGTTTTACTGTAACATTTACATTTTTTAGGTTATCTCCACTGCCTTCATCAATCACTTCGCCAGAAAGCTTCAATTGATGAATTGTGAATTGGTATATGTCATCATGTCCAACTCCACCTGCTCTATTTGACGTAAAATAACCAGAAAGACCGGAATCGAAATATATTCCATAATCATTTGCAGATGAATTTATTGGATTTCCCAAATTCCTTGAAAGTTCTTTTTCTTGGCTTAAATTTTTAGAATATATATCAAAACCACCAAGACCTCCATGACCGTCTGTTGCAAAGAAAATAATTGTATCATTCATCATAAATGGATATAACTCATCTCCTGCAGAATTTATTTTATCGCCCATATTCTTAATATTCTCCAATCCTTTGGATGTATATTCGGCGCGATATAAATCCCATCCCCCAAAACCTCCAGGTGCATCTGAAGCAAAAATCATAAATTTACCATCGGTACTTAAAGTAGGATATGCAATTGCATACCTGAATTTATCAAGTTGAAATTTTGATGGTCTGGATATCTCCCTGTTAGCTCCCAAAAAGCCTTTATAAAGATTATATCCTAATGAATATTCATCTTGTTGACCAGGCTCGTATCTACAAATAAAAATTTCATTGGTTTTTGGTACAATTGCATAACCAATTTCTCCAAACCTTGTATTTGCATGACCACTCATTTTCTTTGGTGTTTCAAACACGGCATCGCTGTTGATATTTGAAACAAACAAGTCAGATGAATAACGTTCATTGTAATCATCCTTTTTGCTGCGAGTTGAAAGAAAATAAAATGAATTATTTATTGTTGTTGCTCCAAAATCAGATGCTTCCGAATTAAGTGGTAAGTTTTTTTGAGAGAAATATGAGGAATCTTCAAAGTATCTGTCAATATTTTCAATACTGGAAATATAGCGCATTGCCAGTTGATCATTAAATTCCAGCAATTCATTATACCTCATGAAATGTTTACGTGCTTCGTCATATTTTCCCTGCATCATTAAAACCTGACCTAACGAAAGATGTACTAAAGGATTAGCTTCATCGTCGGTTTTAATTATCCTGTTATAATAAAGGGCTGCTTTTTCGGGTTGATCTACTTCTTGATAAGAGACTGCAAGTTTGTACCAAAGATCTAAATTACCTTCATATCGGCTTGAAATCTCCTTATACTTAACTATTGCCTTTGCATAGTTTTTCTCTGTAAAAAGCTCATCAGCTTTTTTATTCATTCTTTGCTCCCTGCTAATAATAGGAAACTGAGAAAAAACATGGTTAGATTGAAATAATAGTAAGCAGAAAAATGAGAATTTAAGAAAATTATGAAATATTTTGGTTTTCATTTTTGGATGCATTAGGTTTTCATAGCAATTTTATTTCACTGAACAAATAATTGATAGTCGTTTGATATGTTTTATCAAAAGTATCAAGCTTAATTTTTCCCTCGTTAAAATTATTTGTAAAGTTAATTGCTAATATGTTACTGGACAAGCTATTTAATGGAATAAATTCGGAATTTTTCTCTGTAATACCAAACTCTTTTCTAAAAAATACACTTTTTAAAGTTAAAAACAGAGAAAAAATCCTCAACTATATTATAAATATTTTCCTTAGTGGCAACAAGAATAGATAACTCAACATATCTAATTCGGTCTTCATATTCTTTGGAGGTTTCTTTAGAGGCTCTAAGCTTTTACTATTTAACTACATTATCTTGCTCCCCCCTTTTCTGTATTGACCTAACTATAAAGAGATTAATAGGTTAATAAAGAATAAAACTTTTATGAAAAACTATTGAATTTCACGAAGTTTTAGAAAGCAAGATTGTTGAATATGATTAGCATATTCAAGACTTGCATCTAGCTCCTTTTGCTTTTTCTGAAGATTAATAATTAAAGCTCCCCTATTACCCAGATGAAAAATTCATGATAATACTTTAAAAATATTTAACTTACTGGATATTTATATTAAATTTAAAACACAAAAATTATTGAATAATATTAAAAAGATTTGAACATCTGGCTCTATATTATAGGCACTTTGCTAGTTTGCTTTATCATTGTTGTATTGATAATTAATACTGCACCTGAGTACATTGAAGATGAAAATGGAGATTTGTGGCCTAAAAAAGACTTCGAAAACTCTAAAAACCAACAGAAGAAAAAGAAATAACAAGTAAATCATCACCATCTAATAAATATGTTATTTCCCCTTTACTATTCTTAATTATTCTTCTAAAGCGCATTTTACCAGTTAAATATTTCTCTCCAACTTTTTCACCAGCTGCATTTAATTTTACAAGATAACTGTTAAGTAAATTCTCTCCTAAAACAAGACATTCATTGCTTGGCATAATTAAAACTTCAGAAATTTTATCAGTACTATCCTTCAAGGCCATAGCGTAAAGACCTGTTTTTTTACCGGCAATATTATACGTTACAAAGTAATTATTAACACTATCCTTCGCTTGTAAGAAAACTTTGGTAGGACTGATATCTGCATTCATTATAGTAGCATCTATCTTTAATGTATCTTCCCATTTAATGTAGTACTTTTTATCAGTTAAGCTAAACCACTCTGTTCCAGCCAAAAACGCATTTTCATCATTTAAAAAAACAATATCATTGAAATGGCCATATCTTACAAAATCCCGTTCTGTAACCTTATTTCCATCGAGATTATAAGCTTGTATAAAATACCGGTCAGGTATGGTATCTTCAGTATATGTGGAGAGTACTACTTTATCATCAGGACTAATAGCGCAGGCAGAAATATTCATTTCTCCTAAGTTTTTATTCCATATTCGAGAGCCGTCTTTCCCTAATTTAAACATCCATCCCATTTTTTTTGCAGCGCTATCTGGTGATATTTTGGTGTAACCTACAGCTATTATTTCACCTTTGGAAGTTTCCATTATTTCAAGAATATCATCTTCGAATGGCTGGCCAATTGTTTTATTCCAAGCCATCTGCCCTTTGTCATTCAACTTAATAATCCAAGCATCAGCTAAACTGGTGTCTGTTTGGCGCGTTAATCCCGCAACTATATAACCACCATCTGCTGAAGCTACGATTGCTTTAGCTTCTTCGATATATTTATTATTATCAAAAGCTTTTGCCCAAAGAAAATCCGGAGAATCAAAACCTAGATTACGAAAATGCTGCATTCCCAAATCTCCAGACTTTAAGTTAAATACATCCAGGTAATAACCTCCATCGGGATACATGCTAATGAAGTCATTATAAGCTTCTAAAGATTTGATTCTCTTAGCCTTTTCATACATTAAATCTCGTTGATGCTTTTTTGCTTCTGCAATTTCTAGCGCATCAGGATACTGGGTTAAAAACTTCTCATAAGCTTCCAGAGTATGTACTTTACGAGCATCGCGAAAAGCCGCTGAATTTCTTAATTTATAGGCTTGCTGGGTATAATCAGACTTAGGGTATTTAAATAAATATTGGTTATAAGCTTCAACTGTATTTTTGACTTTTACTTCCTCAAATGCCATTTCATTCCTATATCGTTTTGCCTTATCAATTTGCGCAGCATCAGGAAATTTCTCAATAAATTCGTTATAACCTGCAAAAGTGTTTAGCTTTTCATACTTTCTAAACTCAAACTGGTTGCGAATATGAACAACATTATCGTAGTGTATGAAATTTGGGTACCTTTCAAGAACTTCATAGCATGCTTCCAGATCATTCTCTTCACGGATATATTTAATTAGTCTTGATTCCACAGCCTCTATAGCTATTTCTATTTTCTTTTTTACGGGTCTACTTGTTCTACGAACTTCAGTATTCAAAAAATACTCTCCCATAATTTCCATTTCTTCCTGGGTAAGCTGGTTCTCTTTTCCCTGTATAGCCTCAATATATTGCCAGGCATCAATTATATTGAAGTATGGCGAACTCTCATCAGCAAGAATTATTGCCATCCCAAAATTTAAGGCTACATTTTCCTTATCTTCGGCTAAAAGCTTTACGAATGTCTCTTTAGCTTTTGAATAATCAGATTTTTCAAGGTATTTATATGCTTTTTTAACATTCTGCGCTGACAAAGATGCAGTCAAAATTGTTAAAAGAAATATGTATATATATCGTTTCATTGTAGTAGGCTTTTGATTATTTTTTTAGCAATGTAAATTCAACACGACGATTTCGTGCTCGTCCATCTTCTGAAAAATTAGTATCAATGGGTTTCGATTCACCATACCCAACTGCTCGAAGCTTATCTGCCGATATTCCTTGCGATTTAAGGTATTGGACAACAGCCTGTGCTCTTCCTTCTGATAATTTCTGATTGTAATTATCAGAACCTTCACTATCGGTATGGCCGGAGATTTCAATCAGTTTAATGTTCTTCTCCTTCATGAAGCTTACTACCTTATTTAATTCTGGGTATGATTCGGGAAGTAATGCTGATTTATTGAATTCAAAGAAGATATTTTTCAATACAAGAGAACCCCCTTCTTCTATTCCTTCTAATCCACCCTTAAATTCATCAACAACAACTTCTGGTTCAACAAAAACAACTTTTCCTTTCTCTTGGCAATTGTATGCATCAAATGCAGTATAATTATATTCTCCTGCTGGAAGGTTTTTAAGTTGTGTCCCCTTCATACCATTCTCCCATATTACACGATATGGAGGTGTTCCGCCTGCCATTCCAATTTTAATTTTACCATCGTTCAGTAGCTTGTCAACATTACCGGTTAAATAGTTATAACCTCCAGTGTATGAGGAATCAATAATATCAGCTTCAAAGTCGTGATGAACACATGGGCAATCTTTGCAATTTTCAAGAGGTTTAACAATAATATCATCGAAGAAATAGTAGGCATACTCCTTATTTCTTAAATTCTTCATGTTTTTATCAGTTGCAACATAATTGGTGCTTTCGTACGACTTAAAGTTTCCTAAAATAAAAAACCTCTCTCCTCCTTTGGCTACATGAACCGTACAAACCTCTTCCCAATCGTCAATATTGTCAAGAAACAAACCAACCTTATTATTAATTTGAGGTTTGTATCCAAGATTAACCATTAGCTGGTTCTTTATTTCAATATCGCTTAGATACATGCTAAGCTGATCTACAGCAAATTTTGAAAAGGATGCTAATTTATAGTGAAATGTTATACAGTATTGCTTTCCTGCAACTAGTGGTTCTGAAAAAGAACCTTGAATATACTCCCGGTAACCATCATCGGTACCACTAAGAATGGCTCCGGCATATGCATCTCCAGTTCTGGGTTCACTTTCTCCGGCAAAGTTTTTTGGTACACTTACACCATCATCTCTTTTTGGCGAACAACGATTAAAATAGTCCGGAGTAGCTTTTGTGGGGTATCCCCAACCAGGAATTAGCTTATGAGACAGATCCTGTGGCGTATACTCTTGAGGGCATTTTTCAAACTCCTCGAAGCTATAATTAATTACTAAGTTTTCTGATTGTGCATTAAGTTGAAGTGACAAAAATAGTAATGCAGGCAATATAAGCAGGCTATAAACCCGTCGGTTCATCATAGTTTATTATTTTGGTGGTTTAAGAAGCACCAAAATAATTAAAATAACAGAGGATAGCAAAATAGTTAACAGACAAAAATATAAAAGTACATTATCTCAATAATTACCAATCATTATGATTCTTTCTTTTATGCTTATTGACCATTAATTTATTGTTCTTTTGAGAATTGCTCTATTTATTCGCTTAATAAGCTTAGGACCTGAGTAAATAAAACCAGTATATATCTGAACCAGAGATGCTCCTGCATCGAGCTTTTCAAGTGCATCATCAGCAGTAAAAATACCTCCTACTCCAATTATTGGTAATTTCTTATCTGTTTTTTCTGATATATATTTTATCATCTCAGTTGATCGCGTGCGAATGGGCACCCCACTGAGTCCTCCATTCCCAATTCGGTCTATTATTTTCTTTTCGGAAGCTAAATTTTCTCTAGAAACAGTAGTATTAGCAACAACTAAACCATCTATACCAGTTTTATCAACTACAACAAGTGTTTCATCGACTTGCTTAAGGTTTAAATCTGGAGAAATTTTTAGGAAAATTGGTTTAGATATTGATTGATCTTCTCTAATTCTAATAAGTTCCAGTAAAATATGCTCTAAAGAATCCTGGTCTTGAAGTTTACTTAAATTAGATATATTTGGACAACTAACATTAACAACAAAATAATCAACATAGTTATACAGTCCTTTAAAGCACTCTTTATAGTCCTCAACAGCAATATCATTGGCTGTTTCGGTATTTTTTCCAATATTCCCGCCAATTATTATCTTTTTATTTCCATTCAACCTTTCTACTACCGATTTGAGTCCATTATTATTAAAACCCATTCGATTTATTAAGGCTTTATCTTTTGGTAATCTAAATGAACGTGGTTTTGGATTTCCTGATTGAGCTTTTGGAGTTACAGTACCAATTTCAATAAAACCAAAGCCAAAACAAGAGAATTCGTTAAAAAAAGTAGCATTTTTATCAAATCCAGCAGCTAGTCCGACCGGATTAGGAAACTTTATCCCAGCGACTTCAGTCTCAAGTAAAGAATTCTTTATTGAAAATGAAGAACGCAGTAGATAGGGCACCAAAGGTATCTTATAAGCGATTTTTAGAATTAATACAACTAAGTGATGAACGGTTTCTGCGGACAATAAAAAGAGTATGGGGCGAATAATTCGAGTGTACATGAATTTTTTGCGCAAATATAGCAAAATAGGAGCCTTATTTCTTATTTAATATTTCAAAGCTATTATCCTCATACACAAAAATAACAAACTTCACCTTGTTTACATTTGTAACCTTAGTGTTTTGAGGAGAATCATCCACAGAATTTAAAGGGCCTTTTGAAGAATTGAGAGGGTTTTCTGTTGCCAATGTATTATTTGTAACAGATTGAATATCTGAGATATTAGAAGGGGTTTTAACAGTTTGACTAAATAGATCTGATTCTTGCGTAGAAATAGGTGTATTTAAAGGTATTTTAAGCATATTACCCTTTCCTGTGAGTAGCCATTCTGGATTAAGATCGCTAAAATGTTCAATTATTTTAACAATAAAGTCATAACTAGGTTTATTTCGGCCACTAATAATATGAGATATGCTTGAACGCTGAACCCCAATATTTTCAGCGAATTGAGCAGATGATAAATTGTATTTTTCAAGTATTTTATTGATCCTCTCTTCCATGATTACATTTGTAAATTACATTTGTTTACTTTTGTATTCTATAATATTGATTACATTTGTAACTGTGTTTATGGATGTAAATATAAGGATTTAGTTTATAGTGCGAAACAATATCAGTATAAATAGAACCTATATTAAACTAGATGTATAGTATAAACTCATATAATTCTGGTTTATTGATGTTTATAGCCTAAATGAATTATATATTAATTAATTATTCATGTTTACTGGTAAATAGATTGGATTATTACTTCTAGTAAAGACTATATATTGCTGATTATTAGTGTTATATGTGATTTATATTTAGTATACAAAAGGATTGTATATTTTAGTTTGCATTTGTAAACTATTCACATTTGTATTAGAATTATTCATCCAAATAGATACAAAGTATTGGTTACATGTGTATGTTGTATTGTTTCCATATGTAATTTTCCTTTGTTTTTTAATATCTCTCTGAGAATTCAATATTTTTTAGTTTGATTATCTTAGTGCTTGGATACTTTGTTCTCGAATAGTTTAAATTTCACTTAACAACAATGAAAAAAATAGCACTTCACTGGCAAATACTAATAGGAATTATTCTAGGTGTTTTATTCGCATTTTATCTACCAGTTTTTGTTCCTGGTTTATCAATACTTGGAAAATTATTTATTAAAGCCTTGAAAATGATTGTTGTTCCACTAATTGTAAGTTCTCTTATTTGTGGAGTGACAAATATTCAAAGTGGGAAAAGTCTTGGAAGAATTGGAGGCAAAACCCTACTCTATTATATGGTAACCAGTGTACTAGCGCTACTTACGGGATTATTTCTTGTAAATTTTTTTAAGCCAGGCGCTAACCTAAATATCCCCTTACCAAATATTGGTCAATCGAATATAAAAGAAGTAGATATAAAGGATACAATTTTAAACATTATACCCGATAATATTTTCAGCGCGCTCTCAAGTAATGAGGAAATGCTGGCAATAATCTTCTTCTCTATTATTTTTGGCATATTTATAACAAAGATTCAATCATCTAAAAAACAATTACTTATCAATGTATTCGATGCCGTTTTTGATGTAATGATGAAATTAACTTTATTCGTAATAAAGTTCGCACCACTAGGTGTAATGGGAATTGTAGCTGAGGTTATTCACAATCAAATGATTGATCTGGATAAACTATCTAATCAATATGGAATGGAAGTGCTTACAGATTTGATGATTGGTTTAGGTCGCTTTTCAGGTGTTGTTGTAGGTGGATTAGCAATACATATTTTTATTACTTTACCCTTACTACTTTATATTACAAGTAAAACCAATCCTATAAAGCATTATAAAGCAATGCTAACTGTTTTACTTACAGCATTTTCTACTGCTAGTTCCAATGCAACTCTACCACTTACTCTGGAAACTATTGAAGAAAAATCTGGAGTATCCAACAAAATCTCAAGTTTTACTCTTCCCTTGGGTGCAACCATAAACATGGATGGAACAGGTTTGTATGAACTTGTGGTCGCAGGTTTTATCGCACAAATTTATGGTCACGACCTTGATTTTACACATCAATTTATTTTGGTTGCTACAGCATTACTTGCTTCGGTCGGAACAGCAGGAGTTCCAATGGCGAGTTTTGTTACAATGACAATAATTTTTACTGCAGTTGGACTTCCAATTGAAGCTATGGGAATTATTCTGATCGTAGATCGTCCACTTGATATGATCCGTACAGCTACCAATGTGCTTAGCGATACGTGCGGTACAGTAATTATTGCTAAGTCGGAGAAGGAAGAATTAAACTACTAGCTCACCCCCTTGCTTAGATATTGGATTTTAAGATCTAATATTATGTTAAGTAGAGTGTTACTTTAGAGCTCCAAATAAAACTTCAACCGGATGTTGAGATTTTTTTGAAGTACCATCTTTAATTTGGTGACGACAAGATGTTCCAGAAGCAACTATCAAATCATTTTCTTTTGCAGATCGAACTGCGGGAAATAAAACTAACTCACCCACTTTCATCGACAACTCAAAATGTTCTTTTTCAAAACCAAAAGATCCTGCCATTCCGCAGCATCCTGATTTTATTTCTTCAACTTTATAATTTATTGGTATCTCTAGAATAGATTTTGCAGGATTTGTTCCAACCAAAGCTTTTTGCTGACAATGTCCATGATAATGAACAATAAGCTTTTCATCTGTAAATTGTTCCTGAGTAATTTTTCCTGCTTGGAATTCACGGCTTAAGAATTCTTCAACTGTAAATATATTTTTAGCTAATTCCATAGCCTGTTCTTTTTGCCCTCCTCTAAGTAAATCCGGATACTCATCTCTAAAACTTAATATTGCCGAAGGCTCAACTCCAATTAAAGGAATAGTACTATTAACTTTTCCATAAAATACATTTACATTCTGCTCTGCTAGTTTTTTTGCTTGTTTTAAAAATCCCTTAGAAATTTTTGCTCTTCCGCTTTCCTTATGATCAACAACTATAATTCTATAACCCAGTTGACTTAAAAGTTTACATGTTTTTATACCTAAAGGAACTTCATTAAAATTTGTAAACTCATCAATAAATAAAAAAAGTTCTCCAACTTCATTTTTAATACTTGAGTTCAATTGCTCCAAATTGCGTTTAATCCATTTCTTCCAGGTTTGACGATAAACTTTTGGCAAGCTTCTTCCTTTTGCAAATCCAATTATTCTTTTTGCAAAATTACTAGTAAGCTTATTTTCGATAATGAAATTATATGTGCCGGCAAAATAACTTGCTAAGCTTTGTATTTTACTATAAGCAGCAATTGCCCTAGATCTTAAAGGAATTCTGTTCGATTGGTAATATTGATAAAGATATTCTGATTTCAATTTTGCCATATCAACTCCTGAAGGACACTCAGTCTTGCACCCTTTGCATGACAAACACAGATCCAAAACATCATAAAGTTCAAGGTTGTCAAATTTACCTTTAAAGTCTTTTGAGTTTATTACCTCTCTAAGCATATTAGCTCGAGCTCGTGTTGTGTTTCGCTCATCACGAGTTGCCTGAAAACTTGGACACATTGTTCCTCCAATAACTTCTGACTTTCGACAATCTGCAGATCCATTACATTTTTCAGCAAGTCTAACAAATCCCATGCTATCTGAGAAATCAAACATTGTTTCGATATGTGGTGTAATTCGACCAGGGATGAAACGTAAACTGGTATCCATGGGTTGAGTATCTGTAATTTTCCCCTGATTAAAAACTCCCTTCGGATCCCAAGTTCTTTTCAGTTCTTTAAGAATCTTGTAATTATCTGCACCTATCATAAAAGGAATAAATTCTCCTCGAAGCCGTCCGTCTCCATGTTCACCACTTAAGGAACCTTTATATTTTTTCACAAGTCTGGCAATCTCTTCAGCAACTAATCGGAAAAGTCTAACACCTTCATCTTCCTTTAAATTAAGAACTGGTCGAAGATGTAATTCGCCTGTTGCAATATGAGCATAGTAAACACATTCCAGATTATTCTTTTTTAAGGTTTCATTAAATTCAGCAATATAAGCCGGAAGTTTTTGTGGGCTAACTGCAGTATCCTCAATAACCGGTTGTGGTTTTGCATCTCCGGGAATATTCGAGAGTAACCCAAGTCCAGCTTTTCTAAGTGCCCAAACTCTTGATATATCATTTCCAAAAATCAAAGGAAAATGGAATCCATATCCTTTCGACTTTAATTCAATTATTAAGCCCTGGCTCTTTTTGTTGATTTGTTCTTCTGTCTCTGCTACAAACTCGACACATAAAAGTGCGCCTGGATCTCCCTTTAGAAAAAACCTATTGTGTTTATGCTCTCGGCTTGTTTTTGTGCAATCGAGCAAAAATTTATCAATTAGTTCAATAGCAACTGGCTTATGCTTAAGTGCAATTATGTTTGCTTCCATAGCCTCTTCAATCGAAGTCGCATGAATTGCCAAAAGTCCCTTGTGTTTTGGTGGTAGTGAAACAAGGTTTAATTTTATTTCTGTAATAAATGCTAAAGTTCCTTCTGAACCACAGAGCAAAGTGCAGAAATTAAAAGTTTTACCGCCATTTAGAAATGGTTCCATTTCTGATAGCAAATCAATTGCATATCCGGTATTTCTGCGTTTAATTTCAGAATCGGGAAATTCTTCTTTTATTCTATCTCTTATATTCTTGGGTGAAAGTTGGCTTTTTATTTTTCGGTATATTTCACCTTCCAGGTTTTCAAGTTTACACTTTTCATCGAATTGCTGTTTTGTTAATTCGCCAAATATGGCTTCTGAACCATCACTTAAAATTGTTTTTAATTCGAGAGTGTGATCACGTGTACTCCCATAAACTAAAGAATGAGCACCACAAGAATTATTTCCAACCATTCCTCCCATCATGCATCTATTAGATGTAGATGTTTCTGGCCCGAAAAACAAACCAGAATCTTTTAATATTATGTTAAGTTCATCTAATACTACACCTGGTTCAACTTTCACCCATTTTTCTTCCTTATTAATTTCTAATATCTTATTCATATACTTAGAACAATCCACAACAATTCCGCCTCCAACAACCTGACCTGCTAAAGATGTTCCAGCGGTTCGTGGAATTACAGTCAATTTATTTTTGTTGGCAAATTCAATGACTGATTTTACATCTTTCTTGGTTTTTGGAACTACAACTGCAATTGGGGATTCTTTATAAGCCGATGCATCTGTTGAATAAATTGTTGTTGTTAGAAAATCGGAATAAAACTCACCTTCTATTAAAATCGCAAGTGAACTTATATCTGTTATATCTGTTAGCATATATTTATAATGTGAAATAATTCTTCAAAGATCTTGTTATTTCAATAAAACCTCAATAATTTGGTATTATAGAAAATAGGCTTGACTCTAATAAACAACTAATTAGCAAATTGGTTGTTTTGTGTACATCCGCCCAAATAAAAAACATTAAAAAAACAATTCCCAATTTATGAAACCAAAAATAAACAAAGATGAAAACAAAATCCTACTTATTAATAATCTTATTATTCTTCACACTTATGGCATGCCAAACTAAAGAAGAAATTCCGCCCAAAGTTGCTTTAGAAGATTTCTTTAAAAATCCGGAAAAAAGCGGTTTTAAAATTTCTCCAAACGGCAAGTATGTTTCACTCATGCAGCCATTTGAGTCCAGAATGAACATCTTCGTTAAAGAAGATGGTAAAGATGAACTTACACAAATCACATTCGAAAAAGACCGTGATATTGCAGGTTACTTTTGGGCAAACGACAATCGTATTCTTTATATAAAAGATGAAGGTGGAAATGAAGACTTCAAACTATTTGCTGTAAATATTGATGGAAGTAACTCAAAATGTTTAACTTGTTTTGAGGGGGTAAGAACTCAAATAATTGATGATTTGGAAGATATTCCAGAAGAAATTATTGTTGGTTTAAACAAAAGAGATCCTCGCGTTTTTGATCCATATCGTTTGAATATTGTTACTGGTGAGCTTATGATTTTGGCTGAAAATCCAGGAACTATTATGGGTTGGATAACCGATCATGATGGCAAACTACGCGCTGCTGTTGCTGTTGAAGGCGGAGTA
The DNA here is from genome assembly GCA_050287785.1 of Bacteroidales bacterium. GTDB lineage: Bacteria > Bacteroidota > Bacteroidia > Bacteroidales > UBA10428 > UBA10428. Next base: position 49,817 of record JBNKCO010000079.1, read on the forward strand.
AATCAGATTCTGCTTTATCGTGATACTGAAGATCAGGAATTCGATACTATTCTCAACACAACATGGAAAGATAGTTTTGAACCTAAATTTTTTACTTTCGATAATAAAATGATGTATGCTGCATCTAACCTAGGCCGCGACAAACAAGAGATTGTTATTTTTGATCCTAAATCAAAAACTGAAGTCGAGGTTCTTTATAAAAACACTGAGGTTGATGTAACCGGCTTAAGTTATTCCAGAAAAAGAAAAGTTTTAACAGCTGCTCATTATACAACAGACAAACAACATAAATATTTCTTCGATGAAGATTCAAAAAATCTGTATGCAAAACTCGAAGAATTACTGCCTGGATATGAAATAAGTATTAGTTCATCGAATAAAGCTGAAGATAAGTTTGTAATTAGAACTTATAGCGATCGTTCAAGGGGCGCTTACTACTTATACGACCTTGAAAATGAAAAACTTGAAAAAGTTGCTGATGTTAGTCCGTGGCTTATTGAGGATCAACTTGCTCCTATGAAACCAATTCAATATACAAGTCGCGATGGATTAATAATTCATGGATATTTAACTCTTCCAAAGGGTAGAGAAGCCAAGAATTTGCCTGTTGTGATTAATCCACATGGTGGTCCATGGGCTCGCGATAACTGGGGCTTTAATCCTGAAATTCAGTTTCTTGCAAATAGAGGTTATGCTATTCTTCAAATGAATTTCCGTGGTTCTACAGGATATGGAAAAGAGTTCTGGCTTAAATCTGTTAAAGAATGGGGAAAAACAATGCAAGACGATATTACAGATGGTGTTAACTGGCTTATTGAACAAGGAATAGCTGATAAAGATAAAATTGCCATCTATGGTGGAAGTTATGGTGGATATGCTACTCTTGCCGGACTAACTTATACTCCGGAAGTATACGCTGCAGGTGTTGATTACGTAGGAGTTTCTAATTTATTCACGTTTATGAATACAATACCCCCATACTGGGAACCGATGCGTGCAATGCTTTATGAATTAGTTGGTCATCCTGAAAATGACAGTGCTTTATTAGCAGCAGCCTCTCCAGTAATGCATGTTGATAAAATAGAAGCTCCATTGTTTATTGCTCAGGGAGCTAATGATCCTAGAGTTAACAAAGATGAATCAGATCAAATGGTTGAAGCATTGAAAGCCAGAGGAATAGAAGTTGAATACATGGTTAAAGACAATGAAGGCCATGGTTTCAGAAATGAAGAAAACCGCTTTGATTTTTATCGTTCAATGGAGAAATTTTTAGCAACTCACATTGGCAATGAAGATGCTACTGAATAGCTTTGACAAGCCTAAAACATAATATATTAAGGGATCTATACAAAAGTATAGGTCCCTTTTTGAAATAAAAAAATGGTTGTAATTAATATTCTATTTCCTGAGGAACATCCGCAGCAACCTCAACCAAAAGTTTAACATCGTTAAGACCTATATTGCCTTTAAATAGCTGTTTCTCTTTATTTAAGTCTTTAATTTCTTCGTAGAGTCTATTAAAGTCGGCTTTCACAATGCTGTCAATAGTTTTATAACCGACTTCGTACAATACATTGGCAAAGGTGTAATTGACCCAGCGTATACGTGACAAATCAGTTAGTTGAGCCAACTTTAAAACAAGTGCTTCATCTGTATGTATTTGTTCTGAAAGCTCTTTTCTGTCTGATCTAGTAGTAATTCTATCGTATAGTTGAAGCGTATTCTTAATACCAATTTCTTCAAGTTTTTGAATTACATCACTCGAAATATTTGGAAAATCTTTCAATTTTATCGGATTTGTTATATTGCTTTTAATCTCTCGAGCAAGTACTGTCAAATATTCAATAGGTATACTTGTATTAGTAGAAAAAGCCTCTAGTTTCTTTTTGTTATTCAACGCTTTAAGTAAATCTTCGACATTAAGAATGCCCTGTTTACTAATACTGGTAAAAACACTGTCAATATTCTCTTTTAGAAGTTGTCTACTTGGCACTAAGTATCTGTTTTTTAGCCTTTCCTTATAACTATCTAGGCTTATTGAAGCAAGGTTTATATAATATCCCATAATAGTTTATTAAAAATAGATGTAAAACTTCTTATAGTAGCTAAGATAGTAAAACAGATTATTTTGACAGAACAAATCATCCCTAAAAACAAACCTATGTATCTGTCTAATTGAATCTCTACACAAATGTTTTTTATTAATTTATTGAGAGAGAACTTTGTGACTGTTTTACCAATAAAAAAACCATTAGAATCAAATGAGAAACATTTATTATGTTACAATTCTTTCATTTTTTTATGTTGTAGTTCATGCTCAGGAGGCTATTGCAACATTAGGAAGTCACGCAGCTATTGTTAGCTGGACTATTGGTCAGGTGTCTACAGAAACCATTGGCAATAGCAATTATACACTTACAAAGGGGATTCATCAGATATCATTATCAGTAACTGCAATTGATGAATTACAGAATGAGCAGATAGCTATAACTGCATTCCTAAATCCAACAACTCACATTGTTAGGCTCTATACGATTAATTGTTAAGCTCAATAAAAAGAGGCTGTCCTAAAAGTCTATGTTTATTTACATTTCGACTTTTGGGACAGCCCCTTTATCTTATAGAATATTTCTTGATTCTTATTTATCTAATTCTCGGGTAATTGAGATTGCTGCTATTGTACCATCAGCAATGGCTGTGGTTATCTGACGATATTTTTTACTGCTAATATCACCTACAGCATAAACCCCATCTATGCTGGTACGTTTATCTTCATCGGTTTTAATATAGCCCCAATCGTCAACATCGAGTTTTTCCTCAAACATCCCCAAGTTGGCTTTCATACCAATAAAAATAAAAGCTCCATCAGATTCCAGCTCTTTTATCTCTTTTGTTTTCAAATCTTCTACTTCTACAATTATTTTGTCGCCAACTCTTTTGAAACCACGCGGTTCATGCTCAAGCACAAATTCAATTTTGGGGTTTGCAAAGGCCTTCTCTTGTGCCTGCTTATTGGCTTGAAGCTTATCAAACTGATGAACGATAGTTACTTTGCCTGCAAATTTTGAAATAAACTCGGCTTCCTCAATAGCCGAATTTCCACCTCCAATAACAATAGCATGCTTATCTACAAAGTATTTTGCATCACATGTAGCACAGTAAGAAATTCCATTACCTTTTAACTCCTTCTCACCTGGCACATTCAGCAAGTTAGGACTTGTACCTGTAGCAATAATTATCTTCTTTGCTTTTATAGTTTCAAACTCATCAATAATAATTTCCTTTTTATCCAAATCAACCTTTGTAACATCCACAGCAACCTTGTAAGATGTGCCACAGAGTTTTGTTTGTTCACTCATGTTATGAGAAAGCATATAGCCTGGTTGAGGGTCGATAAAACCCGGATAGTTTGAAATCTGATGCGTTGTAGAAACTGCACCACCAGGAAGTCCAACATCAATAAGAACTGCATTTATTCGTGCCTGACACAAGTATAATCCTGCAGTTAACCCACCAGGACCGCCTCCTAGAATGGCAACATCATATTCGCTAACCTGAGGCTTAATATTAGATTTTATTTCCTCAACTTTTTCTTTACCCACAAGAAATTTCATTCCCTCGAACAGCTCCTGACGCTTAATACCACCAGCTTGCCTGATTCCAACCTCTTTGCCATCTTCAAAATATAAAACTGTTGGAGAACCTTTTACACCAAGTTTTTCGCTCAATTCTCGACTTTCTTGTCTGAAAATTTTTACAAATTTCACTTCATCTTTAAATAGTTCACCAACGCTCTCAAACTTAGGTGCTAAAGCCTCGCACGGAGGGCATTCTGTTGAATAAAAATCCACAACTACTTTTCCGCCTTGTAGAACTTCTTTTTCGAATTGTTCTGAAGTAATATTCTTCATAATTATCTATTTTTTAGTTTGTTTTCCAATTCTTTTATCGGATTATGATTATTCACCCGATCTTTCACAATAAACGTTGTTGTATCTGCTTCAATATATTTATTAAATAAAATATCGTGCCCCAGACACAGGCCCATCGTAATTACAAAATCTGCGCCATCTCTTTTAAATTGTGAGGTTTGAGAAATCGGATTGCAAGAAACATTATGGATGCAACTTGTATCATTAACCTCAGATTGCGACATGCTTCCAGTTGTACATGAAACCGACACAAGCCTTGATGGAACTGCCTTTCTAAGAATATCTACAATTATTGCAGCTTGTATTTCCATACCATAACAATAGGCTAATCCGACAGTTTTGTATTCCATTAATTTAATGAATTCGATAATTTCGTCAAGACGAGACAAAGTTCCGGCTCTGCCATTATCGACCAATTTGGCAGCTGCCTGTATAATTCCCTGATTTTTTGTCATATGATAATATTTAGATATTTCCATACTATCACCTTCAAATACTTTACATTCGGATAGATCTCGACAATTCTTCAAATTACATGAAGTACAATTCATAACAACCTTACTTTTAAAAGATGAAATGATCTTGATCAAAAATCATTATAAGTTACATATATCAATGAGAAAAAACAATTTGATCAAATTATGCTGGAAAATAATAAGAAATACCTAATTCAAGTAGTTCCTTTATTGGTCGACAATCAGGGCTATTTACACTACCATGATTATTCTTAGCAACACTCGCACAACCACCTCCGCAAGCTAACTGCAAGGAGCAATCGGTACATTTTTCAATAGAAAGCACATCCCTATCCTGCCATTCCTGAATTTGTTCTTCGTTTTTCGATACTTTAGGGTAGTAAGTTCCTAATTCCTCTCCAGTTTTCCCCACAGTTGCAGTGCATGAGTATATTTTACCGCTAAAATCAAATGCCCATTCTGTTTTTGTCCCAGGGCAAGAATCAAACAGTGGATCAGGAAGTTTTCCCTCCTCAAATAAGAATTTTGAGACTGAAAATGCAACTTTATGAAACTCTTTAATATATGGGTGCTTTTTCAATAACTTGTAGATATCTTTATACATTTCCACTCTCGAATAGAGCCTGCTTGCTCCACTTTGACAATGGTGAAGCTCGTAGTTTCTTCCTATCTGTGTTTTAAATAAATGAGAACGCGTCCATCCTTTGTCGATAGAAAACTGAGCGAGCTTTGGTAATTCCTCAATATTATCTTTATCAAGCACCATACGAAGGTTTATGGGGATATTACCAGCCAAAGCAGCATCGATACCCTTAACGATTTTATCGAAGCTTTTTAAGCCTCCTTTTAGCATTCTGCGTTTATTATGAGCATCGGCTGTACCATCAAGAGTTACCTGAACCTCTCTAATGCGAGCGGTTTTTAACAAAGGAATATAGTCTAATAAGTTATATCCGTTTGTTACAAAAGCTAAATCTAAGTTACTTTCATTCGACTTCTCAATAAAATATGAAAGAAATTGGCGTTGATTTTCTGAATTTAATAATGGCTCTCCTCCGAATACTGTTATGTATTTCTTTCTATCGGAAAATTCGGAATTAATATAGGAGAAAAATGCATCCACTATTTCATTATTTATAGGTTTTTCTTTCACTCCATACTCATCTTGATAACAATACGAGCATGCAAAATTACAAGCATAAGTGGGGACAAAGAAAATTTGTACTTCATCAGATTCTCTATCATCAATAAATTCAAGATATCGTTTTCTATATAGCTTATCCTCTTCCTTTTCATCAACAAAGTAACCACGCTCTACAAAAGCCTCTGGGATTTCTATGTTTCCGTTTAATAGCACTTCTGCTTCATTTGCCGGTAGTATATCAGCTTGTTGAGAGAGAAGATTTACAACAAAATATTCTTCCGAATCGGCAATTCTGGATATTATATTATGCTTTGACTTTATCATTTCAAAGTAGTGTTATAATGCAATAAATAAAAATTTTGAATAATAAAAATAAACCCAACTAAACTTTATAGTACAGCAGATGCAGACTAATTATTTAGTTGGGTTTTGGGTGGCAGCAATCACGACCTAGTCATGACAACCAGCCACAATTTTCGATTGCTTTGCACAGCATTGTGCAACTTGCTGCTTTTTTGCTTGTTCTTTTTTTATTAAAGTACGCATAATATATATAAATTTTAATTACAACAGCCTTTTTCTTTAAATCCTTGTAAGGTAAAACTTGAAACCTCTATCTCCCCTTTTGGGTAAGGTTTACTTTCTTCAAGGATATCGACCTTATTAAATCCAGCATTTTTAAGCTGTTCCATGTAAAGTTCTTTTGTTACTGAACCTCCCCAACATTCAGAAATAGCTTGAGGATCATTCTTGTATTTTTCAGGAACAGGTTTGGTCGAATAAATATCACTTACAACAAACCGGCCACCTTTCTTAAGTACTCGATATATTTCATTCCAGACCAACTGTTTGTCCTCAGCATGATTAATTGTACAATTGGATATTATTAAATTAACAGTCTTATCTTCAAGTGGTATGCTTTCAAGCTCAGATTTCATGAATTTAACATTATCCACTCCCATTTTTCTTGCAGTGTTTTCAGCCTTCTTCAACATTCCATCTGATATGTCGAGACCATAAGCAAAACCGGTTTCACCTACTTCCTCTGCCATTCTTAAAACATCAGTTCCTCTCCCGCTACCAAGATCGAGGCAAACTTCACCAGGCTTTGGTTTAGAATAATCTATTGCCCCGCCACATGATAAGCAGCAATCGTCTACTGCAAGTTTACTATACCTATTGTTTATTTCAACTAAAGCCATTTTTTAAATTTTGAGAGTGCAAATATACAACATATTTATTAATCTAGATGTGTTGTTTTGTTTTTTTTATCACAAATAAAATTAGCAAGAATCATTTAATGCTAAAACAAATAGATGCATTTAATTTAATTATTATTAACACGAATCAAGGCTTGGGTTAGATTATTTTAAAGCACACTCCCCCTTTTAAACCCAGAATATGTATTCACCTAAACGATAAAGTTCTTCTAAGTTTTTAACCTTACAGATAATTTATATCGGAATATAACTCGCCTAAAGCCTCGGTTCGCTTCTCTCTCAATTATAATGTGGGTTTAATTAGAATAACAGTAGGAGGAAACCCCATAGATAAACATAGTTACATACTCAGCCACAAAGTGGGCTGAACTACAATAATATTATTCAACCACTTTGTGGCTATAGGCATATACCTGAAATCCACAGGTTTCACCCTACGGTTATTTGTGATAGTTAAAAGAATAGTAAAACAGTGGTTCTATAGTGATTTAGTTTGTCAACAAAAAAATAAGGAAGAACACTTCCCTCATGATTATTTATAAAACAAAGACAGCCAGAACAAACTGGCTGTCAGTATTAAGAAAAATATTCCAATAACAACTATCAATTATTTAAGAATAAGTTTTCCTGTTTGATAATTTCCATTTTGATTAACCTTAATCAAGTAAATGCCAGGGTTATTTCCACCTAAGTCTAATTGTACCTGATCTTGATCGGTTTCTATTTGTTTGATTAATTTACCATGCATAGAATAAACAGATACAATTTTCGATGAATTGTCGCTTGAAAGTTTTACCATTAAATCACCATAACTTGGATTTGGATAAACCTCGAATGTATTACTGATTTGGATATCGAACTCTTCATCCATCTTTTCAATAATATTTGGAGATTCTGTTGCACTCTTAGTGTTAGCACAACCGCTTAAATCTGCTGAAAAAGCACATCCGGCATAAACTCTAAAACCATTTTTAAGCATTACTCTCTGACCTGCTCCATAATGCACAGTAGCACCACCACTTATTTTATTTGTAGCTGTAATGGTATTACTAGCCCGAAAATCGTGAGTGCCACCATTTATAGCAGTAGTAATTGTAATGTTAGGGGTACAAGATTCTTTAGGTTCAACATTAAATGCAGCTGCTTGTGAATTACTAAAATCATATCCACCAGGCGATAAGCTACTTAAGTAATAATAACCATTATATGAACCACTCCAACCCCAATTTACATGAAAGTGGTTGGTTCCTTGATATCCATCAACATTGAAAGCATGTCCACCCGTACCAATACCAACATAAAATAATGGTCGGTTAGCATTTAATTCAGCTTTCACCATGTTATCCCAAGCAACTGCTGAATAAGAGCTCTTATGCCTAATTACTGCATCGTTGCTATATTTAAAGTAATTAATAAAGGCATTGGATACTCTATTTAAGGCCGATACAGGTATTCCTGAAGCACCTGGACCATAATCCATGTCAACTGATACACCACAATGATACAATAGTAGTGATGCAGCATTAGTACCACTGCTATTACTCATACTACTCCATTGATAAGTAGTATTTCCGAAATTCGCAGAAAGAGTACCATATTTTGGATGTGAATAGCTATGGCTTCCATTACCAGTTATTGGTTGTTTATGATAGTATAATACTTGTCCCATTGCAACTGCTACACAACCAACCAATGCCTTACTACATGGTCCTTGACCATCTGCCGGACAATAATTATTAAATCCACAACCTTGTGCCCAATTAGATTCAATGAGTGGTGCAACTGCCTCTAATTCTGTTGAATTAACTACTGTTGATTCGTATTTTGCCCAATCTGAACTCACATCTGCCGGAGCATTTATATTGTCAGAGCTGAAAACATCTTCCATCTCCTTTTTATACTCACCTAGTAGCGCCTCTAATTGAGGTGGTAAATCCTGAGCACTGAAATTATTTTCGAAAGAGTATCCTAAAATAGGGGTTACTACATCATCGCCGGCAATAATTATGAATCCTCTATTTTCAATATTTGCTACGTAGTAGTTTACGTTACTTCCATTATAATCTGCAACAACAGATGTAATGTTTATCTCACCAGCATTTAAGCTAGTTCCTTCCAGGTTCGAACGCTCTAAGTATGCATTGCGTGCTACCGTCTCTGCCCTATTGGGGGTTACATGACCGGCAAACAACTCAAATGATAAAAGCAGAGCAGTAAGCAGGAAGAATAATTTTGATATTCTCATAATATTAATATTTATAAGTTATATTATTCTACCTTACTCTTAATTGTCATTCTGTGCTTCAAGCGATTCAATCCTTTTATTTTGTTCAATGATATACAGAGTCAACTCTTCAATTTTTTGCAACAATACGGTGTTAAATTCGCCAACTTCAATACCTTTAACTGTTTCCGATGCTGGCGCAACATCTGGTAGGTGACGATTTTCCTGAATAAAATCTTCAACTTCACTAAGTTTTCTAAGATTGTAACCTTCGCTAAAAACAAAATCTGCTGCTACATTCTCAACATAAATTGCTTCTGCTTTAAGGGTTCCGTTTACACCAAGGTTTCCATCAAAATAACCTGCCCAAGAATTGTGAGATTTTACATTATCAACACCATATACTGCACTAATTAGTGTGGGTCCAGTCAAAGAAGATATAGTTCCTGACACAGAGCCTTTTACTCCAACAACTTCGCAATTAGCACCATTTGTAGCACTGGATACTAAATTATCCATTGTTACTCCAAAAACTCCACCAAATCCATATGTAGCTCCTGCTTTAGATCTAGATAGTTTTCGTAAATTTGTAACATTACCAAGCACTCCATATCCGGCACCGACAGCATAATATGCAGAAGCAGTACCAAGTCTACCTAGTGTATTTCCTTTAAATGATGTACCGTTTCCTACAACTCTAGCTTGTATTCCAATAGTTGATGTGTAATTTGTACTTCCAGATACTGTATCACTTAAATAAATGGTCTGGGCATCTATATTACTTACTAAACCAATAAATAATAATCCCAATACGATAGTAAAAACTTTTTTAATCATTTTCTTAAATTTTTTAGTCTTTTGCCTACTCTATAAGCTTTTCGGCATACGCTTGTTATTAGTTTTCATAAGTAAATGTATAATGGCATTGTTTGATTTAAAACAGAAAACTAATGGTTGAATTATATTGGTTCATGGTTGGTAGGTTTTTGTGTATACTTGCACTTTCAATAAAGAAGAAATTTGCTACTGTACACTACCCCATTGCAATTCGCTCTAATAAAATAGGTGCCTTTGGGCATATTCTCCAGGTTTAATTCTGTTATGGATTGAGAATTTGGTAGTTCCAATATCTCTTGTCCTAGCTGATTGTAAATTAAAATTTCAGCGTTTTCTACAGTACCTGGCAAGGCAATGGTAATTATACCACTTGAGGGATTTGGTGAAATAATTATTTTATTGTTTTCAATCTCTTCTAAAGTATTTTCTTTGGGTATTATTGTTCCCGGTTTATTTTGAGTTCCTTTTAGCATTTCCAAAGTAGGCTCATATTCTGGACAAGGCTCCAAGTAAGCATGCAGGTTTCCACCCTTAAAAGCCTTAAAACCTTTAGCAAAATAGATTCGCTCTCCAGCAGCAATATTAACCTTCCCCCCAGATCTGATCTCAAATCCTTTTTTAAGTTCTATGGTATTTATTCTATCTAATTGAAACTCTTCCCCGTTTCCAATTACCTCATTTTCTACCTCTTTATATTCTTCACATCCAGAAATTGGCATTATTTTTAAAGTTGGATCCCCTAACAGGTGATAGCTATATATATGGTTCATTACTCCAGGAGGAATATCACCATTTTCAGCCATTAAGGTATTTACAATATCTAGTAAACCATACCTTAATATGTCACCCATTCTCAGAACACCATATTCCTCCAAATAATCCTGCCCCCTTATTAACTCCTTAAAATCTTTCCATATAGCTTGTGACATACCATGAATTAAGTAATCATTAACTAGTGTTTCTGTTGAGCTTGTTGCTGCAACTACAGAAACGGCACCTCCATTTTCATGTTTTAATAGTTGCTCTGCAATACAATTTTCGGAGGATGCAAAATTTCCAGTTAAGCAATTAATCGACCAAACTACAGAGGGATAATCCTTATTGTTAAGGGCTGTAACATCTTGCTTATTAAATTGAACATAGTTACTAGTACCCCAAGCTGTTTCATTTCCGTGGCCTCGGTGCACAACTAAAAATCTGCGATTGTTAAAACTGTTAACAATATCGGCATGGCTTTTATCCCACCTAAATTCCTCCTCATTGGGTAAACAAATATTTGATGGCATATAGCCTGCAGTGTTATCACCCTGCATCATATAAGATGGACAGCTAGTGTATCGTTTAATTAAATTCTGATCTGAATAATATAGCCTATCGAAATGCATTGTCTTATATTCAAACAAGGTTGCCATTTCCTCCATTGTTCTAATATATCTTCTTTGTTCACGTGCGCTACCCGGTATATTTGGCTCAAAAAAGCTTACAAGCGCTGCATTATTAAAAAAATCATCGTTTATAGGAATAGTTTCGTATCGAATAACTTTATCTACCCAGATATTTGCTAACCTTAAATCACTTATTGGAACTCTGCCAGATGAAAAATCCGCCATTCGTGGTGATTTATCATCAATATCAAAGTAAGGTAGATCAGATACCCGATTTTCAAGCTCAATAGAATGCGGTAATAAATCTATATCTCCAAGTAATAAAATATACTTTGGAACTGGTTTGAAATTTTCATAAGCATTGTCTATAAAAGACTCTATATCTAAAGGAGTTACAGTTTGACTGTTTGGAAATGCTTGGATTTTTGTTGATATACCATTTCTCGATTTATGATCCCTTAATTTTTCTGCTGCACTAAGCAAACTTTCTTTAGTAATTATAAGGTATTCACAACCTTCTTCATAACTATCGGTACTCTTAAGCGTACTCTCCGATTTTTCCAGGTACATTCCCATTACTTGATCATAGTTAATAACCTTATTTTCGAGAGGATCGTAGTTTATTGTTTTTAACTCAACTGAATCAAACTCAGCTATAAGGTTTGCAGGTAACTCTTCTAAATTCCCAGAGTAAGTAATCGTAACACTCATATTATCATACATATAGGTTGTTTCTTCAACCGGATCATAACAAAACGGATAGATATACAACATACATACATTCCGTCCCCGTATTTTACCTAAGCTACTTGTATCAAATAAGGTATTAGGAAATAGGCTATTCGATCCATATATTTCCATGTTTTTGTATTCTGCTTCGTCTGGTAATTCACTATGATCATTTTCGCTATTCGAAGGTGCAACAGGACGTACATAAGAATCGTTATAATGAATCTTTTCACCAGCATTAACATTAATATTTATCTCCATACCATTTGGCACAAAGATTAGCGCGCTTAAAGCTGTAAGATTAGGACTACCAACAGGAAACTTTGTCAAGTTAAGATGCGCCGTTACTTTATTCTTACCATCATCCAGTGAAGAAATAGCATCTTCAGGGTTATCAATAGCAATCTCAAATGTCTGACTCCAAATAGGGCCAGAAATTGAAAAAGTCAAAAGTATAAGTAACACTATTGTCTTTAAAAGTGAAAGAAGTCTAAGAGTTTTCATAATAATTATATTTAAAATTGATAGTTTCAAACTAAATTGGAATGCTTATGTAAGGTATTATAAGTGCATTTCAGGTTGTGTAATAGGCCTTACCAATAATCTTCAGAACGAATTAATAGCGCAATCAACTACATTTCCAATGCAATTACAATATCAAGTTTATAACTGGAAGGTTTGAGTTTATCGTTAGCAATTTATTAGGATACTCAGTCGGCATTAAATATTATCCATACAAGGTAATTTAAATTCAACCCTCGTCCCTTCTGCCTTACCCTGTGAAGAATATAAATCGACAATTTTAGGTTCAATGGCCATCTTATATAATGAGTTTAAAAGAGATATACGCTTATTGGTTATCTCAGAACCTAATGATTTATGCTTTTTGTCTTCTTCAAGCGATTGGTTTCTGCCAACACCATCATCGGAAATTGAGCATACTAATTCTTCTGCAATACGTTCTATCTCAATTCTAATGATACCCCTGCTCTCTTTTTTTGAAATCCCATGCCAAATAGCATTCTCTACGAAGGGCTGGAACAATAACGAAGGAATATTCAAATCTGTAGGAGTAATCTGCTCGTCAATACGAATTTTAAAATCAAATTTATTGTTTAATCGAAGATTTTCAAGTTCCATATATAGTTCTAATGCTTCCATTTCATCCTTTAGAGAGATAAACTCCGACTGCGAATTATCGAGGATTTTACGAATAAGTTTCGAAAAACGTGTAAGATATAGGTTCGATTTTTTTGTATCGTTTTTTAAAATGAAATTTTGAATGGACTTTAATGTATTAAAAATAAAATGTGGGTTCATTTGCTGCCCCAGAAGACGCTGCACATTTCGGTTTATTTCAATCTTAAGCCTATTAATCCGGTTTTTTTGACGGTAGTTTAAGGCAATAAAAACAATAGCGCTTGTAAAGATAAAGAGCACAGCAAAGGTGACTATACGCCATTGCCTAATCCTAAGTTCCCTAATTTCGTCGCGATGTTTTGCTTCCTTTTGCAATTGAATAAGTTCCCTTTTATTTTGTTCTATATTAAAATCGTATTGCATCTTTAAGGTAGTTATCTTCTCAATATTAGAACGATTTAGAAGACTATCATCAAAAGCTTTATACTTTTTATAATATCTCAGAGCATCTTTTGGTTGTTTCAAGCTCTCATATACTGAACTAAGCTCCAGTGAAGCATTTTTAATAAGCTCATAAGAGTTTATTTGTATTGCTTTATCAAAGGCTTGAAGTAATATATTTTGTGCCTGAACATCCTTACCCAAATGATTAAGTACCATTCCAATTCCCAGCAAATTTCTACAAGTACCTTCATTATCGCCTAACTCTTTATTTATATCATAAGCCTTTTCAAAGTGAGATTTTGCCTGATCATAGTTTTTTGTTAAAAGCAGAACCTCTCCTAAATTATTTTCAAACACAGCGACTAAAACCCTATAATTAAGGGAAATGGCCAAATCTAATCCCTTATTAAAATAAAATAATGCCGAATCATAATTCTGCATTGTCACATAAGAAGCTCCTATTTGATTAAATACTGTAGCTTTGTTCTGTTGTTCTTGTAATTTATCATAGATTTTTAATGACTCACTGAAATATTTAATCGATTCATTATTCTTATGTAATTTATGATACATAATACCAATATTATTGTTACAAATAGCTTGTCCGCGCACATTATTTCGTTCATACTCAATTTCTAAAGCCTCAAAATAGTATTCAAGGGCGTTTTTATAATCTCCGGTTGAGTAAAAAGTATTGCCAATGTTATTTATAGCTTTTGCCCTTCCTTTAATATAATTGTGATTATTATAAATAATTAGAGCACTTTCATAATTTGATGTGGCATCTACATAATCTCCCCTCTCAAACATAATATTTCCTAGGTTTATTAAAACATCAGCATATTTGATACTATCGCTAATAGATAAAAAAACATCAATAGCCTTTTGATTATAGGCTATTGCTGAATCCATTTCCCCTAAATAGTATTTAGCAATACCAATATTGTTTAAGGCAATACCCTCTTGTCGTGCAGAATCTAATTGCCTTGCCTGGTTGAGCGCTATGGTTGCTAATAAGATGGTGGAATCGGGATGACTGCGTAAAAGATTTCTTGCCTTACTATTAAGAACATGAAGGTTTATTTCTTCACTTTTAGCAACTGCACAATTGCATGTGAAGTAGAAAATTATTATTCCAAGGCTTATTCGAGTTATGCTCATCACAAAAAGTATTAAACTGTATTTGACACGCTATTACAGCTCATTCAAATTTAAACAGTAAGTAATATTTTGTTAATTTAGCGTGAATTTGAAGTTATAACAGAACTTTCATCTCTCTATTATGAAGGCGTTTTCAATTATTTATGTATTACAAAACCTTGCAATTTTTCCATAAATGATTCTTTTCTGTTTCGAGCGATAGGTATTTCCTTTCCTTCTTGCATTTCTGCAGCTAATCCACCCTTTCGCTTTAGTTTCTTTGTGTGCCTGAGGTTGATAATATAGGAATTATGTACCCTACAAAATTCATCTTCAGGTAATTGTTCCTGAAACTCACCGATGTTTTTCGAAACCATCATTTTAGTCCGATTAGTCAAGTAAAGATCCGAATAACTTCCTTCAGCTTTGAGATAAACAATGTGGTTAATATCAATGAAATCTAAACCATCTGAGGTTGGGACCGAGAGCATAAACGGTTGAACAGCTTTAAAATTTGCCATAAGCATTTCTAACTGTTTAGCAGAAAACTGTGGCCCCGACAAATTGCTTTCCGCCTTTGAGACCGCACTTATCAACTCATCTGCATCGATCGGTTTCAATAAAAAATCTATAGCAGAATACCGGAAGGCCTTAACCGCATAACTGTCATATGCAGAAATAAATATTACCTGTGTCTTGCCCGGTTTTATTTTTTCAAAAATTGAAAAACTAATTTCATCGCCAAGTCTTACATCCAAAAATATAAGATCGGGCTTTATGTTTTTTAAAATATTAATCCCATCACTCACTGTATGACCAGTTTCTATAATATTTAGATTGATATTATACAAACGTATTAAACTGATAAGTGTTTCAATTGAATCCTTCTCATCATCAACGATACAAGCAGATAACATAATTACGTAATATTTGATATTGATAGTTACATCAAAAATAAGACATTTTAATCCAGAATTATTGGCTTACCCCAATTTATATTCATATTAAATTAGCTGCAACTATTTAAGTTATTGATAATACCTAAAATTTATAAGAATCTCTAAAAGTAATTACTTGTCAAGAAAAAAGTTTTGCAGCCAGGAATAATTACATATAAAAACTTAAAAAAAGGAATGATTCTATACATACCATTTCTTAATAACCTAATAGAAGAGTTTTGTAAACTGCAAGATTGCATGGAATCGCAATAATAGTAAGTGTACGTCTATAAACTCCATCTTACTCATAATTTGTTTGTAGATGGTACTCAAGCTGATATAGTTATGCATCACTCTCACCTTATATATACCTAAAAAAAAAGACAACCTACTAATCTTCGTCATTACTTACATATAAGTATAATTAATTGTGCTCACAAATTCCCTTCCTTATCTTTGTAACTTTACTGTTAAGCTTCCCCAAATCGGCCGTCGAACAAGACTCTATCAATTCTAAAAACGAAGTAATTATCCAGTATTTATGCGTTATACAATCATTAAAAGAACTTAGATATTTAGATAGACAATTATTCCATCAAACAAGAATACTAAAATTCTTATCGCTCAAATTTAATTTTAGTGTAGACATAAAAATATATATATTTGGCACTTTATTTTCTTAAGTTCATCCTATAAAGATGAAAATTATAACAAATATAATAGCAGTCTATTAGATATTAATTAGTCTGAAAATTATTACACCTTTTTGAATGAAAACTATGCAAAAAGATCAATCCTCAGAAAAAAAGGATTATGCGACTTCAAAGATACCATTATCTAAAAATATTATAGCCGCGTTTATTTTTTTCCTTTTAATATTAGCTGCAAATAAAAATAACCCTGGGTACAAATGGTTATCAGGAACAGTGATAAAAGGGAACTTAGAGCTAATTAAGAAATACAAAGACCTCACTTTCGAGCAAAAGCTAGAAGCTAAGCTTGGATTTAGCATGACCTACCTAAACTTTGTTAAAAACAACACTCCGGCAGATGCTGTGATATTGCTTCCTCCTAGAGAATTAATTAAAAACAGTACAGACAAAACTAAACTGGACAAAAACATAGCAAACAAAATTTGGGTGTCAAATTTTCTATATCCAAGAGTCGTTATTTATGAAGACGAGAAAGAAACCTCTCCCTTCTACAGTAAAATAACACATATCGGAGTAATAAATGGATGGGGCTATCACCTGGTTAATTACGATGTAACAAATAAACAAGCACTTACAGTATTAAAGGTAAATAAATAAGACTATGTTAGCGACATTAACATTTTTACTCATCTTCATAGCAGGATTTATATTTGCAAGTAGTTTATTTTTTAAACTACCTCTCCTTCAAAAAATCGGACTTGGTTTTCCATTGGGTTTTGGACTCTTTTCTGTTGAAATGATAGTTTTGAATTTATTTAACATAAAATTTTCAATCCTATTATTATCAATTATTGCTATTATTATTTCTATTATTTTGGTCTTTTTAGTTATAAAACCAAAAGTGTTTTTAGATTCTTTTAAAATTCCTACTAATAGTTTTTCTGAAATTAAAATTATAAACATCAGTTGGTTATTAATGTTTAGCGCTTTAGCATATATCTTATATGGGATTATCTCGAAAACATTGTTTTGGCCTCCATGTGCATACGATACTGTTACCGGATATGACTATATGGCAAAAGTTATTGCTGGTGAAGGTTGTTTTGATAATTCAATTTTCAGTATTGAAAATAGCACTTCTTCTATAAGACATTCTTATCCTCCTTTTGTTTCTGCAGCATATTCTATCCCCTATTTTTTGGGCTTAAACTCTTCAAAAATAAGCCTCGTTCTAATCTTCTCTTCATTTGTATTTGTTTTTTGGAATATTTTAAGAAAATATACAAATCAAACATTGGCCATTTTCTTTACTCTTTTGCTGTTTTCAACACCCGAATTTATTGCAATGTCAGCACTTTCATTAACAAACGTGCCTCAAACAATATTTGCAACTACCGGGCTAATTTATTTAAACGAATACCTCTTAAAAAAAGAAAAAGGTCTACTTTACTTATCTGCTGTATTATTAGCTTTTAATGTCTGGACAAGATTAGATGGAATGGTATTTGCTTTTGGTGGTGGATTCATGTTAATATTCCAACTTATTAAGGATAAATCTTATCGAACAATAAAATCGTATTTTCCTTTACTTTTTTATACCATAATAGTATTAGCTCCAATAGTTTTATGGGAATCTTTTAAAACTTTGAGAATTAATGACATTTATGAATCCAGCAAAGCATTTAGAACTGACATATTCTTTGACTCATCGAAAATTAGCGAATTAAGAAAACTAATTTGGAGTATTTTAAAAAACACTCAGCTTTACGGATTATCATTTGTGGCATTCCTTATAATATTTGTTATAAATATTCGTAATGTGCTAAAAAACAACTTTGTTTATCTCTTAGGAGTAATTGTTTCTTTTCTCCTATACTGCTTCATGTATTATCAAATGGATAATAGCTCTAGTTCTTTTAACTACTCATTAAGTTCAATGGTTTTGGCTTCTTTTAAAAGAGGAATGTTTCCTTTCATTGGGTTAATCTGCTTTTATATGGCTTCTAGTACAACCATAAACAAACTTGTAAATAAGCTAATGTTACCCTCAAAGAAGCAAGATTAACTATGAGCTTCAAAGAGAAAAACACTAAGTGTTTTACAGATTATAAACTTGTGATTTTTGATGTAGATGGTACATTATATCATCAACCATTACTTCGAATTTTAATGTTGTTTAACTTGGTTATTTATTATTCTTTTCATCCATTAAGAATAAAGGAACTAAAGATTTTATCAACTTTCCGTAATATGCGGGAATCAAAAGAAATGCTTAATAGTGCTAATATAGTAAACAACCAGTATGAATGGTGCGCTCAGAAATTTAATCTTCACGTTGATAATATTAAAGATATTATTGAGCTTTGGATACATGTAAAGCCACTGAAATTTTTGAAGTTCTGTAGGTTTAATAATCTTGTGAATTTATTAAGAACATTAGCAGAAAAGAAAATAATAACTTGCGTATATTCCGATTATATCGCAGATGCGAAACTAAAAGCTCTAAAACTAAACTTTGATAAAGTATATAGTTCCGAACAACCAGAGATAAATGCATTAAAACCTAATCCAAAAGGTGTATTGTATATTCTTAATCAATTAGAAATTCCAAAAGAGAAGGTTCTTTTTATTGGAGACAGAAAAGAGTTTGATGGACAATGTGCGGCAAATGCTGGTATTGACTCATTAATAATTAAGCCATTTTCGGCTAACAAAGTTTTTAAAAAACTAACAAATGAATTTGGAGACAGGTAAAACATATAAACAAACCTGTTGGGTTTGCGATTCAGAAAATATAAAAGTCATCAAAGAATCCAATATAAATGATCAGTTAGATAGTGATAATTATGCTATTACAAATTCGGATTACGGTATTACCGGAGAACTTAGCAAGTGTTCTAATTGTGGATTTGTACAATGTTCTAAAGAAAACAATGTTATTCAATATTACGAAGACTTAGTAGATACCGAATATGAAGAGACTAGGGCCGAACGCAAGCTTCAAGAGCAAAGAATACTCAAACTAATTAGTAAATACAAACCTGAAGGCAGTCTTCTTGATATTGGTGCTGGTAGTGGAATTCTTGTTGAAGCAGCTCTGGAAATGGGATACAATGCTGAAGGTGTTGAACCTTCGAAGTGGCTTCAACAAAAAGCTGTAGAAAGAAAGCTTCCTATCCATCAAGGAATATTTCCGTCTGATAAACTTAAGGAGAAATACGATATTATTGTTCTGGTTGACGTTATTGAGCATGTTAACAACCCAAAACAATTGCTCTCTGAAATTAAAAAAGCAATTAAAGATGATGGGATATTTATTTTAATCACTCCTGATGTTGGCTCATTAATGCCTAAATTATTAAGGTGGAGATGGTGGCATTATAGAGTTGCACATATTGGCTATTTTAACAAGAAAAATTTAAAATATTTGACTGACCACACTGGGTACAAACAAATCAAAATAACAAGACCAGCTTGGTATTTCAAACTGGACTATCTAATTAAACGCTCTTATAAGCTATTGCCAAAGTTCTTACATCTCCCTATTCCTCGATTTTTAAAAAAAATTGTTATACCCATTAATCTTAGAGATTCAATATTAGGAATTTACAGAATAAACTGACATGCCAAATAAACTAAAATATTACGTTAATATAGCACGACCCGACCACTGGTTCAAGAACTTCTTTATGCTTCCTGGGATTGTTCTGGCAATTCAATACAATCAAATAGTTTTCGATAAAGCATTTGTTATCAATTTGATTTTGGCAATCATAAGTGTTTGCTTTATTGCCTCTGCAAATTATGTTATAAATGAGTGGTTAGATGCTGAATTTGACAAATTTCATCCTGTCAAAAAAAACCGCCCATCTGTTATTCAAGGTTTGAAGGCAAATTGGATTTACACAGAATACGTCTTAATTGCCACTATTGGACTGATTACAGCCTTTCAGATTTCAATGTCATATTTTTACACTTCTATTTTTTTCTTAATCATGGGTTTTATGTACAATGTTAACCCCTTTAGAACTAAGAATAAAGTATATCTTGATGTCATATCGGAATCAATCAATAATCCAATAAGATTCTGTCTTGGATGGTTCATAATATCTCCTATGGTCTTCCCTCCTTCAAGCATTTTAATTTCTTATTGGATGGGGGGAGCATTTTTAATGGGTGCAAAGCGATTTGCAGAATATCGCTTTATAAATGATTCAAAAGTTGCCGGATTATATCGAGAGTCTTTTAAGCATTATGATGAAGAAAAGCTACTAATATCAACCGTTTTTTACGCTATAACAAGTTCGTTTTTTTTAGGCGCATTTCTAATTAAGCACCGAATAGAATTATTATTATGTTTCCCATTATTTGCCGTTCTTTTTACTTGGTATTTAAAGATAGCTTTTAAAGAAGATAGCCCTGTTCAAAATCCGGAAAAACTTTACAAGGAAAAAAAGTTTATGATTTTTTTAGTTTTCTTAATTACATTCACTATTGCACTTGTATACATTAAAATTCCCTTTATGCAAATCCTAATACACTAAATTCAATATAATTTCTTAAAACTCAAACTATAGATTATTAGCTATCTAATTTATCTGTACTTTCAAATATTTTATCTGCCGATTTTGCAATAAAACCATTAAATAATTCTCCATTGGGTTGCTTAAATCTTTCAGCGAACTCATAATAGCAACATGGAACTAACTTTGCTCCCTCTGTAAACTCAACTTCAATTTCATCTGCAAGTGTACTGGATTGTTTTAAAAACGATTCCTCCGAACCTTTAATTTCGCCTCCAGAAGCATTTAACTTGAAACTATTATTCTTCAAAAGCTTGTTTAGTTCTTCAATACTATCAATATGTTTTAATTGATTGATATAAACAGTAAAATGATTGGCTCTAAACCCATAAACATACATCCAGGCTGCGTATTCCGATTCTTCCCTGAGTTTCTCATACACATCAAAACTTATTGGCCCCCAGCAATTCTTTGAGAAAACTAATTCTCCTTCTGAAATTGCTTTTGCTTTCACTTCATCAGCAACTAGTTGAGCAATTTTTTGAACAAAAGGACTAAAATCAGCTGTTTTCAATTCACTTATAAAAACCTTGGGTGCTAATTTGTCTGTTGAGTGCACATAGTGTTTAGCCAACAAGTGTTTCTCCTCAAACATATAGCTTCCTTGTTCAACATATCCTACCTTAATAAATGTTTTAGCTAAAACCTCAGCATTTATATTTTCAATGTCATAAGTTCGAAATGCAATATGATCATTTACAATTGTTTCACCTTTTCCTCCAAGTAAAGTGTGAACTTTATCAACACTTGGATTTATCGCACGATAATCGTTCCAAAGCTTTTCAAGTATTTCCTGGTAGTCCATAAGCAGTCAATTTAATCATTTTATTTAAACTGTATCTAAATTATATAAAACATAAAACATATAAATTGTTCAATACTTATTGGTATTTCCCTGAATAATTGAAAGTTAATAACAAAAAACGCCTAATAATATGACCAATATCACTCAATAACTGAGATGAAAACAGCTCTTTTTTAACTACTTTTACGCTCCATTCTTAAAAAGTCTTAAATTTCTGATATACAATGGATTTAATAAATCAAATAAAATTAAATGCAAAGAATAATTTGCAACGTATAGTTTTACCTGAAAGTTTTGAGGAACGAACTCTAAAAGCAGCAGATGAACTATTAGCTGATGGTATTGCTAAAATTATCCTTATTGGCAACCCTGATAAATTAAAAGAAGATGCCCAAAAGCTTGGACTTTCAAACATTTCAAAAGCAACAATCGTTGATCCAGACAACAATCCTAAGGAAAACGAATACGCTGATTTAATGGTGGAAATAAGAAAGACTAAGGGCTTGACAAAAGAGCAGGCCCTAAATCTTTTAAAGAACCCTCTCTACCTATCAACCATAATGATAAAAAATGGAGATGCTGATGGTGAAGTTGCAGGTGCCGATAATGCTACCGGTGACGTCTTAAGACCAGCATTCCAGTATGTGAAAACTTTGCCGGGAATAAGTGTTGTTTCAGGTGCATTCTTAATGTTCTTAAAAGACAAGGAATATGGAGAAGATGGGCTAATGATTTTTGCTGATTGTGCAGTTCATCCAAATCCTACAGCAAAAGAACTTGCTGAAATTGCAGTAAGTACCGGAAAAACAGCCATAGCAATTGCTGGAATCGAACCAAAAATTGCAATGTTGAGCTTTTCTACAAAAGGTAGTGCAAAACATGAGATGGTTGACAAAGTTAGAGAAGCTACTGAATTAGCTAAAGAAATGGACCCAAATCTAAAAATAGATGGTGAACTGCAAGCTGATGCCGCTATTGTTGAAGCAATTGGACAGAAAAAAGCACCAGGAAGTGAAATAGCAGGAAAGGCTAATGTACTAGTGTTCCCTACGCTTGAAACAGGAAACATTGCATACAAATTAGTTCAACGTTTAGCCAAAGCTGAAGCAGTTGGACCAATTCTACAAGGAATGGCTGCTCCTATTAATGACCTTTCCAGAGGTTGTTCTGTTAGCGATATAGTAAACCTTGTAGCAATAACAGCAAATCAGGCTGCTGGAAAATAAAAATTTCGTAACTTAATATAGATCAAACAATTTTCGTATAAAAAATGGCGAACGTAATAATTGAGCCGATTGAAAAATACGGCCTTAGCGCAAAAAACAGACCCAAACAACTATTCTCAAAAGTAGGTATTGTAGGATGTGGTACTGTTGGTCAAACCATTGCCTTAATGATCAGTCAAAAAGAACTTGAAGTTGTTTTTGTTGAACTATCGCAAGAAAAAATCGATAATGCAAATTGCAGAATCGAAAATGAACTAGAAAGCATGATTCAACATTGGGGAATGACCCCTGGTGAAAAAAGGGCTATTATGTCTCGTATACACGGGCATGTTGGCTATGAACACCTTAAAGGTTGTGACCTTGTAATTGAATCTATCCGCTCCAAATCTCGTGAACGCAGAGTTTCGTGCAGAAAAGAAGTTTTTAAAAACGTAGAGAAATACGTTTCTTCTGATTGTATAATTGCAACAAACTCTACTACTATAGTAATTACAGAATTATCTTCAGAACTTGAACATAAAGATCGTTGTGTTAGCCTTCACTTCCTAACTAATATTGAGAGTGCTAAAATGATTGAAGTTGTAAGAGGGCTCTATACTTCTGATGAGGTTTATGATAAAGTAACCATATTCATAAAAATGCTTGGAAGAGATGCAATTCTTTGCGAAGAATCTCCAGGTTTAGTTAGTGTAAGAGTATTTGTTGCTCAATTAAACGAAGCATGTGAAGTATTGATGGAAGGTGTTACAACTATGGAGTCTATTGATAAAACTATGAGAATTGGTTTAGGTCAAACTCTGGGTCCATTTGAAATGGCTGACAAAATTGGTCTCGACAAAGTAAACCGCTGGATGGAAAACCTTTACAATGAATTTGGTGATAAAAAATATATTGCATCTCCAATTATAAAGCGTCTTGTAAGAGCCCAACAATTAGGCCGTATTTCAAACAAAGGTTTTTATAGTTACGATGAAGAGGGTAAAAAAATAATTTAATACTAAAGATTTTAAGCAATGAAAATTCTGGTTCTGAACTGTGGAAGTTCATCCATAAAATATCAACTTTGGGATATGAGCAAAGAAGCATGCCTGGCTATAGGTATTGCTGAGAAAGTTGGACTCAAAGGCTCTTTTGTTAAGTTAGAAAAAGAAGATGGCGAAAAAGTCAAATTTGAAGGTGAAATTATTGATCATCAAACAGGAATAGAATATATTCTTGGTATTCTTACCAGCGACAAGCATGGTTGCATTAAATCACTAAATGAAATTGAGGCTGCTGGACACCGTGTTGCACATGGTGGAGAACACTTTGACAAGAGTGCTTTCGTTGATGACTTTGTTTTAGAGCAAATTGAAAATTGTATCGAATTAGCACCATTACATAATCCTGCAAACCTCAAGGGTATTCAGGCAATGATGCAATTAATTCCAGGTATTAAGCAAGTAGCCGTTTTTGACACAGCCTACCACCAAACAATGCCTGAGCATGCATACATGTATGCAATTCCTTACTCTTTATATAACAAATATAAAATTAGAAGATACGGTTTTCATGGTACCAGTCATTCATATATTGCAAATAGAGCTTGTGAAATTCTTGGTGAAAAAATTGAAAAAAAGAAAATTATTACCTGTCACCTAGGAAATGGAGCATCTATGTGTGCTATTGAGGATGGCAAATCAGTTGATACAAGTATGGGATTTACTCCAATCGAAGGCCTTATTATGGGAACTCGTTCAGGAGACCTTGACATTGGAGTTGTAAGTTACATTATGGACAAAGAAGAACTTGGTCTTAACTCTATAAATACTGTATTCAATAAGCAGAGTGGGATTTTAGGTATTACCGGAGTTTCGTCTGATATGCGTGAAGTTGAAATTGAAGCTTGGGAAAAAGGTAATGCTCGTGCTCAACTTGGACTCGATATGTATTTCTATCGCATTAAAAAATATATTGGCTCTTATGCTGCTGCATTAGGAGGAGTTGATATATTAATTTTTGCAGGTGGCATTGGAGAAAACGGTCCTGAAACTCGTGAAGCAATATGTGAAAATATGGAGTTTCTAGGCATTAAAATCGACAAGAGTAAAAATGATAAGCTTCGTGGAAAAGAAATGGTAATCTCAACTGATGATTCGACTGTTAAGGTTATGGTTGTTCCAACTAACGAAGAACTAGTAATTGCTCAAGATACTGAACGAATTGTCTCAGCTTTAAAATAAATTGATTTTTCTCATTACTAATATTCACTAAAAATGATGCATATCATTAAGGCGTGCCAAAAAACGAAGTATTTTTATTGTAAAATTTGGTGGTCTTATGATACAAAGTTTGAACGAATTATTAGAACTAGCGAAGAAACAAAATACTAAAAGACTTGCAATAGCAGCTGCAGAAGACAAATATGTCATGAATGCTATTGCTCAAGCAAAAGAATTGGGGCTAATAGCCCCAATTTTTATTGGTAATAAGGAAAAAATAATTAAAACAGCTAAAGAAGTCGGCATAAGTATTTCCGATGACGAAATAGTTGATAGTCAAAATGCTAACCATGCTTGTATTGAGGCCGTAAAAATGGTTGCTGAAGGTAAGGCCGATTTATTAATGAAAGGTCTTGTTTCTACTGGCGTATTACTTAAGCACGTTGTATCAAAAGAATACGGTTTATTATCAGGTAAACTTTTAAGCCATCTTGCCATATTTGAATCGCCAAATTACCATAAACTTTTAGGCTTAAGTGATGCAGCAATGAACATTGCTCCTACTCTTAACGAAAAAATCAGCATTCTATTAAATGCAACTGAAGCTTTTAGAGCAATTGGAATAGACCAACCTAAAGTTGCAATACTGGCAGCAGTTGAAAAAGTTAATCCGAAAATGGAAGCTACGACTGATGCAGCTACTATTAAAGTAATGGCAGAACGCGGACAACTTGGAAAGTGCATTGTTGATGGGCCTCTTGCATTAGACAATGCAATATCGCCCGAGGCTGCCAAACACAAAGGTATTGTTAGTCCTGTTGCCGGAGACGCTGACATTTTAATTACTCCTGATATAAATTCCGGTAATGTTTTATATAAATCATTATCATTTCTAGGGAATGCTAAGTGTGCTGCAATAATTGTCGGAAGTATTGTTCCGATTGTTCTTACCTCTCGTGCTGATACTGAAGAAACTAAGTTTTTATCAATTGCACTAGGTGTACTAACTTCAAAATAATTTAAATTAGATATGAAAATTTAGATATCGTATTTTAGACTTTTAAATCCTTTCTTATAACTAATTATAAATTTTAAATCATACTAAAAAACACCTTGTCGCCTTCAATTGTGGCAAAAATTGAAATAAAAACTGACTCAAAAATTAATGAATTATGATGATAAAGATTTTGGCAATTAATCCAGGGTCAACTTCAACCAAGATTGCAGTTTTCGATAACTCAAGACCAACATTTTTAAAAAATGTATCGCACAACGGAGCTGAACTTGAAAAGTTTAAAAAAGTAACAGACCAATATGAATTTCGCAAGCATTGTATTCTAAAGGAATTGGAAGACTCCCACATTGATATTTCCAAAATTAACGCTATAGTTGGTCGCGGAGGTCTAATCAGGCCTATTAAATCTGGTGTATACAGAATTAATGAGCAAATGAAGGAAGACCTAAAAAAAGGTATTCTTGGTGAACATGCTAGTAATTTAGGGGGGCTTATTGCTGATGATATTGCAAAACAAATTCCAGGCTGCCAGGCATTCATTGCCGATCCTGTTGTTGTTGACGAACTGAGTGATGTTGCACGGTTTACAGGGCATCCAGAATTTAAGCGATATTCTATTTTTCATGCCTTGAATCAAAAAGCAATCGCAAGGGCTTACGCCAGATTAATTAATAGAAAATATGAAGACTTAAACATTATTATAGCACATATGGGGGGAGGAATTTCTGTTGGTGCACATAAACAGGGCAAAGTTATTGATGTTAACCAGGCTCTTGATGGTGAAGGTCCATTTTCTCCAGAAAGATCAGGTACACTTCCAGCAGGCGCACTAGCAAAATATTGTTTCCAGGAAGGTGTTACACTTGATAAAGTTAAAGAAATGATTACAGGCAAAGGTGGATTAATGGCTTATATGGGCACAAACAATGCTTATGTAGTAGAAATTGCAGCATCTGATGGAGATGAAAAAGCTAAAATGGTTCAAGATGCAATGGGCTATCAGATAGCAAAAGAAATAGGTTCACTAGCAGCTGTATTAAAAGGAAATGTTGATGCAATTATTCTAACTGGTGGCATTTCTCATAACACAATGGTTGTAGAATACATTAAAAGCATGGTAACTTTTATTGCACCAGTTGTAATTTATCCGGGCGAAGATGAGATGCATGCTCTTGCTACCAATGGAATGCTCGTTATAAAGGGTGAGATGGAAGTAAAAGAATATACCAAAGAAAACATGGTTAACGGCTAAATCAATAAATGAATTATATATAAAAAAACCTGGATATGCTCCAGGTTTTTTTATATATACCCAACAGAGTTTAATCTTTCACACAACGTATTGAATGATAACTACCAGTATGGTAAGTCGCTACTCTTGTTCTGGAAATACCGCTTTGAGCAGGCCATATTCTGCGAACAACCAAATCATCTGAAACATTTGGGTTATACAAATAAGTAGTTGTTCTAAACGAAGCTACTTCCCCAACCCATCTATATCTATAGAAGAATGGGCTGTAAGGATTTTCAGACAATTCCCAGGTAGCATAGCCTCCATATAGTGCATTAAATCCGACACTACCACCTACTTTAAGCATGTCGCCTTGATTTGTTCCTCGTTCACCAAACTGAGTCAATTCCGATTCAGGAATCCCCAAACAACGTTCAAGTTCCATCCATTCTTCATCGGAGGGTACATGCCATCCAATAGGTGCATATAAATCAGCTTTTCTTGAATAAAGCAAACCATATTCTGCTTCTAGTAATGGATCTCCATAATCCATGAATTCATGTGTAAAACCAACAGGTGTTGGATTGGGAGGTGTTGTTCCATCATTTCTTGTTCTTGTTCTAAGATTTGAGGCCATCCAAACTTGGTCACAAATTGTCACAACTGGGTAAAGGTTTCCTTCAATATCAACCAGAAAATGCCAAGGCCATCTAATCTCAAATGGTCTATCAACAAATTTTTTAATTCCATCATTAGTCATTAGAGTATCGAATGGAGCTGTGCCACCACTGTTAATAATAAGTCGGTACTGCTTATAACCATCAGGTAACTTTAAACTGTCTGTTCGAGCTGGAAGCTCTCCTGTGTATATAACTTTGCCATCTCCTTCAACAGTAATATTGGCGCTAACAAAAACATGATTTCCGATTGTTTCGTCATATATCTGTGCGTTTAGCAAAATGCAAAATATATCAACAACATCGAAATCAAAACCGACATAACCAAAATCAATAGCAGTACAAATACAATCTGTGCTAATAACTTCTGGTACAACTTTAGTAACCTGGTTAACCATAACCTCGAAACTTATTCCTAAAGGATCCGAGACTAAATAAGCATACTCCGACCCCTCTATTGGAGTAATGTAGATAACATTATTTTCTTCATCTAACACCAGAAACTCTGTTAACTCATAACTTCCTTCTGGTAACAGAATTGCTTCGGTGATAAAACTTCCATTAAAATTGTACAATTCTAATTTTTCATGATAATACAATGTATCACCCTGACTACCCATTATTGTTACAATAATAGCAACTGCATCTTCTTTAGCATCTGTGCTCTTTAAACTTACACCGCCAGTTTTAGCAGGAAGCTGATTTAAGCTAAAAACAAGTCTTCCAGACTTATCTGATTTTGTTTCATCTTCTTTATCACAAGAAATGAAAAACAATCCACCAATGATGATGGATGCAAACAATACATAAATACTTTTTTTAATCATTTTAGTTGGTTTTATTTTAGGTTATTAATAAATGAAAAATCAATTGTTATAATATCATTTTATCCCTATAACACAATAAACCTCACATAAAATCAAACTCTCTCTGGAATAAATATATTAATAATGATTCTTATCACCTTCAAATTTTTCAATTCACATATCGGGCACACCTCTTCAGAATGAAGATGAAATTCAGGTTAAATTATAATTTGAGTAAATGTAATTTGCTAATTAACACAAGTAAAGATTTTGTTGATAGACAAGCATTAAATATTGATAAATCAAAGAATTCTACAGATTAACTATTGCTCTTAATTCTAAATAAATACAACCATTAGATATAAGTTAGAAGTCCGAAGTTAGAAGTTAAAAACTTCAAGCTTCGGACTTCTGTCTTCCAATATTAAAATTATTATGAAGGTAAATAATTGAATTGCCCCTTTAGTCCTTCACACATCTTACAGAATAGTAATAATCTTCATATCTAGTAGGGTCTGACGATCTAATTATTCCACCAGTATTACTCAGAGCCCTGTACCAACAACCCGCATAATAATTTTGGTTACTTTGTGTACTAGTCATAAAATATGCTGAAGAACCAAGATCTTCAAATGTTAATGTGTACCACACATTGCCTGGAGGGGCATTTCTTATATCTTCCCAATGACCTTTACCTACCAAAAGGGCTTTAAAGGCTCCATTTCTTAGCATACCCCCTTCATTTGTACCACGCATACCACTTAACTCAACTGCAGCTGGATCCATTCCTAAAAATAATTCAAGCTCCATCCATTCTTCATCTGAAGGTATATGCCAACCTTCTGGAACATAAGCCGCAGCAGTTTTATAAAGCAGACCAGCTCTGAGACCTGTATCCCAATCTGGATTGTTCCTGTAATCTAGATAATCCGGAGAAAGCCACCTTGGCGTAGGATCTGGCTGTGTTGAGCCATCTCTTCTGGTCCTTGCTACTAAATTTCTTGCCATCCACATCTGATCTCCCATTTGCACAACCGGGTATAGATTTCCTTCAACATCAAACATAAAAAGCCATGGCCATTTAATCTCCAATGGTGAATCTATGAATGCTTTAATCTCATCATTTGTCATTGTAGTATCGATAGGATCTCCTGAACCTGCTTTGGAAAATATAAATTTGTACTCCTGGTAACCATCCGGCAACTTCAAACTGTCTGTTCGTGCTGGAATATTTCCCGTATAAATAACCTCTCCATCGCCTTCAACAGTAATATCAGCCGAAACAAACACATGATTTTTTTGATTTACGTCATACATTTGAGTATTTAACAAAATACAGAACACATCTACAACTTTAAAGTCAAAACCGACATAACCAAAATCTATGGCAGTGCAAATACAATCTGTTGTTATAACTTCTGGTACAACTTTAGTAATCTTATCAACTAATACTTCGAAGCTTAATCCTAAAGGATCCGATACTAAATAGGCATAATTAGAACCTTCTTGTGGTGTAGTGTAAATAACATTGTGTTCGTCATCTAACACAAGAAACTCAGTTAGTTCATAATTTCCTTCAGGCAAAAGTATTGCTTCTGTGAGAAAACTTCCATTAAAATTATATAATTCTAACTCTTCCTGATAATACAATGTATCACCCAGGCTCCCTATTATTGTTACAATTATAGCTACAGCATCTTCTTTAGCTTCTGCGCTTTTTAAGCTCACACCCCCTGTTTCAGCAGGAAGTTGATTTAGGCTGAAAACAAGTTTCCCAGACTTCTCTGGTCCTGAAACATCCTCCTTGTCACAAGAGGTGAAAAACAATCCACCAATTATGATGGTTGCAAACAATACATAAATACTTTTTTTAATCATTTTTGTTGGTTTTATTTAGGTGAAAAAATTACAAATGCATTTTTCATAGATTAAATTGAATGGCAGCCAATATACCCTTAAACTCAATTAATCTTATTATTCCCTTTGGTCATGAAACTGAACACATTCTGCAATAGGTATGTTAACAATGAAATTTGAATAAAAGTAGATTGCTTATTAATAATAATAGATATTTTGTTGACAGAAGAGCATGTATTCTTGATAAAACAAGGAATTCTACAGATTAACTATTGCTCTTAATTCTAAATAAGAAGCACCTTTTCCAAAAACAAAGAATTATATACAACACAACGGATTTAGGGTGCAAACGCAACGTATAAATCCCATTATAACAAGTCTATTCTAAATAACCACTAAAAAAAACTATGGATTAGATAATGTTACTGGAAGTACTTTCCCATTATATATTTTGTGTCCGCTTAAAGCAAATTCAGCAATATACTTTCCCATAACTTCAGAACTAATTGGAGCCTTATATCCCGGGAATGCTTCTTCAAGCATTTCTGTTTGCACTGCTCCTAATGCCAAACAATTAAATCGAATACTTGTCTCCTTAAATTCTTCTGCCAGACACTCTGTTAAACATGCAAGAGCCGCCTTCGACGAACTGTAGTAGCTTAAGCCAGGAAACTTAGAACTTCCCTGAAATCCACCCATACTGCTAATATTTACAACATGTGATGAAAGAGAATTTGCCAGCATTTGAATGTTATTCCTTATCAAACGAGATGGAGCATGAAGGTTTACTTCAAACATCTTTTGCATATCTTCATCATCCATACTTACAAATGGCTTATTCACCAGATAGCCTGCATTGTTAATTAATACATCGTAATGTTTCCAACCATATTCAGCAGCAAAATTAACTTTCTGAGATACCTTAGAAATATCCTGAGAAACAAGCAAAATCTCTACGCTACCATTTATTTGCATGCATTGTTCCTTTAACTGGTTTAAAGCTTCTTTATTTCGTGATATAATCATTAATCGATCAATACCTCTTCTACACAACTCAAGTGCAATTTGGTAACCAATTCCACGACTTGCACCTGTTAGCATAATATTCATGGCAGATATTTAGTTATTGATTTATATTTGTTGTTATTAAACCCGAAAGTATGAAAAAGATTATAACGTTGCTATTGTTCTCTGTTTTTTGCATTTCTTTTTCCCATTGTCAGGAGGAAGAAGAATTCTTTAGTGATAAATCAAATATAGAAACTGAAAAACCAAAACGTAAGCTTGACAAATGGACATTTGGTGGGAATTTTTGGATGACTTTTGGAACCAATTCTTATGTTGAAGTATCACCCATTGTTATGTATAAGGCAACTCCTAAACTTATGGTTGGGCCTGGATTCACTTATTACTACCAGAAAAGCAAGTATTTTAACTACGAGACTTCCAGCTATGGGCCAAGGGTTTTAGCTACATATACCCTGTTTTCTAACCTACATGAATTGATTAACATTAACATTGGTGATATTATTATTCATTCAGAATATGAATATTTAAATCTTGAAAAAATCTATCCGCTTTTAGGTGGAGGATCAATCAAAGATGGCAGAACATGGGTCAGTTCTTATCTTTTGGGTGGTGGTATTTTCCAACCTATTGGAAATAGAGGAGGTATTTCAATAGTTATATTATACAATTTTATCGAATCAGAGTTTACGCCTTATACAAATCCTGTAGTCAGAGTTGGTTTTTATTTCTAAAAAAAAGCCCTTATTCAAATGAATAAGAGCTTTTCGTTTATCAATATATGTTTTCTATCTAAAACTTATTCCTAATCCAAAGGAGACCATGCTATAGTTTGCATAAGTATAATCGCCATGAATAGTAATAACAGCAAACTTAAATCGCATACCAACATTATACCGGGGTTTTGTTTTTGAACCATCGGAGTTATTAACTTCCACATCAATTGGATTCATGCCAAATTCTGCGACACTAGCATCAGTCACAGTAGGCGTACCTGCTGATATAGAGGCATCTCTATCAATAACAGGGTAGTCGCCCTTAAGTGCTAAATTGCTTTTGGAAGATGCAAATCCTAAACCTCCATAAAAAGTAACTACTGGCAAATCTGCAGAAATTAATAAGTTTCCTGTATGGCTTTTTGTAGTAAAATCCATTTCCTGATTATCCCAGGCATTAGTAGATTCGTCTTGTGCACCAATATGACCAGGATTTACATCAATACCAACATTCATATTCATTTTTGTATATCCATATTGCACTGTTAAATGAAGTACCGGAACTCTTTTAATAAAGGGTATGTATTGCTTTAATCCATGCTTAAAACCAATACCCCACATACCGGTACTACTTTCTCTAATTGAGACGGTAGGCATATAGCGAAAATCAAGTTCAGTATCTTTTATTAAACCAATACCCGCTTGCAACATAGGGCTAGGAATGTATGCAACTCCAGTACCTTTGGGTAATTCAAAAGCAGCTGGTTGACCAGGAATATTGTAATTAAGCTGAGGACCTACATCTTTGCTACCGGCAATTGTTTGCGACATATTATTTGCCGGATCTGCCAAAACAAATGAGGTCAAACCTAATTCAGCAATATCAAAAGTTTTATGATTACTGGGAACCATGGCTGTATTAAATGTTGCTGTTATATCGAAACCTCCTAATTGATGGGGTTTAGCTGTATTATACCATCCACCAGTTAAACTGGCTCCAAAGGCATTAATATAAGGAGATAAATATCCTTCCATTAATTTTTGAGCATCTGCAGGGCCATTGGCTAAGAAATTCCCAATATCAGTAATTTGGGCATTAAGTCCCATGGTTAGCAAAACAGCAAAAGATGCTGTAATAAGTCTATTTTTCATATCAGTAAGTTAAAGTTAGTCTTTGAGTTTACATAATTAGTAATACGGCAAGGAGAATAAAAAGTTCTATAAAGTTATAAAACATTAAATGCTAATTGCTTAGTAAATATAACAAAAAAAAAAGTAAAATATTTGCGCATTTTTTTTTGCAGTAAAAATTAAGATACTATATTTGCATCGCCTTTGAGAAACGCATCTAAGGCCTGAAAACACTGGATTCAGTAGCTCAGCTGGTAGAGCACCTCCCTTTTAAGGAGGGGGTCCTGGGTTCGAGCCCCAGCTGAATCACTTAAGAGCCTCACGAAAGTGGGGCTTTTTTCTTTTAAACCCCTTGTCTTTCTCACTTTGCACATAGCTACATCCCCTTTTTTAAGTATATAAATACCTTTTAATATTTCGCTTTGGTGTTTTTACAAACTCTTCATTATGAATTTCGTATTTACTAACACTCATATAAGCCGGAACTTTTTGATTTAGCTCTTTTCTATTTGAATCAAGAATTGATTCTAAATCAGATTCACTGATTTTATTTTGTTGCATATATTCTAAATCAGGGAATACTTTAGCTATAAGCTTACCATCTTTTTGAATTACAACCGATTCCCCCACACATTGTTGATTATTAATTTTAGATTCTATTTCCTCAGGATATATATTTTGACCTGAAGGACCAAGCAACATACTTTTACTCCTACCCTTAATAAAAATATTACCCTCACTATCAATTACCCCTAAATCGCCCGAATGAAGCCATCCATCTTTGTCTATAGCCTGTTTGGTAGCTTCTTCGTTTTTATAATAGCCATTCATTACATTTTCACCCTTAATTAAAATCTCACCTACTTCATTTTCCTGGTCATTCGAATCAATACGAACCTCCAGAGTATCCACAGCTCTTCCCGATGCTTGAATTTTAGTTGTATCCCAGGAAGAGTAACTAATGAGAGGACCACATTCTGTCATTCCGTAGCCAACAGTATAATGGAACCCAATTTTATTAAAGAACTTTTCGGCATCTGCACTAAAAGGCGCTCCTCCGATAATAACTTCATGAAAATTACCTCCAAAAACATCCGTAAGCTTTTTATTAATCTTATTGAATAGGATTTTATTAATGCCTGGTACTTTTAATAAGAATTTCATTGGAGCTTTGCTTATGTTAGGCAGCAATTGTTTCTTATATATTTTTTCTATTACCAATGGAACAGATAAAATAAGCCTTGGCTTTATCTCAGAGAATGCTTGAGTAATTATCTGAGGAGATGGAGTTTTTGTTAAAAAGGTTATATGACAACCCAATGTAAAGGGAAATAGAAACTCAAAAGCTAATCCATAGGAATGAGCCAGAGGTAGAAACGATACTATTTTATCACCACTTTTAAGAGGCATATTATTTTGAGCAAACCTAATATTTGCGGCAAGACTATTATGTGAAAGCATAACCCCTTTTGAATTCCCAGTTGTTCCAGAGGTATAGCTAATCATAG
The DNA here is from genome assembly GCA_050287785.1 of Bacteroidales bacterium. Taxonomy (GTDB): domain Bacteria; phylum Bacteroidota; class Bacteroidia; order Bacteroidales; family UBA10428; genus UBA10428. The sequence continues at coordinate 84,861 of JBNKCO010000079.1, forward strand.
CTAATTCGCTATTCGGAATATGAGGAAAAACCAAAGATTCCTTGGTAAATGTCCCAGAGAATCTCTCTGCAAACTTTGTATCTAACATACCGAAGGTTTCAGTTAAGCTGTCACTTAAAGAATTCTTTAATGAAAAATCGTTAACTGAAAATACTGCTAAAAGGTTTTTCATTTGCGAAACATCAAGTGTATCAAGTATTGAATCACTTGAAAAGAGCAACTTAGAATCTGAATGATTTACAATATGCTGAATATCATCTGGAAGAAAGTCTGGCAATATTGGGACCGCAACGGCTCCATACGCAACAATTGAAACAAATATAATTCCCCAATTAGTAGAATTTTTACCAATCAATGCAATTTTATCTCCTTTTTGAATCCCAGATAATTCAAGTGTCAACTGAATTCTTGATATTTGTTCTGCTACTTCTTTATAGCTATGTTCACATCCTTTATAATCTGATAAGCTAAGCTTATTCCAATTATCTCGCAGACTATCTTCGAGATACTTAACCAGGTTCTCTTTTAGCATGGCACTTTGTATATGAAAAACATTAAAGGTAAATAAATCAATTTTATTATTAAAAATCATTATGTTAAATCAACAATTCAAATGAATTGCTATAAATTTTTAAGGTTAGGCTATCTTAAATACAAACTAATGAACAGTAAACTTGGCTTCACCAACAAATTGACGTTATATAACTACCTTACAACAACATAACTCACGCTCAATTAAAAACAAAAACATGATTTATATCATTTTAAGTGAGGCAAATCACCTTTTCAAGGAATTTCATATCATCCTAGTAATGTTGACTATAAAGGATATAATATATTAGTTTAGCAGCGGAACCAATTCTCATTAAGTATGAATACATTAGTACAAATCCCCACCCTAGATTTTAAAACTGGCTCATGCCTATCTGGTAACGAGCTAAGTAGTATGGGAGTAATCCCTACAAATCTTCAATGTTTCTCTTATTATCATTATGTACTTTATCAAAAAGGAGAACAGAGGTTTATTCTGAAGCCACTACCACACAACCTTTTTAAGTTTATCAGAAGCTATACGTTTATGCCTGCTTAATTTGTTTGTTTTTATTAAGACTTTAAAAATAACCCAAATTTCTTTGGGTTATTTTTTTATTTTTGGGCAAAATATAAAACATGAGTAAGAAATCCGAAAAGTACCACCGACTCTACAATCAGCTTAAACCTTTATTAGAAAACAGTCCTTCTTTATATGCTCAAATGTCTACTATTAATGCCGTTTTATATCATAAAATGTCAAACTTCTTTTGGGTTGGATTCTATTTTATAAAAAACAATGAATTAATTGTTGGTCCTTATCAGGGCCCTTTGGCGTGTCAGATTTTACCCAACCCTAAAGGCGTTTGTTGGCATGCTGTAATAAATAGGCAACCAGTAACAGTACCAAATGTCGAAGCTTTTCCAGATCATATTGCCTGCGACGGTCGCTCGAAATCTGAATTGGTTGAGTTGATTTATAACTCTAAAGATGAAATTATTGCTGTATTAGATATTGACAGCAATAAATTAGACCAGTTTGATAAAGATGATTTAGATGGAATTAATACAATTCTAACGTTACTAAAATCTGAATTTAAAGATTCTGTAATTATCTAATAATTATCCAGTAATTCTCTTATTTTATTTATAGAATAAGGTTTTGTGAGTAACATTGTAAATCCTACATCTTTAAAATCATCAAAAAATAATTTAGGATTATGAGCAGTAAGGGCTATTATTGTTATATTACTTTTGGGTGCTGGCAAAATTTCTCTTATATACTTTGTTGCTTCAACCCCGTTCATTACAGGCATCTCAATATCCATAAGTACTATATCGTATGTATTTGAGTTTAGAGCAAGTTCATCAACTGCTTCTTTACCGTTTTTAGCAAGAAAAGATTCATGCCCTAAGTCTTCCAGAATTTCAGACAGTAATAATCTGTTTGTGAAAATATCATCAGCAACTAAAACACGTAATTTCGACATATTTATAGATTATCCTAATTGACTTAATGTTTTTATAATCTTATGACTATTAATTTTCACCAGAGAGCCATCGAGATTTAATATTTTATCATTTTTAAACTCAGCAAGTGTTCTAATGAAACTCTCTTTAGTCGTTCCAGCTAATTCTGCCAGCTCCCTTCTTGTAAAAGGAAATTCAAATTCTTCACTTTTAAAAATAACTTCTGAAAAGTATAAAATAACATCCGCAATTCTCCCAGGCAACTGTTTATGTGATTGACTCATAAGTCTTTCAAAGATAAACAATCCGTCATTACAAACTTTTTTCAGAATTTTTTCAGCAAAAGCACTATTTGAATTTAGCAGTTTATTAAATGTAGTAATATCTATAAAGGTTATCTCTGCTTGCTGAATTGCAGAGGCTGAATACTGATGTGTATCTTTACCATAAATAGAAAGCAAACCAAGAAAATCGTTCGGAACAGCAACTTTTAGAATAATGAATTTATTATTCCTACCTTCTTTAAATATTTTAACTAATCCGGAATTAACAAACATAATGTGTGAAGTGCGTGTATTTTGCCTGAAGATCATTTCCTTCTTTCCATACATCACAGAATTACTATTTTGTTGAATTTCCTCTCTTTCCTGTTCTGTAAGGCAATTCTCAAATGGTATCAACACTTTTTCCTGCTGTCCTTCCTTTGCCATTTATTTAGGTTGTTTTGTTATTCTTATTAAAAGTAAAAAAAAAATAACGATTTCAAAGACTTGTTTCTAATAAAAGATGACCTAAATCATTAAAAAATGAAACAAATCTCAAGTTATCTTTTTTCTCCAACTCATTTCGGATTTCATGCATTTTTAATTATATTTACAATAAACACATGCATTAGGTTAGAAAAACTAGTATGTTTTTATATTTAATCAAAATGAAAAAACACTGATGATGGCCGAGAATAAAGACTATACAATATTAGTTGTTGATGACTCCACTACCAATGTAGTACTACTGGAGGCTATTCTTGATGAAAAAGGTTACAAGATAGAAACAGCGTTAAATGCAAAAGAAGCCTATACTCTTATCGAAAAGCATACTCCTGATTTAATACTTCTTGATTTATTAATGCCAAAGATTAGTGGTTTTGACTTCTTGCAAGAAATTCGCAAAAATGAAACTACTAAAACTACTCCTGTAATTGTTATTTCAGCTCTTACCGACGAAGATAATATTGAAAAAATTATGAGTATGGGTGCTATTGATTTTGTAAAGAAACCTATCGATCTTCAATATCTCGTTGACAAAGTCGAATCAGTTCTGGAAGATACTCATTCAACTTAGATTGGAATTTTTAATTACTCGGTTTGATTGTTTATCAATAATTCTAACACTTTAATCCAATTATCTCAACAATACAGATTTCTCGACGTAGTTATTATTAAAGACTAAGCAATGGAAATTTTAGTAGTTGATGATAATATTCTAGACAGGAAATACATTAAGTACTTAATAGAAAATCATATTGGAGTTAGTCCTACAACTTCTAAAGATGGTGAAGATGCTTTAAACAAGATTAAAAAGAACACCTTTGATTTAGTTATAACAGATATTGTTATGCCTAAGATTGAAGGGATTGAATTAATTAGTCATATTAAATCTATTTGCCCATCAACAAAAATAATTGCTATTTCCGGAGAAAACCCATATTATCTTTATATAGTTAAAAAATTAGGTATTGAAATGGTATTCACTAAACCACTTGATACTGATAAATTCCTTCAAAGCGTGCAGAAGATTCTTAACTCTCGCCCTCAAAAGATTCTTTCATAAAATAAAATTCAATTTTCTACTAATCTATATCACTTAACATTGGTGATTAATCTCATGTTTATTATTTTCGTATAAGTTAGGTTGATCCTACATTTATAGGAAACATAACAATAAGGATTATCGTGTCTGAAAATAATAAATCCGGAGAAAAAATAGTTAGCGACTCAATAGCTATTTTTACAAAAGTTGATAAGAAGATAAATGAACTCATCGACTGTTCTGTTAAAGACTTTGAGCTTCTGAACAATAGTTTTAAAAAATACTTTTCCAGTCTTGAAGTAATATCAAAGGCATCGAAAAGTTTTACCTTTTTTTTATCATCTCTAAATGATGATGAAGATTTTGTGCATTTAAAAAATCAGGATGAGATATCAAAATTAAGTCTTAACAATAGTATTTCTACTTTTCTATCCAATATAAAAAAACTAGAAGAGAAACTTAATTATTATCTGTTAATAATAAAAAATCTAAGTCAGGATCTTAGTACAATACGATTGCTATTCTCCAATTTAAGATTCGACCCGTTTATTGAAACTGATAATGCCATTGCGAATCAACAAATAAAAAGCACCGCAGAATCTCTCTCGAAACTTGAAAGCGAAATAAATAGTTTGCATTCTATCCTAAATAACATCATTATTTTTGTCGATGAAGGATTTATCAGTGCTCTTGAATTATATATCGAACAATTTGAAATAATTAAAGATTGTTACAATCATATTGGTCAATTAAGTATTGTAGCAAAAAAGCACCTACTGCAAATAAATGAACTTGAAGAGAAAAGAAATTCAAGTGCTTCTGAGATTATTACTAATCTACAATTTCAGGATATTATTAGACAGAAAATAGAACATGTACAAGAAGCACATGAAGAATTAAGAAATGACCTAATAAAGGTTAAAGATGAGGAAGATAGCCTAAATCCCGAAAAACTTTTTCAAATAAGAGATATTACTACGCTACAATCGGCACAGCTAATTCATTCTAATCAGGAATATCAAACTGCGGTTGAAACAATCCTCTCCAAAATAAGTGAGTTAAACACGCTATTAAACAAATATCAAAGTATATGGAATCACTTTTGTATACCTGAGCGCAGTAAACTTCTGTCAATAAAATCTCGCTTAAGAGAGCATATTAACATATTAAACACCCAAAGCTTTTCGCTTACGCATATTGCTGAGAAATTCGAGTCTAATATAGATATGCTTTCAAATAAAATAAATAACTTACATAAATATCTTAATAAAGGAAAATTTGAACTCAATTCTTTCTCGAAATTACAAGAAACATTCATGAAACTTGAAGAAAAATATTCTGATAGTGAAAAGTATAATGCACTTAAACAATTGAAATTCGAACTTAATAAGTTTGAAACTGAATATACAAAGCTAGATGATGAACTAAATAATTTTAAGGTTAACTTTACTAATAATAAAATTATACCTTTAGAAGACTACAAACAAGATGTAAAAATTATTATAGAGTTTTCAGAGAGAAATTCTAAGTATTTCACTAATTCATTAAGTAATGAAATTGATGGCTTATTTAAGACACCTGTAGAAATCCATTCTAACAATAGTTTTAACATTAAGGGGGGGAGTTATTATAAAAATTTTGAGGATGAGATTGGTAAAATTATTACCCTTTTCGATAATCTATTATTGAAAATAAATATAGGCAAAAACGATATTGACATCAAAACCCTCGAACACCTAAAGAAGAATTACACCATGGAAAGTGAAAGAAGAGTTCACAATTTGATTTCGCAACAAAACAACACAAATACCGTAGATAAAAGCAAGAAAGACAAGGATGGTATTGAATTTTTTTAAACCTCAACAATAAATTCTATAAAAATGAGCAAAAAAATACTTTTTGTTGATGACTCCGAAAGCATAAGAGAAATTGTCAGTTTTACATTGCAAAATGAAGGCTACGATGTTCTGATAAGTGATAATGGCAAAAATGCATTAGACCACCTCAACGGCCAAGACATAAACCTCATAATCACCGACTTACACATGCCAGAAATGAATGGCATTGAACTAATCAAGGAGATAAGAAAGATGTCGGATTATCAAAGAACTCCAATCTTATTTCTTACAACAGAATCTCAAACTGACAAAAAAATGGAAGCTAAAGATGCCGGAGCTACTGGTTGGATTATTAAACCATTTGTACCTGCTAAACTTCTTGCTGCAATAAACAAAGTAATAAGATAATGCTATGTCAAATGATTTTCTAAAAAAGGTGAATTCCTATTTATCATTCCAAATTGGGACAGAAATATTTGCTGCAAATGTTACCAGCATTCTCAACATTCTGGAAATGACAAAAATTACTCGGGTACCGAAATCCCCTGTATTTATGAAAGGCGTTATGAACTTAAGAGGAAGTGTACTTCCGGTTTTAGACACTCGCATTAAGTTTGGACTACCTGAAACAGAATACACTACTAACACATGTATTTTAGTTCTAGAGTTAGTATCAAAAAATGAAACTATACAAATGGGTGCTATTGTAGACAATGTTCAAGAAGTTCTTGAATTAAGCGACGATGAAATACAACCTCCTCCTAGCATTGGTACAAACTTTAGATCAGATTTTCTTGTAGGAATGGCAAGTAAGAATAATAACTTCATTATGATTATAGATGTAAATGAAGTTTTCGCCGATTATGACATAATAAATATTCAGGAACTTTCTGCAGAAAGCAAGATAAGTACAGAGTAATACCATCTTGATAAATGGATAACAATAAACATGAATCAAATACTCCGAGCTTCTATAGTGCAGAACTAAAGCGACACGAATTCAATAAGCTTAGTCAGTTTATTATGTCTGAATATGGCATTAAAATGCCTCCCGAAAAGAGAATAATGTTGCAAAGCCGCTTGCAAAAAAGACTAAAAGCACTAAGCCTTGATAATTTTAAGGATTATTTGGAATACCTTTTTTCACCTCGTGGCATGAGTGAAGAAGTTATACATATGATGGATGTTGTTAGTACCAACAAAACTGATTTCTTTAGAGAATCTGCTCATTTTGATTATATGCTTTCCGACACTCTTCCTTTAATAACACGCCAAATGGGAATTCGGAATGTTAAAATATGGAGCGCTGGATGTTCTTCAGGAGAAGAACCTTATACAATTGCTATCACAATGAGTGAGTATATGGAAACAAATTCTGGAATAGATTACCAGATTTTTGCTTCAGATATTTCAACTAAAGTTCTTAACACAGCAGCAAATGCTATATACAAAGAAGAAAGAATAGTAGATATTCCATTAACACTAAAAAAGAAATATTTTTTAAAAAGTAAAGATAGGGAAGCTCATAAAGTAAGAGTCACCTCAGATTTGAGAAATAGAGTTAAATTTGCCAGAATCAATCTTTTAGAGCTTAATCAATGTAGAAACCCTGAATACCATATTATATTCTGTCGCAATGTCCTTATCTATTTCGACCGTCCTACTCAACACAAGATAGTTAGTGCTCTATGCAGTAATATTGTTACTGGAGGTTACCTATTCCTGGGACATTCCGAATCAATATCAGGAATGGATCTGCCACTAAAAACTTTAATTCCTACTGTTTTCTCTAAAATATAAAATTATGGATCTTCAAAACGCATCCAAGGAAGAATTGATAAAAGAAATAAAAAGAATTTCTGGCCTTAACAGTGAATATAATGATGAAATATCTCGACTTAAACAATTAATTACCGAGGTAAATTCCAAACTGGAAGAAGCAGATGCGTTAAAAAGTCATTTCATATCAAACATCTGCAATGAGCTGGTTAATCCATTTACCTCTGTACTTACATTAGCCAACTCTATTCTTGAAATTGACAAAGAAAACTGGAAAAAAGTTATATCAATGATTGCTTTAATCCATTCAGAGGTTTCTCATTTAGATTTTCAATTAAAAAACATTTTTGCAGCCGCTAAACTTGAGGCCGGAGAGTTAATACCTGAAACTTCAACAGTTGATATTTCAAACTTGGTTTCTAATGTAATTGATTCTTTTAAATACGATACCAGGCATAAAAAATTGTCAATTGAGTTTATTCAAAACAACATAAATGCAAATACAAAAATATTTTTCAATACCGATTCCGAAAAATTGCATCTAATTATTTCAAACTTGCTCAGCAATGCAATAAAATTTAGCTATCCAGACAGCAAAATCATTCTTCGAATTAAGCGCTCTTTAGATGAACTTATCCTTGAAGTTGAAGATTTTGGACAAGGGATCAGTACAGAAAATGCAAAAATAATTTTTGACCGTTTCAAAAGAGTTGATAGTGGTATAAACTCTCTAAATCGCGGTCATGGCTTGGGCTTATCTGTAAACAAAGCAATTCTCGATGTTTTAGATGGGACAATTTCATTTAAAACAGAAATAAACAAAGGGACTACGTTTACCGTTAGTATATCAGAATCAAAAGAAGAAAGCACAGGAATTTCTTCTGACGCAAATGAATTATTTTTCAAAGAGGAGAAATTTTGAAACCAATTGTAGCAGAGAAGATAAACAGCATATACCTATATCCAGCAGCATTGGTTGCTCCTAAAACCCCATCAATTGTACACACAATTCTTGGTTCATGTGTATCTGTTTGTTTTTTTGATTCTTCTACAAATATCGGAGGCATAAATCATTTTATGCTCCCCCTATGGAACGGACAAGGTTTGGCATCACCAAAATATGGTAATATTGCTATTGAAAAACTCTATTCAAAAATGTTACTTAATGGTGCTTCGAAGACTAATATCCGCGCAAAAGTATTTGGCGGTGGAGAAGTGCTTACAACAGTTAACTCTCATTTTAATATTGGACTGAGAAATATTGAAATTACTTTTGAAATGCTTGAACAACTAAAAGTTCCAATTATTGCCCAGAGTACTGGTGGTAAGAATGGAAGAAAAATTATATTTAACACAGGAACCGGCGAAGTATCGCAGAGATATGTTAAATCGACAAATACTTAATTTTTTATTAAACCATGAAGAAAATTAGAGTGCTGGTTGTTGATGATTCGGCTGTTGTTAGGCAAACGCTGACAGCGATTTTGAACGCAGATTCAAAGATAGAAGTTATAGGAACAGCCTCTGATCCGTTCTTTGCAGCTAAGAAAATTGCACAAGAAGTACCCGATGTAATTACCTTAGACGTTGAAATGCCTAGAATGGATGGATTGACCTTTCTAAAGAAAATAATGAGCCAGCATCCGATACCCGTTGTTATTATTTCCAGTTTAACAGCAAAAGGTACAGAAACAGGAATGAAAGCCCTTGAATTTGGAGCTGTAGAAATTATCACAAAACCTCAAATGAACACTAAGGAGTTCATAAAAGAATCGCAAATTAAAATTTGTGATGCAGTAAAAGCTGCAGCCCAAGCCAAGGTTGACAGAAAAATAGTTAGGAAAGAAAACACAATAATGCAGGTTCAACCAAAATATTCTGCAGATGCAATTTTGAGGCCCCCCAGCAATCATAGCATGATTAAAACTACTGAACTTGTTGTCGCAGTTGGAGCATCAACTGGAGGAACCGAAGCATTAAGAGTTTTTCTTGAATCATTACCTGCTGATGTGCCAGGAATCATCATTGTACAACATATGCCTGAACACTTTACCAGATCTTTTGCTGAACGCCTTGACAGCATTTGCAAAATAACGGTAAAAGAAGCACAAAATGGCGATACTATCACACGTGGGAAAGCTCTTATAGCGCCTGGTAATAATCATATGCTACTTAAAAGATCTGGTGCAAGATATTACGTTGAAGTAAGACAAGGTGAACTTGTTAACAGACACCGGCCAAGCGTTGATGTTCTATTCAGGTCAACTGCTAAATATGCAGGTAAAAATGCCATCGGAGTAATAATGACTGGCATGGGCGACGATGGTGCTCGTGGTCTATTAGAAATGAAAGAGGCAGGTGCATTTACAATTGCCCAGGATGAAAACTCATGTGTTGTATTTGGCATGCCGAAAGAAGCTATTTCTATTGGAGCTGCAACAAGTATTGAATCTCTCCACAACATTAGTAAGGTTGTATTGCAGCACACTCATTAAATAGCCAAAATCCTATTTTCCAGGTTTTTACAAACAACATCTTTCAATTCATGACAATAGTGTAAATTGTTGTATACTCGCTGTTAGCAAAGTTTGCATTTTATTTAAGCTTATTTCTTTATATTTGATTATATTTAATTTCATTACAGTTAAAACATAGCTTAGACATGAAAATTGACAACAGAAAAGATATTAGCTGGCCAGTTATTCTGTCAATCTTACTTACACTTGTTCTTACCATTTTTGGCATAACGATACAGTATATGATTGTGGAAAAAGACATAGTCATAAGTTTCCATAGTGTTCTTCATAGCATATATAATAATCCTGCACTATTCATACTTGTCCTTCAAATAGGTCTAGTACCTGTAATAGTCTTTTTTGTTGCTAAGAAGTATTCGCAAAATTTAAGTAACCTTGAAACAAAACTTAGCGAACAAAACGATAATTCTAATTCAATAACTTACTATGTTGATAATCTGATACATGAAAATTATGATGCTGAATTAGATATTAAAGATGACAAGGATATCCTTGGAAAATCACTTACGAACCTTAGAAATACATTAAAGACAAACAAGGAAATAGTTGACAAACAAAGAAGTGAAAATGAGAATCGAAACTGGCACGCTGAAGGGCATGCAAAGTTTGGTGAAATTCTTAGAGACAACAATGATTTTGAAAAACTTGCTTTCAATGTTATTAAAAAGTTAACTGATTATATTGGTGCAATTCAAGGAGGTTTTTTCCATCTAGAAGAAGAAAATAACACAAAATATTTCAATCTTATTGCTTTCTATGCCTATGGCAGAAAAAAATATGCTGACAAAAAAATTCCTTGGGGAAAAGGTCTTATTGGAACATCTGCTTTAGAAAGGAAAACTATACATATGGATAAGCTCCCGGAGAGTTATGTTGTAGTTACTTCCGGACTTGGACAAACCAATCCAAACGAAATTGTTGTATGTCCTCTTATTGCTGAAGGGCAACTTTTTGGTGTACTTGAAATTGCCTCTCTTAACAAAATAACCGAAGATCAAATAACCTTCATTAAGAAAGTTGCCGAAAGCACTGCCTCTACCCTATCTACGGTTAGAATGAATTTGCGCACAAAACTGTTGCTTGATGAATCGAAAGAGCAAGCACAAACTTTAGCCTCACAAGAAGAAGAGATGAGACAAAATATGGAGGAATTAAAAGCAACGCAAGAGGAGGCTGCAAGACAAGCAGACAAATTCCTTCGACTTGAAAATGCAGTGAACCACACCATGGTTCGTGCAGAATACAACATGAATGGCATTTTATTATATGCCAACCTAAATTTCTTAAAAAAATTAGAATACACTTCTAACTCTCAAGTTGAAGGCAAGCACATTTCTATGTTTATTTCAAAAGGTGATGAAGAGTGGTTTAATAACATCTGGGAAGTTCTAGCTAAAGGTGGAAGGCATTTTGAAGGGTATATGAAGCATATCACTAAATCAGGCAAAGAATTATGGACGATGGCTACATACACCTGTATAAGAGATGAAGAAGGTGAAGCTGAAAGAGTATTATTCCTTGCACTTGACACTACCGAACAAAAACAACTTAGCTTGCAACTTGAAGGCTTTATGGATGCAGTTAATCGTTCAAGCCTTAAAATTGATTTCGATACAAACGGAAACATTAGCTCTTTCAGTGAAACTTTCCCTTATTTATTTAAATATTCAGGAAAAGATGCTCTTAACCTTAACATTAGCGATTTAATTGATCCACTTGAATTAGAAAACTTCAATAAAAAGTGGGAAAACATTGTTAATGGAATGAATTTCGAAGGACTGTTTAAAGTTAGAGACAAAAATGATAAAGAATGCTGGATACAAGGTGCATTTAGCTCTGTTTACAATCATAATTCGGAAGTTAATAATGTAATATTCATAGGTCATGATATTACACCTCAGAAATTGATGGAAATTGAGTTTAAAAACAATAATGAGGTACTAAAAAAACAAGAAAAACTTTTAAAAGAATCGGAAAAAGAATTAAGTCGAAAACTTAAAGAAGCAAAACAAGAAATGCAAGAGCAGTTCAAGGAAATTGAAAATATAAAAATCCGAAATGAACGTACATTAGAGGGAGCTCTTGACACAATTATTCAAACATCAAACGACAACAAAATTATATTTTATAATAATGCAGCTGAATCTTTACTCGGATATACTAAAGAAGAAGTATTAGGAAAAGATGTTAAGATTTTGTTTACCGAAGAAACAATTAAAAATGAAGAGTTTCTTATTAAATATTTAAGTAAAGATGACTCTAAACAAGTTGGAGTTCGGACCGAAATTAAAATTAAACCAAAAAATCGTGATGAGCTTGCTGTGCTATGTTTACTATCAAGAGCGCAAGTTGAAAAAGAAATTACTTATACTGCATTTATCCAAACAATAGAGGTTGAATTATTTTAATTAATCAATTACTAACTATTTTTTGAATATTAATTAAAAACTATGCGGATAAGAAAGAAATTATCGAAGAATGAGTTAGAAAAACGCATCTTAGAACTAGAAGATGAGCTCGAAAGAACAAAAAAAAAGAAGTCGACTTCTTATTCTCCAGAAAGTTCTGATCCAAACATATTTTTATTATCTCGATTTTTCAAAACAAAAAAAACCGATGCTTTATTATATAACTCATCAAAAGACACTTTCGAAAACATTTTAGTACAAAAAGAACTACAAACTCTAAAAGAAATCCCCAACTCACTTGAAGAATTCCAGAAATGCTTATCTATAGATAATGCAGATAAATTAGAAACCGTATTAAGTAAACTAGGTATAGACAAAACTTATAGTACTAACGCAAAATACGCATTTGAATCTCAGGTCAATAAAGAAAGTTACCCAATAAACCTCATAATACAGCCTATTCCTGATGAAGCTGAAAAATACACTTTTTTTATTTCTGATTTCTCCTTAGAATCGAAACAACAAAAAGAACTGATAAGAAATCGTGAAAAGATTGAAGAATCTGATAAGCTTAAATCGATAATTCTTTCAAACATTTCTCATCATATTCGTACCCCCCTAAATTCTGTTACTGGATTTGCAGAGCTAATAGCTGGAGGAAATTTTGATGAAGAAAAACGTCGTGAATATATTGACATTATAAAGCGTCAAAGCAAGAGGATATTAACTCTTATCGACGATCTTTCGGAAATCTCAAAATTAGAAAGTGGTAATATAAATATATCAAGAACTCCATGTAGTTTAAATCTGATTTTGAAAGAACTACTTCTGGGCATTGATCATCACCGGGCAGAAAAACGTAAAGAACAAGTAACTATAAGTTCTAATTTACCAACCAATGGTATTGATACACTTACCGATTCAGGTAGACTTCTGCAAGCTTTGACTCATATACTCAATTATTCGCTTCTATATACAATTGAAGGAAAGATTGAACTAGGTTATAAATTAATTGAGGATAATCAAAAACTTGAGTTTTATATTCAGGATACCAGTGAGGGATTAACTAAAGAAGAGCAAAAAATTATTTTCAATAAATTCACCGTAATTGAAAATATAGAATCTACTAGATTAGACGATCCTGGTCTTGGCTTAACCATAGCTAAATCCATCATTAAAGCTCTTGGAGGTAAAATATGGGTTGAAACTGAGATTGGAGTAGGAACAAAGTTTATTTTCACCATTCCATTCGAACCTGTACCTACCGACAACACACATCTAGATGAAGATATTGAAGATATACCACGCAACTTTGTTTACGAATGGCCAAATAAAGTTATTCTTATTGTTGATGATGAAGAAGTAAATGCAATGTTCCTTGACGCTGTCTTTCATGGAACAAGTGCTCAAATAATTTTTGCAAAAAACGGTCGGGAAGCAATTGAATTGTGTAAATCTATTAATAAAATAGATTTAATTTTAATGGACCTAAAAATGCCTGTTCTAAATGGCCTGAAAGCAACCGCAGAAATAAGGAAATTTAATCCTAAAATTCCAATTATTGCACAAACTGCCCTAGCATTTAAAGAAGATATACTAAACTGTGAAAATGCCGGTTGTAATGACACCATAACGAAGCCAATAGAGGTTGAAAAACTTCTTAAACTAGTAAATAAATATATTTCAGACTAATATTATTTCTCACAACATATTCTTATAATGGAATTGACTGGTAAATCAATCGTCATTTCTGGAGTTGTTCAAGGTGTAGGGTTTAGGTATTCTGCAAGCAAAGCAGCAAAAAGATTAGGTGTAAAAGGTTTTGTAAAAAACCTATCAGATGGAACTGTACTTATTTGCGCTGAAGGAAAACCTATACAAATAAATAATCTCATTAAATGGTGTTATGACGGCCCGATAGGTGCCAGAGTTAGTGATGTTTCTATAACAACCAAAGAAATTGAAGGTTTCAAGGATTTTAGCATCAGGCATTTCTAAGAATAGCCACTTGGTATACTAATCAAAAAACAAGGTGTTCAAAAATATAAGAATAGAGTAAAAGTTTGAATACAAATAAAATCAGGCTAAAATGCAAACTGTTTCTTTGTTTTTACGTACAATCAACTATAAATAAACTATTTATAATAACTGCCAGCAAATTATTAATTTATATAAAAAAAATTATTAAATTCATTACAAAAATAAATTATTAAATTCATTAGCCTGAAAACACAAAATCATGACCAACTCAAATCGAAAAATATTAGTCCCTTACGATTATACAGAACTATCTGATTGTGCAATAAAGCATGCCATTAACATCGCAAAAATTATTAATGCAGATATATACCTCTTACATGTAATTGAAGATATTACTGAGGAAATAGAGCATGCTAAAAGGCTAAATGAAATAGCAGAAGCGAATAGTCAGAAATACGGTGTTCATTTTGAGACTAAAATTAGAACAGGGGTAATTCACAAGGTAATAAAAACTATTGCAGTAACTATTGATGCTTTTGTAGTTGTAATGAGTACACACCCGCTAAAAGGCAAAGAGCGCTATTTTGTAAGCCGGTCTGTAAGAGTTATGTCTGGCTCAAAAATACCTTTTATCGTTGTACAAGATAATCCAAAGCGACTTGGACTTAGAAATATTGTTTTCCCTATTAATTTCCGTAAAGAAAACAAAGAGAAACTTATTTGGATTAGTACATTATCAAAATTCTACACATCAAAAATTCATTTTTTTAAACCTAGCGCTAAAGATTATCGGGTAAAAAGTAATTTAGAGTTTGCTAAGAGATTTTTAGAGGGAAAGACTATTGATTATGAAATTATTGCAGGCAAGAAAAGCATTTTAGATCCTGCAGAAACTCTTGAATATGCTCATAGTATAGATTCTGAGCTTATAATAATTGTATTAAGAAGAAATATTAGTAAAATTAGTAATTTACTTGGATTTAGTGAGCAGCAGTTTATCTCAAACAAGTATAAAATTCCAATTATGGTTATTAATACTAGAACTGAATTACATAAATATGAGGGATTCCATTAAAATCCATCATATTTTTTCAATTTCATCTTCCTCAAGCCATCCTTGTTTGCCATCTGCTATTCGCACTTCGTACCAACCAGCAAGTTTTCGCAGAATAGAAACTTTACTCCCTTCATGTATAATAAAAACATCCATTCCTTCTCTATCTGGTGAACTTTTCACTGTAACTGTTTGAGCCATAACAATAGCACTTTGCGAATTCTTGATGTAGTTCTTCGACTTTATTGAAAAGAAACCAAACAATAAGAAACTCAATGTAAATAAAACAGAAAATGAAAAAATAAGTTTTTTAACTGCTATTTTATTAGTTAGGAAAAAGAATAAAAAACCTGATACAGAGACAATAAAAAGTATTACTGCAAACAATGCCCATGTATCTGAAGAAAGTATAACTATAGTGTTTTTTATCCAAGTTTTTATGAAGAATTCAGGAATTACTTCTATTTTATCAACTACAAAAGTTCGCGATTTTTCTAAATTGAAATTTATATCTTCATCTGTCGGATTCAACAACAATGCCCTTTCATAATTCAAAATTGCCCGAGAAAAATCATTTTGCTTAAAATAGGTATTACCAATATTGTAGTATATTTCAGCCGAATGATAGCCAGAATCAACAATGCTTTGATATAGAGCCGAAGCTTCAGTAAAGTCACTTTCTTTGTAAGCTAAATTAGCTTTTGAAAGTACTGAGTCTATATTATTACTAAAAGAATTAGTTCCTTGAAGTAATATGGTCAATATGATTACTATTTTATTCAACCTACACATCATTAAAAGTTTTGTTCTGTTTTCATTAAAAGGTTAATAGCATCTGTATAAACATCCTGAGGATCCTTGTCTACCGCTCCTGGAGCATACCTCGCATATTCACAATTTGAAATTGTATTAAACAACTCATTAACTAATTCTTCATCTATATTTTTTTCTAACAATGCTTTTTTTGCATTATCTGCTGATAATGAAGATTGAGCTATGTTTAACTTATCTGAAATGTATCCCCAAAGTGCTCTAGAAATTTCCTCATAAAACAGGTCAAGATCATTGTTTTTTAAGAATTCTTTCGATTTCTTAAATCGTTTTTGTGCAATCTTGCTTGCCTTTTTGTTTTTAAGCGCTGAAACATTAGCATTTCTTTTAATTTGCTCTCTTTTATAAATAAGAATTACCACGAATAATATCATCGTAAAAAGATAAACCAATCGATAGATTGTATTTTCAATCAGATAGTTACCAATTGGTTTTAATTTAGAAGATACTTTAATATACCTAATATCGCTACCTAAAAGTTCAACATCTTCTTTTGAAAGGTTGGAAATAACAACACTTGAAGTATCTCCAGTTCCTCTTTCAACCTCCAAAGTAAAAGGTCGTGTTTGAATTGTTTTGTATGCTTTTGCCTCTGTATCGAAATATACAAGTTTGAAAGGTTTTATATTAATCACGCCCGAGTGCCTTGGTATAGCTGTAATTTCGAACACTTTGCTCCCACTCTGCCCAGACATATCAATGTTCGATTTTACGACGGGATCATAAACTTGCATGGTGGCTGGTAAATTATAATCGATACTCTCAATAAGTTTAATATTTCCTTTGCCAGATAGCACGACCTTAAAACTTACAGCATCATTTGTTTTTACCTTATTTGAATTTAGAGAACCTTTTATTGAAAATTGTCCTACTGCTCCGGTAAATCCTTCAGGTTGGTTACCTGGTAGCGGCTTCACATTTATAGTTACTGGCTTAGATTTAAGCTTTGCTGGAACCGAAGTGTAGGATGGTCCAAAAAAATTATCTAATGGACTTCTTGATTGTCTTACTTGCTTTTGCTGATAAGCAGTAATTTCAAAAGGTTCAATAACAAGCTTACCTGATTTTTGTGGAAATAACACTACTTTCTCAAGAACACCTGCATAATAAATATCGTCTCCAACTTTTTCGCGCTCTAGATTTGTTAGTGGTGGAACTTCTATATCCTGCTTGTAAAAACCAGAGAATACAGGTCTCTTATAATTTCTATCAATATCAGAAAGTGACACTTTTGTATATATCTTTATCCATGCTGTGATCCCCTCGCCTACAAAGGCTGTTCTTTTATTTGGAACAATTCGCACAAACATCTCGCTTCCATCTGCTTCAGTTGCCTTAGGACTTTGTTGCGAATTTCCTGCAGGTGATTTAGTTGAAGTTCCACTTTTCCCTGAAGAACCTACTACTTCAATATTAATTGCATTTGATTCAATATCTGACCCTTTATATTTGGCAAGAGCGGGTTTAAAAGTAAATTCCCCAGGCTCTTTGGCTCGCAAATAATAAGTAAAGGTATAAGTCTGATTTCTTGTGATTTTACCATTTATTACAGTTGTCTGCGAACTACTTCCTTGCATGGGGCCCCCAAGAAAATCAAAATTATTGAATCCCGGAGGTGTAAAATCATCGATCTTCTTATTTACAGAATACTGCAATTGAAACTGCTCACCTACTCTGACATATTTTGGTCCAGTTGCTTTGAATTCAACATCCTGCGCATAGCCAGACACATAAAACAGGGATAATATTAGTATGTATAAAATTCTTGGTTGCATAAAAATACTTCTTTTACCATTCTTTTTCAGTTTTCACTTTAGCAGACTTTGCCTTTTCTTCATCAAGCTTTTTCAGAGTCTGCTTTTCTTCTTGCTCGAGTGCTTTTAAAATTCGCTCAGCATCCTCTTTTGAAATCTGGTTACGTTGTTGTTGCTGTTTCTGTTGATCTTGGTTTTGTTGCTGCTGTTGCTGCTGTTGTTGCTCCTGATCTTTATTCTGTTGTTGCTGCTTGTCTTGTTGTTCTTTATCATCCTTTTTGTCCTGATCTTTATTCTGTTGTTGTTGCTGCTGTTCCTGCTGCTGCTGGTTTTTCATTTGTTGCGCAAGGTACAAATTATGACGAGCATTATCGTTATCCGGATTGTATCTTAAGGCCTGCTTAAACGATTCAATACTCTCATCAAGATTCTTTAGTTTAAAATAAGTATTTCCTGTATTATAGTAATAGTTTGATAGACGTTCATCACTACCTTCAGCTTTTTCAAGTTTCCTTATTGCATTTAAGTAACTTGTCTGAGCCGATTCGTATTGCTCCTTCTTAAATTGCGAGTTTCCTAAATTATACGAAGCTTGCGGCAACTCATTATTTTCTTCAAGTGCCTCCAAGTATTTCATACTAGAGCCATCATAATCTTCGGCTTGATATTTCTTATTGCCTTGTCTCACAATCCTTCCTGGTGTCTGAGCTACTAACCCTGCAACCCAAATTAATGCTATAATTATAGAAATATACCTCATATTAACTAAATAGATTAAAATTACTCAACCATTTATTTTTACGTTCCATTATTAAAAGTTCTGCTATTAATAATAATATTGCAAAGGCAATAAAATACGTATATTGGTCATCGTATTCAGAATATGTTTGAATATCAATCTCAGCTTTTTCAAGTTTTCTTAACTCACTATACAACTCACCAAGATGCACATTATTAGATGTCGCAGTAAAATACTTTCCATTACCAGCTAATGCTATTTGATTTAGCATCTCAGGATTCATACGAGTTGTTACCGGATTACCCTGTCTGTCGGTTACAAAACCAGAACCATTTTTTTTAGGAATCAATGAGCCCTGAGTTGATCCCATTCCTATAGTAAATATAGTAACACCCTTTTCAGCAGCAGCTTTGGCAGCATCAACAGCATCTCCCTCATGGTTTTCACCATCAGAAATAATAACTATCACCTTTGAAGCCTCTTCTACTTGAGAAAACGACTTACTTGCTAAATCAATAGCTTTTCCTATTGCTGTTCCTTGCTTTGAAACAAAATTAGGACTGATATTCGATAGAAACATTTTAGCTGAAATATAATCCGAAGTTATAGGTAATTGAGTATAAGCATCTCCAGCAAATACAATAAGACCTATTTTATCATCCTCCATTTTATTTACTAAACTGTTAATTGCCTGCTTAGCCCGTTCCAATCGATTTGGTGAAATATCAGTTGCTAACATACTATTTGAAACATCTAATGCAAGTATCATTTCTATACCTTCTCGTTTAACTTCTTTGAGTTTAGAGCCAAATTGTGGTCGCGCCAAGGCAACAACCATTAAAATAATGGTTGTTAAAACAAAGTAAAATTTCAATGCCGGACGGAAAGATGACCTCAAGGGCATAAGCTGTTTCAAGACTGAAAGGTTTCCATATTTTTTCAGTCTCTTATTATGATTATATCTGTACAGATAGTATCCAAAAACCAGTATTGGCACTACTATAAGTAAATAAAGTATTTCTTTATTCTCAAACCTAAACATTTCTCTTCTTTTTTATGGAATTGATCTTAATACGGTTTTGTTTAATACAAGCTCTGCTAAAATAAAAATAAGAGCTATCCATACCAGAAGCATGAAGCGTTCCTCTTTTCTACTGAACTGCTTTACATCAATTTTAGAGCGTTCTAGTTGATCAATTTCGGCATATATATCTTTAAGTTTATTGTTATCAGTAGCCCTAAAGTATTTTCCCCCAGTTATATCAGCAATTTTCGTAAGTGTTTCTTCATCTATTTCAACTGGCATATTCCGATAAACAGTTCGGCCAAAGAAATCTATCGTAGGGTATGGGGCTTCACCTTGTGTTCCAACACCTACTGTGTAAACTCTTATACCAAATGTCTGTGCAAGTTCGGCTGCAGTTATGGGATCAATAGCTCCCTGATTATTAACTCCATCAGTTAATAAAATAACTACTTTACTTATGGCTTTAGAATCTTTGAGCCTTTTTACTGAATTGGCTAATCCAACACCAATAGCCGTTCCATCTTCAATCATTCCACTTTTAATTTCGCGAAATAAATTTATCAGAACTTTATGGTCAGATGTTAATGGACATTGAGTAAAACTTTCGCCACTAAAAACGACCAAACCAATTCTATCATCTGAACGGCCAGATATAAACTCAATAGCAACATCTTTTGCTGCTTCAAGCCGGTCGGGTCTAAAATCACGAGCCAGCATACTTCCGGAAATATCAATGGCTAACATAATATCTATTCCTAATGTATTAACATTTTCCCATCGATTAGTTGATTGTGGTCTTGCAAGTGCTATAATTAGAAGCGCAAGAGCAATTAATCTTATGCCAAACAGTACATGTCGTAATATTTGTTTAAATGACACACCTAATCCTTTTACCGAATTTAGAGTACTAACCTGGACTGAAGCAAAACTTACTTTATTGCGAATTACATAAAATGCAATTAAAGGAATCAGAATTAGTAATAAATACAAAAATCCTGGTCGTGCAAATTCTATATCAACAAATCCTCTCATTAAATCAATATTCCTTTTTTATTTACTAACTATTTGACGTAGAACATTATCTTCTTTACCAACCAATGCCGGTTTACCGATTAATTGAAATTCAAGTTCATCGGTTTTTGGCTGATATCGCTGAACAAATATCAGTCCTTTGTGTTCTGATTTATCATATCCTTTTATATAAAGTGCTTCGCTCTTTCTGCCTTCAATAGCAATAGAGCCATCGTAAGCTAATAGAGCAAAATCTGGTTTTGGTTGTATTCTTTTTAAATAATCCTCAGCCATACCAACTGCTTCCTGATAATCATCGCTTTCAAAGCGCTGAATCTTTTGCTCTTCACTCTTTCTAGTCATAATAAACGGGACAATAGGTTTATTAGATTTCTTGACTTTTTCAACACTTCTATCGATACCAACAAATACAAATTTCAGAAATTCATCATCTTCATTAACCATCACACTTGTATGGTCACTTTGCTCAATTTCCTGAGTACTCTTGATCAGTTTGTAAGCATTCTCAAGGTGTTCGATATTTTCTTCTGGATTGGCCTGACCTTTAGCGAATTTTATAAGGTCAGCAAGATTTAGTAATCCTTCTAAATCATTCATGTTAAATTTAGTATCTAAACCTCTTAACCGAACATCTCGCAATATTTCACTTGTAGTTTCTTCCATAGCTTGAATAGAAAACTGGTTTTCCATATACTTTCGAATGATAGAAGTCAAGCGCGAATAATATTCCTTAGTTTTTTCTTGCTGCCATAATTTCTGAGCCTTTAATCTGTCAAGCTCACGCAAAGCAATCACATATGCAGGTTCTCGGTTTTCTTCTTCCTCCTCTTCTCTAGTCTTTTTCCTGAATTTTGGAATAATCACAAAAATAATGACAGCTGCCATTCCCAGAACTAAAACTATCAGGAGTATTGGTAAGATATCACGGAAGTTTCTTTTAACATGCTCAACATCGGCAATATCTCTAATGGCACCTGTAGTATCAAGCTCAACACCTAGAACTTTCAAATGGTTATCTTTAGAATATATAGTATCAATACCGATACTAGAAACTAAAACAAATGGTTGCGGTTCTATATACCGCATTCCTACTTCAAAGGATGTAATAGTTAGTTTTTGTTCAATCTGATTTTTTCCATCATCCAGATTTACTGAATCAAGAACAGGCTTTCCAACTAACTCTATTCCATCTGATAATGAATCTACGAAAACCGGAGAAATTATTCTATCAGTTTGATTTTTAGTAATTAAAAATGTTAGTTCTGCACGTCTACCTAGTTCAATTGAGTTTGTATCCAGCATAGTTTCAATTGAAACAAACTGGGCCTGAACTTGTGTTAGAAACACTCCTAATAATGTAGGTAATATAATATTTTTTAAACTATTAGTCATTTTGTCAAACTCTCTTTTTGAAAAGTGTCATTAAAGGTTTGATATAGTCAGAATTAGTATCAAGGCTGGCTGAATCAATACCATATCTCATAAATGTATCACCTATCTTCTTTTGCTGCTCCAACCAATATTTTTTGTAGTATTCTCTTACTTTCTTACTCGAAGAATCAACCCATACATACTCACCTGTTTCTGCATCTTTCATATTAATCAATCCAACTGGGGGTAGTTCAGCTTCACGTTGATCATATACTTTAAGAGCAATGAGATCGTGTTTTTTTGAAGCAACCTTTATCGCATCGTCATAATCCTCACTTATAAAATCTGATATTAGAAATGCTGTTGACCTTTTCTTAATTAAATTTGTAAAGTACCTTAATCCCTCAGCAATATTTGTTCCTCTTTGCTCAGGCGAAAAATCAATTAATTCACGAATTATTCGAAGGATATGTTGTTTCCCTTTTTTCGGCGGTATGAATTTTTCAATTTTATCGCTGAACATAACTACACCAATTTTATCGTTATTCTGAATTGCAGAAAAAGCCAATACAGCAGACACTTCTGTAATAAGGTTTTTCTTCAACTGAGAAGTTGTTCCAAACTCACGAGAACCACTTACATCAATAAGTAGCATTACAGTAAGCTCTCGTTCTTCCTCGAATATTTTAATATATGGATGGTTAAACCGTGCCGTTACATTCCAATCAATATTCCGGATATCATCGCCATATTGATATTCACGCACCTCGCTAAAAGACATACCTCGTCCTTTAAAGGCACTGTGATACTCACCAGCAAAAATCTGTTGAGATAATCCACGTGTTTTTATTTCAATTCTTCTAACCTTCTTAAGTAATTCCGCAGTATCCATAATCTACCTCATTCTTTTTCTTTGATAGACACTGTAAAAAACCAGTCGCCTTCTTCTAATGTTACTTGGTATTCCTTATTTTCTTTCTTATACTCCCAGTTTTTATTGTCAATCTTCTCATAGTTTTCATCTAATTGAAAAACCATATCGTTGATATTACTATAATCTCCCATTATTCTAATAGCCTCACAAGAATCATTGTCAGTAAGAAAAAACAACACAGTAATTTCATTAATACCATCAATATATTTAAGGTAATTAAACGAATTATTAATTGTTGTGGTATTCAGCTTATATGAACGATGTTTTTCGAGCATTACCTTGGAAACTTCATCTTTTGACATGCCAATAAAATGTGTCTCGAATAAAGGCTCGTTACTGGTAAATAAGCCAGCTAACAAAATAATATTTATGATTATAGTATTCATATATATCTATGGTACTTCAACCGAATCGAGTATTCCTGTGATTACGTCTTCAGAAGTGATGTTTTCTGCTTCAGCCTCATAAGATAGTCCAATCCTGTGACGCATAACATCATAACAAATTGCTCGAACATCTTCAGGTATAACATATCCACGTCGTTTAATAAACGCATATGCTTTTGCAGCTTTGGCAAGGTTTATACTAGCTCTGGGAGAACCTCCATAATTTATTAAGTTTTCAAACTTTTCAAGATTATATCGAGAAGGATATCTTGTTGCAAATACTATATCAAGAATGTAGTTTTCTATTTTCTCGTCCATGTAAACATCTTTTACAATATTACGAGCATTAATGATATTCTCCGGTTTAAGAACGATATTTGCCTTTGGGAAACTAGCACCTAAGTTTTCTCTGATAATAAGTGCTTCTTCTTCTTTCTTTGGGTAATCTAAAACAACCTTGAGCATAAATCTATCTGTTTGTGCTTCAGGTAGTGGATAGGTACCTTCTTGTTCGATTGGATTTTGTGTTGCCATTACAAGAAATGGTTTAGGCAAAACAAATGATTCGTTTCCAATAGTAACTTGTTTCTCCTGCATAGCCTCAAGTAATGCACTCTGCACCTTTGCCGGAGAACGGTTTATTTCATCGGCAAGAATAAGGTTTGAGAAAATAGGTCCTTTTTTGACCTGAAATTCCTCCTTTTTCTGGCTGTATATCAATGTACCTATTAAATCGGCAGGTAATAAGTCCGGAGTAAACTGAATTCTACTAAAATCAGCTTTAATAATAGTTGCAAGCGTATTAATTGCTAATGTTTTCGCTAATCCGGGAACACCTTCCAATAAAATATGCCCATCGGAGATTAATCCTATCAGCAGCCCATCAATCAAATGTTGCTGCCCAATTATCACTTTCCGCATCTCAGCATTAATGAGATCAATAAATGAACTCTCCTGCTGGATTTTCTCATTCAACTCCTGAATATTAATATTCTCTTGACTCATATTATGTTGTTTTTCAAAATTCGTTATCGAAAGTAATAATTTTTGATTTTCGCTCATACACTAATAAACCACCAATAACGCAACTGCCTATTTTTCTGCATATTACGCTCTGTTAAAAAATGTTAAGGAATACTACACAGTGAAACTCTACATGTTTTTTGGTACTTTTGTAAATATGGCTAAGTATTTTCTTCATCTGGCATACAAAGGCACTCATTATCATGGATGGCAAATTCAGCCAAATTCATCGAGTATTCAAGGTGTTCTACAGACCTGTTTATCGACATTTCTTAGAGAGGATATTTCTGTTGTAGGTTGCGGTAGAACAGATACTGGTGTGCATGCCAGAAACTTTTACGCCCATTTTGAATCAAACAACAGTGTTTTAGAAGATTCTACAAACTTTATTTACAAAATAAACAACTTTCTTCCAAAAGATATTGTTATCTTCAAGATATATAAAATGCACTCAGAAGCACATTCAAGATTTGATGCCATTAGCAGAACATACAAATATTATCTTTCTGAAAAAAAAGAAATTTTTTTATCGGATTATTGTTGCCAATTGAAATTCAATTTAAATATTGATAAAATGAATCAAGCTTCTAATAGGCTACTAAAGTATGTTGATTTTACTAGTTTTAGTAAACTTCACACAGATGTAAAGACAAATAATTGCAAGATAAAACATGCTAAATGGGAATTTGAATCAGAAATGTTAGTTTTTACTATTACAGCTGATAGATTTTTAAGAAATATGGTTCGAGCAATCGTTGGCACACTTATTGAAGTAGGTAAGAACAAAATGGGGCTTAATGAATTCTCACAAGTGATTGAATTACAGGATAGAACTGAGGCTGGAGTATCTGTGCCAGCAAAAGGATTATTTCTAGAAAATGTAGAGTATCCATATGAATTTATCTAGCATATTTTCAATGTTTATATCTTTTTTTTCGTCACATGGTAACAATTAATTACTTTTATTCGTTGAAATAGAAAAATGGGACTATGAAAAAACTAATATCTTTAATAGGGTTATTTATCATCCTTACTTCCATGAACTCTCAAACTGGCATCCCTCGGGCACAAGCCATGTTTATTTATAACTTCTCAAGATTAGTTGAGTGGCCTACTTCATACAAGTCAGGACAATTTGTAATTGGGGTTTTTGGAGCATCTGCTACCTTTAATGAATTAACATCTTACACAGCTAATAAAGCTGTAGGTAGTCAAAAAATTGTTGTAAAGAAATTTGAGTCAGCTGCTGAAATTGGACAATGTCACATATTATTTGTTCCTTTTAACAAAACAAAACAGATGTCGGAAATTACCTCTACATTAGGTTCAAAAAGTACATTGCTTATATGCGAGAAGAATGGAGCTGTAGATTCTGGAGCTGCTATAAATTTTATTGTAATAGGTGATAAATTGAAATTTGAAGTTAGCATGGATAATGCCACAAGCAAAAACATTAAAATGAGTTCTAAGCTCAGTGAGATGGCATTTAAAAGCTACTAGGAATTCCAAATTTCCCAAGCTTTGTCGGCTTGAAAATATAACATAGGCAATCCGTTAATCGTGATTGCCTTTTTTTGCATACCTTTTTTAAGAAACATTGTCACTTCAGGATTATAAATTAAATCATACAATATATGATTTGAGCTTAGTGCAGAATAATCAATTTCTGGAGCTTTATTGATATTTGGAAACATACCAATTGGAGATGTATTAATAATTATTGTATGCTCTGCAATATCACTCCTTGATAATTGTTCATATGTAAAATCGATTCCTTCTCCACTTTTTCTTGACACAAAAGAATAGGATATATTTTTCTTCTTTAATACCCAGGCAACAGCCTTGGATGCACCACCTGTACCAAGAATTAGTGCCTTAAAATTGTTGTCCGATAATACAGCATTGAGAGGTTGTTCAAAGCCATAAGCATCGGTATTGAATCCTTTAAGAATCGGATTATTACCCGTTCTAATTATTTTAATTGTATTTACAGCTCCTATTTCCAATGCTTTTGTATCTATCTCATCTAAATACTTTAAAACTTCTTGTTTATAAGGAATAGTAACATTTAAACCTACCAGCTCTTTGTTGGTATCAATAAGATTGCTTATTTCCTTAATGTCCTCCAGCTCATAATTTTCATACGAACAATCAGATAAACTCTCTGCCTCAAACTTATCTGTGAAATAAGACTTAGAAAAAGAATGACTTAATGGGTAACCAACTAATCCGAACTTTCTCATAATATTATTTATTATCTCCAGCAAATTTCTCCATCAACCAAATAGAAACTATACCTACAAGTACCAATAGAAATGCTATTAGAACAACATTATTAATAGAGTCGGGTATTACTTGATTATATTTAAAAACTTTTATATCCTTTAGGATTTCTCCATTTGAATTAATAAATGCTCCGAATTGGTTAGTTTGTATAAGTTCACCTGCACTATCAAAAGATTCTTTCCAAGGCCATAAAATTGCTAATGATCCTAAAATAAAACCCGTTAAGGCTGCGACAGTCTGGTTCCTATATTTCTTATATATATATGAAAGAAGATGCGAAAAAGCAATGAGTCCAATACCAGCTCCAATAACAACTGGCAACAGAATATTAAAACTCATATTGTTTACAGCATCAATAAATATTAATCTGTAGTTCCCCAACAGAATAAGTACAAAAGAACCTGACAATCCAGGTAAAATCATACTGCATACACCAACAGCTCCACATAAAATAAGATATATAAAACTTTCATTTTCGGTGGCTGGTTTTAAAAAAGATATTGAGAGAGCAATTCCTGTACCAATAAGAAAAGTGATTATTACCGACCAGTTCCATTTTTCTACAGTCCTACCAACGAAATAAATTGAAGCCAGAATTAATCCAAAAAAATAAGCCCAAATATAAACAGGGTATTGAGTAAATAAAAAATCGAGAATTTTAGCTAAGCTTAAAATACTTATTGCAACACCAAGAAATACTGAAACAAGGAAACCCAGGTTTATATGTACTGCAAATTCTTTAAACTTTCCTTTTAAAATCAACCTAATAGCTTCAATATTGAATGATTTAATAGAATCTATTAACTCTTCAAATATTCCTGTAATTAGTGCTACTGTGCCTCCTGATACTCCAGGGATAACATTTGCTGCACCCATTCCAATTCCCTTTAACACAAGTACTAAATAATGCTTTATTCCTTTCATGCGAATGTATTTTATCTCAACTTAATATTTTATCATTTTAATATCTGGGCGCAAATATAGTATACTTCTTGATAATTTACAGATTCAATGCTTATTACTATTTTTATGCGAAATTAATTGTTACACCGATACTACTTCCAGGGTATGAAACCTTTTAATTTATCACTTTATCACAAAAAAACAATGAAATGACTACCGGCAAGCAACTCTATAAGTTTTTCACAGAACTTCGAATTGAAAATAACTTACCCAAATCTATTGGTATTCTAAACCCATATAGTAACAATGAAGTTCTGACTATTAATTTGTCATTCTACAATAAATATTATTCGGACAACAATCCCAGAATACTTTTACTAGGTATTAATCCTGGAAGATTTGGAGCTGGAATTACAGGAATTGCTTTCACCGATCCAGTAAACCTGGAGAAGAACTTAAATATTACTAATAACTTCCAGAAAAAAACTGAACTTTCCGCATCATATATTCATCAGGCAATAGAGTTTTATGGAGGATATGAGAAATTCTATAGTAAATTCTTATTATCAGCAGTTAGTCCTCTCGGATTTATTATGGATGGTGTTAATATAAATTTTTATGATGACAAGGAACAATTAAAATCCACTCTCCCATTTATAAAAAAAACTTTAAAAATTCAGCATGAAATTACTGGAAAACTGAAAGTTTGTGGTTGTATTGGTCAGGGAACCAATTTTAAGTTCTTAAAGGAACTGAATAGTGAGATGAAACTATTCAAACAAATTGTTCCTCTTCCTCACCCCAGATGGGTTATGCAGTATCGACGAAAAGAACTTAATAAATATTTATTAGTATATTCTGAGAAACTTAATACAATATCAGGACTAGCCAAATAGTACTTAGAGCTGCATTAGCTTTTTCATTTCATCAGGAAGCGAATCGAAGAATGTATCACCTCGCAATCCTAAACGAAGAGTTTCTAATGGAATAACAATATTTGGAGCAATATTGCCAAGATTCACATTAGATCCGAAAAGTTTGATAAACCAGACCTGTTGTTTACCAGCAGGAGCTTCCCAAATAATATCGGAACTTTTTACATCCTTTGAAATTTGATTAATCAAAGGCTCATTTACCGAACCATCAGCATTATAGATTCCAATTGTCCCACTCTCCCGGGCTTCTGCAATTACTTTATATGAACCAGCTTCAAGCTCTGACTTCATCATATTTACCCAATCTTCAGGCGAGATATTAACACCTTTTACTTTTGAGCCAACCTCAGATAAAACTGTTACTTGTTTAGAAAGTTGTTCAATATAGTTTAGTTTTTCATTATGTGGTATCACCATTGAGCCATCTGAAACTTCGGCAAGATCAAGTCCAAACTTATCGATATATTTTCTGTAATCATCAAACATACCTCTTATAACAAAAGCTTCGAATAAGGTTCCTCCAAAGTAGGGTCTTATATTAGCTTCTTTATAAAGCTTCAATTTATCTTCCAACCGATTTGTTATAATAGAAGTGCCAAAACCAAATTTCACAAAGTCAGTGTATTCGCCAGATGTTTCAATGAAGTTTTCTACTTCACGCACACTTAATCCTTTATCCATCATCATGGTTTGCCCTTCATTTCGCGGCTTTGCCGGTCTTTGAGGAATAAACGGAAGATTGTAATTCATAAAATTCTAATTGCTTTTTTTCTTATACTTATTCAATATTGGATTAAGCTGTCGAGCTGTTTTTTTAGGTAATGCATCAAGAAAATCGATATGTTCAACGAAATTAATATCTAATCCACGCTCGAAATGATGAATTGCTTGTTTTGATTGGTTATTAAAGAAATAATATGTAGCTAACTGATAATTTATTAAAGATATATCTGGATTATATTCAAAGGCCTTAGCCATAATTCTGATGGCTCCTTTTAAGTCATTATTATCTTTAAAACTAAGCTCAGCTCTGGTAATCCATGCTTCATAATCATTTGGGTCCAACTCCAATACGCGATTATATGATTCAGCTGATTTTTCTAAAATACTCATTTCTCTGTATACTTCACCAAGCATAAACCAGAAATCAGCATTCTCAGGATCAATTTGATTCGCCTTAATAAAATATTTAAGCGCTTCAGAATAATTATCTTGTTGATAATTTGCAATTCCCAAACCATACCATGCATCAGAAAATGTTTCATCGAGTTCAATTGCTCGTTTGAAATAATACTCGGAACGCTTGTAAAATGTCATTTTCTCATAGCATTCACCAATGTATGTAAGTGCTTGAACATTATCTGGTTCTAAATCAAGTATTTCATTATAAGCTATTATTGCTTCTTTGTTATCTCCAATGTTAACTAAACAATTAGCCTTTGAAAACAGGGCAGACACACCTTCCGGTCTGATTGCAATAGCATATTCATAGGCTTCAAGAGCCTTTTCAATTTTATTCATCGAAGAATATACAATTCCAAGACTTAACCATATACTATCGTTAAAAGGATCTATTTCCAAATACCTATTATAGAAATCAACGCATTTATCAAGTTTATCCATTCTTTCACACACAAGAGCAATTTCTTGAATGACAGTTATATTAAGTGGATTAACTTCGTATGCCAATTCTAAATATTTAAGCGCTATATTATAACTTCTGGCATTTATATATGAATAGGCAATATTATAAATTATATCATCTTTATTCTCAGCAGCATTTTTGATTGCTTCATCAAACGCTTGCCTCGCCTCTTCACTTTTTCCAAGAATATTCAGTGCTGAACCTTTCAATAAATAAAAATCTGAATTTGTGGCTTCAATATTCTCAATATTCCTTAGTATTCTTAACCCTTTGGCAGGCTTGCCACTTTGAATATAAAACTGAGCAAGTCGGAATTTAATTTCATATGCACCGGGATGTTGACTTATACCAACACCTATTGCTTCTTCAGCAATCCGAAAGTTATGTTGATCCAAATAATAATCAATGATTATTTCAAATTCACACACATCAAAGTAACAGGTAGCATTAGATTTTATCATATCCTCAAACCTGTTAATTGCTTGATATAGGCTCTCCTCCTCGAAATAATGATCGTAACTTTCCTGCATATTAGTGTTATATCCTAAACTAAATTAATCATTCTATTATAGGATTCAACTTCCAGATATCAACAATTATTCTTAATAAAAGTCAGAAATTGCTATCATCTAGAGCTTTACCTTATGTATAAAATGGTTAATATTTTTTTTATTTCTTCATTAATTTTACAAACTCTAAATTAGGATAAAATATTATATCTAATAATCCTATTTTACTTCTTTCTTTGCTGCTTTAAGTGTGTTTAAAAGTAAAGATACTATTGTCATTGGGCCAACTCCACCAGGTACTGGTGTAATAAAACTACATTTAGGTGCTACTTCTTCAAACTCAACATCGCCACGAAGTTTCCACCCGGATTTAGTCTTGTCAGATTTTACACGAGTAGTACCAACATCAATCACCACAGCACCTTTTTTTACCATGTCTCCTTTCAGAAAACCAGGACTTCCTAGTGCAGCAATAATAATATCAGCTTGTAAACACAATTCTTTTAAGTTAGCTGTTCTGCTATGACAAACTGTAACTGTAGCATTTCCCACTTCTGCCTTTTGTGATAAAAGAATACTAACGGGACGACCAACAATATTGCTTCTGCCAATTACAACACAATGTTTTCCTGAAGTCTCAATATTGTATCTATTTAGTAGTTCAAGTATTCCGGCCGGTGTTGCTGAAACAAAACATGCTAATCCGATTGACATTCTCCCAACATTAATTGGATGAAATCCATCGACATCTTTATTGGGGTTGATAGCCTCAATAATTTTATTCTCAGAAATATGTGATGGTAATGGAAGCTGAACAATAAATCCATCAATTTCATCATCATTATTTAGCTCATCAACCTTTGCAAGAAGTTCCTCTTCTGTAACATCATCTTCATATCTTACTAATGTAGACTCAAAACCAACCTGTTCACACGATTTTACCTTATGCGCCACATAAGTTTCGCTTCCGCCATCGTGGCCAACAAGAATAGCGGCCAAATGTGGACTTTTGCCTCCCTTTTCTTTTAAGCTTTTAACTTCCTGAGCTATTTCTTCTTTTATATCAGCTGAAACCTTTTTACCATCAATAAGTTCCATATATTTTATTTTTGATTATATCTTATTATAAAAATCATCTTCCGCGTCCCATGGCTCCCATCATACGACCCAAATTCTTATTACCTTGCATCATCTTCATAAGCTTTCGTGTCTCATCGAATTGTTTCAGAAGTTTATTAACGTCCTGTATTGTTGTTCCGCTTCCATCGGCAATTCGTTTTCTGCGACTACCATTTAAAACCGCAGGCTCTTCCCGCTCTTTCGGTGTCATTGAGAATATAATTGCCTCAATTCCTTTAAAAGCATCGTCATCAATATCCAGGTTTTTAAGTGCCTTGCCTACTCCAGGTATCATACTGGCAAGATCCTTTATATTACCCATTTTTTTAATCTGTTGAATCTGATTAATGAAATCATTAAAATTAAACTGATTCTTAGCAATTTTCTTTTGTAGTTTCCTGGCTTCACCAGCATCAAACTGCTCCTGGGCACGTTCAACAAGAGAAACAATATCTCCCATTCCAAGTATCCTGTCCGACATTCTTTCAGGATGGAACAGTTCAATTGCCTCCATCTTCTCCCCAGCACTAATAAATTTAATTGGCTTGTTTACAACCGATTTAATAGATAAAGCAGCTCCACCACGAGTATCACCATCTAATTTTGTAAGAACAACTCCGCTAAAATCAAGTCGATCATTAAATTCCTTTGCAGTATTAACAGCATCTTGACCAGTCATTGAATCTACCACAAACAGAATCTCGTTTGGAGAAACTGCTTTCTTAATAGCTTCAATTTCAATCATCATCTGCTCATCAATAGCTAAACGACCTGCGGTATCGACAATAACCAGATCGTGGCCTAAACGCTTTGCTTCTTTAATACCGGCTTTTGCAATTTTAACCGGATCTTGATTCCCTTCTTCTTTATATACCGGAACTCCAATTTGTTCCCCTAAAACCTGCAGCTGTTTTATTGCAGCAGGACGGTAAACATCGCCAGCAATAAGAATTGGACTTTTTGCTCGCTTATCTTTTAAGTGTTTTGAAAGCTTACCAGCAAAGGTTGTTTTACCAGAACCTTGCAGTCCAGCCAGTAGAATAACTGCCGGATTTCCTTTTAATTCAATATCTTCATTTTGACCACCCATTAATTGTGCTAATTCATCATGCACAATTTTTACCATCATCTGGCTGGGCTTCACAGCAGTTAATATCTTCTCGCCAAGAGCTTTTTCTTTAACTATGTCTGTAAACTGTTTTGCAACCTTAAAGTTAACATCAGCATCTAACAGAGCTCTTCTTACATCTTTTAATGTTTCTGCAACATTAATTTCTGTTATCCGACCCTGTCCTTTAAGTATTTTGAAAGAACGCTCTAACCTTTCCGATAAATTATCAAACATATTCTTTTATTTTTGGCCACAAATTTAGAAATTCAAAACAAATTGAAAAACTACATTCGTTCTGGCATCTCAATTCCTAATAATTCCATTCCAGTTTTCACAACAGAACCTACTAATTCAGAAACAACTAATCTAAAATTTTTTATCTCAGCATTTTCCTCTTTTAGTATTGAGTGATCATGATAAAACTGATTATATTCTTTTACTAAATCGTATATATAATTTGCAATAAGTGCAGGACTATAATTATTGGAAGCATCTTCAATAATAACCGGAAACTCATGAATTTGCTTAAGCAAACCTTTTTCTTTATTACTTAATGATAGCTCCTTTTTAATAGTGTAATTAAACTCAATCTCATTCTCTTTTGCCTTCCTCAGCACAGAACAAATACGTGTATAGGTATATTGAATGAATGGTCCGGTATTACCATTAAAATCGATACTTTCGCGAGGATCGAAAGTCATATTCTTTGTAGGATCGACTTTTAGCATAAAATACTTCAATGCTCCCAAGCCAATTATTCTGAATGTTTCATCTTTTTCCTGTTCAGTTAAACCTTCAAGCTTACCTAATTCTTCTGACATAGAGCGGGCAGTTTCCGTCATCTCATCCATTAAATCATCGGCATCAACAACTGTCCCTTCCCTTGATTTCATTTTACCTTCAGGTAGTTCAACCATTCCATATGACATATGATACAGACCTTTTGCCCAACCAAACCCAAGTTTATCTAAAATTAAAGCAAGTACCTTGAAGTGGTATATTTGTTCGTTTCCAACAACATATACCATTTTATCAGGCTGATAATCATTCTGACGCAATTGTGCTGTACCAATATCCTGAGTCATGTAAACAGATGTTCCATCGCTACGAAGCAGAATTTTCTTGTCTAATCCATCATTTCTCAAATCGGCCCAAACAGAGCTGTCTTCTTCACGAATAAAAACTTCACGCTTTAATCCATCTAAAACTGTATCTCGCCCTACAAGATAGGTGTCAGACTCATAATATATTTTATCAAAATCTACTCCAAGTCTTTTGTATGTTACATCGAAGCCATCGTAAACCCAGTTGTTCATCTTTGTCCAAAGCTCTCTTACTTCGGAATCGTTATCTTCCCATTTGAGTAGCATTGATTGAGCCTCTTTCATAAGTGGAGCCTCTTTTGCAGCTTCTTCTGCAGACATCCCCTTTTCTATAAGGCTTTGGATTTCCTTTTTATACTCCTGATCAAAAATAACGTAATATTTCCCGATTAAATGATCGCCTTTAATATTTGAAGACTCAGGAGTTTCACCCTTTCCAAATTTTGTATAGGCAAGCATAGATTTGCAAATGTGTATACCTCTATCGTTTACAATATTTGTTTTAATTACTTTCTTGCCATTTGCCTTTAAAATCTGTGAAACAGAATATCCTAAAAGATTATTTCTTATATGACCGAGATGTAGTGGTTTATTTGTATTTGGGGAAGAATACTCAACCATTATAGTATCCGACTTGTCTGTTACAGTTTTAGTTCCGAAAATTGTATAATCTTCTATTTCAGAAATAAAATTAAGGTAGTACGTATTGGAAATTACAAGATTTAAGAAACCTTTAACAACATTAAACTTTTCGACCAAATCAACCTCTTTTTCAAGATAAGAGCCTATTTCATTAGCTGTATTTTCAGGCGATTTTCGCGACAGTTTCAAGAATGGAAAAACAACTAATGTAAGGTCGCCCTCAAAGTCTTTCCTTGTTTTTTGAATTTGGATAAGTTTTTCATTAGGCACTTCTCCATAAAGATTGCTAATCGCCTCAGCTACACTTTCTGCCACTAAATCATTGAGAATCATCTTACTAGTCGAATATTTTTGGTCAATACTGAAAAACGGATACAAAGATAATATAAGACTTGATATTAAAGACTTAAACAACAGGAAAAGTTATAAAGGGAGGCGGTAATATTAAAAAGACGTTGCTTAGGAAAGATTCACCTCTAATTTGACTAGTACAAGTATGCTTTCTTAGATAAGAAAGATTGCTTTTTAAAGACTATTGCTACTGGTAACTCAAAACGCAAAAGAATCAAACTTCACTATTTATTGAACACAAATATCCGAGTTTATAAAGGTCGAAAACAAAGAGCTTTGGTTTATGTCCCAAAAGGTTACGACGAAGTATATGCTCGTATCTTTTATAAAAGTATTCTATTGGCTTTATTAATCGAAAGGTTTTCAATTTGTTGTAGTAAGACAATATGGTAATATCTCGTGCAATCTTTTCTTGTCCATTAATTCTAACAATACGTTTCAGGTTTTTAATTCCTTCACGGGTCTTTCTTAGAAACTCCTCATTCGATTCTAATCCTATGTGCATTACTGGATTATCTACATGAAATATTGCAACACCTCTTTTTTGAAGTTCATACCCAAACAGGGTATCTTCATGTCCATAGCCAATAATTTTTTCGTTAAATCCAATGGTTTGTAAAAGCTGTTTCGAAATAAGAAAGTTATTAGTATGAAACGATTTATTAGGTTCTTGATTTCGCACCTTTGCAGGCCATTGCTCTCTTTTTAATCCATGAAGCCAATGCAGTTTTTGTGTGTCAGGAACCTTTGAAGATGAGCTATAAACTGTTCCTCCGCATACTATAGGATAATTATCAACTAGTTTTACATAATTTTTTATATAGTCAGCATTTGTTATTCCTGAATCGCAATCCATGAAAATTAAATGATTATATGAAGCTATGCTGGCAAGCTTGTTTCTAATTTTTGACCTTCCTAAATTAATAGGTTCTTCTTTATAGAGAACATTATTAAGATTGCCTAGTCCAGAATTTACAGATTTATATTCTTCTTCAGAACCATCATCAAGAAGTATTATTTCAAATTGAATGTTTTCGTAACTTGCCTGGTAATGTAATTCTTTTACTAAATCTCTTACATCGAAGTTATAAACCGGTATTAAAATAGAAAGCATCTTATTCCTTTCTTATAAATAGTTTAAAATTGAACGTGGAAATAAAAGATTTATTATCCATCTT
>JBNKCO010000080.1:0-164524 GCA_050287785.1 Bacteroidales bacterium
TCTGATTCTTTTTCAATTTCTGATAATAAAGTCGTCCGTTCTTCTAGGCTCAGCGAGAGTAGAGCTTCTTTTAATTGAATTCTATCCATGGATTTTTCTTTAAAGATACGAAATAAAACGCTAATCTAAACTATAGCCTTAATAAACTATGCCGGTATGGTGATAGAAAAGCACTTTGAATTTCGCTGCGTTGTTTACAAAGTACCGTTAAGGTATTGTTAATATTCAATTAAAAACAATCGTTGACTAAATTTAGCATCGCCTAACAATTCTACTAGATTTGTACTCAATCAGAAGATTTGCTCTGTTTGTCGAAATCTTCAAATTAAATAATAGGTTTAACCATGGTGAATTCCATTGGATTCCGGAAAAACTAATTGTCTATTAATGAAGCTTTGTATTGC
The DNA here is from genome assembly GCA_050287785.1 of Bacteroidales bacterium. Taxonomy (GTDB): domain Bacteria; phylum Bacteroidota; class Bacteroidia; order Bacteroidales; family UBA10428; genus UBA10428. Next base: position 405 of record JBNKCO010000080.1, read on the forward strand.
TGAAAAGCCAAGTGTTGCGAAAGAAATTGCCCAGGTAATTGGTGCAACAAACAGGAAAGATGGGTTCTATGAAGGAAATGGCTATTTCGTTAGTTGGACATTTGGACATTTGTGCACTTTAAAGACTCCTGACGATTATACAAGCGATTGGAAACGATGGAAGCTACAGTCTTTACCAATGATTCCTCAACGATTTGGAATTAAGTTAATCGACAACAATGGTATCGAGAAGCAGTTTAAAACAATCTGCAGCCTGGTAGAAAAATGCGATGAAGTAATAAACTGTGGTGATGCCGGAATTGAAGGGGAGCTAATTCAACGATGGGTACTTTTAAAGGCAAAATCGAATAAACCTCTCAAACGATTGTGGATTTCATCACTTACAGAAGAGGCAATAAAAGAGGGCTTTGAAAAGCTCTTTGAGGGATCGGATTATGATAAATTGTATGCTGCCGGAAATGCGCGAGCTATTGGTGACTGGCTTCTAGGAATGAATGCAACCAGACTTTATACTTTAAAATATGGACAAGGAAGATCGGTTTTATCTATAGGGAGAGTGCAAACTCCAACCCTTGCTCTAATTGTAAATAGATTTAAGGAAATCGAAAATTTTGTTCCGCAAACTTATTGGGAGTTAAAAACAAACTATCGAGATGTCTTGTTCGCTACAACTAAGGGCCGCTTTAAAACCAAGGAGGAAGCAGAAAATATTCTCGAACAAATAAAAACACAAGAGTTCGAAATACTTTCTTCAACAAAGAAGAAAGGAAAAGAACACCCTCCAAAACTTTTCGATCTAACTTCGTTACAGGTTGAATGCAACAGAAAATTTGATTTTTCAGCTGATGAAACTTTACAGTACATTCAGAAATTATATGAAAGAAAACTTGTAACATATCCGAGGGTTGATACCACATTTTTACCTAACGACATGTATCCAAAAGTTGAAAAAACTTTAAAGGCACTTAAACCTTACGCAAATTATACGGAAAAAATCCTGAGTGGCAAAATCAGAAAAAGTAAGAAGGTTTTTGATGATACGAAAATTACCGACCACCATGCAATAATACCAACAGGAGTCGATCCCTCAAATTTAACATCGGAGCAAAAAAGGGTTTACGACACCATTACCCGAAGATATATTTCAGTATTCTACCCAGATTGTATTGTCTCAAATACAACTGTTATAGGAGAATCGGCTGGTTTTGAATTTAAGGCTACAGGAAAAGTAATATTGGAACCTGGATGGAGAGAATTATATCCGCAAAAAGGAGGCTTAGAAAAATTAAAGCTTGAAGAACAAGTTATGCCTGAGTTTGAAAAAAACGAAAAAGGTCCGCACAAGCCCGATCTACAAGAAAAAGAAACATCGCCACCTAAGCTTTATTCTGAAGCAACTCTATTAAGGGCCATGGAAACAGCCGGCAAAAATGTTGATGACGAGGAACTTCGCGATGCCATGAAAGAAAATGGAATTGGCCGTCCATCTACCCGGGCAAATATTATTGAAACTTTATTTAAACGAAAATATATTATTCGATCACGGAAAAATCTTGTGCCAACCGCAACAGGTATTGATTTAATTAATGTTATTAGTAATGATTTACTTAAATCGGTAGAATTAACAGGTATATGGGAGAAAAAGCTTCGTCAGATTGAAAAAGGCGACTTCGAGGCTGCTTTGTTTATGAACGAGATGAAGACAATGGTATCTGAACTAGTTTTTGAGGTGAAGCGCGAAAACAATAAAACTATTGCAATTCAGGAAGAAGAAAAAGATTCTGAGAAAAATCCAAAAACTCAATCATCATCAGAATTAACCTGCCCTAAGTGCGGAAAAGGAACTCTCTTGAAAGGAAAATCTGCTTTTGGTTGTTCTGCTTACAAAGACGGCTGTAACTTTAAAATTCCCTTCGAGAATTACGGAAAGAAAATTACAGAAAAACAATTTACAACCATTATTCAGAAAGGAAAATCAGCCTTAATTAAAGGTTTTCTGGTTAATGGTGTGAAACAACAAGGAAGGTTGCTATTAAACGAGAATAATGAACTGGTTTTTGAAGCTGAAGAAATAAAACAAGTTAAACAAGAAGGAACCCCAAAAAACAATTTTATTTGCCCAAAATGTAAAAAAGGAAATATGCTTAAAGGCAAAGCTGCCTATGGTTGTTCGCAATATATGGAGGGTTGTAAATTTGTAATATCTTTTGATAGTTTAATTGAAAAATACAATTCAGTAGAGCTGACACCTGAACGATTAAAAGAATTTGTTTGATAATTCTAGCAAACAAAGAAGGCATCCAAAAAGTCCTCCTTTTTTAGATGCCTCCAGTTTATAATAGGGAGCCAATTGAGACAACCCTATTTCGTAGCTATTGACTCTTCTTTGTTTTTCACATACTTTTCAAGCCACTGATCCTGTTCCCATAATAAATGTAAAATACTCTCCTTTGCTCTGTATCCATGACTTTCCTTCGGAAGCATAACTAACCTTACAGGCCCTCCAAGACCCTTAATTGCGTTAAAATATCGTTCACTCTGCATCGGATATGTGCCAGAATTATTATCCGCCTCGCCGTGTATGAGTAGAAGTGGAGTTTTCATTTTATCAGCATGCATAAATGGCGACATTGTATTATAAATTTCAGGAGCCTCCCAATAGTTCCTCTCCTCGCTTTGAAAACCAAAGGGTGTAAGCGTACGGTTATAAGCCCCGCTTCTTGCTATCCCGGCAGCAAATAAATCTGAATGCGATAATAAGTTAGCTACCATAAATGCTCCATAGCTATGGCCAGCACAAGCTACTTTATTTCTATCTATATATCCCATATTATCAACAGCATCAATAGCCGCTTTTGCATTAGCTACTAATTGTTTTCTGAAAGAATCATTTGGTTCTTCATCTCCTTCTCCTACAATTGGGAACGCTGCATCGTCTAGTACAACATAACCTTTTGTAACCCAATATATCATTGAACCATAGTATGGATAAGTAAAACTATTCGGGTTCTGAGTATTTTGGCCTGCACTTGATTTATCTTTATACTCTACCGGATACGCCCAAAGTATCATTGGCATTTTCTCTTTCTTTTCCTTATCGTAACCAACTGGTAAATATAAAGTTCCGGAAAGTTCTAAGCCATCATCTCTTTTATATGTAATAACTTCCTTGTGCACATCCTGAACACTCTTGAAGGGATTTTCAAATTCGGTAATCTGAGTTAGTTTTTGCTCTTTTAAATTACGAAAGTAGTAATTAGGATATTCATTTTTAGATTCGATACGGACCAGCAACTGGTCTTTTTTAGGAGAATAATCCCAGATATTTTCAAGCTTATCAGTGTATTCCGATTGGTAAAGTCTTTCTTTTGAATTAGTAACTATATTCAGTTTATCAACAAAAGGAAACTGTCCGTCTTTAGTAAAACCTTCTCCTATTAAAAATGCTATGTTGTCTTCGATAGCTAAAACACGATTTCCATATTCATTTAATTCAGTAACAAAATCGCCCGGATCACTGTATTTATCCTGATAGTTTCTGTCGCTAATTATATTTGGTTCCTGTTTATTATCGTTTGGACTAAAAATATATGTTTTTGTATTCCGATTATTCCACCAGCTGTCGTATGCAATTGCTACCTTATCATTTGCCCAAATAATGCCAGCAAACCTGTTCTTAGTCTTTAACAGGCTCTTTGGTTCTCCATTGAATGGTGCTTCAAGTTGAAAAACTTCATCGCGATATTCAACCTCATTTTCCGGATCGCCACCATCAAGTGCTTCAACAAAAGTTAATGTTGCAGGTTTGTCTCCTCTCCACTCTAATTCTCGACGCCCGGTTCGTGTTGCCATAAATCCTTTTGGAAGATCTTCAATTAAGGGAACCTCCAAAACAGTTGCTATAAGTTTGGCATCTTTAGAATAAATTGTAGTTTTCGATGGGAAACGATAATAAGGAACCAGATAAGAAAATGGCTTTTGTAACTCTGTTACCATTACATAGTTCCCATCTGGTGAAAAGTTTATGCTGCTGTACATTGAGCTTGCAAGCCATTTTTCTTTCGAACCATCTAATCCTATTTTATATATTTCTGATAGGGCAAGTTGTTCAAAATTGTGTTCGTCATTCTTGTTTTTCAATAAATCCTGATAGGTTCGGTTTTGAGCCTTTTTACCTTCGTTAACAGATATAGTAGGGCCTGTTGGAACAGCATTAGCAACATTAATTAAAGCCTTTTTTTCTTCCGAAATAAATTTCACTAATATATTCTTGCTGTCCTCAAACCAGTGAATAACATCACTTAAGTTGGCATTTACATTTGCTCCTGTTAACTTTTTTGCTTTTGCATTTGGTATATCTAAAACCCAAACTTCAACACCTGTAGAAATTGTATTCGTAAATGCTATCTTTTTTTGATCGGGTGACCATGTAAAGTTTGATAATCGTGCATTATCTGGCAAACCTTCAGCTTGTATAACATCAGCACCTTTTTGGTTAAGTTTTTTAATTTTTAAGTTGTTATAGTAGGTTTCTCTACTCCCAATATTAGTTTTTGGGTTTATTCGCAAACCTCCAAGTCGCATTTCATCCTGGGAGAGTTCTTCTATGGATTTGTATGCATCACGATACCTAAGTATCAAGTATTCATAGTTATTGTCTAAAAGAACGCGAGGAGCAAGAGGCACATCTACCAGATCAAGAATTTCCTTTGATGGTTTCTGATAATCAAGGCTTTCTTGTGCATTTACCTTTATTAAAAGTAAAAACAACAAAGAGTAAAAAAAGTATTTCATATTAGGTCTCTATATAGGTTTAGTAAATAATATATATCACTTTCATGATAAAAATATCTGCTTATGGTTTAATCTGTCTTTCAGACAACATAAAAATAAAATAGTTCTTTGTATTAAAGTATAATATATTTCATATATATCTGCAATATAGTTCTTTCAAAATTAATTTCTGATACTAATTACATTAGAAAATCGAATGTAGATAAATAACTATTCTGGCGAAAAACAGCACAATAAATAGGGTATTAGGCAATTTTACCTAGGTTAAATAGGTAAGCTTAGACAATAAATTGGGTAAACTCCCCCATAACTTCAGTTGCTTAACACGCGTAAAATTAAATGTTATTACACAAAATAAATAGAGTTTTCATAAATAGGTTTAGGTTAAGTTAAAAAATAAGGGCTGCTGGGGAGCGGCCCTTTTTTTATGCGAAAACTTCTATATAAGGCTGTTAAAACCGCATTATTCATTTGAATATGAATGAATAACTTGACGAAAGAAAACCAGAGAGCTACAAGGGTATTAATAATACCTGTTTGGTGATTTTCTTTGTCAGGGTTAAGCCCCGATGAAAAGTCCTGTTACCATGACCTTTCGTCGGCTCATAAAGGTAAATATGCTTGCTTAATGCATATTTTGGGTTAAAAAAAACAATCGCCTTTTTTAGGTATTCTCAGACAACAAAATGGGTGAAAACCCTCACAACTTCAACTACTTAATACACGTAAAATTTAAATAGATATTGCACAAGAAGATAACGTAGGGCTTTCATTATAGGTTTAGTTTAGGTTTACAAAATAGGGGTTGCTGGGGAGCAGCCCTTTTTTTATGGTGCCTTATAAACTTTTTCTTCTGTATTGTCTGGTTTAGATGACGGGGCACCAAAACAACGAAGAGCAATATATGCATATCCTGCACGAAACTTCCACATTCCATCCTCAATGCAAATATCTTTCAATACTTTATCTGCTTTTTTTCTATCTTCCTTATTGTTAAGTTGTCCTTCCCGGATTAGCTGATATAAAGCATCGTGAGCTAAAGAAGCTCGCATAAAAGTTTTCGTATCAAAAGTCGGTCCACTTGGTCCATCCCAGGCATATCCTTTCTGAATTATCAATAAACCAGCGCTGGTTAACTGAATAAAACTATTTGTGCATTGCTTGTCTCTGTACTCAGTTTGAATTTCACAAATATCCTTTAACTGATACTTGTACTTACGGAGTTTTCTGTAGGTAATCTGTTTATTGTACATAATAAATACAGTTTAGTAAAAAAAATTTACAAAAGATTTTATAAGAAATCGTATTTTTGAATGAAATCTTATCAGATAATATTTGTGAAACTTAGTTTTCTTAATTTGTTTATGCCTACTTACATTCAATCAGGAAAGCTCTTTCAATTTCTTCAATAAATAATAAAAAATATTTTCTCTATGAAAAAAGCACTTCTTTTCCTATTCATCATTCTGTTGATAAGTTGCTCTAAAAATGAATCAAAACTTATTCTTCCTGCAATTATCTCAGACAACATGGTTTTACAGCAAAAATCTGACACTAAATTGTGGGGTTGGTCATCACCAGGCAAAAAAGTTGTTGCTGAAGCTAGTTGGGGAACAACAGTGAAAACCAAAACTGGAAAAGATGGTAAATGGATGTTGAGCCTAAAAACGCCAGAATTTGGTGGCCCTTTTTCTATCAACTTTAAATCGGGAAATCAAACAATCGAAATAAAAAATGTAATGGTAGGTGAAGTCTGGCTTTGCTCTGGACAATCAAATATGGAGATGCCGTTAAAAGGTTGGCCTCCCAATGATATGATAGATAATTACAAGGAAGAAATTTCTAAAGCAAACTATCCCAAAATAAGAATGTTTACTGTTCAAAGGGCAATATCGCCTACGCCCATAGAAGACTGTTCTGGAAACTGGAAGCTATGCACCCCAGACTCTGTAGGTGATTTTTCCGCAACAGCCTACTTCTTCGGAGCAAAACTATATAATGAATTGAATGTGCCAATTGGACTTATTCACTCCAGCTGGGGAGGTACACCAGCAGAATCATGGACAGAGATTCAACACCTGAAAACCGTTTCCGGATACGAGTCAATTGAACAAGAATTAAGTAAAGGAACCGAAGAATATAAAGCAATTCAAAATAAAATCTCAAAGCTTAAAACAATTCCAATTAGCGAATTACCAGGCGATAATCCTTTTGAAAATCTTGACTTAAACGACAACAACTATTTATCAGAAAACCTTGATGTAAACAATTGGGATGAGATGCAAATTCCCGGATTTTGGGAAAAATCTGTTCTCCCTAACTTCGATGGAATTGTATGGATTCGTGCAGAATTTGAAATCCCTAAAAATATATACCCTGAAGGATTTGAGTTGTATCTCGGCCCAGTTGATGATATGGACGCAACCTATATAAACGGAGTAAAAATAGGTTCAAACGAAGTTGCCGGTGTATGGGCAAAAGAGAGGAGATATACTATTCCAACTACAATATTAAAGGAAGAAAAAAACGTTGTTCTTGTTAAAATAACTGATACCGGAGGCGGAGGTGGAATTCACGGTCCAAAAGGACCTGCTATCTATAAAGGGAATAAGAAAATTGTTGACTTATCAGGGAAATGGAAGTATAAACCAGTGGCAGTTTTTATGGATAATAATATTTGTGTTTTTGATGCTAAAACCGGTTATAAAGATCTACCAAAACTCAAGCACGGAATGAATTCTAAAAGCCCAACTCTTTTGTACAATGCTATGATTGCACCAATAATTCCTTATTCAATAAAAGGAGCCATTTGGTACCAGGGCGAATCAAATGTTGGTCGTGGTGAACAATATAAAACTCTCTTCCCTACAATGATAAAATGCTGGAGAGATAACTGGAACCTCGGAGATTTCCCATTCTATTATGTTCAAATTGCTCCTTATAATTACGGACAAGATGATGCTACTGCTTTACTACGTGAAGCTCAACTTGAAACTCTCTCTCAAAATAATGTTGGTATGGCTGTAACTATGGATATTGGCAATCCAAAGAATATACACCCCGGTAACAAAAAAGATGTAGGCAATAGATTAGCACTCTGGGCTTTGGCTAAGAACTATGGAAAGGAAGAAATCGTCTGCTCGGGTCCAATTTTTAAAGAAGCTACTTTTACTGATCTCAGTGTAGATATCTCATTCGACTATGCAGAATCGGGACTGAAACTAAGTACCTCTGAAACATTTTTTGAAATTGCCGGAGAAGATAAAGTTTTCTATCCTGCTGATGTTGAGATTGACAAAAATAAACTTCATGTTTCATCAACTAAAGTCTCTTCTCCAAAATATGTTAGATATGCATGGGGAGATGATGTTGAACCTAACTTATTTAATTTAGAAGGCCTCCCAGCTTCTCCTTTTAGAGTGAATAAATAAATTACTAAGACAATATATAATGTTTAAATCATTTTTATCCGATTCTTCTCCTGGCAGTGGAATCGGGTAAAAATGTAACCTTTTCTAATACACTTTGTTTGTAAAGTGTTACAGACTTAAATCTTTTCCTGTACCAGCCTTCCTCTATTACATTAATTCATCAATCTTATTTATCTTCGCATCTATTTTAATTAGCACTAGAATGGACTTCACAAATCTTTCGGTATATAAACCTCAAATGCAATACAGGCGTTTCGGGAAAACCAATAAAAAAATAAGTGTAATCACCCTTGGTGGAATGAGGTTTAAACATGTTTGGGAGGAGCCTCGTGATGTTATTCCCGACGAAACCCTTCAGCAATGCAAAGAAACAGTTGAACAAGCTCTAGCAATGGGAATCAACCACATTGAAACCGCATGGGGTTATAAAAAAAGTGAAAAAGCCTATGGAATCGTTTTGAATGACATTCTAAAGATTAAGCGAGATTCATACTACCTCATGACAAAAGGTAGTCCAAAAACAGCCGATGCCACTCGTGAATTGGTTGAAAAACAACTTAAAGCCCTAAAAACAGATTATTTCGATTTTTACGCCTGGCATGGAATAAATACCAATGAAATTTATGAATCTGCTTGTGCAAAAGGTGGCCCTATTGAGGAACTCATAAAACTAAAAAATGAGGGTGTTATAAAACATGTAGGCTTTAGCACACATGCACCTTTAGAAGTAATTATAAAAGCCATTAATACCGACTTGTTTGAATTTGTAAACCTTCATTATTATTATTTCTTTCAACGCAATAAAAGTGCAATTGATTTTGCCCAAACTAAAGATATGGGCGTGTTTATTATTTCGCCAAACGATAAAGGAGGTCAACTATCAACACCTCCTCAAAAACTAAAGGATCTAACAAGTCCACTTACACCTCTTCAATGGAATGCACGATTTTGTTTGAGTAATCCAGCTATTCATACATTAACATTCGGACTACCTGTAACAGCTTCTTTTGAAGAGACTGAAGGGGTTTTTCCGGTTTCTGTTCCCTTATCAACCAACGATTCAAAAATAAAACACGATCTGGATAATCAACGATTGCTTGATCCTTATTCTGATTTTGATGGTTGGTCAATGGCACATGACCCATCAGGAATAAATATTCCTGAAGTACTTCGCTTCCGAACATTACTCAAATGCTACGACATGGAAAAGTTTGGAAAATATAGGTACAATATGTTTAAAGAAAACGATGCCTGGTTTCCCGGAGCTTTTCCTACTGAAAAAAACTTGAAAAAAGTAGATTTAAGTAAGTGCCCGGAAAATGTTCCAATTATTAATATGCTAAGAGAAACACATAAAACACTTTTTATAGCAAAAAAGTAGCTTTAATATTAAATAGTAATTAATTCGCTATTTTTAATTTTAAGTAAAAAATAAAACTTAATACCTCTAGTAAAATGAAATTGAAGATCAATATTATCGTAGGATGTTTGTTGTTTTTTAGTTGTTGGGCCGCTGGTCAATCAAAAACTCAGGTTAAAGAACTAGGCATTAAATCTACAACTGTTTTGGAGTATGATTATACTGCAGGGAAAGAAACGAAAAAGAAAGTTTCATACGAGAAATTTAATACACACGGACAAGTTATTGAATCGATAGATTATAACAAAGATGGCCAGCAGAAAGAGCGGATTGAATTTCAATACAATGAAAATGGTAATGTTACTGAAGAAAGGTATTTCGATAATAAAAATAAACTCACCAAAACAATTAAATATTCATACATAGGCCATCTAAAACAAACCAAGGAGAAATATAATAATAACAACGAGTTGGTCTGGAAAAAGGTCTATAATTATGAGATGTAGAGGTAATAATTCAAAACAAAGAAGTAAAGACTAACCATTACTTCCTAACATTTCTTTCAGCTTATTAACATAGGATCGTCCTATGGGTAATTCTTCATTACCAACAGTAATTGTAGTATACCCAACAGAGGTTAAATATTCGATGTTTACAACGTAGGAGCGATGTACCTGAAAGAAAATACTTTGTGGAAGTTTTTTTAGAAAATTCTTAAGTGTAAAGCGAACCAATAGCTTTTTATCGGTACAATGCAGTTCTAGATAATTACCCTCGGTTTTAATCCATTTTAATTCTTCAAAACGTATTTTAATTAGTAAATGATCTTGCCGAACAAAAATACTGTTATTAAAGACTTGTGAATCGCCCTCAAAAATGCTCTTATCTGTTTCGACTTTGTTTCGTTTAAAAAAATTGGAGAGTGCTAATTCAATTGATGTATACAAATCGTCTCGTTCAAATGGCTTCAGAAGATAGCCTTCCGGAGAGACTTCCTTTACTCTTTCAACCGTTGCTTGATCGGCATGACTTGTTAGAAAAACTATAGGCAGATGGTAGCTATCTTTAATAGATTGGGCTAAATGAACGCCATCTTTCACGCCCTTGAGTTTAATATCGACTAGAACCAAATCTGGCAATTCAAGGTTTAATAAATCAATGGCTTTGTTAAAAGATTTTGCTATGCCTGTTACATGATATCCCAGCTTATTTAGTTGGTTTTTAATATCTTCTGCTATTATCAATTCATCTTCAACAATGAGAATGGAAATATCTGCCATAATGTTATTCGTTTTCGCTAAATACTAAGATAAACTGAGCTCCATCTTCATTTTGAAAGCTAAGTTCTCCATCTATTTGATCTGATAATAATTTAACGAGTTTGAGTCCCATCGATTTTGAATTCTCTAGTTTAAAGTCAATGGGTAATCCAGATCCATTATCCCTAACAAAAAGTTCATATTGAGTTTCGCCTTTCCCAGTTAGGCCCACTTCTATATATCCTTGTTTACTATCATTAAAAGCATACTTATAAGCATTAGAAACCAATTCAGTTACAATTAGTCCTAATGGAATAGAAGTGTCTATATCAAGAGCAATTTCTTCAGCTCTAATTTTAGTGATAACATTAAAACCTTCTTGTTTAAAAATGTTTTCCAGTATTTTAGTTAGTTGTTCTAAATAATTCTGAAAGTTTATCCTCGTAAAACTTTCTTCCTGATAAAGCAGTTGATGTATGAGAGCCATAGCTTTCACTCTGCTTTGACTCTCGTGAACAGCGCCAATAATTTTTGAATCGTTTGAATATTCAGTCTGAATATTTAATAGGCTGGATACGATCTGCAAATTGTTTTTAACCCTATGATGAATTTCTTTTAAGAGAGATTCTTTTTCTGTTAAAGCACTGGCTAACAATGAATTTTTATGCTCAATTTCATCCTTTTTTTTGTTTAAAATTCTGTTTGATTTTCTTTTTTGGACTAAAGCATACGCAATTAAACCAATGACAAAAAGTAGGAGAATTGCTCCAATTATTAGAAAGTTCCTTAATAAATAAGCTTGTTTAATATTTGCTTCTAATATAGCTGTTTCTTTAGCACGCCTGAGCTCTAATTGTTGTTTTTCTTTGTCGAACTCATAACGAAGTTCCAGTTGAGTTAACTTCTTAAGATTCTCTCTGTTCTCAAGACTATCAACTAATTCATAGTGCCTGTTTTTAGATTCCAGTGCCTTTCTATAGCTTCCTTTAATCTCATATATTTTTGCGAGAAAAAGTGTTGCCATTTTCTCAATTTCTAAGTCACTAATTGCCTTCGATATTTTTAAAGCTTTCTCAAAATTTTTTTTGGCTAGATCTATTTTTCCTTGCTGAAATAAAATCTGTCCTATTTGAATATTGTTATTTGCTATATGTTTCTGGCTATTAATTTGAACAGAATAATTCATAGCCTGCTTAGCACATACCATTGCGCTGTCAAACTCTCCAGAATCTAAATAAGTGCCAGCCAAATTTTTGTAAGTATTTGCCAAACCAATCTTAAAATCCATCTGTTTAAATAAACTTATGGCGCGCAAATAATAAATTTTTGCTTTATTGTATTTTTTCAGGTAATTGTATGTAACACCAATATTTTGGGTTGCTTTGGCTAATTCAAAATGATTTTTATGTTTTATCAGAATTTTTTCCTGAGTTGAATAATAATCCAATGCACTTTTATAATTCTCTTGAGTAAGATAAATAGAGCCGAGACTTCCATAGGCCTGGGCAATATTAATTGAATCACTTAGAGTGGTCCAAATAGCTAATGCAGTAAAATATTGCTCCATCGCACGACTGTAATCACCGAGATAATAGTAACTATGTCCAAGATAATTGTATCCTTCAGCTATCTTTGCCGAATCGTTCAATTCAATTAAAATATTAAGGGCCTTTGTATATTCTGCTGGCGATTTTTCAGGCTCTCCTATTTTCTCAAATAAATATCCTAAACCAGAATAGCAATCAGCAATTCTTGATGTTATTTTAATTGTTGAATAAATATTTAAAGCCTCAGTAATCTTTTCAATTGATCTTTTATATTCTCCCTTAACACTATAAACATAACTAAGCCAATATAATGCATCAGCTTCTCCTTTCTGATATGAGTTTTTTATGGCTAATTCTTGCCCCTCCTCTAATTTCGTAGCTGCATCAGCATATTTAAAACTATAGAAATTTATAACTCCCATCATATTAAGAGCATTAACTTGTCCGATAATATAATTGCAACTAACGCTTTTATTAAATGCGAAATCTGCAAAATATTCAGCACTATCAAGTTGTAAATTCTGAACATGTCGCCATGAATCTGCCATTAGTCTATTGATTTCAGATGAATCCTGAGATTCAAAAGCAGGCGTTTTATCTATTGCTTTACTGGACGTAAAATAAAGAAATGTGCAAAGAAAAAATGGGATAAGCTTTAGCATCTTTGGAGTAATGTATTAAGGCAAAAGCTAAAATAACCCCTATTTAGGAAAAAGTCAATGCTAGCGGGAAACTATTACAGAATATATTGATTAATTACAACTCGTAGTTGATTAATAACATAGCCTTCAAGGATGGATGGTACATCATAATCCAAAATGGTTCCATCTCTATTTTGAGTAGCCTGTTGTAAACGGCATTTGTAATAGATATTTAAAAGTACAGATCATGCGCCAATATTGATGTTAATGGAAATAATGAATTAGCAGCCATTTCTGCGAAGAAAAAAGCTATAGTTTTTCTCCTGACTGAGTTACCCTGCATTCGCCAGAAGATGCAAATGCATTGCTTATAATAGAATGAACCACATTTTTTGTTAACTTAGGGATAAGCTATAATCTTTAAAGTTGCAAATAATATGAAAGATGCAAATGAGGTTATAATGCTATTTTTAAATCTGATAGCATTTATTTTTATTCTTTCCTATAACAACGAAATTAAGCAAGTAAATGCTTATAAAATTCTATATGCTTCCTTTTTATTCTTCCTTTTTGCGAGTATATGCACTAATCTTGAATCATTCTTTTGGGGCGAAACTCTTAATATTTTTGAGCACTTGTCTTACGCGATAAGCGTCGTTTTAATGTCTGTTTGGAGTTATAAGTTTTTATTATCAAATAAAAACATTATAAAGCATGATTAAGATTTCATTTATAGATATTATTCCTGTCATTGTTAGCATTCTATTCACAATAATTATTATTTATCGATGGAGGAAATCCTCATTTAAGTTATTGACGCTTGCAATAGGTATCTATTTTATTTTATTTATCGTCTTCGAAGGTCTTATGTTTATTGAATGGAGTGGCTCAGAGCATGACTATGAGTTATTCGAAAATTTAGCAGGAGCCATTTTACCTATTCTTTGGATAATTATTTTTTATATGCTAATTGGAAAGGTAAATCTTAAGAAACTGAAAAAGAGCGAAGAAAGATTAAAGTTAGTGATACAAAGTGCAAATTTGGGTATATGGGACTGGAGTGTTAAGACAGGGCATCTTATTTTAAATGAACAGTGGCCTGAAATGCTTGGCTATAGAATCGATGAAATAATACCTAGTTTTTCTACTTGGGAAAGCTTGGTTCATCCAGACGACTTGCAGCAAACCTTGGACTTGTTAAACGCACACATGACTAATAAGATACCCCACTATGAGGCTGAATTTCGCATGATTCATAAAGATGGCAGCTGGAGATGGATTTCTGCCAGAGGAAAAATAGTTGAAAGAGATCAACTTGGAAATCCAGTTAGGGCTACCGGGATACACCAAGATATTACAGATGAAAAACTGATGAAATTTAAATTAGAGCAATCAAATGAAGAGTATTTTATTTTAAACCAAGAATTATCGAAGAGCCTGGAAAAAATACACCAAATTAATAGCCAATTAGAAGAAGCTATGGAAAAAGCTGAAGAAGGCGATAGGTTGAAAACAGCTTTTCTGTCCAATTTGAGCCACGAAATAAGAACTCCAATGAATGGCATTTTGGGGTTTGTTGATTTGATAAAAGACCCTAATCTAAAAATAGAAAAGCGTGATACATATATACAAATCATAGAGAATAGTGGTAAACGATTATTGAACATGATCAATGACCTTATTGATATTTCAAAAATAGAGGAAGGACAAATAGATATATATCTACAAAATACCTCCGTAAAAAGTTTAATTTTGGATCTGTATCTCTTCTTTAAACCCGCAGCTGAAGAAAAAGGTCTAAAACTTATTCATAAAAACGACATAATGCTAGATGATAGTATTATACAAATGGATAGTTACAGAATACAACAGGTATTGAGTAATTTAATAGATAACGCCATTAAATTCACGAAATCTGGTAAAATTGTATTCGGTTATTCTCTAAAGGAGACAGTTATTGAATTTTATGTTACTGATACTGGTATCGGAATTCCACCAAATTTAAAAGAAGTTATTTTTGAACGTTTCAGGCAAGTTGATGTAAATTCTTTATCTCGAGATTATGAAGGCTCAGGCTTAGGCTTATCTATCTCTAAAGCCATTGTCGAGCTACATGAAGGGAAGATATGGCTAGATTCAACTCCAGGTAAAGGATCGACCTTTTATTTCACACTTCCCCTAAAAACAAGAAAAACTAGACACTAAGAAAATGTCGACCCAAATCTTGCATTTAATATTCAGATTAGATGGATTTGAAGCAACAAAATATATTAAAGTAAAATTGGAACATTGCCATAAATATTTAACTATCTTCATTTAGATTAACGACGAGTTATTGAAATAATACTAACATTTTTAGGGGCTAAATTATTCTTAATTGTCTTTATTTCAGACACAGATTTTATCTAACTTTATCATGAATTGAAGGTAGATAAATGATAAAACAAATGTTTATGAAAACAACAGTATTATTTTTATCGCTATTGCTTAGTATGGTTTGTTCTGCACAAACAACCCAGCAAGAGAAAACTACTGAAAAGCAGGTTGAAATAAATTCAAATAATCCGGATTCAACAGAATACGAACTTATTGTTTCTGAAGTCGGATTTGAAAGTTACCTGATTAGTCAACTCCCAATGGAGTTTTATTCCGAATCGTACTATAAAAATTGGAACACTATGTATGCCATTGAATACAATAGTCGTTTCATTTCTGGTCCGCGACAGGAAATATACGAGAATGAGATTAACTACAATCCTAGTAATAATTATGGTATTGAAATAGAATATAAACTATATTATTACTTCAGATTCTTTGAAAAAAAATACGGAGTTACACTTATTAACAGGGGTAGGTAGAATATAATAGTTGATTTTTTAAGAACGATAAGTTTCTAATTAACAATTCTTAGTAAGCGCACTTATATATTTTATAAGAAAAGGTTTAAAGCTAAACCTATACCACTATCTTTGCACCCAGATACAAATAGAATATGAAATTTGAAAAGTTTGGGATTTCGCCAAAGATATTAAAGAGCCTCGACAAACTTGGTTTCCGTAAACCAACAGATATACAATACAAATCAATTGGGCCCATTCGTAATGGAGAAGACGTATTAGCAATTGCTCAAACAGGAACTGGTAAAACGGCTGCTTTTGCTATACCTATAATTGATAAATTAATAAATCAAAAATCTACATACAATCCTGGCGAGGTAAAGTGTGTTGTTATGGTACCTACCAGAGAATTAGCCGAGCAAATACTGAAAGTTTTTCTTCAATTGGGTAAACATGCCTCTATTCGGGTATTAAGTTTGTATGGTGGGGTTGATCAAGATCCTCAAATAGCGAAATTGCAGGAAGGTATTGATGTGCTAATATCTACTCCTGGACGTTTATTCGATTTAGTAAGCCAGAAGCATTTGAGACTTAACAAGGTAGATACTTTAGTTTTAGATGAAGCAGATCATATGCTCGATTTAGGCTTTATTAAAGACATTCAGGACCTTATTCGCTTTCTGCCACAGAAACGTCAAACACTATTCTTTTCGGCTACAATTAACCCTAAAATTAAGAAGCTGGCATATTCTCTTGTAACAAATCCAATTCGAATTCAGATTTCTCCTAAAAATCCTGTAGCACGAAATATTGTTCATTCCATTGCCTTTGTAGAAATGGACGACAAGCGCTTTTTTTTAGAAAGAGTCATTAATGAAAATCCTGATAGTAAGATTTTAATTTTTGTGAGAACTAAAGTTAGGGCTGAAAGAGTTTTTAATGCAATGGAACGAGTTAATATTAAGTGTTTGACCATTCATGGAGATAAAAACCAAAAAGAACGTTTTTCTTCCTTAGATAGTTTCAGAAAAGGAGATATAAAAATATTAATTGCCACCGATGTAAGTGCACGTGGAATAGATATTCCAAACGTTGATTACGTAGTAAACTACGACATGCCCGAGCAGGAAGAATACTATGTCCACAGAGTTGGAAGAACAGGTCGGGGAACACAAAAAGGTTTTGCTGTTTCCTTTTGCAGTTCAGAAGAAAAGCCTTTGCTTAATCAAATCGAAAAGTATGTGGGCGGAAGCATTGATGTAATAGATATAAAAAAAGAAGATTATACTGAAACCCTCGATTTTTCAGGTGAAGAAAAAAGTGACTGGAAAACACTTATGAAAGAAGCCAAAACTGCTGAGGAAGAACACAAAAAAATAAGAAGAAAGCGGAGGAAGAAGTAAAACTTTTATACTTACTACCCATAAGTACCGATCATCCCCAAAAGAACAATAGGTTCATACCATTATCCATTCAGTATGGTAAGTTACATAAAACTCACCTATACCTGCTGGTAAAATATAGCGCAGTAATCCCTATTTTGGCAGAATACAAAACGTAAACTTTATACATACTATGTAATTTTCAGAAACCAAAAAAGGGCCATGACTTTCGTCTGACCCTTTTCTGCTCCCCAGGAAGGACTTGAACCTTCGACCTACGGATTAACAGTCCGCCGCTCTAACCAACTGAGCTACTGAGGAGTTTATATGTATTCGTTCCGACGAATCGGAACTGTTGGACATTTACCCTCTGGTACAAGCCTGAGGAAAAATGCGACTGCAAAACTATACGTTTGTTTTTAAATATGCAATAGCTTTTCGTTATTTTTTAGTCTTTTTTTTGTTACTTCGCAGCTCGAATACTAGAAACACTTGATAATGAAGCAAACATAGAGTAAATTATTCTGATTTTTCTTCCTTCAAATAATATAATTCTATGTGAGTTAACAGGTGTTTACTAATATTTTAAACATTAAGAAATTAAAAAATATAAGCATGAAACGAGTTCTTGGTTTAGGTAATGCTCTTGTAGACCTGTTAATTCAAATGAAAGATGATAATCTGATTAAAGATTTGGAGCTACCAAAGGGTAGCATGATCCTAATTGATGATGAGCAAGCAAAAAAGATTTCATCCTTAATTGAAAAAATGGATGTACAAAAAGTTTCTGGCGGATCAGCTGCGAATAGCATACATGGTATTGCTCGTTTAGGAGTGCCATGTGGATATATTGGAAAAGTAAATGAAGGTGATGAACTAGGTAACTTTTTTGAAAATGATTTGCACAATGCTGGAATTAAAACCTCTTTGTTAAGAGGAAAAGCCCCAAGTGGTTGTGCACATACATTTATTAGTTCTGATGGGGAAAGAACTTTTGCGACTTACCTGGGTGCAGCTGTTGAAATGAATGCCCAGGAGCTAACAGAAGAGGCTTTTTCTGGTTATGATATTTTCCATATAGAAGGATATTTAGTATATAATCGTGAGTTGATTGAACAAGCTTTAATTCTTGCAAAGAAGAATAATATGCTTGTCTCTCTTGATATGGCTAGCTATAATGTAGTTGAGGATAATCTTGATTTCTTGAAACGAATTCTTCCAAAATATGTTGATATTGTTTTTGCGAACGAGGAAGAAGCAAAATCATATACTGGCAAAGAACCTACTGAAGCTCTTGATGTGTTTGCTGAAGACTGTGATATCGCAGTTGTAAAAGTCGGAAAAGATGGTTCAATGATTAAAAACAAAGGGAAAGTATATAATATTCCGGTTAAAGAAATTAAACCAACCGATACTACTGGTGCTGGTGACTCCTATGCTGCCGGATTTCTTTATGGTATGAATCTGGATTTACCATTCGACAAATGCGGCCAATTGGGCGCTTTGTTGGCATCAAAAGTTATTGAAAACTATGGTGCCAGAATAGCAGACAAAGATTGGGAAGAATTAATAACAAAGGCTGGTGAAATTGTCGGATAGCTAATCAAATTATTAGCTTAGGCCAAGCTAAAGGTTCATCAAAATAATATTATTTGGGAATAGAACTGAAGTCAATACCTTGGTAGAGCTCAACGGTTATGTTGAGCTCCGTTTTATTGCGCTTCTTTTCGAATTAGAGATTTTACGTTTCTCAATAAAGAACTTTTGCATTATGCGGGCTAAAACAATCCGTGCAATTCAGCATTGATTTTATCAATTACTACACTTAAATCTTCGGCTTTATCGATAAAGTTAAGGTTATCAACATCGACAACCATTAATTTACCCAGATTATAAGTCTCGGCCCATGAGTCGTAGCGCTCATTAAGTTTTTTTAGGTAATCAATTCTTATGTTGTCTTCGTATTTCCTGCCCCGTTTCTCAATCTGACGAACAAGGGTAGGTACAGATGCTCTAAGGTATACAACTAAGTCTGGTGGTTGAATTAATGAGGAAATTAGATTGAAGATTGTAAAATAGTTTTCAAAATCGCGAGTAGACATTAACCCCATTGAGTGCAAATTAGGGGCAAAAATATAGGCATCCTCATAGATTGTTCGATCCTGAATTACGGTATCACTAGCTTTCTTAATTTCAAGAATATGATTAAATCTTGTATTTAGAAAAAACACCTGTAAATTGAACGACCAACGCTGCATATCGTTGTAAAAATCATCCAGGTAAGGATTATCATCAACATCTTCATAGTGTGGTTTCCAACCAAAATGTCTTGCCATAAGGCTGGTTAATGTTGTTTTACCAGACCCGATGTTTCCTGCAACTGCTATATGCATAAAGTTTAAGTTTTATTATCAGTGTGAAATATTCAGTTAAGTATTACTCCGAATTTACTTATTAAGTTCCGAAATTTTTATTAATTCTTCAACATATTGTCGACTATTTGATAGTCGAGGAACCTTATTTTGTCCTCCCAGCTTCCCTTTTTGTTCCATCCATTTGTAAAAGGTTCCTTTGGCTACAACATTTAGTATAGGAGGATCAAGTGTTATGCTTTTATATCTTTTTGCCTCATAATCGGAATTCACATTTTGAAGCATACTATCCAGATGATATATAAACTCTTTTTTATTAGTAGGAGGAGTTTCAAATTCAATAACCCATTGATGGCATCCTTTCTCTTTGTCGCTCATAAAAACAGGAGCTGCCGTGAAATCGCGTATCTCTGAATTTGTTTTTGAAGTAGCAAAATGTAGTGCTTTTTCCGCATTATCAATTATTACCTCCTCGCCAAATGCATTAATAAAATGCTTAGTACGACCAGTGATTATTAATCTATGTGGAACTAAAGAGGTGAATTTTACAGTATCGCCGATAATGTATCGCCAAAGTCCGGAGTTAGTAGATATTACAATTACATAGTTTACATTTTCTTCGACTTCATCAATAGTAAGTGTTCTTGGATTAGGCTTATCAAATTCATCCATGGGAATAAATTCATAGAAAATGCCGTAATCGAGCATAAGAAGCATACCTTCATCATAAGGATTATCCTGTATTGCAAAGAATCCTTCCGATGCATTGTAAACTTCCAGATAATGCATATTTTGTATTGGAATAAGTTTTTCGAATTGCTGCCTATATGGCTTAAAACTTACACCTCCATGTGTAAAGAGCTCGAGATTTGGCCATACTTCCAACAAATTATTCTTACCGGTGTAGTCTAAAATAAATTTAATCATAACCAGATTCCATGATGGCACTCCAGCAATGCTGGTTACATTTTCCTCTATTGTTTCACGAGCAATTCTCTCAAGCTTTTCTTCCCACTTATCGAGCAAAGCAATTTGTTGGCTTGGTGTACGAATAAATTCTGTCCAAAAAGGCAGGTTCTCGATTAAAATTGCAGATAAATCACCGTAATATGACTTATTGCTAAAATTATCGATGCTATGGCTCCCACCAAGTGTTAAGCCTTTACCCTTGAAAATTTTTGATTCCGGATTATTGGAAGTGTATATTGCTAATATATCTTTCCCTCCCCTGAAGTGACATTTTTCTAATGCTTCTTTGCTTACTGGAATAAACTTACTTTTATCAGCTGTTGTTCCCGACGATTTTGCGAACCATTTTGTTTCTCCCGGCCAGAGTAAATCTTGTTCTCCCTTTCGGGTTCTTTCGATGTAAGGTTTCACATCTTCATAATGTTGAAGTGGAACAGACTGTTGAAAATCTACAATCTCTTTAATCTGCTCATAACGATATTCTTTTCCCCACTTTGTATTTTGTGCCTTCGATATTAACTGTTCGAAAGTGTCTTGCTGCACATTAAAAGGATATTTACGCATTAGGTCGATTTGCGACATCCTCTTAATATTCAACCACTTCACTAAAGACGTAATAATTGGCATAAATTTTCTATCAGAGTTAGGTTCAAAACAAAGATATAATATCGAAGAAAATATGCAAGCACAATAATTTTCTGCACTAAAAAACATATGAGTTGAAGTTCTTATTTCTCCAACATATATGTCATAGAATTTGATTTATGTAATTTCCCATTCAAATCTTCAAAAATCGCATCAATTATGTAAACTATTTTACCCTCTTCTGTGTTGTTTATAAGCTCAATTTGGCGAAAACTTAACCTTTCTCCATTCGAGACTTCATGGTTAAAGCCGCTTGGATTTAAAGCCAGCGAAAAACTCTTTAGCTTGTATGGTTCATGATCTATTTCAACAGGGTATTCAAGTTTTAATTCGTCAGTCATGCGAATGTTTCTTTTCGAAATATTTGTACTTGAACTGCCTGCAAAATTTATTCTTGGCAATGGTGGGAGAACAACCTGATAAAGAACTGAATCAGATTCAAGTAATGAATCGTTTTCGAATACATCAATTTTAATAAGCAGGTCACCTTTTTTTTCTGGCGTTACTATATAGAAGCGTCCATTCTTTTTAATAGTTCCTTGTGAAACATTCACCCTGAAGTCGGCATCTCTGGTATCTGAGGATGCTATTTGCAATTCTGTTGAAGACCATAGATACATAGTTTCAGATGAATCACTAACCAGATTAACTCCAGGGTCAATATATTCCATTGAATCTTGGTAGACCATTGACATTACAATTGCAGCGCAACCGGCTTCTCCTGTTCCAAAGTTTAGTAAGAGTTGATAGGTGGCCGAACGATGACAAGGAAAATCGAAAGAGTTGACATAATTTCCATCTTTAGTGTTTTTATTATCGGCGTAGTTTTGGCTCCGACGAGATAGTTCAATATAGGCTTTCCCTTCATACTCTACGGCGTTAGCAATTGTAAATCGATAGTTAACCCCTTTGTTAAGGTAAACAGGAAATTTACCTGTGGGTGTGGGATTATCCATATTTCCTTCGGAAAGCTTAACTTTAAAATCACGTAAGTAAATAGCATCTGTTCCTGCTAGTTCAGCTGCCTTTTCAACTAATTGCTGGTTACATTGGGCATGTAATAGTATTGGAACTAATACAAATAGTATAGATAGATATTTTTTAATTCTATTCATTGTTAGAATTTTTTTTGTTTTCTACTTCTTTTTCATATTTGACAACTGCGGCAATCATAACCCCAAAGCTTTGTTTCTCTAATTGAAACCAAACCTTGCTCATAGAAAAGTGCCAGGTATTATGCCGACCCTTCTTGTTATAACCTACCCGTTGTCCATAAATCAGGTCCTTAGTATTTATCTTATTGGATTGATCAGCTAAATCAATAAATTCTGAGCTTCCAAAGTAGCTTTCATAATCATCAGGAAAAACACCTTCCATTGACACAAAGACTCCATTTGAAGGCATTTCAATTTCAAGCATTGATATATCAACAGAATACCATCCATCTTCAATTTCTGGTTTAACAACAATAGCATCTTCAATTAAGTCCTTGCCAGGTTTGCCTGTTGAATCAACTTTAAAAATCCTTACCCTGAAAGGTGCATCAGTATTTCCTTTTTTTGATAGAAAATATTCAACCGATTGAATTACTCCTTTACTTTTCATTGAATTTGAAATTCGCAAAGCCGATTGCTGACCGTGGGTGTCGAGATATAAAGAACCTGAAGGTCGTCCTTTTGAATTTCCCAATCGTTCGGTGATGTATTCTAATGGTCTCACAGTAATTTCAGGCACAGGATATGTTTTTGGAGTCATTGCCAGAGTTATTTGGTCTTCAACCCCAGCGTTAAGAACCAATGTATCACGGTAGAAGCCCAATGATGAGAAAACTAGTGTGTCATACTTTTGGTTCTGTAAGGGTATATCCAATTCAAAATAGCCGTTTTGATCGGCAATAACACCAATAGGTTTACCTAAAATACTAACTGAAATATATGGTAGCGAATTATAAGTGCTATCTTCAATAATGTATCCTGTAATGCTATAATATTTGGGCAAACATCCTGTATGAATAATAATTTGTTTGCCTTGCACCAAATAACATAGTTGATTTGAAACAATAAGCTTTCTCAGAATTTCTTCCAGGGTAGTATTATAAATATTTGCATCAACAGTTTTTTGACTTATAGTTTTCTCCCGATAGCCGAATCGTATTCCGGTATGGTTTGATAACTCCTGAATTGCATCTTTTAATTCTCCTGCTTCAATATTGATTTTAAAGCTGTCTTTCAGCATCTCTTCCTGACCGTATGAGCGATCAAAAACTAAAAGAAATAAGAATAATATTTGTAATCGGATTAACTGCCTCAACTATGCGATTTTATTTACCAATCTACAATTTTTCCCTAATTATATAGGTATCATTTTCCTCTACAATATTAACATCCATTATTAACTCAATGGTTGAAAGAACTTCCTTAAATTCTAGGCTGTCAAATGTGGCAACAAAAATAGCTGTATCCAATTCAGTATCTTCAATTATTAGTTTTTCTTTATAAAATGAAGAAATTGTTTGAATGGCCAAGCCGAATTCCTGTTCATCGAAAGTAAGTTTGCCATTCTTCCATGATAGGAAGTTTAAATCGTCATTTACCTTGCTGGTAATAATACCTTTGCTAGTATTAATCTCACCAACCTGACCTGCTTCAACCTTTACTTCTTTAATTATATCCTTTTTATTCAAATTGAATGAAACCAGGCCTTTGGTAACAATTATTTTTACAATAGTGTCTGCCTTTTTTGCAATGAGGTTAAACTCAGTTCCTAAGACTCTTGTTATTGAACTTCCAGATTCGATTACAAATGGTTTTTCTTCATTTCTGGCTATTTTAAAATATGCTTCTCCCTCAAAATCTACTTTTCTTTCATTGCCCTTGAATTTCTTTTTAAATTTCAATTCTGAACCCTCATTCATAGTAACCTGACTACCATCGGGCAGAATTATTTCTCTAGGTAGTTCTCCGAGTTGCGATGTAATAACAATCTCATTATTTACCCCAAAGAGCAAAATTGCGCTAAGAATACCAACTCCAACAATTAATACTGAAGCTATTCGTAAGCCATAGTGCAACCATCCTGATTTCTTTTTATCTTGTAAAGAAATCTTTTGAGACACTTTGTTTAAAGCTCCTTCAACATCAGGTTCATATGCTTCAGGTGTTGCCTCATTCATAATTTTTTGCATCCTGTTAAACTCTTCCATGTTATTTGGATTTGCCATTTTCCAATCCTCCAGTTTTTTGGTTTCTTTCTCATTACATTCCCCCATTAGGTATTTGGCAATTAATTCATCAGGTATATTGTTTTTCGTTTTCTTCTCCATTATTCAAATATTTGATTCACATGGGGAGATAGACTCTCTCTTAATTTTTTGAGTGCAATTCCCATCTGGTTTTCAACTGTTTTCCCCGATACCTGAAGGTATTCGGCAATTTCATCGTAGCTTAGTCCTTCAAATTTTGCCATTTCAAATATTTGCCGACACTTTTCCGGTAGATTGCTTACAGCAATAGCCAAGGCTTTTTTAAAATAGCTAAGATTTACATTTCCTGCAGCTGATTCGTCACTCAATGGAGCTACTTCTAATTGTTCTTTTTCATACTTTTTCTTTATTTCAAGATGTTTGATGTAATTTAAGCTTTGATTGCGCACAGAACGATACAAATAAGCTAATAAAGAAGTATCAATATCGATTCTGGCTGCGTTTTCCCAAACCTTAATAAATACATCCTGAACCATTTCTTCTGCAATTACACCATTGTGCAGGTAGCCTATACTAAATCTTACTAATTGAGTATAATATTTCCTGAATAAAGTATCAAAGGCCTGTTTATTACCCTTTTTAATTTGTGTAAATAGGAGTTGGTCTTCGTTTTTCTTCAATTTGACATCTGTTTTTCTTAATGACAAGTTAAAATGTTACTCCCCCTAAAATTAAAAAATAATAAACTAAGCATTAAGTTCTTGATGTTATTAATTTATTTTGTGGATTTGCAATGCTTTAATTCTAACAGGTTTCATTATATTAGCTGCCTGAAAAAATTTTAAAACTGTATAATGAATACTTTTCGTATTTACAATCGTGTGTTAGGCTGGGCGGTATTTCTGGTTGCAGCCACAACTTATTTATTAACTGCTGAACCCACAGTTAGCCTTTGGGACTGTGGAGAGTTTATTGCAAGTGCGTTTAAATTGCAAGTTGGACATCCTCCGGGAGCACCGTTATTTATGATAATGGCTCGTGTTTTTACAATTTTTGCCGGCCATAATGTTGAAAACGTAGCTTTCATGGTTAATGCCATGTCTGCTTTGGCAAGTGCCTTTACTATTTTGTTCTTGTTTTGGACAATAACTCACCTGGCTTTAAAAATTACAGGCCGTGAAAATCTTAAGCCTTACCAAATTGTTGCTGTTTTAGGTAGCGGTTTAGTAGGTGCATTAGCATACACTTTTTCTGATACCTTCTGGTTTTCAGCTGTTGAAGGTGAAGTATATGCGAGTTCATCGTTTTTTACAGCTATTGTTTTTTGGGCAATTCTGAAGTGGGAAAACATAGCGAATGAAAAATATGCAAACCGTTGGTTGATTCTTATAGCCTATTTAATGGGACTATCAATAGGAGTTCACTTATTGAACTTATTGGCAATACCAGCCATTGTTCTTGTTTATTACTTTACCAAATTTGAAGTTACCAGAAATGGGATAATTAAAACACTGCTTATAGGTGGAGCAATACTTGGCGGTGTTATGTATATTTTAATACCCGGTGTTGTATGGCTTGCTTCAATTTTTGAACTAATATTTGTCAATGGTTTTGGTTTACCTTACAATAGTGGATTATTATTTTACCTAGCTCTTTTAGTTGGTGGTTTAGTTTATGGAGTCTATTATACACAAAAGAAAAACAAAGTAATTCTTAATACAGCGATCTTAGTTATTTCAGTTATTGTAATTGGTTACTCTTCCTATTCCATGATTGTTATTCGTTCTGTAGCGAATCCGCCGATGGATGAGAATAGTCCAGAGACTGTTTTTAAGTTAATGTCCTACTTAAATCGTGAGCAATATGGTGATAGGCCATTAATACGGGGGCAGTATTTTAATGCAGAACATGAAAAATACACTGAAGGAAAAAAATATTACACAAAAAGGGATGGTAAATATGTTGTGACAAATAGGAAAACAATAGCTCATTTCCAATCCAAATATGTTGGACTGTTTCCAAGAATGTATAGTTCAGACCCAAAACATATTGATGATTATTTGCGTTGGGGAAATATTCCTGAAAAGGATGTTTATTATCCAAAAAAAGATCCTAAGACTAATAGTCTGGTTACAGATAGAGAAGGTAAACTTATATATGACCGAGACAGACCAAAGGATAAACCAAACATGATTCAAAACATTCGCTTTGCTATCCGTTATCAGGTAAATTATATGTATCTGAGATATTTCTGGTGGAACTTTATGGGTAGACAAAACGATATTCAGTCAGATGGTGGAATTGTAGATGGTAACTGGATAAGTGGAATTCCTCTTGTTGATAATCTGAAAATCGGAAATGGCAAAGATATGCCTGAAGAAATTTCAGGGCATAAAGCAAGAAACAGGTATTATGGACTACCATTCTTTCTTGGATTAATTGGTTTGATTTATCATTATCGTAAGCACAAAAAAGATGCATGGGTTGTCATGATGTTATTCATATTAACAGGTCTGGCAATTGTAGTTTATTTAAATCAATATCCTCAACAGCCACGTGAACGTGATTATGCCTATGCTGGTTCGTTCTATGCCTTTACAATTTGGGTTGGACTTGGAGTGCTTGCAATTATTGAATTAGCAGGCAAAGCTTTTAAAAATGCTCCGGCAAGTATTGTAATTACTGTGTTCTGCCTTTTCCTTGTTCCCGGAATAATGGCAAAAGAAAACTGGGATGATCATGATCGTTCCGGAAGATATACAGCAAGAGATATAGCATATAACTATCTCATGTCATGTGAACCGAATGCCATTCTCTTTACGAATGGCGATAACGACACTTTTCCACTTTGGTACGCTCAAGAGGTTGAAGGAATACGTACAGATGTTCGTATTGTTAATCTTATGCTTCTTAATATGGATTGGTATGCCGACCAAATGAAACTTAAAGCATATGAATCTGAACCATTGCCAATTTCTTTCAAGCATGAAGAATACATTGATGGAACACGCGATATGGTATTTGTTCAGGAACAATATCAACAAGCTTATCCTGCTAAAGAAATTTTGGAATGGATAAAGAGTGATCACCCAAGAACAAAGGTTAGAACACAAACAGGGAAATCCTTTGATGCAGTTCCAACAAAATCATTTACAATTCCGGTAGATTCGGCACAAGTTATTGCTACTGGTACCGTTAAGCCAGAAAATGCAGCATTAATAGAAAAGAATTTGGTAGGTAAATTCTCTGGTGGAAGACTTACGAAAAGCGACCTTATTGCATTAGATATTCTTGCAAATAATAATTGGGAGCGTCCAATATATTTTGTATCTACTGGTCATAGTGGTTTACTTGGATTAGACGATTACTTGCAATTAGATGGATTTGCTTATCGATTAGTACCAATAAAAAGCGATAACCCATATGAAAGAGGCCGCATTGATACAGATATTCTGTATAAAAAGTACATGGAAGAGTTTAAGTGGGGTCGTATGAATGAAGATGATGTTTATCTGGATCATTTTCATATTCGCACACTAAATGTTATTCGTATGAGGATGCGTTTTACCAGGTTAGCTAATGCTTTGGCTCTTGAAGGTAAAAATGATAAAGCTGAGAAGGTTCTTGATAGAATTCTTGAATTAACGCCACACGATAAAATCCCATATGACTATTTCGTAATTTACATTGCTGATTCGTATTATCGAATTAACAAATTTGATAAAGGGAACGAACTTTTAACTAAGTTTTTTGATATTATTTCGGCACGACAGGATTATTTCCTTTCTATGAGCAGTAAATTTAGGGATATCAATGGGCAGGAATTAGGAGCTAATTATCAAATACTTGTTCAAATTGGCAGAATGGCCGAAAACTATAATCAGTTAGAATTAAAAGAAAAGGTTGAAACTTATCTGCGCGAAAGTCAGATGAGAGCTAATTAAGATAACTCAAAATTATACATGAACCCCAATGGTAGCGACCATTGGGGTTTTTTATTGCCTGAACATTTTTATACCCTCTATTGTTTTTAGCCATGTATTATAAAAAAAACACTACTATGTGTTGCATAGTACTATAAAACATTGTATATTTGTTCTATACTTGAAATTAAGTGAAGAAATATATACACATATTACTCTTGATAACGCTTAGTATTGTAACTATTTGCTTCTCAATTTTAATTAACAGCAATAGCTACTCCTGTAACTCAATATTGGAGGATGAAATTGAAATTGAAATTGAGATTGAAGATAAAATATCAATTGAAAACAGAACCGAGTTTTCTATTCCGGAAAGCAAGATTCACTTATTTGAAAGGATTTATTTATTTAAAAATTATTAGGGCTATGAAGAAAACACTTACTATTAATCTGGCCGGAATGGTATACCACATCGATGAAGATGCCTACCAAAAACTCCGAAACTATTTAGATTCACTTGAGAAAAAACTCAAGCATGAAGATGATTTTAAAGATATAATAAATGATATTGAAGCCAGAA
This sequence comes from Bacteroidales bacterium, assembly GCA_050287785.1. Lineage (GTDB taxonomy): Bacteria > Bacteroidota > Bacteroidia > Bacteroidales > UBA10428 > UBA10428. The sequence goes on from JBNKCO010000080.1 coordinate 29,347, forward strand.
TATCTGAACTACTTAATGAAAAGCTTGATGGGAAAAGGCAAGTTGTAATAATAAATGATATCGACAATGTTATTGAAATACTTGGAGAGCCGGAAGTAATATCTAATGATGACAGTAGCTATGAATCATCTGGCACTTATGCAAAAAAGAACTATAGAAGAATGTACCGTGATCCTGATAGTCGAATAATTGGAGGTGTATGTTCAGGACTTGCAGCATATTGGAATATGGATCCTACCATTGTTCGCGTTGTTTTTGTAGTTCTGGTATTTCTTGGAGGCTCTGGACTTTTGATTTACCTTATCTTATGGTTAATTATGCCAGAAGCGCAAACAACCGCTCAAAAGCTTGAAATGAGAGGTGAAGCAGTAACTATTGATAACATAAAGAATTTCTTTAAGGATGAATATGAGAATGTGAAGAAAAATTTCAGCTCTAAGAAATAAGGTTGAAGAAAGGATTATAGCGTAATCATTGAAAATTATGCACTTACCCTTTAAATTCAGAAAGAAATGAAAATAGAAAATGCTAAAGCACAAATGAGGAAAGGAGTATTGGAATTTTGTATATTGTCAATACTCTCGCGCGGCGATGCTTATGCTTCAGATATAATAAGTGAGCTAAAAAAATCTAAACTGATTGTTGTTGAAGGAACTCTTTATCCATTGCTTACACGGCAAAAAAATGCTGGTTTGTTAAGCTACAGGTGGGAAGAGTCGCAACAGGGACCTCCAAGGAAATATTATGAACTTACCGAAAAAGGTCAGGATATTTTAAAAGAACTCACCGAATCGTGGGATGATTTGGTAGAGGCAGTAAACTCTATTAAAACAACCGTAAAATAATCCAAAACCATGAAGGAAACAGTAAAAGTTAATCTGGGTGGACAGTTATTCGATTTAGATAGCGATGCTTTTGAAAAACTTAAAAAATATCTCGATTCACTTAAAAGAAAATTTAGTGCATCGCCAAAAGAAGCCGAAGAAATAGTTGAAGATATTGAAATAAGAATTGCCGAATTATTGGCCGCAAAAATTAGCGACAAGAAACAGGTTATTTCTCTTGCAGACGTTGAAGAGGTTATATCTCAACTTGGGACAGCAGAAGAGATGGATGAACCAGAAAGTGAAGAAACAGAACAACCCTCTTCAAAATCTAAAGGACAGTCACGTAGTAAAAAACGATTTTATCGTGATACTGAGAACTCTGTTCTAGGTGGGGTTTGTTCCGGATTGTCTGCCTATTTCGATATAGATCCAATTTGGATTCGGCTAATATTTGTTATTTTATTCTTTGCTCCCTTTGCCGGGCTGCTAATTTATATAATTCTGTGGATAGTCATTCCTCAAGCCAGGACAACTGCACAGAAATTAGAGATGAGAGGTAAACCTGTTAACATAAGTAATATAGAAGAAAGTGTTAAGGATGAGTTTGACAAAGTTAAATCAAAAATAAAAGACATTCCAAACTCAAAAGGGTATCAAAATATTGAAAGTGGCTTGTCTGAATTCTTCAGAGTATTAGGCAATGCGTTGCTTGTATTTATTAAAGTACTTGGGATTTTAATAGGAGTATTTCTTCTGCTTGCATTCATCTTTGCAATTATTGGAATTGTTGCAGGTGGAGCTCTGTTCTTCCCCGGAGAATGGTTTAATACCTGGGATTGGCCACATTTTGGGTTTTGGCCACACTTTACGATTACCGGAATTTGCTTGTTCCTTGTAATTATAATTCCAATTATTGCTGTATTAGTGAAGATTATCAAGCTATTATTTGGAATTAAAACACAAAATCAAGTTGCGGCAGGTTTGGGTGCAACAATATGGGTACTTGCCTTAATAACATTTATAGTTATGCTTGCTTCCGACATTGATAGAGGTACTTTTAGGAATACAGAACACACTAAGTATTCGTTTGATATTTCGACTAATGAGCCACTCTTTATAGGGGTTGACGTACAGGATAATTCGAATCACCAATTTGAACATTACCAGTTTTTTGACCGTGAATTTGTCTGGGATGAATGGAATAATGATTATTTGGCTCATCCAAAGGTGATTATCAAAAGAAGTAAAAGCAACCAAATTAAACTCGATATCTATAAAACTTATTTGCATTTCCAGGTTGGTAAAAAACCATCGAAATGGGAAAAGCTAGCCGACTACGAGTGGCGTATGTCTGATTCACAACTAATACTTGATGAATTCTATATAGTTGATGATGACTATATTTGGCGCATTCCAAAAGTTCGAGTAGTAATAACAGTACCAGAAGGACTTGATATCACATGCGATGAAAGCGCAATTAATATTTTAGGTATCAACTGCAATGCCTCATCAGATATATTTGATTCCTTTGAAAATGAAGAAGTAATTGATAATACGGATAGTAAAGTAGAAGTCTTAAAAGAATTGGAGGAAAGTGCTGAATAACAGGTTTTAAAAAGAAAATATTGTTTTGTAGGCAGCAACCTTACAGAGATCGGTTGAACACGAAAAAAAAGAATTTTCATTTTTGTAGAATAAAAAAAAATTATACATTTGCACTCCCAAACAAGGTAATGTCTCATGGTGTAATGGTAGCACTACTGGTTTTGGTCCAGTCAGCCAAGGTTCGAGTCCTTGTGAGACAGCTAGCCCTTCCTATTTAGGAAGGGTTTTTTTATGCTTATATGTAGCGAGATAAATAAACCAATAATGCTATTCAATAGAATGATTCTTATCTTTTAGAAAGATCTGCATTTCTTTCTTAATTTGATTTACTAGTTCGGAAGGTACTTTTATTGGCATATCTATAATAATATTTGCCAATCTAATGGCTTCAGTAGTATTTCCTAGTTTTTCATTAATTATAACCATCTGATACTTCGGAATATATTTTATTGGCATCATTTCAGAAGCTTTCTTGAAACAAGAAAGTGCCTTATCTAATTCTCCTGTCTCTGTATAATCTACACCTAAATATATATTCAATTCAGTATCAAATACCTTATCTTTAGCTTTATTCAGTATTGTTATACTTTCTTTGTGTTTTCCCATTATAGTTAATTCTGCACCATAGTTAAACAGAAAGTATTGATTGTATTGTAACTTATCGAATAAGTTAGAGTAAGCTAATTTTGCTTCATTATTTAAGCCTTTACGTGCCATAATAAAAGCTTTTTTCCATTCTTTTTCAGCATTAAACCTGCTTATTGATACTGACAACCACATTATCATTATAATAAAGCCTATGGTACTAAATATTTTTCCAGCGGTTTGTGTTGACGCAAAATTTATTTTATAGCTTGGAATTACTGAGCTCATCAGAAGCAATGCCATAAAGAAAAGAAATAGTGTTGGAATACTGTGCAAAGGGTAAGAAAATAAAGAGCATACCATTATTACAATTATAATTGTGATGCTCATTTTTGAATTAGGCTTATTTTTAGATTTATAAAAAGCTTCTATTGAAATTATTAGAATTACTAAAAAAAACATTAAGCCCACTAGCCCTATTTCAACTGAAAATTGTATGAATTCATTAAAGGCAGAATTCACACATTCAGCTATATACCCATTCTTTGTGTCGTCGGGATTTACCCTGAAGTATTCAGCTTGGTATTGGTTATGTATAGGGGAAAACAAAGAAATTCCATGTCCGAACAAAGGCTTATCTTTGATAATTTTGGTTGAAATATTCCATATAAACAATCGACCATTTGCCGAGTCTTGCTTAAATTTTGATAATCCAATAAAAAGGCCTAAAAAGATAGTAACTATGGTTAAAAAGGAAACTATTTTTAAGTTCCTGTTTTTTGAAAGCAACCTAAATATTACTTTACTTCTGGAAATAGTTAAACTAATGAATATTAGGGCAATAATGGCCGCAATCCATGACGTTCTGGCCAATGTTAATGGTAAAATTGCCAAAATAAGAATGCTTGATACTATTCCCCCATATTTCAAGAACCCATTTTTGTAATGCAATACTGAAAAAATACTGATTGGTAGTAATGTTACAAGAAAATTCGCATAGGAGCCTGGATTTCCAAATGCTCCTCCTATTGGAAATTCGTTCTGCATTTTTGGAACGGCATTAAAAAATTCTAAAAATCCATAAATAGGTTGAATAATGCCTATTATTATGCAAATACTCAGTATTGTTCGTATTAAGGATTTATTTTCAACTGAGCCAATTTGTTTTTTAAAAATGGGTAAATAAACAAAATAGATTCCTATACATAGTAGAATATTCAATAATTGAGTATTGTTTGTAAACAGCTTACCCGATAGGCTTTCGTGCATCAATAAATAGACTCCAAATATAAACACCGATATATCAAGCTTATTTACGGTATAGCTGAGTTTCTGCTTTTTAAAAATGAAATAGATAAAAGCAATTAAAAGAGAGATTGATCCGGCAAGCATCGCAAATGCATGTTGTGCTTCCAAAAAAGGGTCCATAAACTGTTTGGAACAATAAAGCGAAGTAAACAATACCATTGAAAAAGATAAACCCAACAATGATACTTTACCATTTAAAATTTTCTTAATTGCCGCCATAATTATTTTTATATGTAAGTACGTTTTTCTGTTCTTTTATATAACCCGATTAATTCATGACCTGTCCTGATCATTTTTGGTCAACTTTATGCTATTTGATTTAATAAGTAGACCGATAGAAATTATTGCAAAATATAATTCCAGCCATTTATTTTTTTATTCAGTTTACAAGTCAAATACTGTGCGGTATCAATAAACTCTGATAGCCAAAGTCTGTCAATAAAGTCCGAATTTTAGTGCTTTGCAAGCCTGAAATTCGAACTTTCTGTACAGGCACTCTCAACTTTCTAGTGTCAAGTCAGGCATGATTTGACAAGTGAGATTATCTTCGATGAGCAGCTCCATCGCTAAAGCTTAAGGCGGTATGTGATCGCATGCTCGGTAGCTTCGTCATACTTCCTCACAATGACGTCATTGCGAACTTGAGGCACGAAAGTGAAGCAATTTATTCTACAAAACTTTGAGACTCGATTTGACACTAGATACGCCTCCCCAGGCAAAAAGATATAGTTTAGTCGCTATCTTAATAGTTTATCAATAAATTCTTCCATTTCATATTGGAGAAATGGAGCATTAAATACGTTACCATTAATAACAATTGTAGGAGTTGTAATTATTTTACTATCCGCAATAATATTAATGTTATTTTCAATTTTTGTTTTAATTTCTGAGGAATTTAATCCATTATTGAATTTGGTTAAATCTAAATCAAGTTTTGAGGCATATTCCATAACTGTAGTAGTGTCTGGATTGTTGTCTTCTGCAAAAGTCATTTCATGCATTTCCCAATATTTATCCTGTAAACCAGCAGCTTCTACCGCTATTGAGGCTAATGAGGGTTGATTACTATAATAACAGTACCCAAATTTAATTTTGTCGCCATATTTTGAAAATAAGGAATCCATTATTGGTTTTGCTTGCTTGCAACCATCGCATTCGCTATTACCAATTAAAATAAATTCAAAATCAGATTTTAAATTACCCTTAAAATTTATTTCAATATCCTTTAAGCTTACTTTAGGCCTGAATTTATCCGGTCCGGAAAGAAATATGTCAATAGTATGGTTGTCCCTTAAGCTTTGGGCATATTTGGCTTTTTCCTCAATAAGCATACTTTTCTTTAAATAATTTCTTCCAAATTCTGTTTTGCAATCATATATTTTATGTGGATCAGACATGTCAGCAACAAATCCCAGTAATTCTGATGCCCTTTTATCGACTAAGCTATCTGCAAGTTTTGGCATGATGTTTTTATTGAGGAGCTCTTCCACTGAGGAATTTTGTTTCTTTGCTTCTTCGGCTATTACCAATTGGTTTATATACTCATCAAGTGCTTGTTGTCGTAAAAGAAAAATGCCTTCAAGCATGTGAAATAATTGTTCATGAATAATATTATCAATTTGTTTCAAATTAATTGTTTTGCCATCAACAATTGCTACAGCCTCTTGTTTATTTGTATTACATGAATACAAGACAATAAAACTCAATAGGAATAATAAATTTCTCATAGTTAATAATTTTAAAATTGGCTTGCCAAAATGGCAAGCCATATAATATTAATAAGTTTCCCGGTATACCGAAGAATTTTGAATATAGTAACTTAAATTTCCCTTGCTGTCTTTACCTAATACTTTATATGTAGCATCTAATAGACTTGAATTATAAGAACTGCCAGTCTCTGGGTATACTTTAACAACTGTTTTGTTTTTTTTATCCTCGCAATCAAACTTGACAATGTTTTGGTTTGTCCAATTACAGCAAACAAAATTTGAAAATACTGAATATTCGAAACCAAGCTTTGGTAATTTACGAGACGTAGATTGAGCTGGGAAATAATATAGCCAAAATTCTGTCCAGCCACCACCATCTTGAGAATTATAACTGCCCGCTTGAAGAGGATCCTGGCCATCACCATTGGTTTTTGCAAAACCATAAGATGGACTATCATAATGGTTATCATTATTATTATCCTCATCATCAGAATGTATAAATACTTCACTTGCACCTCTTAAATGCGTTTCGTGCGATAAATCAAAAATGGCATATCCCTTATTAATGTTGTCAAAATAATGCTTGTTTGCATCAACTATACATACTACCCAATCGAGATTTGAGCTAGATACTATTTTTAAACCATTAGATTTAAAACAACCAGCATCATTGTGTGCGTATGAGGTAAGTGGATTATCGTCTTCGCTATCCATGTGATAACGAATTTCCTTTACACCTGAAGGGCAATCATTTGAATTTGCAATTACTCCTACCCAGTGAGCATTCGCTGATTTTAAACTTGAGCCATAACTGTTAAAACGAATGAATTCAGCATCAGCTTTTGCAGCAATTTCTATTATTGCTGAGTCATCCAAGGTTTCTATTTTACTGCCATCGTTTTTGTTAATCTCTGATATTTCATCGGTAATTGAATCTTTTTCGCAACTCATTATAAAGAATGAGCTTACTAAAAGAGATAAAAAAGCATACTTTTTCATTACTTTAATATTTTAAAAATTTGTTGTTGGTGAGTTTGTTTAGTTTTTTTGAGTTTGTTTGAATTGAAGCTTGACAAATTCAAATAATTACAGCAAACTCACTTTATTTATTATTGCCTTTAATTTTGTTATCTTGAATACAAAAAGTGAAAATTTGGCCTAGATCACTCAATTAAATTTGTTTCAAGGAATTATTAGTTTATTTATTCATATGCTATTGTTGTTTATTTTAAAATATTAAAAAGTTAACCTGAGTTAGATTCAAGGGCAAAGCGCTTTTTAGTTTGACTGGAGAATTTCATAAGAAAAAGCTTGAAAATTATCTTCGGTATAATTTGGTTACCTGAAAAGAAATATGCCATGTTTTCAACAAAAAAAGATGTCATAAAAACGGTAAATGATAATGTATAATTAAAAGACTTATCTGTCAACTAGCGCCAAACTTGTTTGCCATTTTTATATTCAAAAACTCTTTCTTCACTACCTTTTGTTTTGTTTCTTAATAAAAGAATAGCGTTGGTAGGTACATTATTAAATTCAACATAATAATTTGTCGCAATTTCTTCACCCAATGATTTCCAACCATTATTAAAATACACTAGTTCGTAGGTATCACCTGGTTCAACAATATTCAAATTGTTACGTGGTAAAATTTTAAATGCTTTCAGCAAAATTTGACTTCCTGCATCTTGTGCAATCCAAGATTTCTTTGGAGCATTAAAATTGGTTCTTATATTACCATCAAATGCATTTTCATATATTACATCATCATCTGTTTCTTTGTTAGAGTTAAAGCCAAAGGATTCACCCTTTACAATAAATTCAGTACCTGTTGTACTTTTTCCTATAAACGCCAATTCCGCTAAACGCACATCTCCACTATCTGATGAAAGATATCTATAATAACGATACGGGCTTGTTTGGTTGAGTGTAAATTCATCGAAGTAGCAAATCATTGTATCAATAACAAAAAGAGTATTTGCATCGCTAAAATCCCTTTTATTAGCTCCTTGAATTTTTGCCCCTTGCATATCTCTAACAAATCCATTCATTATGTATTTCATCGTGAATTTCCGATACAGTTTAACGCTTTGTTTATGAGTCTCATCAGCAATTATTGGTATCGCCTCATCTGAATCCTCAGGTAAATCAATCGGGTTAGATACAAGTTTAATGGAGTTGTTTTCTAAATATACTGGTAAATAAATACCTCTCCTGCCGATATTTAAAAATATAGCTTGATTGTTTCTTATTTTAGTTGCAGCCACAGGAACCATGCTTAAGCCTGATCTGAATGTATATAAATATATATTTTCAACTGTGTCAGGAACATCGATTAAATCAAATTTAATATCGGATTGTTCTACACCAACATATTGTTGACTAACGTTTGTAATGTATTTGTTTCTAAAAAGAGGGGGAATATTTTCATCATTATTTTTGTATCCAAGTGCATTTGTATTAACTGCATATTTATAACGAAACACCGTAGAAACGTAATCGATATTCGTAGTTCCTATTGGACAAATGGCAGGATAATACAAAGCAATATCAGGTTCACCTCCATTAAATGTTTTAATTTGGTTACTATCAGCTAAAAGGACTGTCCATGGATGACTACCTGCTTTGTTGGGAAATTGGGGCGTGAAATCTATTGCAACTGGAATTCCAATACTACGCATAGCCATAACAATAAGTTGATATCTGTGTGCACAAAGCCCTTGCATATTGTTCCATGCATCAATTCCTCCAAGCTTAGGAACAAACTCCAGCGAAAGCGAAAACTGAAAGTTTTTTGCTATTAACTGATTAACAATCAGACACGCTTCTTCAGCATTGTATACATCTTTTAATGAATCTTTTAGGCAGCTAAGTTCATTAATCATATAGCTCCGCCAATTTTGAAGTGGCTCATCATTAACTCTATATGGAAGTATCCATTCGCAGAATTCATCAAAATTTAAGTGTTTTGCCCAAGGTTTTTCTCTCCATACCTGAAAAGCTAAATCTATGTTATTAATAAGGTAATCTGATGTAATAACCTGTATATCCTTTACAATTTTTTTGGAATCAGCTTCTTTATACTTATTTAATGCTAATTGGTTTTTTACAAATTTGTCAATTTTATCACTCGATGCTTTTAGCTTATGCAAAGAGTCTATTCTTGGCAAAAGTTTTAAAAAATAAGAATTCTTCGAATAATAAACGCCCACCTTTTCTTCCATATTAGCGATTAAATAATAAGCTGCTTTCAATTTTTGTTTTTCCCCGCTGTGTTTGTAATGATTAATTACTTTGAATAGTTCATTTTCATTTGTTCCAGCTTGTTTTATAACTTCTAGTACTTTATCGGGAGTTTCTGTACAGCTAGTTGCCATTAGAATAAAAAAAAGAAAATATATAATTCTCATGAGTTTGTATTTGAAGGTATTTATATATAAACTGGTGAACTACTATCATTAAATAGTACATGATCAGCTTTGTTTAAATCACGCTGGTATTGTTACATTACTTGTTGATTTGGCACTACTCTAAATGATGCTTTTAACTAAAGTGGTTTTTACATACTTAATAATATTATTATACTTTTTGAATTTAATCAGTCTCATATATGCCTACTCAGTTTAAGTTTTTCGTCATAGGCATGTTATCAGTTTTCTGAAGTAAATGTAGATGAGCATTGTTTGAATTAAAATAGAAAACTAATGGTTGAATAATATTGGTTCATGGATGGCTACTTTTTGTGTATGCTTGTATTTTTAGAAAATATAAGGATTGATACTGTACACTTCATCCTTGAATACCATAACCTGAAGTATTTACCACCGCTGAGCACTAGGTGGTTCACTGCTTAGTAAATATGATATTTAATCTATGTAATTGAAACTCTTCCTCTCGCAAATTCAAGTTTGCAACTTGAAATGAAAAAGAAACAAAGCAGCTGAAAAATCAGCTGCTTTGTTCAATTTAAGCTTTTATTAGTTTGATCCAGAATTCCTTCTTTTTGTAATAGCAAATTAGATACAAGAACAAGGTGCTACTATTAAAAGCTTTCAAATTCCTTGTCAGATGTATCACTTACCATGTCTATAAAAGCAGGTTTATTTGAATTTGTCTCTGATATTGTCTGAGTATCTTTTGTTTCTGACTTTTTATCAGCTTTTGTAGTATTATGCGTAGTTCTATTTGTCTTCACATCATTAGCCTCAAAGAAACTTAGTATGTTCTTTAATTCTTCGGCTTGAATTGAAAGTTCTTCTGCATTAGCAGCTATTTCTTCACTAGTTGTAGCGTTTTTTTGTGTTTCGGTATTTAAATGTTGTATAGCATAGTTTATCTGTTCAGCTCCCGATTTTTGTTCAATTCCTGAAGCAGCTATTTCTCGTACAATATTTGCGGTTTTTTCAATATCTGGGGCAATTGTTTCTAATTGCTGTCCGGCTTTATCAGAAATAGAGATCACAGATTTTGATAAAACATCAATATCCTGTGCTGCTAGTTTACTTCTTTCTGCCAGTTTTCTGACTTCAGCAGCCACAACAGCAAATCCTTTTCCATGTTCACCTGCACGTGCAGCTTCAACAGCGGCATTTAATGCCAGCAAATTAGTCTGAAAAGCAATGTCGTTGACAATTGAAATTTTCTCAGCTATCTCTTTCATAGCAGAAGTAGATTCTAAAGAAGATTTTGCACTCACTTTTATACCACTGTATGCCTTTTCTGAATATTTTTCGGCCTGATTAGAATTATCTGTGTTTTGAACAATATTTGCAGACATTTCCTCCATTGATGATGCAACTTCTTCGGCGGAGGAGGCCTGTACTGAGGCTCCTTGCGACATCTGCACAGCATTTGTTGTTAATTGTTTACTATAGTTAGCTAATTTATATGAAACGGTTTTGATAGAATGAATTACCGTGTTTAATTTGTCATTCATATCATCCAAGTTTTCTACAATTAATCCAAACTCATCCTTTCTTTTCTTTAAATCTTGAATTTGAGAAGTTTCCAGTTTTCCGTTTGCAATTTCTTTAATGTTTTTTTCAATAGAATTAATAGGTTTTTTAATTTTCTTAGTAAGAAATGTGAAAGTAACAAACAGGGAGATAAGGGCGGGTACAAACAATAAATAATTCATAGTTAGCGCAAAGGCGAAAGAGGAATAGCAAATTATAACTAATGATGGAATAAAGTAAATTGAAATTTTAAAAACAATCGATCTTTTTGCAGTAAGATATACATATACAACAAGAACAGGTATGCAAGCTAGTAATAATAAAGCATATAAAACATAAGGATTCATAATAGAAGGTTTTTAATTTACTATTAAATTAGTGAAAAGCTTTCAAAAAAACTATTACTTAACGCAGGGTTGTATATATTTTTGTTGAATAAATGTAACTAGTACTTTATCAGTTGTTTGCCTGAATTATCACCTTGATCAGTATTTTTCACCTTTGCAAATTCAAGTTACGATCAGTTAAACTCTCATATTACCCATTAACACAAGCAGATAGATACGGGGATTATATAGAAATAGATTAATGTATTTATTTCAAGCATATATTTCAAGAAAATACGTAGATTTACTTACAACACATACGGTATGTAATATTGTTGTAATCTCACTTTAATTCTTAACTCAACAAGAGGTATTTGTTTTGATGATAATGCCCATCAGTGGAGTAGGAGAGTTTCTTATATTTTCTAATAACTAAACAATAAACAAATGAAAAATTTTTTAAAAGCTTTCTCGGTAGCATTTTTTAGTGTTTTGTTAATTATATCTTGTGAAAAGGATATAAAAACAGAATCAATAGACAAAGAATCTCAAAAATTAGTTAGTGTTGAAGAAATTGCTACTAATATGTTAGATTTAATGAAGTCTGAAAACAGTAAAAACGAAATTATTGATTTTCTTCAAAGTAATAAATTTGGAGGTTCTCTTGAAACATTGATGGGGGGAATAGATAAGACCGATTTAAACAAAAATGCATTAAGTAACTTAAATTCAATAATAAAGAATTCGGAAGAAATTAATGACAGGGCTGTTGAAACAGGTATTGTACAAATTCCAGAGTTATGGCTATATTCTCCCAAAAGTGGCTTTAAATCAAGTGAAGTACTTATTTCGTTTGCTCCCAAAGGAGATGAAAAGGAATGGGAATCGATTAAAGCATACGATCTTAATGGAAATGTTGTAACTCTTGACCCAATTGAGAAACCAAATGTTCCTGTAATCGTTATTGAATTAAGCGGTATGGAAAGCCTTAAACTGCGAGTGGAACTTATGAACAAAGAGTTGGCAGCTGCAGGATTACAAAAAAGGATTTCAAATCAAAAGATGCTGCTTAAATCAACAAATGGGCTTGAAACCACAAAAATTACCCAGATTAGCTTAACAGACGATAAGGAACCATGGATTAAGGGTGCTGCAGAGATTTACGGAATTACCTCTGGAATTAGAGGAACATCCGATAATAAAGTAGCAGAAATACAAATAGTTGCAATGCCTTATCTGGATAAAGACAATCAAAATTATTATCCTAACCAGATTGTGTTATTTTGGGATGATTATGCCTATCAGGCGGCCAATATTCAACTTTATGAACAAGATTCAAATTATAATTACAAAGATCTTGTGAAAATTATTGTTGATGGGGTTTTTGAAATTACTGGTATTTTAACTACTCAACCATGGGTGAGTGCTCTTGGAATGATTGCTAGTGCTATTGTAGAAGTAATGCCTGACGAATGGTATACTGATAATGATGATTATGTTGATTCATTTTATACCATTGAGAAGAACAGGACCTATACTGATTATTATGGAGCAGGTGCAAATGCAAAGATTAGCTTAATACCGTATTTTATTCCTAGCAATTAGGCTTATACTTTCAAGGTTAATGCCAGCTAAAATTTTAGATTTTACTTTTAAATGATTAATTTTTTGGCAGTTCTAACAAAGAAGTTGGTGTTTATAGACAGACTTTATATATTGGCCAATATTCGGTTTGAGGTGTGAAATAAAGTATTGAATTGACAAATTAAGATACAATTTGATAGTATAGCTTCCGAAACTGAAAGGTATACTTAAATATGTTTAACACTACTCTCCCTTCTATGTAACAGAGGGAGAGTGGTATTTATTGTATATTTTATAGATTGTAACATAGTGTTTAAGCATTTTAAAACACCCGCATAAATCAGATACTATAATACAGTTTGAGGATAAAGTAAGAAAAATTGTAAGCTTTATGAATTGTTTTATATGATAAGTTATTATTTTGTGTTGTTTTTTTTAAAGGAAGAAGTTATTTTTAAAAAATGGAAATATATGTAGCAAACCTCGATAGAGGTATTGATGAAGGCGACTTGAAAGAAACATTTGAAACCTATGGCGAAGTGATAAGTGCTGTTTTAATTCGTGACAAAGAAACTAGAAACAGCAAAGGTTATGGTTTTATTAAAATGTTTAACTCAGTTGATGGCGAAAGAGCAATAGATGATCTGCATGGTAGGGAAATTGCTGGGAGAACTCTCGTTGTTAAAGTAGCCAAGCCACAAGAAGAAAGAAATAGTTTTCAATCCAGCGAAAACAGGCCTCAGCGTTCAAACTATAATAGCAGGTGGGATTCAGATGACTACGTATCTGTTAAGTTTGAAGAGGAAAGGCCACAAGAGGAAGACCTTCCAATGAAGGTTCAGGATGAGGCTGAATTTACGAAGACATCCCTGGAAGATGGGTTAATAAAGATTAGTTTTAATTGATTATGAATATTAAGGTTTAACAAGGAGCCTACTGAAAAGTGAATCATCAAAACTTTAGTTGGTTCTGCTTTTATAATTCGCTGGATATTAATTTTTTTTGTTAGCCAGTTAAATATTGCTTCGGTTGATTGTCATTACACTTAATGAAGTTGAAGTATCAATCATCATAGTCTTTTAATTACCTCATACATCCTTATTAATTTTGATCCTAGACTCTTAGGGCGGGAACAGTATTTTGCTTTGTAAACTTAACTTAATAGCTTAGAGCATGCTCCGGAGTCATCTATTTACAAAAAAATAAATCCTAAATAATTAATGTGAGTTCGATCTAAGCAATTTTTTTCTAGCTTATTATCAATGATATCAATCTTTAGAGAAGGCTTTTTAGGAAGGAAAGAATATGCTATTAATCCTGACAGTAGGTTTGTCAGAAAGTTCCCAATAGATCGATGTCTAGTATGTTCTATCTGGCAAATGTTCTTAAGTTCATCATTTATAGACTCGACAAAAGCTCTATTTTTTTATATTCTATTTTGCCCCAAAGTCACATACTTAAATTTTTCAAGAAAAACACTTATCAAATTCAATTTCATTTTTTCTTACAGATACCATTATTTTTTGTACTTTAAATAATTGATTAAATTTATCTGATGTTTAATGTTTAGAACACTTATGCAAAATATAAGATTACAAACTAAAACAATAAAAGTCATCAGCCTTATTATATTTGGAACATTAGCGGTTTTAAATACTGCATTTGCGCAGGACGTTCCAAAAGATTTACAACAGTTTCTTGATAAGTTCTTTTTGGCGGTAACCAGTCATAATTCAGCTGAGGTCATGAATCTAATGGACCCAGATTACAAAAAAGAACAGCATGATGCATTTCTTAAAGGTAATACTAAGCAGTTCCTCGATGAATTCTTTTGCGGATATGACCCTGCTGATGGGGAGACCTATGAGTGCATGAAGTTTAATGAGGTTATTAAATTAGAATTATCTTCACATATTCCTGATATTGAATTGTACATTGTAATGGTTCGTGTTACCGACTCTGATTCTACTGTTGAAGTAACCTGGATGGTTTCTGCCAAACCCGGAGATGATGGTAAAATTAATTTTGGGATGATCGGTACTTACGGGTGATTAAGAACCTGCTATTTCTTCTTAGCAAGAATTAATACTACCTTGTTAAAATCGGAAGCACTATTTACAACTTTCCGATATTGGCCATATTCCGATAAATCATATGAAACCTGATCATAATATTCATTAATCGTCACTATAATTTTTTGACCATCTATCTCGTACTTACTATCGAATAACAAAATTTTCTTTCCATCCTTAACATAATCTGCATATACTTTCAGATCATCTGGGTTACGAACTTCATATCCCTCTGGAATAATAATTTCAAGCTTTCTAATAAACTCTCTTTTGTATTTATCATGAACCGGAAGTTTACGTTTTGTTTCACTGTACATTTCAACCTGTGGACCGATTAATTCACCAGCCTTAAAAAGATAGTTGTCTCCAGCAAAATCAATTAAGGCACTATTACTACCTACTAATTCTAATATTAGGGGTTTTTTATCGATATTTGTTGCACCAACATTCTGAAAGCTCCACTCATCTGTTTCGATGTTCTCCATTATACTACCAATATAATTTTTTGCAATATCCTGGTAAACATCTTCACCTACTAAATCCAGAAATGCTTGCAAGAAGTTAGCATAATAACCTAAGCTCGATTGAGAAATAGATAATTCCACATTTGAAAAATCATCAGCTATTGTTGCCTTTAGATCAATATTATGGTGATTCTTTTTATAGGGTAATTCAGGAATATATTTTATTTCACCTATAGCACTTTTAAACTCTCCTAAAGAAACTTCTTTAATAAACAATCCATAATTGTCTGTGTACTCAGCAGGAATTATTGGGGTTCTATATTCAAACTTATCTGGACATACAAATATTTCTGCTGTAGGAAAAAACACTAAATACTGGGATAAATTGTGATAGGAGTCAAATTCCTTCTCAAACGGTATTTTTGTACGATTGGTTGTAGAAACAATTTGATGCTCTATATTAAATAGTTTATAAAGGTTTACAAGAATTCGTGTAATTCCAAAGGAGGTTGATGTTTTGTTTGAAATTGAAAAATTTAAACTATTAAACCTTTTATCGCTAAAGTCAAGTATATTAATATTCCCTTTTACATAATCCTCAATTTCCCTGATTTTTTGAGCTTCGGAAAAATCAGAACCGAACTTAATCCCTTTTGCAAATTTCTCCAATGCTTTCTGGTCAGCTTTTTCGATGTTGCGATATAAATTATTATAAATATTCTGACTAGCTGTTTCATAGGAAACTATTCCTGAAGTACCTTTTATTAGGTTTTTATCTATCTTATAAGTTAACCTTTTACGCAAAGAATTATAAGGTGAACTATCTTCATATTTAAGGCCTTCGATCGTTTTAATATTTAGAGTGTACCTGTTCCACCCATCAATCAGGGTGTCAATATTCACAGAGGTTGTATCGTGTTTTAAATCGAAAGCAAACTCAAGATAATTGGGGCAAAAAAGTTCAAATTTATAATCCTCAACAGGATATTTATCTTGCAAAAACATGTAAGTACCATAAATTTGCGGGGTTTTTTTTAGAACATATAAAACTTCAACAATACTACCTGTTTCAAGCCCTTCCAAGGCAAAATATTTAAGTTTTTGTTTTGTTTCCTCGTCAAATGCTTCAAGAATATCTGAGTTGCTAAGTTCGGTAACATTTTTATTTGACTTAATTACACGAGCTTTTGCTTTTACAAGCTCCGATCCTTCTTTAAAAACTATGTACTTCTTATTGTTTCTCTCAACTTCATCGCTAGATTGAATATATTCTATAGTATGTGTAAGGTTATACTCGGTATAACTATCCTGATCAATATCAAATTCAACTATTTCATGTTTTTTAATAACAGTTTTAGGTTCATCAGAGATGGGTTTTACATATTCTGCATCTGCCCAATCATAATTTTTATAATTATCTTGAGATGTTACAATGGTTGTGAACGTAATAAGAAAAATACAAATTAAATTAACCTTTTTCATAATAACTTATGTTTTCAATTTTTAGATAAAATAACTGTTTGTTTAAATGTTTTTTCAAGTTGCGAAATAAAATTACGCAACTCATCAATTTGGTCTGAGCTAAACAACAATTCCTTGATTTCAATATAATGCTTGTAAATTAAAACGTTCCCGGATTGCTCATAATCTATGTTATATTTAAACCAGTCACTCTCAAACTTACTATCTTCAGGCAGATACTCCAACTTATAGCCTTCAGGTATCTCCAATTCAAACTGAATTTGGTCTGCATCAAGGTATTCTATTTTTAACGGATGCTTTCTATTCTTCTTTGGTTTTAAGGCCAGCCATTTACGAAACATGTTCATATTAAGATAAATCTTTTCATTCGATTTATTTATATAATTGTCAAGAGTGAAAGTATATTCTATTTCCATCGATTGATTAAAATTTTTAAAATCTGTAAGCTTGTAATCAGCTAATACAAACTTATTATTCCCTATTTCAAGGAATTTTTCCAATACCTCCTTTTGCTTTTTCTTATCATCAGTATTGAGATAGTATTGAGCATCGAGCTTTTCATATCCATTAAGACGAATTAAACCTTTACCATGAATCACATTATCGACAATAGTCATCTTAACGGTTTCTTCCAATAGATTACTTGACGCCTCAGGTATTGGTACTTCTTGAATAGTAAATTCATCTTCATTTATTGCTATCAGGGCTTCTTTACCTTGAATAAATGATGTGGGCACCGAGTACCAATGAAATCTCCCAGTTCCATCGAGGAAGTGAAATATAGAATCCTTATCAATATAAGTCAAAATCATATGGTTATCCGATGAAGGAGACGAAACTTCCTGATAAGTATATGGCAGTTGTGTGGTGCCAATCCATGTAAAATACGAATTAACTCCAACAGATTTTAATAGGGCATACAGAATGGATGTTTTGTCTTTACAATCGCCATATTGATTATTCAGAATCTGTTCAGGTTTCCTTGGAACCAACCCTCCAAGGCCATCTTCAAAGGCTATGTACTTAATGTTATTCTGCACCCAATAATAAAGTTTCTCAACTTTCTCTTTATCAGTTACACATAACTTAGTAATAGAATCGGCAAGATTCTTTATGGGGTCAAGAACCGGAGCATTAATCAGCTCCTTAATAAATTTGTAATTCCACTTGTATAATGCTCTGTTATCGCTAAGTATATTTATTTTTTCGCCGTTTACAGAGTAGTGTCTTATAAGTGGAATAATGTGTGGAGAAAAATATCTGAACCCGGGTTCAAAATCCTCAGACAATTCTGCATCGAGTTTTTTTGATTCCAGCACATAGTGATTTTTCCCATTTTTGCTTAATTCCTGAATATTAACATCTATCTGATCCATATTAAACTTCAAAAAATCGAGTTTAATCTCATCATCATAATTAATTGTTAAAGAATAATGGTGGACTGGAATACTTTTTTTCAGAAAAGTTGATGGCATAATATGTGGATCAACAATTTTATGAGTAGTGATGAATTCAACAATACTACCATCTGTTAATCCTGAGAAATGGAATTTATATTCTCTTACATCATCATAGAATACATTATTATCCATATTAGATTTTTCTGTATATTCCTTAACAGCCTTTTTTTTGAATTTTTTGCCATCGTAGATATATGAGTTAGCCTCGAAATCGACTAGTTCAATAAACGCAGAATTTAGGGTGCTTTGATAAAAAGGCTTGCTGACTGCATTCTTCAACAAAACATAGGTTACTTTACGCTCAAGAAATATTTCTAATTTATCATTATCAATGCTTATATCATATGTAACATTATTCTCCAATTGAATAATATTTTCTTTCTTATACTCCTCCTTTAAACCATTTATCAACTCAGTTGAGTATTGAGCATGTGTTAAAATGAAAAAAAGCAATAAACATCCGACTAAGTATACTTTCTTAATAGTATTTTGCATAACTCACTTCCCCGTTAAAATAATACTCCTCTCTATATATGGTCCCATCTTCATTGTAAAATTGGCCTTTTCCTATTCGCTCATTGTTATGGAATAGAAGTTTTTCTTTTAGTTGACCGCTTTTATAGTATTTAAGATACTCTCCTTGTAAATTGCCATATACAAAATTCTTCTTTTCAAAAAGTTGTCCATTTGTATAATATTGGAGTTTTTCTCCATTTAAGTACCCAGCTAAATATTGAGATACTGA
Source organism: Bacteroidales bacterium (assembly GCA_050287785.1). Classification (GTDB taxonomy): domain Bacteria; phylum Bacteroidota; class Bacteroidia; order Bacteroidales; family UBA10428; genus UBA10428. Next base: position 48,469 of record JBNKCO010000080.1, read on the forward strand.
TTCTGTTTTTCCATTCTTATAATAAGCAGTATAAGTGTCATCAAACTCCCCTTTATTAATCTCAAATTCTCTTCCTTTCTGGTTATTATCAAAGTAGGTAACTACTTTGAGATTTCCATTTTTAATAGGTATAATTGGAACAATATTGCCATCTTTATTGGGATAAGCATAACCAAGCAGTTCATCGTATTCATAATAGCGAACCATATTCAAGTCTCCTTCGGGACTATAATATCTTGCTTCTCCATTTAATTCATTATTGACATATTCGGCTAAATAATCTATTTTGCCGTAAACAGAGTATGTTTTATACGTTCCGTGCAAAGAACCGTTTTTATAATTGCTTACTTTTCGAACCTTACCGTTCTCATAATATGAGATCCATTCACCATTTTCTAATCCATCAATATAGTTGCCTTTTATGAGGACTTGCCCTTTATCGCTATACCATACCCATTCACCATTATTTTCACCCATAAAAAAGTTACCTTCAGCTGAAATCTGACCGTTCCAGTAATAGCTGATAAACTTTCCATGTTTATATCCATTTTTTCTGTGAGTTATTGATTTTATCTTTCTATTGGTATAATATTCATAAGATATTGTGTCAGCATAATAATCGATAGTATCCGTAATATTTCCCAGACTATCATAAACAATTGTAAGTTTTAAAAAACCGTCAGAAATATAATCGCGATTATACAATTTTCCATCGTTTGAGTACTCATACTGATAGCCGGTTTGCTCTCCGTTTATATAGAAATTTTCGGCCTCTAAAGTACCATCGATATAGTATGTTTTCCATACCCTGTCAAGTTTTCCATCGGTATAATATCCTTCTTCTTTAAGAGCACCATTAATGTAAAACGATTGATGCAGACCATTAGCTTTGCCCTCAAAATAAGTAGTAATTGAAGCCAAGTTACCGTTTGAATAATAGCTTGAATCAACACCAACGATTTCTCCGTTTAGATACTCTTCTTTTGAATCAAGTGCTCCATAAAGTGTATAAAACTTCCAGGTTCCTTCATAGGCTTGATCATTATTCAATTTCCCGAATGAATTTATATTTCCATTTCTATAATAGGATGTGTAGACCTCTTCTTTTGAAATTTTATCGACTTTTTTCAACAAAACCTCATCCCTTGTGTAGTAGGAATAGGAAACAAGATTACCTTTTGATAGTACAGCCTTATAGGTAATTGATCCATCATAATCATATACTATATTTTCTCCATTGAGTAAGCCTTCAATATAATTTCTCTCTTCCGATAAGTTTCCAGTAGCAAGATAATAGAATTTCCATTTCCCATCAGCTTTCCCATTTCTATAAGCCCCTTCAGTATGTAATTTCCCATTATTATAATAGCTCTTATAGGGTCCGTTCAGTTCTCCATCCAAATAATTATATATGTATGAAATATCTCCATTCTTAAAGTATTGCTTTTCTTCCTTTATTCTTTTTCCATTTGAAAATTCAGCCTCCATTGAAATAATTCCATTCGGGAAATATTTAATTAATTTACCATGTGTTTCTCCGTTGGTATATGGAATCTTAACCTGAATATAATCTTTACCTAATGGATGGTATAAAAAGGACGTGTCATTATAAAAATCGTCTATATAAAAAGATCTCTCTTCAAGAAAACCGTATTTGTTATATTTTAGGTATTCACCTTGGTAATAATCTCCAATAAGCTTTACAGAACTCAATAAGTGTCCATTTGGGTGATACAAAGTATACAGGCCATTAGGGCTGCCTGAATTATTATATTCCAATTCTTCTTTCTTCTCTCCCCAAGGATAATACCATGTCCAATGTCCGGAACGTTTATCGTTAGTAAACTCTCCTGTGGAAAGAATTCTGCCTGTGGTAAAATAGGTGAAATTGCCATCATATATATTTTGTTCATCTGCAAAACCAATTGAGGATATTGTTCCGTTATTTGAATAAAAATATCTATTATTGGGATTCTCCTTATCATTACCTCTGCCAAGCAATTCAGTCCATTCATTGGCATACCAATTAATAAAGCTTTTCAAATCTTTAGCCTCTTTTTTTAAAACTTTGACGTACTCCTCATTTGTGGTTGATGCCAACATTCTATAAATGAAGTTTTCAAATTGATTATTCTGTTGCAGTTTCAAGAACATTGGAACATACTTTTCTGACCAGAAACCACCATTACCCTTATATGTTTTAAGTAGTTCTAAAAGCGCATAATTCTGCTTTACAAATGCAGGATCTATTTTATTTGGAATTTTATATCCCTTTGCTAAAGCAATTTTATTTTCAATCATTAAATCACATTGCTTAAAGCTCTCATCATCAACAGAGATTTGTATGTTTTTGGAATTTTTATCCATTTTCTGAGATACAGCCTTATTTGCAATCGTTAAAACTTCCAACGATTTTTTAGTGCTCGGATTTAACATTAAATAAGTATCCCAACAAAGAAGAGCTTGGCTAATTTTATCTTCATGAAAACAAAGGTTACCTAATGCAAGATGTGGTGGAGCATAGTAGGCATTGTAAAGTATACATTCCTGATACAATTCAATAGCTTTTGTGTAATTTTCAAGCTGAGCATTTGCAACAGCCATATTATAAACAATCAAATGGCTTTTTGGATAATATTTACTTAGCCAGGCATACCAGTCTATTGAGGCCTGATATTTTTCATCTCTCAGCAAGGCAAGTCCTTTGGCAAAAGCTAAATCATAAAATTTCTCATTCTGTGGATCAAGATTTTGATTGCATATATCAATTACCTCATCATACTTTTTCTCATCCATAAGAATATCGGTTTTCCTTACGAGTGAAGCAAGGTAAATTGAGTCGTTTTCGTTAATTTCATCCAACAACTCTAGAGCCTTTTTGTAGTTTCCTTCTTTATAAAGTTGACCGGCTTTTTCGTAGTTGCTTTTAGGGTTGATAAACTTTACTGATGAGTTTTGAGTCTGGGCAAAAAGGCTGAAACAAATAAATGCACTTAAAAAGACTAAGGAGAAATTCTTCATGATATATAAAACTTTCGGTTAAATAACTATTTTACCTAAATTCAAAATAGGTTGTAAAAACGGGATTACCTTTCAAAAACCAACATCATATTGATTCAATGCACAATTATAGAACGATTATAAGAAGAAAAATTGTATTTTCAAATTAAATTTTACAAGAAAGAAACTGGTAAATAATTGATTTGGATAACGATTAATCAAGATTTTTTTCTATGCTGAAATGTTCTTCTGCTTCCTAAGCTACTTTCTTTTTCTAATCACACTTTTCTGAGCTTGAAAAATCTATCTTGCTCTGGGCAAATATCATTTTTCATTCAAATAACCTCTATACAGAAGCCATTGTAGTTTTCTTGTAGCAGTAACAAAGGAACTTCTTTCTTACATTAAAAAGAATCTGCAAAACCTTTTTGGGGTTCAACTTCATGTTCAATTAAAAGGTAAGCTTACTTTTTTGCTGGAGGGAATTTCATTTTTTACAACTTATGTAGGTCAAACCAAGGATATAAAAGAACGGCTGAAGCGTCACCTGAGAGGCTATGAAAAATATACTTCTCGCTCAAACGATTGGATGCTCATATTACATCCTCAACAATTACCATAATAAAGTTTTTTTCGGATTAACAGAGGCTCAAAAAATGGTGCTGCCAACAAATATTGTTGAAGTAAAAATTTTCATGTTTCACTTTTTTAATTCCCAGAGAATCAAAATATACAAACAACAATTGAATCCTACTTTGGTGCATTACTAGATTTATCCGTGCCTAAAACCTCAATGCTATATACAAAGATTGTATCAATTGGTAATTTAGACAATGTCCACGGTGGTTTGTTAAAGTGAGAACTATACAAACTTGCGTAGTTATTTCCCGAAAAGAATGTAAGCAGGTTGGCTTCCAGCCATATTTTATCTACAACTGTTAAACTAATATTGTCATTAATTTTGGTACAAGAAATATCTCCAGGAGATACCAGATAATCGCCATCTTTAACAGGAGATTGATTTGTGTGATATTGTTTCATACCATTGGCTTTGGAATACCATTGCCATCCCCAGTGACCAGCCGACCACACATCTTTTTCTTTTGGCAACTCAATATTCGCAGCCATTTTTCTATAGTAGTCAGCATATACCCAATCAGAAACACCCAATAACAGTCCAAGTAATACAGAAAGAGAAATTACTAGTTTATTTATTCTTGAGCTTGCTTTATTCAACATGCTACTAGCATAAATCAAAATAAATGGTAATACTAATAGAATGTGCCTGGTGGCGATAAAAGGGGATAGTATGATTAAAAATAAACTAAGCGAACATATATAAAGAAAAATAGTAAATCTGTCTGATTGCACTAGAGAGTTAAATCCTATCTTTTTGAGTCTGCCAAATAAATCTACAGTTAAAACAGTACTTACGAAAAAACCATTCAGAATAAAAGCCATATTTAAAAATTTGGCAAATTCTTTTTCTGCAAACAAGTTCGTGATAAACAATATAATTGAGCCAAGCAAAATACTTAGTATGAAAAAAATAGTTCTTTTAATAATCCTTGATGGAGACAGAACATAAAACAATGAAATTGAATATACTGAGATTGATCCTAAACAGCCCATAAAAGCCCAAAGCTTAGTTATATGAACACTTTTTGGTCTATCCAGAATATGAATAGACCCATATTCGAAATAATTCCATACAGACCAAAGGCTTATTAGTAGAATAGGTATAGCCAGTACAATAAGTTTTTTGTAATCGCGTCTTAACACAATTACTAAAATCAAAACTACTACTAAAGGTAAAAGAGAGTACTTTATCAAAAGCCCTATGGCAAGCAGTAATGCAGACAGGCTATAGTTCAATAATTTATAAGAATATTTTGCCTTTAATAGATAATATGCAGAGCCTAAGATTAACGAAAGAACAGGCACATCTGTCATTAAATTTTGATTTACAGTAAGGACAGGAGACAATGCAAATAATATTAGCAAAGAATTTACATTTTTTAGCTTAAGCAGTTCTGAAATCTTAATAAAATAAAAGAGTCCGAAAAAAGTAAAAATTGATATTAATAAGTGAAGAGGAATTTCATTATTACCAAAAATACCAGATGCCAGTGCTATTAAACCAAAAAATAATGGTGGCTGGTTGTGTGTATACATCGGGGTTGGATCATTTTCCCAATTAATCAAACCTGACATTGGAGTTAATGGATTACTTTGGATCCATTGAGCAGCTTCCAGGTGAAAAGTATCATCAATATGAAATGCTTTATTTATATTGAAAAGAGTTAATACTATCCATAACAAAATCAATAAAGAATATTTATAAGATAATATACCACGAAACCTGAGGGGTAATGCTTTATTCATTATTTAAAGACGAATTAGATGCACAAAAGTATTAATAAATGGGAATTAAGGAAATAGGATATATGAGTAATATGCTGTTTTGTAAGAGGAGATTTATCTGAAAATAATTTTCATAAAAGTCATTATCGAATAAAACGATACCTTTGTACTTCACAATCTATACTTAATGAGGAATACTTTAAAACGAAATGAAATACTAAAGCTTGATAAGCAGATTGAAAGTTTATTCGAATCGGGACGATGGCTACGAAGTGAACATTTACGTTTGATCTATTTAACAATTGAAGAAGAAAAATCAGTGCCATGTAAAGTTTTGTTTTCAGCTGCAAAAAAGGCACATCGCCGAGCTGTTAAAAGAAATTTGATTAAACGGCGAATGAGAGAAGCTTATCGATTAAATAAAGTTTCGTTTTTTAACCAATTAGAAGCATCCAATAATCATCTCATACTTGGTTTTATTTATTCCTCAAAACAAATAGTTGAATTTTCAATAATTCAAAGTGAAGTTAAAAAGCTTTTAGCTCAGGTTGCTACAAGACACACTAGGTAGAGCCTTCTATAAAGTCCAACTTCCTAATACAAACTCTTTCTTTGTGGACAAGCTCCACGCAAAGCTCTATGGTAATTATATTATCTAAGTATTTACTATACTCAATAAAAATATCTTTACTTTTGCCCTCTGAATAAGAAATTCAAGAAAAATGATAGTAAGAAGCACCTGTATAGTATGCAATAGCAAGGAAGTTGAACCTTTTCTGTTTTGTAAGGACCATTTTGTTTCTGGAGAAGAATATGAAATATATTCCTGTAAAACATGCGGTTTTAAATACACAGAATGTATTCCAGAACCTGAAAAAATGGGAGCATATTATCAAAGTGAAGAATATATTTCACATTCCGACACACAGAAAGGCATTGTAAATAAGCTCTATCATACTGTAAGAGATATAATGCTTAATAGAAAGGCAAAACTAATATCCAAGATAACTCCCGGTAAAAAACTGCTTGATATTGGATGTGGCACAGGTTATTTCCCATTCTATATGAAAAAGCAGGGTTATGAATCATTCGGGATGGAACTTGATGAAAAAGCTCGTGAATTTGCCGCTAAAAATTTTGGGCTAGATGTACAGAGTCCTGACACTTTGCTGAATGAAAAACACACTGGTCATTATGATATAATAACGCTTTGGCATGTGTTAGAGCATTTACATGATCCAGAAAAATATTTAAACTGGATAAAAGATTCTTTGCAGAAAGATGGTGTGTTATTAATTGCACTGCCAAACTGCAGCTCATACGATGCAAAGAAGTATAAAGAGTTTTGGGCCGCTTATGATGTCCCAAGGCATTTGTGGCATTTCGAGCCATCTACATTCGAAAAGTACATTACTCAATATGGATTTAGGCTTGATTCTGTAAAAAGACTCCCCTTTGATGCCTATTACAATTCGATGATGAGTGCTAAATATGCAAACAAACCCTTATCATTTATACATGGAGTAATGATAGGCTACATTTCAAATCTCAAATCATTTTTCAATAGAAATACTACTAGTTCGGTAATATATGTGCTTAGAAAAAACTAGTTTATGTAGGGAGTATTAAGCGCTAGGAGCATTGGTTTGGCTGTTTACTTAAAAGTTTCTTGCTCCTAACAGAAAGAAATAATAACACAAGATTAAATAAAAAACCGTTCAGTTTCCTGAACGGTTTTTTTATTAGTTATAGAAGCGCGTGAAATATGAATTGTGAATATATTCTAAATATTAGAATAAACAATTATTTATTTCACAAGACTATACGCTATTGTTAAGCCAGCCATTACAACTGAAACCATAGTCATTAATTTAATAAGGATATTAAGCGATGGACCAGAAGTATCCTTAAACGGATCACCAACTGTATCACCAATTACACCAGCAGCGTGAGTATCACTACCTTTTCCACCATAATTACCTTTTTCAATAAATTTCTTAGAATTATCCCAAGCACCTCCAGCATTGTTAAGCATACCAGCAAGGGTGAATCCGGTAACCAGACCTCCAGCCAACAAACCAATTACACCGGCAACTCCCAGAGTTACACCTACAGCTACAGGAACTGTAATAGCTAATAACGAAGGAACAAGCATTTCGCGTTGAGCTCCTTTAGTTGAAATAGCAACACACTTGGCATATTCAGGTGTGCCAGTTCCTTCCATAATTCCAGGTATTTCTCTGAATTGACGGCGAACTTCATCAACCATAGCTCCGGCAGCACGTCCAACAGCTTTCATAGTCATTGCACAGAAAACAAAAGACATCATAGCTCCAAGGAATAATCCACCTAATAATAATGGATTAAATATTGTTAAATTGTAGAATTCTACGAAATGATCAACTTTTGCAAGACCAAGATCTCCATGCAATTCAGGAAATTGAGCTAAGAACGCATCACCTTTTTCAGGTAGTTTTCCTAACCATAATTTTACCTCTTCAAGATAAGCAGCTAGAAGTGCCATAGCAGTTAAGGCAGCAGAACCAATAGCAAAACCTTTACCTGTTGCAGCAGTAGTATTTCCTAACATATCAAGAGCATCTGTACGTTCACGAACCTCAGGAGGAAGTTCTGACATTTCAGCATTACCACCAGCGTTATCAGCAATAGGTCCAAAAGCATCAGTTGCAAGAGTAATACCCAAAGTTGAAAGCATTCCTACAGCAGCAAATCCGATACCGTAAACACCTTGTGAGAAATCTGTGAATCCTCCAGAGAAACCATAAGCAGCAATTATACCAGCTACGATTGTAACAACAGGAATCCATGTAGAGTACATACCAACAGCAATACCATCTATAATTGTAGTTGCCGGCCCTTGTTGTGCTTGTCTTGCAATGCCTTGAGTTGGTGAATATTCATCAGAAGTATAATATTCAGTTCCTTGACCAATAATTACACCTGCAATTAATCCGGCAGAAACAGCACCAAAGATACCCCAGCTAACCAGACCCATTGCAGCCATTCCGGCTACTGCCGCAAGTATTAATATTGAACTACCAAATGTTCCTATAAACAAGGCTCTAAGTAGAGTTTTCTGTGTAGCAGATTCTTTTGTTCGAACCATAAAAATTCCAACAATAGAAAGTATGATACCAATTGTAGCAACGAGCATTGGAGCAGTAATGTATTTTACTGTTTCGGTTATATTACCAACAGCCAGGGCAGCACCCAAAGCAGCAGTTGCTAAAATAGAACCCGCATATGATTCATAAAGGTCAGCACCCATACCAGCAACATCACCAACATTATCACCAACATTATCGGCAATTGTTGCAGGGTTACGTGGATCATCCTCAGGAATACCAGCTTCAACTTTACCTACAAGGTCAGCGCCAACATCGGCTGCTTTTGTATAAATACCTCCACCAACACGAGCAAATAAAGCCTGTGTAGAAGCACCCATACCAAAAGTAAGCATGGTTGTAGTAATCTCAATATATTTGTGAGAAACACTAGCACCTTCATGTACGAATTTTATACCTAATAAAGAGAAGCCTTTAAGAACTTCTGTTCCATTTTCCACAACAGTTGCAAAAGCAACATGATCTAGAAATAGATACCAAAGAGCAATATCAAGTAATCCAAATCCTACAACAACTAGTCCCATTACTGCACCTGAACGAAAGGCAATTTGTAAACCCTTGTTAAGCGATTTAGAAGCTCCATGAGCAGTTCTCGCAGAAGCAAATGTTGCTGTTTTCATTCCTAAGAAACCACAAAGCCCAGAGAAAAAACCTCCAGTTAAAAATGCTATTGGAACAAATGGATTCTGAACACCCAAAATTGCAAGTATTGTGAGTATTACTAAAAGAACACCAAAGACAATAGCTACTACTCTGTACTGACGACTTAAATAAGCCATAGCACCTTCTCTAACGTATTGGGCTATTTCTTTCATTCTATCAGTACCTTCAGAATTCTTCATCATATTTTTGAAGAAGAGATAGGCAAAAGTAAGAGCTACAAGAGCTCCAATTATCGCTAGTACAGGAACTAGCCTAGTTATATTATCCATAATTATAAAGTTATATTAATATTGAATCATTAATTCCTTAATTCACTGGTTTTTGAAGAGCAAACAAATTTATGAATTTTCAGGTAATAGCCTAATTTGCTTTGAACTTTTATAGGTATCAGCTTTGTTCTAAGATAGATTTTAAGTAAATGATAAAATAAACTATACATTTCAAACACTGACTGTTATGGGTTAATAAGTATAGCTATTTAGGATTGATTTAAATAAGACTCCGACCTTTAAAGTCACAAAGTTGAATAATAAAAGGGCATCAAACAATATTTACTAATGTATTATAATTAATTTTTTTTTCTTTTCTTTAAAAATAATAAATAAGAACAAATGAAATTTCAATTTGGACAGGTAGCAATTCTTATTATTATCCTTTTTAAACCTTATTCAGGTTTCTCTCAGAAAACAAGTTCTATTGACACTTTAATGAGTGACTTGCATGAAGCCAAATCCAAGGAGGAGAAAGCCATAGCATGCTACAATATTGGATATTATTATGATGAAAAAGAAGATTATGAAAATGCCATTCAGTATTTCTCGGATGCATTGGAACTTTATATTGAGTTAGATGATTCGAAAAAAATAGTTGATTTGCACAACTGCTTAGGCGCAAATTATGAGTTAATGGGAGAGTCTGATAAAGGACTTAAACACTTTAGGAAATCTTGTCAGACGGCTAAAATAATTGGGGATAGTAATGGTTTGGGCGATGCTTTGCACAACTTAGGAATAATGTCTCAACACTATCTTTCGTATGATTCGGCTGCTTGGTATTTTGAACAAGCAATTCGTGTGAGAGAAAAGCTGGAGGACACAACCGAACACATATCTTCAGTTTTAGCTTTGGCAGAAGTTTTAAGCAATTTAGGACATCACCAAAAGGCTTTAAATTATTGTTATTTAACCCGAAAAATACAGGCTAAATTAGATGATGCGAACACACAGGCCTGTTTGGAAATGATGATTGCTGACATTTATTATGAACTCGGACAACCAGATTCAGTTATATATTATTATCAAAGAATGATTGACGTATCTAAAAAAGCAAATTTTAAAAGGGGTTTAGCCGTAGCCTATGCTAATTTAGGTTCGTTTTATCAAGACCAAAAAGAATTACAAAAAGCCCTTAAATACCAATTGTTATCACTTGAAATTGAAAAATCGCTTGGACATGAATATGGTATTGCGAGTTCATATTATCTTATATCTTGTGTTTATATCGACCTTGAGGATTATAGTAAAGCTTTATCTTATTTGAATTTAAGTGCAGAGTTATGTGATACCACTATGATAGAAGATTGGGATAATATTTTATTGGGGTATTATACGGCTTATAAAGCTATAGGAAATCAAGCAATGGCACTGAAGTACTATGAAAAACATGTCGAGTTTCATGAAAAAGTTACTGAATTGGAGGTGCAAGAAAAAGTAGCAGAAATTGAAACTAAATACGAAACAGAAAAGAAATCACAAGAAATTAAAATTCTACAACAAGACAATATGCTTAAGTCGCAACACTTAAGATTATTGATGCTTATATTAGTTGGTCTGGGTATTATATTAATTCTATTGATGTTTTTAGTGAGTTATATTCGTCAAAAAGGAAAGCTTAAACTCCAAAGCATGAAGTTAGAGTTGGAAAACTATATGCTTCAGATAAATGAATTAATGGAAGAAAAACAAAATACAGATAACAGTGAATTACAATCTACTTTCTTTAAGAAATACGATATATCCGAACGAGAATCAGAAGTTCTCTATTTAATTGGAGCAGGTTATTCGAATACCGAAATAGCTGAAAAAATATTTGTTTCAGCAAATACAGTAAAATTTCATATTAAAAATATCTATTTAAAACTTGATGTTAAGAACCGTGTTGAGGCTTTAAATAAGATGAAGAACCCTTCCTGATTTCCTATCATTACTAGTCACATTCTATAAAATTTCCGTGTTTTTAGGAAAAACTACCCGTTGGGGTAGGTGTATTTCAACCTGAGAATGAAATATTTGTACTCGAAAGGTTGAAGCAATGCATATACCATTAAATAAAAAGCCAATACAGCCAAAAGCAAACAGTTTAACATCTTCAGAAGTTGAAGTAATTAAGCATGTTTCAAAGGGAATGTCAAATTCTGAAATTTCCAAAACTCTTTCAATTTCAATTAATACTGTAAAATTTCATTTAAAAAACATTTATAAAAAACTGAAGGTACAAAGTCGAATAGGAGCTATAAATGCAATGAAGAACATAAATAAATCCAATTATTCATAAAAACAATGAACATGAAAAAAAATCTATTATCAATTTGCATTAGTCTGTTAACAATATTTGGACAGGCCCAAATGAATGGAACATATTACGTTGAGGCAGGAAATGCAACAGCATACCAAACTATAGGTGACGCCATTACTGCACTTGAAACTCAAGGTGTTGATGGTTTTGTTACTATCATTCTAAAAGATGGTGTTTATAATGAGCAGATTGTTATACCTGAAATAACAGGTGTTAGTGCTGCAAACACTATAGTATTCACTACTCTTGAAGGAGAAAAGGCCTTAATACAATATAATGCACCTGATAATGCATCTAACTTTGTTTTAAAATTTGACGGAGCAAAACGCATTCTGTTTGAAAACATATCCATAGAATCCTTGAGTAGTTCCTTTGGTAAGGTTATTCAAATGAGCAACGAAACCAGATATGTATCACTATCAAACTTAGAACTTAAAGCTCATTCAGAAGCGAATAATGATGTTATTGAAATCTTGGATTATGATGCTGAATACATTTATATAAGTAATTGTGAAATTATAAATGGCTTTAATGGGATAAGTGTACTAGGAACTTCTGTCAATAAAATAGAAGAAATTACTATTAAAGATAATATACTTAAAAATAGCAAAAAGGCATGTATTGTAGCTACAATGGTTAGTAACCTAACAGTTTCGGGTAATACAATTATTGTTGATGAAGCGTCTTCAACATTCTATCAGGGATTGCATTTTACAAATGTTTATGATTATTCTATTTACAGTAATTCTATTAGTATCCCAAGAAATGTTGGAATAAGTTTGAGTTATTGTGCTCAATCCCTTACAAAAGCATATGTTGCAAATAATATTATTTCGGTTCGCGGCGATGGTGAAAGTACCACTGATGTAGGAATTCAATTAAAAAATGGTGGTCGCCAGGAGATTTATAATAACACTATTGTAATTGGTGCAGATGCTGATGATTCAAGAGGTATCTATTTTATAGACGCTTCTGGTTTTGGTTCACAGAATTCTATTATTAACAATAATGTAGTTAATCTGGCTGGTGGATATGCTATAGATATTGAAGATTTAGATGTTGCTACCATAAAGACATTTGATTTCAACAACCTCTATTCAACCGGTACTCAATTAGGCAAATACCACGGTAGCGATGCAGCCGATTTGGAAGCCTGGAAAACTCTTTCAGGTTTCGATGCCCATTCTATTACAACAAATCCACAATTTACAGACACTTCTTTTACAATTTCTTGTAATTATGCTCTTGATAGTGCCGCTACTCCACTTTGGTTGACAGATGATTTTTATGGTAATGATCGCGATGCTACAAATCCTGATATTGGAGCAATAGAATTTTCGGAGATTAGCGTAGATCTGGGAGTTGATACAGTAAAGATTTGTGAAGGAGGATCGATAACATTGGATGCCGGGAAAATCCCTTTTGCCAAATACAATTGGGCACATGGAGGCAATACTCAAACAATCGACGTAACTGAAGAAGGAACTTACAAAGTAACTATTCTGCACCCATGCAAAAGTGCAAGCGATTCTGTATTCGTAAATGTTTTAGATATACCGCAAAACCTAAATTTAGCAGATACAATAAAGATTTGTACAGGTGCAGCAGCACATATTGAGGTCCCAACTTTTGAGGAGGCCACTTATACCTGGTCATCAGGCCAAAGCATAAATTTCATTGATGTGAGCACAGAAGAAATGTATAAGGTTACTGTATCAAATTTTTGCGGTACAAAAGCAGATTCAACATATCTTAATGTGGAAAATTGCGCTAGCGGATTAGAAGAATCTTCTGAATCAAAAATTAGTATTTATCCTAACCCTATTCAGAATCAACTTACAATTGACCTTATAGAAAAGGAAGAAGCCGAAATATTAGTTTTTAAGATAGATGGATCTATTTATAAAACTTTTCAGAATTCTGAATCAGAACTTGTCATCGATTGCTCAGATTGGCAAGCGGGAACATACATTCTACAAGTAAAAACCAATACAAAAGTATTAACTAACAGGATTATTAAACTATAGTACAAACGGTTTAAAAATTACATTATCTAAATCCCAAAAAAAGAGGGTTTCCAATAATGGATACCCTCTTTCCTGTATAATAAATTTGGAAACTAATCTATTCTTAAAAGTTTCTTCTGGCTCTTAAATCCACTTTCTGTTTCAAGCTGAATGAAGTAAACTCCATTTGGATAATTTTCAACTGAAAGAATTTCTGTTCCTGAATTTTCATACAGAGTTATTTTGTCATAAACAGATCCTTTTGAATCTGTGACTTGAATTGTTCCCCGGAATTCATTTGATGGTAAAGTATATTGCATACTAAAAGCTTTGCTTGCCGGATTAGGATACGCATTAGATAAACCATTTGCATCAAGCTGTATTGTTGGCGATGCTGAAGATTCTTGTCCAATATAAACCCAACCACCATTTGTAAGATATATTGTATCGTTTGAAATACTTAGTTGCTGCTCATCTGCATTTACAAAATTCGCCAGTGATACTGAATTTCCACCAGAAATACTTAATGTGTTGTTGTCTAAGCTAAGAGTTTGGGCATTAGTTGTACCTAAAGAAGTTTGATAGTTTGACTCGTATTTACCAGGTAAAGCAAAGACATAAGTTGAGTCAACACCTACTTCATTGATAGCACTTATAACAAGTTTTGTCTCATTATCTTTTCGAATAAAATCATAATCGACACGGTTATATATAAAACCCCATGTAGTAATATATTGCCATCTTCATTGAAAACAATTATGCTATCTTTCTCATTATAATATTCTACAAGATATTCAATTTTTTCATCTGTAATAAATAGGCTATCAGATACATAGTACACATAGGGAGAATCATCATTTAAAGTTGGTACTGAGATAGTTTTAAAAACAGAATAATCTTCGTTGTAAATCTTGATCTGGTTATCCGTACAATTATAAACATAGGTTTTTAATCCATCTCATGTTAATTTAGTTTGCTCAAAATCGCCAGCGAATTGCTTTTCAAGAGTAATCTGAGCATTACACAAAAATACATTTCCAATAAATAATAACAGATTTTAGAAATTTGGCTAAGTTTATAAGGTGCAGATATTGCATTTCATATGAACTATAATGATATTGATACTCGGAAAATCCCTGTGGAATTATATAGAAATACTTACTTCTCCTTATAATATTCTTCTTCCAACTTAACAAGTTGTTCTTTTCGGCCGAATTTGCCCAATGCCTTAATAAGATAGCCTTCTGCTTCTTCACAATCCTCTTGATACTGTAAACATGCATAAACATATGAAGCCACTAAGCCAAGATTAGCATTAAAATCGTTTGGTTTTATCAAAAGTGCTTCATGAAACTGATGTTTTGCATAGCTGAAGTGTTTTTTCGATAAATATTTTTTTGCAGATGAAAGAAGGTAATCAAATTTCTCTTCCGGAGCAGCTGCTATTGCTTCTTCACGTATTCTATTATTGATTCTATTTTGGGCCGTAATTCTGGCATTTTCTTTTTTCATAGTATTATAATACTGAATACCTCCAATAATACCTATAACTCCAAAAAAGGCAATAATTAAAGAGATAATAATTAACCTCCTGGTGCCTTCATTTTCAATTGAATCCCGATATCTTGCATTTATTGATTCAAGCTTTTCTTTTGAGACTTTTTTAAATCTTAATGCACGATGGGTTTTGTATATCAACCTATCTTTCGCTCGTTTTTCTTTAAAAGGTCTCCTTTTCGGGCGAGCATTGTTTTTTAAGGAAATAATCATTGCTAAAACGCTTCCACCCCATGGTAAAATTGGTATCATAACGGTAATTTTAAAAATTCAAACTAATACTAAAATAAATTAAACTTAATATTTAAATAGATAAGTATAATACAAATGATAATCAAGCTAATAACAATTGTTAGTGCAATAATTCTTTTATCATCTTTAATAAGTTCAATTCTTATTTTCTTTTTGAGTTGCTCAAGTTCCTCTCCCGAAAGTTTCTTTCGATCGATAAAATCAGGGTATCGAGCATTTACTTTCCGGTATGCTTCTTTAACCTTTTCATACTTGATATGTTGCTCCAATTTTAGCTTCAAATTGTTATTAAAACGATTAACCATATCTGCCATATGTCCACCTGAACTCATAATTTAATTATTTTCATTAAACAACTTATTATAAATCACTTCCTAAAAACTTCTTTTCAGCCTTATAAAAGCGAAACTTGTTAAACTTTTAAATTCAGGACCAAGCATTTTAGTCTTAAAGTTGAAAAGCTGAAAGTATAATGAAAGGTCTAGATTATCCTTTATTGAATAATCAATGGACGGACCTATAAAATGACCACTGATTACATCATCCTTGTAAATCATTCCTGATAATGTTGCTTTTAGTATTGGAGTAATTGGATAGCTTGCCGATAAAAATCCATTGTATTTGGCATAGGCAAGGTTTTTAACTGTTAATGGGCCGCCAAATAAATCGAAAATGCTGTTTCCAATACTCAAAGCAACAAAACTTGAATAGAAGAACTCGCCATTAATATATAAATCACTTGAAAAAGAATAATCTAGGCCAAAACTCCATAAAAACAAATTCTTCTGATTAACAGATTCTTTGGTCGGAATCATATATGTAGCCTCAGTTCGTAGGCTTATACCCTTAAAGTCACCGGTAATTCCCATACCACTAACCCAGTCAGCATCATTCTTTTTTGAAGAGCTAATAACGGTGGTTGGCTGACTGTAATATCCACCAATGAATTGAATATCTATACCCTTCATGTTAAACCTGTATAAACCAGCTGCGGTTAAATTGGCTGCGCTATCAAGTTTAGCAGCAATTTCAATAGTTGAAGTATAATTCGGATAATATATTGCTCTTACTGCATCAGCTCCAGGTCGTTCAACATAATCGAAATCAAAAAAGTTATAAGCATTGAAAATATCATTTGGATTCCATACAAATGTTTGACCCCAGTTAATGCGTTGTCTACCAACCTTAACCTCAAGATTGTTAAGTGTATATTGCATCCATACCCTGTCGGCCGATAGAGAAAGTAAACCAGCATCTCCATAGGTTAATTGATATGTGAGTGGAAGAAAATAGTTTTCTGTTTCAAATCCTGTTTTGTATCCGGCATCTTTTGTAAAATCGCCATACATTAACTGATTACGGAACTGAATTGTCCCACTTATCTTGCTAGATGGATACCAATTAATATTCAACCGGTTGTGCAAAAGGTACTGATTAGATCGCTCAGTATTTGAAAGCGTATCAAATGTTGTGGTAGTCCATGCCATTTGAGGCATTGCCGACAAATAACCACTAAAAGAGAACTTTGATGAACCTTCTTCTTGAGAAAACAAACCCAGATATATCATCAAAAGACTAGCTGTAATGAATATTTTGAGATTCTTCATTTGTTTAAAATTATGACCTGACTGAACGCTTGATGCACACTATGAAAAAGTCCTGATATGTATCCTAAGCACATAAGATTAGGTCAGTTTCTTTTTAACTTGATTTAATCATTGATTTTCTTAAAACCAGCAATGGAGCGAAGAATTGCAAAAAGAAAATAGCATTAACAAGCACATTAAAAAAAACTTTAAAGTGAATTGAAACAACCATATCTATCGAAAACCAAACAATGAGTGAAATAAGCATTGCATTCCAAGCCCATAATTCTTTGTTTTGCAAAGAATGTTTAATCAGGTAAAGCATCATAATTCCCCAACCAGCCATAGTTGCACCAAAAACACCAATCATCCATTGTTGAAGTGATGCTGCACTTGAAGTTATTGAAGTATCTGCATAAAAGGTACTTTGGATAAACATATTCATAATTTCGAACATGTTGGTATGGTTAAACAGAGCCATGAGTACCCCCAATAGAGTAGTGATTATTGCTGAAATCTTTAACCAAGTGAGCCAAAATTTTTCTGTTGTCATTATTAAAAGTTTTTAGTCTGAAGGCAGAAATCAGACAGTTGTTCTTAGTTTATTTTATTCTTGAAGGCAATCATCATATTCATTAGATTGTATGCCGCAACGTACTATGTGTCAAATTCGCTTTCTGGAATATCATCTCTTCGTTTTGCTTTGTGCCGACATGTTAAAACTTCAGCCTTTTTTATTTTCTAACATCACTTAAAACTTTTCCATCCTCAATAGTAATTACTCTTCTTGCTTTCTTTACTACCCGCTGGTCATGGGTCGAAAATATAAAAGTTATATTTTCTTCCTTGTTTAGTTTTTCCATTATATCTAGCAAATTTTCTGTCGATTTTGAATCAAGATTAGCAGTGGGTTCATCGGCTAATACAAACTTTGGTTTTGAGGCTAAAGCACGAGCAACAGCTACTCTTTGTTGCTGACCTCCCGAAAGTCTGCTTGGTCTACTATCCAGTCTATCAGCTAGTCCAACTTGTTCAAGTAAAGCTTTGGTTCGTTCTAAACGTTCCTTGGCAGATACGCCTTGCATTTGCATAATGAACTCTAC
The DNA here is from genome assembly GCA_050287785.1 of Bacteroidales bacterium. Taxonomy (GTDB): domain Bacteria; phylum Bacteroidota; class Bacteroidia; order Bacteroidales; family UBA10428; genus UBA10428. The sequence goes on from JBNKCO010000080.1 coordinate 66,720, forward strand.
ATTTTCTTTTGCGGTTAACACCGGAATCAGGTTATAAGACTGGAATACAAACCCAATGTTGTTAAGTCTGAAATCTATAAGGTTTGAACCTTTTAAATCGTGCACGTGAGTTCCGCCAATAATAATGTCGCCAGATGTTGGAGCGTCCAAGCCACCAAGCATATTAAGTAAAGTTGTTTTGCCAGATCCCGATGGACCAACAATAGCAGCAAATTCACCTTTTTCGAATTCAAGATCAACTCCTCTAACGGCGTGTACTTTTACTTCTGAATCGTTATATATTTTCTCTACGTTTTTTAATTCTATTACTTTCATTTTGAGCTGTTTTAAATTTATTATTTAAAGTTCAGATTGAAATTTTTGAAGTTCTAAAATTGAAAATCAAAACTGTATTTTATTCCGTTCTAAGTGCTTCGCAAGGATTAAGCTTCAAGGCTTTTCGTGCTGGCCATATTGAAGAAATTATTCCGGTAATAGTAACTAAAATAGTTATCCCAAGGAAGTTATCCCAACTAACAACCGGGTATACAATTGCTGAATATCCAATTGCCTCGTAACCCTCAGCCAAACCTGAAAAGTTAATTCCTGTTTTGCTTAGTATTTTTAGAATGACTCCGCTAAAGCCCATTCCAACAATGGCTCCGGTTAAGGTTAGAAATACAGATTCGAGCATAATCATTCTAAATACTTTCTTTTTATTCATTCCAATTGCCATTAGCATGCCGAGTTCTTTAAGGCGTTCCAATACCGACATAAGCATAGTGTTTATTATTCCAAAGGCAAGCGCGAATAGAATAATGCATACATATATGTAGTTGAAAATTTTACCAAAATCGGCAAACATGGCAAGTTCCGGAGATATTTTCTTCCAAGACATCACACTATTTTCAGGTAGGTAAGTTTCAAGTCTTTTACCAACTTCGTGGCCAGTGGCATCATCAGTAGTCAAAAGAGCAATTTCATGAATTTCATTTGCATTAAGATTAGCGAATTCATTTAATACATCTCTTTTTACAAAGGCTGTTAAGCCATCAAACGTTGAGTTTGTGGTTTTATAAATTCCACGAACACGAAACACAGGGGTTTCAATTTTGCCATGTTTATCAACCACAGTAACTCGAACCCTGGCTCTTAAACGGAAGAAAGAAAAGTAATCAACAAGCTGATCTCCATAAATTCTCATTTCCTTTTTCGATAAAATATCAGCAAGAGCCTTTGTAAAATCCTTTTGTTTGCGATATCTTTTTGATGAAAGAGCAGCAAGTTTATCGATTACTTCTTGAGGATAGTCTTCTGGATTCAAAGAATCTGCTTTTTCTTTAGTTATCTGCCAGTTCTTCAATTTGAGATTTTCTGCTGCCTTACTTCCAATTAGAATTGAAGGCATCTTATAGTCTTTTTCAAAATACTTACCTTCAATTAACTGCTCATGCAATTCTGATATTTGTTTTTCTTTTTCAGGATCAACACCTTTTATTACGAGTCCGGTTGCACCCCAATCGCTTTGTGCCATTGCAATAATTTTTGTGCGCTCTGCATATGCAACTATTGATGATACTGTATCAAGAGTGTTTATTACTTTATCGTAGTTATTAATTGTAAGTGAGATTTCCTCATTATTTATGAAATCCGGATTATGTATCTGAACATGGGATATTTCATTGTGAATACTAGAATATATTCTTTGCTGCATAAGTCCCTGCATGTAGCCAATTGACATAACACCTCCAAATATTCCAAGCATTACGGCAATAACAACAACCATGCTTCTTATCTTATTACGCCATACGTTTTTCCAACCTAGTGACCAAATCATAGTCTTAATTTTTTAATGATTAATTATGCCCTTAGGGCTTGAACGGGATTTAGTCTGAGCACTTTACGCAAGGGTATTGCACACGAAACTATAACCATGAGAGTTACAATAAGGCATTGCCAAAGTGTATACATATCGATCCATGCAAGAGGTAAAACCGGTTCTATTCCATAGCTTTCCATCATTTGTTCCATTTCTCCTGTTAAGCGAACTGGATTTTTGTATAGGAAATAAATTATAGGAGAACTAAAAAGGGTTCCGAGTGAAACACCAATTAATCCCATAAACACCATTTCAATAAGCATTACCGCAGCTAGTTTGGTTTTTTGCATTCCAATAGCAACTAGCACTCCAAACTCCCGAACACGTTCGTGTATCATCATTAGAACAGTGCCAATAATGCCAAAGAACACGATGAAATAGAGCAGACCAAGCATAAATACCCCTCCTTTATTATCGCCTTCAATCTGTTGCTTTAGAACTTTATTGAATTTTTGCCAGTTTATTGCTTCAACATCAGTACCCGCAAGAGTTTCGTTTAACTCTTTTTCAGTAGAGAGCATGCTTTTTTCCCCATTATCATGCAGATTTATAGCAATTGAAGTAACACGCCCATCTAGATTTGCAAACTCCTGAGCTTTTTTCAGAGTCATATAAATTAACTTATTGTCTATTTCTGGGTTTGGAAATTTCACCAACCCTTTAACTGGATATAATCCCGCAGCAGTTGCTCCGTGATATCCCTGACCCAGTAAAATTAATGTGTCGCCGACATTTAATTTTAGGAATTTTGCAAGACGAGCCGATAATAAAACTCCATCATCATTCTCAGCTAATATTTGACCTTTAAATTTTGAAGCGGAAGTTAGAATAGAAAGATATTTTTTCGCCTCAGATTTTTTAACGCCTAGGTCAAGTATTATGGATTCTTCGTTTGTATAAGATTTGTTTTTTATTTCATCTAGTTTATCTCTAATAAGCTCTGGAAGTTTGGTGTTTTCTTTTAAGCTATTTACTACCGGCTCAGAAAATTGATATTTTACCAGTCGCTTTTCCGGATCCGACAAATCTTTCTCGATATCAGGGTCAACGCCAAGTATTAATGCTCCTTTTGTATAAGGACCAGATGAAGCAAGAGCGAATGTTTCTATACGAGGAACCATTGCCTTTATACCATCTGTCATACTTAGTTTCGCTACAAGATTATCATCGAAAGTAAAAGTGTTTTCAAGGTTGGGATCATCCTGAAAATCTTTATGTTGAATTTTAATAAATCCTGAGAATGATTCAATAGCATTCTTGATCATATGATCATAAACGCCTAACTGAAAAGATCTCATAATTAAAGCAAAGAACACTGCAAAGAGGATGGATGCTGAGGTAATTGCTGTCCGTCGCCTGTTTCTCCAAAGGTTCCGCCATGCTATTTTTAAATATTCTTTCATCTTATTGATTAATTAAAAATGAATATGACTTATCTACTATGATGTTTTCTTTCTCCATTAAACATTCTTCATTTTATTTATCTAATTCTCTTCATATTCTGTTGCGAGAAGAATGAGTCTTCAATTGGAATGTTGAACTTCATTTCCTTCATGGTTACAATAGTTTTATGACCTTCTTCTTCTGCGGGAATCAATTCGAAAACACTTGGCAAATAGCGTCCATCCATGTTTTTTAAATCCTTTCCTATCTCTGATTTAACCAAGTATTCATCTTCGTCGTAATATTCAGTTTTTATGCTAATCTCATGTTTTTTTGATATCCACATTATAATTTTTCCCCATACTACCGGTGCGTCTTCTTTTGGCATTAAAATTATTTTGTAGCATAATTCATCAGAAACAACTTCTTCTCCATCTAATTCATGAGTATAGTCAACAATAATCGAACGTTGATTTAGTAAATCGTCATTCGAAAAATCAGATCCCATCCAGCCTTGAGACAACATACTAGTAGGTAGCTTTATCATTCGACTAATCTGTGGATTCCAACTCCACATTTCGCGGTCTCGTTTCAGAAAAGTTTGTCCTTTTTCTTTTGCTGGACCTAAAATGTAAACTAGGGAATGCTCTGTGCCTTTCGACCAGCTTTTAAATTCAATAGTCCGATTCCAGGTCGGGCGAACAATCTTCATTGACATAACGCTATAACCCGATTTTTCACCACGCATTTTATCATCGGAGCGCTTTATAATTTCAGTTGCGCTTTGAGCATTTGCACAAAGTGTAATTGCAAGGAATGCTGGTAACAACAAAACTTTTTTTAATTGATAATTCTTCATGATTTAATATTATTTTATGCAACAATAATGTCAAGCTTATTGGCTAGTGAAATAGCTGTTGTTTTTAGTGCTCCTAATGATTTTGATCGAAGCACAGGCATAATTTCACAACCTTTTTTATCACATAAATACAATCTGTATTCTTCTTTATAAAAGTCTAGTCTACGGTTACTTCTACTGAAAGAGCTATAATTTCCACTATACTTCTTAAGTTTCAGAATCATATCGTTTGTGATATCAACCCATCTTCCGAAGCTTAGAATTCCAAATAAATTATTTGCATACTTTATCTGTTTCTGATTTTCATCCACTGTTGATGAACTATGTGTAAAAGCTATAAACGCACCTAGAACTGATAGAATTAGCCCTGTTGGGGAGATAAGAATTGCAATAATTACTCCACCTGTTAAAAGAAAATATCCGGCTGATGTACCTGCTGGACCAAATGGATTTCCAAAACGTTTTGATACTTTGTCTTTCATTATTCAATAAGTTTTACTCATACATATTGTGTAATTTCTTTTTTACTCCGTCAAGCGGAAAATGAACTGGATCCATAACATAGTGTAAGGCAATACCATCTAACATTGCGCTAAAAATCCGTAATTCAGCTTCTGGGTCTTCATATCCTTTTTTAACAAAATAGCTTAAAGCAGTTTCCATAAATGAACTTAATAATTGCATTAATTTTGGCTCAACAATCTTGTAAACTTCAGGTTGGAAGAGAACCATGAAGTACATTCGCCATGTCCTGATATTTTCTTTAAGAACGTCGAACATTTTATCAATGAAATAATGCATTTCTTCATTAGTCAATTCACCATCTTTGTTGGGATCAAAAATATCTGCTAACTCGTAAAAGGCGGATATCATAATTTCTACAATTAGGTCTTCTTTACTTTTAAAATAGTTGTACAAAAGCCCTTTAGAGATTTCTGCTTTCTTTGCAATTTTCGAGATTGAAACCTTCCCGAATCCTTCTTCTGCTAAAAGTTCAAGAGCCACTTCCATAATTTGTTTCTTTCGCTCTTCTCTAATTTGCTCGTATTGTTCTTCTGATCGTGGTGCCATATTCTAAATCTCTATTTTCTAATTATCTTTTAAGACTGAACGTTTAGTCATTGTTTGTGTTTTAAAAAAGCGGAGTTATCCGCGTATTTTTGACTGAACGTTTGTTCAAAAGTAAGTAATCAAAAAAGCTTTGTCAATAGTTTTTAACTTTTTTTTTCAAAAAGTGGGAAAAAATCAAGTTTTAAGTCCGATAAGCCTTTCTAGCATTAAATACATATTTCGTTTATGCCTTAAGTAAAGTAACTAAATAGTAATATACTACGTCATATAATTATAGGCAGAGGGAGAGTCTGAATTGACTTTATTTTCGTAACTTTGTTTTAGACAATATATTTCATTTTATGGAAAACAATCAAACGAGACCTAATGTAGGTGTAGGATTGGGTATTGCCGGACTAGTTTTAGGTATTATTGCCTTGCCATTAGCTATACTAAAATGTACCTTTTTGGGAGGACTGGTTCTGGGAATATTAGGCGTGTCATTAAGTGCTGTAGGCTATACTCAGGCAAAGAAAGTTGGAGCCAACACTTCTTTGTTACTTGCAGCTTTAGTAATTTCAATAATAAGTGCAAGTTTTGGGGCACTTAGATTGTCTCAAACTTATTTAAAGTCTAAAGAGATAATTGAGACAAAGATTATTCCATGGCAAAAGCTTGGCAATAAGCTAGAAAATCTTGAGGAAAACTCAGATGAATTTGAAGAGATTTTCGAAGAAGAATTTGAAAAAGAATTTGGTGGCAAGATGGAAGATCTTTTGAAGGAACTTGAGAACGGAATTGATGACATCGAAGATGAATTCGACAAAAAGTCTGAAGAAATTGAACGAAGGTTCGATACTATCTCTAAAGAAGAAGCTGCCAGAAAGCTTGGTAGAGCTGCTGGAAAAGCTGTTCGTGGATTCGTCGATGAACTGGCTGATTCAACTGATACTGATTAATCTTGGATCAGGAAATATTTGCTTATAAAAAGATTAACCTAATACTTGCCGGAGTAATAATGATGATATTCATTTACTCCGGCATTTTTAGTTATAGCCGGGCAAACCACCCAATAAAATCAAATTACACTCAAATTACAGGTAAACCTTCTATAAGTACGGGCCTCTCCCGTAGCTTTTCAGCAATTATTAAGCTTGAATTTAAAAAAGCAAGAGAATTTAATCCGTATGGAATTTCAGTCTTCACTTTTTTTCTGATACAACTTTGTCTTCGATTATTCTTTTATATGATGCTTAAAAGATCATTATATGAACTAAAAATCATTTTAATTTTAGATGCGGTTATTTCAACCACCCTATTCATCCTTCATTTTGAACCGTTTATTAAAGACCTTGTTCACCGATAGTTTATATTTCTTTACCGAAATTCATTTTTAAAGATTTTAGAAAGATTTACATTTGCACGTAAATTAGTTAAAAACCGTATAAACCAGTTAATCATGACAAAGCGTCAAAGAATTGTTGTAACCTTAGGAGTTTTATTAACCCTTGTTTTTGCCTTTCTAATATCTGGAATGCTTGCCAGTATGAAGAAGAAAATGACACCGCCAAAGCAAGCCCCTATTATTCGAAAAGTTGAATCGGCCCTGGTAGAATATAAAGATATTGAATCGTTAGTAAGTGGAACTGGCAGAGTATTAAGTCAAAATTCTATCGATATAATAACTGAAGTTCAGGGTAAAATACTTCAGGGTGATATTCCGCTTAAAAAAGGTTCTAATTTCGTTAAAGGCCAAAGACTAGTACATATATACGATACAGACGCTGTTTATGCAATGAAATCGCGTAAAAGTACATTCCTTAATTCTATAGCAAATATTCTTCCTGATGTTAAGATTGATTATGAGAATAGTTATCAAAAATGGATTAATTTCTTTGAGGCAATTGACATCTCAAAAGACTTGCCAGCGTTACCAGAAATAGAGTCAAATCAGGAAAAGATATTTTTATCAAGCCGTGGAATACTAAGTACTTATTACTCTATTAAATCTGATGAGGAAAGGCTTAAGAAATATTCGATTTATGCTCCTTTTACCGGTGCAATTCAGGAAGTTATGCTTGAGGTTGGTTCTGTTGCCAATCCTGGTAGTCGACTTGCAAAACTTATTAAAACAGGTGAACTTGAAATTGAAGTGCCAATAAAAGTAGCTGACGCCAATTGGGTAAGAAAAGGTCAGAAAGCAATACTAAGATCAAAAGATGGCAAAAACATTGGAACAGGTGTTGTAAAGCGGGAAGCGAACTTTGTAGATCCTGCTAGTCAATCAATTAATATTTATGTTGGTGTTTTGCCAGGTTCAGAAATTTTGTATTCAGGACAATATCTTCATGTTGAATTTCCAGGAATGATTATTAAAAAAGCAATGGAGATTCCCAGAAATGCTGTTTTTAATTCAAATTTGGTTTATACAATTGAAGAAGGATTTCTTGCAAAACAAGAAGTTAAGATCCTAAAAACAAATGAGAAAACGGTTATTTTCAATGGTTTGGAAGATGGTACAGAATTAGTTGTTCAACCTCTTGCAAATGCAAATGCTAATATGCCTGTACAAACTCAGTTCTCGAATCTTCATGCTGTAGAGAAAGATTCAACAATATCTAAAGAAAACACTGAGGAGTAAAATTTTCTTCTAACCGAAAATTAATCGTTTAATTATGAAACAACTTGTTGCCAAATTTATACAGTATCCTTTCTACTCCAATATGATCGTTTTTATTTTGGTTATTGGTGGTACAATAGGGATGCTAAACATGAAGAAATCCTTCTTCCCAGAAACCAGGAGCCGCGATATTATTGTCAATGTATTTTACCCGGGAGCTTCACCAAAAGAAATGGAAGAGGGAATTACTGCCAGAGTTGAAGAGGCAGTTCGCGGCTTGGTAGGAATAAAGGAGATCAATTCCACCTCATCTGAGAATTTTGCGAATGTTAGAATAACAACAACCGGTAAATATCCTATCGATATTGTTGTGCAGGATGTAAAGAATGCCGTTGATGGTATTAGTTCAATGCCATCGGGGGCAGAAAGGCCAATTGTTTACAAGCAAAGAAATACTACACCGGCTATTAATATGGGATTGTCGAGTAGCGACGTCGACATGATTACATTGAAAAATTATGCTATGGACATTGAAGATGATTTTCGATCGTCTGGTGTTATGTCGCAAATTAATGTTGGTGGATATCCTGATTTGGAAATATCAATTGAAATAAGTGAAGAAAACTTATTGCGATATAAACTTACATTTGATGAGGTACAAAGAGCAATTGCTCAAAACAATATAGATATTTCTGCTGGACAAATTAAATCGGAAAACGAAGAAATAGTAATACGTAGCAGAAAGCGTAGTGTAAATCCAAATACCATTGGAGAAATTATTATCAGGGCAAATGCGAATGGCACTTTTATTCGCATAAGTGATGTAGCTACCATTAAAACAAAATTTGCTGATGTAACAAGTGGAATAAAAATTAATGGCGACCCGGGGGTTTGGTTTTCAGTAAACAAACTAGTTGATGAAGACTTGAAGGAAATTGCAAAGTTTGTTGATAATTATGCAAATGAATTTAACGAATCTCATGATAAGGTGAAGCTCAACGTCACCTTTAATTTCTTTGGAATGTTGAAGTCAAGGCTCAACATGCTTTATAAAAATGGATTAATAGGACTTCTATTGGTCGTTATTGTACTAGGCTTTTTCTTAAGTGTTCGTTTATCTTTTTGGGTTGCTTTCGGTATTCCGGCCTCATTTCTAGGCATGTTCCTTATTGCTCCATTATTTGGAGTTACCATCAATATGATTTCCCTTTTTGGTATGATACTGGTTGTTGGAATATTGGTAGACGATGGAATTGTAATTGCTGAAAATATTTATGCTCATTTTGAAAAGGGGAAATCCCCAAGAAAGGCAGCTGTTGATGGTTCATTAGAAGTACTTCCTGCTGTACTAACTTCTGTAATTACTACAATTGTTGCATTTGCTTCTGTATTATTTATTAAAGAGGGAGGAATGGAGTTTATGCACGAAATGGCCTTTGTTGTGATTGCCAGTTTAGGATTCTCATTAGTAGAAGCATTCCTGGTATTACCAAGCCATTTAGGACATAGTTACATTTTAAGAGCTCGAGATGCAAAAGAACAAAGCAAATCAATACGACAAAAGTTGGATAATGGTATTGCATATGTTCGTGATAGAATATATGGCAAATTGCTTAAATGGGTTATAAAATGGAGAGTTTATGTTGTAGCTATTCCTATAGCTCTTATAATTATTACTTTTGGGTTATTCAAGGGTGGACTTATTCAAATGACTCCCTTCCCTGTTGTCCCATTTGATTTTTTCAATGTTGATGTAGCTTTTACTCCTGGTTCTGGTGAAAAACAAACAACGGAATATCTTAAAAATTTTGAAGCTGCAATTTGGGAGGTGAATACAGAACTGATGGAAGAGCAAAAACCCATATTAGAGAAGCGCAAGGACACCATCAATATAATTCAATATACATTTTCAATATTAGGTAGTTCTTTTGATGGTGTAGAAAACGGAGCTCATGCCGGAAGAATATTTGTTATGCTGCGGGATATGGATAAAACCGGAATTTCCAGTTTAGATGTTGCTCAGCGGATTCGAGAAAAGATTGGTGTTGTGCCAGAGGCTGCCAAGTTTAAAGTTGGAGGTGGTAACCGTTTTGGTAAGCCTATTTCATTTAGTTTGCTAGGAAAAGATCTTAACGAGTTGGAACAAGCAGAAAAAATGATGCTTGAAGGCATGAAGAAGATGGAGGAATTAACCGGGGTAATTCAAACAAATGCTGCTGGAAAAAGGGAAGTTCTTCTGGATCTTAAACCTAAAGCATATTTCCTTGGATTAAATCATGCCAGCATTAGCCAGCAGGTTAGGCAAGGTTTCTTTGGTGGTCAGGCTCAACGTTTACAAGATGGAAAGGATGAACTGCGCGTTTGGGTTCGTTATCCTAAAAGCGATAGGTTAACGCTGGGCCAAATGGAGAACATGAAAATAAAAACACCACTCGGTGATTATCCATTGAGCGAATTAGCTGATTATAAAATAGAAAGAGGTCCAGTAAACATTAAAAGATATAACATGTCAAGGGAGATTCGAATTGAGTCTGATTTGACCGACCCCTATGCGGCTCAACCTCCAATTAAAGAAGCTATTTATGAGAATATCATAAACAATATGAAGGAACTCTATCCGGGAATTGAAGTGGTTGAACAAGGGCAATCCAGGGCAAGTTCTGAATCGATGGGTGAATTAGCTTATTATTTATTGTTGGCAATATTAGTGATAGCTATTGTTATTATGATTCATTTCAAATCGGTGCTTGAAGCATTAATAATCTTAATGATGATACCTATTGCATGGATTGGCGCAGCATGGGGTCATGGTTTTGAAAAAGTGCCAGTTTCTTTACTTAGTCTGTGGGGTATGGTAGCTTTAACGGGTGTAATTATTAACGATGCCGTTGTATTTCTTTCAAAATATAATTTAAGCCTTCGCGATGGGAAAAAAGTTGCTGATGCTATATATGAAGCAGGAACATCCAGATTCCGGCCAATTATATTAACTACTTTAACTACTACAGTAGGTCTGTACCCAATTATTTTAGAGAAAAGTTTTCAGGCTCAATTTCTACGTCCAATGGCAATTGCTCTTGCATATGGTGTATTTATAGGAACAATATTTACCCTGCTATTTTTCCCTGCTCTTATTATGTTTATGAGCGATATACGAGTCTACAAATTCAAATTATGGCATGGAAGGAAACCTGCCAGGGAAGAAGTTGCCAAAACACTTATTTACATGAAACGAGAACAGGAAAAACTTGACAAATAATGATACGCAATACTTTATTAATGATATTTTCACTGGGAGCAATTACTTCATTGTTTGCCCAGGAACCACTTTCGATTGAACAGGCTATTAAAACTGGCTTAAATAATAACTTTCAAATCCAAATAACCGAAAGACAGGTTGACATTGCTGCTAATAACAATTCATGGGGACAAGCAGGTGCATTTCCAACCATTAGCCTAAGTGCAAGAATGGGAGCCGATGGACAACAAGATATAGATTCTCTTCCACCTGATGCTAATGCTTTCCAACAAATTGGTGTTGCTCCTGCAGTTGATCTAAGTTGGGTTGTATTTAATGGTTTTAGAATTTCTACAACTAAAGCTCAACTAGCCGACTTGCAGATACAAAGTGAGGGAAATGCTGCCATAGTTGTAGAAAACACAATTCAAAGCATAATCTTAGCCTATTACATGGCAAAACTGAATGATGAAGCCCTGGAAGTTACACAAGAAGTTTTAAAACTATCGCGGGACAGGTTTAACTATATGCTTGCTAAAAAGGAGTTTGGAAGCGCTGTTACTTTTGATGTTCTTCAAGCTAAGAATAATTACCTGACTGATTCGGCTAATGCCCTTCAGCAGCAGCTAAATTTCGATAATTCAATCAGAAATTTAAACCTTGTATTAGCACAGCCTGCTGAAAATACTTATGAACTAACTTCCGATTACCTACTTGATGAAAATACCGAAGAATTTATTTTAAGTGATCTTATAACTAAAATGGAAAGCAGTAATAAAACATTGCAAAATCAATATATCTATCAGGAAATTCTAAAGAAAAATACACGCTTAAGTCAAAGTAAATTGTACCCTACTTTATTACTTAACACAAGGTTGGGTGACCAATACGGAGGTTATTATTCCGATTGGGAACAATCTACATCAGAATGGTCGTCGCAATATAACTATAGCATAAACTTTGTCCTTTCGTGGACTCTCTCAAATGGAGGTAATGTTCGTCGCGCTATTCAGAATTCACGTATTAGTGAAGAAATAGGTCAAATACAGGGCGAAGAGCTTAGAAGAACAATGCAAAACTTATTGTTTCGAACCTTTGAGGAATACAACCTTAAACGTCAACTCAGGCAAGTTTCTTTAGCTAGCGTTGAAAGTGCAAGCTTAAACTTGCAGATTGCTGAAGAAAAGTTCCGCTCCGGAGCTATTAACTCATTTAACTACCGCGATATTCAGATTATTTACTTAAATGCTGCCAGAGGGTTACTTCAAGCAAACTTCAACCTAGTTGATTCATATACAGAATTACTTCGTCTTACAGGAGGAATCATAACTGAATTTACCGAACAAGGACAGTAGTATATTTTACTACTGTTCAGAAATAATTATCTGCGATACTTGAACTATTTTAAGTAAGGTTGAATTCTAAAAAGTAAAGCATAAGTAATTTCCTATACTATGCATGTGTAAAAAACAAATGCCGGATTCTCTTTCAAGAATCCGGCTAACTTTATACTATTCATTTATTAATTGATTGTCTATTTAACTTGACTAAGAAATTCATCAACTTTCTCAGCAGTTTTTATACCAGATGCAATGGCTCTAACTACCAGACTAGCACCCGAAGCAGCATCGCCGGCAGCAAATACTTTGGCTTTTGAAGATTGCATGTTTTCATCTATAGAAATGTTTCCACGCAGGTCGTATTTTAAACCGAGTTCGTCTGCAAGACCTTCATGTATACAATGCACAAAACCCATTGAGAGAAGTACTAATTCGGCTTCAATAATCCTTGTTGTTTCAGCTTTTTCAACCATCTTGAATTTTCCAGCTACTTTCTTCCACTCAACTTCAACAACTTCGGCAGCCTTAAGATTACCATTTTCGTCGCCAATTAATCGTTTTGTATTAAGGGACCATGCTCGTTCACAACCTTCCTGATGTGAAGAAGATGTTCTTAAAGTATTAGCCCAGTATGGCCAAGGATTGTTTTCTTCTCTTTCCTCAGATGGCTTTGGAAGTATTTCAATCTGATTTACTGTTTTTGCTCCTTGTCTTATCGATGTTCCAACACAATCGGAACCTGTATCTCCACCACCAATAACCAATACATTTTTACTGGCAGCACTAATTTTATCTTTTTCTTTGATTTTTATTCCTGAGACAGTCCTGTTTTGTTGTGTAAGAAAATCCATTGCAAAGTGAACTCCTTTTAGCTCTCTCCCTTCAACTTCTAAATCACGTGGTTTCATGGCTCCAATTGCCAATACAACAGCATCGTATTCTTTCAGAAGTTCTTTACCTTTCACATCTTTACCAACCTCGCAACTGGTTTTAAATTTCAGCCCCTCTTCTTCGAATATAGCTATACGACGATCAATAACTGATTTATCTAGCTTAAAATCGGGTATTCCAAAACGCATCAAACCTCCGACTGCCTCATCTCTTTCAAATACCGTTACATCATGTCCCATACGGTTTAACAACTCAGCAGTTGAGAGTCCGGCAGGACCAGAACCAATAACAGCCACTTTCTTGCCCGTGCGAAACTTGGGTGGTCGTGGTGTAATGTAACCCATTTCAAATGCTTTTTCAACAGTAGCACATTCGTTTTCACGAATAGTAACAGGTTCTTTATCAATATTTAGTGTGCAAGCGTGCTCACAAGGTGCCGGACAAACTCTACCTGTAATTTCAGGTAATGAGTTGGTTTGAGACAAAATTGTAATTGCTTCCTGCCAGTTTCCTCTATATATAGCATCTTGCCATTCAGGCATATTGTTATTAATCGGGCATCCCCATGAACAAAATGGAACTCCGCAATCCATACAACGAGATGCTTGTGCTTTACGATCTTCTTCATTAAGCACTTGCTCTACTTCACTATAGTCTTTTATTCTTTCGTGTTTTGGTCGGTAACCGGCCAATTTTCTATCTATTTCTAAAAATCCTCTCGGGTTTCCCATATATTGTTAGATTTAAGATTTGAGACTTGAGACTTGAGATTCTTGTCTAACATCTCAAGTCTATTTTCCCATATCTGTTTCTTAATACTGAAAATGAGGTTCGTCCTCGGTTTCTTTAATCTTGTTCTGAATTTGCTCTAGCTTGGTTTCTTCAAGTATTTTCTTGTACTCGAGTGGAATTACTTTTACAAATTTTGGTAAATACTCATCCCACTTCACAAGTATTTTTTCAGCTAGTTCACTATTTGCATATTTGTAATGATTAGCAATCATAGTCTGCAATTCTCGTTCATCGTCTCTGTCCTCAATTGGGCCTAGCTCAACTAAACCCTTATTGCAATAGAAATCAAAATCTCCATTTATGTCGAGTACATAAGCAATTCCACCACTCATACCAGCAGCAAAGTTTCTGCCCGTTTTTCCAAGTACAACCGTACGACCGCCTGTCATATACTCACAACAATGGTCGCCAACACCTTCTATAACTGCTATGGCACCACTATTACGAACACAAAAACGTTCCCCGGCTACACCTTGAATGTATGCCTCTCCGCATGTAGCTCCATATAATAATGTATTTCCAACAATAATGTTTTTCTCTGGTTTGAAGGTTGAACCTTTTGGAGGAACCACTATTATCCGACCACCTGAAAGTCCCTTGCCAAGGTAATCGTTTGAATCTCCTTCAAGATAAAAGTTCACTCCTTTTGTTAAGAAACCTCCAAATGTTTGTCCAGCCGAACCTTTAAATTTACAGTTCAGGGTTGAATCTGGTAACCCTTCTAATCCATGATACTCAGTTATTTTACCAGATAACATAGCTCCCACGGCACGATCTGTATTCATTATTGATTTAGTAATCCAAATTTTATCTTTGTTCTTTATTGCCTTGTTTGCTCTTTTTATAAGCTCATGATCCATTACATCTTCAATCTTGTGTTTTTGAGCAACACAACAATGTGTAGCATGTATTTCAACCTCTTTTGGTCGATATAGAATTCTTGATAGATCAACTGTTTTTGCTTTCCAATGCTCAATATCATCGCGCATTTCGAGTAGGTCGGTTCGTCCAACAATCTGATCAAACTTTTTAAAGCCCATCTCAGCAAGAATTTCGCGAATCTCTTCAGCAACAAACTTGAAATAGTTTACAACATAATCGGCCTTACCTTTGAATCGTTCCCGCAGTATCGGATCTTGTGTTGCAACACCAACAGGACATGTATTCAGGTGACATTTACGCATCATTACACAACCCAGAACAATTAATCCCACAGTTGCAAATCCAAACTCTTCAGCTCCAAGTAATCCTGCATAAATAACATCGCGTCCGGTTTTTATCTGACCATCTGTCTGTAGTTTTACACGATCTCGTAAATTATTAATAACCAATGTTTGCTGAACCTCAGAAATACCAAGTTCCATTGGCAAACCAGCGTGCTTAATTGAACTTGCCGGGCTAGCTCCGGTACCACCCTCGGCTCCACTTATTGTAATGCTATCGGCGAAGGCTTTTGCCACACCTGCAGCAATTGTTCCAACGCCACGTTCCGAAACAAGTTTTACATTAATCTTTGCTTTTGGATTAGCACATTTTAAGTCAAATATTAGCTGTGCTAAATCTTCAATTGAATAAATATCGTGGTGAGGCGGTGGCGAAATAAGTGTTATACCTGGAGTTGAATTCCGAACCTTGGCAATAATTTTATTTACCTTATGTCCCGGAAGCTGACCTCCTTCGCCTGGTTTAGCTCCTTGAGCAATTTTAATCTGAATTTCATCGGCATTAGTCAGGTAATTTATTGAAACACCAAAACGCCCTGATGCAACTTGCTTTATTGCACTGCGTGCTAATGAGCCATCTTCACGAGCAACAAAACGCTCTGGATCCTCCCCTCCTTCGCCAGTGTTACTTTTACCACCAATTCTATTCATAGCAATTGCTAATGCTTCATGAGCTTCTCTGCTAATTGACCCGTAAGACATTGCTCCGGTAACAAAACGCTTCATGATTTCTTCAGCAGACTCTACTTCTTCAATTGGTATTGGATTATTCTTTTTGATATTCACACATCCTCGTAAGAAATGAGGCTTCCGATTATCACGATCAACAATCTCACTATATTCCTTATATTTTGAATAGTCGCCAGTTCGTGTAGCCCATTGTAACAAACCTATTGTTTCTGGGTTCCAACCATGTTTCTCACCTTTTGCCCGATAATGGTAATTTCCTGCAGATTTAATCTCTCTATTTTCAAGAGCAGATGGAGTGAAAGCTTTTGAATGAGAGATTAATACCTCTTTAGCAACCTCATTCAATCCAATTCCTCCAACACGTGAATCGGTTCCTGTGAAATATTTATTTACAAACTTCTGGTCAAGACCAATAGCTTCAAATATTTGTGCTCCATGGTAACTTCGAAGAGTCGAAATTCCCATTTTTGAAAGAATCTTCAGTAAACCCTTATTGATAGCCTTATAGTAATTATCCCTTGCTTTAACATAATCGATATCTATTTTCCCTGTGCTACAAAGTTTTTCTAAAATTGCAAAAGCTCCGTAGGGATTAACAACACTTGCTCCAAAACTAACCAAAAGTGCAATATGATTTACCTCTCGTGCTTCGGCGGTTTCAATAATCACACCACATTGCATACGTTTTTTCTCACGTATTAAATGATGGTGAACTGCAGCAGTAGCCAAAAGTGATGGTATAGGAGCAAGTTCTTCTGTAATACCACGGTCGCTTAAAATAAGAAAGTTTATTCCTTTATCAACCGCCTCTTCTGCCTTTTTACAGAGTTCATCAATAGCCATCTCTAGTGCTTTACCAGGATTTTCAGCCTTGGCATTGAAAAGAATAGGTAAATCTATGTGTTTAAAATTCTCTTCTTTTAAATTTCGAAGCTTATTGAGGTTTGTATTAGAAACTACAGGTACACCAAATTTTATTTGCTTGCATTGTTCGGCCGACTCAAACAACAAGTTGCTGGAAACAGAACCAATATAATTTGAAAGCGACATTACCAGTCCCTCTCGAATAGGATCGATTGGTGGATTAGTTACCTGCGCAAACAGTTGTTTAAAGTAATTAAAAAGACGCTGAGGTTGATCTGAAAATACAGCCAAAGGAGCATCGTTACCCATTGAGTGGGTTGGTTCCTGACCGTTCAGACCCATTGGACCTATAATCATTTCCATATCTTCTTTTGTATATCCAAAAGTTTCTATGGTTGATGTGTATTTCTCATCTAATTGTGACCGAACGCGTTTTTTTACTTGGATATCATCAAGATCAACTCGGTTTTCAGCCAACCATTGTTTGTATGGATGTCTATCAGAAAGTTGGTGTTTTACTTCTTCATCAGGAATAATAATGCCCATTTTTGTATCAACAAGAAGTATTTTCCCCGGACGTAATCTACCTTTTTCTCGTATTTCTTCTGGTGGGAATATTTGAACCCCTACTTCGGAACCCATTACAATTACATCATCTTGTGTAATTACAAAACGTGAAGGACGTAATCCATTTCTGTCAAGTGTGCCTCCAATATATCTACCATCGCTGAATACAACAGATGCCGGACCATCCCATGGCTCCATTATTGTTGATTGATACTCGTAATATGCCTTCAGACTTGGAGGAATTGGATTTTTATCGTTCCACGATTCTGGAATAAGCATACTTAATGCCTGGGGTAATGATTTGCCTGTAAGAACAAGAAACTCAAGTGCATTATCCAATGAAGCTGAATCACTTTTATCTGGCTCAATAATAGGAAAGAGCTTTTCTAAATCATCGCCATACAAATCAGACTTCATGATAGATTCACGAGCTGTCATCCACATGCGATTACCCTTTACGGTATTGATTTCTCCATTGTGAGCCAGGAAACGGAATGGTTGAGCTAAATCCCAGGTTGGGAAAGTATTTGTCGAAAATCGAGAGTGAACAAGAGAAATTGCACTACTCATATCCGGATCGCGCAGGTCTATAAAGTAGCGCCCAACTTGGTCGGGAGCTAACATCCCTTTGTAAATCATCACTTTCGACGATAAACTAGGAATATAAAAAGCTTCCTTATCACGAATTTTAGATTCTCTGATTCTTTTTTCAGCCTGCTTTCTTGCGATGAAAAGATTTCTTTCAAGAGTTTCCTGCTCTGGAAAACTTCCTTTCACAAAAATCTGTTTAATATATGGCTCCGTTGATCTAGAAATATCGCCAAGTACACGACTATCAACCTTTACATCAACCATTTCAAATACAGATAAGCCTTCTTCCTTAATGGCCTCTATTAACATTGATTCGCATGTCTTTCTTGCTTTAGTTTCGCGCGGAAGAAATACTAATCCTGATCCATATTTACCTTCTTCCGGCACATCAATACCTTTAGCAATAAAAAACTGATGAGGCAACTGAATTAGAATTCCAGCTCCATCACCAGAGACATTATCGGCACTCTCGGCTCCTCGGTGAGTCATATTAACAAGGACTTCGAGCCCTTTAGTTACTATGTCATGCGATTTAATTCCTTTAATTTGAGTCACAAACCCGATCCCACAATTATCGTGTTCATTATTCGGGTCATACAATCCTTGAGGTTTAGGAAATCCTTTTACCATCTTCTCTATCTATTTATCTGTTTCTTTTCAGTCTAAAATAATTGTAAAAAAGCCATTCTTTATTTGAGAATGGCTTATATATTATTACGTCGAATACCATTCTCATTTGTATTCAGTAAAGAGTTTATTGAATTTTCTGTATGGTCTTGATTTGTTCATGTATATTTATACTAAATCAAAGATACTGCATAAATCTGTTTTTTAAAAGTTATTGGTTGTTTTTAACATTAATTTATTATTAATAATGTGGTTTTGTTTATAGTTTTTAACTTTTTAGCGTTATTCTCTTTCGCTCATGCTTTCGTAATCAACTCTTCCATAAATATTTTTATATGCGGGCCTAATTATTCTTTTTGAACTAAATGTGACTTCCTCAAGACGATGCGCACACCAGCCTGCAATACGAGATACTGCAAAAATTGGTGTATAAAGTTCTTTTGGAATATCTATGCATCTATATACAAAACCAGAGTAAAAGTCAACATTCGGACTTATTACTTTAGTACTTGAGCCTCCTTTATACTTAGTAAATACTTCAGGAGCTAATTCTTCAATGCTTTCGTAGAGTTTGAATTCGTCCATTTTGCCTTTCTCTTCGGCTAATTCGCGAGCTTTCACTTTTAACAGTTCTGCACGAGGATCTGATAATGTGTAAATTGCATGACCTATTCCATAAATTTTACCTGAACCATCACCAACTTCACCCTTGAGAATTTTCAATAAATATTCAGCTAATTCTTTTTTATCATTCCAATCTTTTACATTCTTTTTAATATCCTTCATCATTTCAATAACTCTCAAGTTAGCTCCGCCGTGCAAATTACCTTTAAGAGAACCAAGAGCTGCAGCAATTGCAGAATAAGTGTCGGTACCTGAAGAACTTACCACACGAGTAGTAAAAGAAGAGTTATTACCTCCACCATGTTCGGCATGAAGAACTAAGTTTAAATCAAGAATATCTGCTTCAAGTTTACTATATTTCTCACCCTTCAACATATAGATAAAGTTTTCGGCAGTACTTAATTTTGGATCCGGATGACGAATTACCAGAGATTTTCTTTGGTAAGAATGTCGCATTCCAAAATATGAATATGCAGTAATAACCGGAAACTTAGCAATTAAGTCAAGTGATTGCCGAACAAGATTCAGGTGATCTGGATCTTCGGGTTTATCATCCATTGTGTAAAGAACAAGAACGGAACGAGCTAGCATATTCATAATATTTCTTCCACGCAATGAAAGAATCATATTTTTGGTGAAGTGGGTTGGAAGATCACGTAATGAACTCAGATATGAAGTTGTAGCAGCTAATTCTTCGCTGTTAGGAAGTTTTCCTGAAATAAGCAAATGTACCGTCTCATCAAAACCATGACGATTATCGTTTTGAAAACCTTTTACAAGATCGTAAAGATTAATGCCACGGTAGAATAGCTGACCATGACATGGAATAACTTTATCGCCATCTTTTTCATAACCTACAACGTCTCCAATATTTGTTAGGCCAACTAATACACCGGAACCGTCCTGATTACGCAATCCACGTTTTACATTGAATCGGTTAAATAATTCCTTATCAATTTGAGAGGAATTAATTGAAAATTGGTTGAGATCTTTTAAGAAGTCCATAAGCTTAATGTATTGAAGTTTACAAGAAAGTAGTCATGATAATTGTCATGATTTTGGGTCAAAAATAGTCGAAAAATGCTAGAAATCAGCAAAATTCCACACTTAATTGTTTTAGTAATTAAAGTTTTTACTTACAAAATGAAAGTAAAACTTTATATACTGTTATGTTCTAGTTTCTTATTTGTCCACTTCCAAAAACAATGTACTTTTCAGAAGTGAGTTCTTTAAGTCCCATCGGGCCTCTTACATGAAGTTTTTGGTTACTGATTCCCATTTCGGCTCCTAATCCAAACTCATTCCCATCGGTAAATCTAGTAGAGGCATTAATGTAACAGGCAGCAGAATCAACTTCATTAATAAACTGCATTCCATTTCTGTAATTATCGGTAACTATTGCATCGGAATGATGTGAACCGTACTTATTAATATGAGTAATAGCTTCATTTAATGAACTAACAATTTTAATTGACAATACTAGATCAAGATATTCGGTTGACCAATCCTCGTCGGTTGCTTTTTTAATACCCGGAAGCAAGGAACAGGTTTTATCACAACCTTTGAGTTCTACTTTTGCATTATCATATTCCAATTTAAGTTCTGGCAGTACTTTTTTTGCTGCTTTTTCGTGAACCAATAGTGTTTCCATAGAGTTACAAACTCCAGGTCGATGAACTTTTGCATTATATGCAATTGATATCGCCATATCTTTATCTGCAAATTCATCAATATAAGTGTGGCAAATACCTAAATCATGACGAATAACCGGGATTACTGAATTTTCCTCAACAAACCGAATAAGGTTGAGTCCGCCACGTGGAATAATAACATCGATGTAATCTTTTAGAAGAAGCATTTCTTTAACACTTGAGCGATCGGTACTTTCAATAATCTCAACGGCATTCTCAGGTAATCCTGCTTTTTTTAGCCCACTTTTAATTATGTTCGTAATACAAATATTAGAGTTTATTGCATCGGAACCTCCTTTTAAAATTACTCCGTTACCAGATTTTATGGTAAGCGCCGCAACTTCAATACAAACATTTGGCCTAGATTCGAAGATAATTCCAATGACTCCTAAAGGCATTCTCATTTGTCCAACTTTCAAACCATTTGGAAGTACATTCATACCTGTAATTTCTCCAACAGGATCTTTCAGACTAATAACATCTTCAAGAACTTTTATCATACCATCTATTCGGCTATCGTTCAATGTCAAACGATCAATTAAGGCATTCGACATTCCGCTTTCAACAGCATTTTTTAAATCAATTTTATTCTTTTCCTGAATAAGACTTCTATTATTATCTAGCTCATCTGCTATATATCTCAAAGCCTGATTTTTTTGCTCGGTGTTAAGCTTTACCAGTTCTCTGGTAGCTTCTTTCGCGTTTTGAGCTTTTTGTAGAATTGTTTTCATAGTTCTTTGTTTTTCGTCATTGCGATTCCTTGTTTAAAGAAGAAGCATTCTGTTGTAAGAATAGACGGACACATTAACTCTGTTAAGCTAAAATCTGTTCTGTTCGCTTCGTCGAAGTAATCCTCCAAGTAAAAACGAAATTAATCAAACACAAAAATGAGTGCCAATTTCTTTTCCTTCAATAATATCAAAAATAGCTCCCGGATTATCTCCATTTGTAATTATGGTATCAATATGCGATCCGGCTGTGATTTTCGCAGCTGTGATTTTAGTAACCATTCCTCCGGTACCAAAAGAACTACCTGCACCCGCAGCAAGCTTCTCCAATTCTGGAGTAAATTGAGAAACCGAACGAATAATTTTTGCGTCTTTATTTGTTTTTGGATCTGCCGAAAACAAACCATCAATATCACTCATTAGCACTAATAAATCTGCATCAATAAGCAAAGCAACTCTTGCTGAAAGAGTATCGTTATCACCAAATTCAATTTCATCAGTAGCTATGGTATCATTCTCATTAATAATTGGAATAATGCCCATTTCCAATAATTTATTAAGCGTATTTCGAGCATTATTATGCCTATCAGATTCAGACATTACATCTTTAGTAAGTAGCACCTGTGCAACAATCTGATTATATGCGTTAAATAGTTTTTGATATATCTTAACAAGTTGAGCTTGGCCCAGTGCTGCCAGAGCTTGCTTTTGAGATAGCTCCGAAGGTCTCTCAGTCATGTTCAACCGTCCGGCACCAACTCCAATTGCACCAGATGAAACCAGTACAACCTGAAAGCCCTGATTACGAAGCCCGCTTAAGCTAGCAGCAAGTTGCTCCATTCGCTGGAAATTTAATCGCCCGTTTTTATAAGATAAAGTTGAAGTCCCTACCTTTATGACCAAACGCTTAATATTTTTTAGTTCTGATCGTTTCATGCACCGTTAGTGTTTAAAACCATTCTACTGAAACTCTCGGGAAATTCAAATACTTTTTCTGCTTCTAAGTTTATCTTTATGCAAGTTTCTTCTATTTCATGTAATAATTCGGCTTCATTGTATATAAAACTTGCCTTAATACCATTTCTAGGCTGAATTATGTAATTTTCTTCTTCTTCAGACTTTATTAAAATGATATCAGATTTACTAACTTCCGCAACATTTCGGGCAAGCGGATAGTTGTCGTCCAACTCAATATCAGATTTAGACACAGCATCATTCTCATTTATTATTGGAATAATATTCATGGAAAGTAAAGTCTCAAAAGTATTCTGAGTATTTTTTTTCCATTTAGGATTTTCCATAATTCCTGAAGTCAGTAATACTTGTGCAACCATTTGATTGTATTGTTCAAAATAGTGTTGATATAGCTTTATTAATTCAGCTTGCCCAACTGCTGCAGCTGCCATCAGTCCAACTACATCATTATCCTCAATTTTAAGTTGTAGCTTTTCAGCACCAAGAGTAATTGCACCAGAGGTTACCAACAAAAGTTCTTTTCCACTATTTTGTAAATTCGAAAGAACCATAGCTAATCTATCCATCTTTTGATGGTTTAGTTTTCCGTCTTTGGACAGCAGGGTTGAAATCTCTATACGAACAACTATTCTACCTTTCTTCATGGCACCCAATTGCTATTTATTCAATAACTGTTTTTCTGCATTAATTGCTTTTTCAAAATTGAAGGCTGCAAAGATAGTCTGAAATTTATGATTTATGTCATTATTACATAAATTTCCTATACTCCCTTGGTGCGTATGCTCAACCATCATACCAGGATTAAAGTCCCCGTTTTCTATTGCTTTCCCAACCTTTTTGTATGCTTCACGAAAAGGCAAACCATTTAGAACCTCTTTATTTACTTCTTCAACACTAAATAAATATTTATAGCGATCATCATTAAGAATATTCTGATTTACATTTATTTTATCTGCTATAAATGTAGTCATATCAACGCAATCAATTAAATAATCGAACGATTCCAAAAATGATTCTTTTATTATCTGATAATCGCGAAAATATCCCGAAGGAAGGTTGTTGGAGACTAATGTAAGCTCATTCGTAAGAGCCTGAATCTTATTACATTTACCCCTCAAAAGTTCGAATACATCCGGATTCTTTTTATGTGGCATTATGCTTGAACCTGTTGTAAACTCGTCAGGTATTGAAATGAATCCGAAATTCTGACTCATAAACAGACAAAGGTCATAAGACATTTTGGAAATTGTAGATGCAACATTGCCCAAAGCAAATGCTGTATTTTTTTCTACTTTCCCCCGTCCCATTTGGGCATAAACAACGTTATAATTAAGTTCATCAAAACCTAATAAATCAGTGGTAAGTTGTCTGTCAATCGGAAATGAAGAACCATAACCAGCTGCAGAGCCCAAAGGATTCTGATTTATCATTTTATAAGCAGCCAACATCATTTGCAAATCATCTGAAAGACTTTCGGCATAAGCACCGAACCATAATCCGAATGATGATGGCATTGCTACTTGAAGATGAGTATAGCCAGGCAAAAGCACATCTCTATGCTTGTCGCTCAATTCAATCAATTTATTGAATAGTTTCTGTATTGATTGGGTAAGCTCCATTACTTTGGCACGAGAAAAAAGTTTCAGGTCTACTAACACCTGATCGTTTCTTGAGCGGGCACTATGAATTTTTTTTCCAATGTCTCCCAAACGTTGAGTAAGCAAATGCTCAACCTGAGAATGTACATCTTCTATTCCAGGCTCAATTAAAAATTTACCTTTCTTAATTTTAGAATGAATATTTATTAATTCTTTTTGCAACAGAATGAGCTCATCTTCTTTCAATAAACCCACTTTTTCAAGCATAATTGCATGAGCAATAGAACCAATAACATCGTGCTCCGCTAAAAGCAAATCCAATTCACGATCGCGTCCAACAGTAAATTGATCGATCGCTTTATTTACATTCGTTCCTTTGTCCCAAAGTTTCATAGTAACCTCTTAAAAGTTGAAAGCTTCAAGTATTATTTCGTGCCTGTTTTAAAACTTAAAACTGTTTTATACAATACTCTTGCCTTGTTGTTTTAAAATTGCATTATGAGCCATTAAACGAATAGCGTTAATTTTTATGAATCCTTCGCTATCTTTTTGGTCAAAACCACCTTCAATATCCATACTTGAAAGTTCTTTATTATATAATGAACTTGGAGATTCACGACCATCAATAAGGACATTACCTTTGTAAAGTGTAATATAAACAATGCCATCAATAAGCTCTTGGCTTTTATTTATCGATGCCATTAAGAAATCCATTTCAGGGCTAAACCAAAAGCCGTTGTAAAGAATTTCGGCAAAAATGGGCGATAACATATTTCTCAGACGCATTACTTCACGATCCATGGCAATACCTTCGATATCCATGTGAGCTTTTATTAAAATTTCACCGGCAGGAGTTTCGTAAATACCACGCGATTTAATTCCAACAAAACGATTCTCAACCATATCCAGTAGTCCAATACCATTCTCTCCTCCAATTTTATTCAAGTATGAAAACAATTCTAATGGCTTTTCTTTAACTATACCTTCCTCTTTGTTTACAACTTTAATAGGAATGCCGTCTTTAAAATGAATTTCTATTTGGGTTTCCTTGTCAGGAGCATCCATTGGAGAAACCATTTTAGTTAAAATCTCCTTATCAAACTTGTATTTTGGATCTTCCAGAATTCCAGCCTCATGACTAATATGCATAAGGTTATCATCCTCACTATAAGGTTTTTTAAGGGACGCCTTTACTGGAATTTTCTTATCTTCCGCATACTTCAACATATCAGTACGTCCTTTAAATTCATCCAAAAACTCCTGCATTTTCCATGGAGCAAGTACTTTAATTTTGGGGTCTAGTGCATAATAACCCAGCTCAAAACGAACCTGATCATTACCTTTTCCAGTAGCTCCATGCGAAACATAAGCTGCATTTTCTTTATGCGCTATTTCTATGTGCTTTTTAGCAATAAGTGGACGAGCAACAGATGTACCCAGCAAATACCGATTCTCATACATTGCATTTGCCTTGATTGTTGGAAAAATGTAATCTGTAACTAATTCTTCCTGTAGATTCTCGATATAGACTTTTGTGGCACCAATCGCAAGTGCTTTCTTCTCAACTTCTGCAAAATCATCTTCCTGTCCAACATCAGCAACATATGCAATTACTTCATATCCTTTGTCGATAAGCCATTTTAAAATCACTGAGGTGTCTAGTCCTCCACTATAAGCTAATACTACTTTGTTGTTTTCCATGATAAATATTTTTTTCTTTGATTAATTACTTTTCCCGATTTCTAATTCCAAATATCTACTAGTTGGATATAAGTCTCCCGCTCTGAACTTTCTTCAACTAACTCAAGTAAGATTCAGTTGTGGTTATTAATTTTTCTCTTGCTTAGGCTATTTTACTCCTTAATTCAGGGATTATCAATACCAGAGCATTAATAACATCCTTTTCCGAAACATTATCGTGCGGAATTATTAATATGGTATCATCGCCTGCTATTGTCCCAACAATTTCAAATGGTGCTGAATTATCAATTAATGATGCAATACTACTTGCGTATCCAGGGTGAGTTTTAATAACTCCCAAATGATTCGCAAACTGAATAGACACAAACCCTTGGGCGGCATAACTCTCTGCTACCTCCTGTCCAGGCGTTGCATGATGATCGGGTAATTCATAGATATACCCCTTTTCCGGATCAGAAATTTTGTTTACCTTTAAAAACTTTAAATCTCTTGATAAGGTAGCTTGTGTATAATTTAAGCCTTTACTTTGAAGCATGCTTAATAGTTCTTCTTGACTTGATACCTTATAGTTAGCGATAATTTCTTTAATTGTAAGTAATCTTTCTGTTCTATTTCCCATATGCATATATATTCATATCCGTTGCAAAATTATACATTTTTTATCAAATGACAATCCTTTTAATGCAAAAAATTTGTACTTTTGCCCAAATTTTACACTAATCAGTTCAAAACAAGTATGGACAAATCAATTCAAAAAGTAGTAGTACTAGGATCAGGAGCGTTAAAAATTGGTGAAGCTGGAGAGTTTGATTACTCAGGCTCACAAGCTTTAAAAGCTTTAAGAGAAGAAGGAGTTTTTACTGTATTAATTAATCCAAACATTGCTACTGTTCAAACCTCGGAAGGAATAGCTGATAAAATCTACTTTTTACCAGTAACACCTCATTTTGTTGAGAAGGTAATAGAAAAAGAGAGTCCGGATGGAATTTTACTCGCTTTTGGTGGTCAGACTGCATTGAACTGTGGTACAGAACTCTATAAAAATGGTGCTCTTGAAAAACACAATGTTCGCGTATTAGGAACACCTGTGCAAGCAATTATGGATACAGAAGACCGTGATTTGTTTGTTAAGAAACTTGACGAAATTAATGTTAAAACAATAAAAAGCATCGCGGTAACCAGTGTTGATGATGCCATAAAAGCAGCTGAAGAATTAGATTACCCCATTATTGTTAGAGCTGCTTATACGCTAGGTGGTCAAGGTTCAGGTTTTTGTAGTAACAAAGATGAACTAAGAAAGCTTGCTGATAAAGCATTTTCTTATTCTCCACAATTATTAATTGAGAAATCTCTTAAAGGCTGGAAAGAAGTAGAATATGAAGTGGTACGTGACCGCTTTGATAATTGTATTACTGTTTGTAATATGGAGAACTTCGACCCGCTTGGAATTCATACAGGTGAAAGTATTGTTATTGCACCTTCGCAAACCCTGTCAAATTCAGAATATCATAAACTTCGAGAACTAGCTATAAAAATTATTCGCCATATAGGAATTGTTGGAGAATGTAATGTTCAGTATGCTCTCGATCCCGTCTCGGAAGATTACCGCGTGATTGAAGTGAATGCACGTTTATCGCGTTCCAGTGCGCTTGCTTCAAAAGCAACGGGTTACCCATTAGCATTTGTAGCTGCAAAACTTGGTTTAGGATATGGTCTGCATCAACTTAAAAATTCGATTACAAAAACGACACCCGCTTTCTTCGAGCCTGCCCTCGATTATGTAGTTTGTAAAATACCTCGTTGGGATTTGAATAAATTCATCGGAGTTTCTAAGCAAATTGGGTCGAGTATGAAAAGTGTTGGCGAAGTAATGGCCATTGGTAGAACTTTTGAAGAAGCCATCCAAAAAGGCCTTCGAATGATCGGTCAAGGAATGCATGGTTTTGTAGGAAATCGTGATTTAGTCTTTGAGGATATTGATAAAGAACTTCAGGAACCAACCGATATGCGAATTTTTGTAATTGCCTCAGCTCTTGCAAAAGGTTATTCGATTGAAAAAATACACGAACTCACAAAAATTGATCACTGGTTCTTAAATAAACTTCAAAAAATTCATGGTCTTAAAACTAACTTAGAAGCCGAGAACTCGTTGGAAGAAATGCCGATTGATTTATTAAAAGATGCAAAAATTGCCGGATTCTCCGATTTTCAGATTTCTCGTTTTGTTTTAAAAGACGACCGTGACCATATTGAAGAGGGCCTTCTGAAAGTTCGTGAATTCAGAAAATCAAAAGGTATTATACCCTATGTAAAACAAATTGATACTCTTGCAGCTGAATTTCCTGCTCAAACAAATTACCTGTACCTTTCTTACAGCGGTAGTGCACACGATATTACCTATGACGACCCTGAGCAATCCGTAATTGTTTTAGGTTCTGGCGCCTATCGTATTGGTAGTTCTGTTGAATTCGACTGGTGTAGTGTTAATGCACTGAACACCATAAATAAGGAAGGCTATCGTTCAGTAATGATTAATTACAACCCGGAAACAGTAAGTACTGATTATGATATTTGCGATAGGTTATATTTTGATGAGCTTACACTCGAACGTGTTCTTGATATTACTGACCTGGAAGCTCCTAAAGGTGTAATTGTTTCTGTAGGTGGCCAAATACCGAATAACCTTGCAACACGTCTACATGGTTGCGATGTGAAAATACTTGGAACATCAGCCAAAAATATCGATAGAGCAGAAAATCGTCACAAGTTCTCCAGCATGCTTGATGAGTTAAGAATTGACCAACCAAGATGGAAAGAACTATCTAGCATTGATGATATTAATAAATTTATTGATGAGGTTGGTTTTCCTGTTTTAATACGGCCCTCTTATGTATTATCCGGAGCTGCTATGAATGTTGTTTCAAACCGAGATGAACTTGAGCACTTTCTTAATCTTGCCGTTAAAGTTTCCAAGCAATATCCTGTCGTAGTTTCAGAATTCCTTCAATTAGCGAAAGAAATTGAACTTGATGCTGTTGCAAAAAATGGCGAATTAGTTGCATATGCAATTAGTGAACATGTAGAATTTGCCGGAGTTCATTCTGGAGATGCAACCATCGTTTTCCCGGCTCAGAAAATATATTTCGAAACTCAGCGAAGAATTAAGAAAATTAGCCGACAAATTGCCAAGGCGCTTGAAATAAGTGGCCCATTTAATATGCAGTTTCTTGCCAAAGACAACGATATAAAAGTAATTGAATGTAACCTTCGGGCTTCCAGAAGCTTCCCTTTTGTCTCGAAAGTATTAAAAACAAACCTTATTGATATTGCAACACAGGTTATGCTTGGACTAGAAGTTGAAAAGCCAAGTTCAAATGTTTTTGATATTGATTATATTGGTGTAAAAGCCTCCCAATTCTCTTTCTCACGACTCTCAAAAGCAGACCCGGTTTTAGGTGTAGATATGGCCTCGACCGGAGAGGTTGGTTGTATTGGCGATGATTTCTATGAAGCTATTGTTAAATCAATGCTTTCTGTTGGATATACTTTCCCAAAAAAGAATATACTTCTTTCAACTGGACCAATGAGAGCCAAGGTTGAATTGCTGAATACTTGCCGATTACTTGCTCAGAAAGGTTATAACTTATTTGCAACAAAAGGTACAGCCCAGTTCCTAGAAATGAACGGCATTGAAACAACAGTTCTGCACTGGCCCGATGAAGATACCAAACCTAACACTCTTGATTACCTTAAGAATAAAATGATTGATTTAGTTGTTAATATTCCAAAGGATTTAACCCAGAATGAACTAATGAACGACTATACCATTCGAAGGAGTGCAATCGATTTTAATATTCCACTTATTACTAACTCACGCTTGGCAAGTGCTTTCTTAATAGGTATCTGTAAGTTAAGTATTGATGATATTATTGCTAAAAGTTGGGATGAGTATAAACTTGATTCCGACAAGTAAATGGCTTTTGATTGGTTGGATATTGCTAAGCGCCTGCAATCTATTGCTCAAGCAGGTCTTGAGTATGGACATGATGATTATGACCTGGAGCGATACCAAATGATTCGTGATATTAGTGTTGAAATCATGCAAAATCATACAGATGCTCCAATTGAAAAAACAATTGATTTATTTGCCAGCGAAAAGGGGTATCAGACACCAAAAGTTGATATACGCGGAGTTATTTTTCGCGATGGAAAGCTATTGATGGTCAAAGAACGCATTGATGGCTGTTGGTCCTTGCCTGGCGGCTGGGCCGATGTCGGATTCTCACCTTTTGAAATTGCTGAAAAAGAAGTGTGGGAAGAAGCTGGGTTAAAGGTTAAACCACTCCGATTACTTTCTGTTTTCGATAAAAAAAAGCATGATCATCCGCCCGATACTTACCATGTTTACAAACTTTTCATTCTGTGTGAAGACCTGGGTGGGGAAATAAAGCCCGGAATGGAAACTCTTGATGTTAAATGGGTAAAGAAAGGTGAAAAATTGGAACTCTCGACACCACGGATAACCCAAGATCAAATTGAAGCAATGTATGAGTATTTTGAAGATTCGGGCAAGGAAGTTATATGTGATTAATTTTGCTTTGAATAACATTTATGTCTGAAACTTTGTCTGAAAAAGCCAAACAAATACTTCAGGCTATCTTTAAAACACAGTTTCAAAAAAATAGCCCATTGATACTCCTTTATTTATTTCCATGATTTGATTGTTGATATTGCTTCCTCAACATGTTTAGTAGCATTAAACTGAGAGTTAAAAATATGCCTGACAATTCCTTTTTTATCAATAATAAAAGTCACCCTTCCTTGAATTATCCCAAAGGTTTTCGGAACTCGATAAAGTTTTCTAACAATTCCCCCTCCATCACTTAATAGTGTGAATGGTAATTTGTGTTTTTCTTTAAAAAAATTTTGTTTAGAAACAGAATCTCCACTTATCCCAATTACAATACAATCATTCTCAACAAAGTCTGTATAGTTATCCCGGAAAGAACATGATTCAGCAGTACACCCTGGTGTGTCAGCTTTCGGATAAAAATATAAAACAATATTGTGCTTCCCTATCACTTCTTGAATTGCTAAATCACTGTTATTCTGATTCTTTAATTTAAATTCAGGAGCTTGTTTTCCAATTAATTCTTTGTAATTCATTTTTTTAATGACTAACTTCCATCAATTAACCAAGATTTTAACTGTTTGTTTATTAAAAGAAAAACCCTATTCAACCATATATTTATTCTAGTGCAAATTAATTAGCTAAAGCATAAAAATTTTGCATAAATTGGTAATAGGAAAAATGAAGTTAAAACTACTAAATAAAGAATCTTTAATTATCGCACTAAGTTTTTTAGTGCTCAGCTTATTCTGGATTTTTTTCTCCGATCGTTTGCTATTAAGCTTGTTTACTGAACCTAACAGACTCACCCATTTTCAAACCTACAAAGGTGTGTTTTACGTTATAATGGCAACTCTTTATATTTTATACATTGTTAATAGAGAAATTGATAGAAAAAACAGACTCATTGTACTACTTAACAAAAAAAATGAATGGCAGAATCTATTAATTTCTAACATCCCTGATATAGAAGTGATCCTTTTTGATTCTACTCCTTTACCAATCTTAATACAAGGAAATGAGTTTTTATCAAACACAAAAAATAACGATGAAAAATCGCTTGATGAAGTACTTACTTTCAAGAACGATACACAGTTAATAAGTTTTCTATCTCTAAAAAAGGATATTCTATCTGGTAATGCCGTAAATCTTAATTTTCAAAACAGTCATGTTAACCTAATAATTAAAGGAAGGCCAGTAACAGACGATAATGGTAAAGTAATTGCAGGACTGCTCGTTTACTTAAATAATAAGGATAAGATAGAACTCCAAGAAGAGTTGCTTGAAGAAAAGGAAAAATACAAACAGCTTTTTCAGGAATACCATAGTGTAAATGTAGAACTTAAACGAAGTTACCAGAATTTAATTAGCAAAAATGAATCTTTGCAGAAATCAAAAGAACTTTACCAAAATTTCTTCATACAAAGTACATATGGTATTTACAGAATTGATTTTGATAAACCTCTCAAAACGAGTTTATCACCCGAGGAGCAAAAAAAGTATATAATTGAAAATGGATTTCTTGCTGAATGCAATCCGGTTTTAGCAAAAATTTATGGGAAAAATAACCCTGAGGATTTGTTAATGGTAAAAATCTCGGAATTACATAATATAGATACTATTAATATATTTTTTGATTTAACAAAAGAGCTTGTAATTAACGACTATCGAATTCAAAATGTTGAAACACAAGAAATTTTATCTGGTGGAATCAAACATTATTACCTGAATACGATGATAGGTATTATTGAGAATGAAAAACTAATAAGAATCTGGGGTACCAAAACGAACATCACCAGACTCAAAAAATACGAAAGTGAATTATTAAAAGCTAAAAAAGCTGCTGAAGAAAGTGATAAGTTAAAAAGTGCATTTTTGGCAAATATGACCCATGAAGTCAGAACTCCGCTCAATGGTATTGTTGGTTTTGCTGATTTACTAAGTAAGAACAATCTAACCCAGGAACAACGGAACAAATATATTCGTATTGTAAAGGCAAGTAACAACCAGTTATTACGTATTATTGATGATATTCTTGATATATCCAGAATAGATACTGGACAATTGACTATCTCTGTTTATGAGTTTAGTTTAAATAAAATGATGAGTGACATCGGAACATATTTGAACCAAGAAATTAACCGTTTAGAAAAACAATTAGAAGTTAAACAAATCTGTCATTTTGATGATGGAAATGATTTAATTAAATCTGATGAGGCAAGAATCTATCAAGTTATCACAAACCTGATCAATAACTCTGTGAAATTTACTAAAACAGGAAAAATTACTTTTGGATACAAACTAATAAACCCTACAACTCTAGAGTTTTTTGTTAGCGATACGGGAATTGGCATACCAAAAGAATTACATAAAAGTATATTTAAGCAATTCCAGCAAGGTGAAGATTATATGACAAAATCGTATGGAGGTACCGGACTGGGACTTGCAATCTGTGAAGGAATATTAAAGTTACTTCATGGAGAAATAAAAGTGGAGTCTGAACTTGACAAAGGTTCAACATTTACTTTCACAATCCCCTACCTGCGATCAAACAAACCCTCCTAAAGTAATTCTTTTATTATAGAGCTACTATTAATCTGTTATAAAATCCTTCCTTCATACAAGCCGCACTATTTAACTGTTTTGCCTCAAAAACTATTAAGTTTTGCAGTAAGAACCCCAGTGAAACGAAGCTCATCGGAAATAATTATTCGGGCTAACAAGTTGTCAAAAACACCAATGTAGATTGACTCATTTTATTCTAGTGCCAGAGTTGGCCACAATAGCTGATAATAATTGCAGCACCAGCACTGATAATAGTATTCTAACATATATTTTACATCTAAACTTTTATAACTCTTTCCTGTTTAACTAATAATATTTATATATCTTTTCTCCTAATACTCAGCAATTCTATGTCGCAAAAAATATTATCAATAAGAGAAGAACGCCGATACGAAGCGCAATTATCATTAGAAAGTATAGGAAAAATAGGACAGGAAAAATTAAAAACAGCCAGCGTTTTAGTAATTGGTGCTGGAGGAAAAGGCACTACAGCACTTGAAAATTTGATAACAGTAGGTATTGGTAGTATTGGAATAAGCGATGATTCTTTAGTTAAAGAAGAAACTCTTTGCAGACAAAATTTGTATGGCGATAATGATATCGGCAAACAAAAAGCCATTGTTACAAAACAATATCTGCAGTCTCGTAATCAATTCACAAATATAAAAATTCACAACATACGCTTGAATGCAGAAAACCTTAAAACAATTATAAAGAACTATGATGTTTTATTAGATGCAACCAATAACTTTGAAACCCATTTTGCAATAGCAGAGGCAGCTAATGAAGCAAATATTCCCTTGGTGTTTGGGACAATTATAAAGAATAAATCGATTATTACAATATTAAATACCGGTAAGGGAAAAAAGCTTATCGATATTTTTCCAGATAAAAAGCCTATAAATGTAGGCGAAGAAGAAGTATCAACCCCAATAGTGATAATAAATTCAATTACAGGCACTCTGCTGGCGAACGAAACTATTAAGCTTATTTTAGGGAATCCTTCGCAACTTATTAACAATTTATTAATAATTAATCCAGCCGACTATACACTTGAACTTCAACCAATCTAGCTGAGTTTTATCAAAGTTTTTATAACAAAGTTGAATCTATGTACTTGATTTCATGATCCTTACATTGTGTATAACTTTTAAGTTCTTGATGGGATTTAATTAAAGTTAATAGCTATTTTAAACACACCTTTTTACTTGGAAATATTATATGTTTAAGTCCCTCAGGAATAGAGTATTAGTTTGGTTTGTTTTATCTACATTGGTTATTTCAGTGTTGGCTTTTACGCTTTTTCAGATATACAAAACCAGTCTAACAAAGAATCAGCTGGTACTTGATAGCTTTGAGTATTTCCGTTACCAATTTCTAAAAGATCAAAATCAAATTTCAGGGTTTTTATCTTCCGATATTTACGGAACAGATTTCTATATTACTGGTGAAAGTGCCTTCCTGAATGAGCATTATAAACTTATTTCAGATATTGATAGTTGTTTTATTAACGGATGTTCAAAACATGCTGCTCAATATCCACACTTTAGCGAATCCATATTCTCTATCAGAGATACTTATACTCAATATTGTATGCATTTTGATAGCTTGGTTTTCAATATCTATAAAAGGGGATTTAAAGAATTTGGATTAGAAGGTCAATTAGCCAGTAGTTATTACAAATTAGAGAAAAGCAATGAGTTGCCTTATTCCAGCTTAACACATTTAAAACTGAGCGAAAAAGAGTATTTGCATTTATATAATTTAGATTATGTAGAACCTATCCATACAATATGCAAAAACTTAAAAATTCAGGTTGAAGGAAATTTCAGATTATCAAAATCCAGAAAGCAAGAATTAGTAACAACACTAGATGAATATTTAGCAACCTTCGACAATATTGTTAAACTTGACAAAAAACTGGGTTTAAGCACAAAAGA
Source organism: Bacteroidales bacterium (assembly GCA_050287785.1). Taxonomy (GTDB): domain Bacteria; phylum Bacteroidota; class Bacteroidia; order Bacteroidales; family UBA10428; genus UBA10428. The sequence continues at coordinate 101,765 of JBNKCO010000080.1, forward strand.
TGGTTTAAAACAAAAAGTTATCCTATCTGGGTCTGAATTAGACAAACAAATAATAGCATCGATCCAAGAAACCAATAAAGCTTTTGAGATACAAAAATCAAAAATCAACAAACTGTTTGCATTATCTGCTTTCTTATTAATCTCATTGGCTTTTGCTATTAGTGTATATACCTCAAAATATCTTGTTAAACACCTCGAACAACTTACTAAATATATTTCTTTGCTTGCTAAGACCAATTTTAATCAAAGAATAAATATTGACCTTAGACATTCAACAAGTGAAATTCGCCAGATATACATGGAATTTCGGAACATGCTTTCGGAGTTAAGAATTAGAGAAAAGCAGCGAGATTTTGCTTTGCGAAATGCAGAGGATAATCAAAAAAGATATAGAGATCTGGCTGATTTACTTCCTCAGTGTATTTATGAAACCGACCAAGTTGGTAATTTAACCTATGTTAATGAAGCCTGGCACAAAACATTTGGCTATAGTAAATTAGATGTTCATAAAGGTGTTAACCTTATTGAAATACTAAATACTGATAATAACAGCAACCTATTTGGAGATGCCAAAGTGGAAAACAACGACTTTCTTGCTATCCGTAAAGACAACTCAAAATTCCCCGCAACGGTATATTCTGATGTTATAAAAAAAGGCGTACGTATAATAGGAAGAAGAGGCATAATAATAGATACAACACTTCGCCAAAAATATATCGAAAGTCTAAAAAAAGAAACTAAGAGAGCTATTACATCTGATAAGCATAAATCGTCCTTCCTGGCTAATATGTCTCATGAGTTAAGAACTCCAATGAATTCAATAATTGGTTTCTCGAACATGTTATCGTCTGAGGAAATTTCGGCAAATGAAAAAAAAGGTTTTATTGATCATATTCAATCCAGTAGCGAGATGCTTCTAAATCTGGTTGATGATATAATAGATATTGCGAAAATTGAGGCTGGCCAACTCAAGATAACCAAACAACACTGCCACCCCAAAAAACTTATTACCGACTTAGCAGAAAACTTTGAAGCCTTTAAAGAAAGAGTAGAAAAACAACATATTGAAATAACCGTTAATTTACCTCAAGAAGATTTGCCCTTTAGAACAGACGGTTTTAGGTTAAAACAGATTTTAACCAATTTAATGAGTAACGCTATAAAATTCACAGAAGAAGGTTGTATTGAAATTGGAATGAAACTCAAAGGGCAGCGTATGCTTGAATTTTATGTTGAGGATACCGGTATTGGGATGGCTAAAGAAGAATTAAGAACAATCTTTGAACGATTTACACGTACAAAACTTTCAGAAGAAAAGAAAATTAGCGGTACTGGTTTAGGATTGGCTATTTCTAAAAACCTTGTTGAACTTTTAGGTGGTAGCATGTGGGTTACAAGTGAACCCGAAACAGGTACCCGATTCTCATTCGAATTACCATATATCAAAGTAATTGCTGACTCGGATGCTCAACAAGAAATAGAACAAACTTCCAAGAATTACAACTGGAATAATAAAACTGTTTTAATTGCTGAGGATGAGAACAATGACTTTACTTATTTATCGCATATTTTAAAAAGCACCGGGATTAAAATTATCCATGCCCAAAATGGTGTTGAAGCTGTTGAAGCTGTATCCTTCCATAAAACATCAATTGACATTATTTTGATGGACCTGCATATGCCAGAATTAAATGGCTTACAGGCTACACAAAAGATAAAAGAAAAATATCCGAAAATTGCAATTATTGCTCAAACCGCATTTGCAATGGATGGAGATAGGTTAAAATGTATTGAAGCTGGTTGCGACGACTACATTACCAAACCTATTAATGCAGAAAATCTTTTAGCCAAAATGGCTCAATTTATTACCCAAACTGTTGAAACATCGGCAATAAAAGAAGTACCTTCGCCATCGCAAACTGAAAATGTTACTCAACATTTGATGAAAAATAAATAATACTATGAACCTATTGCTGATTAGTAATTCAACCAATTCGGGTGAAGATTATCTTGCTTATACAATTCCCTACATCGATGAATTTGTAAAAAACAAACCAACCAAGGCTGTTTTTATTCCTTATGCTGGTGTTACTATTGCTTGGGACGAATATTTCAACAGAGTATCTGGTATTCTCAAGCAAACAGGAATTGAGCTAAGTTCTATTCATCATTTTGAGAACACAATTGAAGCAATAAATAATGCCGAAATGATAATTGTTGGAGGTGGCAATACATTTAATCTGCTAAAGACAATTCAGGATAATGGATTAATTGAACCTATTCGTAAAAAAGTGCTTGCCGGAACTCCATACATTGGCTGGAGTGCAGGATCAAATTTAACCTGCCCAACAATAAAAACAACGAACGATATGCCTGTTGTTGAACCTCAGTCATTCAACGCGCTTAATTTAATACCCTTCCAGATAAATCCACATTATACAGATGCTAGTATACAACAACATGCAGGAGAAACAAGAGAGATGAGACTTGAGGAATTTTTAGAAGCAAACCAGTCAATGTGGGTAGCTGGCTTGCGCGAAGGAACAATGTTCCATATTACAAACGATAAAATTACTCTTAAAGGTGCTAAAGATTGCAGAATTTTCCACTATGGTCAAAGTCCAAAGGAATTGACTAAAAAAGATGATTTTTCATTCCTGATACAATAATTTTGCAATTTTTGAGATATTATTCCTAAAAAAGACAAATCAATGAGGCTAATCAGCTTCAAAAAATATATAGCCATACTACTGTCGATTTGGCTGGTAATTGTTATTGCCGGACTTATCTTCAGCCGCTCAATGCAAGATAAAATCATTGGGATTCTTTCTGATCAAGTTAGTAAACACCTAACTACCGAGATTCATGTTCGCAAAAGTGATATTCATTTTTCAGTCATTAAGAAGTTTCCTTTAGCTAGTATTGAACTTCGGAATGTTTGTTTTAAAATTCCTCCTTCGGTAGATCTAAATGAAAGTAACCCTATAAAGGGAGATACTCTTTTATTTGCTAAAAGCCTTTTTCTTCAGCTAAACCTAAAAAGTCTTTTAAATAAAAAACATGAACTTCAACGAATTAGCTTAAAAAATGGATATTTGCAAGTACTATCCGATAAAAATGGCAATTCTTCTCTCGAAATAATCAGAAAGAAAGAAAAAGCTGACACTACAAACTTTGCTGCCAGAATTGAGGAGCTTTCTGTAAATAACCTAACAATATATACTTCTCATAAGGCGAATAAATCGCAGTCACAGACTTTTATAAAACAAGGAACGGCTTCTGGCACTTTTACAAAAAATGATTTTTCTGTTAAGCTTAAAACAAATGGAAAGGTTGTAAACTTTCAGGCTAAAAACCAAAAAATTGAACCAAATCAGAGTTTCTCCATTGATACGGAAATTGAATACTCAAATGACAGATTCACAATTAATCGAGGTTACTTCAATATTAGTAATATTCCATTCACTGTAGTTGGTACTATTACTCCAGGAGATAATACATTAGTAAACCTTATTTTTTCTGCTAATTCAATACCAATAAAACAAATCGATCAAGCTGTATTAAGGGGCTTAATTGGAGAAACCGGATTTGTTCCACGTAGTGGTACAATTGATATCCAATCAACATTTATTGGTTATACACGTTATAATCTGCCTTCTATTAAAGCAAATTTTACAATAAAAAAGGGTAAGTTCTACGATACACAACGAAAGCTCAATTACGACAATATTTATATTGTTGGGAATGCCGACAATGGGAAAACTCATCTCCCAAAATCAACAACAATTAGAATTGATACTTTCCGGTTCCAATGTGGAGATAGTTGGCAAACAGGAAGACTAAAAATTCAAAATCTTATTGAACCATATTTATCAGCTTCGCTGCACGGATACGTGAATATTAATGACATGAAGGGAGTGATAGAAATTCCAGATGTTCAACTTGTAGAAGGAAACTTCACTAATAATATTGCCCTTGTGGGTACAATAAAAAAAGATGACAATAAAAATAATAACTTATTAGATGCTCTTCAAATATGGGGTGATGTTTCAATAATGAAACTGGGCCTTGTTCTGGAAAAGCGTAAAATACCTTACACACTTATAAAGGGCGACGTTAAACTCAATAAAGATTTAAGCTTGCAATTTGATAGTCTATATGCGAAAAGTGGTCATTCAGATATCGTAATTAACGGACATCTTTCTCATGTTCTGCGAAAAACCGGTGTGCCAAAATTTGTCGGTAATGTCTATTCAAATTTCTTTCTTGCAGATGACTTTATTACTCCATCAAGCTCAGCAAATAAGAAAAAAGCTTATGTCAATTTTCCCGATTCAGCAATTATATTAGGATCAGTATATATCAAAGAATTTACTTTTGCGAAATTCTCTACCAACGAGATTAAGGGAAATATTACCTATGGAAACAAAAATTTGACATTAGAACCATTCAATATGAAAGGTTTTAAGGGTACTCTTAACGGGAAACTAAAATTTCAGCAAATAAAGAACGGAAACATTGTAATGAATGCTGATGCTAAATTATCCCAAGTTAATATTAAAGAACTATTTGAAGCATGCAATAATTTTTCGCAGAATGTAATTAGTTCCGAACATCTGAATGGTACAATTTCCGGAAATATTGCGTTTAGTTCGAGCTGGACAAATAAATTAAAGTTTATACCTGCCGATCTGCTCAGTCAGAATAACATTACCATTATAAACGGCGAACTTATCGACTATCAACCCCTATTAGGATTATCAAAATATATCGAGGTTGAAGAATTAAGACACATAAAGTTCAACAAGCTTGAAACCAGTATTTTGATTAGAGATGAAAAGGTTCTTCTTGAACAAACTACCATAGCCTCATCGGCTATAACATTCGATGGCTCTGGAATGCATGGTTTTGATAACAAATATGAATACCGATTTCAACTTGGACTATCAGATGTTTTATGGGGAAAAGCCAAAAATAAAAAGAAGGAAGTAAGCGAATTTGGATATGTTATTGATGATGGAGTTGGCCATACAACAGTACCAATTATACTTTTCGGCAAGGACACAAATTTTAATGTTAAGTGGGATAAGAAAACTGCAAGAAACACTTTTAAACAAAAGCTTCAAGCAGAAAAGCAAGAACTTACTAATCTTTTTAAAAATCAAGAAAATAAAGTTGATACTACTACAAGTATTCAACCTAAAAATCCAATTGACCAGCAAAAAACTCTTCAGAAAACTGATTCTGGAAATTACAAAGTAAAGACTGATGAGCATACAATTATCTGGGATGACAGCGCCGATGATGACGAAGAAGATGATGGTGTAAACTAAATTTAAGGTTTCTCCGCAAAAATATTCTCGCTAATAAACCCATTTGGTATACAAAGAACTGATTTTACTATATTCGTTTCAAAATCTTTCCTTCAACCATGAACATTTATAAAAGAAAAATACAATTCAAATATCTTCTTATTTTGGGTGCAATTCTAATCGGTGTTGGCTCCTTGTGGTACACAAATAATTTGGTTGAGAAATTGGCAAATGAAGAACGCAAAAAGGTTGAACTGTGGGCCAAAGCAACAACCATGGTTGTAACTACCGAATCGGATGATGTGTTAATGTTTCTCTATGATGTTATTTTAAATAATGAAACTGTACCTGTAATAATTTTGGATGAATTTGATAATGTTATCTATTATAGAAACATTGATTCTGTTAAAATGACAAATCCAAAGTTTAAGGAGAAATTGATTTCAAATATGAAGGTGGAGAGAGAGCCTATTGAAATAAAAATAGCATCCAACCAAACACAATATTTATATTATACTCAATCGATTATTTTAACAAAGCTTACTTACTATCCATATATTCAATTAACGGTTATTTTATTATTCATACTCATTGCCTATTTTGCTTTTAGTTCATCCAGAAAGGCTGAGCAAAACCAGGTATGGGTGGGACTGTCTAAAGAAACAGCACATCAATTAGGTACACCTATTTCCTCTTTAATGGCCTGGGTTGAGATGTTACGACTAAAAGTAAGCGATCAACAAATTGTTGATGAATTTGAAAAAGATGTAACCCGATTGGAAACAATCACCGAACGTTTCTCAAAGATTGGTTCCAAACCTATTTTAAAATCTGAAAACCTAACCGAAATTATTGAGAATGCTACTAATTATTTAAAAACAAGGTCTTCAAAAAACATTGATTTTCAATTATCCCTTCCTGATACTCCGCTTTTGGTTCCTCTAAATGCAGCTCTCTTTGAATGGGTGCTAGAAAACACATGCAAAAATTCAATGGATGCAATACAGAAAAAAGGAACAATTAAAATCTCAGTAATTGATAATGATAAGTTTGTTTTTGTTGATATAAGCGACACAGGTAAAGGAATTCCAAGAGGTAAACATAAAACCATATTTAAACCAGGTTTTACAACTAAAGAACGAGGTTGGGGTTTGGGTCTGTCGCTCACAAAACGAATTGTGGAAGAATATCACGGAGGCAAAATTTTTGTGTCAGCATCGGATCCAGGAAAAGGAACAACAATAAGAGTTATTCTAAATATTTAACCAAATTCTAAAATGTTATATGAGCAGAAATAAAATTCTGTTATGTTTTGTATCCCATATTTTTAGGTTAGAGCTTTATTAAATCAATTCTTTTTTGGGTTTTAACAATTTTTAAATGGTTATGATAATAATTCCTATCCAATTCTTGTTATTTTTGTGGCTTACTTTGCAAGTAATATGCCCAAAAAAGAAGTTAAAATTGAACAACGTCGACTGAGAACCTCTTATTTCACTTCTACTCTCAGCATTTCACTATTACTTTTATTGTTAGGAACAGTGGGTCTTCTGTTGCTCAATACTCAACGTTTAAGCAACTATGTAAAAGAAAATATCCATTTCAAGGTTATTCTTAACGAAAATCTGCGCGAGGTTGATATATTCAGGATTCAAAAGTCGCTGGATGCACGTTCTTATGTAAAAGAAACCAAATATATTGATAAGGAAGAGGCTGCTGTAGCATTACAGGAAGCATTGGGCGAAGATTTTATTGAAACTTTAGGATATAATCCTCTTTTACCAACAATTGAAGTAAAATTCCTTGCTTCGTATGCAAATACCGACAGTATTCCAATTATCGAAGGCGACCTCAAACAATTTGAAGGTATTAAAGAAGTGTATTATCAGAAAAACCTGATTCAAGCAGTGAATGAAAACGTACACAAAATCTCATTGTTTATCTTGTTCTTTAGTGCCTTTTTATTCCTAATTGCTTTAACTCTGATTAACAATACGATAAGATTATCCGTTTACTCAAAAAGATTTATTATCAGAACAATGCAGCTAGTAGGAGCAACATCAGCTTACATTCGAAAACCTTTCTTATTTCGCAGTGTCTTGCAAGGTTTTCTAAGTGCGCTTGTTTCAATACTCCTTTTAACCGGTTTAATTTATTTAATTCAAGACCAGATGGAAGGTATTGTGCAATTAAGTGATGTGAAACTTTTACTTATCTTATTCGCTATTGTATTAGTCTTAGGAATTGCTCTAAACTGGATTTCCACCTTTTTTGCCGTATCGAAATATTTAAAAATTAAAACAGATAAATTATATACTTAAGATGAACAAAAAACCAGAAAACCAAAACTCAGGTTTTGCATTAGGTAAAGAAAACTATATTCTTTTGATTATTGGTTTTGCCATAATTATTATTGGCTTTATACTTATGATAGGTGGTCGTAGCGATGACCCTAATGTTTTCAATGGAGACGAAATATTCTCTTTCAGAAGAATTACTCTTGCCCCCATTATAGTACTGGCAGGCTTTATCTTTGAAATATATGCCATCATGAAAAAACCAAAAGAATAGCAATACTTTTTTTACCACCTGTATCTCAGGTGCTTTTAATGCTATTCTAAAAATCCATTTACTTATTATTATTTCATGGAAATATTCAAGGCTATTATTATTGCCATTATCGAAGGGATAACTGAGTTTTTACCTGTTTCATCAACTGGACATATGATTATTGCTCAAAAACTACTTAACATTGGTGAGAGCGACTTTGTAAAAATGTTCATTGTCAATATTCAATTCGGAGCCATTCTTTCTGTAGTTGTTCTTTATTGGAGACGATTTCTTAAGTCATTTAGTTTTTATCTTAAACTTTTTGTTGCTTTTTTACCAGCCGCTATTGTTGGCCTACTATTTATCGACGTTATTGACCGTCTACTTGAAAGTGTAGTTGTAGTTGCTATATCTTTAGTAGTAGGTGGTGTTGTTCTAGTTTTTGTAGATAATTGGTTTAAAAAGCCTGTTAAAAATGTTGAAGTTACTTACCCAAAAGCATTTATAATTGGTATGTTTCAGATCATTGCTATGATTCCTGGAGTTTCCAGATCAGCAGCAACAATTATCGGGGGATTAACTCAAAAATTAGATAGAAAATCAGCTGCCGAATTTTCGTTTTTTCTGGCAGTACCTACTATGTTTGCAGCATCAGCCTACAAAATGTATAAATCCTATGAAGTAATTACAACGGAAAATATAAACATTTTACTAATTGGAAATGTTGTTGCTTTTATAGTTGCCCTAATTGCGATAAAGGGTTTCATTTCTTTTTTAACCAAACATGGATTTAAAATATTTGGTTATTATAGAATTGTTATTGGAGTTATAATATTGCTATTGCTTGCTTTTGGTGTTGATTTAAATATGCTGGGATAATTCGAGATGTGGGACTATACAGCAGAGAATATAAAAAATGGTCAAGTATTATTATTTGACAAACCATATAAATGGACTTCATTTCAGGTAGTTAATAAAGTTCGGTGGTTATTATGCCAAAAGTATAATTGGAAAAAACTTAAAGTTGGTCATGCCGGAACTTTAGACCCACTTGCAACTGGCTTGCTTATATTATGTACTGGCAAAGCCACAAAAACAATTTCTGAGTTAATGGCAATTGATAAGGAATATATTGCTGAAATTAAATTTGGAGAAACAACACCTTCATTTGATTTAGAAAAAGAGGTAGATAAAACCTACCCTACTGAACATATTACAAAAGAGTTACTTGAAAAAACTCTGAAGAAGTTCAATGGAGAAATTGAGCAAATTCCCCCATTGTTTTCTGCAAAACAAGTAAATGGAACAAGAGCATATCATCTTGCAAGGCAAGGATCAGATATGGAACTAAAGCCATCAAAAATAACAATTAACGAGTTTGAAATCTTAAAATATGAAATGCCTTATGCCAGCTTTCGTATAAACTGCAGCAAAGGAACCTATATTCGCTCTTTGGCCAGAGATCTCGGTGCTGAATTAAATTCAGGAGCACATTTAACAGGCTTACAGCGAACAAGAATCGGTGAATTTCAGTTAGTTAATGCAGAAAGCATGGAATCTTTCGAAAAAAACATCACTTTGATGTAACATTTTATAAAACCTTACGTATAAGGCACGACCTTGTAGAAACCATAAATAAATATAACAATATGAAGTTATCACAATACAAGTACAATCTTCCAGAGGATTTAATAGCGCACTTCCCATCAGGCAATAGAGATGAGGCCCGTTTGATGGTACTTGACCGTGAAAAAGGAACCATTGAGCATCGTGTATTTAATGAAATACTTGAATATTTCGATGAGAACGATGTAATGGTATTCAATAATACAAAGGTTTTCCCTGCCCGTCTTTATGGTAATAAAGAAAAAACCGGTGCTGAAATTGAAGTCTTTCTGTTAAGAGAACTTAATAAAGAACAACGTTTGTGGGATGTACTTGTTGATCCAGCTAGAAAAATTCGTATCGGTAACAAATTGTATTTTGGAGACGATGATAGCCTTGTTGCAGAAGTTATTGATAACACTACTTCCAGAGGTCGTACATTACGTTTTCTTTTTGATGGTTCTTACGAAGAATTTAAAAAGACTCTTTACGGACTAGGCGAAACTCCACTTCCTAAGTTTATTAAGCGTGATGTTCAACCAGAAGATAAAGACCGCTACCAAACAATTTTTGCAAAACATGAAGGAGCTGTTGCTGCACCAACTGCGGGGCTTCATTTTAGTCGCGAACTGTTGAAACGTCTAGAAATTAAAGGAATTAACTTCGCTGAAATAACTTTACATGTTGGATTAGGTAACTTCAGAACTGTAGATGTTGAAGACCTAACAAAACATAAAATGGATTCTGAGAGAATCCTTATTCCCGATAGCGCTGTAGAAATTGTAAATCGTGCTAAAGATAATAAAGGAAGGATTTGTGCTGTAGGTACAACTGTATTACGAACCCTTGAAAGTTCTGTTTCAACCCAGGGTTATCTAAAACCTTTCGATGGATGGACAAATAAATTTCTCTTCCCTCCTTACGAATTTAGCGTACCTTCTACAATGATTTCAAACTTCCATTTACCTCTTTCTACATTATTAATGACTGTTTCGGCTTTTGCCGGATTTGATTTCCTTTTTGAGGCATATAATGTGGCAATTAAAGAAAAATACAGGTTTGGAACATATGGTGATGCAATGCTTATTATTTAATTTCATACTACTATAATTTATACAATAATATGCCCGGCTATGCCGGGTTTTTTATATCTTGGTGCAACCTTTAAACAATCTTATTGTCTATTTGTCTAGATAATAGATACTACTGCTATGAAAAGAATTTTTGTATTATTTTTTACTTTGGGAATATTTTTATCCGGATACTGCCAAGATGGAGATGAATTTCAAACAGTATTGGGTAATGGAAAAACTCGAATAAGTGGCTTTGGAGGCCCAATGATGAGCTTTACACGCATCGGAGATGATTTTGCCCATATGATGGGCGGTGGAGGTGGTGTCATTATTAATAGCTTCTTCTTTGGTGGATATGGGATGGGAAAAACCAACGAACTACAATACAGATACGATCTGGACGAAGTTATGGACTTTGGCCATGGTGGCTTTTGGGTTGGCTATACAGCTTTTCAAAACAAAGCAATCCATCCGGTTTTTCACACAACAATGGGTTGGGGAGCTATTACACACAGACCAAAGAATTATGAATATAGCTTTGATAACGATCAAATGCAAGGTGACCAGGTATTTGTAATCTGTCCAACTTTTGAGCTTGAAATGAACTTTTCTCGCTTTTTTAAACTAGGCGGGGGAGTTACGTATAGTTTCGTTTACAATACAGATGGTCCGTATTCATACAAAGATTTTGCTAACCCTGGGGTCTTTCTTTCTTTTAAGTTTGGATGGTTCTAGTTGAGAATATACTCTTATACCGAAATATTAATATTGTTCACCTAATTGATAATTATTATCTGCCGTTTTAGCATAACTTTGCTTTAAATCTTTGTACCTATGAGTATAAATTTGTTGAAACGTGTAAGAAAATTCTTTTTTACGACTATTCTTGGGGGACTCGCAGCCATTCTTCCCCTTGCTTTACTAATAATTATTTTTCGGTGGATAATTGGCTTAGTCGAAAAATACCTATCTCCTATTGTTAATTTAGTAAACACAAATTCAGCTATTCAGAAGTTTCTAATTTATCTTCTTGCAATTGCATCCATCCTTACTCTTTTTTTTCTGGCTGGATTAGTAATACAAACCCGCTTAGGAAGATTCTTTAAAAAAGTATTGGAACAAAAATACCTGATGAAAATTCCAGGTTATAAGATTGTACGTGAAACTATTATGAATTTTTTCGGGAAGAACCGTTCCTTCTTTTCTGAAGTTGTTCTGGTGGATATTTTTAACTCAGGAACCCTTATGACTGGTTTTATTACAGACGACCATGGTGAGTATAAAACGGTTTTCGTTCCTACTGGACCAAATCCCACTTCCGGAAATATTTATCATGTTAAAAAAGAAAAAATTATTTCAACTAATATTCCAGTGGATATTGGTATGAAAACTATTATTAGCTGTGGAGCTGGTTCTGCAGAAATTTTTAAAAATCAAGCACTGAAAAATAACAAAAAGTAATCACTCAAAGCTCCATATCTTTTTAATCTCTTTATAGATTTCAATAATGTAATAAATTCCATTCTCAAAACATACTTTTGATTATTGGAGATTAAGAATATTTTTAAAATGATAGGTGAATATTCAATAATCTATTGAGAACTCTTTGTAGTTCGTTTGAATTTTCGCTCATTTTTATACAAATATCTGGCAATACTTATTTTGTAGTTTTTTATTAGTGAGTAGAAAATAACATGCAGATGCTGAAATTTACATTGGTCTGATTTTAGGTGATATAGGTTGCGCTGCCAGATATTAACTCATTGTGTATACTATAATTTTAAGATTGTTTTTATATTCTCAAAAGATTATTAACTGAAAAAATGTATCACACTCTTTTAAAAATAGATTGAATCATAACTGAAATTATATAAATTTGAACGAAATAGATAAAATTTTTAAAAAATTCACAGTTATTACTTACGAATCAAATGGCAAAAAGAGAACCTATAGCAATTATTGGAATGGGATGCAGATATCCCGGCGATGCTAATACACCAGAAGAGTTTTGGGACTTACTTATTGAAAAAAAAGATGCACTAGGACCTATTCCTGAGGATAGATGGAACAACGACGGATTATATGCTCCTGAATGGCGCCGTGCTGGAAAAATTAGTGTAAATCGTGGTGGTTTTATTAAAGACGTAGATAAGTTCGATGCAGGGTTCTTTGGCATTTCTCCTCTAGAGGCTCAGCGAATGGATCCTCAACAACGGATGATGTTGGAGACTTCTTACGAAGCAATAGAGGATGCAGGCCTTAGTATTAATGATTTGAATGGTTCCAAAACTGGCGTATTCATAGGTATTTCTGCTCATGATTATGGCGATTTGCAAAACGCATACCAAGAGCGTGTCAATATCGGAGCTCATACCAATGTTGGTTCTGCCATGTGTATAGCAGCAAACAGAATTTCATATTCCTATAACTTAACAGGTCCTTCTTTTGCATTAGATACTGCTTGTTCTTCATCATTAAATGCAATTCACATGGCTTGTCGTTCCATTTGGGAAGGCGATGCTGATTCTGCTTTTGCTGGTGGTGTAAATTCTATTCTTAAACCTGAACCTCAAATGGGTTTCAGTAAGGGTGGATTTCTTTCTAAAGATGGTACTTGTTTTTCTTTCGATGAACGTGGTAACGGATACATCAGATCAGAGGGTGGTGGATTAGTGCTACTGAAACCTCTTTCTCAAGCCGAAAAAGATGGTGATAAAATATATGCTGTAATACATGGTACGGCAGTAAATCAAGATGGTGCAACTAAAGGTATTTCCTTGCCAAATCCATTGGCTCAGGAAGCTGTTTTTAAGCTGGCATATAAAGATGCAGGAATTGACCCTCATGATGTGAGTTATGTTGAGGCACATGGTACCGGTACATTTGTAGGCGACCCTATTGAAAGTAAATCTATTGGAAATGTTATGGGTCGAGATAGGGACGATTTTTGCTACATCGGTTCTGTCAAGTCTAATATTGGTCATCTGGAACCTGCCTCTGGTGTAGCTGGTTTATCCAAGCTGTGTCTATCCTTTTATCATGAAACAATTGCACCAAATATTCATTTCAAAAAAGGGAATCCAAATATTCCTTTTGATGAACTGAAACTTAAGGTACCAACAGATTCAATCCCCTGGACTTCAAATGGAAAACCACGGTATGCCGGAATAAATTCATTTGGTTTTGGTGGTTCAAATGTTCACATTGTATTAGGTGAAAATAAAACTGCCGAACGTCCGGCTAATGATAAGCCTGGGTTACAAATAGCAACCCTTTCTGCTACTAATGCAGATGCGCTTCAACAATTATCAGGTAAATACATCGATTTTCTTAAGAATAAAGACAATAAATATAGCCTAAGCGACATATGTGCCTTTAGTGCTACCCGTCGTTCGCATCATGGACACAGATTAGCCGTTGTTGCTGAAACAAAAGATGAATTGGCAAAGAATCTGCAATTGTTTCTAGATGGTGAATCTGTTACAGAAATTGCTGAAGGTCGTGTTAATGAGAAGAAAGAGAAAATTGTGTTTATTTTTTCTGGTCAAGGTCCTCAATGGTGGGGAATGGGTCGTCAATTATTCGAAAATGAACCTATTTTCCGTCAATGGATTGAGAAATTAGACGGAATGCTTGGCAAACATGCCGACTGGTCATTAATCGAAGAACTTACAAAAGACGAGGAATCATCTCGCATTGGTGAAACAAACATTGCTCAACCATCGCTATTCTCAATACAAATTGCTCTCTACGAAATGTGGAAGGCAGTGGGTGTTCATCCTAAAGCTGTAGTTGGACATAGTATTGGTGAAGTTGCTGCAGGATACGTTTCAGGTGCTCTTACCCTTGAACAAGCAGTATTATTAATCTTCCATAGATCTCGAATTCAATTTAAAGCTACAGATAAAGGTAGAATGCTTGCTGTTGGTGTTTCGCACGAGGAAGCAAAAAAACTTATTAAAGGTAAAGAAGATAAAGTATCTGTTGGAGCAGTAAATGGACCAGAAATGGTAGCACTTTCAGGCGACACAGATATTATTGAAGAAATAGCCGAAGAGCTAAACAAAAAAGATATATTCCATCGTTTACTTGCGGTGAATGTCCCCTTCCATAGTCATCATATGGAGCCGCTAAAAGAAGAATTGTTAGCCTCTTTAGGTGAATTTAAAACAAAACCATCGAATATTCCATTCTACTCTACTGTTGAGGGGGGAATTGTGAAAGGCGAAAACCTTGATCCAATGTATTGGTTCCGCAATGTTCGTGAACCTGTACTTTTTACCGATGCCATTAGTTCGCAGATTAAAGATGAATTCGATACTTTCATCGAATTGGGTCCTCATCCAATTCATGCCATTGGTGTGGAAGGTTTATTAGCCAGCAATAAAGTAAAAGGACTTGTGTTGCACTCACTTAGAAGAAAGGACAATGAGAAAAAAATCTTCCTTTCTTCTCTTGCAAAATTACATACCTGGGGCGTTGCTGTTGATTGGAAGAATTTCTATGGAGATGACAATGGCTGGGTAAATTTACCTCGTTACCCATGGCAAAAAGAATCGTATTGGATAGAATCTGAAGAAGGTAGGAAAACCCGCTTAGGTAGCATTGAGTATGGGCATCCACACCTTAAAAAGAAAACCAGTTCAGCTCGCGAACAAAATAACATTGTTTGGGATGTTGTTTTAGACAAACGTACCTACCCTTATATCGAAGATCATAAAGTTCAGGGACCAATTGTATTCCCTGGAGCTGGCCATGTCGACCTTGTAATAGGAGCAGCAAAAGCCTCGTTTGGCGATAAGTTCGAGTTTATTGAAGATGTAAATTTTGATAATGCTCTGTTCTTGCCTGACTCTGGTGAACCACCATTAATTCAGATGGATATATCGCACGATAGTGGCGACTATTTTATCTATTCAAAGGCAAGAAAAAAAGATGCTCCATGGACCATGTGTTCAAACGGAAAAATCAATCATATAGGCGATACTTTCAAATCTATTCCGGTTAATCTGGAAGATGTGAAAAAACGCATTACAATTCCCGTTCCTGTTAAACCTATGCACGACGAATTGCTTGAAAGCGGTCTCTATTTAGGCCCTTCTTTCCGTGCGATTAAAAATTTATGGCGAAGCAATGGAAACTGGGAATCGTTAAGTGAGATTGAAGTTCATGAAAGTATCCGTTCAGAATTTTTCCAGTTCAATGTTCATCCTGGTGTGCTCGACAGTTGTTTCCAAACTGTTTTTGGAATTTTCAACGAACGCGAAGATGTGAATAAAAATATGGGTGTTTATGTGCCTCGTCATATCGACCGTATTAAGTGGTATAACGATGTAAACTCATTTAAACTATTTGTACATGGCCGCTTAAGAGAATGGACTGATGAATATGCTCTTGGTGAGTTATGGATTTTCAATGAAGACGGAAGCCTTGTAGCTGAGTTCCACGGATTCCATTCGCAATACCTAAAAGGCTCTCGTGGCGAAAAAGGTGGAGAACAGGATAAATGGTTCTACGAATATAACTGGAACATGAAATCCAGAGCAGATCAGAATATTATGCGTAATCCGGGTGAATATTTACCAGCCCCAACCGCTATTGCTTCTGGTGTTCAGGATACAATAAATGAAGTGAAGAAAAGGCCTGAGCAATCGGAGTATTATGAAAAATACGAGCCAGAGCAGTATAAACTAACAATGGCCTACATCTGCCGATCTTTAAAAGATATGGGCATGGCATTTGAAATTGGTGCCAAAACAGATGTAGAAGAATTAATTGGTAAAATGAACGTGATAAAAGATCATCACCGTCTGTTTCACCATATGTTTAAACTACTACGCGATGCAGGAATTGTGTCAGGAGCCGATGGACATTTCGAAGTAATCAAAGCTCCAGATTTCCGCGATGTAACTACATGGATGGACGAATTGAATGGACAATTTCCTCAGTTCCATCACGAATCAACTCTTTTAGGTCGTTGTGGTCCTGAAATTCAAGGTGTGCTTCAAGGCACTGTTGATCCAATTCAACTTATCTTTCCTGAAGATAAATGGGATGCCATTGTTCAATATTATGTAGAAGGATTTGCATTTAAAAAATACAATGATATTGCAGGCAAATCAATTGCAGAACTGATAAAGAATGTACCTGAAGATCAAAACATTCGTATTTTAGAGATTGGTGCAGGAACCGGGGGAATGACCCAGGCTATATTGCCTATGCTGCCTGCTGATAGAACAGAATATGTGTTTACCGACCTTTCTCATATGTTTATGTTAAAGGCCCAACAGCGTTTCGATAAATATCCATTTGTGCAATACAAAATTATGGATATCGAACAAGATCCAGCTGAGCAAGGATTTGATTTAAACACTTTCGATATAATAATTGCTTCTGATGTAATTCATGCCACACGTAATCTAAGCGTTTCATTAGGAAATGCTCAGAAATTGCTGGCTTCAGAAGGTGTTTTAATGATGTTGGAAGTAACAAATTCACCTGTTTATCTCGACTTTATTTTTGGTATGACCGAAGGTTGGTGGTTGTACGAAGATTTAGATATTAGAACAGAGCATGCTACTATGGCACCTGAAAAATGGAAAAGCGTTCTGGAAAGCAATGGATATAGTGATATAGCGTGCTATAGCGATTATCCAAATAATGATATTTCTTGTCAGACAGTTATTATGGCTCGCTCCGAGAAAATAGATCTTGAAGCAATTAAAAAAGATGATGAAGCTAAATTAGCTAAAGGAAACTGGTTAGTATTTGCTGACAATAATGGAATTTCAGAAAAAGTAATTAAGCATCTTGAGGCTTTAAATAAAACCTGTACTACCGTTAAAATTGGCCAAAATTTTAAAGAAGTCTCCAATACAGCTTTTACCATTGATGCGCTTTCTCAAGACGATGTAAACAAGGTATTAGATTATTCCAATAAACAAGATAATTTTGAAGGTATTATTTATGCCTGGGGTCTTGATTTGGTTGATAATGCGAGCATAAATGTTGAAAGCTTAATAGCAGGTGAAAGTCAGGGTACAATTACCATGATGAACATCATGAAGAAGCTGAATGATACTCAGTATAAGAAGAACCCTAATATTTGGGTACTTTTAAGTGGTTCGCAAACAGTTGCTGGTTCGCCGGAATTCCTTAATTTAAGTCAGGAAGGATTACGTGGCGTTAGCCGATGCATTGTAAATGAATTTCCAAATTATATTACATCTCTAGTCGATTTCAGTAGCCCTGTTCAAGACAACGAAATTGAAGTCTTTATTGATGAACTATTTGCTGGAGATCACATTGATGAATTAGCTTTCAGAGGAAGAAAACGCTATGTAAATAAACTCGAGCGTATTTCTCCAGATAATATAGCGCAACGTTCGAAGAAAACACTATCTGCAGAAGGTTCGGCATATTCTGCAACCATCTCAGAATACGGTGTTCTCGATAATATTGTTCTTAGACAAAACGAGCGTAAAACTCCTGCTGCTAATGAAGTAGAAGTAACCGTTAAAGCATCAGCGCTAAACTTCCGCGATATTATGATTGCTATGGGCTTGCTTTCTGATGCAGCCGTAGAAGGTGGCTTATTTGGAAGAACATTTGGTCTGGAATGTGCCGGCATTGTAAGCGCAGTTGGTTCAGATGTGAAAAACCTTAAAGTTGGTGATGAAGTTATGGCAACTGCCCCATCTTGTTTGGGAGGTTTTGCTTATCCTCTTGGAGTACACTGTGTGAAGAAACCGAAAAATATTGATTGGAACGAAGCTGCAAGTTTACCTGTAGTTTATACCACTGCATATTTCTCTTTGGTATACCACTGCCGCCTACAAAAAGGTGAAACAGTACTTATTCATGCAGCTGCTGGTGGTGTGGGTATAGCTGCTATTCATATAGCTAATGCTATTGGTGCCGAAGTTTATGCTACTGTTAGTACGCAAGATAAGCGCGATTATATTATTGGTCTGGGTGTTAAACCAGAGAATATTATGAACTCTCGTACGCTTAGTTTTGCCGATGAAATAATGGAAAAGACAAACGGTAAAGGTGTTGATGTGGTATTAAATTCACTTTCGGGTGAAGCTATATTCAAGAGTGTTCGTTGTTTATCGGCTTATGGACGATTTGTAGAAATTGGTAAAACTGATATTTATAGAAACAGTAAGCTTGGTTTACAGCCATTTGGTAACAACTTAAGCTATTTTGGGGTAGATGTAGACCGTTTATTCAAGCAAAAGGCTGATTTTGGTGGAAATCTCTTCCAGGAGTCAATTGACTATTTTGTAGAGAATAGTTTCAAACCTCATCCTGTTACTGTATTCCCAATTGCAAAACTGGCAGATGCTTTCCAATTTATGGGTGGTGCCAGACATATAGGAAAAGTAATTGTGTCGATGGAAGATAAGGTAGATGTTCTACCTCAGGAACAAATTAAATTCGATGCAAATGGTACTTATTTAATTACAGGTGGAGCCTCTGGTCTCGGACTTGGAGTTGCAAACTGGATGACAACCCGAGGCTGCAAAAACCTTGTATTATTAAGCCGGAGCGGTACCAAAAACGATGTTGAAGCAGCCATTGTTAAGTCTATGCGTGATAAGGGCGTAAATGTAATGCTTGCATTAGGTAGCGTTGATAATCAAGCAGATATGGATCGTGTCTTTAAAGAAATAAAAGACACCATGCCTCCATTAAAAGGTGTTCAGCATGCTGCTATGGTTCTGGACGATGGTAGTATCCCGGAAATTACAAAGGATCGCTATATGAAAGTATTTACTCCTAAAGCTGTAGGCTGCTGGATTCTTCATGAAGCGACTAAAGATATGGATTTGGATCATTTTGTTTCCTATTCATCAATTTCTGCAATATATGGTAATCCTGGACAGGTGAGTTATGTCGGAGCTAATAGCTTTTTAGATAATTTCTCGCAATGGAGAAGAGCACAAGGACTTCCTGCAACAACAATAAACTGGGGAGTAATTGGAGATGTTGGATTTGTAGCACGAAGCGGTAAAGTTGGCGGAAACGTTGATGAACTTCTATACAAACAGGGATGGAAATCATTCTCACTTAATCAGGCAACAAGTATATTAGAAGGTATTCTTTTAAGTAATCCTATACAGCGCGTTGCTACAGATTCAGATTGGGAAATGATTGGTGATTTCTTCCCACATACTGCACAATCAAGTCGTTTTGCGCATTTAGTAAATGAAAACCAATTAGGAGGAGGCGCTAGTGCCGGTTCAGGTGATGGAGCTTTAAAAGCAAATATTCTTGAATCGAAGCCCGAAGAACAAAATGAACTTTTGCTAACTCACTTAAGGGACACATTTGCTCGTGTATTAGGTACTACAGCCGATAAATTAGATACCAGTGAACCTGTTACTAAATACGGATTAGATTCGCTAATGGCTAATCAGATACGAAACTGGGTACAAAGTAATATGAGTATCGATTATTCTATGATGAGAATTATGCGTGGACCTTCAATGGAAGAAATGACCGATCAAATACTTGATGAATTGCTTGGTGGAATAGCATCTAAAGGAGATGAAAGTGAAGTGAAGAGTGAATTAGACAAGTGGATTATTCGTACCAAAAAGGTAGAAAATCCTCGACTTCGTTTATTTTGTTTACCCTATTTTGCAGGAGGCGCTTCAATTTTCAATTCATGGCATGAGCTTCTGCCAAGCGATATAGAGGTTTGTGCAATTCAGCTGCCTGGCCGTGAAGAAAGAGGAGATGAAAAACCTTATGATGATGTTTTTGAACTAGTTTCTACACTTTCAAAAGTAATGGAGCCATTATTAACAACTCCATGTGCGTTCTACGCACACAGCTCAGGCGCAGGTGTTGCACTGGAACTGGCTCGTTACTTACGTAAAGAACTTGATGTACATCCTACTCAATTCATGGTTGGTGGATGGAGAGCTCCACATTTGGAAAGTCCATTTAAATTCCTGAATGCTATTGCAGAAGACGAGGTATACAAAGAGAAAAACATTCCAAATATAAAAAGTCATTTACGCTCTTTAGAAATTCCTGAATCTGTCATTGAGAACGATGCCGTTTTCAAAGAAATGCTTCCGGCATTGCGTGCAGACATCCTTCTTGGTAAGAAATACAAATATTATGAAGATGAGCCTCTAGGATGTCCATTAATTGCATTTGCGGGAGAAAATGATACAGTATTCTCTGAAGATCAAATAAAAGAGTGGAAGCGACACACTTCAAGTGAATTCAATTTTGAAGTTGTGAAAGGAAGCCATCTTTTCTGTAGAGATAATAAAGAAGAATTGTTGGAGATTGTTACCGAAAAACTATCGGAATTAGTTAATTAAAAAATGATTTGTTACGAAGAGGTGGTTTGTAATCTGCAGGAAAACTTTCCTGTACTTTCTCCTGGAGAAATACACATATGGCAAGTATTTACTGATATTACATCTGCGGACTTCGTTAAATATAAAAGTGTGCTTTCGGATACAGAATTAACGAAAGCACACTTCTTTAAAAACAATCAGGCAAGAGATTCCTATGTAGTCAGACAAGCTGCATTAAGATTATTATTGTCACGCTATCTTAGTATTTCTCTTAATAGTGTAAAAGTTGGACAAGAGAAAAAGGGAAAACCAATTTCTCTTGACGATCCAGGTTTATATTTTAATATTTCCAAATCTGGTACACTTGCTACTATTGCTTTTTCGCGAGATAGCGAATTGGGGATTGATATTGAGCGGGTACGCCCTTTAACAGATTTAAATGAAATGATAAGCAGTAATTTTACTACTAATGAAATTAAGTTTATCAATAGTAAGCCCAATGAAAGGCTAAGGCGTTTCTTTCGATTCTGGACGGTTAAAGAATCTTTTTTAAAGGCTATTGGGGAAGGATTGTCAATTGCTCCCAAAAATGTTGAGTTCAACATAGAAAATGAACAAATAAAACAACTTTCTATTTTAGGTGTTTCTGAACAGAAAAATTGGAACTTTAAAGAATTTACCACTTCAATTGAATATGTTGGAACAATTACTTATGAGCATAACAATTTATTAATAAAGCAATTGAAATTGAATTGAAATAAGAACATTCTATGCGTATCTCATTTTATATAGTTTATCTTTTTTCCAAATTATTCTCACTTATACCTTATAGGGCACTCTATTTTATATCATATATATTTTACCTTTTATTCTATTATATAATTCCCTATCGAAAAAAGATAGTACAACAAAATATAGAGAGTTCTTTTCCTGAATTAGATCGCCCTGAGCAAATAAAAATTATAAAAGGCTTTTACCATAATCTAAGTGATATTCTACTTGAAGGAGTAAAAGGTTTTACAATTACTAAAAAGAACTTACTAAAACGTTATGTTCTAGTAAATCCGGAAGTAATGGACAACCTATTTGAAAAAGGAATTGATGTAATAGCTGTTGGTTCTCATTATGCAAATTGGGAATGGGGAATAATGTCAATCCCATTACAACTAAAACATAAGTTTTATGCTTTTTATACACCATTAACAAACAAACCACTTGATGCTTTTATGCGAAAAAATCGGGAACGATGGGGCTCAGATTTAGTTGCAACAAGAGAAGTAAAGAAGGTATTTGGTTCAAATAATGATAGACCTGTAGCTTATTTCTTTGGGGCAGATCAAAGTCCGTCTAATCCTAAAAATTCTCATTGGATTAAATTTCTTAATCAAGACACTGCATGCATGAAAGGACCAGAGTTTTTCGCCACAAGAAATAATCTACCTGTTGTTTATTTTGATGTTCAAAGAGTTAAGAAAGGATATTACAAAGTGTTTTTGAAAGTGATAGAAACCACTCCGGCAAATACTGTCTCTGGAGAAATAACTGAAAAATATATGCATACTCTTGAAAACATCATTTTAAAAAAGCCTGAAGATTACCTATGGTCTCATCGAAGGTGGAAGCATAAAAGAAATAAAGTGGAATAGAGATAACTAGAACATTAGATTAATTCGGATTAATGAAATTCACCCGGAGCATAGTATTTAACACTTTTAATATTGGTTTGTACAGGTAAAACTCTCCTCTTCAGTACAGCCTCCATATTTTGGGCTTCCTGCTTATTGAAAGAACCAGTAATTTGCATGCTACCACCTGTAATTTCAGAAGCCACTGTTGGAGCACTATAAACTTCGTCATCAATTACAATTGCAAGCGACCTGCTAACATTATCCTTAGTTTGTTTTGCCCATAATGCATGGTACTCAGGTTTTAAATCAATAAATACCGAATACATTCCTGTATTTTCAGCAATTTTAGATCGAACACTTTCAATCATTGTATAATTCACATTCTTCCCTTCTTTGTAAATTTTAACTGCATGTAATGTATAATAATCATCAACAGGAAAAACGGAAGGTAAAAACCTACAATCGCTAGGTATAACTCTTCTTAATTCTGCCGACTTAAAATATTCCTGTAATTTTTCTAAGTCCGAATAATGAAATCTCCCAATAATTGAGCCTGGTAAAACATCCCCCTTCAGACTAATATTAGGATAAAGTACATTAAACAAAAGCTTTTCATTATTTGTCTCAAGTAAACTTAAATCGCTCTTATTCTTTTCGATATTTTTTTCCAATTGCGCACTAATTTCCAACAATATCTTGTACAGCTCTGTATTATCATAGGTTTCTAGAATCGACAACTCCCCTTTTTTTGTAAATACTTCAGGCTGAAACTCATCAAGGACTACCAATGGTAACTTCACTTCAATTTCTTGCTTGTTAATTTTAGGTGTAACCACAAACAGATTACTGGATATCGTATTTGCCCTTTCCGAAATAACTTCAACAGTTTCATTGAATTGTTCCCCATTTATATTGTCCATTTCAAAACCAATATTTATAACTAGTCCACCATGCTTTTCAACAGATTTTGGTGTACATGAGGCAAAAACAAACATTAATATTACAGGAATAAATTTCATTTGATACGTTTTAGATTATTACATCTAATGTAGACTTTTCAAAAAAAATCACAAAACTAACTTTCCATTGTAACTTATCATAACTTAGTGCGTCATATAACAGAACTACCGAATATAGAATGACAGTTGCTGAATATAATTTATGTGTAGAAAAGTTTGCTGATAGCATTTTTAGGTTTATTGTAAAAAACCTCGGTGACTCTGATAGAGCTCAGGATGTTGTTCAGGATACTTTCACTAAACTATGGCTTAGATATGCTGACGTAAGCTTTGAAAAGGCCAAGTCGTATCTTTTTACAACGGCATATCATACAATGATAGATATGATTAGGAAGGAAAAAAATATTGGTGAGTTGGATGAACTAAAATCTGTGCCTTCAGAGAATGACACTCAATATAGCGATTTGAAAGAAATTCTCGATGAAGCCATAAAGAACCTTCCCGAAATTCAGCGTTCTGTATTAATGCTTCGCGATTACGAAGGCTACAGCTATACAGAAATCGAAGAGATTACCGGACTTAACCAAAGCCAGGTGAAAGTATATATTTACCGGGCCAGGAAATACTTGATGAATTATATCGGTTCAATGGAAAAAGTAATATAATGGATATTAACAGGAAGAACTACGAAATTTACGCAATTGACTTTGTTGAAGGAAATCTTTCAACAGTTGATGCTGCCGAGTTTTTAGCTTTCCTAAGCGAAAATCCGGATATTGCCAATGAAGTTGAATTACTTAGAGATTCACCTATAAAATTGCCTACTAATAGCAATTCAGAAGATTTCTCGTTCCTTAAAAAGAATTTGAATAACCTTACTATTACTGACAAAAACTTCGATGAAATGTGTATAGCGTTTCATGAAGGTGACCTTAATACAGAATCAGGTAAAAAATTATTATCTGCTATTGAACAGGATGCTGAATTAAAGGCTCGTTTTGAGTTGTTTGGAGGCCTTAAGCTTATTCCAAACAAAAGTGTTGTGTTTCCAAACAAAAGTCGTTTAAAACAACGCAGATTGCATTTTGTACCTGGTAGAAGAATTATTGTTGGAGCAAGTTCTATTGCTGCAAGTGTTGCTTTATTTTTGTTATTAAATAAGACAAATAATCAGGTTTCATTCATTGATACCCTTGGTGATGCCATTGCTTCAATTGAAATTCCAATAGAAGAACAAGAGGTTAAGCCTCAAACAGCAACTCTCGAAACTCCTAAAGCAATTAAGAAAAAAAGTAAGTTTAAAAAAATCGTTGTTGAAGATGTAATAACTCATGAAGAGGCCCTTGCCGTAGTCGATACTGCTGAACCGGAAGAGGAAAGGTTTATTAGGATTACACGTATAGAACCAACACCTATTCAGAATAACAACCTTGTTGCAGAATTATCTATACCAACTACATCAACAACACCCACTAAATCATCAAAATCCAAAATTCCAGATGAAACAATAATAGATGATTTTCGCCAAAAAGGTAATCAGCTATTTACCAAAGCAAGCAATTTAACTCTTACAGAAATTATTCAGACAGGAATTAAGGGAATAAATCAAATGGCTGAAACCGATTTAAAATACGAAACAACCACAAATAAGAATGGAAAGGTTACAGAATTTGCTCTTTCTTCAGAAACTTTCAATATTCGGAAAAAAACAAAGAACAACTAAGTAACTTTTCAAACCTTCACTTCGTCATACAAAAAACAACAAACAGAAATCATGAAATATATAATTATTGTTTTATTCTTGGCTTTAATTAGCCAACTCAGTTTTGCTCAGGAAAGCGATAGTTTAAATAAAGACCTTCAAAGTGAAACTGAAATAGATTCTCTCGAGCCTGTAACTAATACCCCAGATACTACGACCCTTCAATTGGGTAAAAAACAAGTGAAAATTATTGAAGAAGATGGTGAAACTGTGGTTATTATCGATGAAGAATCAGAAGAAATTGAGGACTCTGAGGACGATTCCGATTTTAAAAAGGAATGGGACATTGACTGGGGTAATGATAAATCCGAAAGAAAAAATAAGTTCAAAGGTCATTGGGCTGGATTCGAATTTGGATTAAACAACTATGTTGATCAGAATTTCTCTCTTGTAAGAACTACCGAATCAGAATTTCTGGATTTAAATACAGCCAGATCGTGGAATTTCAACTTTAATTTTTCTCAGTATAGTATTCCTGTATTTAGCGACAGGTTTGGTTTTGTTACTGGTTTAGGCCTCGAATGGAGTAATTACCATTTTTCCAACTCAAATACAATTTTTAAAAACACAACTATTGGCAGCGTTGAACCTTTAGATATAACTGGTTCAATTAAAAAAAATCGACTTCAAACCATGTATTTGACTATTCCACTTACAATGGAACTTCAGCTTTTAAAAGGTAACCGAAAAGACAGAATTCATTTGGCTGGTGGTGCAATTGCCGGATTAAAAATATACTCTAAAACAAAATACAAAACCTATGAAGCAGGTGGTACAAGAACAGAAAAAGAATCAAGCGACTTTTACCTTAGTCCTTTTAGATATGGTTTAACTGCTAGAGCTGGCTATAAACTGGTAAAAGTATATTTCAACTACTACCTCACCCCTCTATTTTTAGAAAATAGAGGCCCGGAATTATATCCAATAGCTATGGGTATCGCTTTAACATTTTAGAATAATATAAAGAGCACAAGTCAAGATCGGGTATTCTTTTCAATACCCTGATCTTGATTATATTTTATTCTTTTGTTTTACGCGTTTTTAATCCGAATGGAACATAAAGAGGACAAAAACTAACCAGACTTGTTAATACAAAAATACCTGCCAATACAAGCAGAACTATCCCTAAGGTTCCTGTTATTACATCTGTAAAAAACAATACAGCAACTATTGCAGCAATTATTATACGAATAATTCTATCTGCATTCCCCATGTTCTTTTTCATAGTTTATTCTATTAGTTTATATCTGATTGACTGGTTATACGATGTCTGAAACTATAATTTTACAGATCTGACATACAAGTATTCCTTTGTCATTCTTAACTAGAAACAAGAAAAAGCAAGCAATGTTTAGTTTGGAAGCCTCCAACTAAAACTCATGGTAATAAAATAGTCGTCAGTATAGCCATTTAGGGCAATACCACCGGAAGCATTAAATTGAAAAATTTACTGCTTAGATTAACTATTATTCAGCAAACAAATAATTTACACCTTTTACAACAACTATATCGTTTAGTTTCCATTTATTTGAAATATGCTCCCTAAAACCAGATGCCAATACGCATACCTGCTAGGGGGAGCATTCCCTGGTAATGTGGAGCCAATATTCCTGAAGCTCTGCCAGAATTAGATTGTTGCTTAGCAGCTGTTGTTGTTATTTTACTGTTTCTGTGCCCAATTCCCAAATAAAAATCTAATAATAATTTCTCGCTTTTTATAGCCTGAAACCCCACCAACAAGTCAAATCCATATTGATGAATATGGTCTTTAACCTGACTTTTGGTAGTAGTTATGGCTTCTGTCCCATCAAAATTTGTTGTAATCCACGATAAACCCTCATACTGCAACTGATTGTAGTTGTATACAAGTCCATACTGAAGATAAACACCTTTAGGAGATATGGGATTATTTACATAATACCTATGAGAAAGTGTTAAACCCCCTCCAATTTTTCTATCGTATGCAAGGCTCCATAATTCATCGTTATAACTGGATATAAAGCTTGGAGATAAAACAATCCAACTCGATGAGCTACCAATCTGTTTGTCAATTCCAACTCGCAAAGAACCAATAAAAGCATGCTGTGGACTAACTAATAAACAAAAATTATTTGATGTTTCATTATTTAAATCTTCTTGTGCTTTCAGGGAATTATTAATATTGAAAACTAATAGAATACAAATAATAAGAAATCGGTTTTTCATAATAAACTCTTTATTGATATATGACTTAGATTTAATCTGTTGTAATAGATGAAATAAGGCTAACTTTATTTGTATCGTACTTATACTGGTAAAATCCCTCTTCGCCAATCATAAGTAAATATCCGTTATATGGTATTACATCGTAGCCATCAATGTCGAATTTATCAATAAGTTCGATATTTGAATTTTGTCCAATATTATAGGCTTTTAAACCTCTGTCGCAAACAAAAAGCGTATACCCATCAATTCCTAATCCTCGTGGCGCCGACATAGGGTATTCAGCAACAGTTTTCGGATTGTATACATCTGAAATATCAATTATATCTAATCGGTTATTATTTCTGCCACACCAACTCGATTCAGAGTTCAATGTAACATAGGCAAGTTTTTTTTGGACAACTACCGGGTCGCAACTATATATATGTGCATATTCTGAAATATAACTCGGATTAGCAGGATTCTTAACACTATAAATTAACATGCCCGTTCTGGTTCCGAAAAACAAAAGCGTATCTGTTGGAAAAATTGTTTCAACATAATTTGGTATAGTTTTTTTATTAGCTTCAACCGGTTGTGCTTCATTTGAAATATCAAATATAGTTAGTTCGGATTCCCAGCGACCTCCAGGGTTAGTAACTGTATAAAGGTAGTTATCGACAATAGTAAAACGTGCCATTGATCCTCCTTTGCCGGAGGTAGAAACAGGCGAGCCAGAATCGTTGGTTTCGCATGAAGTAAACATTATTCCAATAATGGCCAGTATATAAATGAAGTTTTTCATGATAATGAGGTTTTGAATGTTGAATTAATTGTTGTTTCTCTCCCAGGCAACTATGATAGTTCCTTCAGGACGATTCTCTTTGTTGTAGGTGATCGGAACATAGTCCCATCCGGGAGGAGTTAATTCCGAAAAAGTGTTTTTAATTCTACCTGTTACCTTTATATCGTTTGTGTTTTCAATACTTATTGCAACTAAATCAACAGCATTGTCGGCATATAGGCTGGTTCCTTTAATGGCTAAATCGACACATCCGGGAATTTGAATAAAGCCTTTTTTTATAGGATTATTTTTGTTAGAATTATCAATAACATGTATTCCTTTATATTTTTCAACTACAAAGAATAGATGGTCTTTCAAGTAAATTTTACCGGGGTCTTTCATGTCTCGGGGCGAAACAAACTTTATTGAATTCTCAAGAGTTTCGCGACTCATTAAAATTGGACTGTAAGACACTTGAGGTTCAACATCTGTATAATAACTACAGGTTAAAATAAGTCCAACTAACAAAACAGATAGTTTTATTATTCGCATAATTTCTAGGGTTTTGGTTTATTAATAGTTTCTGATATAGGAGATGGGAAAATCTAAAATTGGTTGCGTTCTTGAGAAGTTATTCATGATTGAATCTCAAATATCTTTGAATAAGCATACAGTTACAAACAATAATTATAACAATATATAGCATTACCCACATATTGGTATTGTAGTATTTAACTACAAAGATTATTTTTACGGCCAGAATGAAAGCTACTGTTAGAAAAATAACGAAACATATTTCTTTTTATACCATCATGATACTTATGTGTCTGATGGTATTTAACAAAGTTTTCTATACACATTCGCACATTAAGGCAAATGGAATTATAATATCTCATGCCCATCCCTTTCAAAAATCCGATGGACAAAGTCCTACAAAAAAACACCATCATACATCTTTTGAATTCTCGGTTATTGATTCCTTCCAATTATTTTGGATTGGCTTCTTTGGAATACTATTAAGTTATTTTGGCTTCATCCGTTTAAAGAATTATCAGAATTATTTCAGTAATTGTCGATCTACTTCTCTTATTGCCCTGAACGATAGGGCTCCTCCGTATTTTAATTAGTGCTTCCCTAATATTTTATTCACTTAGCATTCTGGCAACTTCCAGGACGTAACTAATTATTATACACTTTCAAAAATAATTTATAATGAAACAAGCATATCTTGTTATTACCATAACATTTATAACCTTCCTTTATTCTTACTCACAAATGACAAAAACCGATGCAATGGTGCACGGTCATGTAATATCTGAAGGAACCCATGTTCCATTTGCAAATGTTGTAATAAAAGGAACAACTATTGGAACTGTAACAGATGAAACAGGTCATTATCATCTAGCTAATGTTCCTGAAGGCAGCTTAACAATAATAGCCAGTGGTTTGGGCTTTAAGCAAGAACAACGAACTATATTTATTTCGAAAAATGAGACTGTTGAAATTAAATTTGATCTCGAACCAGACAAGTTAGGTTTGGAAGAAGTGGTAGTAACAGGCGATAGAAACGCACGCAGAAGAAGCGATGCATCTGTAATTGTAAATACCATTACTCCTGAGCTATTCTCTACCACCCAATCGGTTACTTTAAGCGATGGTTTAAACTTTGTTCCCGGTTTACGTACAGAAAATAATTGTTCAAATTGCGGATTTAGTCAGGTTAGAATGAATGGCATGGAGGGTCCGTATTCTCAGATACTAATTAATAGTCGCCCTATATTTAGTGGGTTAGCCGGAGTATATGGCTTAGAGCTTATTCCATCGAGTATGATTGAAAGAATTGAAGTTGTGCGTGGAGGAGGTTCAGCTATTTATGGAAGTAATGCTATTGCCGGAACAATTAACCTTATTCTGAAAGACCCGGTAAACAATTCATACGAAGCAGGAATTAGTAGTGGATTATCCGGAGTTGGGATTGAAAACTCTGGAGATGCTGCAAGCGATTATAATATTAATCTTAATGCCTCAACAGTTACAGGAGATGGAAAAACTGGTATTTCAATTTATGGATTTTATAGAAACCGTAACCCATTTGATGCAAATAGTGACAGTTTTTCTGAGCTAACATCTATAAGGAACACTACTATTGGAGGCCGAATTTTTAGAAGGTTTGGTTACCGAAGTAAAATTGCCTTTGATTTTTTTAATATTAGTGAAAATCGCCGTGGTGGAGATAATTTTGATATGCCTGAGCATATGGCCAATATTGCAGAATCTGTAAAACATAACATATTAACGGGCGCTGTAACATATGATAAATTTTTTAGGGAAGAAGATAAACTTTCGGTCTTCATTTCTGGTCAGGGTGTAGATAGAAATTCGTATTACGGAGCCAATAAATCGCTAAAAGATTATGGAACAACCAAAGATTTTTCTCACAATTTTGGAGTGCAATATTCTGCGAAATTCACTAATTCGGGCTTAACATTTGGAATAGAAAACCAGGGGTCGAAGCTGAAAGATCAAAAGCTCGGATATCTAGATTACCAAAATGCTGAAATTATCGATGATAGTATTATTAATGTTCCTTCAACGCAAAATACCCTAATTGCTAATCAGCGTACAAATACCTTAGGTGTTTTTGCTCAATACGATTACACATGGAATAAACTAAATGTTTCTGTTGGAGCACGCTACGATAATTACTTAATTGCTGATGAAGAAAATAAGAGAGAGAAAAAAACGGGAAATGTTATTAGCCCCCGAATTACCTTCAAATATGATGTATTACCAAACCTGCAAACACGCATAAGTTATTCTCAAGGATATCGCGCCCCACAGGTGTTTGATGAAGACTTGCATATTCTTACTTCGGGTTCAAGAAAAGTAATACACATAAACGATCCTGATTTAAGGCAAGAAACAAGTCATAGCTATATGGCATCTTTTGATTATAACAAACTTATAGGTACAGTCAGTTTTGCATTTCTTGCTGAAGCCTTCCATACAACACTTTATAATGCTTTTGCAAATGAATATGGCGAGCCAGATGATAATGGAACAGTAATTTATACCAGAATTAATGCAAATGGGGGAGCTACCGTTCAGGGCGTAAATTTGGAGGTTAAATTAAAGCCTGTAAAAGCTTTTTCATTAACTAGTGGATTTACTTTGCAATCGTCAAAATTTGATAAATCTCAAGAATTCGATGAAAAAAGGTTTGTAAGAACACCTGATAACTACGGCTTTCTGGCGCTAGATTGGGACTTTGTTCCAAATCTGTGCTTATCAACTACTTTAAACTACACGGGCAAAATGCTTATCCCATATTTTGGACAAGAACTTGAAAATCCTGAGGCAGGTGAATTACAACAAAGTAACCCGTTTTATGATTTAGGTACCAAACTAACTTATACCTGGAATATAGATGGTGTTTCGTTTCAGCTATATAGCGGAGTCAAGAATGTTTTCAATTCGTACCAGAATGATTTCGATTCAGGGGCAAGTCGTGATCCCGGATATGTTTATGGCCCTGGTACACCCCGTACAATCTATGTAGGAATTAAACTTGGTAACTTGCTGAAATAAGGATTTGTTTCAAAACAAAAACTGTTGAAATTGTGAATCAGGCAGGAATCTTAGTAGGCTAAAATTCCTGCCTCCCAATAGCTGTCACAACCAGAAACCTTTAACTCACAACTGAAATAAGTAAAAAAGGCAGACATATCTATTAACTACCTAGATTTTATTAATTCTATCAGAGTTTTAGCGGAACATAATTAATTGTTCGCTTTACTAGAAATTGCCTTATTTTGAATCGTTCGAAATAATTGATTCCCAAAACCTTCTATCAAATGTACTTGCTAATACGTCATACTTTAATTATGTTTGTTGCCACTTAAACAAGAGATGAAGTACTTTCACAATATACATTTCTTAAGAAAAGATAGTAAAGGTCTTTTCGAATGCTGGATTTTTTAGCCCTTAAATTCGGCTATTCCCACTATTAGCCTATATTTTTCTATACAGGTAGAACACTATCATTAGCCTTAAAACCACATGTTCCGGGATATAAAAATTGATTTTATAACTATTCCTATTAAATAAAATCATGAAGGGAATTGTTTTTGACATTAAGCATTGTGCTATCCATGATGGTCCTGGATTACGAACTACCGTTTTCCTAAAAGGGTGTCCACTAAATTGTTGGTGGTGCCTAAACCCTGAAAGTATTGATGCTAATACTCAAGAAGTAGAAACAACAAGAAGAATTGGTGCTAAGTCTTTCACAGAAATCGAAACTATTGGAAAATATCTTACAGTTGATGAGGAATGGACCGAAATTCAGAAAGATAACGTGTTTTTTGAAGAATCGGATGGTGGCGTTATATTTTCTGGTGGAGTAAAAGCTGATGGTTCCAATGCTGTAAATGAATTATCGTATGTAATTCTGGATGTTATTGAAGAAATGCGCCTACTACAGCCAAGTTCAATGGTTCAGGTTAGTAAGAAGAATCCAGGTGCTTTTGTAAACCATGCTATAAAAATTACTAAAACGGAATTCGGACAACCATCTATTTTTAATACCAATGCTATAATTAAGCAACTTCTTCGACAAGGTAAATCAATTGAAGATGCACGCAATGGCGGAGCCAGTAGATGCGTTGAAACCGGAGCCTTCGGAACAAAAAGCTATATTCTCACAGGCTATTTCAACGATTTAGGTGAAAATTTACAAAACGAAATAATAAGAAGAACCTAACATTCATAATTTTAGGCTTAGGTAGCTTACATAAAAAGTATTTAGAAACATATCATGACGAAAATAGTAAAACAACCGATTTTCCAATTAGTAGAGAATTCTCAGAAGTTAAATTATTCACCTTTAAATTAAAATTTTGATTATGACATTCTTCTTTTGCTATTAAACT
This sequence comes from Bacteroidales bacterium, assembly GCA_050287785.1. Lineage (GTDB taxonomy): Bacteria > Bacteroidota > Bacteroidia > Bacteroidales > UBA10428 > UBA10428. The sequence goes on from JBNKCO010000080.1 coordinate 134,875, forward strand.
AATTTATTATTAAGATATTTCAATTTTACCTTTTATATAACAATATTTGTCAAAACTATCAATTTAATTAACTATGAAAACGTTTGTATCACTCTCAATAATTGTTGCTTTAATTACATCAAATATAAAGGCGCAAGGAACTCTCGAAGATTACCAAACTGCCGAGAAATGGATGCGGAATAATGTTAAAGAAAAAATTTACAACTACTATGCAAGTCCAAATTGGGCAGGTAATTCTGAGGCCTTTGCCTATAGAATTAAAACCCGAAAAGGTAAAGAATTCTACCTGGTAAATCCTTCAAAGGCACAAAAAGTACATGCGTTTGACCATGAAAAACTAGCAAAGTTATTGTCGGAACGATACGATAAAAACTATAGTGCCTGGAAACTTCCTTTTAACAACATTAGCCTGGACTCAAATCTGTATGTTAATTTCGCAATAAAAGATTCAAATTATGTCTACAATGCTGCTGCGAATGTTTTACAATCAAGCTTAAAGAAACATCCTTCGGACAAAGAATCAACATCTCCAAATAAGGAATATAAGGCATTTATAAAAGATTTCAACCTTTATGTGATTAAAACAAAAAGTAACGATACAATTCAACTTACAACTGATGGTATTGAAAAATACGATTATGCAGCTTCTCTACCTTGGGACTATATCAGGAATTTAAGTGCAAATGAAACTGAGGATCCGGATATAGTAACATATTGGTCGCCCGATTCAAAATGGCTTGTTGTCCCTCGTTACGACCGCCGAGAAGCTCAGTTACTGTATTTAATGAAAACAACTCCTGACAAGGGTTTTAGGTCAGAAATATATGCCTACGAGAGACCTTTAGCTGGCGATTCAATAATTATTAGTATTGAATACTATGCGTTTAATATTGAATCAGGAGAATCTTCAAAATTGGAGATTGACCCGGAAGCCTCGTATTGGGAAAGTGGTATAAACTGGCTTGAAAAAGAAAAAAGTGTTTGGTCAACTGTATACTCTCGGGCTTTTAAATCTATAAAACTTATTGAGGCAGATGCTTCCTCTGGAAAAAAGCGCATAATTATTGATGAAAAAGCACCAACCAGCTATATCGATCCAATGTTACAGGTATGCCGCGTATTAGAAAACACTAATGAGATTATTTGGAGTTCTGAGCGCGATGGATGGAATCATCTTTATTTATACGATTATGGTTCAGGGAGCTTGAAAAATCAGATAACCAAAGGTAATTTCCTGGTTAAGAATGTTGAATATATCGACACTATTGAGCGTAAAGTTTATTTTATGGCTTGTGGCAAAGAAAAGGGAGAAGACCCATACTACACCCATTTATACGTAGTTAATTTTGATGGCTCCAACTTAAACCTTCTAACGCCTGAAAATGCTTATCATGAAGTCAGTTTTAGCCCCGATGGAAAGTTCTTCGTTAATAATTATTCCCGTGTGGATATGCCCTATAAATCAAAAGTCTATTCAACAAAAAACAATAAGCAAATTCTTAATTTAGAAGAAGCTGATATTTCAGATCTTGTTGAAATGGGATGGAAAGCGCCGGAAATGTTCAAAGTTAAAGGTAGAGATGGAAAGACCGATATTTACGGATTAATTTATCGTCCCTTTAATTTTGATCCAACAAAAAAATATCCTATTGTTGAGGGCACCTATTCGGGTCCACAAACAATTAGAACACCTAAAACTTTTGGAAGATCAATTCAGAACGAAGATTTATCAATTGCTCAATTAGGATTTATAGTAGTTACTATCGATGGATTAGGCTCAGCTTACAGGTCGAAGAAGTTTCACGATTATTCGTATAAAAATCTGGGTGATATTGGAGGACCAGATCATATACTTGCCATAAAAACATTAGCAGAAAAATATGCCTATATGGACACAACCAGGGTTGGTATTTATGGTCATTCGGCCGGAGGTTATGATGCTGCACGAGCACTTCTTGCATATCCAGAGTTTTACAAAGTTGGTGTATCCTCAGCTGGTAACCATGACCATAGAATTGCAAAAGCATGGTGGCCCGAGCTATATATGGGATATCCAGCAGGAAAAAACTACGATGAACAATCTAATATTACTCATGCAAGTAATTTACAAGGAAAACTATTGCTTGTTCATGGAAATATGGATCAAAATGTAAATCCGGCAGGTTCAATGCGCATGGCAGATGCTTTAATAAAAGCTAACAAAGATTTTGATTTTCTTCTAGTTAACAACTGTGACCATAGTCAGTTATATTACAGCAACTACTTAATCCGTAAAAGATGGGATTATTTTGTGAAGCATTTATTAAATGTGGAGCCTCCAAAAGAATATAAGATAAAGTAAAACCGACTATAATTATTTATTTCAGTATTATCAAGATAGTAATTACATAGAGATTGTTTGTTTTGCATTTATATACATCTCAAATTTATATTCTTGCAGTATTTAAGTTCATAAATTGGGTTTTTTGTGTTATTTTTGCCTCGTAAAATTTAAACCAATACGATTATGTTTAAGCTTTTATCCATTTCTTTATTAGTAAGCTTTTGTCTGCTTTTTTCAGTTAATACTCAAGCACAATCAAAAGGATATAATATCGATGTTACTATCAAAGGTTACAGTGATACCAATGTTTTCCTTGCTCATCATTTTTCTAAAAGTATGTACCCCGATGATACTATTCATCTTGATAAAAACGGACATGGAGTATTCAAAGGAAAAGAACCCCTTATCCAGGGATTATATGTGGTTTTTATGCCCAATCAAACATATTTTGAAATCCTTATAGGTGAAGATCAAAATTTTAGCCTGGTAACAGACACAAACGATTATGTTAAAAATCTTTCAATAAAAGGCTCTCAAGACAATTCTGTATTTGCTGAATTCCAACTCTTTATGATGCAGAAACACAAGGAATTAAAATCCTTGCAAGACCAGCTAAAAAGCTCAGAATCTGAAGATGAGAAAAAGAAAATACAAGAATCTCTACAAAAAATTACTGAAGAAAGGAAAGAAAAATTAACCAAGGTAATCGAGGAAAATTCCAAGTTGTTTGTTTCAACTTTTCTAAAAGCAACACTTGAAATCGAGGTTCCGAAAGAAATACGTTCTGACCAGGTAAAGAGCTATGAATACTATAAAAAACACTACTTCGATAATTTCGATATTTCTGATGTAAGGTTACTCTACACTCCCCTGTATGAGGATAAGGTTATGACCTACCTCGATAAAATAGTTATACAGATACCTGATAGCCTAATTAAAGAAATCGATATGATTATTGATAAAACCAAGAACGATAGTACAATATTTCGATATATCTTGATTACTCTGTTCAATAAATATGGAAAAAGCAACCTAATGGGTATGGATGCAGTTCAGGTTCATATTGCTGATAAATACTATATACCCTACGCTTATTGGAGTTCCGAGGAATATATTGCAGATTTGAAAGAAAGAATTGAAGTTCTTAAACCATTGCTTATTGGAAAAGTTGCTCCGGATCCGGAATTAAGATATGTCCCCACTGAGCATTTCAAAGAAGCACAAAACGATACAGCCTTAAAGAGATATCCACATGCCGGAAGCTTCTTTAAAATTAGTCAAATTGATGCTGACTATACCGTATTACTTTTTTGGGAAGCCAATTGTAGCCATTGTAAAAAAGTTGTTCCTAAAGTCTATAAAATTTTCCAGGATAGCCTAAAATCCAGAAACATTCAGGTTATTGCAATATCAACCCTTTTTGGCGAAGATGGTAAAGAGAAGTGGATTGATTTTGTAAATAAAAATAAATTGTACGACTGGTTAAATGCATGGAATCCTTACGATTATAAGTTTAAAGAATTGTACGATATCCGTTCAACACCTCAAATATTTGTCTTGAACAAAAACAAAGAAATAATTGGAAAAAAACTTGGCCCAGAAAATATTCTCGAATTAATTAACGCATATCAAAAACATACTCAAAAATAGATGATGAATAGTCAAAGTCAATCAATAAAATTAATACTTGAAGATGGTACAGAATTTAATGGTAAATCGTTCGGAGCACAAAAGTCTGTTTCTGGTGAGGTAGTGTTTTCTACAGCCATGGTCGGATATCCTGAAAGCTTAACCGACCCTTCATATAAAGGACAAATTCTAACACTTACCTTTCCCTTAATTGGTAATTACGGTGTTCCTGGAAATACCAAGGAAAACGATCTGGAAAAGTTTTTTGAGTCATATGCCATGCATATCTCAGGGCTAATTGTTTCCGATTATACAGAAAAATATAGCCACTGGAATGCACAAGAAAGCCTAAGTTCTTGGCTGAAAAGGTTTGACATACCTGGAATATATGGAATTGATACTCGTGAACTAACCAAAATACTTAGAGAAAAAGGAACCATGCTTGGTAAAATTATATATATGAACCAAGATGTGCCTCTTTATGACCCCGCTAACGATAATTTGGTCGATTTTGTAAGTGTTAAGGAGAAAAAAGTTTACGGCAACGGGAAATATAAGATAGTACTTATTGATTGCGGCGTGAAATACAACATTATTAGACATCTGGTAAAACGTGATGCTACGGTTACGCTAGTGCCATGGGATTATGATTTTACCCAGGATGATTATGATGGCTTATTCATATCAAACGGTCCAGGTGACCCAAAGCATTGCGATGCAACTATAAATAACCTTAAAAAAGCATATACCCAAGAAAAGCCAATAACGGGAATTTGCTTGGGTAACCAGTTAATGGCTTTAGCAGCAGGTGCCAATACATATAAACTTAAATATGGCCATCGTAGTCACAACCAACCTGTTATCAGAGTAGGAACTGATAAAGCATATGTAACTTCTCAAAACCATGGTTACGCTACAGATAATGAAACACTTCCAACAGAATGGAATCCTTTATTTATTAATTTAAATGACGACACTAATGAGGGTGTAATACATAAAGATAAGCCTTTCTTTAGTTCGCAGTTTCATCCTGAAGCGTCGAGTGGCCCAACCGACACAGAGTTTTTGTTTGATATGTTTATGGATAATGTAAAGGCTTCCAAAAACTAACTATAGTCTTTATAGACAGGCTCTACTCTGCCTTATTTATATAAAAAAATTAAAAAGGTGAAGATTTATATGTCTTCACCTTTTTAATTTTACATCTTATGCCTCTTTCTTTCCAACAAGAGAAACTATGATGGATTTTCAATAAACCTGAATAGTTTATCATTCCTTCTTACCAATTCAGGAACTTTTATAGAAAACTTGACTCCCTTATTAGTCATATTCACAACTACAAGGTCTTCTCGTATTTCTTCAGGTATAAACTGAACAACGCCAGTTGTTGGACCTGTAATGATAATTTCTTCACCATTATTCATTTCTGAAGCCTCACATGTAAACTCAGCTACTCCTAATTTCGAAAAGTAATTAGTGCATTTCCCAACATAAACTTTCTTTCTTGTAGCCTTTGAGCCATAAATATGGCTCCATTCTCCTAATTTCTGTCCAAGATAATATCCATCCCAAAAACCACGGTTAAAAACTGTTCCAAGCTTTTTTTTCCAAGCTTCTATTTTATCTTGATTATAAGTGCCTTCTAATATACAATCTACAGCTTCACTATAACATTCAACAACAGTTTTTACATACTCAGCCGGACGTGCACGACCTTCTATCTTTAAAACTCTTACCCCGGCATCCAAAAGTTTGTTAAGGAAATGTATTGTACTTAAATCTTTGGGCGACATAATGTATTCATTATCTACATCAAGCTCCCTGCCTGTTTCTTTATCGGTAAGAGTATACCCCCGGCGACAAACTTGCAAACAAGCGCCCCTATTTGCAGAATAATTCATCTCATGCAAACTCATATAACACTTCCCTGAAGTAGCCATGCAAAGAGCTCCGTGAACAAACATTTCAAGCTGAATTTTCTTGCCAGAAGGGCCACAAATATTCTCTTCTTCAATAGCTTTATAAATTTCAGAAACTTGCTCCATACTGCATTCCCTGGCTAAAACCATTACATCGGCAAATTGTGCATGAAACTTCAACGAATCAAAGTTGCTGATATTAACTTGTGTAGAAATATGTACTTCCAGACCTTTCGAACGGGCATATTGAATAACTGAGTGATCAGCTGCAATAACAGCAGATATTCCTTTGTCAGCTGCCAAATCAATAAGCTCCTTCATCCTGGGTAATTCCTCTTGAAAAAGGGTGATGTTTAAAGTAAGATATGATTTAATGTTATTTACATTACATATTTCCAATATCTTATCTAAATCTTCATCATCGAAATTAACCGATGAACGAGATCGCATATTAAGTTTGCTTAATCCGAAATAAACAGAATTGGCTCCAGCCTTTATTGCCGCCATTAATGATTCATAGGAACCAACCGGTGCCATTATTTCAATATCTTCCCTTCTATATTTTGCCATTAGATATATATTCGTTCAATTGTGCAAAATTAATCAATTGATAATAAATTTTGTGTGTCTATTGCTTTTATACCTAATTATCAAAATATATTGATGAATGATTTGGTTGAAAAACCTATTTTTGTTGAAAATTCATATAAATGCGTGAACTATCTGAATATTCTGAATTAATAGAAAAAGAGCTAAATGCTATTAAATACCGCGAACACCCGGCAAAGCTCTATGAGCCGATTAAGTATATTCTTAATTTAGGAGGAAAAAGACTTAGACCTGCATTGACCTTAATGACAGCTTCCCTATTCACAGATGACTTTCAACAAGCTATGCCAGCTGCACTCGCCATAGAGATTTTTCATAATTTTACTCTTCTGCATGATGACATTATGGACAAAGCAGAGGTTAGACGCGGAAAACCTACTGTTCACAAAATATGGGATGATAACACAGCTATTTTATCTGGCGATGCCGCCATTATTCTATCTTATGAAGAGCTAGGTAAACTACCACCTGAAAAATTTCAACGCGTATTTAAAGTATTTAATCAAACTGCACTAGAGGTTTGTGAAGGACAACAATACGATATGGATTTCGAAACTATGGATGATGTTACCATTCCGGAATACCTCGAAATGATACGATTAAAAACATCTGTATTAATTGCTGCTTCCATGCAAATTGGTGCTATTGTTGGTGGAGCTTCAAAAATGGAGCAAGAGGCTATGTACGAAATTGGTGAAAACCTTGGTTTAGCTTTTCAACTACAAGACGACTACCTTGATTGCTACTCCAACGCTGAAAAATTCGGTAAAGCAACTGGTGGTGATATTGCAAATAATAAAAAAACATATCTTTTAATTAGTGCTTTAAATAGTGGCAACCATAAACTTGTAAATGAACTACATAATTGGATTGAAAAAATAGATTATAATAAAGAAGAAAAAATTAATGCTGTTAAGGAAATTTACGATGAATTGGGTGTAGGTTCAGATACACAACTAGCCTCTATTAACTTCATAAATTCTTCTATTGAAATATTGAACCAGATAGATGCTTCTGTTGAAAAAAAGAAGCCTCTGGAAGATATTATTTTTAAACTGATGTATAGAGAAAAGTAACTTAACTACCTACTTCTTACCCTCTACTCTTTGCCATTTTTCTATTAGCTGATTTAAGGGCGCTGTCTCTTAAATGTTGACTAACAAATCTAACATCTTCAATAGTATAGAAAGCTTTCGGGTTAAACTCCTGAATAAGCTTGACAAATTTTTGTAGGCTTTTTCTGTTAATTATTGAATATAAAATTCCGACTTCTCCCTTACTTCCTTCGGCAGAAATAGCTGTAACACTAAACCCATTGTCTCTCAATGCGTCAATTAAATTCCTGGGATCTTTCTTAGTTATTATCCGTATAAGTTCTACTCCAATGGCAAGACGCTCTTCAATTCTCATCCCAACATAATTACCTATTGCAAAGCCAAGTGGATAAGCAATATAGGAAACCCAATTGTCTAAATCCTGAAAAATTCTGGTAACTGCTAAAAGCCAAATTAGCACTTCAAAAAAGCCAAGAATAGGCACTAACGAACGGTATCCCTTTGATAAATATATAATACGCAAAGTGTTGAGCGTAACATCAAATATTCTTGCAATAATTATTAATAACGGAACTATACCGTAAGTAAACCATGCTGTATCTGTAAATTCCATAGCTTATAATTTGTTTAGAAGATAACAAGAATACCTAATTAAACAAAGCAAACTTTTAAACTTTCCTGGTTTTCCATTTCCCAAGTGAGAATATATATAAACTAAGCAGACAAAGCATAGTCTCAGAAATGAAAATTGCCCAAAAAACTCCTTTTTCTTCCAAGCCTGTATTGTTTGCAAGGAAATATGCTAAAGGAATCTGAATTAACCAAAAGGCTATCAAATTAAGCCAAGTTGGGGTATAGGTATCTCCCGCCCCATTAAATGCTTGTCCCAAAACCATTTGAAAGCCATAGAAAATATTTCCCAGACTCATAATCTTCATGCAACTTACTGCCACTTCAAGCGAGCGCTCAGAAGTCTCAAAGAAACTCACCAAGCGTTCAGGTATTAGCAGAAACACAACCATTATAATAAACATGTAGGCTACAGATGCTATACCGGTATAATAAACAGATCGCTGGGCCCTATCCGGGCTATTTGCACCTAAATTCTGACCAACAAGTGTAGAAACAGCATTACTCAAACCCCAGGCTGGTAAAATAAAAAACATAAACAAGCGAATACCAAATGTATAGCCGGCAATTACCTCTTTGTTATACTTACCTAATATGCTGTAAAGTATAATCCAACTTGATGTTGCAATAATAAACTGTAATATGCCTCCTCCTGAAAGAAAAATAACTTTTTTAATTACATTTATTCGAATACGGAAATACTCCCATATTAACTTAATTTTTCCCTTCCCTTTCAGCATAAGGTAAAACTGGTATAAAACGGCTAGTCCTCGACCAATGTTAGTGGCAACTGCAGCACCTGTAACTCCAAGTTCAGGAAATGGCCCCAATCCAAAAATAAAACAGGGATCAAGTATAATGTTTATAAGATTAGCTATTATCAGCACCCTCATTGAAAGAATAGGATTGCCAGCGCTTCTGAATATTGCATTATTAATGAATAAAAGCATGATTAGCACATTACCTCCCAGCATTATTGCTGTATAATTTTTCCCATGCTCAATAACATCGGTATCGGCATTCAGTAACTCCAGAATTTTACCCGAAAATAAAAGCCCGGGAATAGCAATAAAAAGCGAAAGAAATATGCCTAGAAGAATTGCCTGACTAGCACCTATTGCAGCATCTTTATCGTGTTTCTCACCTATTCGCCGTGAAACCAGTCCGGTAGTCCCCATAGCAATCCCAACTCCAATCGCATAAATTAATGTCATTACCGATTCGGTAAATCCTACAATGGAAGCTGCTGTGTCTCCAAAATTTTCGTATTGAGTAAAACTGGAGGTGAAAATGAAGTCCTCCTTACCAATATGCGAAACAAAGAAGATATCCAGAATTGCAAAAAGCGATTCAAAGGACATTTCAAATACCATGGGCACTGCCAGTAAGAAAATAGCCTTACTTAAACGTATTTTGGTATAATCTTGCTCTGCACCTTTAATTGCAGTTAATATGTCATTAAATATCTTCTTCACACGGGATTTTTCAGATTGGCTAATTTATAATAACTGCCTGAAATCCATTGAATTTCACAGAGGTTTCTTATTAGCGAGTTGTAAAGTACAAAAACAAAAATTTCTTTAACAGTCAGGAATACCTATAATTGAAGAATTCTTTTGTTAATATCAGATGCATCTGCAAATTCCAACAATAGATTTGCCGTTTCGTCCAAATGCTTTTCAAGGCTTCCATCTTCACCAAAGTCAAAGAAAACGAAACAGACTTTTTTGCTCTTCTCGTTTATCATTGTTCTTTCTGAATCACTTGTTGGTGAACCAAAAACCCCAGACTCATCGCGCAATACAGGTAAACCTTCAATATTAAGTGTTCCCCTGCCAATTCCGGAATACTCATCTTCCGATGTTCCAATGTCGAGTTGTACTTCACCTACTATTTTCGATATGTCATAGCCTCCTATTGAGATCCCTGATTTAGCCGAAATAAGATTTAAAACATCAACAACATTATTAACTTTATATAATCCATTTCCTTTAATAATTCTTCGCATTAGCGAATCAGCCGATGGACGATATCTATTTGGATCCTTCCCGCACTTTTTATAAAAATCTCTGGTAGCAGCTATGTTTTCTATTTTATTTACCTCATCTAGTTTTAAAGAGCTTTTTATTATATTGATTTGGTTTCCAATAATCTCCCATAATTGTTCCCTTGTGGGCTCAACAGAAACATTAAGCTCTAATAAACCAAACCTAATACTATCAAATTTATTTGATATACTGCTACTTAAGTATATATTCATTGTCGGACAAAATTAACTACTTATCTAAAAATAGGTGATTAATATCACCAAAATAGGGTCGTTTATCAATAGTTTAAATCAAATATAAATCATCTTCGTAAAAATTAAATACAAACCTTCATCAATATTTGAAAATAAAATGGAAAATCTCGTCATAGAAAAGACAGGTTTATCGCCCCAAGTAGAGTTTTATACTAATGGAAACCTCAAGTTGGCTGGAAGATCTCTTCCTGAAAATATTGATCAACTTTATAATCCAATAATTAATTTCGTATGCAATCTATGTGTAGAAAAGGTTGTTTTTGATATTAATCTTGAATATTTCAACAAACCATCATCCAAAAAGCTTCTTGAATTAATGAGAAATCTGGAAGCAAACAATAAAATTGGTTCGATATTAATTAACTGGTACTATGAAGAAGGTGATGATTCTAGTCTGGAAATGGCCGAGGTTTATGAAGAACTTTTGATGAGAACAGAATTTTTTTACCGCGAATTTGCTGATTCTATTATTGCATAATACATACCTCTATTTATAATCTTATATGCCCGTTTTCAATTGAAAAATGGGCATTTTTATGTCTTATTGTTGGCATTCTATATGAATACCCTATTTTTGTGCAAAGAATAATTAACAATGCCTCAGGGATTAGTTTTAAAATCAACAGGAAGTTGGTATACAGTATTAAGCGGAAAGAGTGTAATACAATGTCGGATAAAAGGGAAATTTCGGATAAAAGGTATTAGAAGTTCAAACCCTGTAACCGTTGGCGATAAAGTAAATTTTGATATAATGCCTGAGGATAATACCGGGGTAATTCATTCTATTGAACCACGTACAAATTATATTATTCGAAAAGCAACCCGCTTTCATCATGAATCTCATTTAATTGCTGCAAATATCGACCAGGCACTTCTTATGGTCACTTTAAAATCTCCTAAAACTCCATTTGAGTTTATCGACAGGTTCTTACTTTCTGCAGAAATGTTTTTTATTAAGACAACTATTCTTATTAATAAAGTTGATTTAGTTGAGAAAAAAGAACTCGAAAAATTTACTTCTATTTATAATCAGGTCGGATATGAGTGTATCCCACTATCAGTTACACAAAACCAGGGCGTAAAGAATATTGAAGAATTAATGAAAAACAAACTTACCCTTATTTCTGGAAATAGCGGTGTAGGAAAATCGTCATTAATTAATGCTATTAATCCCGATTTGGATTTAAAAATTGGAGAAATTTCTGACTATCATAAATCGGGTAAACATACAACCACTTTTTCCGAAATATTTAAAATAACCGAAGATTGCCTTGTTATTGATACTCCAGGTATTAAATCTTTTGGTTTAATAGATATTAAGAAGAATGAGATAGGTGTATATTTTAAAGATGTGTTTCGTGTATCAAGCGATTGTAAATTCTACAATTGTACCCATATACACGAACCTGGCTGTGCCGTTAGAAAAGCTGTTGAAGATGGCAAGCTTGCCGCATCAAGATATAAAAGTTATGTAAATATTTTCCTTACCGATGATGAGGAAAAACATAGGGCAAAATTCTAATTTTTCCGTTAGTACTCTACTGATTTAGGATTTCTACTTAAAATATTTCTTAATCGCTCCAAAATAGTATTTTTTCCAACCTTCTTTCATGTCTTCAAAAGCTTCATCCGGTATATTTTCATGTAATAGTTCTGCCCTTGTGTTGGTGCCTTCAGGAGATAATTTAATGGTTACTATTGACTTCTCTTCCTGTTCATCGAAATACCATTGTTGCTGAATTAATTCTCCAGGAATGATTTTAAGGTTCATCCCAACAATATCTCCTTCCCATAGCGAAAATTCTGTGTTTTCCTGTGCTACAAATTCAGCTTTAAATCCGCTCCATAGCTCAATAGTTAGCGGATTTGTCATTGCTGCAAATACAATTTCAGGCTCAGCTTTTATAGTATGTGTTTGACGAAAGTTATGCATAATCATTTAAAGTTTAAGTTGTAAGCTTTTCATCCAGCTTCGTGTACCTCGATGCTGACAAGATACGGATGCAATGGATGATGCATTTTGTAATGCGATATCAAAGTTAGGTTTAAAAGCATAATAATAGCAAAATGCACCATGAAAAATATCACCAGCTCCCAAAGTGTCAATAGCACCGCAGTTTGCAACTTCAATCTCTTTTCGATGATGATTCTTAAAATACAAAATGCTGTTCTCGCCTCGAGTGAAAGCAATCTGCTCAACACCAAAGTTGGATAAGGTATTTGCTGTATCCAAATGGTTTTTACTCTTTGGAGCCTTAAAATCATTGCTACAAATAGCAATATCAATGTATGGAAGTAAATCTTCAATTCCTGGCTTCCAACTACCTCCATCGAGAACAGTAGTGACACCTAGTTTTTTTAACTGTTTAGCCAATGATGTACTTAACTCAGGATAAAAGCCATCAAACAATGCTATGTTGAACTTACTCAAGTTATTTAATCGAAGTTCTTCGAGTAAAAGCTTATCGTTTCGTTCAGGATGGTATGAAAATACTGTTCGTTCTCCATTAATCTCATCTGTAATGATACTTGCAAATATTGGTTTCGATTCTATATTTTCTATTGGATCTATCAATCGAACCTGATGATTATTGATGTCATCTGTAATAAACCTTGACAAGGAATGCTTTCCTATTGGAGTTATTAATGTGGTTTCGGCACCCAAAAACGCACAAGTAATCGCAGCGTTTGTAGCAGGTCCTCCTGCTGCTATCTCATTATTGTGTGCTTTAGTTTTAGTATTTGATTGAGGAAATCCATTAACAAAAAACTGTAGATCGACTGTATTAAGCCCAACAAATAGAGCCCTTACAGGTTCATTCATAATAGAATATTGATTAATATGTTTAGTGCTTATTTCAAAACAAGTTAAAGAATTCAATTCAGAAACCAATCTCGAATAGCTATTTAAAATTTATTTGTATTAGTTACTGCTAATCTCAATGCTTATCGGACAATGGTCTGAGTGTACTACATCCTGTAATATGCTTGCGTTTGTTAAATTTGGTTTTAATTCTTCTGTAATAATATGATAATCAATACGCCATCCTAGATTTTTCTCTCGAGAATTAGCTCTGTAGCTCCACCACGAATACTGATTTGGTTCATGATTATATTCACGGAAAGTATCTATTAATCCGGTCTCAATAAACTTATCAAACCATTCACGTTCTTCGGGCAAAAATCCGCTGGATTTTTTATGTCTCTCGGGGTGATTTATATCAATTGGTTTATGACAAATATTATAATCGCCAGATATTACAAGCTTTGGCCTTTTTTTACGCAATTCTGTAATATAATTTGAAAATGCATCAAGAAACTCCATTTTGTATTCCTGACGAGGCCCGCCAGTAGTTCCACTCGGTATATAAACACTAATTACCGTTAAATCACCAAAGTCTGCTCTTAACACTCTACCTTCAATATCGAATTTTTCAATTCCAATACCTGTTGTAATTTTATCGGGTTCTACTTTTGAAAAAACTGCTACTCCACTATATCCTTTCTTTTCAGCAGAATTTACAAAGCTTTTGTATCCTAAATGTTCAAATACAAGAGTATCGATTTGTTCGGGTTGTGCTTTGGTTTCCTGCATACATAAAACATCAGGCGATTCTTTACTCATCCATTCAGCAAAACCTTTGTTTAAAGCAGCACGAATACCGTTAACATTATAAGAGATAATTTTTAAAGACATAATGAGAAATTTTTTGCAAAACTAAAGAAAACAAAATTGATTTTTCGCTATTATGCCTATAAGTGTAATTAATTTCATTATTCCCTTTGGTCATAAAATCGCTTTGCTTTGTTAGCTTAGCTTATAAGCAAAGGGTTCCTCCATTTACCTTAACCCAAGTGTGTGAGTGGAAAAACCCCTTGCTGACAAAACTTATTACGTGTTAGATTCAATTATCTGTAAATAAACTTCAATACTTGCTTTTTTTGATTAGTTATTGTTTCCAGAAAGTATAAGCCATTGGACAATCCAACAGGAGTAAAAGTTAGTTCATTTGATCCCTTAAGGATTTGTATGTTTGCTTGGCTATATACCTTACTACCAGTAATTGAATAAAGGTTCAGGTCTATTTGTTGAGGAATATCGGACTGTACAGATACATTTATTAGGTTTGTTCCAGGGTTAACATATGCTTTAACTTCAATGTCATTTAATTGATCTATACGTTTATTCTCAATAGAAGTCGTTCCATCTCCTTCCCAACCAGCCAAGCGAGCCCAAAGATACCATGCAGCAATACCTTTTTTTACGCAATTTAGACTTACAGAATGTTCACAAGAACCACATTGTGTAGCAATTTGCGCAAGTTCATGCGAAGAATTCGCGCTAAGCCAATTTGTAGCCCAGTTCCTTGTTTGTCCATCAACATCATAATTACATCCATCGGTGGCGTAGTATTCCTGATAGTTAGTATCAGCATCCGGACTATATTTTTCAATGTCTGCAAAGTCGAAAAGAAATTTATTATTAGTTGAACAATAATCACGAATTTGTTGATTTGCTGTATATACACTCCCTTCCACACCAAGTCCTTCCAAGTGACCTGTCATATATACAAATGTAACATCAGGATATTCAGTCTCAAGCGCTTCCATATTGTCAAACACATGGGTTTGCAAATTAGTTTCGTTTACTTGTCCGCACCACGACCAGATAATTACATTGCATGCCGGGAAAGCGGTTAAATATTCCCTTGTTTCATCTTCCCAGCCGCTATACCCTATATCATGATCAAGGTATCCTTCGCCATATCCGTCACCTTCAAATAAATGAAGTTCGTTCGTACCACCAGAATGACTCCAATTGTAGGTCCCACTAGTAAAATAATCTTCAATGGCATCCATCCCAGATGTAATCTGACTACCATGCGATGTATGCCCATAGCCAATGTATAGATTTGCTTTTGCACTATCTATCCAATTAGTAGGAATTGATTTTAAATTTATTGATCGATGATCAATTGTCTGTCCATTCAGACTAAACTGTAAAAACAGTAAAATGGTAAATAAAAAATTAATCTTTTTCATGGTTGATAGCATTTAGTATGTACTATGTGATAATATGTTAATGTTTTCATTATTTTGAAACCGTTTGAAAAATCCACCTTATCTTAACAAAAGATACTCAATAAAAAATTCAAAAACATAATCCAAACCGTTTCTTAGTGATTATTCCATCACCTTCAGGCTTAGAATAAATTACTAATTCTTTACAAACTTTTGTATGTATTGATTTGATCCTTCTTTTAGCTTAATAAAGTAAATACCTTGTTTAAGAGAAGAAATATTAATCGCATCACGCCCGTTTAAAATACCATTCAGAGCTCTTTTTCCTGTTAGATCGATTATTGTATAATCAAATTCTCCACTAATATTTATCCTTATCTGATTTGCAGCGGGATTTGGAAAAACCTGCACATCTTTATCAATTTCCTTATCAAATAAATTGGTTAATTGATGAGTAGATGCAATAACATGATCCGATGTGTCACTCAAATTACCAGCAGCATCAAAAGCTATTACACAATAATTATATTCAGTTGCAGAAATCAAACCAGTATTTGAATAACTCGAATCTGTAGTGGTGGTAATTTCAGTACCATCACATATTATTTTGTAGCCTGATACTCCTACATTATCTGTTGAAGAACTCCACGAAAGATCAATTTGTGTTTCTGACATAACTGTTGCAGAAAGATTTTGTGGTATTGTAGGTTCTTCGTTATCAACATAAGGACTATTGGTTGTTGCCTTTACATGTGCCGAAGTATCACTCAAATTACCGGCAGCATCATAAGCTATAATACAATAATCATATTCAGTAGCAGAAGTCAGACCAGTATTTGAATAACTCGTACCTGTAGTGGTGGTAATTTCAGTACCATCACAAATTATTTTGTAGCCTGTTACTCCTACATTATCTGTTGAAGAGCTCCACGAAAGATCAATTTGTGCTTCTGACATAACTGTTGCAGAAAGATTTTGTGGAATACTTGGCTTTTCTGTATCAGATATTGTTCCTCCATCCCAGCCAGCCAAGCGAGCCCAAAGATACCATGCTGCAATACCTTTTTTTACGCAATTTAGACTTACTGAATGTGAACAAGAACTACACTGTGTAGCAATTTGCGCAAGTTCATGCGAAGAATTCGCGCTAAGCCAATTTGTAGCCCAGTTCCTTGTTTGTCCACCAACATCATAATTACACCCATCGGTGGCATTGTATTCCTGATAGTTTGTGTCGGCATCCGGACTATATTTTTCAATGTCTGCAAAGTCGAAAAGAAATTTATTATTAGTTGAACAATAATCACGAATTTGTTGATTTGCTGTGTAAACACCTCCGCCTACACCTTGTCCCTCCAAATGACCTGTCATATATACAAATGTAACATCAGGATATTCAGTCTCAAGCGCTTCCATATTATCAAAAACATGGGTTTGCAAATTTGTTCCATCTACTTGTCCACACCACGACCAGATAATTACATTGCATGCCGGAAAAGCGTTTAAATATTCCCTTGTTTCATCTTCCCATCCGCTATACCCAATATCATGATCAAGGTATCCATCGCCATAACCGTCACCTTCAAATAAATGAAGTTCGTTCGTACCACCAGAATGACTCCAATTGTAGGTCCCACTAGTAAAATAATCTTCAATGGCATCCATCCCAGACGTAATCTGACTACCATGCGATGTATGCCCATAACCTATGTATAGATTTGCTTTTGCACTATCTATCCAATTAGTAGGAATTGAATGTAAATCTATTGATCGATGATCAATTGTCTGTCCATTCAGACCGAACTGAAAAAACAGTAAAATGGTAAATAAAAAATTAATCTTTTTCATGGTTTGTTGCATTTGATTAGTAGTTTGTATGAATTAATAAACGATTGAAAACTTTGCCCTTGTTTTCTTAGCCTTAAAAATATTTGTGTCATCAGGTAAATACTAAATGTTGATTCCCATTTCCTTCGACAGAAATAAAGAATTTGCATCAATAGTTTGTTCAGTACCTGAAATTAAATAGTGTTTTTGCCTTGAAAAATCTCCAATATTTGGATTTATATCACCTAAAAGCAATCCATTTATGGCTATTGGTTGATGATCTGCTTTGTAGGCAGGTGAATTAATAATTGAAACTGTTGAGCCATTTACAGAAGGTCTAACATTAACAATTATTTTATTAAATTCATTTATACCTGCTTTAGAATAACATGTTTTTTGTTTATTGGGAACAACAACCCTATTCGCAATTAGCTGAATTTGAGATTCTAGAACTGAGGAAGAAATTCTTTGTCCATTGCTTAAAACAACATCCTTTATTAGTTTGTTATACAGCGACATAGTAGGTAGGTTTAGTTGGTTTTGTCGTATAAACTATAAAGCTAATTATAATATTACGCAAAATAGGCTTTAAAAGTTACTTTACCATTTTTTCTTATTAACGAACAAACCCCGGTAAAAGTCCTGTTTACCATGACTTTTGGTCGGCTCGTAGAGTAAGATATGCTTTTTTAATGCATGTTTGAGTATTAACCTTCTAGATTTAGGACGTTTATAAAAGAAAAAGTATCCTATATTCTATAATTGGAAAGCATTTTAAGTATACTAAACTAGTATCAGTTTTAAAAACAAACCTTGTAAAAATTTTATTGAAGGGTTGTAAAAAAAGGCTTCTCTAATGAGTAAGCCTCTATATTTTCGAATAGAATTAAACTCCTTTCTGCAAAGACAAATTAATGACTTCTGATAGCAAAAACAGTTTCGCCCTGATAAGAACCATTCAATAATTCAGCCATCGATTGATTATCACTAAGCATTTCAAGTGTTTTCTTTAATTCCGGATCGTCTTGTAAATTTGTCTCTATTCTACCTTTCTGGAAATAATAACGACTTACAATCTCATCCCGAAGTAGTTTTTTAATTTCTTTCTTGAAAGTTTCGAGGTCCTTCAAGCGATCTCCATGAAGCTTATCTTCCAGCCCCTCAAGTTCATCCTTAATTACATCGTAATATCCTTCACGCTTTGAAGACTTTACAAGCTCTGTAAGTTTCTCGCTACTTTGAGTGCTATAATCAAAGTCCTTGTTTTCGATATATTTTGTGAAATCAGCATAAACCTCATCTGATATCTCAAAAGCACAAGCCTTTGCAATTGATTCATTTTCATGAGCAAAATAAGTAGCATAATCAAAAATTAAATTCTGAGTATATAAAGCCACTGTAATATTACCTGGATTATCTCGCTCAATCTTAATATCAGGATCAATTCCTCCGCCATCATAAACGGAGCGTCCTTTACTGGTTTTAAATTCTGAAATTAGTGAATCAGGCACGTGACCTACACTACCGTCCTCATTTCTATGAGAGTAATCTAGGGCTTGAATACATCTTCCGCTAGGAATATAATATTTTGCAGTAGTAATTTTTAAATGTGTATTATAACCAAGTGGTCGCGTAGTTTGAACAAGTCCTTTACCAAAGGATTTTTGTCCAACAATTATAGCTCTGTCTAAATCCTGCAAGGAACCTGCAACAATTTCTGATGCTGAAGCTGAGCCACGACTTACCAATACAGCAAGAGGAATTGTTGTATCAACAGGATTATATTGAGTAATATAAGACTTATTTAGTTGCTTAACCTTGCCTCGTGTACTAACAATTTCCTGATCTTTAGGTAACCAAATATTCGCAATATTTACAGCTTCATTAAGAAGTCCGCCAGGATTACCACGTAAATCAAGAACAATTGCCTTGGCACCTTGAGATTTCAAATCAATAAATGCATCTTTAACTTCCTTACTTGCATCTTTAGTAAAGTTACCTAGCAAAATATAACCGATGTTATCTTCATCTTTAATCATGCCATAGTAAGGAACATTTGGAATAGCTACCTGCTGCCGCTTCAATGTTAGATTAATAACAGAATCGACACCATACCGGCCAATTTTTAAAGAAAGTTCGGTATTTGGAGTACCCTTTAGAAGTTCACTTACATCGCTTATACCTTTGCCTTTTGTAGAGATTCCGTCTATAGTAATAAGTGTATCGCCGGCATGTATACCTGCTTTTTGAGCAGGAAATCCTTCATAAGGTTCAGAAACAATTGTAAAATCGCCAGCTTTTCTTATTAAGGCTCCAATACCCCCATATTTACCAGTTGTCATGAATTTAAATTCATCCATATTTTTTTCTGGAATATATGTTGTATAAGGATCCAGCGATTCTAGCATACCCTGAATACCAGATTCAATCAAACTCTCTGGTGTGATTTCATCAACATAGTGAAGATTGATTTGCTGAAACAAAGAAGCAAAAATGCTTAACTGTTTTACATACTCAAAATCTCTGTCGTTTGTTGACATAAAGCCAACTGATAATGATGCGATAAATACTATAACAACTAGTATTTTTGTACGGCGTCCAAATTTCACTTTCAACTCACTCATATTAATTGGTTTCCTGATTTTTCTTTTTTATGTAAAAATACTTAAAATATGTACTAGTAATGCAAATCTATTTAATGATAAAGGCAGTTCTATGTTAAAAATCCTTAATTCTATAACAATAATAAAAGCTTTTCTTCCATCTCGTTAGCTGAAAGATAATATTTCTTTTTCTTTCGTAGGTATTTCCTATTTGTGTGTGGTGACTTAATTATAAACCTTGTATACTCAATTAATTGTTCTCCAAAACCATGTTTCATGGCAATTAAATCTGTTTGAGCTTCAATTTTACGTTTGTTAAACATATACTTAATACCAAACAAGATCAATTGCATATTATTCATATCATTATAAGTCACTATATGGCTTAATTCATGCCCTAAAACTCCTGCCTGAGCACACTCACTCATTTCAGCAAAAATTGGGCCAGCATTCATTTCTGGTGAATCAGTAATAAACACAACGTATGTTCGGTTTTCCTGTTTCCTAAAAAGGAAATCAATTTTGGGCCTTGCAGCCATCATTGTGCCAATGTGCTTACGCCGAACCTCGATTTTTAAACCCTTTAGCTCTGGAAAATTTGCTGAAGCATACTCCAAGGGAGATTTAAACTTTTGAGATTTTGCTGTAAAGTGAAGATCTAACTCATGCTTGTATGAGTTTTCTGATAAAAAACATTCAAATTTCTGTGCTTGTAAAAGTGAAAATGAAAAAATTATTAACCCAAAAAGTACCCTTCCCCTCATATCAATAATAATTTTAAGAACCGAAAACTGGAATTTTGCTTAATTTGCATAAAAGTGAAAATAACATGCGCATAATAATACAACGTGTTAGTAAAGCAGAAGTTTCAATTAATAGCAAAATAAAATCAGCAATTTCTTCCGGATTATTAATATTACTTGGCATTGAAGAGGCCGATTGTCAGGAAGATATTGAATGGTTATCAGGTAAGGTATCGCGATTAAGAGTTTTTAATGACGATAAGGGAGTAATGAATTTATCGGTTAACGATATCGATGGAGAGATCTTAGTAGTAAGTCAGTTCACCCTTCATGCCAGCACAAAAAAGGGAAACAGACCTTCGTACATTAAAGCTGCAAAGCCCGAAAAATCTATTCCTTTGTATGAAGCTTTTGTAAAACAGTTAAGCATTGATACAGGAAAAGATGTTAAAACCGGTGAGTTTGGCGCAATGATGGATGTTTCACTTATTAATGATGGTCCGGTAACAATAATTATTGATTCGAAAAACAAAGAGTAACTTTGTTAATTATACAAAATGGAAATAAAAGAAGCACAGAATAAAGTAGATGAGTGGATAAAAACTTACGGTGTAAGATATTTTAGTGAGCTCACTAATATGGCGGTTTTAACCGAAGAAGTTGGTGAATTAGCCCGCATCATAGCAAGAAAGTATGGTGACCAATCGTTTAAAGAGTCGGAAAAAGAGTACAATCTTGCCGATGAAATGGCTGATGTACTTTGGGTACTTATTTGCCTTGCTAACCAGACGAATGTCGACCTGGAGAAAGCTTTAGAGGAAAATTTTCTAAAAAAGACAAATCGCGATAATCAAAGACATCTAAATAACGAAAAGCTCTAATTATTTATTTATTTTTAGGCTCAATAATTAAAGAATATGAAAACATTAACACCAACAATTCAGGAAATAACTAAAGGCAAAACCGATTATAGAACAAAAGATAATTTAAAACTTCTCTATTCGTGTATCGATTTGACCAACCTAAATAGTTTCGCCAAAAAGGAAGATATTGAAAGTCTTTGTCAAAAAGCCTTGGTGACAAATTTCAAAGGTGAAAATATTAATCAGGTTGCAGCAGTTTGTATTTATCCTACTTATGTGAGTTTATGTAAACAATTACTTGAAGCTTCTAAAGTAGATATTGCCACTGTAACAGGAGTTTTTCCACATTCACAGTCATATCCTGAAGTTAAATACCTTGAAACGGAACTTGCTATTAAACATGGTGCCACTGAAATTGATATTGTAATAAACTTATCTTCTTTTCTTAATGGTGATGAATCATTAGTTTTCGACGAAATAAAAATGATTAAACAGGTTTGTGGTAACCATCACCTTAAAGTAATACTTGAAACCGATTTGCTTAAAGAAAAAGCCCTTATAGAAGAAGCTTCCATGATGTCGCTAGAAGCGGGAGCCGATTTTATTAAAACTTCCACAGGAAAAGATGGTTCGGTTGCCAGTTTAGAAGCCGCTTATATAATGTGCAATGCTATTAAAACCCACCATGCAAAAACTGGTTTTAAAGCCGGATTGAAACCTGCCGGAGGAATTGCTACTTCAGAGGAAGCCCTTGATTATTATATGGTTGTTAAGAGTGTACTTGGAGACGAATGGTTAAGCAACAAGCTCTTTAGGCTAGGTGCAAGTAGGTTGGCGGGTAATTTGTTGAATGATATTGTAGCAATTTAATTCTTCTTCTTTATTACAGTAAGAACAACTCCTGACAATACGGTTATTGCTCCAGCAACTGAAATCATTGTGAAAGTCTCTGGTTGAATCCAGCTAACTTGTTTTCTGCTTAGAAATGCCATTACCGCAAAGGTAATCATTGGATTTAAGGTAATAATAACACTTATTTTATTTGCTTCCAGGTATTTTAATGCATAAGCCAATGAGCCGTAGGCTCCCAGTGTATTCAACCCGAGAAATATCAGTAACAGCCAATCGCCTGTATTTATAAGAGCAAGCTGATCGAAAGCTACAAAGGGTGTTAGAGCAATAGCTGGTAATCCGAATAGGATAAGGTTTAATTGCAATGGATTAAATGATTTTACAGCCATTTTTTGAAAAATAGCATAGCCTGTCCACGAAAAAGCCCCAAACAAAACAAGCAATACTCCTACTTTAAATTCCTTCAAGCCTCCAGCCAGTTTAACTATTTGCTCGTTATAGAATATTATCAATCCGAAAACAACAATAGCCAAACCAATAGCCTGGCGAATATGTATCTTCTCTTTAAAAATTACAAATCCTGAAACTGCCAACAAAACTGGTCCTGTTTGAATGAAAACCTGACCGATAGATGGTGAGGTTAAGTTAATACCTGAAATAAACCCTATATAATTAAACCCTATGCAAATTGCTGCAATTATAGCAAACAATGGTGGCCGGCCAATAATTGAAAGCTTTGGCCTATCGAACAAAAGATAATATGCCGCAAGTGTAATAAAAGCAATTGTAAATCGAGACCATGTAACAGTTAATGGTGGTAATTCGTTCAAGGAAACCTTTAGGGCTATCGCCAGAAAGCCCCATAGGAGTGCTGTAAATGTCGCAAAATATATACCTTTATTCATGAAAGTGCTTTATACAATGTTTACCTATTAACCAACAAAGAACAATAAAAAAACCAGAAAGTTGGTTCCACAATTAAAAAATTGTTTTAATAGTAGTATGAAAAAAAGCAAGAAAAACCCAAAAATAAAAATTGAAAGTTTCGGTCGCTATTCGAAATGGGAGCGTGGTAGTCGGGAACTTCCAAAAATTCTTGAGTTTACAAATATTATTAAGTCTGAAGAGAATGTTGAGTTTGGTATGATTTTACACATAAGTTCCGGGAAAGGCTCGAAGCTTCAGTATTGTATTCAACACCCTCCTTTTAAGGATGCTAAAGGAAATGTTGAACCTGATTTTACTGGTGAATACCTTGTAAATACCAACAATTATAAGTTCTACATTGGTGACTGCATATGGCTGCCTTTAGAAGACAAAGTTGGGAAATGGATTGTTTCTGTTGAGTTCGAAGGTAAGGTTGTTGCTGAAAAGGTGTTCGAAGTTGTTAGTTGACAAGGAGGCAGCAATTTCAACAGTTACTTAGCACGGACAGCCTGGAACTGAGCTTATCGAAGTTATTTTTCACTTTAATGAACTTAACCCGCATAATGCGGGGATTTATTATTGAGAAACGTTAAATCTCTGATTATGAGAAAAATGATTGTAGCATAAAAAATTAGCATTGCCCATATTTAACTCCGTTGAGCTCGCTTGCTCGGTTGGGCATTGTGATTACACTCTTAGGGTACTGTAAATCATTTTGTTATTACCAAATTATATACTTTAGATGAACCTTTAGCTCGGTGTAAGCCAATAATTGGGGTTAAGCTTTATCTCTTTCACCCACAAATTTATTTTTTTGAACTTTTCTGTTGCTTATTCGCACTACAAACCAACTAATAAAAGCTCAGCACAGCTAAACGGGAACAAGTGAACCAATTCCTTAGTAAACAATAGGAAGTATGTTTTAATAATTAATTATTGCAGTAATATCAGTATTCTGAGTAAACATTTCATATAACGATTTCCTGAACTCAACTGTTTTAGCATCCTTCTCAATTTTATACAGAGAGTTAGTGCACTTTTTTATGGGAGCGGGAAAATGGTATTTTATTATATAGTATGAATTTTTCAATGCTTCTTTTGTTTGCTCATCCAATTCCTGTCCTTCTTTGTAATCGGAAAGTGCAAGGTTATAATTTGAGCGTTCAACGCTGTTTCCATCCCAGTATGGTATTCCTTTATCCAAATCCCACATGGTACTTTTAGCCATATCATAATCTGGGGCGGAATTTTTAATTGTCTTTTGATAAAAATCTAGGGTGTCCCAACTTAAGTTTTTTAGTTCAAACCCATAGAGCATTACCTTATTTGGAATATCAATATTCATTTTAAAGATAAGATGTTGTGCAACATAATATATATAGCTCCCAAAAACTGTTTCCTGTTCCAGAGTATATTGATTAAGTGTATCTTTCTTTGTGATACCGTGTATTAGAGAGTCTTTATTAATAAATGCCAATGTATCTACTGCAATTTCAAAATTTACTGGTTTTAGATCTTTTTGCGCCGAATCCAACATTTTAACAAATTCGTCGTTCAACTCCCTATCTTTTGACAGTGTATCAATCCCAGTAATTACATCAACGAATCCAAGCACAGCTCCGGTTATCATTTTAAGGATGATATCTTTATTTTTCGAATCAAGCGATTTGGCAAAATCCAATTCAATTTTAACATCACATGTTCTGTCGTTTCTAAAATAAATATCTTCTACCACATTGTATGCACAACTGCTAAATAGCAAAGAAGCAAGAATTGCTGCGAATAATTTCATTTTGTTGCGTAAAGATGAATACTGTTTATACAAACATAGTAAAATGTTTAAGAAATAAAGTTTTTAGCCATTAATCCCTGACACACAAAACTATAACATACTATTAATAAAAATACTGCTTTATTAAAACGGGTTTAACACTATAAGACTGACACCTAATTTATTACAAAAAGTCCGTAGTCATAGCCATAGGGACAACGCTTCGATTTATTTATTCCTTGCTACGAAGAATGGGTATCGCTTTTACTAAGCAGCTAACCAGTCGCTATTTTTTTGTATTGCAACTTTTGACTAGCAAGAGCTTAAATTCTACTATCCTTTTCCCTTCCTTTCAGGGAAGGGAAAAAAAGCCCGGCATTCCTACCAGGCTTCTTAATATCTAAATTTTAAAACTTACTTCTTACTTTGTGCTGCAGATTGTAAACCTACATCAGCGGGGGTAACATAAAATTGTTTATAAAAAACATAAGGGGGTAATAAGGTCTCAGGTCTTTTATAGGTGCGGTAATACATATACTTATTAGTAATATCCTCTGTGCCGCTATAAATATATATTTGTCCAACAATAAGATTCAAACCTTCATCATATTCATCTATTTCAAATACTAGTGCGGGATAATTGCTAACTAAAGTAGTATCTATTGAGATAAGTTTATAATCTGAAGTTATCTCTCCCAATCGAAGCTCTATTTTCAAGTTTTTAATGCTAGTGATATTCCATAATAACTTCACTTTCAATGGCTGCCCTGATTTAATTGTATCTGCTGAGATTACATCAAAATATGTACAATGTTCGGGTAATTTATTGTGTGTAAGACTATCATACCACATAAATCCTATTGGTCTTAATGTATCTTCAACATTATAAAAATATGTTTCAGCAATACCTCTTGGATCTAAAGCAGCTCTTTTACTAATTAATAGTTCATTATTAATGTATAACCGTTCTTCTATTTTCCTTTCTCTATAATATTTATACATAACGCCACTTCTGAGGCTATCGCACATTGTGTAAACTTCGTAGCTTTTATCACTAATGTGCAAAGTATCATAGTAAGAGGTATCCTTATCTTTTTTATTAGCATTGCTGCATGAGAAAAGAACTATTGAAACAATTAATAGAGCTAAAAAAGATTTAATTATATTCATCGTTACTTAAAATTGTGTTATGGTTTTATTGGAATTCTGACAGAGTCTGGTTCTCCGTATAAAGTATGTGTTGGAACATATCTTATAACAGAATCGCCATAATCATATTCTTTTACCATTTTTCCTTCATCATTGAATTCATCAATTATAGGATTCATTGCAGAAGGCACTGGCTTTAACGGATTTCCTCGGCTATCAGTATAATTCTGATAATTAATTTTTGAATCACTAGTGACATGTTCTGATATTTCAGCAACTTTCTTTGCAAAGTTATACATTTGTTTTGGCCCATTATTAGGATCTGTATTTGGTCCTGGCCTAAGTTTCTTAGTAGCAGCACCGGCAGCAGCAAGAAAATCTGTAATATCAACTATGCCTCCCCATGCTTTTGTTGCTTTTGTCTGAGTAGGTAAAGCACCACCTCCTTGAACTGTGAAGGTTATACCGAATGGTTGTGAATCGCCTTTCCCTTTATTTCCCATATAAGTTTTAGTATATGCACCGGTCTCAATTCCATCATCCATTACAGTATAACTAATAGAGATTCGTAGTTTTCCTTTTTTATTTCTTGTCTGAGTCACACTCATTGTGCCAACATCATTGTTAGCCATAATTCTGGCTACTTTTTTGGCAGCTCTATGTTTAATTCTATCGTTTCTTTTTCTCCCATCAGGATCATTGTACCGAATAGGATTATTTGCGCAGTATGCGTATGGAGTAATAGACATATATTTTTCGGCAAGTGGGTCAATTGTATGCCACCTCCCTAGACTCGCATCGTACATGCGAGAGCCATAATCATACCAACCCAGTTCTTCCTGTAGTTCTTTGCCGTTGTAGAGGTATTTGTTATCGTTAAGCAGGCCTTTGTTCATGCGGCTACCAAAGGCATAGTAGTCGCTTTCCTGTAAGATTTGCGCATTGCCTGATGCATCCATATCAAAAACAATACGAATATTTCCAAGGTGGTCTTTAATGTAGTACTCGTAATTAAATGCTGTACTAGATTTTGTAATACGACCTTCATCGGTATGTATTATATCTAACTCGCCGTTTACATATTCAAATAATCCAGCATAATCGGTAATTGTTGCAAGTGCGCCGCTTCGGTATACTTCTTTAGACTTCTTTGCTCCTGTAGCATCATAAACATATAGAATATAATCGCCATTGGCTAAATCTACCCTTTTCGGTAGGTTCAGGTAATTGTATTCAACGCTTATGTCTTTGTTGTTATCGGTAATCATGTTACCATTAAAGTCGTATTCATAATCGCTTGTATTTACCTTATCAATAAAACCTTCATTCAAAGATACTTCATCTAAAACATTTTTTAGTTGGTTTCCTGAATATTTATAGGTGAGTTTATCCATTTCGGTAACTATAGGGGCTTGTGAATTTTTATTTATATCCGAAAAACGATCCAAGCTTTTAATGTTACCATTTAAATCGTAGCTAATATTCTGAGTTGTGTAGGCCCCATGCAATGCTGGATTAGTGGCGTTGCTATATTGTGCTTTTGTAATGCGATTAAGTGCATCGTAATAATAGTTGTACTGTTGCTCATCGCCATCTTTGGTTTGCCATTTAACCTGGCTTATATTCCCATTGTATTGGGCAATAGCTGCATCGGCCACAAAACTTGAAGTTGATACACGTAGTTCGTCAGAAATGGTTTCAAAAGTTGGCGTGTATGCAACTAAACGATATTCGTAGAGCTTATCAACAGTTACTGCATTATCATGATAGCTGGTTTCTGTAGCTGACAGGTTGGCGATTTCAGTAAATGGACCACAATTTACAGACCTCTCAATACGAATTCCTGTTGCACCGGCTGGCTGTTCCCATGAAAGACTAACTCCTGTTCCTATTGTATAGCTTCCTAAAGGCTTATCAATAGGGAAAACCTCTGGTCTCTCAGCTTGGTATAACATACTCACTTCAGTTTCTGAAAGTGCACGGTTGTATATGCGTATATCGTCGAGGGAGCCGTTGTAATACCTATTAAATACCCTTGTTGTTCCTAGAAGAGCAGAAAGATGACCATTTGTTGAATGATTATTACTATTACTATTTACTGAACTTGTAATTAACTCACCATCAATAAAATATTCTATTGTATTCTGATCCATCGATAAAGTTAATGAATACCATTTATCAATATCTATTGGATAGCTGTAGGAATAGTTATCTTGCTGGAAAGTAAGTAAATTACTCCCATTTACTTCTTGTACATATATTCCAGTTAATCCATTTGTGATTTCAGCATTATCGGAAGAATATATAAAACCTGAAGTACCTGATATTGATCGAGCGTTAAGCCACAAATGAATTGTTTTTTTAGGAAAATCAAAAGAAGAACCCAAATCAATATAATCATCTACTCCATCAAACTCTATAGCTCCGCTTGCCTGGTTAAACCGGTCGCGTATTGGTGTGACTCCGTTTACTGTTCCGTTGTTAATGCCAGTTTCGTCTTTGCCGTCACCATTAAGTTCCCAAAAGCTAATGTAATTATCAATAGTTGCTTCATTTGGAACAGGAGGATCTTGTTGAGCTTCAGTTGATTCAATAGTATATTTTTGAGTAATATCTGTCTGGCTCAAGACCCTATCGTAAATGCGTACTTCATCAATAGAACCATTGAAGAAATATTCCCCATTGGCCCATCTTCCAATGTTTAATTCAGATGAGCTGGTTAAATCAAAATTCGTACCTGATACATCATAAGAACCAAATTCCTCTGTATCCACGTATATGGTAGCTAGATTATCTCTATCAACTGTTACACTTAGCATGTGCCACTTTATAGAATCAACCCCTTTGGGTGAAAACATGGAGGCTTCATCTGTGCCTCCTTTTATGGTGAAATAGGGTTGTGTTCCCCACATTCCCAGCATAAATCCATCTACTCCATTTCCTCCATTCGCAATTAAAGCTTTATAGCTCGCAGAATGTAAGTTGGAGTCTATAAACCATAGAGAAATCGAAAAATCCTGGTCTTGACTAAACTCATTCCAGGCTTCATCTCCAAAACCAATATAATCACCTTCTCCATCAAAATAATAGGCGTTGTTTTCAATACCAAATCTATCGGCGGTAAGGGTTACTCCATCAGGTTCTCCATGGTGGGCATTCGAACTCTGGTCTAGTACATCCCCATCAAATGGCCAGTAGCCTATGTAATCATTGGTGTCCGAGAGTGTGTCAACGGGTGTTGTATCAGTAGGTATTGTGTCGACAGGCAGAGTTACAGAATCTCCTAATGTGAACAGTTGAGTAATATCTGACCAGCTCAAGGCCCTGTTGTAAATGCGTACTTCATCAATAGAACCATTGAAGAAATAATCCCCATCGGCCCATTTTCCAATGTTTAACTCAGATGAGCTGGTCAAATCAAAATTC
>JBNKCO010000081.1:0-7209 GCA_050287785.1 Bacteroidales bacterium
CTTTTTAAAACAGAGTAATTGATTTATTAAAATGTTTAGCCTTAATATAAACATCCAATTTTTCGAAATCAAACGCTATAACAGCAACAGTTTGAGTGTGAGTTTTGAGAAACAAAATGAGTTTTGAATCATCGTAATTCATTCTTGCTAATTACTCAAACTCAAAACTCATTTTGTGGAGCTGGTTTGTCTCGAATTTAGTGCAGATTACCAGTTAATTACAAATTAAGGGACCATATTGTGACCACGAGTATATGTTGTTTTATCGAAGGGATTACTTCGGGTAGGAAAGTGTGATATTTTTTTCCGAAGCTTTGGCATTTGTTGAATCAAATATACGATATTTTAAACATATATTCTTAGTTCATTATATTTAGAAAAAAGTGACCGTTTTTTGAATTCATTTATATAACAGATATTTTAGTCATAGCATTAGAGTTTAGTCCAGACATTTTGTATACATGGGAATCCATCTCTAATTTATCATTGATCTAGTATTTCAATTCCGATTCTGCAATTTATGCAAAACATATTTTCATTGTTGCTAATTTAAAAGTTAACAAAAAAAAGTTTTTACTAGCCACTAATTATTTTATTGGGCTTGATACCTCACTTTATTGCATACAAATAATTACCACTTGTAAAGTATATTGTCCCGTTATCAATTAGAGGTGTATTTACAGGCATTCCAGAGTTAAACTTCCATAACTCCTCGCCCGTATTTAAATTAAAAGCATAAAGGTAACCATCTGCACATCCAACATAGACAATATTACCAGCAATAGAGGTATTTGTATACCCTTTCCCAGGTCTTATTGTCTTCCATAACACATTTCCATTCTCAATATTGAAAGCATAAATGTGTCCATTCGTTGTTATCAAGGTAGCTACTCCGTTTGAAATGGCTGGGCTTCTAAAAGCCGAATCATCCAATTTACCAGACCAAAGCAATTTTCTCTTTTTAAGGTGATAAGCAAATATATTTCCGCTTTTATTAATGAAATAGGCAACATTATCTACTATTGCCGGAGGGTTATTGGATCCAGAACCTGATTCGAAAATCACAGAATCTTTATTGTCAGCAGAATTAAATTCATGTAGTTTTCCGTGTAGGTCGAGAAAATATACGTTTAAGCCCAAAACAGAAGGACAATTACAAATTCCGGCACTAATATTCTCCTTATGAATTAAATCTCCATTTTCATTATTAACTACTATCCAGTTTCCATTATGGTCACCAAAATAATTACGATTCCCAATAATGGCAGGTGGCCAACATGATCTGGATTCAAGTTGATAAATCCATCTTATTTCACCAGATTTTATATTAACCGCCATTTGTTTTCCATTTCTGTCATCCGAACCATAATAGAGAATTGTATCCTTAATTACAGGAAAAGAAACATTTTGATTGATGCTATTTTTCCAAATAACACTTCCATCCTTTGCGTCAATTGCGTAATAATATCCTTTTCGAAATTGACTTGCATAGCTTCCATCCATACTTGAAACATAGAGTATTCCATCTTTTATAAGTGTTGTAGCTTGTCCAATTCCGGATAATTCAGTTTTCCAAAGGATTTTTTCGAATTTATTAAGGGGTTTAGTCTCAAATTCTCCTGAATGTCTGCTATTTCCCAAGTCCATTGTAATATCTTGGGCATTCAGAAGAATACATGAAATAAGGGCTGAATAAATAACTAAGAATTTTTTCATGGTTTTGATTGTTGGTTAAGTTCTAATACTTGTAAAAGATTTTATTTTAGCCACACCTTTGTCCCCGTTAAATTACCCTTTACTTCATCAATGTATATACCTGTCCAAAAGACACTCAGTACATTGTTTAATTCACTATAATTGGAATTCAATTCTTCTGCCTTCCTTAACAGATTATTTGAAAACTTATTTGGTTCTATGGTTAATTTAAGTGTATCTCGTTCAAAAATAAAATCACCGATACCCGGTCTTTCTACAGCCTCCTGCGGGGTCATTTTAAAATCCAGGACATTTATTAATGAAACAAAGGTTTGGAGTTGAGCTCCTCCACTAATACATCCGAAGCCCAGAACAGGTTTTCCATCTTTCAATACAAGCCCGGGAACTGTTCCTTCAGGCAATCGTTTCCCCGGGCCTGCAGCTTTTATTCTTTCCTGCTCAAAACTGCCAGGGTCGGGAATTGATACACCATCGATAAATAACCCTGTACATCCCCAGTTAGCAGCCTTAATTGAATGAAGTAAAACAGCAACATTTCCCTGTT
Organism: Bacteroidales bacterium; assembly: GCA_050287785.1. Classification (GTDB taxonomy): domain Bacteria; phylum Bacteroidota; class Bacteroidia; order Bacteroidales; family UBA10428; genus UBA10428. Next base: position 2,261 of record JBNKCO010000081.1, read on the forward strand.
TGTCGACGGATACTATTACAGCAGTGTGTTCATTTTTTTTATCCTGAATTCTTGGTAGAGAGAGGTTGTTAATTGTCTTCCAGGCATCCCATACTTGTTTTGATGTTTCCTTCTCCAGCATTGTTTTCGGATTTATTTTAATGCTATCTCCGTAATAAGCAGGGTAATACGCAGAATAAGCAGAAGCAGCTAGAATATTGTAAACTGTGGCCAATGCAATTGGTGATTCAGAATAATTTCCCATTTCCGATAGTTGTTCATATTCCGCCATATTCATAGCATGTAATAGCCTATAGGCTCCATAATCGGGTTCTCCCTGTATGTATAAATCATACATCTTATAAGTCCCGTGAGTTGGGTTTGTCCATATTACCTCGTAATCGTACATGTCCTGTAAGGTAATTTTACTCCCAATACTTCGGGCAGCCTCAATAAATTTATTTGCCCATTCTCCTTTATAAAAGTAATCTGAACCTTGTTTACTAATAATTCGAAGAGTTTTGGCAAGAGCAGGTTGTTTAAATAATTCTCCAACTTTGTAAAAACTACCGTCTGGTTTTGTGAACACAGCTTTTGTTTCAGGATATTTGGTTAGTATGTTTTTCCACCTTGAAAAATTGGAATTATCCTCCGATGTCCACTCTGTTCCTTCTTCAGCAATTTCAATAGCGTTTTCAAAAAGTTTTTCGAACGGCACCTTTCCAAATTTTTTATGAGCCTCTTCTAATCCTTTCATAAAACCTGGTACTAAAATAGTCCGTCCGCTAACGGTGTTTTGTAATGTGTCATGCATATTAAGAGTGAAAGTTGGTATAGTTAAGGGATCCGTTTCGTCTTGAACGGTGTTAAATGAGGCATTCATATTATATACCTTTTCTGTTTTATTCTCGTAGTATACCAAATCCATTAAGCCGGCATAACTAACATGCTTGCCCCCTGATTCTGCAATTTCCGATAAAGCAACAGATAATGCGGCATCTACAGCCGATCCCCCTTCATCTAAAATTTTCATTCCTGCTTCAACTCCCCGATGACTCATAGAGGCAGTTATTAAGTAATTTTCTTCCGGAGGATTATTAAAAGAAAAAATATTTATTGCAGCAATACAAAGAAACCATATTTTTATATTGTTCATGTTAGCCAAAAATTATTTACCAGTTTATTAATTCAACACCTAATCGAAGTCCAGAATAAACTTTCTTAAATTCATTAACAAAATAAATCTCAGGAGAAAGGTCAATGAATTTATTACTATTATTTCATCACTTTCAGATTTACATTATCTGCTGACAGTTACTCATATTTTAGAATATATCTTAACCCTTTAGACCAAGTTGGAATTAATGCATCCATATGGTCGAAATCATTTAGTATTATTGATTTGTAATTTAAGCCTTTGTATTTGCGTTGTTTTAGAATTTTCGAAAACATAATTTGCATACTATCAGTATCTTCTATAGTTCCTGAACACATGAATAAATTAATAGGTAATGAATCCGTTTTCGAGAAAAGTTGTTCCTCTAAATCAACAAAATATTGATCATTTCCAACAAAAGGGCTTCCTGCAATAAAATTCTTGAAAATTAACTTATTTGCAATAGCACTTGAAAGCATATTATATAGCACAAAGTAACCACTAGCTGAATGGCCAATAATTGTATTTTCCATTGATTTTGTCCTATATTCAGAATTTATATGGGGAATTAGTTTGTTTTCTAAAAACATTGAAAATCTTTCTCCCCCGCCACTTTCAGGAAATTCCTCTTCATGAGGAAATGTATAATCACGACCTCTTAAAGAATCCATAATTAAAATATCTTTGTATCCTACACCAATGTAAATAGCTTGTCTACAATCTAATCCATTGCTTTGCAATTTCATTAAAGTTGCAAGTATATCAAATGCAACATTAGCATCTAACACATAAACCACAGGATATGATTTATCGGTTTTTTCATAGTCTTTAGGAAGGCTAACAAAAATATTAAACGAGTCTTTAATTGTTTCTGAAAAAATATGGAAACTATTCTTTATCAATGGATCATATGATAAGAATGAACTTAAATCATCAATTGTTTGTTCGTTTGTCACTGGTTTTTGACATGCCATAAACAAAATAGATGAAATGCTTATTATCAATATTTGTTTCATGATCCTGTCAATTATTAATCCATGTTATTAATGATATCTTTCAGCTTTTTTATTTCCTCTTTGCTTAAGTTCTCTTCATTTACCATATAAGAAATCATTGATGAAGGGGAGTTGCTAAAATAATCAGAAATAACCTTTTTCATATGTGTTTTACGGTATTGTGACTTTTTAATTGCAGGGTAATATTCGTGCGTTTTACCATAGGCCTTATAGTTTAAGTAGCCTTTTTCAACCAATAGGCGGATAACTGAAGAAATAGTATTGTAAGGAGGTTTTGGGTCGTCTGGTATTTTTTCAATAACATCCTTTACAAATCCTTTCTCAATTTCCCAGAATATGAGCATTATCCGCTCTTCTGCTTTTGTTAACTCTTTCATAATATACTATTTACGGTTATTTTTCGGAAACTATAAATTCAAGGTTAATAACAGCATACCCTTCATTAGAAACCACACCGTGTTCAGGTAGCACATAAATATTTTTAAACCGAACACGTTTCATCTTATTTATAGCTTCAACTGATTTAGTTATTTTAGAACGATTGAAAAGTTCTCCTTTCTTGAATTTCATCTTATTTAAGATTTCTTGTTCAGGCACTTTTTTATTACCAGTAATTGCAACCTTCCCAATAACGCCTTTGGTGTGTTCCTCAATGGTAATGGTGATATCAGCAATATTATCAGTAATGGATTGATTATGGGTTGCATGGTAAAAAACATATCCATTGTCCATATACATTTTTAATATCTTACTATTATCACCATTTATGCGGTTGTCAACATCATAGTTATATTCATCCCCACTTTTAAGACCAAGAGCTTTGCTTAGTTCTGCATCGGAATAAGCTGTGTTGCCTTCCCAATTGATGTTACCAATAATTAGTTTTTCAATTTTTGAGGTTTGATCTATTACTTCTACTTCTTTATTTTTTTTAGAAACTGAAAATGATAATAATGAAACTCCAATTAACGGAAGAGTAAGCAAAAACAATATTTTCTTTATAGCTTTTGATCTTTGTTTGTTTAACATATTTATTCGTTTGTTGATTTTTATTGTTGAGAACCCTATTACAGGACTCATGTTTTTAGTTTGAATGGCTAAGTTTAGAAGCAATTGTGAGTATTCTTTTCTATTTCCCAGTGTCTTTGTGAGTTTTTCATCAACAATAAACTCATGTATTTCGTGCAAACTTTTTTTATAGAAATACATGATTGGATTAAACCAGAATAGTAGTAGTAGTATTTCAAAAAAAATATTGTCGAGCGAATGCATTTGATTTACATGAATTAACTCATGTTGCTTGATTGTTTCAAATTTGTTTTTATTTATCTTCTCAAGTTCTTTATTAATAAAAATGTACCTGAAAAATGAAAATGCAGGTAGTGAATTTTGGATAGATACAATCCAGTAATGCTGCTCTTTCATTTTGGTATTGTCTGAAATCAACCGTTTTATATAAACAAGCTTATGTATAAATCGCACCAGATTAATAAGAACTACAACTAAATACAATGCCAATACCAAATAAATTAAAATATGTTGTAAGCTTTGGTTTTCTGTTACTGCATTCAAAGTAGAGGAGTTGCTTTTTAAAATTTCCAATTTATTTGAATCATAAGTTTGTAGCGGAATATTGAAAATTAAAGAATCAGTATGTGAAAAAGCCGGAATTTTGAGTAGGGGAATTATTATGGATAGCATTATACTTGCTAAAAGATAGTATCTGTTCCAAGTAAAGAAAGTTTGTTTTTGAAGCACTATTTTAAAAAAGGCTGCAAATAATAGCAAACAAAGTGAACTTTTTAGCAAGTATAGAAAAAATGTTTGTAGCATATCACATTATATTAAATTCCAAACAAACGTATAACTTATATTTCAGTTATACAACTGCAAAAGCAGTTATAAATAATTGTTTGTTTTTGTTTTGTTTGTTTGTTGTTGATAAATAGGTTGTTATAGGCGTTTTAAGAATTGTTAAAACTGCATGAGATAAATTTTTAACCACAAGTATTGTTAGATGGTTCGTACCTCTTTCAAATCTTTAAACTCAATCTTCCCTATTCGCTTCAACCATCTCTCCAGGAACTAATAGTTTTTTTCCTTTCTTGGATATTTTATGGTAATAGCGTATTCGAGCTTTCTAATCTCTCAAAACAATTCTTTAAGTGAAAACAAATGATAGCCGTTAGTGTGTTCCATCCGATAATACAGTCCATCTTTAAATCATAGTCAAAACATTGGTTCAGGACACGTCATAGTATTTCACTCTTGCTAATTACTCAAACTCAAAACTATCATTTTGTGGAGCTGCCAGAACCTTCTGCAACATTAAGCATTATACTAAAAGCGGCTCTTCGCAATTGATCGAGGGTTACTTTATCAACGCTACTACTTTTTAAAACAGAGTAATTGATTTATTAAAATGTTTAGCCTTAATATAAACATCCAATTTTTCGAAATCAAAAACCATAACAGCAACAGTTTGAGTGTGAGTTTTGAGAAACAAAATGAGTTTTGAATCATCGTAATTCACTCTTGCTCATTACTCAAACTCAAAATATCCTTCTTTGTCTACCTACCAGAACCTTCTGCAACATTAAGCATTATACCAAAAGCGGTTCTTCACAATTGATCGAGGGTTATTTTATCAACGCTACTACTTTTTAAAACAGAGTAATTGATTTATTAAAATGTTTAGCCTTAATATAAACATCCAATTTTTCGAAATCAAACGCTATAACAGCAACAGTTTGAGTGTGAGTTTTGAGAAACAAAATGAGTTTTGAATCATCGTAATT
>JBNKCO010000082.1:0-68429 GCA_050287785.1 Bacteroidales bacterium
AAGTGTACCATTTTGACGAAGTATCAAATTGTGCTTGGGCAGCATTATAAATTCCGATCACTGTTCCAGTAACACGGTTCTTTTGCTGTGAAACACAACCTAAATATCCATTATATGAGTAATGTTTAGCCATAATTTAATTTGTGTTTTATGAAACTATAATTCTTTTACCTCTCCGGTTTCAGGGTTTTATGAGACAAATAGATTTGTTTAAACTCAAACCGTTCTAAATTCTTACATTGTATATCCGTAAAACTTTTCCCACTGATAGTTATATCAAAGCATCTCTTAATTGAATCAAGTTGAAATAATGAATTATGTACAACAACTTTGTGTTTGAAAGCACTTATCAATTCATTCAAGATATCTTTCACAGTATTAGTTTCATCGATAAATATAAAAGGTTTATATGTTGCCAAGAAATCCATATTCAATATATGAGAACAATTAATATCTTCTATGTCTGTATCTTCTTTTGAAAGTACAAGAATATGTTTTCTTCCATCCTTTAGGTTAATATCAGAAGATAACTCATCAAAGTGGAATTTTACAATATGATTGCCACACCATGCTGCTTTTTTCATCAAATCAAATGAATAACTATTTCTATATAAAAAAACTATTCCAAAATCAAAACGATTAAGAAAACATGGTAAAACTTCATTAAAAGCATAAGAAGATTTACCACACCCACTAGCTCCAGTAATTAAAAGACTATTTATTTCTGTAAAATTTATATCAGGATATTTCATTTATATTTTTTCCCCTTTATTCAATTAGTTTGCGTTTTATGAAACAAAATCCTTTACAGTCTGTATAAAATTTGAACGAGGAGAGACAAAACAATGAGAATCAACATTTATCCCATAATGCTCAAGGATTAATTCTAATTTATCTTCCACAGTCCCATCCGTATCCCCAACCTCGGAAAAAGGTTGCCTAAAAAGAAAAACTTATAATCTAAAGCTTCAATTGATTGAATGTTTAATACAATACTCTTCTCCAATTTATTATATTCTTCTACAGTCATGTTCTCATCAAAAATCTATGATTCCAATTACATTTAAAAGTATTGCAATAGCAACTATTACTAAACCTATTATTAGGTAACCAAGGTAGTTTTTAGCTGTATATTTTGAATAATATTTCATGGGTTTAGTGAGACTTGTCAGTAATCGTATCATCTCCTATTATTAAAGTATTTACACCCTCTGGTGATTTTATTGTAACTTCTTCATAGTACATACCAAATTCATCTCTTCCCGATTTCCTCGATATAACTTCTGCTTTCAATTTTAAAGAATCTGATTTATTTCCATTGGCCCAGTCTGCAGAATCTAATTCGTTTGCATCTACAATTTTAACCTCAAAGGAAGTTGTGTCAATTTTTCCCTTTTCATCAGTTGTAATTATGGTATGTTGGGTAACTTTACCATCATTTTTACAGGAAACAAAAAATATAACAAATAATAATACAGCTACCAATACTTTTAAGTTTTTCATATAATTAATATTTATGCGTTTTAAGAGACATTAAAAGATTTGCTTTTGTAAAAATCCTTCTTAAACTTTTCCAGCTCATCCAAAGAATCAAAAAACAAAATCCTGACATTACTAATATGATCTGAAGCTGGAGAATGTGGTTCATCTCTAAACCCTGTAACGGTTACAGAACCATCCTCAATTGACAAACCTAACTCATCAACCAATTTAGTTTCTCCATGTTCATCCGCTAAAACCACACAATGATTTATTGGTTCTCCATGAACAGCATTAAAAAACAATACTTCTTTCATAATTGTGTAACTATTAAAATTCGAGTTTATCTTCGGAATCATCAGCAAAGACTAACGACATAGGTTCTCTTTCGTCTGACCAAATTGAAACGTGTATAACCAAAGGTTTATTGGATATTCTTTCTTTCTGATTATCAACTCGCTCAAAAAAGACTTTAGTATCATCCGGGCAATTCCGATTCTCCATATATGAAATAAATTGCTTTAAATCCTTGTATGTATCAATTTTATGATCGAACCCGGTTGTTGACATTTTTCTAGGCATATCGTGTAGTTATTTAAGTTATTATTTCATTTTCTAGAATTAAGCTTTCTAACCCTGTTAATTTGAATTTTAATCAGTGTCTTTACTTTTCATTACAACAAAGATTTTTAAAGTTTATATAGTTCTATTCTTTCCTCCCAATCTGCACAAATTAAATGGCTGGCTAATTCAATAGGATGAACTTTAAATTTGTCTATTTCCAAAAATTCATAAACATCATTCAAGAATTTTTCGTTGAGTCTTTTTTCTTCTACCCGGAAAACATTCCCGAGCATACTAAGAGCCTGAAATTGTTTATCAGAGTTTAAGTAATGTTCAAAATCCTTTGTTAAGCAAATTTCTCCAATATGATGGATTACCTCACCCAATATTGAATTTGTTTTACTTAATTCATATCTATAGTGATTGGTATCGTAGGAATAATCTGCATTTAGGTTTTCATACATCATTAGCTGATTATAATTTACCCTTTTGAGCTTTTTTAATTTTGTATATTGTATTCTTAATATATAAATCAGCAATATAAATAATAATAATATGGGTATAAGAATATAAATGTCTATGAACATGACGATATTTTTTTAAATTCTCTTACATTAAAATTTTCGAAGTTGGCCCAGTGACCACATAGCTGCGAAAAGTGCCAACTTTTTTATTATCCATCCTCCAATAGGTAATAATCTTCATTCTCCTTCATAAGAGAAAGTGTTTTAAGCGCTATAGATGAATTATATTCATCTATGTTAGCTTTAACCCACTCAACAGCTTTCTCAAAATTTACTGGTCGCTTGTAAAAATATGCAGGTCTTTCCGGGTCATCCCCTACAGATTTGTGTTCAACTTCTGATAGATATTTTCTATTTATGGTTGAACTTAAAGAGATGTAATAATCCAGAGATTCATCATATAATCGCTTTGGAGAACCCTTGTCGTCTAGTGTTATTTTAACTAATGTTAAATCTAGGCCCATGTTGTTTTAAATATTATATCAGAATTATGATACATCTAGATTCGGAAGTTTTATATCATCCTTACCATCATCATACCATTTTGGAAACACCTTGTTAAGAATACTTAACAAGAAGTTTATCGAATAGTACTTAAATAATGCTATCTCTGAAAGTACTATTACTAAAAACAGAAGAGTTAAAATAATTCCTGCTCCTTTTTGATGGATATTAGACGTTAAAAGATAAAGAAAAAACCCATTAACAAGTATTGACCATATAAAACCAAGAAACAAAGCAAAAACTGCTATAACATGGTTAGTTCCTCTTTTTCTGTGGATTAGTGGATAAAAAGCTTGCGAGATTGCAGCAAGGATTCCTATAATTAAAGAAATTATGATGGAAAAGTAGGAAATTAAATATCCTGCTGAATATAGAAAGCCTTTAAAAAAATTCAATGATTCTATTTCCGAAGATTTATACATAGGATATTCAAAAGCTATATAAGAACCTTTCATTGATGCATAAAACAACAAAGTTGCAATACCTATAAGCATTGGTTTAATATAGTTCTTGAAACTAACTTGCTTTTTAATAAAACCTCTCAATATAAATATTAATAAACTGAAAGCAATAGCGCTAGTGATTAAAATATTAAATATCATAAAAGCCGGTTCTATTATTTTAGCGAAATCTAAATTATTCATCTTGTTTGCGTTTTATGAAACATCACAATGACATTCCCTTATTAAGTTTTTGCTCTTTTTGTTTCACATAAACCGATAATGTGTCAGCAAACAACACTTTTACCTCATTTGTCTTTAAAATGCGATATTCAAGATTACCGGTTTTAATACATTTACGAAAAGGCTTGTCAGTTAAACTAAATTCTGCTCCAACTTCAAGACTAGAAAAACTAACTCTATTATTTTCAATTTTCGAAAAGTGATTATATCTGGCCATAAAAATATCTGTGTTTTATGAAACTATAATTCTTTTACATCTCCGGTTTCAGGGTTTACGCTTAATGACTTATCAAGCTTTTTAGATAGGTCAATAGTATTAAATCCATTATCATTTTTTCTTTTTTTATTTCTAAAAAACAAAACCAATGGAATAAAATACAACCAAGCTATAGTAGGAATCATAATTGCAAACTTTGTAACATTAGTCCTCTCAATAGTCACCAGACCAGTAACCAATAAAGCAACAAAAACAGACCAACCAATGACAAACCAAACTATTCCCAATTCTACAATTCTATTTTTCATAACATTTATAATTTAGTAATTATTATAAGCTATTTCAGCCATTTTTTTTAAAGCTGTTAATACTTCTTTTGAAGGTGTATGATTTTCACCTTGAAAAGTAGCGTGACCACGCTTTAACTTAATATGAGTATGTTTCTTTATTTTCTCCATAATTTCTGCGTTTTATGAGACTCATTAACCAAAAATTGGTAAATCGTATGTTTCTTTAAATTTGTTGTTCACAATACACTTCCCATCTACTATTTTGCAATAGTGCCAGTTAATATAATGATGAAACATGTTTATTTTCTTCTCCATATAATCGTCACCCATAAATTCAGGGCCAATATTGGAATCAGGTATTTTCATAATTAAACCTCCACATGAACCAGGTTCAAGTGTTGCTGAAAAACCTTTTGAGAATTGTTTTAACCAATCATCAATCTTATCAATCGAGAATGATGGAATATGACTATCTAAGTTTTTGATGTATGCTTCAGTATGACTTTTCATAAGGTTATTGGTAAATATCCATGTTAAACTTTATATTCTCTTGTACTTCTTTGCCACATTGGGCAATAGCCATCTGCATAAGTCTTTGTTGAAGTTTATCTTCAGCACTAAAAAACAATTCAAACAAGCTTTCTGAAGTAACTATGTGAAATAAATCGCCCCGTTCTTTCTTTTCCATGAACTTTGTTCCGAACTCAGGAAAATCAATAAATACCTTCTCCATTTCATCATAACGGAAGTTACTAAACCAAAGATGGAGAACACGAATGCTTACCAGCTCTTCAAAGTATTCTTCCATAAGGCTATATTCCCTTTCAGGAGTGGCGCACCTGTTAAATATTCCTTGAAATGCAAGGGCTATTTGACCGTAACTTGATTTGGTAAGGAATAAACTAAAGTGTTCTGGCCCGATTGGTTTAAACACCCCTACATATTCCCTATAAAAATGCTCAAATGAGTGGTCATTCTTAACCAGGTATTCTAAGCTTCCTGTTGGCTTATTAAAGAAGTCGTAAAGACTTTCTATCGACTGTATTCTTTGTTGTATGTTCATGTTTGCAATTAATATTAAAATGGTAGACATGTAAAATATGATTTGTAAACACTTCTCGTATAGACATCAGAGAAAGGCATATTCCACCTTTGGTAATATAGAATGTCATCTAATTTCTTGATAAACATATATTTTTTACCATCAGGCTTTAATTTAAAGATATTTCCTTCTATTAGTTTTGTTCCGCTAACTTCAATACCTGAATCAAGGTCTTTATATTCTACATAATTTACATTCTGGTTTTTGTGCAATTCAGGTTTTAGAAGCACTTCAACTATTCCAAAATCAGCACCATTAATGCAAACACTACGAGCTCCATTATAACGAACCTGGTTAAGCATAGACTCAAACTGTTTTAATCCTATTTGAGTATTAATATTAACCGAATTCATTTCAATCGCAATTTGACCAGCTCCTTCTTTCCAATAACTTTGAATAAAAAGGTTTTCAGATTTTTTACCGAAGTAACTTATTAGTTTTTCCGTATTCATACTTAATGAATTTGATTAATTCAAATTAATAAAGTTCATATTATCCCTGTAAGACTTAAGGGTATCCAAAGTAGCTTCTGCCAATGCAATTATATAATCAGCATGATTAATATCTCCATGAACCTGTTTCACTAGTTGGTCATAGTTTTGTTTTGCTTTCTCAATAGAAGCTTCTTGTTGCTTAATCTGGTTCTCTATATCAAGATCGCCCATTGCAGTCCGGTCGACTTCTGCGTGCAAGAACTTTTTTAATGCCTTTTTAAGCAAACTTTGAACACGGCTTTTATTTTCGCTTGTCCACTCGAAATAATATAGAAAATCCTCTATTACTAGTACTAGTCCACCTTGCTTATTGAACCGTTTTGTAATTGATGTAGTTTCCGCCCCATCTATTTCACTTGACCTTTTTAGATACTCATTGAAAGGAGCATCTTCAAAAAAAGGTATTACACGGGCCACAAATCCGACAGTACTATCATAACAGGTAATGAAATCAAAAGGATAGGTCGAATGTTTCGACCTATCTACTGTAAACAAAGGGTAATTTCTTTTACTCATCTTCAAGATTAAATTCAGTTACCATAATTGATAACTGGTAATTATGTGTATCGTATGCGTAGCTTGCTGAATCTTTAGATACTCCATACTCAATAGCATAGTTATTGTTAGCATCCAAAAAGAACCTGGTTTCATTATCAGCATATGCCATTTCTTCATATAATGCATCCACTATTTCTTCTATATCAGTTGTTTCTTCAGCAATAGCTTTCTTAGCTTCTTCTTCACTCCATTCTGGATTAAAGTCAAAATACCAATCCTGATCGCTTACAGTTTGATATTGACCAACCTCAAAACCCCATACAGATGTCCTATTCCACAAACCCCATCCATCTTTCTTATGCAACTCAAATTTATCGACTTCAAAGCCTAATTTTTCAAGATATTCAATAGTATCATTTAACTCCTTAATAGAATCCGATGTAATAGCATATTTAACACACTCCGGGTATCCATTCATACCAATGGTAGTTGATACATAATCAAGCCCTAAAGCTTCTGCAAGCATATCATTTGAACCTAGTTCAATGATTTGTTCTTTTGTTAATTGATTCATTTTTTTAGACACCTATAACCCTGGGTGTGCGGTTTTAATTAATAATCATAAACAAAGATATAAAATAGTTTTCTTATAAGCAAACTATAATTCGTAATTATTTGATATAAATAAACATATGTTTTGTGTTAAACTAATTAATTTTTTACAAGTTTTTCAATAGAAATATTTAAAGCTTTTGCCAGCTGATCCAATTTTTCCACACTAATATTTTTTTTGCCATTTTCAATTAATGAAAGGTATGATTTTTTAATACCTATCTTACTTGCCAGCTGGTCGAGTGTCATACCTTGTAACCTGCGGTAAAGCTTTACATTTTTACCAATAATGGTTTTAATATCTACCATTTTACCTCTAAATATTTTTCATTTAGTATAATTAATTTTTTAATCGTTTGCTCACTTTTGAAATAGTATGTCTTGAGCAACTTAACATGTTCTGTATATAACCATAACTTTTACCATCTTTTAACATACTCATAATTTTATTTTGTAGCTCAATATTCTCTGGTCTTCCTTTATATTTCCCTATTGCTTTTGCTTTTTTAACGCCTTCTGCTTGTCTGCGCCTTCTATCTAAATAATCTTTTCTAGCAGTTGCAGCTAAAATATCAAGCATCATTGCATTGACTGCAGATAATACCCACCGCTGAAATTCATCATCTGTGTTTGCAAAATTATAGCTTGTAGGTAGATCCATCGATATAATCTTTAACCTGTTATCAAGGATATATGTTTTCAGCTCGTTCCAACCATCCTCAGATAATCTGGTTATTCTATCAATCTGTTCTATGAGTATCGCATCGCCTGGCTCTGCAATATCGAGCAGTCGAAAAAGTTCAGGGCGTTGAAGCTTAGCCCCGGATTCATTCTCAATAAACCAGGTAGAAACTTTTAACTTTAAGTTTTCAGCAAATATTTTTAATGTGTCCTTAGCCCTGGATGCATCCTGGTCCTTTGTAGATGCTCTTAAATATCCGTACACTCTCATTTAATAGTGCATTTAAAATGGTGTCATAATTATAGTTCAATATACATTAAAAATTTTAATTAACGCACCATTAAATAAGTAGTGTTTTTAAAGTAGACCTTATTTGAACTATGAAAATTATTACAGAAAAGACAAACTATTTTTGATAATATAAATTAATAGAGTAGTTACCTGCAGGATTAGTTTCCCACATCCAACCGGTAGCAACACATTCAAAATTCTTACTAATTTTATTTGTAAGAACTCCTTCAAGAATAATCTTCCCTGTAACCTTAAATGTTTTACCACTTAAATGTTGAATTTCTATATTCTCAAAATCAAGAACTATACCTTGATGCCTTTCTTTTATTTCACTTAGTATATGATATTCAATAAAACTGTTATGTGAATAATCATATTCGTACTCATTCCATTTTATTCTTTCGTTTGCTATTAATACTATTAATATTATAAGAGCAAAAACACCTATAGTACTAAAAAAATAATAGATCCAAACTAGTACTTTTTTTATGCTGATTGCCATAATAAAAATATTTTATATTTAAAATTTGCTTGACCTTTTGTCTGTATCTACAAATTTAATAATTCTTTTAACCCTCGTTTTTTTGAACGTATAAATTCCTATCTTTACAGTATGCAGTTTTTTCCTTTTTGGCCTTAATATAGAACGGGCTGTAATCTTAAATGATATCAAACTGTAACACTTTTATAGCTCCTAATTTTTTGGGAGCTTTTTATTTTAATTAACCTTTGAGAAAAACAATTCATAACCACTTAAAAATGTAATAATCAGTCCTACTAGAAAAACAATTATTCCTCCCCATGATATTACTGTAACTTTCCTTTCGCCACTTTCTCCTTTCATGTACCTTGAATCCCCAACTGCAAAATATTTTGACCATATTGCAACAGTCTTTTTAGTAATTGGTTTTGAAAGGATAAATCCTATAATATCCAGAATAACACCAAAGAAGAAATATATCCAATTTAAATATGGTTTAATAAACTCCATTTTTTAAAACCAAGTTATAAAATTCCAGATACAGAAAATATTCAAATCAAACCCTCAACCACCACCGGAATAACCACATGTTTGACAAACTATTTCATCATAATCAATCCATTCTCCACAATTAGGACAATAAAAACCATCTGATTTATGGTTACTCTCTTTATCATAAGGATGCAATGGTGGACCATCAGGCTGTAGACTAACATAAACTTGAGCTGATACAACATAAGGATTTGCCACGGTAGTTTTAATTTAGGATTATAATTAGTTTGGTAACAAGTTACAAAATTTCAACTAATTAAAGTGAATGAATATTCACGGCATTTTTTGCCACATTGTCAGGGTCACATATACGTATGTAGATAATTCGATGCGCGCGGAATGTAATTTCGTCCCTTTTTTTCACGAATATTTGTTAAGTCCCTAAATAATCCCATCAATTTCTTCCCCTTAATAAAAAATTAGCCGAAAGGCTATTTATATGGGGTGAAAACCCCTTATAAAATAATTATAGGGTTTGAACTCCTTTTATCTTTTAATAATCTTTTAAATACTTTTATAACTTTTTAAGGCATCTTGAAACTCTTGCTGTATAAGCATTACAGCATATTAAATACGAGATTTGGTGGACTTAAAACGAGTTTTAGTGGACGAATAACGAGTCTAGGTGGAATCAATAACGAGAGCAGGTGGAACTTAGTGCTTTTCAAAATCCTTCAATATATCCTTATTATAGGGCTTTCCGGCATATTCCTACGATTTCTTAAATACGAGGTAAGGTGGATTTATTTGAAAAGCTTATACAGCAAGAGTTGTATAAGCTATAACGAGAGCAGGTGGATTTAATGACGAGATTAGGTGGAGTCAAAAAACGAGTTTGGGTGGATTACTTTTAACTTGTTGAATTAATATTGTTTATAACTAAAGCGAGATTTCCTTATATCTCGTTTTTTGTTTATTATTTTAGCTGAAGCTAAAATTCATATTATGCAGGTAAAAAATTATTCCATTGCCAAATACAATCCCAAAAAGGAAGTAATACTTTCAAATGAAATTATTGAAAACTGTAGATATTCTCTATCTACTCAAGGTTTTATGCTATTGATGGGATTAAGTCAAAGTATTGATTATACCAGAGAAATTTGGCCGGAATTTGAGATTGAAATAAGTGGTTTGTTTAATTTTCTCAATCTTAAAAAGGATAATGGCAAAAGATATGATAATGTTAGACTAGCTTTTGAAAATATCATAGATAACCCACTTAAAATTCGGAGAAGCGCAAAGAGCTGGGCAGGTATACCATGGCTATCTTATGATTATGATGAAGCGATTAGTACAAGAGTAAGAGTTAAGTTTCACCAGGATGTAATGCCTTATCTTTTAGCTTTTAAGAATGCCATTGGTGCTAACAACAACAAAGGATACACAAAAATGTTACCTGAGTTTTATCAAAGATTTGAAAGCAAATACGCCACATGGCTTTATCCATTTTTTAAAAAATGGCAGAACACAAGTAGTTATAAAACTATTGTGGTTAAGAAGGAAATACAATGGATACGTGAAAAGACATTTACCGAAAAAGAATATACGCGAATTAATGATTGGCTGCGATACGTACTAAATATGGCAGTTAACGAAATCAACGAGAAAAGTGATCTATATATACTTCCCATAGATAAGGTAAACAATAATATCAAAGCAGAAGGAAAAGGGAAAAAATATACGCATGTATATTTCTATATTGATACGAAGAAAAACCATAAGAATAGAAAAAAGAATGATATCCAATTAAAAGTATATCATTCTGAAGATGAAATAAAGCAAGATTATAACGAAGTTGAAAGACTTACGGCCGAACAGATTAATGGTATAAAAACCTATCAAGGTAAAACGCTTGGTGAAGCAGCAAGAGATAGAGGTAAGACACTAGTTAACATAGGTGAATATTACTATTTCTGCAAATAAACGAGGTAATCCACCGTATCTCGTTTTTCTTTTTATCCATGTTTGCGTAAAATGAATTACTCAATTGTGTAAAAACAAGCTTATCCACCGTATCTCGTTTTTAAACATTCGCATATTCACTGTTTCTCGTCTTTCTTATGCCCAAAAGAGCATATAAATAAAGGTTATAAGAACAGTTCACCCAATCTCGTCTTTCTAAAAATATGGTTTATTGCTTTAATTTCCCGAAATTTCTTGTGTAGGATAGGAGAAACAAGGAAAAGATAAAACAAATTCATCTCCACCTAAACTTGATTACTTATAGAGGGAGAATTCTTTGATTTTTTTGTTAAACAGAGTAAACTACCAATCCACCGTATCTCGTTTTACTTTGAATTTTAACAATCCACCGAATCTCGTTTTTCCAAAATGTAGGGGGTAATATTAAGAATAATAAATGCTACGGCGTTTTACTTCCAATTTATTCTTACAGGCCGGGTTAGTGGGAAAAAATTATCTTAATGTTTCGTCTGTTTGCAAAAGTATCTTTCTTGGAATGTCGTGTCTTGTTACATCCTGTTTAAGTAATCTTCTGCACCATCCGGAATACAAAATAATTAATCCTTTAGGACTGCCCAAAATAGAAAAGCGTTTGGCTCGATCAATAAAGTACTCGTAACACATATTCTCGACCTCTTTGAAGTTCCTGAAGAAAAAGTGTTTGCGCAGCTCCAGCCAGTAAGAATTGAGAATAGAAATATTCAACGTTTTGTAAAAATCACAAAGTATATCATCACTGGAATGCTTAATAGCATACTCCCTGGAGAAATTAAGCTTACTTCTGTACGAATGACAGTTACAGTATAGCGAAAAGGTCTCATTATCTACCCATGCTATATTAGAAGGAATAATATTTAAAGAGTTTCGGTCCTTAAAAATTAACTTATTACATCCATCTGGTTTATTAACGAAATGATTGGCTACAAGATTGGCCAATGAAAAACGGCTTTTTCCTATATATACCATTGCATATAATTTACTACCGCGTTTTTGATTATATGAAAGAATAATTCTATCCGGGAAAGACCTGTTTTGAATATTTGTATAAGCTAATCGCTTTACTCTTGAAAAATTTGAAATCAAATAAGAAGCGGTATAACCATTTAGGTCTTTCCATACCTCTCCGGTAATATCATTTAAAGAATCGTTAAGGTATGGATAATTAAAGCTTGGGGTTGTTAGTTCAAAAGTCATTATAATGTGCCGTTGCAAAACAATAAAACTATTGGTTCTGCTCTTGCCATTCTTTTAAGTCGGACTGATAAGTTTCGAGCCACGTTTTACTATTATTTAATTTTGATATAGAAAAAATACTCTCTTTTAAAGTGCTGTCAAATTAATAGTTGCAAGCTTATAGTGGAAATTTCGGACCATTTTTGGTATGAGGCCTTATTTGAATTAATGCTTGTTGCCTCAGAATAGCATTCGAAATAATCTCCTTGTAGTGGTTTATTATAGTTTTTCATACCTGTGGTTTATGTTTTGCAGTTCGCTTTTTTTCTTCTTCCTCCGGATAAAGCATATTCTTTAGTTCAGGCTCAATATCTTTAAGGATATTCTTCCGGTATAATTCATGCTTAACCTTTTTAGTAGAATCTTTCTCCAGTCCAACAGTAATTCCATTTAAAAGCATATTAACTTGCTCTTTATTTACGTCTATATCGTAAGATTTAAGCATAGAAATAATGGCTTCCAATTCAAAGACCAAATCAAATACCTGTTTGCGGGTTAACACAATATTATTTGAATTACTCTTTGTGTTCTCTTCTGTTCCCTGGTCTTTAGTAAATAAAGGTAAATTATTAAGTGTGTTCTTAAAGTAATTTTCTCCTCCTTCATTTTTCCAATAGTTCCAAATATTCTTTAAGATTTCTCCATCCGTAACATAAACAGAACGGTTGTAGTTCAGGAAATATGAATTATCCAGATTATCGGTAGTACATACACGAAGTTCTTTTTTTTCGTTAAAAGCTTCTATGCCTACACCATTTACCTGGTAGTTTTTACCTCCCTCTTTTAACTTAAAATCTATTGCTATTTCAGCCTCA
Organism: Bacteroidales bacterium; assembly: GCA_050287785.1. GTDB lineage: Bacteria > Bacteroidota > Bacteroidia > Bacteroidales > UBA10428 > UBA10428. Next base: position 12,984 of record JBNKCO010000082.1, read on the forward strand.
TTACAATTCCAAGTCCATAGGACTTTTAATGGTATGTTAAATAGTTTGCTCATAGCATTTATGATTTAGATAAAAATAGAAAATTATCCTTTTTCTTCTGCTTTCATTGAAAGTTCATCGTAGTTCTCGGGCCAAACCATACAGTGCTGTCTTATAGTAAATGATACTTCAAAACGCATTGCCCCAAATTCACTTTCAGCGCATGGGTCAGCCAGTACAATATTACCGGGTTTAAGTCCAAGCCTTTTAAGTTCAGGGTTCAGGTTACCTTTTAGTCGAATTTTTTTCATGTAGATAAAATTTTTGAGTTAAGTCAAAAGACGGGATAGCTCTAAGCTATCCCGTCTACCCCCTGTAGTGCTTCACTAGAACTTAAGCGAAGCTGAATAATCATCTTTTAAAATGATTTTGGCTTCAAACGGCACATTAGATTTATTCCTAAATTTTAGTTTTTTGGTTGCTTTCTTTGTTATAAGCTGCTTGACCACTTGAGCAGTAATAGTTTTATTAGCAATCTTCTTATATATGTGGAAATTACATGCTTTATCCTTATTAGAAAAATTGGAACAGAAATAAAACTTTTTTCCTAAACGTATTTCTCCATCACCACATTTGGGACATTTACCGAGAATTTCATTTTTATTTTCTCTTACTCTTTGAGTAATTTCAATGTTTTCCATATCTTCCATAAGAACCTTTGTATAATGAAAAATACCTTTCATGAAGTCATCAAAACTTAGTTCTCCCTTTTGAATCATCGATATTTTTTGTTCCCATGCTGCCGTTAGAGTAACGGATGTAATAGAAGAGTCCTGCTTATCTAAAACAGTTATGATTTCAATTCCCTTATTTGTTGCCAACAACGACTTACCTTTTCTTTCAATATAAAGAGATTTTATTAAACGTTCGATTATACCCGACTGTGTCGCAGGTGTTCCAAGTCCTTTTCCTTTCATGGCTTCGAGCTGTTCTTCACTTTCTAATTCTTTGCCGGCACTGTTCATTGCAAGAATCAATGATGCATCAGTATAGAAGGGTTTGGGTTTTGTTTCCCTGGAGATAAAAGAAGGTTTACATGTTAATGCTTCACCTTTTTTGTATATAATAAAGTCACTTTTATAATTTTCTGCATTTCCATAAAGCAATTTCCAACCGAGCTCTTCATATTTACTGCACGTAAGTTTGTAATCATATTCATTGTTGGAAAGAATATATTTTGCATTTCGCTTAACAGCATCATGAGCAAAAGAAGCGAGAAAACGCATTAGTATTAAACCATACACCTTTTTCTTATCAGCATCCATTGAAGTGATAGGTTCATTTGTGGGTAAAATAGCATGATGGTCAGAAACTTTTGCATCGTTAAAAACAGCCTTATTATCAAGTGAAACTTTTGAGCTATCAAAAGTTATATCCTTACGCATAGTTTTAAAACGGTTAAATAAATCACTAACCAAATTAAACATATCAGCTGATAGAAACTGAGAGTCAGTTCGTGGATAAGATATAAGCTTTTCCTGATATAATTCTTGTGCAATCTCCAAAGTTCGACTTGCTTTAAAGCCGAACTTTATATTGGAGTCCATCTGGAGAGCAGAAAGCGAATAAAGTTTTGGGGGTTTTTCCTTTAGGGTTGATATATCAGCATCTTTTACGATACATTGATTGTCTAGACCAATGTTTATTCTTTCAAGTTTTTCCTCAGCGTCCGGAGTGTTTTCATAATCTTTATCGTTGAAAGCTTTAAATCTTCCTTCCTCCAATTCCAGAATAAGATTAAGGTATATAGTTTTCTTAAAATTTTTGTTTTGTAGTGTACGATCAACGATTAATTTAAGTACTGGTGTTTGAACACGACCAATAGTAAATAAATCTCCGGACTTTAAAGAAATTTTCGTTGTTGCATTGTTTCCAACAATCCAATCTGCATGATTTCGTGCCTTAGCAGAATAATACAAATTGTCATAATTGCTGGAATTTTTCAGGTTACGAAACCCATTATCAATAGATTCTTTGGTAAGTGAACTTATCCATAGTCTTTTTACCGCGACATTAGAACCTGAATACTCATAAAGATACCTGAAAATAAGCTCTCCCTCACGTTCTGCATCAGTAGCATTAATGATGAGTTCGGCTTTGTTCATTAATTTTTTATTTATATTAAGTAGTGCTTTTAACCCGGTATCATTTACCGGTATTAAACGAAAATCAGGAAAGAAAGGTAATGGTATATCACTCCATTTGTTATATCCGTAATCTTTGGCCTGACCTAAGCCCAATAAGTGGCCAACTGCCCAACTCACTTGATAACCATTACCTTCAAAATAACCATCTAATCTACTATTAGCACCTAAATACTCTGCTATATATTTTGCAACGGAGGGTTTTTCAGCAACAACTAATTTCATAAAAAAGGTGTTTTACGTTTTATATGTGTAAATATAACGTTTTGTTATATTTTATCAAATTAATAGGAAGGTAATTTTAAAAATTTTAATTTAGCATAATAAACAACCTTACGTCACATGAAAAAAGCAATTGATTTATTCTACGGTTACGACAATACGACTTACGGTAAGGAGTTAGCGGAGAAGTTTAAAGAAGCATTTAAACATACAAAAACAACCACTGTCGGGGTTAACAGTTTTGTTGGATTTCATATTGAAGCAGGAAATTCTAATTTTACCGATTTCTCGAATGCTGCAATTCACGATTTAGGAAGTGAAGTAATACCATTCTTGAAAGATTGGTATCTCAACTACATAAGAAAAGGCAAGTACTTTAATAAAAGTGTAGAGAGAAATGAAGAAGAAATAAATAGAGTACATAACTTTTTTTTAAATACATATAATGATGATAAGCAATTATTTGAGCATGTTCAGCGAAATAGCAAGGACCATAAAATTGGAGTACATGGAAAATTACCTGATGTGGACCAGCCAGGGAGAAGTACTGATGAAAATGGAAGAGAAACTGAGAAGGGAGCTAACAACAATAGCACTCGAAGTGAGCGAAGTGGAAAAAGCGAAGGAGATAGTAGAAATCTGGATGCAGATAATTCCTCAATATACAGAGCACAGGGCAATAAGGATAGCAACAAACAAAAACAAGGATTATCAGAACGTCATAATGCCACTGGCAACAATGAAGAATTGCACAGATTATCTGCAGGAGAAAATAAAAACAGTGACCCCGGAGGAGATTATAATAACGGAAATGACAATTCGGAAGATAAAGGGAAGCTTAACAAAATACAAGAATCATTAAAAACCGATCTTGAAAATGTTTTTGACGTAACAGATACGATATCTGTTAATGCGAAAGTACTTAGAAAGTATTACAATATTCTTGAAAAGAATAAAGTAATATCCTTTATAGAGGGGCTAGGATATGATGTTAGTGCAAAACGAGAAGGCATACAGATAATAAGACAACCTATTAGAAAAAAGCAACATTTAACAGAATACAAAAGTCCGGAAAACAAAATTTTTCTTTATAGCAAATACTCGAACTATAAAGAGTTATTTGAAAGCAAAGATTTTAGCATAATAGAGTATAATAATAAATATGCTATCGTATACGCAAATAGTGAAATTGAAGCAACAACCAATGACTTAAAAATTGCCCAAGAATATATGCATCAAAAGCAAAAGGAGTTTGATGCTGAAATAAACGATATAAAATCTAATAGAGACCTTTTTGGAGAAATTATCCATGAAGAAAACGAAAGTAAATATTTATGGGGTAAAATATACAAACGGAAAGGTGGTGCAGGAAATAAAGATATTGTGAATGCAATACGGAAAGATATTAAAGAATACGCCGTTAATCTTGCAAACACACTCGGTTATGAGCATTACACAAATCAAAAAGGAAAAAAAGAATATTGCGATGTAAATATTGCACCAGCTGGAGGTAATGCATCCATAGTACTTTGGAAGCCAAATAGTAATTATGGAATATATATTAGTATAGGCTATCAACCAGACTATACGTATAGTGCCGGATACGATAATTATAAGCCTGAAACAAATGTGCTTTGGAGAATAACAAGTAAAGATAATGTGTGGCGCGGTAAGGAAAACCGATATGTCCGTATTAATGAAATTGAAAATATGAACGGTATTTTCATTAAGGAAATTAACCGGCACATTGAACCATATATCAAGACAGAAAAGAAGAAAATAAATACTCAGTTAGTAGCAACAGAATATTTTACCCAAAAACATTCAAAAAATAATAAAATCCTCTACACGGTTTCTATTAAAAAAGAGTATCGGCTGAAGGATGAAAATTTTAAGGACCTTTTAAAAGAAGTTAAGAAGAATAAGGGCTATTACTCATCTTATACGAAAGATGGAATGAGGGCCGGATTTATCTTTAAAAACGAGAATGATGCATTAGAATTTCAAAAAACCATTGAGCCAATTATTCAAAGTATTTTCCATACGGATAATGAAGAACATGGAAAAGTCACACAATTTTCCATAGACAAAAAGAATGAGCAGGAGATAGAAAGAATTCAAGAACTCATAAATATTAATTATAAGAATTTAGAGGAAGATTTTCGTGAAGATATTATAACGGATAACGAACCAATAGATGAAGAAGAAAGAGAACGCTTTACACAAATTAAAAGTGCGCAAGATTATTATAAAAGTGAGATAGAACCCATTGATAATTTAATTAAAGCTGTAAAAGAAAGGATTGATAAAGGGGAAAAGGTTAAAAATACACCGGAGTTAAGAAAGATAGCAGAACAGAGCGGTATGATAACCGGTATAGATTATAAGGATGTTAAGGACCTTTATGATATTGCATCAAATGCACTAAACCTGTACATACTCGAAAATCCAAATGCGTATAAGGTTACAAGAAATGATAGTAATGAAAAAGTAATCAGTGTAATTGAGAAGCTGGAAAAATTACAACAGCTTCTTCCTACTGAAACGGAAAGAAGTTATAAAATGGTGGCTTTGCAACAATTTAGTACTCCACTATCAATGTCATTAATCGCAAATATGATATGTGAAGTGGATGAAAACGATGTAATGCTGGAGCCAAGTGCAGGAGAAGGAAATTTAGCTGTTTTTTCAAAAATTGCTGGCGCAAAGGTAATAGCAAATGAAATAGATCCTCTAAGAGAGACACTTCTAAAAAAAATAAAGGTGGACCAGGTATTGTCTGAAGATGGAAAACACATACACGCAATACTGAAAGATGAAGTAAGTGCTGTTGTGATGAATCCTCCTTTCTCAAAAGACATAAAGCAAGGGAATAAAAAAGAGGTACAAACAGGAAGAATACATGTTGAATCCGCTATTAAAAAGCTAAAGGAAAAAGGTAGACTCGTAGCTGTTGTAGGTAGAGGTATGTCAATGAATGCACCGGCAAATAAAAACTGGTGGACTGAAATTAAAAAGGAATATAATGTATTGGCAAATATACTCGTAAGTGGTGATGCATATAGAAAAAAGGGAACTAGTTTTGACAATAGATTAATTGTTATTGATAAAGATGGCCCAACGAAAAAAACGATTGAAAAGGAAGTAAGTAATTACACGGAACTGTTTGAAGCTTTAAAGGAATTACCAAATAAGAAAAAAAACATATTAAATAATGAATCAAGTCGAAGAATTAAAGAGAATAATTGGGGAGAAAATTCAACTTTCATCAGTGGAAAATCCTTTGATAGTGGCAATGCAAATAGCAACATTCGAGGAATCACCAATAGTAAAACTGAAGGACAATCAACAACGAGAGATGGACAATTGGATTTATACCCTCAGTCTGAAACCAATGGAGTACACGATAGAACTCATGGAGAGAACAACACAGATAAAAACAAGAAAGATAATAAAAGACCTGGAAAACAAAACAGAAATTCAAACAATGGAGTACCTGGTAATGGAAGTAATGTACGAAATAGTTCTGGCGAACAGCGATACATTCCCAAATATGATATAGGTAAGCTTAACATTAAGTATAGTAAGAAGAAAATTGATGCGCAAAATAACATTGGTTATGATAACTATATTCCGGAAATTATTGTAGAAGGTTCAAAGCCTCACCCTGCGAAGTTAGTAGAAAGTACTGCAATGTCTTCGGTGAATTTACCACCGGTAGAACACATTCCTAATATTTCAAAATCTATTGTCGAAAGTGGTGCATTAAGTGATGCTCAATTAGAAGATATCATTCTTGCTGGAGCTGCAACAAAGGATAAACTTACCAATGGTGAAACTAAAGGGTTTTTTCTTGGTGGAGGTACAGGATACGGGAAAGGTAGAACCTTGGCTGCAATAATATTGGATGAAATGAACCGTAAAGGCTCAACAAAAAAAGCCCTGTGGTTGTCAAAGAATGAAAATGCACATTACGATAGTTCAAAATATTGGGCAGCCGTTGGTGGCGATAAAAAGTTGCTCATCAAGAATGTTAAAGCAAATATAAAGATAGAAAGAGAAGAGGGTTTATTACTGGCTACTTATGGTATGTTATCCAATAAGTTTGTTCCAAAAGAAAATGAAAGCGATGGTTACTGGTCAAAAGAACCAGACAGTAGACTGCAACAGATAGCACAGTGGCTTGGTAAAGATTTCGATGGTGTAATAGTTTTTGATGAAGCTCATATGATGGGGAATGCTATAGATACTAAAGGGGAGAGAGGTACAAAGAAAGCATCATTGAGAGCATTGGTTGGAATTGAAATACAGAATCTACTTCCTAATGCAAAGATTGTTTATTCATCAGCTACTGGAGCTACAGAAGTAATGAATTTGGCTTATGCTAAAAGGCTAGGACTTTGGGGTGATGGAACAGCATTTAGTGATGTACATGAATTTATTAATGCAATTGATGGTAGTGGCGTTGCAGGAATGGAACTTGTTTCCAGGGACCTGAAAGCAATGGGTTTGTATACATCAAAGTCTCTAAGTTTTGATGGTGTAAAATATGAAACACTTCAGCATGATTTAACAGAGAATCAGGTAGAATTATACAACAAGGTAGCAAGAGCATGGCAGTTGGTATTACAGAATATTAATGAAGCAATTGAAGCGAATAATACAAGCAGTAATAAGCAAATGCATGTAATGAGTTCGTTTTGGGGAGCTCATCAACGTTTCTTTCAGCAAGTGATTACAACAATGCAAATGCCTACCTTATTGAATGATATAGATAATGAAATAGAAAATGGCAGAGCACCAATAATTCAACTGGTAAGCACGAATGAGGCTGCAACACAACGGGAATTAGCCGAAAAGAAAGCGGAAAGCGGTGGTAAAGGCATAGATTATGAAAGTCTTGAATTATCACCAAAGAATATATTACTTGAATATATACGTAAAGGATTTCCAACTCAACTCTATGAAAAAACCGTTGACGGTAACGGAAATGAAATAAAGATAGCGGTTAAAGACGCGAGCGGAAAACCGGTTGAAAATCCGGATTCTGTTCGGCGAAGAGATAAGTTGATTGCAGATATTGATTCTCAAATAAATCTTCCCGAATCTCCGCTTGATATAATAATCAATCATATAGGACCAGAAAATATTGCTGAAGTAACGGGCAGGAGTAATAGGATAGTACTAAGGGAAAACGAGGAAGGACAATTACGAAAAGTAGAAGAAAGAAGAACAAAAAGTGATGTTTCTAAGGATAAAGATGATTTCATGGATGGAAGAAAAAACGTACTCATTTTTTCTGAAGCTGGAGGAACAGGATCATCTTTTCATTCAGATAAAACGAGAATAAATAAAAAACAGCGTGTGCATTATGTATTACAGGCCGGTTGGAGGGCAGATGCAGCAGTGCAAGGTTTTGGCCGAAGTCATCGTTCAAATCAGGAAATTGAACCAATTTTTAAGCTGGTGACAACTAACCTGAAAGCTCAAAGAAGGTTCCTTTCTTCTATTGCAAGAAGATTGGATCAATTGGGTGCATTAACAAAAGGCCAACGGCAGACAGGCGGACAAGGTATTCTTGACGGAACATTTAATCTGGAAGGTGGATATGCAAAACAAGCCTTATTTGAGTTCTATCAGAATGTCGAAAAGGGTAATGTTCCCATGGTTAGTATGTTTACGCTTGAGACAGAGATGGCATTAAAGATATATAAACAGGACCAGGATGGTGTTAGACAATATAACGACAATGTAATATTCAATACCAAGATGTTTCTTAACAGAATAATGTCACTTGAAGTTGAAGTGATGAATAGGGTATTTGAAAGCTACATGTTGCATATACAGGACCAAATAGAGAGCGCAAAAAAGAGAGGTGTATATGATGAAGGGATTGAAATCGTAAAGGCACTAAAAACTGAGGTAATAAATGAAGATGTAATATACCAGGATAAAAAAACAGGAGCTAAAACATATCTAACAGATATTGAACTTGAAATAGCAAATAATCGAAAAACATTTGACGATATAAGAGAAAGAATGGAAAGCTACGGGGATAGATTTCAAGGATACTTCAGAGAAAAAACATCAGGTAAGATATACGGTATTGTTAAGAATGAATATGGGACAATACATGGGACATTAGACACTGTTATAAGAAGATTTAGTATTGTAAACGACAGCATCATAGAAGATTTTGATTTTAAAAATAAATACGAAGAGCTGGAAATAAAGGATGCACAATACTTGTGGGACAATGAATATTCTGCTTATCCGGAAACCCGAAAAAAATTAGAGACAATTGTGAAAGGGACAATACTTCCGATATGGGGTAACCTGCCGGAAAGTATTAATGTCAGGAGATACATTGATTCTAACGGAACACCACACCTCGGAAGATTTTATAACAAAAAGGATGTCAACAAAATACGACAAAAGTTTAACGCAATAAGCAATGTTTCATTCGATTTAAAAGAGGTATTAGAAGTATTACAGAATGGTGGTAAAGCAGAGCTCGGCAACAATTTCCTTTTTGTAAGGAAAAAACACCAGGGCATAAATGAAATAGCTATTGAGAACGTTCGTGCTTTTAAAGAAAGAAACAGGTTGGAAAAAGCAGGCGCTACCTTTAAAATGAAAAATAGTATCGGTGCTGCCGGCGAGTTCTTTATCTCTTTCCACAATGCAGAAGTAGTAATAAGTGAGGTCTTAAAATTATACGGTACCAGTATTGTTAATGCTGAAGATAAGGATGGAAATCAATTAAGGGGTAAGAGTAAAGAAGTATTAACGGAAATAAAAAAAGAAAAGGATGCAAAGGACCTGGGGTATAGAAAGCATTCAGAATCTTCCAAAAACCTATTTGATAATATTGGAAAGGTGATTGACCTGGATATACTAAGCTATTGGAAGAACTATAGTAGTGGTGAGTATGGAGATGCCATAATGAAGCTAAATGTTGAAAAACAGGAACTATATGATAATGAAATTCTAAATGGCTATAATGATAAAGGTGCTTATAAACTGGTAATAAGTCAAAATTATATCCAAAATGGAGATATGATGAACGACCCCCGTATTGATGTAGCTATGTTTCCTGGTATTGGAGTTGCTTATCCATTGAATTATGAACAGCATGGACCACATGGGCGATATGAAGAATATGTAGCGGATAAAAAACATGTATTAGGAAACATGGAGCGGTTCAAGGATACTGAAAGGTTTATGAACAAAACGTGGTTACCTAATCTACTGGCGCAAGACAGGGTAATTCAATTGAAAAAAGAGATACATCAATTAAGTATGAAGGACCTACTTACAGAAGTTAAAAAAGGAAATATAGATTTTAACTATACGCATGACGGGAAAACTTTTAAAATTAAAGATTTCGTTATGGCAAGCAAAATCTTAGTTGAAAAGAGTAAAATTGAAACTACCAATAAAATTATCGAGAGGGTAACAGAATTTTATCACCAAAAGAAAATAGATGAAGCAATAAGTAAAAATCTATATGTTCCAGGAAAAGCTTTAAGAAATTATAAAAAATATAATACAGCTTTTTCATTGTATAAACATCCGAATAATATGAGTCCGGATGAATACACAAAAGCAGAAGTTATTTGCATAGACGATAAAGAAATTCGTGCAGAGGAAAGAAGTGACAATGTAGTAATCTTTAAAGTCGATGGTAAGGAATATGAAAGAACACTTACAGGCTATAATGAAATATGCGGTGGCGTTGATGTAAAAGTAGAATATGTAAACAAATGGAAGTTGGCGTTTGAAAAAAGAAAGTTTAAAGAGCTGGCCAACGATAAAATTTTAATGAATGGTGATAAAAACCATTACTATGTAAAATCTTTCGAAAAATATCTTGGTGTAACGAATCTGCCTTATGGACTCGACAACGGGCAAAAGAGGCAGGAGTTTATTGAAATCCTTATAGGTATACACGAGAAAAAGTTTGGGAAGATGCAACCAACCATTTTTGATGATGAGCCTGCTAAGAGCAGAGAAATAAATGAAATCATCGAAGGGAATATGAAAAAAGAAAAAAATACACTAAAACTAAACCATAAAAAAATTTAAGTGATGATTACCAGACAATATTTTGAAAGAAATGCCAATGCAGATAAAAATGCTGAGAAAATACTTGAGCTAATTGAAAATAAGCACATGTTTAACTATTCAGATGTAAATAAAGCTGAAGAAATATCTGATGAGTATTTTCAGGAGTATTTAAAAACAATGGATGAAGAAACGGAGAAGTATCTTCATAACAGAGGAGAAAAATGGAAAGAAATCTCTATAAAAATAGAGAGAAGCATAAGGGAATACCAATTGAATATAAAACAAGTGGATATATGTTTAGAAGGTTATATTGAACTTAATAGTAAAAATGTGATGGATTACATCCAAACCAAACATTTAGACAAAGTTGAAGAGTATCTCAAAAAGGGATATAAGTTTAGCAATAAAGAGTATATCGAAATAAAAGATGAAAGTGAGAGACAACAAGACTTTGATAGGATGCAAGAAGTATCGCTAAAATATGAAAGCATGGCAAATAAGATGTCGTTTAATATGTATGAATCTGTTGAAGAACTGATTTATAACATGAAGTTAGAAGAAGCATTAAAAAGAATTGAAACTGGCTCTCCAGTAGATGAAAACTGTTTAAGAACTTTCAGTAAGTTTTCTGCAGGTTACCTTATTAATAAAAATGAAAGGAGCTTTGAGACAAATAAAGATAAATTGAGAACATACTACAAGTTGTACTATATTCTTAATAATAAAACAAAGGATATAAAACAATCAAAAAAAAGCGAAGAGAAAACACTTGCATTACAAATTATCCCGGACAAAAGATACAATGCCGAAGAATTATCTCTAAGAATTAACGGAACTACTGTAATTACAGATAGTGATTTGAAAGACGTTGACGAAAATAGTATCAAAAAACAGATAAGATATTTGATTGGAATAAAAGAATCTGAAGCGTTAAAGATAAAAATATACGATGTAGATGATTACCACGTCGATGTAACAATTAATCAAGCAAAATATCCTACATGCTTCGTTAGACTTAAACAAGGAAATAGGCAAGTTAATAAGTTAGATAAATTGAAAGAAATGGAACCCTTCGCAAAGTTTAAAGGTGAAATAAATGATGTATTTGCATCTGCATATGTTGCTAAAGATGAATTGGGAAACAAATATATCAACTATAACCCACCAACGGACCAATGGCAAATTCTTCCACCATTTATGTATGAAATGCTCAAAAATAATCTACATAAGTTTGATTTGGGTTCTACGGATGATAGCACAGAAATAAGAGTGGAAAAGTTACTAGAAAAAAACGATTTTAAGGCAGCATGGGATTTATATGAGGGAATGGAAGAAAATCAAACAAAAGATGACGTATTTACAAAAATTACGGATGCCCAAGATAAAAAGATGTATGAAGAACACCATGAAGAAATGAAAAACATGGGTAGTGTTCTTGAAGGGATTTACAAAAATGGTGAGTTCAGCGAAGAAGAAAGAAGTGGAATGACACCTATAGGTACTTTGGATAATGAACCTCTTTATTATAACGAAGAGAATTACAAAAAATATAACAATCCGGATAACGATGATTCTAATTCAACGAAAAAAAAAGTAAACACCTTTAAGGAGTTGATGGAAGAAGAAGAAAAACCAAAAAAAAGAAATCGTTTAGGGATATAAGAAACAGGAGTTTAGTTGCTAATAAATCATGCATAAAAATCGACATCATGGAAAACACTAATCAAGTACAACAGGAAAAAAGTCAAATATTTGCCGAGAAGCATTTATATGAAATGGCAGAACTTGGTAACTATGATCATAAGGTGGATTACGAAAAAGGAAAAGACGCACTTCTTAAAAAGCGTGAATACATGCCAGAGAGCGATACCTTGAGTAAAAACGAAAGTGTCTTTATTGCAAAATACTATCCGGAATTGATAAATGAATTCAGCTCTCAGTTTAACTGGAAGGAAGCAAGTAGCACAGTTGTTCAATGGGCCGGAGCTGAAAACATAAAAAAGTATTTTGACCGATTAGATATTAACGCATCTGTTGATAATATTCAAAAGTATGAGCCGGAACTATTCGAAAAGTTAAAGAATGAAATAAACAAAAAAAGTAGCATTTCATATGATAGAGCTGTACCAGGTTATCACATGAACGTAATCGTAAATGCATTACGAAATAAAGGGTTTACTAACGAAGATCCTATTATATTATCCCTTGAGAAACTAAAAAGCTCATCTAAACCTGTAGTGGGCAAAAATCTGCTTGAAACCCTCGCAAAACTTGACAGTAATGAAAAAGAGAGCTTTATGAAGGGGGTAGAGTATAACTATCAAAAAGCTTTAAACATTATAAAGCAGGCGGGTTTGTATTGCGACGAAAAAAGCATAAGCTACATAAAAGTAAACAGCAAACAAAGTTTAAGGTTTCCAATGTTTGGTAAAAGCTATACCGACTTAAAAGATAATATGGAACTTCTACTAAAGGGTGAGCTTACGGGTTTGATTGAAGGGTTTAAAACAAAAGACATGGGATTTGATGCTAAGTTAAAGCTTGAACAAAACGTACAAACCGGAAAGCTACAGATAAGACATCACAGAAAAGCAAAGGAACTAAATGTTCCGGAACAATTAACCGAACAAGAAATTGCTAAACTTAAAAATGGCGAAATGCTGGTATTAAGCAGGGGATTTCTGTTCAATTATAGGTATGCAAAAGATAAATCTGCCTTATACCTGAGAAATAAGATTGTTCAAATTAAAAAAGGTAGTGCAAAAATAAAAGATATGCGCACTACTATGCATTTGGATAAAGAGCTGAACAAAGTAATCATAAACTATGTAATTAAGGAAAATGCAAAGAAAGCATCAATAGCTAAAACAGCTACTGTTACCGCTAATGGAGATGAGAATCCTTCAATATTTCTTAATGAAAAGAAAGCTTTGAACAGTGAAGAAACGAAAGAGAATATTGAGGTTGAAAACGGAATAAAAGAGTCTGTAAATGGAGTTAAAAAAGCACATGAAGAGAATAATAAAGATAAGGATATTAGAAAAATGCTTGGATTAGAAACAAAAAATCCAAATATTAGAACAAAATCTATCAAACCTTAAAATGATGGTCTTATGAACGAACAAAACGGACAAAGTAACACTACGAACCTACTGCTGTATATAGGAAGTGTTCTGTTTTTATCCATAGACATATATATACATGCATATCAATTATTAGATAAGGCTGGTATAACAATAGATGTACTTGATAATATCATCCTTAAATTAAGAAAAATAGGTTTACTGGACGATAGAGGCTTCATATTGAAAATTGCAATATTGGTCCTGCTGATAATTATTTCTTTAGGTGCAAAACCAAGAAAAGAAATTGAAATAAATAAGCTTAGATTACTTTCGTTTGCTGTTCTTGGCCTGCTGATGTACTTCATGTCAAACCTTTTCGGATTAAGAAATATACCTCACATAATTACTACGGTCGTTGGGTATTTTACGCTAATGTACGTTGCAGTATTAGTTCAAAAATTTATAAAAGGTCGTTATTTAAAGGACCGTTTTGATATAGAAGGGCGGGAGTTTGAACAGAACGAGGTACTTATGGAGAATGAATATTCGGTTAATATTCCCTTTAAATACAAGTTCAAAAAGAAAATACGTAATGGATGGATAAATATAGTTAATGGATTTCGTGCTGTATTAGTTAGTGGTGTACCAGGTTCTGGTAAAACATTTGCAATTCTTGAAGAAGCATTAAGGCAAATGATTCAAAAAGGTTTCGCAATGTGTGTTTATGATTATAAATACCCAGACCTTACCCAAGCAACTTATAGCTACTTAACAGAGTATTATGATGAGTATGATATTAAACCAACTTTTCATGTAATAAACCTGGATGACCCAAGATTAACACACCGATGTAATCCACTACAACCTGAACTACTAACAGATTTTAGCGATGCCATGGAATCAGCTAACTCTATAATGTTAGGTTTAAACAAAACATGGATTAAGAAGCAGGGTGATTTCTTTGTAGAATCACCTATAAATCTTGCAGCATGTGGTATATGGACGTTAAAACTAATACATGAAGCATTAGGTAAACAATATTGTACTTTTCCTCACCTAATAGAATTAATAAGTTTAGATTATGATTCTATGTTTGGCTGTTTGACAGCTATGGAAGATACAAGTATTTCTAATATTATGAGTCCATTCCTTGCTGCATGGGAATCACAAACCATGGAACAATTGGAAGGACAGATTGCTTCTGTACGTTTAGGATTATCAAAGATTACAAATAAAGCAGTATACTGGACCACAACGGGAAATGATTTTACACTTGATATTAATAACCCGAAAGAACCTAAAATAATGTGCCTGGCAAACAACCCGGACAGACAAAGTATTTATGGTGTGGTTTTAAGTTTATATTCATCACGTATGATACGTTTGATAAACAAGAAAGGTAAACGAAGAACAGGGCTCATATTTGATGAATTACCAACCATATTTCTTGGTATAAATACACTTGACAATTTAATTGCCACCGGTAGAAGTAATTTAATAGCTTGTTACCTGGGCGTACAGGAATTTACTCAAATTGTTAGGGATTATGGAAAAGAGGTAGCTGAAGCCATAATCAATATATGTGGTAACGTAATAACTGGTATGATTGGCGATAAGACAGCGGAAAGTTTTCAGAAGAAAATTGGAAAAATTAAAATAAGACGAACATCAGTTAATGTCTCCAGGAATGATACATCGGTGAACATGAGTGAGTCTATGGAACCAATAGCTCCTGTGGACGTTTTAGCAAAACTTGGACAGGGAGAAGTAGCCGGGATTGTAGCTGATAATTATGATGAAAGTATTCCCATGGAAAAAAAGGCTTTTATTGGTAAAGCCAATATTGACATGAAATACAAGAAATTGGCAAAAAAACATAAACTTCCTCAATTGACTGAGTTTCCTGAAGATATTGATATTGATGAGTTGCAGGAACAGAATATGGAAAATATCAAAGGAAATATAAAACAACTTTCTATTTTATTGAACTTTGTTGTTCCTTATGATAAAACCACCGACAAGAGCTTTATGATTGAGTGGATAGGAAAATTTATTCAAGTCACCAGGAAGCGTAAAAAGGATAAAATAATACGTATTACTTCAGAAAACGTATATAATGGTCTTATTGAAGAACTTGCTGATATATATACAGCTAAAGCTCTACAATTCCAAGAAGATGCATTTGAACAACTCGATGGTGAGGAACCATCGGATAGCTTTAAAGCAAAAGTGATAAAATCGCTTATGACATCCATTAGGATGATAATTACAGAAAAAGTTGATAACTTGGCAAACCAAGAAATTATAGAGTTTTAAAAAACATGAAACGCTTAAACTTTGATGAACTAATAGAGAGGATATCTCTGCCAGAATACCTTATTTATAAGGGTTATAAGATTAATAAAAGGAAAAGTACAAGAGTACATAAGGTATTCGGTAAAGATAAGAACGGTAAAGATGATGAAATCATTGTAACAAAGCATAAACTTCCTCCACATAATTGGGTTTATAAATCAGTATCCGATCCGGATAGTGATAAAGGAAACATAATCAATTTTGCAGTTAATCGTGTAAATGGCTATGTAAGCACTCTACCAAAACAAAAAACAGATTACAAAAAGGTTAGTGAAACGCTTAATGATTATATTGGAATTCCTGCAGAGGAAATTAATAAATTTGTTGAAACCTATAAAAATGAAATACAGGTAGAAAATAAACGTGAACCGTTTAATTATCATTTATTTGGCGCAAAAAAACTAGAAGATTTCAATTACCTCATAAGTAGAGGAATTGAAAAGAGTGATATTGAAAACGACCTTTTCTCCGGAAAAATAATTGAAGCAAAATACGCATATAAAGATAATAAGACCGAAGAATGGGTAGTTGAACAAAACTATAACACCTCTTTCCCGTTGTTCACATCAACAAATGAGGTCGTAGGAATACAAATTCACAGAGGAAATGATAAACGCCTGGGGCCAAACTCCAATAGAGAAATTGGTGTCTGGAAAAGTAATTACACCAACAAGACTAATACGATAGCAATAGGTGAAGAAGCAATAGATTGTATTTCGCATAGCAAGATGCATAATCCAAATGGTAATATATCTTATATGGCCACATTTGGTTCTCCATCTTTAAAACATAGCAATGTCCTTGAAAAAGAAATCATTGATAACGGGATAAGAAATTTATTACTTATTAATGATAATGACAGAGCTGGACAGGAATTTAATCTCCACTACCTATTGCACTTTATCAACAAAGAGCACAATGTCAAAATAGTAGATACCGATAAAAGAAGTATACTAATAGAATTTGATAAGGCTTCATTTAAAGACAATAATCTTCTAAAGATGATTATGGCATTTAAAATGTATAACCAAAGAAAAGAAAAAGAGATTAGTGATTACTCCAAAAGTCTTGATACAAAACAGAATTTATTAAAACGAGATAGCTTTAAAACAATAAATAATGCTAATAAAAGATTTCAAGTAGCAATACCAAGAGATAAGAATGCATTATATTTGTTTAATAAACAACTCCTGGGTGCTATTGGGGGAAAAACAGAAAGTTTGAGAATGAAAATTGAACTTCCAATTACAAAAGACTGGAATGACGATCTTAATCTTAAAGAGGACCAGAAAAATACCCTAGTAGCAGAAGAAAAACAGGATAAAAAGAATGTTGCAAAAAAAAGCATCTAGGAATAAATGAGTGAAGAGATAACAAATGACTTAAAGCATCTTAACACACTTTATATTGGTAAAAGAATACAGCACATAAGAAAGTTTGTACTCAAGATGTCCCAATTAGAGTTTAGTGAAGCTCTTAATACCTCCCAAGCCAATATTTCACACCTTGAATCAGAATCCCGTTTTTCAGAAACTACATTAAAAGCTTATATCTATTTTATAAAAGTAGGAATTAATATAGAATGGATATTAATGCCCGATAACAGTAACATTTCACTAAAAAAGGAAGAGTCTATAATATAACATTTCGTTATATTTTGCGTTTTTATTTTGTTTTGCGGAAATTATTACTTAGTTTTACGTATAAATGCTTATATGTCAAACTAATACATTATACCATGAGTACAAATAGCGAAAGAGAATCCGCAGAAAGACGTTATATCCTTGGTAGTGCTTATATCAATGATATAATGGTAGCTGAAGAGAAATTAGGCGAACGTTTCAGCTCTTCACTAAAACGAGAAGAACTTGAAAAATTAGAGGAAAGCGAAAGAGGTGAAATAAAAATCTCTTACATCCTAAATGAACACAAACGGGATGGCAAAAAAGACCCGGACTTAACAATTATTCCTCCAGGTGTACATAGTGATAAAGTAATTGCAAACATTTACCTTAACAAGAAAGAACTACTCAAGCAGGAAGGCGATGAATATGTTAAATTCTTCGTATCCGACAAAAACCCTGAAAACCTCGTTAGTGAGAAAGCAAGAAATATGGTTGCTTTTTCTGACTCCCAGGATAAAGAAGGAAAACGCGAGGTAATAGGTTCCGGATGGAGAGAAAATATCAACCCTCCATCTGAGGAGAAAAATAAAAAACAATCAGTATCTGTATAATCAAACCAAAAATCAATTAATAACCCCAAAGGCTATGAATAATTCATTTGAATCTCATAGCCTTTTTTTACAACTATCCACCAAATTCATAGGTTGTAAACATCACTTAAAAACCTCTTTTAACAGTCCCGATGCTGCCCTAACTGCCAAAGGACAATTCCTCAACTGCCTGAAGGCTGTGGCTTTCTTGCTTCTTGAAATTTAAATTATTTAAATTCTAAGAAACAAGGAAAAGATAAAACAAATTCATCTCCACCTAAACTTGATTACTTATAGAGGGAGAATTCTTTGATTTTTTTGTCAAAAAGAAAAATACTGGAATACAAGTATCTTCTTGATAAACTTACCTAACTCCTTTCCTATTTACATGGTATTCCATCTTACCGGTATCGCATTTTTTTACGACACTCCAGCTAAAAATTTGCAATGCTTTTTCATTTGGCCAACATCGCAATATTTAGCGATAATTATGATATTGACATCCTCCCCTCCCTAAAGCGAAGGGGATTCCAGAAGTTTCTATGAAGCTTTGGGCAGTACTTGCTTATTTCTTTACGCAACGTGAAAAACCATTTTTATCGAAGGTATAACCAAGTATTTTTAGTGTTTCCACGAAACTCTCCGGTCTTATTACAGCTTTATTTTTAATCCACATATCTACTTTCTGATTCTTTACTTTGCCTCTCTTATCAACATGTCCTAGGTGCTTAGCCATTTCATAGCTATTACCCTTAAAGTCATCCCTCCATATTCTCCTAATAATATCGTTCATAAAGAATTTATCCATACCGCAATTATACAAATAATATTTTTCTAATATTATTGTAGTTGTCAATGCTTGTATTTCCTGCATCGGAGAATTCTGTTCCATCTTTGTGTTATAATTTGATTATAAGTTCTTTACATCGTTATTATACCACATAACAAGTTCTTCAAATTCTTTCCTAATAAATTTAAGGGTATGTATCATACTTTTTCTACGAAAGAATATTGAGAACCATATATATGTAATAGGTTTCTTGTAATATCCACGTAACATAGAAATTGCACCATCGAGGTCGGAAATATTCAATTCCTCATTGCTGTTTGAATATAGCCCTCTGAATAACTCGTGTGCCTTAATTTTTATAAGAACTTTTCTTGTTTCACCAAATGCTACACCACTTGTAAAAGCAAGAATTATTATTTGAATAAATACGTACAACAAGACTATCAAGATGATTACGCGCGTAGGAGATAATACAATGCTCATAATTTTATATGTTAATATTAGCCTGTTTCTAAGAGTCTTTTCAAATTTTTCTTTTTAGCAACAGTAGTAAATTTGTTAAGCTCATTTATTAGATCCATTACCTGGTACTTTGTCGGTTCTGGTAGAACATGACCTCCGGTAGCAGCTCCAATATTTACCTGTACCGGCTTACACCTATAAATTAGTTTCACCAGCTCCTGTAAATCAAAATCCATTATTGGCTCTATCGTTACATATCGAGGTAAATCAAGTATACTCATTCCTTCAGCTCTTAATTGCGGTGTAGGTGTATTTCCCATCCATTCGCTATAAAACCTGTTTGTTTCAATAGTAGTACAAACCGTAGTATTTTTGGGAATTAAGGATTTAAAACTATGAATTCTTCCCGGATTTTTGCTTTGAAATAAATATGAGTTATCGTGTTTATTACAATGTTCTAAAGTCTTTGTTACCCATTCCTTTTTCTTGCTTTTAGAAAAAATATCATTAGAAGAACCAACAAAGATAAAGTTGCCGGAACCAATATTCGTTTGACACTCCTTTTCATCAAAACGTACATGCTTAAATCCTCCCCATCGCTTCATGAAACAATATTTGCAGTCATGTTCACATGCTCCTTTAATCGTGTTCCAGGTATGAGTTACAAATTCATACATATTTCCTTTTGATATTCTTAAAGCCATTTATTCCGATTTTAAAATTTCTAATCTTGGATAACCACAAACTTCATCTCCGGCTACTTTAATTGGTTCCAGTTTGTTTTCGATAGGAAGATTAAAGCTCCCCCACAACCCTGTTTTTTTTGAATTTTATTGCACTCCTACTTTATAAGCGAAATAGTTACTTATCTGTTGTATCTCTACAACTTCCTCATAGGTATAGTTTCTCTCTTCTATTTTAGCCAGGTTTGTCAACCTTTCGATTAATGGTTGTTCTTCATTTAAAATTTTCATGTCAGTAAAGTTTTAGTGTTAGTTATATGCAATATACAAATTTAATTTGTATATACAATTTAAATTTGTATATGTTCGTAATTAGAGGCAGCTTTATTTTATTATGCTACCTCTAATTCATTCTTTTAAACAGCCTCTCTCCTACTGGATATTTCTTCTATCTTCTTCATGTTTCTTTTAACCAGGCTAACTATTGTATCATGATATTTCGATGGGAGATTATTATAACCTCTACTTTGCGCTACATCTAACTTCGGTAAATTAATTTCAATTGTTTCTACCGATTTTCCCTCAACCTTTGCGGACATAATCAAAGAATTTTTCCGCTTGTAATATTCATTTGAATAAAGACAATGTTTAAGGCTTCTTGCCTCCTGCTGAAATTCTTCAATAGATTTTAGTGTTGATATACTGATATTACTTTCCTGAAACTCAAGTCCAAAAAATACACCTTTTTCACTTTTATATTTTGACTGATACTCCCTATTCTTTTTATCATTTATCAGCTTTTCCTTTTTTCTATATAGAGTATCATGCTGCTTCTTCAGGTTCTCCGGACAAACATATTTTGCATTACGTAGATCCTTTCCGAAATATTCCAACAACGATAAATAATCGAACCAAATTGAAGCATCCTTTACCACATAATTACTTCTGATACATATTTTAATACTATTCCAGTATTTTTCTATCCTATCTTCATTGTATTTAATCTCTTTTAATAGGGAGTATTGTTCGGTTTTAAGTAGTGTTTCTGCTACACTGTTAGAGAGAATCAAAGAAAACATTTCCTGCGGTGTTATCCCTTTAAAATATCCCTTGAACCCATTCCGTTTAAGAATGGGAAGAATATTTCGTCCTGGGTATATTTTATATGGCCCAATTGCACACCGTCTTTGTTGCCCCTCTGACTTTCCTCGAATCTCCAGCTCACCGCTACACCATGCATCATAATAATATGAAAGTCCGTTAATCGGTTTTAACAATGATTCCATCTTACCGTCTGGTGCTATATAATGTTGCATAACTTCATTTATCGAATAGTTAGAACTGCTTTTCTTTTTATAGTATTTTGTGATGAAAAACATCCTTACTACTTGCATTCCCTTTTTCGTAGTGAGAATTGCAAAGTAGGCACTCTCTTTATCTATACGATGGTTGTCGTGATATTTGAGTTCCGCTGCGCAATGAGGACAAGTACACTTACCTAAAAGGTGTGCAAGCTCTATATCTTCTTTCCATGAACCACCACACTCAAGACAGTAAGTAGTTTTACGACAAATTACCGCATAATTATCTAAACATGCATTCTGAGCCCATGCTTCTTGTTTTGCAGATATTGGTTTTAACTTCTTGCTTAACTCTACAATGATTTTTTGAAATTCAGTCTTTGGTTTCATTAGAATAATGTTTGTTCGGTTACACTTTCTTTTTTTGCCTTCTTCTTCTTTTTTGCAGTTATCTTCTCTCTCTGCTTTTCTATTTCCATTTCCATCGCTTTCTCGTGTGCTTCTCTTTTCTCTTTCTCTGAGAGTTCCACAGTATGATTAACTACAACTTTACAGAATATTTTTCCCCCTATATCAATTTTATCTTCGTCATAGTAGTGCGCAGCCATCCCAAATACTTCATCGTCCGTGAATCCGTTAATTCCACTTTTCTTTACTGTATTCAATATATACTGAATACAATCATCAATATTTTTGTCTTTCTTCTCCAAGCTCCGCTTAAATGATTCATCATTCTGTGCCATTTCCTGTAATTTATTTTGAATGACGTTCTTAAAATTTAATGTGCTTTTCATAGTACTTGATTTAAGGATTAGATTTTAGATTATTTTATATTTCCAGACTTATTTATTATAGGAACTATATTGTAGTCCCCACAATCGGAGCAATGGTTATATCCAACTAAAGCCAAACTTCCACAGGTAGCACATTTTCTTGTAGTATCTACCAAAATTTCTTCTTTTGTTTTTTCCAGTGTGTACATGATTCGTAGTTTATGTTTTTATTAAGTGTAAGTACTTGAAAGATAATTATTTACGTTCCACGTGGAACGCTATTTAATTGATTCTGAGGTCATTAAAAAAGAAAAATGATTTTGATAAACTACTGCGCTAGCCCGTAGGCAAAACGCAGCAAATATTTTCAATCAATACACTTTTATTTTCCCAGCGATGCCGTGAGGCTCGCTACAACAGGAGAAAAAAAAAGGAAGATTGTGCAGAAAATATTTGTGAGGCTTTGAGGCAAATTTTTAGTCGGGCCACAGTTGTGGAGTTTACGGAACAACCCGACCGACAAAAATAGCTATGCGGTTGCCGTCCGAGGGTTATATCTTTGTTGCTTCAAAAGCCATTTACTTTTTAAATAACCTTGTGCTTTAGCACGCCTACGGCATACAGCCCCTTTGAAGGGGTTTAGGGTAGAAATGATGGCTCTTGTTAAAACTGGAATGGAAAAAGTCTTTTAAGTAAAAGGCTTTGGAATGGAATTTTATAAAAGTGCCATGTGTTCCCCAGGAAACTTTTTGAAAAAGAAAAGCCGGAACGTTCCCCGGGACCGAGGACAGGAACTGGCAGAGTCCGTGGGAATAGGGTAGGCAAATGAATTTTTTAAAGTGTTTTTGGGGAAAGGCTAACCTAGTGAGTTGCGGCTTGGAAAATGGTGTTTTATCCTTTTTAAAAAGGAACAATTAAAAGAAAAAAGAGCGACTTTATGAAGCTCCTTTTTTACCTTACCTTTTGAAAAGATAGGACATCATTTTAGGTGTTGCTTTACTGGTAAAGCTTAAACGAAAAATAAACGACTGCGCTAGCCCGTAGGCAAAACGCAGCAAATACGCTTTTATTTTCCCAGCAATGCCGTGAGGCTTTGAGGCAAATTTTTAGTCGGACCACAGTTGTGGAGTTTACGGAGCAACCTGAATAACAAAAATAGCAATGCGGTTGCCGTCCTCCGGTTATATCTTCGTTGTTTCAAAATCATATGTTTTGAAAAACAATGTTCTTAAGCACACCTTTGGCATACAGCTTCTTTGAAAGGGTTGGGGGTTTAATCGAAAAATGAAAGATAAGAAAAGCCTAACGACGCTTTTTCTTTTTGCCTGGCTTTTTACGCTTTAATTCGTTCTCGTTTTGTTCGTATGAACCATCCGATGAATCGCTATAATCGAAAGGATTATTACCTAAATACTGCTCCTCTCCTTCTCCAATATGAATAGAATAACCCTCTTTATAATTTGAGGTAAACTCACTTTCAAATGACTCTAAATGGTCATTGAACTGTTTGGTTTGATCATTTGTTTGTTTTTGCCCAGAAGTAAGAACATTAAGCTGTTTAACGGCATATTCAAGTCCCAATTCCTTTACGATTGTTTCTTCCGGTAACTCAATAGCACCGCTATTAAATAAACTTGAAATATACATGTTGCTGTTAACTTGGTTAAGAGTTTCATTAATGGTACCCAAATCAAGATTATTCAATCTATTTCCCCAGGTAAGATTATTTTTATCATTGAAATACATTACGATTTCAGGTTTATCTTTAATTTGCAAGTAATACCTGTTGTCTGCTGCTTGTTCCAATTTAATTCCGTGTGATGCAAGGTATAATAGCAAATATTGTACATCATTGGTTTGTACAGAGTATTTGTTAAATGTCTTTTCTAAATAGCTTTGTGTTGAAAGAATATCAAATTTTGTATGATCCATGTTTCTTTCAAACAAATGCAAAAACATATTTTTTGAATAACTCATTTTTGCATTGTAAAACATTTCAATTGGCATTTTCTTATAATCATTACTTTGCATAGAAATAATTGCATCTCTTACATTGTTCCTTGTTTTGTAATCCGAATTAAAATGTTTTAAAAACAAGCTATTGCAATAATTGTACTTGCTATTATTCTTCAAATAATTCAATGAATCGTCTTTAACTATAAAATCATCGCTTCGTAAATGGTTAAAAACATCGGTATTATCAATACTGTTTCTTTTGGTATAAAAGCAATTTAAAAGCATAGAGGCATGCAGAAGATTGTCAGTAAGATTTTCCCTTACGTAATTGTTAAAGCCTGCTAAAAAGTGCTTATATTCTCTTTCCTTAATGTTTTCAATGTTATCTATTTTATTGCTTACGTATTCCTTAATGTTTTCCTGAATGCTATCTCTTACTAATGATGAATTAACCAGTAAATTGATTTGTTCTGATAAAGAATTAGTGTTGCTTTGTAAAAACTGATATTCGAAGAAATCTTTTTTAAGATTTTCTTTGCGCAAGCGGTTATATATTGTATTTACAAACTTATTTTTTTCTCCAGCCTTTATTGTATAAGAATCATTAAGAATATTTTTAAGCTTATTCCAGGATAGCCCTATTTCACTTCCTTTAAATGTAAGTTTGGTTTTCTTATCATAAAATTTAATTCCATAAATACCACTACTATTGTGTTCATAAATAGCCTGTATACCTTTTCGGGACAATGTATTTTCAAACTGCTTAAATGAAAGGAAATCATAATTCTTAATAAGAAATAATAAACCGTTTTTGACCTCGGATTTATGTAACTTTTTATACTTGTTATTTGCAATAAATTGAGCTTCAAGTTTGGCTTTTGTCGGTTTATGCATCATGCTTGAAGCTGCTATACCTTTCGAATATCTCTCACCATTATCATTCGTAAGATAATAAATAAGGCCTGAAACAGTCTTGCCCTTACTCTTAGTTTCATGCTCTTTAATTGCGATATTATATTTGCCTAAATCAGAAATGTATTGACTTATATCTACATATTTATTCTGTTTTAACAGCTCTTTTGTAACGCTATTAATATGATTTTTAGTAAGTGCTTTATTACCTTTTATTCTTTCAATATCTGCCTTATAAATAGTTGTTTTTTCCTTATTTAAGGTATGGTTAACAGGTGTTAAATTGAATTGCTTTTCTATTCTCTTTGAAGCATTCATGCTCCTGTAACGAATGTTTGAATCTGATATAGCTTTACCATCCCAATCAATCCTTGTACTTATTATATGTACGTGTTCATGTAGTTTATCGGTATGCCTAACAACATAATATGGTTGGTCTTGATAGCCCATTTCGTTCATATACTCATGAGCTATTTGCATAAATTTATCATCGTTTACATTCTCTCCTGGACTTAAATTTAGCGAAACATGAAATGTTGGTTCAGAAACGTTTCTATTTAAGCTATTAAGCATATTAAAGGTATTTTTTGCAGCATCAATTGAAATAAGGTTGGCAAAGCCCAAAACATCAGCTGTACCCTGACTTATTTTTTGTTCATGATACCTGATTAAACCTACGGAACTATTCCCCTTTGATATGCTTGCAATCATTATATTTTAAGGTTTGACAGAATATCTACTAATTCTTTCACAGTATCCATGTCCTTTTTAGAAACACTGTTAAAAGTGTTTTTCATTTTATTCATGTTCTTAGCTATCTGGTTGACGTTTCCCCCAATCTTACCCAAATGATAAATTAGTGTTTCTCGGTTTTTATCTTCATAGTAAAGTTTTACCGAATTTTCAAAAAGCATGGCCCGTATAAGTTCATTCTTGCTTTGAAAGCTTGATGAATTATACATAGCATCCAGTTTATTTTTTTCTTCCTGGTTCATGTAAAATTTATGGAAATGGGTACGTTTAACTGTTGGCTCTTTTTCGGGTCTTCCCCCGAATTGTTTCCCTCTCCCCTTTTTGGCTTTTTCCTCGCTTTTATTCATTACAGAGCGTTTTTAAAATATGACGGAACGGAAATATTTTCTTTCCAAAATTTTGTGTTAGCAAAAATTTTCAAGGAGTTTTGAGGTACTTCAAAACACACCTTGCTTCCTACTGAAAGTTAAGGCTAATATATGAATTATATGTGGGAGATACAAATAGGTCTGAAAGAATCATATTAATGCAGCCTGAACCAATATATGAGATGCTCATAAATATATAGAACCGGAAGAATTAATCTTGTTGTTTAAATGCTGGATTGTAGCTATCAATCCAAAATATTATGAATAAAATATGTGTGTAGGAAATAGTACAAAGCACAAAATAAGTATAGCAAAAGCGAAATAATAAAGTAAAAAAAGTCAGAGGCAATAAATTAAAGATATACGTTAAGCTAACACAAAATAATACAATAACACGTAAACATAATAACAACATAAATAGCGATGTACAAAACAATATATGTATTACAGTATAATTGTATGTATGTATGTTTGTATAGATGTATGTTTGTATAGGGGGATTGAATGTTAATAAGTTAGAACATTTATTGATAAGTTGTGAATAAATATAAAGGTAAATTGAGTTTGATATAATACATTAGCAACAACAAGTAAGTTTTAACAATTTAAATATAACGTTTTGTTATATTTTATATTTTTACTTAATATTGTAAATAAATAACAATCAACTAATCTAAATATTAAAAGTATGGAAGAAAACATGAGTACTAAAATGGAGGCAGCAAATAAAGAAAGTAATGTTGTCAGAGAAAAAAAGGTAGTGGCAATTGTAAGTCCCAAGGGAGGTATAGGAAAAAGTACAATTGCTACACATATGGCTACTATTCTAAATTACATGTATCGTAACAAAGATTTTAAAGTAAGCATTCTTGACGCTGACTTTTTACAGCGAAACATTGACACAAAAAGAAAGAAAGAATTGCAAAAGTTGGAAACCGATGAAAAATTCAAAGAATTGGTAGAATCATTGGAAATGCCGCTTTACCAAATTGATACAACAGATGAAGAATACCTAATTGATATAATTGAGGAAATGAGAGAAGAAAGCGATATTCTTTTTGTTGACTTACCTGGAACACTTCTTAATAAGAAAATCCTAGAATCACTGCTATATATAAACTACATTCTAATACCGTTTTATCCGGAAGAAGAATTCGAGGAAGATTCAACGCTGAATTTTATAGACAATATAATACCGATTCTAAAAGGTAACAAGAAGAAAAAATTGGTTGACGCTGCGGTAATATTTAACCGGTACTCTGAATCCCACGAGAAAATGAAAGTAAACCCATATGAGAGTATGGCAAAAAAACTGGATGATCGCAACTTCAAATACTTCAACTCAAAGATTTACCAAAGAAAAGATTTTCAGAGGCATAAATCTACCATTCTACCGATTAAGCCAAATCCTGAAGATCCTGCATCGTTTTACTATGTAGTGCAGGAGTTTACCAAATTTATAATGAACTAAAATATGTCAGGTAAGAAAAAAGGAGAAGGATTCGATCCTGGCTTTGAAGCATTATTGGGTGAAACTTTCAATAAAGCCAGTCGAAGTGCCAGAATTCCAAAGAGTAAAATGAACGCTCAACCTACCAAGAAAGAAGATAAGAAAGAAGAGGAGCAGGAAGCGTTAGAAAAACTAGAAGAAGAATATCAGCATTCAATGGATGCTGGTAAAGAAGAGTTGAAAGCTGCAAACTTTGTAAAAGCCCTTGAATATTTCAATAATGCAAAAACTCTTAAACCAAAAGAGCTTCTTCCCGAAAAAAATATTGAAGAAGTAAAACGCTTGGAAAGAGAGAAAAAAGAATCGGAGCGGAAAGCTCAAGAGGAAAATACAGAAAGTAGCTATAAAGAAGCAATCAAAGAGGCTGATAATATGTTTCAACAAAGGGATTTAAAAAATTCAATTGAAGCATATGAAAAGGCTCTTACAATTAAACCTGGTGATAGCTACGCAGTAGCGAAGCTTCAAGAAATTGATAAACTTGAGTGTGAATATCTGGACGCTATGGATGCAGGTCAAAGAGAGCTGGATGCAAAAAACTTTGACAACGCAATAGAACATTTCAATAATGCAAAAACTCTTAAACCAAAAGAAATACTTCCGGAAAGAAAGATTGAGGAAGTGGAAGAGTTAAGAAATGTAAATAACACCGGCGAAGATAAGAAAACAGGAGAGGTTGATAAAAATGTTAAGAATTCAATTAAACTGGAGAATCTTTTATTTGAGTATGATGGTGATTACTACGCACAAATCTATACACGGTCCAATGACCGGGATTTTGTACGTTTAATTGCAAGGTTTGAAAAAGTTAATCTTAACATCCTTACGGATAACATAATTCAAGCCTGGCTCAACGTAAATTCAAAGTATTTTGAGAAAAAAGGATATTTAAGCTTTCTTGAAATAAAAGATATTTTCAGTGTAGAAAATCCAAGTGGTGAAAATCTCTTTTCCAAAAGGAAGCTTGCAAAAGAGAAAGATACCACTATGCGTGTCTCTTATGAAAGTGCGGAAAGTATGAGGAACATTACAACTATGGAATATGTATCTACAAAGAAACAGTTCTATGAATGCGTAAGTTGGTTCAAAAAAGAGTACGCACCAATACTACGCAAAAGAAAATATTATATGTTCATCAAAGAATTTATGAAAGATGTGGATTAAAGTTGCATATGTATTCTTTTTATTTATATCATTGTATCTTATTGTACTACTAGTAATTAAGCTAATTAGAGGTAATGACTTTAAAGAAACAAAACCAGAAAGTAAAACCGATATAAAAGCTAATGAAAGCAGAGTAATTAAAGGCGTTGTAGTTAAAGCTGTTAAAAAAAGAAACGATGATTTGGTTAATATAACAAAACGTTATAATTTAGCTATCAATAAAACTCTTCCGGATAACTCAAATAATGAAGAGCCTGAAAATGAAAACAGCGCCGATAATACAATTGAGGAACAAGATGTTGAATTTAAAATCGAAGCTACAATAAGTGACGATTCAATTGTCACTGAATTGGAAGATGCAAACGACACAGAAACCATAGAAAAAATGATTGATATAATGAAAAATATATCATCCAATGCTGCAAATAAAACATCAAATAACGAGGATGATTTTGATTACAGCGACTACGAACAAGGCATAGATGACAGTTACATGTCTGATTTTATAAACACTGATTTTTTAAAAGAAATAGAAGAAAAAGAATAATTAAACTATAAAAAAATGAAAATTCTAAAATCACACTTACGCAGAAATAAGAAGTATTATTTAAGTGCAGTTATGCTTTTAATGGCAACTGCCGGATATTCTCAATTTAACGAAAGTGCAGGCGGTGAGCTTGTAGACAAAATCCAGGATATTGGAAGAGTAATATATAAGATTATATATGCAGTAGCAGCATTAGGTGGTATAGCTGGCGGTATTGCTGTTGCATATGCATATTGGAGCAACAAACAAGATGCCGGTGATATGTTTAAGAAATTAATCATTGGATTCATTATTGTGATTGCTTTGGGGGGTATGATTCATTTATTCACAGGAATAAACTTTGAATAATGGAAGAAAATAGCGAAAAAGTTGTTCGGTTCGTTCTACAAAAACCTGTTCTAGTTGGCCTTTCAGAAAGGTATTATATAATATTCTTTCTTACTGTACCCATTAGTCTCTTAGTTTTTATGGCTTTAAGTCTTCTTACGAACCGACCAGCTTTGGCTGTTTCTGCAGGTGCTATTTTACAGGTTACTGTATACCTGGTACTATTAGTAAGAAGAAAAAAATATGGTGATACGCCTAATGAAGTGGTAGCGTATAAAAAACAGGATAAGGAAATCCTTTTTGATGATACAGCAGTATTTGAGAATCAAGAAATAAACGAATGAATAAAAAAAGTATTCTTTATACAACTTACCTGATAGTATTTATACTGACTATACTGTGCTTGACTGGCGTGGTATTTTTTAAGGAACGTATTGGAGATTTAAAAAAATGGTTTTGGATTCCTTTTCTTGTTTTTGTAATGTGGAACTTTGTTATAAAAAGCCCATTTTCCACTTTTACAGATAAAATTGAAAATAAATTTCCCTGGTATAAGAAATTTAAAGATTCAATTAACTTTTAATATCTCTCTAATCTCAACAAATGAAGAAATTCTCCAAAATTCAACCTTACCTATATACAAAGCATTCAAAGGATGCTAAGTATACACTAACCTTTAATAAAAAAGGCGATGTAAGCGTTGGTTTCAAATTAAAGCTTAAAGAAATATATACGTTAGATGAAATTGAATTAAGTTTGATAAACGACGAATTTATCAAAGCGATTATAAGTTTACCGGTTGGTTCATGTGTACATAAACAAGATTATTTTTTCAATAAGAATCACAAGGGCACCAACCTTAACAGGGAAAACTTATTGTATACCGAACATGAGAAGCATTTCTATGAAAGGGAGTTTCTTGATCACGAAAGCTATATATATATTTCCTTCACTTCGACAACATTCCAGGCACGTAGTGCAAAAAACACAATTTTTTCCGGAGGAAAGGGTAACAAAATAAAATATGATAAGCTGGATGAGTTTTTTAATGCAGTTGAAAAATTTGAATACCTGATTGAAAAGTCAGGTATTGGCATAGAAAAAATAAATCAAAGTGATAGCACTAAATTAAAATACAAATACTTCTCTCTTGAGAAAAATGGAAACGTTGTATCAGACTATAGTTTTGAGGATAATTTAAAAACAGGTGAGAAGATTGTCAGTATATATTCTCTCAACAACGTTAGGCAATTACCTAAAACTATCAAGGAAACAAGCATAATATCTTCAACAGAAAAAAGCAAAATTAAAGGTTCTTTCCTTTACCCTTTGTCGTTTAAATTAGGGTTTGACCACATACTTAATACAGTTATTCACCTTGTGGACGAAGAGAAATATAAAGAAAAAGTTAAAAATGAGAATAAAAGAACCCGGGGCATTTCAGTTATTTCAAATTATAACCATAATATAAAGGAGTCAAACGATAATTATATTACAATGTGCGAGAGTGATGAGTACAATGCATGTAAAATGCATTTCAACTTAATTGCAATTGCCAATAAAGAAAATGAAATTAAAGTAAAGAATGAATGTGAGAGCGCATTTGATGAAATAGGAAAACGTCCAAAAAATAACAAAATACGATTAGCCAATCTATTTTGGGGTAGTGCTCCATTTAATGCTTCCGATTTACCAGAGGAAGTAATGATTCCGAGTTTTGTTCAGGAAGCTGTATGTTACAACACATGGGAAACCAATTATAACAGCGCTGTGGATGGTATAATTTTATACGACCGTTTAACACAAAGACCGGTCGTGGTTGATTTATGGGATAAACCATATATCGAAAAAATTATAAAAAGCAGGAACTGTACTCTTTTTGGCTTCTCTGGAGAGGGAAAGTCTGTTTTAATGAATCATATCTTTAGTCAGTATCTTGAACAAGAATATTCATTAGTTATACTGGATATCGGTGATTCATATAAAAAGATATGTGAATTATATGGAGGAACTTATTATAAGTATAACCGTGAAGAACCTTTATTCAATCCTTTTATAGTTGATTTAGACAACATAACTCCTGGTGAATTTGATGAGTTTATTGAATCACTAACCGATTTAATTTTTACTGCCTGGAAAAGAAGAGGAGACCTTGCAGCAAGAGAAGAAGAATCAATCGTTAAATTATCGTTAAAGAATTACTATAAATACATAAGAATAAATCCATCGGTAAAGCAGTGCTTTGATACCTATTATGAGCACTATGCAAACAACTGTTCTGAAGATAGAAAACTAAGCGATGATATATTTAATGTGGAAAGCTATTTATTGGTAATGAAAGAATACTGTACTGGTGAAATGTATGGTAACGTATTTAATGGTGATAAAAATATAAATGTTAAAACAGATAAGTTCATTGTATTTGAACTTGATAATATAAAAGATAACAAGATTCTGTTCCCTATAGTTTCTCAGGTTATAACACATACCGTTAACAATACTATATTTAAACAAGTAGGTGTTAAAAAAGCGATTTGGATTGATGAAGCCTGGAAGGTGCTTGAACATAATGGGATGGCTCAGTTCCTGAAGTACCTATATAAAACATTACGAAAAAAGAAAGGACAGGTGGGAATTGTAGTTCAAGATATTACTGATATTCCTGAAAATGATATTGGAAATACAATAATAAGTCAATCTGCAATAAAGATATTAATGCCACATCGCTCTAATGCATCTTCTATACCTATAATAAGCAATAGAATATCGTTAACGAAACATGCTACAAACCTATTGCATAATATAAATTCTAATATTAAAGAAGGTAATTATACAGAATTATTATTGGTATTAGGAAATGAGTCCAAGGTATACAGATTGGAGCTATCAAAATATTCGTACTACGCATTCTCATCTGAAGAAGACGATAATGAAGATATTAAGAAGCATCTAACAGAGACCGGTTCAATGGAAACAGCTCTTACCAGAATGGTGGAAAAAAATAAAAAACCCTAACCAAGATGAAGACTATATGCTTAATATTCGTCCTTTTACTTACATCTATTGATTATTGCAATGGTCAAGGGGGAGAAGCTGCACAAGCAAGTCAATTAGTTATACTAAATGGCCTGAAATCACAGTTACTGGCAGCTCAAAAGACAAATGACAAAATCCGTATACAAAAAATAAGTGAACAGATAATACTGGTT
This sequence comes from Bacteroidales bacterium, assembly GCA_050287785.1. Lineage (GTDB taxonomy): Bacteria > Bacteroidota > Bacteroidia > Bacteroidales > UBA10428 > UBA10428. The sequence goes on from JBNKCO010000082.1 coordinate 45,849, forward strand.
GAAAATACTATTGAAAAGACAGAGCAAATTTATGAGCACTATCAAAATGCGGTAAAGGCAGTAGAAACGGTAAGCACAACAATTAAAACAAGCATAGAGGTAAAAGAGTTTTGGGAAGATGCGTTTGAGGTTTGCAAGATATATTCGGAATATGGAATATCAATAAAACTTGAAAGCATATATGATTTGGATAAATACATTAATCCGGATGAACACAAAAAGTATATGAGAATGCTTGAAGAGATTTATTACAGTGTGTTGAATGATGTAGAAGATATAAAGATGTTGACCGGTACCAGTGTAAATTCATTGTATGCAGATAAGATTATTTTAAGAGCAACAGAATATGAGCGATGGATGGAAGTTGGAAAGGTGATAAGAGGAACAAGAACCAAGCTCTATATGATGAAACGGGTAGTAATAAAAATGCAATACCTGGCACCGGCAAAGAATAAAGATATTGACAACAACATAGAAATTAAGAAATCATTTTACAACATCAACACATATGATAGGTAGACTCTCATATATCGTGATATTTATTTTTATATCTATAATGACTGGTTACTGCCAGGTATTAGAAATAGTGGACTATGGTATAGAGGAAGCAAATAACCAGCTATTGAAAGAGATAAACAGGAAAGAAAGAAAGTTACTTGCGAATGAAATTAAAATGGGGATTGAAGAGAATGTAAAACTTTCGATTGCCATTGACAATGCGAAACAACAACTTGAATTGTCAACAAAAATATATGAGCATTACGAAAAAATGGTCGAAGCAGTGGAAACAGTAAGTAATACTGTTAAAACAATGCGGGAAGTGAGGGAATTTCATGATTACCTGTCCAGGATAATGCTAATGTATAAAGAAAACGGTGTTAGGATAGCTACCAACAGTTTGTACGAATATGATAAGTATTTAGATCCTGACCAACATGAAAAGTACATGAAGCTTTTAACTGGATTATATGAGCAAACATTAAGAGTTGTTTCAAAATTCAATATAGTAATAAACAACAATGCAAAAGGTGTAAAAGCAAACGAATACGAAAGATGGAAAGCAATAAGAGAATACAACAGGGAGATAAAGAAGCTGTATTACTCGATGCAAAAAGTTGTATATATGATGAATTACCTTGCTCCGGCAAGACAGGATGAAATTGATAATAACATAGCAATTAAGAAATCTTTTTACAATATAGATACTTATGCAAAGTAAAAGAGCAATACATATAATGTTGATAGCATTCCTCGCCACATTTTACATGGAAGCGAATGCACAATATGAGATTTCAGATAAAGAAACATTGGAAGATGCTATTCCAATTGATTTTGCAGAGGCTAAAGATGTTAAATCAATATATGATGTGCTGGATAATGTTTATGATGAAGTTTGCAGCTACGATAAGAAGAAAAATCAGATTAAAATTCTTGATGTTCCTGTGGGTTTGGTAATTCTACGAAGAATACGCTTATTAATTGCTTTAGCATTACTCATTAGTATTGCGTTTAAAGTAATAAAAGTAATATCAAACCCAAAAGAAGAATTCGACAGGTGGTTATTTTTTAAACCAGCGTTATTAATGCTTTTTATTTTTTTCTATCCACAGGTAATGGGAATTGTTAACGCAGGAATGGAGCTTCTTACATTCAGAGATTATGCGAATAAATCTTTAACAATAACTTACCTAAATCAAAAGTGGTCAACGGTTGATGCAATATCCGGTGGTGGATTTAGTTCTGCAGAGGAATACCAACAAGCAATATATGACAGCCGCAGTGTAACCGAAGAATACTATACCGAAGAAACAAGTACAATGATAAGTGCAATACAAGATGAACAAGTTTTGGAAGACCTGGATTTTGCACTTAAAGTAAAAGATGCAAGAAGAAAGGGCAAAAAGCTATCACAAGAAGATATGCAAAAAGTAGAGCAAAAAGTAGAGGAAGAGTATAAAAGAAACCTTGCAATTAAAACTATTAAAATTATTGCTTTCTGGATAAGTGAAAAGATTACCCTGATAATGCGTATTATACAGGTTATACTTTTATGTGTGCTTTTTATTGGTGGTCCTATCGCGATATTTATGGAGGTATTGTTTCCCGGCTCTCTGAAAAAGTGGATTAGCATTTTTATACATACACACCTATGGACTCCGGTATTATTTATACTTGATATTACACATGCGATGCTTAACAAAGCATTTGCAGATTACGATGATTTCGGAGGAACTACTACAATTATTATCGTAATGCAGGTTGTAATAATAGCAATGTACCTGATAATAGCAAAAGTTGCCAGCAACTTTATACAGTCGCAAGAAGGTGGCGGAGTATTAGGAGCAATGTCCTATAAAACTGCACAGCACCTTGGTGCACTCGGTAAAAAAGGTAGTGGTGGTCTCGGTGGTTTAACAGGTCTTTTAAGTGGAACATTAAGAAGAGGTAAGTGATGAAACTATACGACAAAAAACAATTTACAGGAATAGAAAATATTGATAAGGTTCATAAGATGAATAAGAAAGTAACGATAACTGCAATATTGATAGTTCCACTGGTGGTGCTAATAGCATTGATTGCAATGGTAAAAATTTACATGACATCAACCAACAGTATTTATACGTTAACGCAAGACGGAGTTTCTGTATTCAAAAGAACCCGAGTTCAGGAAAATAGAGAAGTTGAAGCTAAAAGGCATATCCATCTTTTTTATAATAGATTCGTTGACCAGGACCCAAATGCAGAATCAATTGAAAAGTCACTTGAAAGTGCATATCATCTTGGTGGAGATGTAATAAAAGATTTAGCAGAGTTCTATTACGAAAGTGGATGGTTTAACAAAATTATAAGAGAAAACCTGATAATTAGACATGAGCTTAAAAGTGAAGATATAACCGTGGATATGTCAACATACCCTTATAAAGTAATAGCGAAAGGGACACAGGTATTAAAGAGATATACAAACGAGCAAAAAAGAACATTCTACATAAAGTGTACTATTTATGATCTAAAAGAACGTACTGACGAAAATCCTCATGGTATGTGGATTGAGGACCTACTTGTAACGGATAACAAATAAAATTAAAAATGAAGTTAAAAGAAATAATAAAGTTTGATGAGTTGGATAAGGGTAAAAAGATTGTTCTTTTTGGATTTATACCTTTCTTACTTCTATTAATATCTGTATCAATCGTGCTTCTTCTATCAGGTAATAAGAACGAAGAAAAGGAGCTTGAAGAAAATCCATATAAAAATATAAACCTGGAAACAATTTCCGCAGATGAAGATGAAACAATATTAACCAGGTCTAAAACGGAAGCATACAGAAATAGAGAGATTGCAGAGAACCTGCCAGCACTTGACACAACAATTGATATTGAATCACCATTTGAGTTAATGCGTCAAAAGCAGGAGAAAGAAAAATTAGAACAGGAGCTGGAGGAAAAAAGAAGAAAAGATATTGAAGATAGATATAATAACATCCTTACCTCTTCTCCGGAAGATACTGAACAAAAAGCAGTCTATACCCAAAAACCGAAGTCATCCACCACAGCAAAAAAGTCCAGTTCAACAAGTACAAAAGTACAATCAAACAAAAAGGTAACTTACAAAAAGGATGAAAGTAGTATAAAAGATGAACCGCAGTTTTATTCTCGATATGGTGGTTATGAAAATACGAATGAGAGTAATAATAATACTGAAGTTTATGCAAGTGCATTTTTAGAACGTGATACACAAATAAAGGATGGCTCTGAGCCAGTATTTATTTTGGAGGAAGATTGTGTAATAAACGGGATTGAGTATAAGAAAATGTCATACCTGTTTACAAAGGCTGAATTAAAAAACGGTAGGTTATATATAAAGGCAAGGAAAATACTTGATACTAAGAACAAGGAACACCACGTAAATCTTAACGGCTACAATGACAATTATTTTGAAGGTGTTGCTTATGATGATTCATTCAGCGAAGCAATGAATGAGGGAAAAGAAGAGATAATAGACGACCTTGTGGATGATATTCCTTACCAAAAGTCTGCAAGAGCATTGGGTCGTTCGATTCAAAAACTTAAAAAGAAAGAAGATTACATCATATTGGAACAAGGGTTTACAATGAAATTCAAATAACATGAGAAATTCGTCTATACTAATACTAATCATACTATCCATAGGTTTAAAATGCTACAGTCAACCCATGGATACCATCGAGGTTAATCAGGACCTTGCAGCTAATATTGAATTTAGTGAAGATATTAAGGAAATAGTGTATGGTAATAATCCATTTAAGGTAGTAAATGGAAAGAAACTATTTAAAAATTATGATGAGTTCAGACTTGATAACAAAGCAATAATTGTAGCCAATGGTATCAATCCTCCGTTGACAACAATTTCTGTGATACTTGAAGATGGCAGCCTTTATTATGGTTACATAACATATAAAGAGCAACCCAAAAAGACGCATTATGAATTCAAGAAAGAAAAGAAAAAAGAGAATGATAAAGGGGGGGAAGATATTGTAGTGAAAAGGTTGGAAGAATTAATGAAGCAACCGCAGAAATACTATGACTTTGGAAAAGAAAAAGACCGTATAGAAATGGTTGTTACCAACATGATGAACGATGAAAATACAACTTACATAAAGGTTGTAATCAATAATAAATCATCGGGAAAATATACCTTGACTGGTTTATCGTTCATGCATGAAGAAGATAAAAGCAAAGAGGCCAAAAAATCGGATATAAATATAAAGGACTCCGATGGCGATGAAACAAAAAATAAGAAAAGGATTCAGCCGGTGTATGAAATAAGTCCGGATGAAAAGGAAATTAATGCCTATAGCAGTAAAGAATTTGGCTTTGCAATTCCACTTTTTACAACAGGTAAAGGTGGATTACTAATAAGAAGCTACGAAGCTGAAGGAACAAGAGCAATAACAATAAAAATTAAGGCAAATGATATTGCAAAAATCGACGTGTTTAAAGATTAGTTTAATAGGTTTTGCCATGTTCTTACTAACTGCATTAGAAGCTCAACAAGTGCAGACGGGAAAAAGAATAAGTGGTAATAAGTACATTAATATAATTGGCACCTATACCGGTAGTGGTCAAGAAATAGGGGTAGGTTTCGATAAAATCATTGATAATAATATAATTATTAATGCTTCAGTACAGACTGAATTTGGAAAATTCAGCCATTCTAATTATCGCAACTACTTCGCTACGATAGGCGTAAGCTATTCCTATAAGGTGGTAAACAATTTGTACCTGGAGGGTAGGGGTGAAGGCTTCGCCGGGTTGGAAAATGAAAACGATGAAGTAGTAAACTATAATGGATTCTATGCAGGATTCATTTTCACTCCAGAGCTGGAGTATTACATTACAAATAGAACTTCAATTTCTGTAATGTACAACCAGAATATAAATATTGCATCAAAGCATGGTCTGATTTCAAACGCTGTTGGTATTAAACTAAACAGAAAATTATAATTGAATTATAATGAGAACGAGCATTTATATAATACTAATGGCTATAGCTTTGAAAAGTTGTAGCTCCAAGGAAAGCCACCTGGAAAGCATAAATAATGCACCTGAGTTTTCAATAAAGGCTTATAATGATACTGAAGGGGAGTATACATCAGAAGTAAAGGATTCTTTAAGAATACCAGAAAATAGTTTTTATAAGCTTAAGTATAAACTAAACGATGAAGCGGAATCTTTACATAAGATAAAAGTAAACTATAATTTTATTAAAGGTTATGGCGCTTTTAACGTTGATGCTACCAATAATATAATTAATTATACACCGGACGGAGTAGGGGAACACATTGTAGAAATACAGGTAAAAGATAACTACAATAAAATGGTTGTAGTGTCATTAGAGCTAATTGTATACGACAACCTACCTCCGGTTCCTCATTTAACCTTCGAAAAAATAGACCAAAATTACAGGGTTAATGCTTCAAAAAGTTATGATCCGGATGGAAGAATAGTCAACTATCATTTCGATTATGGTGTAAAAACTATAGACATTCATGAGAATGATAATTTGCAACCGGTGGTAGATATATGGGCAGACCATGTGGAACAGAATGGAGGAGTAACACTTACACTAACCGATGAAAAGGGAATGAAAAGCGAACCCAGGTTTTTTGAATTGTAAGCTATGGAAACTGGAATTGAAAATATTGCACTAAGCATTCATCTTATCCGGGGACAAAAGGTAATGCTGGATAGGGACTTGGCAAAGTTGTATGGTGTAGAAACAAGAGCATTAAAACAAGCTGTAAGAAGAAATATTCAAAGATTTCCGGAAGATTTCATGTTTGAATTAAATAAAGAAGAGTTGGAAACTTGGAGATCACAAAATGTGATCTCCAAAGAAGACAGGCAAGGGTTACGACATTCACCTTTTGCGTTTACCGAGCAAGGAGTGGCAATGCTTTCCAGTGTGTTAAAGAGTGAGAAAGCAATAGAGGTTAACATAGCTATTATGAGAACATTCGTAAAGCTTCGCAAAGCAATAGCGGATAATGGAGAAATCTTTAGACGTTTGGATGAACACGATGAGAAGATCGACTCCATAATATTGGCTATTGGAAGGCTAATAGAAGAAAAGAAGAACAAAAAAGAAATAAAGCCTGTGGGCTACAAAACATATAAAAAGTAAAAACAATACCTAAAAATACATTATCATGCGACACATTACCAAACTTACTTTATTAATCGTTGTATTAACAGTGACAGGACTTGTTGCTGCATATGCACAGGACACTTCTACGTATAAAGTTGATGAACAGCACTACACCATTAATGAAAGGGATGTTCATTTCTACAGGTATATGGGAATTGATTTAAGTATAACAACCGAAATTATTTATGTGTATGATATTCCAAATTATACGCATAGTGCTAGGGGGTTTAGTACAAATCGGGCTCATTACGTGTTGCATTCCAGCGATGGGACAGTCAGTGATAAAACAGGTGAAAACTATAGTGTTATATATAAGGATATAAATGCTGGGGATACGTTGCAGGTTTCTTTTTTTGAAGTAGATTCCCTAGCCGGTGATGCCTGGTTTAACCGATATATTTTTATAGGCCGAAACAGGTCAGGAACCGGGATAATAGAGCCTAAAAGCAGTTATAGCAATTTGGAAGTTTTTCCAAATCCTACTAAAAATAAATTAAACTTAAAGAATATAAACGAACCTTATTCCTATATGGTTTATAACCTTATGGGAAGAAGTATTGTAGGGGGAAGTGGTATTAAGAAAGAACTCGATTTCTGGTATCTTCCAACAGGGCAATATATACTTCAGATAAAGACGAAGGATAAGCTTTATTCAACAAAAATCAGTAAAAATTAAAACCAAATCTTATGAAAAAATTAATACTCTACCTAGTATTTAGTTTGTTCACGTTAGCCAGCGTTGTAGCAGAGGTAACCTGGACAAATCAAATTCCGGCAAACATTTGTTTTGGAGACGAAAACTGGTATACTGTTGAAGCTTATTGCGGGAATGATATTGGCTTATTCAAGGATACCAAAATAGGTATACAAAAATACAATAGTGTAACAAAAGAATGGGTATGGCTGGATGCTTCAATTGTTAATTTAGTATCGGGTAGTTTTCCCAAAGAAGGGACAGCTAATTATGCGACTTTCAATTTAAGGGTAGATGAAAATTTAGGAGTGGGAAGCTATAAAATTCGGGCAACAGTATATAAAGGAATTTTTAATGATCCGCATACCAGGTCGTATGAATTTAAAATCTACGATGCTTCTGTTGGTCATAATATTGAAACGGATGAATTAGCCTATGACTATAGTGGTAAACTGAGGGTTTGTCCGGGAGAAACACCATACAGGTTCTATATTGATAGTATTGAAAATACGAATTTACGTTGGAGTGTGGATGAAGAAGGTGCAACTGTTGTAGACCCGGATGTGTATGCAAATGAAAAATATATCATTTTTTCAAGAACGGATGGCACCCCTTACAGGATTAAAGTAAAAGATGCCAGGGGTTGTAAGGTTGAAAAAGTATTGGAAGTAGTTCCTCGCACCCAGGTATTAATTTCCGGAGAGGTCCAGGTACGTGGAGGAACGCTTTGTAAAGAAGGAATTGAAAACATAGTGGAAATACCACAACAAACATGGGCAAAGTCTTATGAATGGAGTGTTTCCAGTGGTTCCGGATTAGTAAATATTACACCCAATGGAAACAGGTGTAAGGTAACGGTATTGGATAATGCCAAAAATGAGGATAATTTTGCTATATCGGTTGTAGCCAGTGATGGATGTACTTCTTATGATAAAACACAAACAATCCAAATATCAGACATTACAGCGCAAGCCGATTATATCCAAAACATAACACAGGAAACCACAACACTTCCAATCTGTTATAATTCAACCAACATTCCAATAAACGGGCCTGTGTCAACATCGAGTTCTCCAATTGTTAGCTGGGAGTGGTACGATGGTTCGACAAATCAAAACCTAAACAAAACTTTTTATAATGACCAGGAAATATATGTAAGGGTTACTGATAATAGAGGTTGTCAAAGGACATATTCATTTCTTGCAGACGTACAGGAACCACCCATAATTGATTTACCCTGGCACCATGTATGTGCAGAACAGGAAATACATGTAGATCTATCTACGGAATTTGCTGGTTATAATATTACCTGGAATGATGGTAACGAAAACAAAATTAGGTCTTTTGTGAACAACAACACAAGCTTCGATGAACCAATTTTTGTTCAATATCATGAATATGGAGGAAGCAAGTGTATTAGTGAATACACACAACATTTTGAATATAATCCGATTCCGGAATTTCAATTAGAGCCGGAATTAACCTGTTTGGGTAGTTCAATTACTCTTTTTGGTCCTACAGGTGGGTATGAATGTGAATGGCAAAATGTAACAACAGGACGGAGCTCCAGAGATATATTTTATACTATTTTCGAGTTAAACTCCGTAAACCAGGTACATTTATCAGCCACAAAAAACGGATGTAACTTTGAAAAGTTATATACATTGGGAGTAAAGGAAAATGTAGACCTAATAATTGAAGGTGGTAATAACCAAAATGTTTGTTATGGCTCTGATATATTATTAAATATACCAACAGGTTACACCAATATTACCTGGCACAACAATGGTAGTAATACGCAAAGCCAGTTAATACAAAACGTAACAACCAATCAAAGTATTTTGGTATCTGCAGAAAAGAACGGTTGTTATGTTGAAGCAACAGTTAATTTAAATGTATTAGATCTTCCCAATTTATCATTAGCAACAACAAAGAGTTCTTACTGTTCAGGAGAAGAATTTGAAATTAATTTAGATGGCCGGATTGAAGGGAGACAGATAACACAAAATGATTTCAAATCGATTGATTGGTCGCATGGTATAGATTACAGGATGACCAATAACGTAAGCCTTCCTTCTACTACAGAAATATCATGCTATGTAGTGGACCAAAACAATTGTCAAAGTTCTGCTCATCGGACAATAACCATAAATCCGAACCCAAGCTTAAACATGCAAAATCAATATGTTTGTGAGGGTAAAAACATTACTATACAACCGGGTCCATTTACAAAGTACCTTTGGTATAACAATCAAACATCGAGTTCATTAACACTAAATAATGTACAGGCCCCGGTAACAAATGCCTGGGTAAAGGTTACAGATGCTAACGAATGTTCAACATTATCTGAATTTGAAATTCAAATGTTTGATGTAAATAATATTTACATTGAACCAATTGATATTTGTCTTGGAGAAATTAAAACACTGACTGCCCCAAGTGGTTTTTCATCTTATGCGTGGTCAACCGGAGAAACTACCCGTTCGATTGAAGTGTCACCAACTTCCAATTTTACTTACACTTGTGAAGTAAGTGATGCAAATTGTGAGCAGTTTTTAGAGTATGAGGTAAGGGTAAACAACTCAAATCCATTTACCTTAGGAAATGTATACGCCTGTAACGGGCAAAATACAACTGTTGTAGGGCCAAGTGGTTATGACAGGTATGCATGGAATTACGAGGCAGCAACAACAAAGGACCTGATATTTAAAACCAATACGGAGTTTACATTAAGTCTTACAGCGTGGCAAAATGGATGTCCGCACACAGCAAGTGCCCAGGTTGTAGTTGTTGAAGCAGAGAGCTTTAATTTTATGGATAAAGCTATATGTAACGGAAATTCCATAAGCTATACAGCTCCTGCGGGATATAGTTACGACTGGTCCGATAATTCACAGGATGGCAAACAGACGGGAACTTTTTCACCAACAGCAACAACAGCATATTCTTTAACAATAGAAGATTCTTATGGTTGTAAATCTTCGGATGAATTTATAGTGACTGTGAATGATTTTATAGATTTTAATATTCCGGATAAGGATATATGCAGGGGAACAACAACAGAGATTGGGGTTAACCCGATTTACACTTCTTACCTATGGTCAACAGGTGAAACAACTCCAAATATTACGGTATCGCCTATTAATAGTACACCATATAGTGTGACGGTAACAGATTTTAATGGTTGCCAGGGAACAGCTACTTCAAATGTTAATGTTTTGGATAATTTGGCGATAACCCTGGAAAATAAATCTGTTTGTGCAGGTGAGTTTGTAACCATTGGTTTGGATAATAGAAGAACCGAGTATTATTCTTATACATGGAATAACGGTTCTAATCAATCACAACAGGATGTTGCACCAAACCAGACTACACCCTACACACTAACCGTAACAGATGAAAATGGTTGTAGTGCATCCGCCTCGATGCAGGTTACTGTTTTTAATCCACAAACAATAACACTTGATCCTGTTACAGTTTGTGAAGGGCAACCGGCAACAATAACAGCACCTAACAGTTTGACAGAACATACATGGAATGGAAATGAAACCGGTCTCGATGCTTATACAATTAATAACATGAAGTATAATTCAGTTGTTAATTTGAGGGCTCGTGATGTAAATGGTTGTTTGACATATGCTTCAACCAATGTATTGGTAAACAGAAACCCGGTTATAAATATTTCGGATAAGAATATGTGTAAGTTTGAATCGGCACAGATTCACCTTCCGGAGAGTTTTGCATCCTATGCCTGGAGCAACGGAAGTGCAGAAAGTTTTACAAATATACTGGCGCAGGAAAACACAGCAATGGATGTAACTGTGACTGATATTAATGGATGTAGTACAACAGAAGCTTTCAATATAAATGTTTATGAATATACCCCGATAAGCCTAACAAATCAAAGTATTTGTAATGGTGAAGCAGTTACTGTTACCTTAGATGGAACCAATTGGGTAGGACAAACCTGGTCAAATGGAAAAACTTCTTCGCAAATTACAGAATATCCTGTTAGGACAACAGACTATACGGTAAATGCAACAGATATTAATGGCTGTACATCTGTAGGCTCAATGACTGTTGTAGTTAATAATCCACCGATATATGAATTACCGAATATTGAAATTTGTTCCGGAGAAACAAAAACTGTAACAGCTGACCCAGGTTTTACCGGTTACTTATGGCATACCGGGGAAACAACACAAAGTATTACAATCAACCCATTATCTAATGAGTTAGTAACTGTAGCTGTAACTGATAATAACGGATGTATGACTACTGCTAAAAAGCTGGCTGTTGTTTATCCAAATCCGGAAATATATCTGGATAATTATAATGTTTGTGTAGGAAATGATGTTGATTTAGTAGCTCCGGGCGGATATACTTATTTATGGTCCAATGGAGTAACTAACCGTATAAATAAGGTGGGTCCTGTAGAAAATACAAATTATAGTGTAACTGTAACAGATGGTTATGGATGTCGTGCAACTGCGACAAGTAGCGTAACAGTAAGACAAAGACCAAACCTAAATTTGCAGAGTTATACAATTTGTCCAGGTGAGGTATTAAATATAGATGGAGGGGCTGATTTTAATAAGTACAATTGGTCAAATGGAGTTATTGGAAGATACAATACTGTTAAGCCTAAGACAAATATGGATTACAACCTAACAGTTGAAGATATTTATGGTTGTGTTGCAATGGCAACATCATCTGTGATTGTACATAATGTAAATGAACTTAATCTAAATAACATTAGTGTTTGTAAAGGAGATACCACAGAGCTACTTGCTCAAAATGGTTTCCAAAGTTATGAATGGACTACCGGAAATACAGGCAGGAATCTACGTGACGTACTATCAAACTACGATAGAATTGGACTTACGGTAACAGATGCGAATGGTTGTTCGCAATACCAGGAAAAACCCGTTAATGTTTTGGATAAACCCGAATTCTTCCTGGCAGAACAATATGTTGCATGTGAAGGAAACAGTGTTAATGTTAATATTACACCTGGTTATTTAAGATATATCTGGAGTGATGGCAGCTACCTAAACAATCGTACTTTCTGGCCGAATGGTACCATGAACCTTTCGCTTGAAGTTGAGCACTTGAATGGTTGTAAACTCAAGAAAGAAACAACTATCCGGGAAGCAACCTTTGTAACAAATTATCTTCAGGACCAATTGGCTTGTCATAATGAAGTCACTGAGTTCAACCTTGAAAACAGTGATGCTCTAACAAATATTACCTGGTCTACTGGTGAAACAGGAAACACAAAAATATATGTTCAGGCAGATAAAGACTCAGTGATTACTGCTTCTTTCAGCGATATATATGGTTGTGAGGGAGAAGCAAGTGCGCAATTATTCTTGCAATCGAGTGTAAGCCCACAATTAAAGGATATTACGCTTTGTAAAGGAGAGATAAGAAATATTTTTGCTTCCGGAGTATATACATCATACCTGTGGTCAACTGGTGAGACAACTCCATATATTACAATAAAAGGAGATTATAACAGAACTATTACACTCGAAGTCCAGGACCAATATGGATGTAGGTATACATCATCACTCCTGGTAACAGTAAAAGATATGCCGGAAATCAATCTTCCGGATTTAAATCTTTGTTATACAGATACGATTTCAGTTGGTGTACCAAGATTTGAAAATTGTACTTACTTATGGAATACAGGAGATACTTCAAACATCATTAGTAAATTCGTTGATTCTGATAAACAATTTATTCTTGCGGTCACAGACGAAGAAAATGGTTGTACAGTTAAAGATACTGCTAAAATTGCTGTATACCCAAAACCTACTTTAGAATTAGACAACCATTTTGCAGATAAAGGTGATATTATCATTCTTTCCGTAGATGAAACTTTTAATCATGTTCAATGGTCCACTGGTGAGACTACAAAAACGATTACTGTTGTAGCTGATACAACAGAACATCTGTATGTTGAAGCTATCGATAACAATTCGTGTAAGGTTAAAGAGGAAGTGTTTATTTATGTTACAGGACCAGAAGAATTTATGGTAGTAAGTGATACCGTTTGTAGTGGTGACCCTTGTGTTATTGCTGCACGAAGTGGTTATGCATCATATAAATGGAATACGGGTGAAACAAACCGGTATATTATCAAAAATGATAATATAGAAACGGAATACTCTGTTGCAATAACCGACCACGGAGGAAAAACGAATACTTTTTCTACCAAAAGTAAAATTAAACCTGGCCCACAAATAAATATTGGTGATACCACAATTTGTTATGGAGCAGATTTAACATTAAGAATTCCTGCAGGGGCCATTTTATATCATTGGTCTAATGGAGTTGAAACAAATGAAGTTACCTTTAATAATATCGAAGCTCCTTTTGAATATTCTATTTATGTAGAAGGTGTAAACGGTTGTACAGGACAAAAAGGAGGGCTTGTTTCATTACATGCGGACATATATAATATCAAAGGCTTAAAGGATAAATACGGTAAAGGGGAAGAAATTAATATTTCCATTTCCAATGCTGAAAAAGTGAGTTCATGTAAGTTCTACATAAATAATGTAGAATACGATGGAACATCGGTTTCAACAAAAATCTATGAAGCTGGCGAAGTTGATATAAGAGTTCAGGTACAAGATGAAAATGGTTGTTACTTTGAAAAGAGTACTAAAACATCCATAGAAGGTAGTAATAATCTAACAGATAAAGAGAAAGACAGCTGGTTATTTATCTATCCAAATCCAGTTAGAGATAAGCTAAATATAGAGTTGGGGTCTTATAGGAATGGTTACAAAATAGTTGTTTTCAATTCAAATGGAGAACAAATATTTAATGAAGAAAGCAATTCTAATAAATATGAATTGAGTACAGAAAAATTTCCGGAAGGAATGTACATTTTAAATGTTATTACAGATGGAAATATATACACCAGGAAGATTATAAAGAAATAAATCCTACGTTATGAAAAGAGTATTAATAACATTAACATTGGTATGTGCATCAATAATATTAAATGCACAGTACTTCTATTATACAAATCCATCAGGTGAATATAGGGTTGAACCTGGGGTAATAGGTCCATCAAATACTATCTATGTATATGACAGGTCTGAAACTGTCACACTTACAAATGAAATAAATGGATATAGTGATTATCTAAGTTATCCGGGTGGTTTTTTAGATTTGTATTTCTGGACAAGGACAATATTGTATAGAAATGCATCGAGTTACCAGGCGGTTCAAATAACGCCAGTACCGAACCAATCGAGTACTTATGGTTCTTATTATAAATCACATCCTTTGTATAATGATTACCATAATCCTACACATACTATAGAACCCTTTACACTTCCGGAAGATGTATTAGAAATAGAATACAATAGAATTTGTTGGAATGGGTGGCAGTACTATGCTGCTAATCAACAGGCATATGGAGAAAAAGCAAATCCCATAAAAGTTGTATTAATGTTCAATATGACTGCAGGAGAAATTGGGCCTAGTTTGCAGGTTTTACCTAATGCAGCAAATCCGGTAACGTTATACAGTAGTGCTCCAGGTACTTGTGTTGATAATAACCCTGTAGCTTACCAATGGGAACTTTCAACAGATGGAAATAATTGGCAAAAAATTACTCCTGCCCCGACAAATTTTCCATCCAATGAATACATTGAATATATACCAGGTAATGAAAAAGGAATAAAATATTATCGCAGGGCAACCTACAATGACAAATACAATATTCCAAAATATTCAAATGTAATCACGGTTCATAATGTATATGCTACATCTGCAGGGACAATAAAAGAAAATCCTACTTCGTGTGATATTAGATATGTAAATTTTATAGGAGATGCTCCAATAACTTTTAGTGGAGATGGTTCTGTATCATGTGATTTTGTTCATGGATATGAAATTTCATATAATAATGGTGTTACCTGGGAATCCACACAACTACAAAATGGACAACCATTCAATATAAATATACCTTTTGGGCATGAATTTCTAATTAGAAGATGGATTCAGGATACTTACGACCAGATAGCGGGTGTAAGACAGTATTCAAATATTTTATCCAAGAATGCTTCCACACCGGGAACAATTAGTAATTCATCAGTAAATTTATGTGAAACGAGTTCCAATCCGGTAATTATGAACAATACAAGTGCCGGAAGTTATAACGGTCAAAATGTAAGTTATCAATGGGCTGTAAGTGCAAATAACAGTTTGTTTTCAGATATACCTGGGGCAACTGGTGAAAGTCTAACCTATAGACCTTCAAGTTATAATGCAAACCTGTTTTTTGTTAGGAAAATGTATCTAACAGGTTGTTCGCCGGTATATTCTTTACAATCCAATGTAGTTGAAGTATCTGTACCCAAAGCACTTGATGCAGGAATTATCACAAGTCCAAAAGACAGGTATTGTCATAATGAAATGCTTAGTGATCTAACTGTAACAGAAAATAATGGAACACGAGTATTATCGTATAGTTGGGAAATTTTACCCGTAGACGGACCATCTTATCTTACATGGAGGCCAATGAGCGAAGTATTTCTTATTAATGACAATCAGAGAAATTTACCGTTAACTGTATTTAACGGCAGTCCAAGTTCTTTCAACAGCTTTGTTTGGAACTATAATGGTTTACAGTTTAGAAGAAAAATTGTAGAAACAGGAACCGGATGCGCTGCAACTTCTCCCGTATATACGATGGAAAGATATCCTGATATCAATGCAGGAACAATAGGTCATGATGAAATTGTTTGTGAAAGCCATAATGTTATTGACATACCTGCGATTGAGCAAATAAGTACTCCTTCTGGCGGTGACGGTGAAGGTTATCTTTATTCCTGGGAATATCAGGATGAAGGTCAAACAACCTGGCATACTCTCAATGGTGAAACAAATTATAGGTTATCCATAAAAGAAAAACCAGTAAATACAAGAATTTACAGAAGAAGGGTTCATGATGGTTGTATAAATGTAAATTATGCCGGCTATTCAAACAGTGTAACGTATACCTATAAGCAATACTCAATAGAAGGGGCTATAGATAGTGTTATAGAATGTGAAGGAACAACTGTAACTTTCAATGCACCAACATTCAATCAATACGAATGGAACTTAAATAATACCGTTTTCACTTCCGGAGGAAATACATATACCAAAAATTTATCCTTAAATGACAATAGCATGGCTTTAAGGGTTACTGATAATACAGGTTGTAAGGCAGAAACAGAGGTTTCTATTACAGTATATAAAACACCAAGCTTTACAATGCCAAATGTTCATATTTGTAAAGATGATAGTTTAATGGTAACTGCACCGGAAAATTATGCATTATATACATTCGATGGAACACAGTCAACGAATAATAATGTAAGCATTACACATGAAGATGCCGTGCAAAACCCTAACAGAAATGTTTCTGTTGTTGATACAAATGGCTGTGTTAGTAGTGATATAACTTATACGGCTTATGCAGAAAATCCACCTGCAATTAATTTAAACGATGCTTCAATATGTAAAGGACAGTCATATACTCTTTCAATACAGGCTGCACCAACAATAAGTAATATTACCTGGAGAAACGCAAGTGGTATCATAGCCAGCGGTCCAAGTTTATATAATTTAACAGTAAGTCCCGGCGTAACAACTACCTATTATGTCGAGGTTGAAAATGAGTATTGTGTTGCTGTAGACTCAATGGTACTAACAGTACATGAAAATCCTGTAATAACATTGAGAGATACAATTGCTTGTTTTATGAGTAACTTAACATTGACAGCTAAAGACAACTATCCTCTACATTATTGGTCCACAAACAATTATTTTGAAGGAGCAACAACAACCTTCGAGGTAAGAAACAATTTAACAGCAACATTAAGGGTCGTGGATAATAATGGTTGTCAAGCAACAAGCTCGATGCAAGTTACTGTTCAACCATTACCTAACTTTACAGTAAATAATGTAGATGGTTGTGTAGGCGATACGGTTACACTTTCGGCTCCGGAAGGTTGGAACGCTTATTTATGGGAAAATGGAGAAACAACTCGTGAAATAAGAAGAGTTGTAAGACCTTTTGGACATGTTGATAATGATGTAAACATAACTGTTTATGATTTATTTGGTTGTAATACAACGAATGTTGCAAGTATTAATACTTTACCTTCACCATTATCGCCAGGTATTGAGACACAAAACGTATGTGAAGGTGTTGAGCATTTTATCCAATCACCTCGTGCCTACCACAGTTATCTATGGTCTACAGGTGCAACGACACAATCAATAAGAGAACGATTTTATGAGAACACAACAGTTCGATTAAAAGTAGGGAATGAATATGGATGTTATGATACCTCTTCATTTAATGTTATTGTAAATAATGTTCCGGAGTTTACCATTAATGATACATCAATATGCAGCGGAACCCAGCTTGCCATGCAAGCACCTCTTTCTGGTTCCGGATTAAGTTATTATTGGTCCAATGGTTCAATAGGGCAATCGGCATTATTTGATGTAAGTACCAACAGCAACTTTTTCCTTGAAATAACAGAAGGTATCTGTTATCATCGGGATACTTTTAGAGTGTTTGTAAATGCTTTACCACAAGTGTTTTTGCCTGATACTGGAATATGTCAGGGTGATTCCCTAATATATACTTACCTGGGCGATTATTTAAGCTATCGATGGAGTAATGGTCAAACAGGACCTACATTAAAAACACTGGTAAATACATCAGGTAATATTTCCTTAACTGTAAGTGATATTAATGGTTGTCGGGGAACCGGTATTATGGAAATAACCAGGTATTATCCTCCAACAGTTTATATAACCGGTGATAATTCAATATGTGAGGGAAGCGAAGCTGAGCTTTCAGTCTCTTCAAGTTTCCCAAAAATATTATGGTCCACAGGCGAAATAAAACCTGTTATAAGACACATAATAAATGACAACACAGATTTTAGTGTTACAGTTACAGATATTAATGGATGTACAGCCAGTGATGCAATAAGCGTAGCTGTCAATCCTGTACCAGTTGGACAACTGCCTGATACAACAAATGTATGCCAGGGTGATTATATCGTTTTAAACCATCCGGGCAATTACACTTTGAATTGGTCCACAGGAGCTAATGGTAATAATGTATTATTTGTACCAACTAACAGCATAATGGTTTACTTAACCATGACAGATAACAATGGTTGTGTTGGTTTCGATTCAATGTATGTAAAAGTAATAGATATACCAGTCATAAATATACCTGTTGCGGAAGTTTGTAAAGGTGATAGCGTGAGACTGGAGAGCCCACAAATTTTTGATAATATGTTGTGGAGTAACGGAGATACTACATTTTATACATATATAAAGCCTATAAATTTATCTACTAACGTGACCTTCACTTATTCTGACGAAAATGGATGTGGCAGTTCTGAAAATACCCGAGTAGAAATGTTGACTGTCACGCCATTTTCTATTAATCCACAGTCTATATGTAATGGAGAAAGTGCGATTCTTTCAGCTCAGCTTGGATTTATTGAATACTTGTGGTCTACTGGTGCTACTACACCTAACATTTCAGTTACTCCGCAGGAAACAACAACCTATAGTGTTACAGTAACTGATAATAAAGGGTGTAAAGCTCATAAAGAAACTTTTGTTGAAGTTTACCAACTTCCGGAAGTACACATTGAAAACCAAAGTATATGCCCAAATATGAATGTTACTCTTTCAGGTCCTTTGGGAAATTATAATTACACCTGGTCAAATGGAATTACCTCCAGGTATATAACAATACCTTACAATGCTGCTGGTGATTACTCTTTAAAAATAACGGACAGGAATACTACCTGTCAATATACTGAAGAGTTTACTGTAAGTGCAGTTCCATTACCAACATATACTTTTAAAGATACGTCAATATGTAATGGACAATCCATTACTTATGATTTGCCATTGAATTATCAGTTTATTTGGTGGGATGAAACAACAAATAATAAAACGATTTCACCCAATAGGAATACGGAATATATCGTAGGTATATTGGACACATTTAACTGCACAACAACCAACATTTTTAATGTTACTGTTTTTAATGCACCTATCTTGGCGATTGATGATATGGTACTTTGTGAAAAATCACAGGTAAGGTTAGAAGTACCGGTGAATAACGATTTTTATTATACCTGGTCAAACGGATGGGAAGGAGAACACCAGACAAGTGCATTATATAATGTTGAAGGTACATTGAAAGGATGGGTAAGAGCTGAAAATAGTAATTGTTCTGTATCTGATACGTTTAGTATTATTTCGGAATATATGCCCGTTTTTAACCAGGAAAATCTACTTCTTTGTGAAAATGATTCTATATTATTATCACTTCCGGAAGAATATAAATATGAATGGTCCACGGGAGATACAACGAATATAAATTACATTACAAACAAAGATAAGGGGTTAATCCTGGTAAATGTTGAGTCAACTAATGGATGTCACAAATCATTTGAGTTTAATACTGATGTAGAAATATTAACACTTCAAATCGATTATGAAAATACTTCTGAGATAAATGCAGGTACAGAAATAAATATCGAAGCTCTTGCAGAAGGTTCAACCGGTTATTCCTATAACTGGCAAATTGGAGATAATACATATACCGGTAAGAACATAGTATTTAAAACCAACATTACCGGTACGTATGATCTTAATTTAGATGTTGAGTCGGTCAATAATTGCAAAATAAGCATGTTTTTAGAGGATTTCCTTAGTGTTGTTGTAAAAGATACCACTATTACAGATACAACAGGAAATACGTCTCTAATTAACGTACAGAGCCATTTAGGAGTTAAGATATATCCTAATCCCGCAAATGATTTTGTCAATATTGATGCCAGTAATTACAGTGCGGAAAATGAAATTAGTATTACCATATATGACTTAACAGGAAAGGAACTAATTTATAAAGAAATGTCACCTTTATCCGTTAACAGAATTGATATAAACACCCTTAAGGAAGGTGTTTATATAATACGGCTAAATATTAATGGATTTGTGAAGCAGGCTAAAATGATTAAGGAGTATTAGTGTCGAAGTGAACGGTTAATGCAAACAAGAAAGCTGCTCATTTGAGCGGCTTTTTTTATGTCGCATTATTTTGCGACACTGCAGTATCGCATTAATGTGCGATGTCATTTCAGGAAGGTAAAATTAATTAGTTACCGGTATAATTATATACAATTTTTTGAGCATCATTGTGATGGAATACACATCTGTTTTTAGATATATTGAGATGTAAACAATAATCTGCATCTTTCCTGTTTTTGAATAATGTTTTTAGCAATTTTGCTGTTTTAATTGCTTCATGAGTTCCAATATCCATTAGGTATCCTATTAAATCCTTATGTACACTTGGTCCATGTCGATTGATTTGAAACTTCATCATAAAATTTTCCTGGTACTACTGCAGACCATTGTGTTGTTGAAAAGAAAATTTCAAATATAGCTTCTACGAGTGGTGGATTTTTTAATTTTTTAGTCGCCATTAGGTGGTTACTTTAACCTCTTTTTTAAGTTAAGATACAAAGTTCTCTTCAAATATAATAATAGTACAGAAATGACACACTTGTTTTATAACAAATCGGTTTTATTATTAATTACAAGAAACCAATTCATTCCAGACATTACTAAAAAAGGTTATAAGTTTCCATGTAAATATGAACGAAATCAAAGGAACAAATAAAAATAAAAGAAAAATAGTTATGGAAATTGATGTTTGAGAAAAATCGATTATTATTGGTTCTAATATTGATTGTAGTTTAGTCGAATAATAAGCGACCAAAGCAAGTTCCACTTTAAAAAAAAGAATAGCTATACTGCCAGATATAATAAGCTTTAAGAATTTCTTTGAGACTCTTATAATATCAGTAATATTTTCAATGGTAATTGTTTCTAAGAATAAAAATAAACTTTTCATAGTTAAATTGTATTAGGTTAAAATTGCGTTTTATGAAACAAAATCCTTTACAGTCTGAATAAAATTTGAACGAGGAGAGACAAAACAATGAGAATCAACATTTATCCCATAATGCTCAAGGATTAATTCTAATTTATCTTCCACAGTCCCATCCGCATCTCCAACCTCGGAAAAAGGTTGCCAAAAAAGAAAAACTTCACCATTAACTATCGTGAAGCGATAATTCAATAAAAAATAATCTAAAGCTTCAATTGATTGAATGTTTAATACAATACTCTTATTAATGCTTAATATAGAATCTTCAAATATTTCTAAAACCATCGCAGCTTCAGGATTAGCTTTATCAAAAACATTTTTGTTATTATCTTTCATATTCTCTACGTTTTTAAAGATTTTAACGTGACCAGTTTCTTTCTCCAGGAAAAAATCTATCTTTCTGTTCTTCAGAAAGGTAAGAACCAAAACCAGCTACTTGTTGTAATAAGTCTGGCGTAATTGTATCAGTAGGTTTTAAAGAGTAATAACCGCCTTTAGGTTGTGTATTACTGTAGGTACCTCTTACTTCTCCGTTATCATCCCAAAGTACTGCAACTTCTTTTAAGGAGCCATTCTCGAAAACACAATGAGTTTCTAATATTGTATTTGTCATAACTATTATTTTTTTGTTCAAAAATAAACTTGGTCTTTGACAGCTAGCGTCAATGTCTATTTTATTTGCGTTTTGTGAAACTAATTTAAAATGGCAATAATATTGCAATGCATTTTTTATTAATTTGTTCAGCGATTTCAGCAATTAATAAATTACTCTTGTCTGAACTTAAATCTGAGCTTATTAATTTATGTATATCAGTACTAAGATTAGATATTTCTTTAAGAGTCTCTTCTCCTTCTGACAATAATTTACTATTAATGTTATTTTGTGCAATTTTATCCCGTTCCATTTTAAACTCTACCTCAGATATCTGAACATTACCTCCGGAAATTAATTTTTGACATTCCTCACACCACTCTGGATAAGAAGCGTGAGATTTTGCTGATTTTAAGGTGTCGTGGCCACAAAGCATATTATGATCTTCGCATGAAGTGTACCATTTTGACGAAGTATCAAATTGTGCTTGGGCAGCATTATAAATTCCGATCACTGTTCCAGTAACACGGTTCTTTTGCTGTGAAACACAACCTAAATATCCATTATATGAGTAATGTTTAGCCATAATTTAAT
>JBNKCO010000083.1:0-290349 GCA_050287785.1 Bacteroidales bacterium
CTTATCAATTTTTCCTACCATATTGCAAGGTTTTTATGCAATTTCTGAAAACACTTGCAAATTAAACTAAATATATTAGGCTGATTTTCAACAAATCGACTCTAGTAATCAACAGCTTAAAAACTTTGGCAGGTTCAACTAATTAGGGTTAATCTCTTCCTTCCTGCGACCAATAGAAATCGGAAGGCAGGAATCTTATCTCTCATTCAATAGGAGTAGACTCCTGCCTTTCGCTTCACTTTATTAGGTCCAACAGCATTCTATAGCTTACTTCGACTTATCAGGTGCTACGGGGACGTTAGGAATACCCTTATAATCTTTCAGTTCCTCAAGAATTACCTCAATAGCTTTATCTAACTGAGCATCTTTTCCCCAGTATTCTTCAGATGGGTCATTATCAACTACTATATCAGGTTCAACACCAAAACCTTCAATAATCCACTCACTGGCTTCTCCAGAATAGGATGCAAACTCTGGTTTGTATAATATACCACCGTCAACAAATGGAATGGGCCCGCGAATACCTACTACTCCACCCCAGGTTCTTGTACCTATTGTGGTTCCAAGCTTATGCTTTTTAAAGGAGTAAGGGAATAAATCTCCATCCGATGCCGAATAATGGTTCATCAATAATACTTTGGGACCAACCATCATTTGGTTTGGTATCTGCCCAGGAACCTCACTATTCCTTGTTATTCTTGACCTTGTAACTTCTCTTCTTAGCCTTTCGATTAACATTGGAGAAACATTTCCTCCTCCATTTCCTCTATCATCAATAATAAGTGCTTTCTTATTTAGTTGAGGATAAAAATAGCTCATAAAATCTTTAAGACCTGTATTTCCCATATCGCGTATATGAATGTACCCAACCTGTCCATCAGTAGCTTCATTTACTTTTTTAATATTATTTTGAATCCACTTGTAATAATAAAGATTCGATTCATCGGCTACAGGAATTATAACTTCTTTCCAACTCCCCTCTTTTTTTGGAGAACTATTAATCTCAAGTTCAACATGCTTTCCGGCTTGACCAACTAATGCTTCAAATATATTTTCAAGTTGTTTAGTCTCTTGCCCATTAATTGAAATAATATAGTAGTTTTCTAATGCCTTCACACCAGGCTCTTTTAGTGGGTTCTTTATTTGAGTGTTCCAGTTTGCACTTTCAATAAGTTCCTTAATTTGAAAATATCCTGACGAATGCTTCTCAAACTTCGCTCCTAACAAGCCAAGTTTTATACGCTCCGGTTTTTTATAGTCACCACCGCCAGAGTAGGCATGACCAATATTCAACTCGCCAATCATTTCTCCGATAATATATGTAAGATCGGCCCTGTGCTTAACATAAGGCAGATATACTTCATACTTTGCCTTTATAGCTTCCCAGTCAACTCCGTGCATATTTTCAACATAGAAAAAGTCGCGCATTTGCCTCCAGGCTTCGTTAAATATCTGACTCCACTCTTCCTCCATATTAACCTTAACTTTCATATCAGCAAGGTTTACTTGTTTTTTTAGCTTGATTGCACTTTCAGTCTTATCAACAATGTAATACCTATCCCCTTTTACAATCATCATTTTCTTACGATCGGCTGTAAATTGTAAACTTGCTTTATCTAAAAGTTTCGTCTCCTTTTTCTCTTTTAAATCATATACCTGAATTGACCTTTCATTTCTGGTTCTATCGTTTTTTCTGTAAAAAATCTTATTATCTATACAAACAAAATCGCCATAATTTGCTGCCTTAACAGGTAATTCAATAATCCTATCCTGAATTCCGGCAGCGTCTACTTTAACAACAACACTAGAATTAGATTCATCTTTTTTCTTGTCGTCATTTGCACCAACCTTTACTTCATCATTCTTTACTTCAAGTGGTGAAGGTGTATCAGCTGCCAGCAGTACCATATATATTTTCTCCATGTTGGCATAAGCGATATTCCACTCGGTAGCACTATAGATTGGATCAAATGATCTGGATGAAGCAAACATCAGGTACTTACCATCATCGCTAAAGGCTGGACTATTAGCATCGTACCATCCTTGAGTAATTTCAATTGTTTGTTTGGTATCTAAGTTATAAACCTTCACAAGTTGCATATCCGAATTAGGTATATAATCCGAAAATGTAATCCACTTATTATCTGGCGACCAATTAAAATCGCGCAATTCCCAGATGTTAGATTTTGCAACTTCAGTTATTGCTTTTGTACTGATATCAATATACCTAAGTCTAAAAAGTCTATCGCTCCATAAGATTTTCTTTCCATCTGGCGACCACTTCATCTCATAATAATATGTATCGGCACCTTTTGTTAATTGAACAGGTGGTTTTGAAAAATCTGATGGCTGAATATATATCTCAAATTCACCACTAGCATCAGAAATATAGGCTATGTTTTTACCATCGGGAGACCATGTAGCATTTCTGTCGTTTGCACCCGAAGAACGAGTTAAATTATAAGTAACTCCTTCTTTTGCCGGCAACGAATATACATCACCCCTTGCGGATAAAACAATTCTGTTTCCATCTGGTGCAACATTAAAACTTGTAATATTCTTCGAAGCATCCTTAATTTCATTTCTTGCAGCTACCTGGTCATCTTTTATAATAATAGAAACCTTTTGTTGTTGCTTGGTTTCAGTATTGAAAACATAAATAAAACCTTCATTCTCAAACACTATTTTATTTCCATTTATCGATGGAAACTTAATATCGTACTTATCGAAGGCAGTATGTTTGGTAGTCTCTTTTGTATCCAGGTTATAGCTAAAAAGATTCATAATTCTGTCGCGGTCCGAAAGGAAGAATATCTCGTTCCCTGCCCACATTGGAAATATATCCTGAGAAACATTATCTGTAATCTTTTCTGTTTTTTTCGATTTATAATCATATATCCAAATATCATCAGCCATTCCACCCTTGTAATATTTCCAGGTTCTGAATTCCCTGAAAACTCTATTGAATGCTAATTTCTTGCCATCGGGCGAGAAAGAACAGAAACCTCCATCGAGTAATGGAACTTCTTCTGACAAACCACCGTTTTTTGAAACCTGAAATAGCTGACCTCTAAATGAGTTGTATGAATATCTTCGAGAACGATATATAATCGACTCGCCATCGGGTGTCCAGGCCATAACAATATTATTTGGCCCCATCCGGTCGGTAAGAGCATCTCTATTTAATGTTGCTGTATATGTTAATCTTTCTGGCTCTCCTCCATCAATGGGCATTACATATACTTCAGTATTACCATCGTATTGAGCTGTGAAAGCTACTTTTTCGCCATTGGGCGATATTTTGGGGAACATCTCAAAACCAATGTGGTTTGTTAGCTTTCTGGCAACTCCACCACTTACATTTACCTGGTATAAGTCTCCAGACTTCATAAAAACTATTTTATCTCCATGAATGGAAGGAAATCTGAACAAACGCGACTCTTCCTGAGATTTTAAAGGAATTAAAACGAACGCAATAAATCCTATAACAAGACTTAGTTTTTTCATAATTTGGGTTTTATTTGTTAATGCTATTGAAAACACGAAAGTTAACTTATTTGTTTTAATCAGAAAATAACATAATTCATATATAAGTACCTGAAATAATAGGTAAGAAAAAATAATCTTCAATTCTATTTAGAACTTTAACGCTTTAAGGCCTAATTCATATTTTTAGGTGATATATATTTTCTAATTTAGCAGAAGAAAATATTTATCGTAATCCTTTAAACCTTATATTATGCAGATCAATAAATTGAATAATACAATTAGATTCTCTCTTTTATCCTTCGTGTTTGTTTCTTTGACAATTTCATGTGGTGGTCCTTCCAGAACTGTTGACAGGGTAGCTGCTGATTCTCAAACCGATTTAAGTGGATATTGGAACGATACTGATTCCAGACTTGTTGCTGAAGAAATGATAGGTGACATGCAACGTGGTGGCTGGTATGGAAATTTCCTGGAAGATAATGGTGGCAAAAAACCAAGATTAATTGTAGGCAGTATCAGTCTAAAGGATGCTACTGAACATATTAAAACTGAAGGATTCATAAAAGACATTCAGCGTGAACTCATTAATGGAGGCAGAGTTAGATTTGTAGCAAGTGCTGAAGAACGCGAGGAAGTTAGAGACGAACGTATGGATCAGCAAGATAATGCTTCTGAAGAGACTGCCAAACGTTTAGCAAATGAAAAAGCTTCAGACTATATGTTAAAGGGAAGCATTACTATGTACGAAGATGCTCTTGGCAATAATTTGGTGAAATTCTACCAAGTTGACCTTCAATTAATCGATATCGAATCGAACGAAAAGGTATGGATCGGATCAAAAAAGATTAAAAAAGCTATTTCTCAAAAGAAAGCTGGGTTCTAGTAAAAATGAAAAAACGACTTAATCAATTTTTCTTTTCTCTAACAGTTTTAGCTTCCTTATGCCTTTTCCTATATTCATGTTCTGCAACTCACACCCTTACTCAGGATCATAGGTTAATAGAAGATGCTGGTAATGGCAAATACGATAATATTACCCTTGCACTACAGGATGCATACAGTAAGGGGAAATTCAAGGAGAAAGATTTTGTTTTGTATTGTCTGAATCAGGGAATGCTGCATCATTATGCTGGTAATTACGATTCTAGCAATAAATATCTCACTCTTGCTGAACGAAAAATGGAAGATTTATTTACCAAAAGTGTTTCTCGGATTGGGTCATCTTTTTTATTAAACGACAACATTCTGGATTATTCTGGTGAAGACTATGAGGATATTTATTTAAATGTGTTTAAGGCGCTAAATTATATTCATCTTGGTGAAAAAGATAATGCCTTTGTAGAAATAAACAGGGTGCAGAATAAGCTTCGAAGACTGACCGATAAATATGTTGAATACGAGAAACAAGTTACAGCTTCGGCAAAAGCTCACGATCGGGGCATACCTCCAGAAGCAAAAATGGGTGTGGTGAAATTCCACAATAGTGCATTAGCAAGATACCTAAGTATGCTTCTTTATTTAAACGAACGAGAATTTGATAATGCTGATATCGATCGCCGTAAAATTAAAGAAGCCTGGATTACTCAGCCTTCTATTTACACATACGATATGCCTAATTTTATTGAAGAACCAATTATGAAAGATGCAAACCTGCAAATACTCGCATTTACAGGTCTTGCTCCCGCAAAAATGTCTTCAGACTATTATGTTACATCTTTACAGAATGCTTTAAATATTACTTCTACTAAACCAGAGCCTTTTACTGCAACTATGCCATGGGATGGCATGAAGCCCAATTATCATTTTAAATTTGGTATGCCTTATATGGCTCCTTACATTTCGTATGCAAAGCGTGCAGTTGTTGAAATTGATGGAAGTTTTGCCACTGAATTGGAATTAATTGAAAACATGGAGTCTGTTGCAATTCAGACATTTGAGATAAAAAAGCCGTTAATATATTTTAAAACCTTAACAAGAGCAGTAACTAAAGGAATGGCTTCAGCCGAAGCAAAGAAAGAAATCGATGAAGCGAATAGCTCTAGTGATGACCCGAACTATCTGGGGGCTTTTTTAGCAAAAGTAGCTGTTGACATAGCTGTTGACTTAACTGAGAATGCCGATTTAAGAACTTCAATGTTTTTTCCTGCAAATGCCATGGCTTCTCCTCTAGTTGTTGAACCCGGATTTCATGACATAAAAATTATTTACCTTGATGCAAATGGCTCTGAAGTACATTCAGAGATATATAAGGATATGGATATCCGAAAAGACCAAATGAGTTTGATTGAAACCTATTATCTAAAATAATCATGAAACATACTAGCTTCCCAATAATTAGCAAGTACGCAAAACATATTTTAGTATGCATTGCTCTTTTAAGTTTTGTTGAATTCTCTTTTGGACAAAAAAACAAACGACCAGATTGGGTTGACAATGTTCAAAGCAAATACAGCGATAATCTTTACATAGCCAGTCTTGGAGTTAGCGACACACACGATGGGGCAAAGAAAAGAGCTTCAGCAGGTATTGCAGAAAGGTTTAAGACTAAAATTAATGTTGAGCAAAGTTACCTTCAGAGATATAACTCATTTACTAATACCAAAGGCAGCACATCTGAATCTGGCACGGAAAGCATAGAAAAACAAATCGATACCTATGCTAATGAAACACTCTTAAATATTGCATATGGAGATTTTTACACTGACAATAATGGCAGAGTATATGTTGTAGGCTATATAGACAGAATGAAAACTGCTCCAATTTATGCCGATAAGATTAGAAAAAACGATAGACAAATTGATAACTATTGGACAAAAGGAAAACAACAAACTAATCCAGTTATTAAGTATGCTTATATTAATGCAGCCTATATTATTAGTTTGTATAGTGAGCAATTAAGAGAAAAATTAGCAATTATAGATCAGAATTCGGTAGAAATAACTATTGTTTCTCATGGAGAAATCGTCGATGCAAGAACAAAAGCTGCTGCTGATGTTAAATTCACTATTGCTGTTGAAAACGATGAAGACGATAAAGTAAAAGCTAAAATATCAGAAGTACTTACAAAATCGGGGTTTCAGGTAATTGGAAATGAAGCATTTGCTGATTTGAATATTAAGGCTGATATTGAATTTGAAGACGTTAATCTTGATAATAGAAATCTGAAATTCATTGGTTGGACAGTAAACCTGGACATGCTTGACAATACCAAAAACACGCTTCTTTCTTTAAATAAAACTTCGCGCGATGGTGGTAAAAACAGGAGTAACGCAGTCAGGATGTCGTATAGAAGTATTTATAAATACCTGGAGCTTGATTTCAACAAAGAACTAGAATCATTTTTTGACAATAACATTAAAAAGGAAGATTTCTAATTGTATTATTCTTCTTGATATAAAACATAAAAATCCCTCAAGCTTTCGTTTGAGGGATTTTGCAATTTTATCTTTACTCTCAAATACTAATCCCGCATTTTATTCATCTCTGCTTCATAGGTTTCTTTGAACTTTGTATAATCATAATCAATCTTAAGTTCTTGATCCTTCGAAAGAGTGTTATTCATATCGTTCAGAAGATCATCTGATGCCATCTCCATTGCAACATAGTAGGTATAGTTTCCTTGCTTGTCCTGAGTAAGTTTCTCACAAACAATTTTTGTATTATTTAAACTTTGATCTACAACTTGGCGCGATAGGGTTTCAAAACGATCCTGTGCAACTTCCTGATTATTCGTTGTTGCAGATTTTGCATAATTATCTGTTACCGTTTTAACCGTAACGTTTATTAAGCTCGCAAGACGGCCACGAGTATTAGCATAAGCCTTTTCCTTTGCAATTTCAAGATTATTGCTTTTCCCTGTACCAGAGGCCCTAAAGTGCTTCTTATCAGAAGTGTATTCAGCTCCCGAACAATGCAGAACAATTTCTACTTCTTTATCTGATGTTCCAGTAGTTTCTTTCTTTGCTTTACAAGCACTTAAAGAAAAGATCACCAATAATCCTAAGAGAATATTAAGTTTGGTCATAATAATTTTATTTAGTTTGAATGTATACAATCAAATTTAGAATATTATTCCTCGATTTGCCAACTTCTAAAGCAAATTATTTCTTTTTATAGTTGTTCGCTATTATACCAGCATCCGCAATTTGATTATTTCTTTCACCCCGCCCCTAGAGCAATGTCCTTTGGTTAAGTGAAATAAATTGTTCAAATCCCTTTCGCTCACCCCCTAATCCTCTAAAGGAGAAAACCTGCATGCAGTTCCCTTTAGGTAATAAAAGGGTGTGTGAGGGCAAAATATCGTTAAACGACATTGGGCTCTACAGTGAGAAGAGAGAATCAATTGCTCCCTTTAGGGTTAGGGGTAAACAATTGGTTTTCAAATGCCATGTTTTTAACAGGTATAATAGTAAACAATCAATTTCTTTTTATAATTCGGGTACAAAACAAATACATTAAAATCTCCTGATGAAAAAACAAGTTTTGAATTAAGCCAATAAGTCAAGAATGGATTTAGCTTCTCACCCCATATTCAAAAAACTTACCCCAAATAGAGAATTTCCGGCAATTATAGCAGTTACAAAAAGCCCTTTGATTTGGACTGTCTGACTATCAATAGCTAGGTTTGCATAAAAACTCATCCCATGAACTATACAGATCTGCAATCAGAACTTGCCAAAAGGTTTAATCTTAACAATAACACCATTGAATTTCCCGAAGGAAATGGTGAAATTATTATGCAAGATTTTCATTCAGGAAAAGACGAAAACAATGAAGGTTCTTACAGTAATGCTATGCAGGAAGCCTTTATGGGATATAATTCACTTTCATATCGCAACCTACACTTTCGTTATCCTGTATTTTACCCAAAAGGTGAAAGCAAACCTAAAGGTGCAATAGTAATGTTGCATGGTTTGAATGAGCGCTCATGGGAAAAATACCTTTCCTGGGCTTATCAATTGGCTAATGAAACAGGGAAGGCAGTAATACTGTTCCCTATATCTCTGCACATGAACCGCTCTCCTGAAGCATGGGGAGATCCTCGGCAGATGAATCATTTTGTAAAAACCAGACAAATGTTTATTCCTGAACTTGAGGATTCGAGTGTTGCTAACATTGCATTAAGTGAAAGGCTGACTAACGAGCCTGAACAATTCTTTTTATCCGGATATCAATCGGCTAAAGATATTCTACAACTTGCCAACGATATTATGAAGGGTAAAAACCCTCTTTTTGAAAAAGGGGCAAGCATTGATTTCTTCGGATACTCTATTGGTGCATTTCTTTCAGAAATACTTTTAATTGCAAATCCGGCCAAAATTTTTGATAAATCAAAGTTCTTCTTTTTCTGTGGAGGAAGTGCTTTCTCTGAATTAAAAGGAACTTCAAAATATATTCTGGACAACAAAGCATTCGACCGATTATTGGAGTTTTATATTAAAGAACTTGACAAAGAACTTCAACGTAAAGGCACTTTTTCTTATTTATTAAAAAACACTCCACTTGGAAAAGCTTTCAGGCATTTGATAAATATAAAGCAATTTAAAAAAGTTCCGAAAAACCTAAGAGATAAAATTGCTAAGCAAATATCAGTTGTAGCTCTCAAAGAAGATAGCATTGTTCCTCTTTCCGGATTGAAAAAAACTCTAAAAAACATTAAGTTAAATGTACTGGATTTCAATTTTAATTATTCGCATGAAATGCCATTCCCGATATACTCTGACCAGAAAAAACACGAAGTAGACAGAGCATTTACAAGTGTATTTTCAATTGCTGGTAAGGCATTGTCATAAAATTCATATTTCGAAAAACAGAGTAATACGAAAACTGTTTACAGTGTATTTCCATACGTTGGGATTTTTTGTAAATTCGTGCCGGCAAATAATTAACTATGGCAAAATTAAGAGAACTAAGCTTAAAAGTTTTGTGGATTTATAATTGTAACGAGGCAGAAATCGCTCTTGATTTTCAATTAGAGAAAGATGGTATATTTTACCAGGTGAAAGGAAATGGCCCGGGAGCTTTTAATTCAAATGATGAGTTGCGTGTTTGTCAGGCCAATAATATTGAGAATATAAGCTTTGTGAGCCCCGACCAAAAAATATTTATTAAACAAACAGATAAGCTCCAACAAATATGGGATTACTGGGAACAGGGTGTTGGAGAGGGTCGCTATAAGATTATCCTGAAACAGCTTGAAAAGTTCCGTGAAGAACAAGATGATTCACTTTTGGAACAAACAAACAGATTCCTTAAAGTTGAAAACGTAGACCTATCGAAAAAACAAATATTTGATCTTGTTTTTGAAATTGAGACAATAATTGGAATGTTAAAAGCAATAAAAGGTC
Source organism: Bacteroidales bacterium (assembly GCA_050287785.1). Lineage (GTDB taxonomy): Bacteria > Bacteroidota > Bacteroidia > Bacteroidales > UBA10428 > UBA10428. The sequence goes on from JBNKCO010000083.1 coordinate 9,837, forward strand.
AAGTTAATAATGATCAAATTCAAAATCTAATTACTAATGCTACAGCCGGATTCTCAGATAAATCGGTAAAAGATGTACTAATCGAATTAAAGCGAAAGAAAATTATAGATTAGATTATTAATGTGTTACAAGTGTTGAAATTCTTCTTAAAAAAACATTAAACTTTTATGTAATTCACTTATTCATTGTCACTTCTAGTTTAAATGTGAGTAAATTAAACAAAACTAGTTCTATAATTATAAAATAAATCTCCAACGATATATTGTTTCTCAACTACTCCAATAAATGTATTCTTATTGAATACAGACAAAGCAGAACATTAACTAACCTTAAATTTTTCCAGGCCTGATATTAATGATTCTTTAGGATAAAGACATTCCTTTTCAGTTAAGCAATCAACAACTAACAAGTGGATTTTTCAATTATGTCAAAGTTAGATTAAAATGGATTATTAAACCCCAAATATGCACTAGCAAGCATATTTGCCACTATGAGCCGACGAGAAGTCCTGTTGCCATGACTTTTGTCCTGGTTTAACCCTGACAAAGAAAATAACCAGACAGATATTATTAATACCCTTGTGACTCTCTGATTTTCTTTCGTCAATTTATTCATTTATACGCAAATGAATAATGCAGGTTAAAATGGAATTATTAATTTAGAACTTTTAACAAGGAAAAAACAACGCACAAGAAATAATAAACCCAATTAAAAATACGAAACAGACCTTGTCTGATTAATTGAGGCACACTGCGATTATGATAAAATACGGTGCCAACGGCTTTAGCCCTCATGAGCTCAAGCGAATAAATATCAGGCAAAGTCATAAATTTAAACAGATGAAATATTTTTTCTTTCTAAACTTCATGTTATTGATGCACATTGGAGTTTTTGCACAAACTCAGGACACAATATATCTATGGCCAGATAAAGTTCCAGGTGAAACAGAATTGAAACACAAACCAGTACAAATGGCAAATACCTCTGGTAATGTTATTAGATTAACCGATGTAACAAATCCCGCTTTAGTAGTATTTGAACCAGAGACATCAGTTAATAACGGTAATAGTGTAATTGTGTGCCCTGGCGGTGCATACAATATTCTTGCTGTTGACAAAGAGGGGTATGAAGTAGCTGAATGGCTTAGTAAACTTGGGTTTACTGCTTATGTATTGCAATATCGTGTGCCAAAAAAACAAAAAGAGGCATTGTATGATATTCAAAGAGCCATAAGAATAGTGCGTAATCGCTCAAAAGAAACTGAAAGTAAATTAGGTGTGATGGGATTCTCTGCAGGTGGAAGTTTAAGCGCTCGTGCCAGTACTAATTATGACATAAACACATATGTAAAAATAGATGAAATTGATTCTATTTCTTGTCGTCCCGATTTTGCATTACTAATTTATCCGGCATATCTGGATTTGGGAGAAAATCGGAGCCTTACTCCAGAAGTGCGAGTAAATGAAAATACTCCGCCAATGTTTATTTTCGCAACCGCTGATGATAAATATGGAAACAGTTCTTTGGTAATGGCAACCGCATTAAGAGATAACAAGGTTCCTGTTGAACAACATTTACTACCTTATGGGGGACATGGATATGGAATGAGACCAGGGAAAACGGCTGCTAAAATATGGCCTCAACTGGCTGAAATCTGGTTAAAAGACATAACTACGGACAAATAAAAGGGAAGATTCCTTTTCTGATTGCATTAAATAAGTCATTTGCTTTTGTGCAAAGAATCAAATTATGCTTACATCTATTAAATAAGCAGACAAAAAACTATCCATTTCATTAGTGAGGTGGATAGTTTCCTATTATAGTTTACCCCTGACAAAGAAAATCACCAAACTGGAAGTATTAATACCATTGTAACTCCCTGATTTTCTTTCGTTAAATTATTCATTTATATTCAGATCTACCTCGACAATCTCTTCCTTCTAACTTCAGAAGGTCTGTTGCATTTTAATTATCAAGCTATTCTTCTTAGTCCTTTACAAGACGATTTGGTCTATTATCCTTCTATAACAACATATCGAGTAGAGTGTCATCAACTATATTTGGAAGTGTGATTTTCAGATCTGGTCGACGTTCCATCTCTCTCTTTATTGCAAACAAGGCTTCTTGGTTTCTGGCCCAGCTTCTGCGCGCAATTCCATTATTAACATCGTAAAACAACATGGTTTTTAGTCTGCGATCTGCCTCATTGGTGCCATCTAATAGCATTCCAAATCCGCCATTTATAACTTCGCCCCACCCTACTCCACCACCGTTGTGGATTGAAACCCAGGTTGCGCCTCTAAAACTGTCGCCAATAACATTTTGAATGGCCATATCAGCAGTAAACTTACTACCATCGTAAATATTACTGGTTTCTCTGAAAGGTGAATCTGTTCCACTTACATCGTGATGGTCGCGACCAAGCACAACCGGTCCAATCTCGCCTTCCTTAACAGCCTTATTAAAAGCTTCAGCAATTTTCATTCTTCCTTCAGCATCGGCATAAAGTATTCGAGCCTGTGAACCAACCACAAGTTTGTTTTCTTTTGCATTCTTAATCCAGGTAATATTATCCTGCATCTGCAATTGAATTTCCTCTGGTGAATTTTCCATAATTTCCTGCAGAACTTTCATGGCCAGGTTATCCGTTTTGTCTAAATCATCAGATTTACCGGAAGCACATACCCATCGGAAAGGACCAAAACCATAATCGAAACACATTGGCCCTAAAATGTCCTGTACATAAGATGAATATCTGAAATCTATTTTATTTGATGCCATAACATCGGCACCTGCACGCGACGCTTCAAGAAGAAAGGCATTCCCATAATCGAAGAAATAGGTTCCTCTTTCGGTGTGTCTATTAATGGCCTCAGCATGACGCTTAAGAGACGCCTGAACGTGCTTTTTAAATATGTCGGGATTTGTGCGTATTAGCTCATTTGATTCTTCATAAGAAAAACCAACCGGATAATACCCACCAGACCATGGATTGTGGAGTGAGGTCTGATCAGAGCCTACATGTACAAATATTTCGCTGTCATAAAATTTCTCCCACACATCAACAACATTGCCAATGTAGGCAATTGATACAACCTCATCGCTTGTCTGAGCTTCTTTAACTCGTGAAATAAGTTCTTCTATATCTTCAACAAGAATATCTACCCAACCTTGCTCGTGTCTCTTGCGTGCTGCATTCTCATTTACTTCTGCACAAACAGTAATGCATCCGGCAATATTACCTGCTTTTGGTTGAGCACCACTCATGCCCCCCAAACCTGCAGTTAAAAATATTTTGCCTTTAGAAGTTTCCCCTTTGGGTAAAATCTTTCGGAAAGCATTCATTACTGTAATGGTTGTTCCATGAACAATTCCCTGTGGACCGATATACATATAAGAGCCCGCAGTCATTTGTCCATATTGGGTAACTCCTAATGCATTGTATTTCTCCCAGTCATCGGGTTTGGAGTAGTTTGGAATCATCATACCATTTGTAACAACTACTCTTGGAGCTTCTTTTGATGAAGGGAATAGTCCCATTGGGTGACCCGAATACATGTTTAAAGTCTGCTCTTCGGTCATGATTGCAAGGTATCTCATGGTAATAAGATATTGCGCCCAATTTTGGAAAACAGCACCATTTCCTCCGTAGGTAATTAATTCTTCCGAATGTTGTGCAACAGCAGGATCAAGGTTGTTCTGTATCATTAACATAATAGCAGCTGCCTGTTTTGTTTTTGCCGGGTAAGCTTCAATCGGACGAGCATACATTTCGTAGGCTGGCTTAAAACGATGCATATAAATTCGCCCATATTCATTCAGCTCTTCTGAAAATTCCATTGCAAGCTCAACATGCCATTCTTGTGGAAAATATCGTAATGCATTTCTAATTGCCAACCGTTTTTCTTCTTTCGATAAGATATCTTTTCTTTTAGGTGCAGGGTTTGCATTTGAAGGGTAGGGCTTTTTTGCTGGCAATTCATTTGGAATACCTTGTATAATTTGTTGTTGAAATGCTGTGTAATCCATATCGATGTTAATTTATATCCTCGATTTTAAATTATAATTTCATCAAAGTTATTCTTATTTTTTATGCCTATCAAGACGATTATTATCATCTTATTATAACCTCTAGAAATCAATTAGAATTATAACATCTCAAGTACTTTTTGGCTTTTGCAGAAACCATGCACTACAGAAAGAATGAAAATAAGCCTTACTATTTCGCAACCCTGATTAAGCCATCAGATAAAACAAATGGAGGTTTACTGCATATTTTGAATGCAGACAACAAGACAAGAGATTGAGCATATCTATAAATTAAAATGACAACATTAAATTTCTATCTAACAAATTCATCGTTAAAACAACTTACAAAAAGATAATACTTAGGCTTATGGCTTAACAATTTCTCCAAGCTTAAGTATTGTTTTCCAGTTTCTTGTAGTGGCAGTTACTTTTAGTTTATTTTCTACAAGGCTATTATTTAACTTTGATGCACTATATCTTGTAGCATAGCAAATAAATAGTTCCTTTTCACGGAATGAATGTTTGTCGGGTTGAAAATCAATTTCCTGAAATTGTTCAAGTCTATCTGGTTGTGGAACTACTTTGAAGAAAGTAACATATAGTTTTTCCGGATTTGAAATTGCTTCCTGAATAAAGGGAATATCCTTAATAATTCGCATCCATTCTTCTGTTGACCTTACAATTACCGGAACCTGCAAAGCAAATTTTTGACTTATACCTTGTTCTATTTTTCTCTCTAACTCGCTGTTGCTATACTCATCTGTAACATCAAACACAAAATTACCACTCTGAATATAGGTTGATACATTTGTAAATCCGAGTTCTTCAAATAGAACTTTCAGTTCTGCCATCAGAATTTTGTTTTTGCCACTAACGTTGATACCTCTTAAAATTGCCAGCATTGGGTCTAATTTTAGATTATAAACAGACTGATAGGAATATTGTTTCTTAAAAATACATCATCTGAAACAAAAAAGAGTCGCATAATTACGACTCTTTTTTTCTATGGTTTCTATGGTTTTGAATCCTATTCATTCAGTTTGATTAGCTTTCCACCTTCAGTTACCTCCATATTTGTAACCTGAGGTTCTCCACTATACTCAACAATACCTCCATCAATGGCTTTTACATCAATACTTCCGCTTACGTAAAAATGCACGTACGAATGATTTTTTGCTTCTACCATAGCGTGTTTAGCTTTAAAATTATAGGCATTAAGCTTAGCACGATCATTTGTTTTTACTTTTATAGAATCTGTAGTTCCAGAAATATCTAATTGAGCTCCACCTGATAAATCACATTCCAGATACGCAAGTTCAACATTCATATCAATTTTTCCACCTTGCCCAGCCTTAACATATAGTGATTCAGTCACAAGCCGCTGATTGCAAATTACCTTTGCTCTATTATTTACAGTTATGGCCTTCAAATCATCCGCTACCAAATTAGCAATTATCTTAAGTGAATCAGGCAATTTTTTTGATGCGTGAATTTTTAGTGTCTGCTCCTCTACCTCTACATTTAGGTATTTTCTAAAAGCTGTATCTGCTATTACATTTAAGCTTTCCTGTTCATCGTAACTAAGATTAACAATTACTCCCTTATCAACCGAAATTGCATTAAATTCTTCAATTGATATTTCTTCAGATAGTGTATAACCAGAAGGATTCATTTCATCAATTTGAATAAAACTTGTAATCTTCAGAATGAAATAAGTGGAGATAGCTAATCCAACTATGAATCCTGCTATAAGTATTTTATTTGTTGTTTTCATTGTTATTTCAGTTTAATTGGTTTGACTATAGAATTTCTCAAAATCCTTCATTTCTATTCCAAGTAGTTTCATAGTTTTTATAAACCTTGGGATTTGTTCCTCGATGAATTCCTGTTTTTTAAGTTCCATAGTTTTTGATTTACCTTCTTCAGTAATAAAATAACCAATACCTCTTTTATTAAATATTATACCTTTTTCCTGTAAATAATTAAATGTTCTCATTACAGTATTGGGGTTTACTTCCATACTAACTGCTAATTCTCTTACAGAAGGAATTCTTGCTCCTCCCTGCCACTTGTCTTTTAAAATGGTCTCGCATATATAATCGGCTATTTGTAAATAAATGGCCTGCGATTCTCTAAAATCCATAATTAAATCTCCCTTTCTTTAATTCTTATATAGCTTAAGCTTAGAAAGAATGCCGGCATAACATAATAAAATCCTATTTTAAATGCAGGTACTAAAACATTCTTGCCATATTCCTCCAGACCGGGAGCAGTTATCATTTCATCAACAGGCTTTCCTGTCATTGCCAACAGCATTATATCCTGAAAAGCAAGCGTACTCGCCAAAGTTTGATATATTGAATAAAACAATAACAGAATAAATAATGCAATTATAGTCTTAAGGAAATTGTACCCTCTAAAATAAATTGCACCAAAAAAGAATATTGATTGTGTTATTAGGTAGAATTTGCATGCTTCAAAGAATCCCATTTCAAAAGCATTCCCAATTTCAAATGGAACCTGAAACCACCATAATGTAAAAAGCGATGCTAACAAATAAGACACATAATAGGTTATTAGAGAGAAAATCAGGAATATAATGCTTGTATTTAACCATCCACTTAATAGTTTTTCAAAGCTGGAAGCCGGAAGTGTTAAAAAGAAAACCGAACGATTTGGAGAATGCATTTCGGAAAAAACCATGCTTGTTAAAATGTATCCTGTAATAAACATTACAACATAAAACAAGCTTGTAAATGTATCTAAATTAAATTCCTGAGCACCAACAGAAGCTAATGCACCAACAATGGCTACTATTGCTGCAATTGCACTAAAGGCAATTATTAGTCCTGTATAGTTTAATACATAGTGTCGTTTTATCAGGTTAATAAATCGACTGAATGAGAATATATTATTTTGTACCATGCTTTCCTAGTTTTTAAAGTGATTGTTAATCTCTGAATGATTACTCACTACAGCATTGAAAAGTAGCTCTAAATCGAGTAAACTTTCGTGTTCTGTCTTTGCCTTACGAACTACCTTGTATCCTCCAAGTGATTCTTCTTTATAAATGATATCCTTTTCATCATTAATGGTTAGAGCCTTCTCGAAGGCGAGTTTTCCGGTAATATCATCGTAGCCATAGTTAAATACAATCTTACCTTCTTCAATTATTAGAATTGTATCTATTAAGCTATCAAGGTCCCTGGCCTGATGTGTAGAAATTACAATACTCCTATCTTCATGCAAAGCTGAGGCAATTGTTTTTCTTAATTGACTTTTCGATGGAATATCAAGTCCATTAGTTGGTTCATCAAGAAAAAGGAGCCTGACATTTGTAGCTAATCCAAAGGCCAACATAAATTTTTTCTTTTGTCCAAACGAAAGTGTGTTAAGAGCTTTATTTGCTGGTAACTCAAATTCCTTTCTAAATGTCTGATATTGCTCCATGCTGAACCTTGGATAAAAAGGTGAGTTAATTTTCACATAATCTTCCATTTTAATTGAAGGCACATGAAACTCCTCTGGAACAATAAAAATATCGTTCATAACCGAGGGCTCTCTTTCAAAAACATTTGCTCCATCTGCCAGACAAGAGCCAGATTTTGGTTTTAAAAGTCCGGTAAGAATTTTAATCATAGTTGTTTTGCCGGTACCGTTTTTTCCAAGCAAACCATAAATTTTTCCAGACTCGAAGCTTAAGGTCAGATCTTTGAATAAACCTGACTTGCTATTATATCCGAAATCTACATTTTTAAGTTGTATCATGTCATAGTGTTTTGGTGTGTTACTTTACTAGTACACTGCAAATGTACAACAATATTTTAAACCACCAAATATTCCTTGAAAATTATTGCTGCAAAATGTGAGACCAAGTGGTTATCTATTTACCACAAAGTACACAAAGTTGTTTTCTCTTTGTGTTCTTAGTGCCTTCTTTAAGGATCTTTGTGATTATTTTTTTTACCACGAAGCTCTCGAAGTTGGTTTCACAAAGTACACGAAGTTATTTTCTCTTTGTGTTCTTAGTGCCTTCTTTAAGGATCTTTGTGGTTAGTACTTTTTTACCACGAAGCTCACAAAGTTGGTTTCACAAAGTACGCGAAGTCTTTTTTTTCTCTTTGTGTCCTTAGTGAATTCTTTGAGGATTTTTGTGTATTATTTTTTTTACCACGAAGCTCACTAAGCTATTTTCACAAAGTACACGAGGTCTTTTTTTCTCTTTGTGCTCTTAGTGAATTCTTTATGGATCTTTGTGGTTATTTTTTTACCACTAAGCTCACGAAGTTGGTTTCACAAAGTACGCGAAGTCTTTTTTTTCTCTTTGTGTCCTTAGTGAATTCTTTGTGGATCTTTGTGGATAGTTCAATTACCACTAAGTTCACGAAGCTATTTTCTCAAAGCACACGAAGTTATTTTCTCTTTGTGTTCTTAGTGCCTTCTTTAAGGATCTTTGTGTATTATTATTTTACCACGAAGCTCACTAAGCTATTTTCTCAAAGCACACAAAGTAATTTTCTCTTTGTGCCCTTAGTGAATTCTTTGTGGATCTTTGTGTTTTGTTTTTTTTACCACTAAGCTCACAAAGTTGGTTTCACAAAGTACACGAAGTTTCTACACCTTTAAAGATAACTGTTGTGTTATTTCGTATAAAACAATAGACAATGCATTAACTACGTTCATTGATGAATTCTTACCATACATAATAATCTCAGCAGAAAGGTCTGATTGCTCTAATACTTCTGCTGATACTCCATTTCTTTCATTTCCAATAACTAGAGCTATTTTTGTAAATTTACGAAATTCAACTTTGCCTAATTCAATACTATTATTTGTTAATTCGATTGAGACAATCGTGAAACCCTGATTTTTCAAATCAAAAATTAATTCAACTACATTATTTACGTACGAATAATTGACAGATTTTTCGGTAGAGCGAGAGGTTCTTAGTAACTTTCTATTTGGTGGTGTAATAGTCTCTCCACACAAATATAATGATTCAACTCCCATGGCTTCAGAAGTTCGAAATACCATGCCAACATTTTCTGCCGAACTAATATCATCACAGATTACACAAACAGGAAATATTTTATCCTTATTCCGAATTTCCTTATGCTCAAGCTGAACTGTTTTCATTTCAAGTTCTGTTTTAATTCATCTGTCAAAAAAAACGAATATTTAAACCAAAAGTGCATTGAATTTAAGAAAATGACAACTAAGTTTACATTTTCTTAGTCTTTGCAAGAAAACACCTGCTACTGTGTTATTATTATTCCCTTTAGTCATGAAATCGCTTTGCTCATGAGCTAAAGGTCCTCGTTTTTAACATAAACAGTTAAAAAGATTGGTTTTTTTGCTAACACTGCTTAAAAAAAAGATTTTAATTTTTAATTGATTGAATATTGTAATAAATGAAGTTAGTTGCGCTTATATTTTTTCTCACTATCGGATTTTTTTGTTCTGCTCAAACCTCTATGAACGAAATTAACTTTAATCAAATTGGGTATAAAAAGATCGTTGCGTTTATTACTGATCAACAAGAACACAATGTATGTAAGATAACCGATATTAAACCCTCTTGTCATTCAAACGATGACCTTTCAAGTTTTGAGAAACAAGAAAAAGAATATTTAATTAAGGAAAACTTTTCTGACGTTTGGGCTAATTACTTAAAAGCCAGCCCAACAGAATCGTGGGAAGGTAAACATGTTTCTTTTGGTGTATTATTATCAAAACAAAACAACCAAATTTTATATCGTGGAGATGATTTTCAAAGTATAGATACCGGGCAGGTTGTTTTCTTAAATCTGCGGCTACTTCGCGGTATTTATCAATTAGCTATGGCATTTGAGGTAATTAACATTGACCCAATTAAGGGAATTATTGAATTTAGTTATATCGAAGGAAATAAATCTGAAGGCATACAACGATTAAAATTTATTCCAACACCTGAAGGGTATACAAGAATTATACATACCAGCTTTTATAAAAGTCATTCCCGACTTAGAGACAAAATATTTTATCCGTATTTTCATTTGAGGGCTACTAATGAATTCCACCGTAATCTAAAGCGGAGATTAAAACATTTAGGCTAGTGCTACTTTTCTATTGATTTCTTCTAAATATTTTCCGAACTTTCAGACAGAAACACCTATCTGTTATGAAAATAATTGATCTCTCACCTGAGCATGAGTCCATCTACTTTTGTTGTCTTGAAGACTGGTCTGATGAAATAAAAGAAGCAGGTGACCATAAACAGCATTGGTACTCCAAAAACATCTCAAATGGCTTACGTGTAAAACTCGCAGAAGATGATAATGGACAAATTGGAGGAATGATTCAGTACATCCCAATAGAACATTCTTTTTTTGAAGGAGAAAAGCTTTATGTTATTCTTTGCATTTGGGTGCATGGCCATAAACAAGGAAGAGGGGATTTCAGGAAGAAAGGAATGGGCAAAGCATTATTAACTGCTGCTGAGGAAGACGTAAAGAAACTTGGAGGTAAGGGAGTTGTTACCTGGGGCATTGTTTTACCTTTTTACATGCGTGCCTCCTGGTTCAGAAAAAGGGGATATAAGACTGTAGACAAAGAAGGAATTGTGCGCTTATTATGGAAGTCTTTTACTAAAGATGCTGAGCCTCCGAAAATAATTAAGCGTAACAAAAAACCAGGAAAAACTCCAGAAAAAGTTAATGTAACATTCTGTAAACACGGTTGGTGTCCGGCAATGAATATTGCTTATGAGAGAGCAAAAAGAGCAACAGAAGAAATAAATGGCAACATTAACTTTGTGGAAATTGACACTTCGAATAAAGAAACTCAAAGAGAATGGGGAATTATTGATGGACTATTTGTTGATGGAAAAGAAATACGATTAGGGCCTCCTCCCTCTTATGAAAAGATAAAAAAGAAAATTCTGAAAAGGGTTCGGAAATTAAATTAGTCTGTATGATTTATTTTTACAACCAAGGTACCTGAAAGTACATCGTGAAAGTCAATTCCAGTTCCATAAATAAAACTTGCGACATCAATCTTGATAAAGTGCATAAAAGTTCTGGATAATACATTTAAAAATGGTAAAGACTCACCATTTTTGCAAACTACTTTTGTTTCGGTTATTATTTTACCTAGCGTTTTACCCGTTTTATACTCCATTGATATTTATGCATTAGCCAAGCATATTTACCTCTATGAGCTGAGGAAAAGTCCTGTTACCATGACTTTTGTCGGGGCTTAACAATAACGAAAGACCCAGGAAATAATTCCAAAAACGAAACATTTATAAAACTTGAAACAAAAAATGTAATAATAGCAGAGACTAAGCTATTAAACAGCTTATCAATTATAAAATTCCCCAATCTTTCTCCTTTAGTAGCTAAATTTTTTATTCAACTTTAAGCAGTGTCCGATTCAGATTAGCCCCTTCTATTTCATACACATGTTTATTGTGCAGCGTATCTTGTAATACAAACCTAAATTTATATTTACTACCTCTTATATAGTTTGAACTTGAAAAGCTATATGAAGAACCATATGTACTAGCATTTATTCGAACCGGAACCTTGTTATCCCATTCTGTATCGCCAATAATATTTTCAAATGCAATTAAATCTACCGGCCAACCTTCATTTTTAATTCCTAAATAAATATTTGATTCGCCAGACATGCCAGAACCTCCTATAGTTAAAATTGGTCCATATCGTTGTACAATTTCTTCAATTTCAAATTCTCTGTCATCATTAAAAAGCCTTCTGCCACTTCTATTATATTTCTTATATACATCATAGTCTTTTGTAAATGCCTGTAGTAAATCTGAAAGTCTTAATTCTACAAGATCATAGGTATATTCATATTTTGAAAATTGCTGCTCAACTTCAAACCATTCATAACTATACTTATTCTCAATTTTAGCCTTTCTAAATAACCAAGTATCTTTTCCCTTTTCTTCAAGCTTTAGAAATATCGTATACGAAGAATTAGAATATGTTAACTCATCGAGTTTAATAAAATCATTAGTTGTAAGGTTATTTAACTGTCTCTCAAAGGTTTTAATCTTATTCTTATATCTGAGCTTAGCTTCGTTGTAGTCTTTTCGATTTTCATTCCATTCAAAGCCTCCATACCAAAGTAGACCACCAACAATAAAGAGTGGAATAATAAGAAAATATTTTTGGCCTTTTACTCCACTTCGAACCTCCTTAACAACTTTTGTATTTGTCCATTTGTCGTGCCAACCATAATTTGCCAGGAATGAAAATGGTTCAAATGGAACAAACCTTGAAAATGTTCTGCCCAGAATTGTTAGGAATCCAACCTTTTCATCCTGCTGACTCACTACTCTTGTTTCTGTTAAAAGTTTAGCAGGAGTAGCTCCAAGAATATATTCAAAAAACGGGTAATAAATTGTCCTATAAACAATTAATAAAAGCAAAATAACACCTCTTTGTCCTGCCAGCTCATAAATTGAATTGATAATTTTTTCACCAAATAAATGCGTATAGTTTGCGAACAGAAAGAAACACAAATAAATATCAATAATATGATGAAAAAGTCGCTGCCAATTCGTTGCCAACACATTCTTTTCCCTCTCCCAACCTTCAGCTTCAAAAACCGAATGAATTATTTTCTTTTCGCTTTTGATTTTATATAATATTAAATACGATATTGCTACCCATATGAAAGACAAGGATATATTCAATGCCCACAAACCCCATGGTATCACAGATTCTGGTTCATGAATTGCATGAAAACCAGTAAGAATAAAGCCTAATAAAATTCTAACAACATGTGTAATTAAAAGAACTGAAAAGACAAACCTAATGATACGGGTTTCCTTATATTTTGATTTAATAAAAACAATAAAACCAACCAGTGCAAACGAATAGAAAACAACATTTATAAAATTACATGTCAGGTTTGTTTCGGAATTGTAATATTCAAACAAACTAAACCTTATGAAATCAAGGTTTACAGCTCCTAGAAAATAATAAAGTTGCGATTGAAAATGCCCATCGATACGAGATGGTAAAAAGGAAAAAAACGGAAATAATTGTGGTATTAACCCAAATAATACTACCAATGAGAATATAATGGCTATTAATTTATTACTTATTCTACGGCTCATACTATACTTTCTTAAGTGATATTCGATTTAAAGAAAGAAAACATAAGGAATATATCCAAAAATACATTCTGCTCTAACTTTTATAATTTCACACAACAAATGCTCTGTTTATAAAAAATAAATTTTAGAACTCCCAGCACTCCCCCCTCACTCCTCAAACGGGAATAACTCTCGCACAGTGTGCGTTAGTTTCTCCCGCATGAGGAATAAAAAGGATTGAAGGCCTGCACAAGTAAGCATTAGTTTCCCATTATACTATGAATTCGGTTCTTGCTGGCACAAATTAACTCAAAGCACTTAATAAATCAGACTTGATATCATCGATATGCTCTGTACCAACAGATAGTCGTAATAAACCTGGCTCTACCCCGGCAACCTTCTGTTCATCGATAGAAAGTTGTTCATGCGTTGTTGAACTAGGATGAATAATTAATGTCTTGCTGTCGCCCACATTTGCAAGATGACTTATCAGCTGTACATTATTGACAAGTTTTTCGGCAGCATCGGTTCCTCCTTTTATCTTAAAAGAAAGAACACCACCAAACCCACGTTTCAGGTATTTTTTAGCCAAGCTATGGTAAGGACTATTCTCCAAGCCCGGGTAGTTGACTCTTTCGACCCAATCCTGAGTTTCGAGCCATTTAGCCAATGCAAGTGCATTAAATGTAATTCTATCTAAACGAAGCGACAATGTTTCCAAACCTTGAATAAGTAAAAATGCATTAAATGGACTTAAAGCATTCCCATAGTCACGCAATCCTTCAACCCTTGCTCTAATTATAAAAGCAATGTTTCCAAAAGGACTATCTTCTCCAAAAACCTCCCAGAATTTAAGGCCATGATAACCTTCGGATGGTTCGGTGAATTGAGGAAACTTACCATTGCCCCAATTAAAGTTCCCACCATCGACAATTACTCCACCAATACTTGTTCCATGTCCACCAATCCATTTGGTTGCTGACTCAACAACAATGTTAGCTCCATGTTTTAGCGGTTGAAATAAATATCCTCCGGCTCCAAAGGTATTATCAACAATTAATGGAATACCATGCTTTTTTGCAACCTCTCCTATTGCCTCAAAATCTGGAATATTAAAGCGAGGATTACCTATTGTTTCAATATAAATAGCTTTTGTTTTCTCATCGACCAGACTATCAAACTCAGCTGGAGAATCTCCTTTCACAAACTTAACCCCAATTCCTATTCGCTTAAACTGAACCTTAAATTGATTATACGTTCCTCCGTATAGATATGAGGTTGAAACAAGGTTGTCGCCAGCTTCAAGAATATTTGTTAAGGCAAGAAACTGTGCCGATTGTCCAGAGGAAACTGCCAGAGCAGCAACACCACCTTCAAGCGCGGCTATACGTTTCTCGAAAACATCGGTAGTTGGATTCATTATTCGGGTATAGATATTTCCGAATTCTTTCAAACCAAAAAGGTTTGCAGCATGTTTCGAGTCTTTAAATAGAAAAGATGAGGTTTGATAAAGAGGAACAGCTCGTGATTGAGTTTCGTCTACTTCATGCCCTGCATGAAGTTGTAAGGTTTCAAAGCGATAATTCTGTGACATAATTATAAAGTTTATGATTGATTAATTAAATACCTGGAAAGAGAATTGGGATGGATGCACTTAAATTTTCAAGCAATTACAACACAAACATCCCATGCACATTTGCATTCGTTCAAAAACAGGTTTTGTATGTTGTGTTGTAAATATCATTTTGTGCAATTGATGACACAAAGAAAAACAATTTTTACTAATAAACCAATAAATCAAATATTTTTTTAATATTTATCCTATTCTTTTTGTAGGTTTATGATTGAAGGGAATAGACAAACTTATTTCATTATACTAACCCCTTGTTGACTAAGGAGCAAGCAGAGATTAACAAAAGCTATGCGCCACTACATCTGTTAGATTAATGATATATCTCCCTTACAGCGCTTGGGAAAAGATATCCAACAACAAGAAATTTTCATGCTATACTACAAAAAGCTCCAATCATCTTTGATGATTGGAGCTGAGAAACATACATTAAAGTCTACTCGAATAAAAATGGAACCCTTCTAATTCTTTTTACTTCTCCAGTATGCAATGTATTTATCTTTCTCAATAATAGCTACTGGCCCTTTGTACATGCCTCCATCTTCATGGATATCGAAAACACGCACGGCAATAGTATTAACTTTTCCAGCCACGAAATTTTCTGGGGTAATATAATAAGCTCGTTTGTCTTTCCACGCATCTTTATAACCATACCAACTTCTTGGTTTTTCATGTTCAAAATCGCCTATTTGACCAACTTTCTTTCCATTTAAAAATGTTTGATCAAAATCATCAATACTACCTAAAAGCAAGACAATCATTTTGCCTTTCAAACTAGCAGGAATATATACTTGCTTCCGATACCAGGCAAACCCGTCTAATCTAATATTTCCTTGCTCTTCCCATGTGCCTGGAACCATAATATCGTCCCAGGAGCTATCATCATAATTAGGAAGTCTATATTTATCATTATCACCTGGCCTAAACTTCCATTCTCCAACCAAATCCACATCAATTTTCATTGGATCTCTTTCGCCATAAATCCCAACATCACCGCTTACAATTCCGCCAGCTTCGTCAACATCATACACCTGAACGGCAATTGTATTCTTCTTTCCTTCCTTTAAAATTCCTGTAGGTATTCGATATTTTCTAAAAGCATTATACGCAGAGTAGAATTTTGGTGGAAAAGATCCCGAACTTCCAATTTTTACACCATTTAGATAAACAATATCAGCATCATCAATGAATCCCAGGTATAAATAATTACCAAGCTTATCTGTACCCTCTGGTACGAAGAAAGTCTTCCTGTAAAAACCAAATCCGTTAAAACCATGGTAGCCCTCGTTTTCCCATGGTGAAGGAACATTAACTATATCCCAATCGCTGTCGTTAAATGTCTCGCTACGCCAATTATCCGATGAGATTATCGAAAAACGCCATTCTCCTCTCAGATTAATGAGCTTTTCAAAATCCTGTGCTTGTATAGTTACTGAAAGAAGGCTAAATAAAGATACCAGACAACAACCTATATTTTTAAAATTCTTCTTCATATTGCAAATCGTTAGTCAAATAATTCTTTTAAAAGATATTCCCAGAAATTACCATCATTTCTGTGTATTCTTTCGTATTTTTTGGTCTGGTGTACTACAGACTGGTTATAATTATTCTCGTTCATTATTCCGATTGGCCCTAGATAAATTCCACCGTCCCCTTCTTTATCATAAACTGCAACTGCAACAACATTCTCATTTCTTATCATGTCTTTCGGTATTTTATAGGCACGATCTTTCTGCCATGAAGAAGAATTATATTTCCAAGTATACTTTTCGTTTTTGTTAATTGATGTCCCAATGAGATTCCCATTGAAATAAACCATATCTATATCATCGATTCTTCCTAATACTAGTACTAAATCTTCTTCAGCCATATCAGCCGACATTTTAAAACTCTTTCTATACCAGGCATAACCATCATATCCATCATAACCCTGAATTTCCCATATTTTTGGAACTTGTATCTCTTTCCAATCGGAATCGTTATAATCCGGATATTTTCGTTCTTTATTATGACCTGTTTTAAATTTCCATTTACCGCTTAAATCGATATCCAGTAAAGATTCATCTTCATCGACACAAATTTTAACATCACCCTTTATCCCTCCACTTCTATGCAGATCGAACACCCGTATTGCCAGCATATTATTACTTCCTAACAATTCTACAGGTATTACATACATCCGAGTACTACGATATGCCGTTTGAAATTCTGGTGGGAATGAGCCCATACAACCAATCTTGTTCCCATTCAGGTAAACCTCATCAGCATCATCAATTGAATTAATTATTAGGTATAATATTTTATGATATCCTGTATTTTTAAAGGTGAAGCTTTTTCGATACCATGCAAAACCATCATAACCTACATAACCATCATCTTCCCAATAGCCGGGAACAAACATCCTGTCCCATCCGGAATCGTCAAAATTCTTCTGAGCCCAAGCTATATTATCACCGATATTAAATTTCCATGTTCCATTTAACTCTTGAACTTTTTTTAGGTCAATTGCATCAACAGATAAACTAATAAGAACAGAAAGGACAATAGTAACAGAATTCTTCATTGATTTTTGTTTTATTTCTGCTACGAAAATAGTCTCCTTTAATCATATAAATGTCAGTTACAAATAACGTTTTGTAATATTTTGTCATGAAATGTCATAAATACAATATGAAGCTAACAAATAGGCTGAGTCCCCAATTCATCGACAGAAAACACTAAAACCATTTCTTCCTTTTAAAGTAAACAAGCATTCCGATAAAAACAATAACTATTACAAACCAAACTCCAAAATACCCCCATTTCCAGGAGAGTTCAGGCATATTAGAAAAGTTCATACCATATATACCTGCAATAAATGTTAATGGAATAAAAATAGTTGCAACAATGGTTAAAGTTTTCATTACCTGATTCATTCGATGCCCTTGTATCGAAAAAAACAAATTTATATTACTTTCTAATCTCACCTCAATTTGCTCACAATCATCTATTAGCAATAAACACAAATCTCTTAGCTCAAGGAAATATTTAAGGTGTTTTTCTTGAATATAATTGAATCGCTCTCGCTCAATTTTTATAACAAATTCCTTAATAGGAAGAATTGTCTTTTTAATCTGATGTATTTGTCTTTTATTAAGTTCGATTGTTTTTAAAACATGAGGAGAAGGGTCCTTATCAATATCTAAAATTCCTAGCTCTTCTATTTTACTTTCTATATTATTTATTGTCTTAAAGTAATTATCTAATATTGACTCCAGTAATAAAAATAAAAGGTAGTCTGAACTACGCTCGCGTATTATCCCAACTTTTTTTCTAAGTCTTTCTCTAATATGATTAAAATAGTCTGCCTTTTTTTCCTGAAACGAAACCAAAAAATTGCTTCCTAATATAAAACTTAACTGTTCCTGTTCTATTAGAGAATCTTCACCTGGTATAATCGATTTTAATGTGAAAAATAAATGCTCGCTATATTCCTGAAGTTTTGGTCTCTGATTAATATCTAAAATATCCTGAATTGCTAAATCATGAACCCTCATCTTGGCACAAACATTCTTAATCAGTTCTGTATCGTGTAATCCATGTATGTTAAGCCAATATTGGTATTCATCTTGCTGAAAACCCAGAAACTTTTCTTGAGAATAATTTGAATCTTCAGCACAATCGTCCTGATTATATTTGAATAATTGTAGGCTAAGTGTATCTGCGTGTTTTTCACCAGTATATACAAGTACAGAAGGATTTACTTTTTTTCTATTAAGAATATTCTTTACCATCTTCAGGTTCCTTTTTATAAACAATTGTTTGATAAGCAAAAGGTATTTGCTATAACTTGAAAATAGTACGTTGCCTATTCTCAGCAAACTCTTTTACATGATATGTTACTAGTTAATTAGCTTATACCCTACTCCATGAACAGTTAATAATTGCTTTGGTTTAGAAGGTTCTTCCTCTATCTTGTGTCTAAGCTTTACAATGAAATTATCGATAGTCCGATGCGTTGGTTCATAACCTAAACCCCACACGCTTTCAATTAATTGTTCGCGACTTACAACCCTATTTTTGTGCTCCCATAGAAACCTTAACACTTCAAATTCTTTATGGGTAAAACTAGCCTCAGCACCATCAACTTCAATAGAAAACCTGGTGAAATCTGCAGATAGCCTGCCAATACTTACCAACTGATTCGATATTTCTCCTTCCGAAGCACTGCTTCTTCTTAGTAAGGCTTTCACTCGTGCCAAAAGCTCGCGTAAACTAAAAGGTTTAGTTATATAATCGTCAGCACCAAACTCCAAACCTAATACTTTATCCAGCTCCTCACCTTTTGCTGTAAGCATAATAATAGGTGTCATGTTTTTTTTGCTTCTGACCTCTTTACACACATCAAAACCTGACATTTCCGGAAGCATAACATCAAGGAGAACAAGATGAAATTTACCTGTAAGAATCATTTTGAGTCCTTCCTTGCCATTACTGGTTGTTGCTACTTCATAACCTTCGAATTCAAGATTATCTTTTAAACCCTGTAGCATGTTTGGCTCATCTTCCACAATTAAAATTTGTTTCATCTTAATTACTTTTTGTTACAACTTGAATGATTGGCAAGAATATAGTAAACGTAGAACCTTCTTTGGGTTTACTTGAAACAGTAATTCTCCCTTTATGAGATTCAACTATACTTTTTACAATTGACAGACCCAATCCGGAACCTTTTGCTTTATGCGCCAAATTTCCTTCTGTAACTCTATAAAACTTATCGAAGATATTCTTTTGGTCAGATCCACTTATTCCAAATCCATTATCGGTTATTCTGAAATATACCTCACTATTCATTAAACCTGTTTCAATATTAATTTCCTTATGAGAACCACTATATTTTATGGCGTTATCCATTAAGTTTATAAATACATTAAGCATTAAATCCTCATCGGCTTCAATTTCAGGTAGGTTATCGCTCAACACATATTTTAAGTCAAAATCTGCGTCTTTCATATGAAATTCATAAGCTTCCATCATTACATTTACTATGGAATTCAGGTCAGCTTTTACAAGCCTTAGTTTTTGCTTCCCATTATCAATTTTTGAAAAGCTAAGTATTTTATTTACAATTGATGAAAGCCGGTTTGTCTCCTGGAAAATTATCTTATAATACTCGTTCTTTTTATCTTCACTTTTAACCCTACCCAAAGAAAGAGTTTCGATGTACATTTTAATTAAAGCCAAGGGTGTTCTTATTTCATGAGAGACATTAGATACAAACTCCGATTTTAAGGTGTTTAACTTTGTTTCTTTTTGAAGAGTTAAAAACATAAATAAAGCTCCTAACAATAGGGTGAAATCTAAAATCAGAATAACAAACAAATTAATTCTAGAGCGTTCGGCAACAAGATTTTCAATGGTATTACCAATAAGTTGAATTTGAAATCTATATTCGGGTAACAACCAAAGAGAACTAGAATAGCTTGATGGATTTCCTGCCTCTTCTGTATCAGTTCCAAAAATTATTTTTCCTTTATTATCAACTAGATTTATGATAAATTTTTCCTGCGCTACTTGTGATATCTTTGGACGAAGAACCTGACGGGCGAATTCATCTGCTGAAAAA
This sequence comes from Bacteroidales bacterium, assembly GCA_050287785.1. Classification (GTDB taxonomy): domain Bacteria; phylum Bacteroidota; class Bacteroidia; order Bacteroidales; family UBA10428; genus UBA10428. The sequence continues at coordinate 30,207 of JBNKCO010000083.1, forward strand.
TAAAATCCCATTAAATGCTGGTGCTCTAATTCCGAAACAGCAAAAACTAATAATACAGTACCATTGTTATCGACTAATAATGGCTCAATTTTTTGATAATCGGCCTGGAAGAATTCATAGAGCTTTTTAAATTCGATATTACTATTTTCCAAAGAGGCCAAAATTGACGAAGGAATTGAATTGTACGTTTCTTCAAGAGTAAATAATTGGTGTTCTGATGTAGCAGAATCAATATTTATAATACCCTGAATAAAGGGATACATATTTAAAAATGTTTCAATCTCTTGTCTTGATGGATTTTCTGCTAACTTATGAGTTACATCTGAAGCCATACTTCCTGTTCTGTCTTCGGTATATTGATTCAATGAAAACAGGATAGCGTCAAGCTGATTGTTATATATTTCTTCTACAATCTCATCATTCTTTTTTAGAGTACTAAATTCATATATAGAGAAAATAATGGTAGGGACAAAAACCATTAAAAATGCAATTGCACTAATTCTAAATGCTAACCCCTTCACCTAATCTGAATTTTGATGGATATTAATATGGGCATGAAGTTATGAAAAAAGATTTTAAACACAGTTGGCAGCCCCCTTGAAGAAAACTATTGAGAGTTGTTTGCATACACATGACAACTATAAATAATGCTACCCCTAACAAATTTTCAATATTTAATCCGCATTATTCATTTGAATATAAATGAATAATTTGACGAAAGAAAATCAGAAAGTTACAAGGGCATTAATACTACCTGTTTGGTGAGTTTCTTTGTCAGGGTTAAACCCCGATAAATGTCATAGTAAACAAGACTTTTCGTCGACTTGTAGAGTCAAATATGCATATTTGAGAATTAAGTACACCTGCATAAAAAAAGAAAAAAGCCATATAGAACCAATAATAGTTCTATACGGCTTATAATAGAAAATTGAAATTCTTTATTTCAATTCAAAATTAACTGGAAAAACAAAACTTGTAATAACATTCTTGCCATCTTTCTGAGCAGGAGTAAAATCACCTAGACTCTTAAATACCCTTAAAGCCTCAGCCTCCAGATCGGCTTTCGCTTTATCCATCAATTTTTCGTTATTTTCAGAAACGTTGTTTTCAGTGTTATCATATCCAACCACTACAACTTCATCTTTCGATTTATTTGTTTTACTGGAACTAGCTTTAAAATACGTCTTTACAACTTTAATATCTCCAACTTTTCCATTTTTGCCAACATTAAATTTAACAAAAATTTTTCCTGACACTCCATGTTTTTTTGCAGATTCAGGATACTTAAGATTAGTAGTTATATGTTTTAACAACCCCTCCTGACCACCATCTTTATACTTGGCCATTACGTCTACTTCCACATAAACAGGTTCTTCCTGTGCATTGGCAGAGATATTCAGAGAAATAAAACCAAAAACCATAAAAACTGCTGGAACTGACAATAGGTATTTAACTTTAGTCAGTATGCCTGATTTATTTTTTGTCATCATTTTTAACCGTTTTTTGAGTAATGAATAATTAAAATTATTTGTCAGGTTTAAAGCTGAAATACCTAAACTTTTCTCGAATAATAGCTTTTGATACCTGACTTTGTCATAACCCTTCAACAATACTTTTTGGTCGGCCATGTATTCATGTTCCGATTTTAATGAATTTCTCATTAACCAAATTAATGGATTAAACCACTGAATAATTGTCATAATCTCAAGGAGGATAACATCAAAAGAATGATATAAATCCCGATGAGCCTTCTCATGCACAATTATTTCATCGTCAGCTCCATTCTGATAATCGTTACTCGATATAAACAGAATATTGAAGAAGGTAAAAGGAGCATGGTCTTCATCAAGTAATACAGCTGTAAAACCATTAAACTTGCTTTTAGGAAACCTAGTGTACAAATAGTATAACCGGGCAAGTTTTGATAGAAACTTTAGAAGAAAAAAAACGGCGCCACTTATATAAATTATCGATAATATACTTAATGAAATCGAACCTACTTGCTGCCCTAAAACAGGCATTATTGCTGAAACAGAGATAGGTTCTAATAAATATGAATATGTTTCTGATGCAGGTTGAATAGAAATACTAATGAAGGGCAAAACAATTGCTGCAACCAGACTTGTTAACAGAAAAAATCGATTCCAGGAATAATTAGTTCCATTCCGCAATAATAACCAATATGATATATAAAGCAGACTTAAAACTACTACTGATTTAAACACGAAAACTTCTATCCCGCTCATTTATTCTCTTTTTGTTCGTTTAATTGCTCCTGCAATATTTTAATGATATCCTCAATTTCATTTGCTGAAAGATCTTCATTCTTTGAAAAGAAGGAAACCATATTCTTATAAGAATTTGAAAAATAATTTTTCAGGAATCCTTTCATAAAGCCTTTAGTATATTGCTCTTTAGATATTAGGGGAAAGTATTCATGAGTTTTACCGTATGATTTATAATCAACAATCCCTTTTTTTACTAAAATCCTAATTAAAGTTGAAACAGTATTATACGCAGGCTTGGGCTCTGGCATTTCATCAATTATATCGTTCACAAATCCTTTCTCCAGCTTCCACAGTATCTGCATTATTTGCTCTTCACCTTTTGTTAGTTCTTTCATTTTTCAACTAAATTCTTAGTTAATTATATTACATCAAGTTAATTTCACGAACAAATATATAACTAATCTTTTAGTTTTACAACTAATTTGTTAGTTTTTTTTTAAAATAGCACAAATATATGTTTCTTACAGATTGATTTTATGGCACTTACAGAACCAGACTAATAAAACACTTTTTACTTGAATGAGACAAATAACAAATCACCATATTCATTTGTTACTATATTCCACATAATTGGTTTCAGCATATGAGAGACAAAACGGTACTTATTACAGGAGCAACCTCAGGAATTGGAAAGGCTACAGCAATTGATTTGGCCAGTAGAGGTGCAATAATTTCCTTATTGATTCGTAATCTTGAAAAAGGTAAAGCAACCAAAAATGAAATAATAGAGAAAACAGGAAATAAAAATATCGACATTCAATTAATCGATTTAGCAGATTTAAGTTCTGTTAAAAAAGCTGCTGAAGAATTAAAAGTCAAATTTAAATCAATCGACATACTCATTAATAATGCCGGAGGAATGTTTAAAGAGCGGTTCCTTTCAAAAGATGGTTATGAACTTACTTTTGCAATGAATCACCTTGGGCATTTTCTGCTTACAAACTTGTTAATGGAGAATATAAAAGCTGCACCAAATGCCAGAATTATAAATATTAGCTCAGAAGCACAGAGGGGTGGCAGAATTGACTTTGATGATTTAATGGCCGAAAAGAAATTCACTCCTTTTAAGGCATATAGTCAGGCTAAACTTGCCAATATAATTTTTACAAAGAGTTTAAAAGAAAGGCTTGCTGAGTCGAATATCTCGGTCTTTGCTCTTCATCCGGGGGTTGTTAGAACAGGATTTGCAGGAGACTTTGGAGGAGTAATTAAGCTATTGCTAAAAGCTACTCAACCTTTAATGCGCTCTCCGGAGAAAGGTGCTGAGACTTCAATTTTTCTAGCAACAGAAGAAAACATAGAGAACTTATCGGGTAGCTATTTTAAGAATCGCAAGGTAATAAAGCCTAAGGCTGAAGCTGAAGATCCAGAAATTGGTCAAAGACTTTGGAAGGTGAGTGAGGAATTAACCAGAATTAATCAATGAAAAATTTAATTTAAATCGCAATATAGATTACGACCTATACAAAGATAAAAATAAGTCTGTATTCGATTGATTATTCAGCACAGTTTTGGACTGGTTTCAACTTCAAAACAGCCTACTGATGGAAACATGAAAACTACAAATAATTCCTGGAGATTATTTATAGGATTATATTACGATATCTAATAGATAGATTTTTTGCTTTTGTCTTAGTCATAAAAAAACTATTCGATACTATTACCGACACATATCAATTCATTGTTAGTTGAACCCTGATTAAATAATCTCTCCATCAACAAGTTTAATACTAACAAATAAAATACGATAATATATATCATCGCAGAACTATAAATAATTCACTATCACAACATAATATATAATAAAGTTTCGTAGTAATATTATGTAGGCCGATTATCTAATCAGGCATTAAATAAACTTGAAGGATGCAAAAATAGGTCAGCACAAAACATGAAGAATATTAGCAGCTTTTTAAACAAAATTCCAAAAAATATTATTCATGAAGATTATCGACAATATCGATTCTTCCTAAGCTTTACTGTTCTTGTATTAATAGGGAATATTTTCTTTTCGCTAATTTCGTTATGGTTGGGAAATCACATTATTATAATACATAGTTATATTTCAATTATTATAAATTTAGCCGCTCTATTTATTTTATTCCGAGGTAGAATTTCAATAGCCTTACTTATATTAATTTTTAATATTATATGTTTTAGCTCAAATTGTATGCTGGAATTTGGATTAAACACGTCATTTTCCTTTTATTACCTGGCACTTATTAGTTTTATTTTTTTGACTTTCTGGCCATGGATATATAAAATTCTTCTAAGTCTGGCTGTTGTTTTATCTTTTCCTTTTACAGTATTTTATGCAGCGAACAATCACGATTTTGTTTTAAGTGTAGAAAAGGTTCTTACTTTAAATATTATTAATTTTATTATACCAGGTGCTATATCATCATACCTTGTTTTTACATATGCAAACAACATTAAAATTGCTGAAGCGGAATTTCGTGATATGCATAAAGCAAAAGAAAGATTATACTCAATTATTGCCCACGACCTGCGTGGACCAATGGGTTCTGTAGCAGGTTTATCTAAAATTCTGGTAGAGCAGCTAAAAAAATCTGAGATAAATAGTAAGACTCTGAAGTATGCTAACAGCATTGCAAAAACAACAAAAGATTCAACAGCATTGTTAGAAAACCTACTGGCCTGGACACAAAATCAACAAGGAGACATTGCTCCTAATACTAAAGAGCTCAATATTAATTCACTTATTGAAAACTGTATTGTATTGAACCATTCACAGATAGAACAGAAAGCTTTAATTGTAACTAATGAATGTTCGAGCAAATCTATATGTTTGGCTGACGAGAAAATGATATTTACTGTTATTCGAAATTTGATTTCAAATGCAATTAAGTTTAGTTTTGAGGGTGGAGAAATAAAAATTTCTGATAAAAAAATTGATGAAACCTACACCTTTATGATTGAAGATACAGGTTTAGGAATATCTAAAGAGATGATTAATGAATTATTTTATCCTCAAATTAATAAGGTAAGACCAGGAACAAATAATGAACAAGGCTCCGGGTTTGGCTTAATTTTATGTAAAGAATTAATTGAAAAAAACAAGGGTGAAATATGGGTCAATAGTACTTTAGACAATGGAACAAAAGTTATGTTCACATTGCCTTCAAAACTATAATTGACTCTTTAGAGAATCTCATCTAAACGAATTACTCAATTTTCAGAAGTTGTCCGGAATAATTGCATGAAACTGATATATCTGATTCTAAAACTGAACTTCCTGTACCTGTTTTATTGCATATATAATCCACACTTAGAGTATAATTGTCACCCTCTTTTAAAACCTGTAGCGTACCCGATATCGGCAAATAATATTCTGAAACTCCATAAGTAACAGCATTGTAACCTATATATATATGTCCACGAAAGGTGCTAACTACGCTAGTTTCTTCCAAATCTAAGGTATAAGCTCCTGAGGTAATTTCGTCAGCACTTTCGGAGTAAACTTTCAAGTAAAATGCATCGCCCTTACCTTCAACAGAATTATTTGAAAAATCAATTCCAGCAGTTCCCAGAACCACATCAAACAAGTAGCCTCCTCCGCTCTCCTGACCAGAAAATTCAATTATACCTTGAGTTAAAGAATATTCTGTTCCTTTTATTACAAGAATGCCTTTTTCAGAATTATCCTTATCTTTTGAGCAGGATATAACAAAAAGAGTGGTTGACAAAACCCAGGCTATTAATTTTATGTTTTTCATTATTAATTATTAGCTAATAAAAAATCAAATCTATTTTGCTTATCGACTGTGAAATTAATGAATAATTCACCTGAAATACAAACCGCAAGTATAAAAACAAAAATCAACTACTTAAATATCTCTTCTTTTAATAAGTCGAAAGGTATCTTTATATGTCTCCAATAGTTTCATGTTTTTTCATCTCCTGTTTCTACACCAAGCGCCAATTCACTGAAATCACTAATTCGAACTGCTTACAATTTACTGTTAATTTTTCCGTTTTTCTGATCTATAAGTTAATTCAACAATAATGCTAATGTCAGAAACCAAACTTATTCTATTTTTAATCCTAATTTCTTTTTCAATATCTAATTCGTTCTCACAGCAAAATGAATTTATCGCTGCAATATTTTTCAATGCCAATGGTATTGAGATTAAAGGAGATAATGAGATATTCTGGCAATCGTCAAGAGGAAAAATTTGGGGAGGTGGTGGCTTATCCTGTGGTGCAAATGTTAAACGATACATTACAAAAAACAACTATATTAATCTTGAATTAAGATACATACAAAAAGGAAGTGTATATGAATATCTTAATCTATTCGGAACCATAAATCTGGATATGATCAGACTAAATTATCTTGAAGTCCCTATACTTTGTGGTCACAAATTTTATATTAATGAGAGAGAATACTTTATTGAAACAGGCCTGGGTTATGCAAGGCATTTCTCATCGATATCAGAAATCTCTGAATTTGGTTCCAGAAATTATTCGCCAGATGCTAAATATTTCAAGAACCATGACTTATCATGGCTCAGCAGTTTTAAGTTTCCACTCAATCGCCAGGGAAAACAAAATTTATTATTTGGACTAAGATTTTCATATTCTCTTCTATCTATCCATAATAATTATAATCTTAGGAATTTGGTGTATGGTATCCAATTTGATTATGTGTTTAATAAATAATAGGGTTACTAAACAAAAGCCAATTCAAATATTTAAATGCATTTTACGAGCTAAACGTGAAGAACAAAAATTCAATGATTGTTCGCCAATATACCTCTTAAATTTAATTAACTTCCTATTTTTACCCCTGACCATAAAGGGAGTATAGAACCTTTAGCTCATGAGCCAGAAGGCGAATAAAATCAATTGCTCCCTTCAGAGCTTGGGGTTAAACAGTTGATTTTCTACATTTAAAAGCTGCAAGTGGTTTAAGCCAATAATCGTAAAAAATTTCTTTAAAATATAACTTTGGTTCAAAAACAATATTTAACAAAGCTTCTAAAGAAGTCACAAAAAAACTCCTATAGAATGTCGATTGTAATGGATAAATTATTATACTTTTTTCTGAAAAGTGATATCTTAGTCATAAACTATATTTGACCTTTCAGAACAAAAAAAACATAGCTTTATTTTCTAACTTGTTATATATTTAAACTCTTAAACTAAATCTCAACTCAAATGAATTACTTTCTAGGTATCGATGTCGGCTCAACATCGATAAACACAGTTATAATAGATTCAGACAACAAGGTAATAAAAGAATATTATGACTTTTCGTACGGAAAACCATTTCATGTTATAAAAGATCGATTAAAAGAGATATTTACTACATATCCTGAAAAAAACCTGCTTAAAATAGGCTTTACAGGCTCAGGTGCTAAAAAAGCCTCTGAGCTCTTAGGCGGAATAGCAATAAACGAAATAATTGCACAGTCAATCTCAATATCAACATTATACCCAAAGATAAGAACCATCATAGAAATGGGGGGAGAAGACTCTAAGCTTATTTTCATGGAAAACGGTAGGGCAAATGGTCAAACCTATCTGTCTGATTTTGCCATGAACAGTCTTTGTGCTGCAGGAACAGGATCGTTTTTAGATCAACAAGGAAAAAGGATTGGTGTAAAAATTAACAAAGAGTTTGGCGAACTATCACTTAAATCTGAAAACCCTCCTCGCATTGCGGGTCGTTGTAGTGTTTTTGCAAAAAGTGATATGATTCACCTCCAACAAATAGCAACACCTGTTCATGATATTTTAGCAGGTTTATGTTTTGCTGTGGCCCGAAACTTTAAAAGCACCCTTGGAAAAGGTAAAGAGTTTACTACTCCGGTAGCATTTATGGGGGGCGTTGCATCAAACGTAGGCATGATCAGAGCATTCCGCGAAGTTCTAAACCTAAAAGAGGAAGAATTAATTTTACCAAAGCATCATGCTTCAATGGGCGCCATTGGTGCTGTTTTCCACCTTCAAAACAACAATGACAACTATTGTCCCTACAAAGGTATTGAAGCCCTTGAGAATTTCTTAAAACACGAAGAAATATCTCAAAAACCATTCTTTCTTCCCTTATTTGACAAGGGACATGAGCTGAACAAGCAAATTAAAGACATTAGCCAGGAAAAAGAAAAAGTAGATGTATTTCTCGGGATTGATGTTGGTTCTCTTAGTACCAATGTGGTCTTAATTGACAAAGATATTAACGTAATAGCACGTCGATATCTGCCCACAGCTGGTAAACCCCTGGATGCTATTAGGAGAGGATTGTCAGAAATTGGAGAAGATATTGGAGAAAAAGTAAATGTAATCGGTGCAGGAACAACCGGATCTGGTCGATATTTAACTAGTGACTTTATAGGCGCCGACACAATTCAAAACGAGATAACTGCCCAAGCAACTGCCACTATAGCCTTTAATCCTGATGTTGATACTATTTTCGAAATCGGCGGTCAGGATTCAAAATATATTCAAATACAAAACGGGGTAGTAATCGATTTTGAAATGAACAAGGTTTGCGCGGCTGGAACTGGTTCTTTTCTGGAAGAACAGGCCGAGAAGCTAAATATTAATATAAAGGAAGAGTTTGAAGCTCTGGGATTTAAAGGGCAGAATCCATCGAAATTAGGTGAAAGATGTACAGTATTTATGGAAAGTGACCTAAATTCTTTTTTACAAAAGGGCGCTCAAAAAGAAAACTTAATTTCGGGCTTAGCATACAGTACCGTTCAGAATTACATCAACAGAGTTGTTAGAGATAAACCTATTGGTAACAATGTGTTTTTTCAAGGAGGAGTTACAAATAATAAAGCTGTAGTATCTGCCTTTGAAGAAATAACCGGAAAAAAAATACAAATCCCCCCCCACTTCGATGTAACTGGAGCTATTGGAGCAGCTATTCTTGCCAGAGATAAAATGAAGCCTGGCACGACTTCTAAATTTAAAGGCTTTAAAATCAGTAAAGCACCTTTCACAACCGACACTTTTGTTTGTAAGAAATGTTCTAATCACTGCGAAATAAGACGTGTTAAAGTAGAAGGTGAAACACCTCTATTCTATGGGGGTATCTGCGATATGTACGAATTTGAAGATCGCAAAGGCAAGGGTGTAGATATACCAAATTTGTTCGAAGAACGACTGCATTTGCTTCAAGAAGGATATAAACCAAAGGAAAAAACGACCAAAACCACTATTGGAATTCCACGTGCATTAATGTTGTTTTACCAGCAATTCCCATTCTGGAGAGCTTTTTTCGAAGCATTAGATTTTGATGTTGTATTATCTGATGAATCGGATAAAAACCTGCTCAATAACGGATTGGAAATTTTAACAGCAGAAACATGTTTACCTGTTGAACTAGTACATGGTCATATAGTCAACCTTTTGGATAAAAAAGTTGATCATATCTTCCTTCCATTTGTTGTTGACAGCAAACCAAACGATGGAACTAAAACAAGTAATGCTAACTGTCCCTGGATTCAATCGCATCCCTTTATGGTTAAAGCAGCTTTACACAAGCATAAAGATTTAGATAAACTGCTGATACCCACACTGCATTTCAGATACTTCAAAACGGCATTTACGAAGGAGATAACACAGTTTATGAAGATGAAATTCGGCTTACCTAAAGCACGAATAAGTAAGGCTATTGATACTGCAATTGTTGCACAAGATAAATTTGAATCTGCAATACATAAACGTGGACAAGAAGTTCTGGCAAATTTACCAGAAAATAAAAAGTGCTTTGTAATATTAGGCAGGCCGTATAATACTAGCGATGGCATGCAAAACTTAAATCTGGTTGAAAAACTAATTGGTATGGATATAATGCCAATTCCTCTAGACTTCTTACCACTAAATGAACAAGATATTACCGATAGCTATCCTAACTTATATTGGCCAAATGGAAGAAAAATAGTTGCCGGAGCACGTTTAGTTGCAAAGACTAAAAATCTGAATGCTATTTACCTGGGCAATTTCAGGTGTGGTCCAGACACATTTATTCAACATTATGTAAAAAAAGAAATTCAGAGCAAACCCTACCTTCACCTTGAAGTAGATGAGCATAGTGCCGATGCAGGAATGATCACCCGTATTGAAGCCTTTATTGATAGTCTGGATGGAGCCTACGCAAATAAAAATAAAACTACTGGTAAAATAGACGATCACGTTCAGAATCCTAGTCCTGATATGGAAAATAGAACCTTATATTTTCCATATGCCAGAGATGTAGTTCATGCTCTTTCTGCGGCTTGCAGAAGTATTGGAATGAAATCTGAAGTACTACCAATGCAGGATGAAGAAACATTGGAATTAGGCAGGATGCATACAAGTGGTCAGGAATGTTTTCCAATGATTGCTACCACAGGTAGCTTTATAAAGAAACTAAAAGAACCAGGAATTAATCCTAAAGAAGCCGCCTTTTTCATGCCTGACCACAACGGCCCATGCCGGTTCGGACATTACAATAAATTGCAGCGTATTATATTTAATCGGTTGGGATACAATGAGGCTGAAGTTATACAGCCCAGTAATGATGATGCATACGCCAGCATTGCTCCGGGGCAATCGGCCAAATGGAGAATTGTTGCTTATAAAGGAATTGTAGCCATCGATCTCTTAAGAAAAATGCAGCAGCAAAAACGTCCGTACGAAATGATTGAAGGTCAAACCAACAAAGTTTATCAGGAATGTTTAAACAACGTAATAGAGTGCCTTGATCACGGAGCAAAAAACTTAAAAACCGTTCTTAAAGATTCTGCTATAAAATTTAAAAATATTCCTATTATTGAAGGACCAAGAAAACCTGTTGTTGCTATTGTGGGTGAAGTATTCATGCGCGACAACGCCTTCTGTAGCGCCAATCTTGTGGGACGCTTGGAAAACCTGGGGGCTGAAACTATGATGGCTCCTTTTGCAGAATGGATTTCTTATTCTACCTATCGCTATACAAGAGACAGCAAATGGAAAAAAGACACCAAAGGATTATATAAATCGAAAATGCAGGGCTTCTTCCAACATTTCATTGAGGATCAATTGGTGAAAGTTGTTGAATCATATTTCCCACTAGAAGAAGAAATTGATGTTAAGTCGATGCTTGAGCGCAGCAACCAGTACATTCATCAGGATTACGATGGTGATCCAGCTCTGGCACTGGGCACAGCAGCAATATTATCTAAAAAATATATTTCTGGAATTGTCAACATCTTACCCTTTACTTGTATGCCAGGAACCCTTAACGCTTCCGTTTCAGACATATTTAGAACTGAAAACAACGGATTACCATGGGAAAATTTTGCCTATGATGGACAAGCCGACACTTCCTTAGAAACCAGATTTCAAGCTTTCATGCATCAGGTTGAGGAATACTCAAAGCGTTTTGAGTTCGATAAGCTGCCAATTAAGGCATAATCTTAAAATAATAAAGCTATCAACTAAAAATAGCCTTTGGAGTTATTCCGTGCACAATAGAAATGAAAGTGGTTTCGGGCTTACTTTGAAAGTTGTTTATATGATCTTTATAAATCCTTATTGCCTGATTTTACAAATCCACTTAATGTTAGATTCATAAGAAATAAATAAGTATTATTTGTTATTTCAGAAAAATTAAAAAATTTCCATATCCTATTATTTTCAACAGTTTAAGCGTAAATTAACTAAAGCTAAACTTACTGTTAAGTTATTTAACTTATTTTTAAGTTGCACAACTTAAAAATAAGTTGTATGTTTGTATTGCTGATTAATTGTCTCAGGTCATATTTTGAAAAAACAATTAGAAAAATAATGAGAAATGGCCCGAAGAGAATTACCTGAAATAAATGCCGGCTCAATGGCCGATATTGCTTTTTTATTACTAATATTCTTTCTTGTGACAACAACTATGGATACCGACAAAGGAATACTAAAAAGACTTTCTCCTTTTTTAAACGAGGAGCAAGATCCTCCTGAAATCCGTGAAAGAAATATTTTTGTTGTTTTGGTAAACAGAAACAATAATCTGTTTGTCGAAAACACCATATTAGACATAAAAGAGCTTAAACAAAAAACAAAGGAGTTTATTTTAAACCCGTTAAACAAATCAAATTTGCCCGAAAAGAAAACAATTAATATTAATTTATTGGGTAATGTAGAAGTTTCTAAAGGTGTCATTTCACTAAAGACAGATAGAGGCACTTCATACAAAACTTTCATTACGGTTATGAATACTCTTATGCTCTCCCTAAACGAGGTGAAGGATGAAACCAGCATAAAATACTTTAGTAAATCTTATTCTGATATTTCAAAAGAAGAAAAGAAAGCAATTGACAAGGCTATTCCTGTTGTAATTTCGGAAGCAGAACCAATAAAAATTGGCGTGTAATTGAATAATTTTTGCATACAATAACTATCAAAGCTTAAACTCAATGGTGACTCTAACTAAGGCAGAAGAAAAAATAATGAAGATACTCTGGGAAATCGGGAAGGGATTTACAAAAGATATTCGCAATGAATTCCCTGACCCAAAACCTCCATACAATTCAGTATCTACAATTGTCAGGGTACTGGTGAAGAAAAAAATTATAGGTTTTAAAGCATATGGGACCTCACACCAATATTTCCCTCTTATTAAAAAAGATGAGTACCGCCAAAATCAACTTGGTAGTTTGGTTAAGGATTACTACAATAACTCTTTTAAACAGGTTGTTAACTTTTTCTCTGAGAATAAGGATTTAAAATCTGGTGAGATAGACGAGGTTATTCAAATGCTGGAAGATATTAAAAAGAAAAAAAATGGCTGATTACTTAATTTATCTGATAGAATCGAGCATCTGTTTGTCGATATTGTACTTAAGCTATGTTTTCTTATTCCGCAAGGAAACCTATTTTAATTTAATCCGCATATATTTGATTTTATCACTATTGCTGGCCATTAGTATTCCGTTAATCCATTTAAATCTGGCCTTTTCATCACCTAAAATTAATGAGCCAATTGCAGCAATAGGTAACTTCAAAAACTATTATGAGCAGATAATATATTTCACAGATCCCGGAAATGCTTTTGAACAGATTAGTCAGGAAGCTACCAATGTTACTAAAGTAAATTTAAGTACAATCCCTGTGTGGCTCACTAAAAACGGCAATACTATACACAGAACTGTATCTATATTATTGATTGTATATATAGTAGGTTTTGCATTCTTCGTAATACGTTTTATCTACCTGCTTGCATGGCTATTTCTACTTATCCGAAAACATGGTGTCGTGAAATATCAGGGATTAAAACTTATTCAAATAGAAAAAGAAATGCCGTCTTTTTCGTTTCTCGGATATTTATTCGTAAACCGAAGTGGTTTATCAGATTTGGAATTCCAACAAGTAATTGCCCATGAGAAAACCCATATACTTCAATGGCACTCCATAGATCTTTTAATAGTTAATCTGGCAACACTCATTCAGTGGTTTAATCCTCTAGTCTGGCGTTTGCAAAAAGCCTTTAAAACAACACATGAATACATTGCCGACCAAAAAGTGGTCGAGCAAGGCTATGAGTTACTCGATTATCAGTCCTTACTACTGAGACAATTAATCAGCATCCGCTCAGTAGAGCTGGTAAACAATTTTAATTTATTATCAATTAAAAAACGAATAGCTATGATGAATAAAATTAAATCGAAACGTTTAGCAAAGTTGAAAGTATTAATAATTATTCCTTTGCTCGCTGTAACATTCTTTTTGTTTGCAGATATGACTAACAAAGGTGATAGCCTATCAGATTTAAAAGTTTCAAATGAAACCAACATTACTGGAAGATGGATAGATAAGGAATCTGCCCCCAATGAGATACAAATGCTTGATATTGGAGCTGACAAAAAGATTCAAATAGTAAAAATTCAACCTAACAATGATGCTTATAACACAGAGATACTGAAATATAGTATTGAGAAAAACACCCTTGAAGGAAAATTCATTCAAATAGATTATGCAACAGCATCTCAGGTAAAAGAGTTAGAAAAAGAAAATATTTTATTTAAGTACTCTGTTTCAGACCAAAGCTTTTATTACAATGGAAAGAGATATAATATCTCTGAAATAGAAAGAGTAACTGCAGAAATCAAGAAGGATTTAACAAAAACCTATGAAAAAAAGACTATTCTTCTTGAGATTGATAAAAATGTATCGATGGCCGTAGTAGATCAGATAAAATGGGCACTTAGAAGAAATAATTTCTTGAAAATTGCTTATATGGTAAATAAAAAAGATGAGGAGCCTTCTGATAAAATCTATGCTGTACCTAATAAATTACCTCCTATGGATGCCAAATGGCTGGAAGTAGAAGAAATTAATAGCAAGGGAATTGCGCTTTTTAAAATGAATGAATCTGAGAATAATACTCCGGCAGAAATGGAGAGTAAATTAGGCAAGCTTATTCGCAGTGGGAAAAAGTATGTAATGCTCTATGAATATACCGATAAGGCAAGCTACAATGAGTATATCGAGCATATTGATATAATCTATAGTATCATTAATAAGGCAAGAAAAGAGTATGCTCTTTTTCAGGGCAAAAACTATGATGAGCTTCCAAAAGAAGAGCAAAATGAAATTAGAATGCGTTATCCTATAACACTTACTATGAAAAATGTGGATCACGAAGAATAGTAATTAAATCCACCAACAAAGCTAATATTTTGAGGATATGGAGTTGAATCCTGAGCTTTTCAAAAAACTCAGGATTCATTTTTTACTATAGCTTTGATTAAACCGGCATTATTCATTTGGATATAAATGAATAATTTAACGATAGAAAATCAGAGAGCTACAAGGGTATTAATAATACCTGTTTGGTGATTTTCTTTGTCAGGCTTAAACCCCGACAAAAGTCCTGTTACCATGACTTTTGTCGGCTCCTAGAGGTACATATGCTTGCTTAATGCATATTTGGGATTAAACTAGAAAAATCGAACTATTACATAATTCGATTTTTCTTGAAAGATATTTTTTTCTAAAACAAAACGTGGAATAGAATCTTCCAGATTTTTTAAATGGTTTAACTACTTATCAAGTTTAACCCTGACAGCAGTCATACCTTTCTGACCTTTTTCTACTTCAAAGATTACTTTATTATTTTCAATAATATCGTCAATCATGTTATTGATGTGGACAAAATATTTCTCCTGATCCGCAGAATCTTTTATAAAACCATACCCTTTAGAATCATTAAAAAACACTAAGATACCCTTATGAATTGGATCTATTTTAATATCTTCTCGTTTCGGAACACCAATTTCAATTTCTGAGGCTTTTGTCTCTTTCTTTTTCTTTGTTGGATCCGGAGGAGTGGAAGAAATCACACCATTTTCATCAACGTATGCAATCATATCATCAAGACCTGAACCCCCTTGTTCTTTGCGGTCAAGCTTCTTTGCCGCTTTGTCTTTTCTTTTTTTTAGTCTTTTATCTGCTAATTCTTTTTTTCTAAATGTTTGTTGTGACCTACCCATAAATTATTATACTGTTGTTTGTTTTTTTTGAAATGTATTAATTTTTAAGCAATAAATGATGGTTTACCGTTTAAAATTACTTTTAGTTTCTTTAATGCTACACTTCTGATTTGCCTTATACGTTCAGATGACATATTGTATACCTCAGCGATATCGTGCAAAGAAAATACTGAACTACCATTCAAACCATAAGACATAGTTATTATATCTGCTTCTTTTGAATTTAGCTTTTTAAGAACCCTATTAATGTTTTCCGTATCCGATTCTACTAATAATTTATTATCTGGCGATGGGATATCGTCTGTTTGAATAACATCGTAAAGACTAAAATCGCTTTCAGCATCGTTCCCCAATGGCTTATCGAAAGAAACTTGTTGTTTCTTAATGTCATTTGCGTACTTAACTGTCTCATTGTCCATATCAAGATATTCTGCAATTTCCTCATTAGAGGGTTCTCGCTCAAATTCTT
This sequence comes from Bacteroidales bacterium, assembly GCA_050287785.1. Lineage (GTDB taxonomy): Bacteria > Bacteroidota > Bacteroidia > Bacteroidales > UBA10428 > UBA10428. Next base: position 46,442 of record JBNKCO010000083.1, read on the forward strand.
GTTCAAGATACGGTATTGCTCGTGCTATTTTATTAATAGAACTTAGCCGGTTAATTGGTAAACGAACAATTCTTGTTTGTTCAGAAAGTGCCTGAATAATCGTTTGTCGAATCCACCATACAGCATAGGAAATAAACTTAAATCCCCTTGTTTCATCAAACCGCTGAGCTGCTTTCACAAGGCCTAAATTTCCTTCGTTAATAAGATCCGGAAACGACAAACCTTTATTTTGAAACTGCTTTGCAACAGAAACAACAAAACGTAAGTTTGCTACAACCAGTTTCTCCAAAGCATCAGTGTCTCCCTCACGAATAAGCTGAGCCAATTCTACTTCTTCATCAGCAGATATCATGGTATACTTATTTACCTCGAAAAAATATCTGTTAATTGATTCGGAATCGCGATTTGTAATTTGTTTTGTAATTTTCAGTTGCCGCATACGATAGAATTATCTCTTTTTATTTTTTGCTTTTAGATATTCACTCTTCAAGTCAGTAAAAACCTTCTTAACTGAAGAAATCTTTTTTACCTTAAAAGCATTGGAACCTGTAAAAGCAAACCCATTTTCCATTCTTCCTTTATAAGCAGAAACTAAGGCATCTGCTATACAATATAAGGTTGTTTTCGGATTACAGGTTTTAATACAATTATATTTACATACATCTGGTCTTCTCAAACCACCGTATGATTCCTTTAAGAAATTATTAAAGATAGTTCTGCCAGGCAAACCTACAGGACTTTGAATAATTTGAACATCCGATTCACCAGCCTCTATAAAAGTTTTTTTGAATTCATCAGCTGCATCGCATTCTTTGGTTGCAACAAAACGGGTTCCTAACTGAACCGCTGTGGCACCTTTTTCAATTATATCATACATATCTTCACCAGAATATATACCTCCAGCTGCGATAATTGGAATCTCTTTATTATGCTTCACCTTCATATCATCAGTTACTACAAGAATATCAGTAACCAATTGATCTAGCTGCATTTCTTCTGAATCAATTTTATTCTCTTTAAAGCCAAGATGACCACCAGCTTTAGGACCTTCAACCACAAATGCATCAGGCAGATAATTAAAATTCTGCATCCACTTATTACAAATAATAGATGCAGCTCTAGCCGAGGAGACTATTGGAACCAGCTTAGTTTTTACTCCTTCTCCAAGGTATTTTGGTAAATCAAGAGGAAGTCCTGCTCCCGAGAAAATCACATCAATTCCTTCTTCAATGGAAGTTTTTACCATATCTGAAAAGTCTGATACAACTGTCATAATATTAACCCCCAAAACCCCTTTAGTTAGTTCTCTTGCCTTACGGATTTCACGACGAATTGCATCGATGTTGTTTTTTCTGTAGTTTACCCTGGTTTCTTTTTCTGTAAGCCCAATTGCTACAGTAGAAATAACTCCGATACCTCCCATGTTAGCCACAGCAGATGCCAGTCCAGAAAGGGAAATACCAATACCCATTCCGCCTTGAATAATTGGAACCGGTATTTTTATATCACCAATATTAAATGCTTTCAATATATATATATTTAAATAAATTTATACTTCTCAAAATTATTGTCTATACTTCGGTAGGATTTATCCTTTCAGTAACAAGATTATTCAGTATTCGCATAGAAAGGGAATAAAAAAGTTATATGAAATAAAGTATTTCCCGATACTTTTTACCATTTACAAACAATTATAAAAGGATTTAAAAAAAAGTGCCGTGATTTACTAATGCTAGGTGGTAATTAGAAAAAGCGCCCATTCTCAAATCAAAATCAGCTGCAAAGATAGCCATTATTTTGGGAATACTCTTTATAATTGCTTTTATCTGAAAGTTTTAACTATTATTTACATTTAGCCCCCAATAGATTGAAACTAAATAGTGTCTGCAAGAAAACTTAATAATTTCCATCATTGCGAGGAACGAAGCAATCTGTTTGCATTGGTAGTCAGTAGCTTGAGATTGCCAAGCTTCGCTCGTATGACGCTCAGAGTAGTTTTTTTTGCAGACACTAAATAGGTTTGAAAAAGCATATGAAACAAACCTTAACTAAACAATAAAGTGTAATTATTAAAGCCTACCAAGTGCTTTAAGCATTTTACCATGGTTCAATAGAGCAAGTATAAAATTCTTTTGCTCATGATAAGGAATTTGAAAAGTCTCTGCAGTTTGCTTTACAATTTTCGAGACCTTCCGGTAATGAACATGACAAATTCTTGGAAAGAGATGATGCTCTATCTGATAATTCAAACCTCCAATGAACCATGAAAACACTCTGCTCTTTGGAGAATAATTAGATGTTGTTTGCAACTGATGAACAGCCCAATTGTTCTCTATTGTTCCACCCTGATTTGGTTTCGGGAATTTTATTGTTGGCATTACATGAGCTGTTTGAAAAATTATTCCAAGAATAAAGCCACAAGTAAAATGCATGGTAAAATAAAAAATCAAAATCATCCACCACGGTAATGGAACAAACAAAAACGGGATAACTAATATATATGAATAATAAAATATCTTACTTAATATTAATTCAAAATACATAGATCTAACAGTCCTATTCTTTGTAAAATCAGGGAAGTTTTTCTTGTATTGATATACCTGTCTAAAATCTTTATCGACAGACCATGTTAAGGTCATTAATCCATAGAAAAACCAAGCATAAAAGTGCTGATATTTATGAATTTTATAACGTGGTTTGTTAGGAGAAAAACGCAAAATACCAACTGGATTGATATCAGGATCAAGCCCATCGATATTAGTAAAACTATGATGCAAGGTATTATGCTGGTATTGCCAAGTAAAAGGTACTCCTCCAAGTAGGCTTAATGAATAAGAAAGTAGCTTATTAACCCATTTTCTTTTTGAGTACGATTTGTGGTTTGCATCATGCATAATGGATAACCCCACTCCAGCACTTCCGAGTCCCATTACAATCCAAACTAATAATATTATAAGCGGATGTGTTACCACATTTGTTACCATTAAGAAATAGGGACCTAAATACATAGCAAACATCAAAAAGGTCTTAAGCACCATGTTTGTATTTCCGTATTTCGATATTTTCTTCTCATTAAAATAAGCATTAACATTTGCTCTCAATACAGTTACAAAATCTGCATTTAGGTTATTTGAAAATCTGGGGGTATTAACACTCATCTTTCTGTTTTTTTAGCCACTCATTTATCAGGGGAAAGAAAAAATAATTTCACTCAAGAGAAACAAAAAACTATTATTCAATGCAATAACAAACAAAGTTCGGAAATGTTTGAATTCCCCTTGTTTGATTTAATATGGATGTTTCAAGTGCGCAAATTTTACAACAACCGTTTTCTCCTCTGATAATTGGAGAGGAATACCATACATAAGAACATTATTTTTATGAATAATTAGTGTCTGCAAGAAAACTACTCTCAGTTTTCTTACAGACACTAATTATTACAAGAACACAAAATTTCGCAAGTTTTAATCGCCTCTTATTCTGATACTTACATACACATCACTCCTTCTACACTTATTCAGAATGTTTCTAAATCGATTTCATAGCTTCATTTTGCTAAAAGCTAGTAATTTTACCAATTAACACTCTAATCGGTTTATAATGTATAAGAACTATCACTCAAGGAGCAAGATTGTTGCTACCATGGGCCCTGCCTGTAACAATAAAGAGACTTTACGCAATATGATTACTGAAGGAATTGATGTATGCAGACTCAATTTCTCACATGGAAATCACGAAGATCATGAGAAAGTTATTCTCATGATAAGAGAATTAAATGCAGAACTGGGTACTAATGTTGCAATTCTTGCTGATTTACAAGGGCCAAAACTTAGGATTGGTGAAGTTGAAAACAATGGAGTTGAACTTATTAATGACAATGAACTTACATTTACATCTGAAAAATGTATTGGTACTGCCAAAAAAGTTTACATGAGCTACCAACCGCTACCTAAAGATGTTAAACCAGGCGAAATTATTCTTGTAGACGATGGAAAAATAAAACTTGAAGTTATTGAAACCAATAATGTAGATGAAGTAAAAACCAAAATAATTAGTGGAGGAATATTGTCTTCCAAAAAAGGCGTAAACCTTCCGAACACCAACATATCTTTACCTTGCCTGACAAAAAAAGATATTGAGGATGTAAATTTTGTACTTAATTTTGATATTGATTGGGTAGCTCTCTCGTTTGTTAGAAATGCAAATGACATTCAACAACTTCGAGATATCATTAATAAAAAAGGCAAAAGCACAAAAATTATTGCCAAAATCGAGAAACCAGAGGCACTTAAAGATTTGGATAATATAATTGAAGCTACTGATGGTGTTATGGTTGCCCGTGGAGACCTTGGCGTTGAAATTCCTTTCGAAGAAGTTCCTGTGATACAAAAAGAAATAGTATTCAAGTGTGTTACAAAAGCAAAACCTGTTATTATCGCCACACAAATAATGGAGAGCATGATTACTAACTTCAGACCTACTCGGGCTGAAGCCACAGATTGCGCAAACGCTGTGGTTGAAGGAGCTGATGCTCTTATGTTAAGTGGTGAGACTTCTGTTGGGAAATACCCTATTGAAGTAATTCGGAGTATGCAACATCTTATTTCTGCAACCGAAGGCAAGGGTTTTGAGTTTGAATATAAAAATAAACCAGATGCTAAAGATAAAAGCAATCTAACAAAATCTATTTGTTATAATGCTTGCAAAATGGCAAATCAAATTGAATCAAAAGGATTGGTAGTTTTCACTTTTTCAGGCAAATCGGCAATACTTCTTGCAAGCATGCGCCCAAAATCCAACATTTACGCCTTTACTCCTAATAAGCATGTGATGAGTCAGCTTTCTTTAGTAAAAGGGGTACAAACATTTTTTCTTGAACAAGACCCGTTAATTAACGATGCCATTGCCAATGCAAATTTAATTTTACAAAAGCAAGGCTACGTAAAACATGGTGATGTAATGATTTATGTGGGAGGTATTCCTATGCTTAAAAAAGGTCCGGTTAATATGATGAAGATTGCTGAAGTAGAATAATAACAAAGACGATAAAAGAAATTAGGGAAAAGGTATTAGTTGTTTAGCTAACAAAATTGATATGAAGTAGAAACTTAATCCAGGTTCCTCTTATTTATCTTCTTGACTTGTTTTACCATTTTCCCAAACTCTTTGTCTTTGTTTCTTTTTTCTATCACCGTAGATTGAAAATGCTGTTTTTCTCTTTCCAACTTAAGAAAATTCTGATACGATTGTTCATTTAGCTCTCCATTCTCAACAGCTTCAATAACAGCACAACCTTTCTCTGAAGTGTGCGTGCAATCGGAATATTTACAGTTTTCTGCTAAATTTATTATGTCTCCAAAAGTTTCTTCAAGACCCGATGAAATATCTGCCATACCTAATTCTCGCATACCAGGTGTATCAATAACAATTGCACCATTATCGAGAACTATTAACTCCCGATGACTTGTAGTATGCTTTCCTTTATTGGTACTTGAACTTATATTTCGGGTTTCTAGTTGCTGCTTACCCAATAGCTTATTAATTAGTGTTGATTTCCCAACTCCTGACGAACCCAGAAAGCAATAGGTTTTACCCTTTTCTAAAATCTTATAAAAATCGTTAATGCCTTCCATTGTAACGGAGCTAATAAAATAAACAGGAATATGAATATTCCGGGCTTTTAATTGCTCATAGATTATTTCCAACTCTCCATCCTTAGCCAAATCAATTTTAGTTAAAACCAGAATTGGAAAAACCTTGCCGGCATTCACAATTGTGAGATACCTTTCCAATCGATTAATATTAAAATCATATCCAACAGATTGAACAATGAAAGCATGATTTAAATTTGTCGCAATAATTTGCTGTTCGCCAAATTTACCTACAGCTTGTCGCTCAATGGTGGTAGTTCTCGGCAATACTTTATGAATAATTGCACTATTCTCATCGTATGACTGATGAAGAACAAAGTCACCAACTGCCGGAAAATCCTCGCGACTAGTTGCAGAATATCTTAAATTTCCAATTATTTCTGCTTCATATTCATTTTTACCATTACTAATAACATATCTTTCTTTAAACTCCTTTATCACCCTTGAAATCTCAAAATTTGAAAAATCATTCTGTTTCACAAAATCGTATTGTTCTTGTGTTATTCCTAAATCAGATATTTCCATTATTTCAGTCTTGGATTTGTAGTTTACAAAGTTTTAGTAGTTTATCAACTCTTTTTTGTGTCGATTTCTTCTCGGTTAGGTTATAAGGACTAACATAATTTTGAATTACCTCGCACTCTTTCTTGGTAAGGTTATGAATAATCCCGGTCAATCCTTCCAGAATCCAATCCAATTCATTTTTCATTGGACTATCAATCGCATCAATTAAAATACGAAATGCTTTCTGAGCATAATCCACATTTAGCGCACCAATCTGCCCCAAATATAACTCTGCAGCCCCTGATAAGCAAACGCCATTTCTTTCTTTGATAAAACGTTCAGCATAACTTATACCCTTAACTGCAACCTCGGGATATAATTTAGCGCAAAAACCTAAGGCATATATAATCATCCAGCGCGTTTGAGGTTCCTCTGCATTTAAGGCTGGGAGGAGTTTTTCCAAACTTGGAGCAACTAATTCCGGCTTCTTTTTTGAAACCTGTTCTACAATTTTTGCTGCTCCGGCCCTAATTCTTTTAGCTTTCTTATCCTCAGGTATATAGGTACACAACTCTATTGCTTCATTTAGAATAGATAATTCTCCACCTATAACTTTATTAGCCAACTCTTTACCTAAAGCTGAAGAAACAGTTCCCTTATTGTTTTCAAGTAATTTGAATAATTCCATATAATAGCTATTGAAAGTATAAAAATAAGATATTTTCAATATGAATCAACCTAACATAAGAGCTTCGCAACAAACTACTCTACAAACACTTATAGAATTTGTGAGCACATCTACTAATTAACAAGGATCGGTTTTCACGTATCCGAATTAAGACTTTTCATCCTCAATTGTAGTATAAACTCCTATGACTTTCGCCCCTTCTGCCCCGTATATTTGTATAGAGACATTGATAATAAGAATATATATAAAGATTTTGATGTAGGGTTTGGTTGGATTTTAGGTAAAGAGAGGTTGTATCGCTAGATATGACCTTTTCTTTTTTAAGTCGGGTCACTTATTATTTATTCTTTCAAATTCCAATATTCCCTTTACAGCTTCTTCGTATGCCTTTATAGATTTTGCTTTTTTTATTTTCTTCAAACCTTTCTTTGAGTTTGGAAAAGCCAAGATAAAATATTCCCAAAACTGATACATCTTCATTAATAAATGATTTGCTCCAGATAATGCTGCTCCATATTGTTGAAGCAGTAATTCATGAAATGCATAGAAGGTTTCTATTCTGTTTTGTGGGTACTCTATCGAATTTCTTTTTATCATTCCAGGCAAGAAAGGATCTGAGATGATCCACCGACCAATCATCCATTCCGTTATATCTGGAAACTGGTTTTGAAGTTCTTTGAATCGCTGTATGGAATATATATCGCCGTTGTACACTATTTTATTTGTGACTTTTTCGGTGCATAGCCTAAAGGTATCTAAGTCAACGTCTCCATTGTAAAGTTGCTTACCCAAACGAGGGTGTATGGCAACATTTTTAAGTGGAAACTTATTTAATATTGGCAATACACTAAAGATTTCATCTTTTACTTCATAACCCAGGCGCAATTTTACTGAAACTTCTATATCCGATTCGGCTACTACCCTTTCCAGCACCTGTTCAATCAATTGTGGTTCTTTTAATAAACCCGAACCTAAACTACGTTTGGCGACCATGGGATACGGACATCCGAGATTCCAGTTTAGTTCTTTATATCCCAATTCTTGAACATATTTTGCTACAAATAAAAACTCTTTGGCATCCTTTGTAATAATTTGAGGAATAACATTAACTCCAATATTATTCTCGGGTAGAATATCCCTTTTATTGGATGGTTTAATTTCCAATTTTCCTTTTAACCTGATATATGGTGAATAGAAAACATCTACACCATCGAAGTATTTGTTAAAGGCATTTCGGAACCTAAAATCCGTAAACCCCTGAAGAGGAGAAGAATGAAGCACCATACTTATGAATATCTGTTATTTCTGCTTAGGCTTTCAAAAGTAATTAGTCTAAATCTATTATAAGAAAATAATGATTAATAGTTTCTATTCTATCAGCTTTGGATAGCATTTATTCTTCCTCCTAACTGCCCCAAGTTTATAACCTCCTATTAGCTTATATTTTTGATTATCGTTTTACTCTAAAATCAACAATAAATGATTCTCCTTTATTCAAAAGAGAGGAGAACTCTTTCTCTCCAATAACATTCTTTACGGTGAAATTTACTGAATTAATTCCTGCAGCACCTTCATTAAGAGCCACTATTTTCAATTTAAATGTGTCTTCGATAATGGGTATACTAATACTACCCTTTTCTCTCTTTAGAGTAATATTATCTTTCAAAATTTCATCATTCAGATAGATACTAATCATATCATTATCCACAACAGCTCCATCCCAAAATTCTATTAATAATTCATTTCCCGAATATTCAAAAAAGAGTTCATCGTTAGATTTTAGCACTAGTTTTTTATTTTTATTTAAAACTTCAACAGGAGGTTTTACTCTATCTAAAGAATCTTGGCGCGTCTTTTCTTTGTCAGTCACCGATAATATTTTTTCAACAACTTTACTCTCCATTAAAAAAATCTTTCCATTAGCACAAGATTCCCCCGAGGGGAAAAAACCCTTAAATTCCCCCGAAATCATTTTGCTACCATTTACATCCGCAATTTTAAGTTTTTTAGCAGATACATAGCAAAAAGTTGAATCGGGCACATCTAATTTTGTGCTAATATTCGATAATTCATTAAATGACAACCTGCTATTTATTGTATCATATTCACCTACTATAGAGGTTCGGGTTAAGTTGTCACCAGTAAAATCTGTTATGGAATAACCTTTTATTTTATTATTACTAGTATGGTTAAAAGAAATTTTATAACTCATTTTTTCACCACCACTAACAGTAAGAGTACCAACGAATTCAAACTTATTGATGTTTTGGGATGAACTATTTGTGTTGAATACTGAAATCACTAATATTCCAAGAATTAATTTTTTTATCATGAATTAGTATTAGTTTAGATGAAAAATAAAGTGCAAATAAATACTTTTTATTTATATTTAAGAGATTTTTAATTTAAAAACTATTTTATATGAAGAAAGCTATTTTACTTTTAGGTTTTGTTCTGTTAATCTCGGGAACAAGTTTTGCATCATTTCATGTTGCAAAAACACAAAAAGAGGTTAAACCTAGCTCAACAGCTGTTGTTAATGAAGCACCAAAAAACGAAAAAGTTACAACTGATGGAAATATAGATCAGTTTAGTACAAGTGCTGTAGAAGCTGAAACAAAAGGTAAGGCAAAGGGTGATGATAGAACTGTGGCAATCATTTTAGCTTTAGTATCTGTTTTAGTATTACCTTTCGGTTTACATAATTGGTATTTAGGCAGAAAGAAACAAGCTTTATGGCAAACTTTGATGGTTGTTCCTGGCTTTATTTTACTTGGACTTCCTGCTCTTGCATCATGGATTTGGCAAATTGTCGACTTAATTAGACTTTTATCGGGTGGATTAATGTAAAAACCTTCCCAGTTTAATTTATTAAATATAGAAATGAGACTTCCATGCTGTAAAGCAATAGAAGTCTCATTTTTTTATTCCTATTTAACTTTATATTGACAATTTGATATTTCTTACTTTTGTATTGCTCCCCTAAATGTACTTAACAACCATTACAAAGCATAGACTAAAAATATTAGGGTGTAGTTAATCACGATAACAACCAGAACTACCCCCTTGTGCTTGTCTTTTAAATATATTGTGCATAGCAGGGTGTGAAAAACTAAGGAATAAATTCAACACGATTTGCAAAATCTCTCGCCAGTTGGAGAGAGTAACCGCTCTCGCTTACAAACCAAGAGTTGCGGAGTGTGGGGAATTTAAATTGGTAGAGCCTAATTAAATTCTTCATAATATTGCATATTATCGAAATGATGTAATAAATTAAAGTTGTCGTCATACAAATAAAGCTCTGAGTTGCCATCCTTACCATTCATCACATCAATTAGGTAACACTTATCAAGAAATGTTTTATGATGGCTTTCGCTATTAAAAGAAAACTCTTTTAGAATAACATCATAACCGATTACTTCATTATCAATCAGTCTACTAACCTCATTACTCTCTAAGTCAACTAAGTATATATTACCCCGAAGTATACCCATTTCTTCTTCTCTACATACTGAAATTATTGCTTTCTGATTTTTAGTGTAGCATATATTGTAATCTAAATACTCGAATTTGGACACTCCCTTATCCAGACCAATAGGTTTATCATTAAATATTGAGAACGGTAATTCTATATCCGGATTTCCATCCGGAATATTAGAGATTATTACTGATTCTTCTGTTTGCTTAATCTCAAAGTTATGGTCTCTTGGGAAAAGATTATTGGAGTACAACTTTACTTCATATCCAATATCATTTGAGTATTCTCCAGGACCAACCAACTCGCCAAGTTCTGTTTTCCTACTCTCTATATCCACCTTAAAAGATTTATTATTCTCAGCATAAGTAGGATCGGGATGAATTGAAACACAATCATAATAGGCCTTATACTTGTATCTTGTATCGAATATGATGTAAGACCTTTTCGGGAAATAACCAGCTAACTCAAAATATAACTTGTGTAGAGGTATAGTATTGTCATAAAACTTCGTAACCCGTTCCAGATATAACGAATCGATATTATACCTATACAAGACCAAGTCGAAATAATTTTCCGGGTAATACTGTCTATACAAGTGAGCCTGTTCTCCATATAAATAATCTGGCTTGCTTTTAGCAAGTAAAAATATCTCCCCTGCAATTTTAAGCTGGTTTTGGTATGTTGAATACGAAGATGCTGTTTGAATAAGGAATGGTGTTTCTAAGGTATAAATTGAATCTAATTTTTCGCTAAATAGCAAGATCTTATTATCATTTACCACTAATAGATGCGGCTGAAATGGACAAGCAGCCCCTTTAATTCTTACCCGTTCATCAACATCATCAATATAACTGGTATCACAAATTTCTTTCAAAATACCATCGGGATCCTTTGATTGAATTCCAAGGGACACTAGTATAGAATCATATTCTTCTTCCCAGCTTAATTTTTTCTTTTTATAAGCATTATCTCGCTTATCGACTACAACTATTACTTCTTCTTCATAAGATTCTAAAGCGGCATCAAGAGAATCAAAAAAATCTTGATATTCAGGAGCTAAACTTTCTCGCTCTTCAGGAGTTAAGCTTTCTTGCTTTTCATTCTGTTTGTTGCTAGCAGGTTTACAGCCTATCAACAAGATACCTGCAAGAAAAATAGTTAGTATATTTTTAGTTTTCATGAAATAGTTTTTTTTTGTAAAAACATCTTTCTTTTTTTGTGAAAGCACCACTAAAGTCTGACTCACTAGCCTTATTTTCTTGTATCTCTCTGATAGTAAACTTTGATAAAGTTTAAGAAATGGTATTTAGGTTTTAGTGTTGAGGCACATAGGTTAGCAACAAACTATATTTTTGCAAACTACTATTTAATTGGTTGAAGTTTATGCCCCTCTGTTTTAGCTCTTTTCTTAATTTGTTTATAGAGTTCCTTATTTTTAGTGTAATTCAATACATTCTTATTAAAATCATCAATATGGTATATGTCTGCTCCCTGATCTAAAAGATAAACAGCTAAATTATCTTGTCGATTTATCTTCCACTGGCGCGCGCATGTTGCGCGTGACTTTATTTATAAGTGCTCAAAACTCCTATTCACCTGGTAATACACGGTTACACCTTTGAAATCTTAAAGCCAGATACACCACACGGTGCAAACTTGCTGCAGTGCGGCTTATACTTTTCAGACATATATTGCTTAGAACTGCTTAAACTCTAGCTTATCCTTAAATTAATTATATGAAGTCACGCGCAACATGCGCGCGCCAGTTGCGGGTGAAGAGGAGCAGATTTTATTCTATGGTATCGGATTTGGATTGGGATCTTTTTTTACACCTTCATAATCCAGTTTATATTTAAAATAGTCTGGTAATTTATAGCGTTCATCTGTTTCTATTAACTCTTCTTTCTCGATATAATACAAATCGTCAATTAGCCAATTAGTGTTTTCTTTTATCATTTTTATTACTAAAAAGCCTTTATTGACAGGGTAATCAGTACTATTTGTCATTTCAATTTGGGCACGGTAAACTGCATGCGTTTCATCAATTATTCTAATAAAGGACAAATGATAAAAAACTTTTTCATCCTGTGATATTTTTCTTATTTCTGGAACATCAGGATCTTCACTATAATGGAAATCTAAAAATAGATTTCCTTCGAAAGGGTTGTAACCTTTAAGATTTACAATATATCTCAAACTTTTCCCATATTCACTTCCACTTAGTATATAACCGACATTTCCGGGATCTTCCAGGTTGGCATTTTCATGTGCTTTCTGCTTTAAATCTTTTGTAAAAAACACAACTCTTGAAATTTTGGGAATAATGTTTTCTTTTAAATTTTTGATTCTTGTTTCATCATCTACTCCATATTCGAAACCCATATTCCAAAATTCTCCATCAAATCTAAATTCAATCTCTCCGGTCTCATTTCTGTACCACTCGTCAAACTCTTCTAATTGTTTTAATACGGCTAGTTTCTCATTCAATACTTCAGTATTTCCGAAATGGGCTGTGTCATTTAAATGTTGGTTCCGTTTTAAGTTCATACTTCCATTATTTGTACAATTAGTAAGTAAAATAAAAAAAGGTATAAAGAATAAATACTGTAGTGATTTCATAATAGATTATTTTTTTGTTTCTACTACTTTTGGATATGATTTGTTTTTATTTAATTTCTCTACTGGCGCGCGCATGTGCCGCGTGACTTTATTTACAAGTGCTCAAAACTCCTATTAACCCGATAATACACGGTTACACCTTTGAAACCTTAAAGCCAGATACACCACACGGTGCAATCTTGCTACAGTAAGGCTTTATACTTTTCAGAAATATATTGCTTAGAACTGCTTAAACTCTAGCTTATCCTTAAAAAAATTAAATGAAGTCACGCGGTAAAACCGCGCGCCAGTTGCGGGTAGTATACTTTTAGTTCTCATTTTTTAGGATATAAAAAAAAATAGGCACGGTTTACAAAACCGCGCCAGTGGGGTTCAACAATATCTTTTTTAAATATTACAACCATAGATAGGTGGTAGAATCTGTTTTTATTCCATGGTTTTGTACCAACCCAATGAAAAGGCTCTTGTTCAACCAATCTATTTTCTTCTTTAGTACCAGTACTCTTATCACTTGTACCTGGATCATAGTACTGGTAATACCTTTTCCCTTCTTCATTTGTACCTCGGCCAACGATTACAATAAAGTGGTCCGTTGTGCCCTCATTATAGCCGGGTTTCTCAAGATTTGTTTTTCCTTTTAATGCTGCATTAAAAGAATGGTCTACTCCAACTACGGGTATTCTTTCATCTACAGGTTTATATCCTTAATTAGCAGGTGTAAAACACACAACTTGGGTAAAGCAGGGCTAAATGTTATTTCAAAACTCAGAGTCTACTATGGATGACTCTGAGGGAAGGGGAAGATGTCCGTAGGCAAAGCCCTACGGACAACGTATATATTTTAGTATTATGCTTCGTGGAACGGGGACGGGATTAATTAAAAAAATAATCCTTCAAATATCCGCAAATTAAAAATATACTATTATTATAATGTACTAAAAAGGTGCAACCTGAAAGAAACTTACATGTTCAATTTTGTTTACTTCATTATCTTTTGTGTTAATAAGTAACAATCCATTACATTTAGAACAATAAAGCAGGAGATTACTATTCGACAGCCATCTGTGTTCTCCATCATACCAGTTCCCTAAAACAACCTTATTACTTATGGTAAAAGATGTTGAGTCTTTGCTATTGTATATATAAGTTGAACCAGTACGTATATCCATATCTCCTAATGTAAATGCAGAATAAACTATTTTTTCGTAATCAGGAGATATTGAAAAATCAAAGTAACTTGAATAACTATTGAATGTTTTAATCCTACTTATAATATCAGGTTCTTTTCCAAATAAAGAAGTCCAAGAATTATGGTTAAAAATCAATACATCTAATTCTTCTTCACGAAAAACTTTCATATTATCCCCGGAGAATTTAAATTTTAATTGTCGGTGGTCTAGTAAATCGGCTTCTTCTGGAAATGTGCATTTGAAAGATTTATTATTATCCCAATTATGCCAGCTTGTTTTTCTATCGGCTAGCGAAACAACATATTTTGAAGAAAAACCTCCTTCTCCACCTTGAGGTTCGCAATAAACAATAAGTATATCACCAGAACAGGTTATATTAAAATCAGGTTTTCCGTAAGTTAAAAAGTAGCTGCCTTCGGGAAATGCAGATGTCCTGTCGTAAAGTGTGGTAACATATTCAGCTTTTGAAGGTTTTTTAATGTCAAATTTGTAAATTTTTAAGTCATAAGCTTCAATCCCATATCCCTGTTCTTCAAGCTTATCAATTTGCTTTTTAGTTATTTCGTTTACGTTTGTTTTTAAAGCAAAGTAAATATATTGCCCATTGGGAGCATAGGTAAAGCTTAACACTTCACCCTTTATAGGAATTTTTTTAGATGTTAAATTTTCTTTTTCGCCAAAGAAAAGAGAATTATTAGCAACATAAGCAAAATCGGGCTCAAAAGGCAAAGACTCCATTCCTATAGATATATCTGGTTCTTTTTCTAAAATATATATTGAATCTAAAGATTCTGTTTTTTCTACTTCTTTAGTATCGTCTGTATCAACAATTATTAAAGGTGTGTTATCTGAAATATTTAGATAGGCTAATTGTTTACGTGAACATTTCAATTCTGTTAAAACCGTATTATTATCATACCACAATATTTTTAAAGCCGTATTTTTAGAAATATCTAAATGGGTTAATTGATTGGAAGAACACTCCAATCTTGTTAAAGCCGTGTTTTTAGAAACATCTAAACTGGTTAATTGATTGGAAGAACAGTTCAATCTTGTTAAAGCCGTGTTTTTAGAAACATCTAAATGGCTTAGTTGATTATCATAACAACTCAATTCTGTTAAAGCCACAAAACCTTCAATGCCTGTCAAGTCTTTAATGCTGTCTCGCCATACGTTTAAGCTAGTTACTTCTTTTATATTCTCAGAAAGCACATAATCATCTAATTCGCCGGTATCGTAGCCCTGACGCTGAAGTGCTCGCTCAAAATTATCATCGGGCACATAGGTTTTTTGTGGTTTTTTCTGCCCTGAACAGCTAAAAATAATAATTGAAATAATTATCAGTATTGTGTTTTTCATAATGTGTTTTTTTTATCAAACAAATCATATTGTTTTAAGTATAATAATTGGTGCATACGGCACAAGCGCACTCCTGTTGGTTGTTAGTAGGGTTGCAGGTTGTTGACAAAAGACCAGCAAGAAATAGTATATGGTTGTTTTTAGTTTTCATAATATAGTATCAGTTTATTTCGCAAAGTCATCTGTCTTGTTTGTAAAAGCCTTGCTTAGGCTGCTTTCCCTTTCCTTATTATCTTGTATCTCATCCGTATATTTACCAACATCTTTCTTAAAGAGCACAACCATTGTAAGGTGATAGCTTTTAACACCTCCATTATATGGCTGTGTGCCTACCCAATGAAAAGGTTTTTTATCATCTTCAACTAACCTGTTTTCTTCTTTTGTTGCATTTTTTCTATGGTTTGTACCCGGGTCATAAAAGCTATAATATCTTTTACCTTCTTCGTTTGTTCCCCTGCCAACAATTGTTATAAAATGGTCGGTTGTACCTTCGTTGTAACCATATGAGTCTGGATTAGTCTTTCCTCCTGTCATAGCATTAAATGTATGATCTACTCCCACAACAACAGGTATATTCATTTCAAGATAACTATTTAAATAATCTAGTGCAGCTTGTGCTGTATCAATAGTTTTATATTCTTTTGTATCTAACCGTTTAGTTCCCTTTACTTCTCTAAACTGAGCTTTATCCTCGGCTAATAAAGATAAATACTCCTGATTATCATCCCCTGTATTTCCTACAATATATTCATATTTATTATCAGCACTTTTAGTAACCGTATTTATCCTGAATTCTTTATCTAGATCATCATACAAATGACGATAAACCATTTTTTCTGCTACTGTTTTACAGGCTGTCCCATTCCCTTCGTTATCAGGATAATAACCACTACCAGTATAACTACCTTGTGAGCGCCAATCATCAATATCAATAATGGTTTCAATAGTTGAGAAAGGTCCATCTACCTCATATTTTTTCCTTCCGGTTCGTAAGCGTAACAAGTATTTAATATCCTTTTTTATATCACCATTTTTATATAGGGTATCAAAAAGAATGTTATCAAGGTTTGCATCTATCTTCACTAAATCTCTCTGTGAGGTAATACTCATTAAATCTTTAACTAACTGATAAGATGCAGCTTTTCCTCCAAGCTTAGTGATAAACCTGGCTACAAATTTAGGGTTTTCCAGCAATTCAGATTTCAACATGACAGCATAATTATCCCTTCTATGATTAGTCATGGATTCCTCAACTAATTCGTCTAATTTATCAGATTCCTTTTGTGCAATAGCTGCTATTTCCTTTTCAAGGGCTGCTATTTCCCTGTTTTTTGTTGCCTGGTTACTCAGCGCTACAAGTTTTTTAATTGTACCATAACCTGCTCCAATAACACCATCCGGGGTAAAACTGCAATGGTCTTTCTGGAATTTGATAATTGCATCGTAGGTGTTAGGATATTCCTTGTCAAAACTTTTAGGTTTTTCAAGCATACCAGAGTATGATTCTAAAGGCTTTGTATAGATCTTCCAATCCAAACCAGACAAGAATGAACTTCCATTTGGGTTTTCACTATAAAAAGCACCATCTTCAAGGTATTTTTTTTCGGTTGATTCATCAATATTGGGCATTAAGTAGTTTTTTTCAGTAGATGTATCGATATAGGTAATGTTATTTAATAATTTTTGAACAAAAGCAATTTCATCTGGATTGTTCCAAGGCTTTTTACTTTTATTACTCACAAGTCCTATAGTACCTGTTAAAGATACTATTGTATCTTTTGTGGGATCTTTTTTAGACTCTTTTTTAGCTTCTTGTTTCTTGTTGGCTTCTTTTTCCTTATTTATTGTTGCCTGGTTACTAAGGGCAACAAGTTTTTTAATTGCAGCATTATTTGGCCAAACTTCTCCATCTACTGTTAAATGGTAATCTGTTTGGAATTTAATAATAGCATTATAGGTGTTACTATATTCCTGATCAAAACTCTTAATCTCTTGAAGATAATAAGGTTCTTCCGGCTTATTATTGAACATCGATTCAAAGTCGAAAACGAATGGATTTTCCGGAAGTGGAACATAATATGGGTCCTCAGTTTTAAAAGCACCATCTTCAAGGTATTTTCCTCCAGTTTTTTTATCGGTTATATTATGTAATAATTTTTGAACGAAACGTATATTATTTGGAGTGTTTGTATGTTCATTTGGTTTTGCAACTAATCCAACTTTCCCAGTTAATGCTGTTATTGTATCTTTTTCAGGAACTTTTTTAGCTTCTTGTTTCTTTTTAGCTTCTATTTCTTTGTTTTTTGTTGCCTGGTTACTAAGTGCTACAAGTTTTTTAATTGTAGTATTACCTGACCCAACTGCACCATCTGGGGTAAAACTACAATGATCTTTCTGAAATTTAATAATAGCATAGTAAGTGTTACTATATTCCTGATCAAAACTTTTAGGTTTTTCCAGCATAAAAGAGTAAGATTCTACAGGCTTATAATTGGATATCCAATCGAAACCTGAAAAGAATGGACTTCCTGGAACTTTATTGGGATTTTCTATGTTAAAAGCCCCATCTTCAAGGTATTTTTTCTCAGTATTAGTCTTTTTATCGATATAGGTAATGTTATTTAATAATTTTTGAACAAAAGCTATTTCATCTGGATTGTTCCAAGGCTTTTTACTTTTATTACTCACAAGTCCTATAGTACCTGTTAAAGATACTATTGTATCTTTTGTGGGATCTTTTTTAGCTTCTTGTTTCTTTTTAGCTTTTTCTTTTTCCTCTTTTTCTTTGTCTTTCTTCTGATCCTCTTTAGTAATGTATTCCTGATCAAGGCCAAATTCTATACGCCCTTTGGTAAGGCGTGCCATGTATTTTATATTCCCTTCAAAATCATCTTGCGATGAAACAATATCATAAAATTTATTGTTAAGGTCTTCCGGTAATTTGCTTAATTCTGCATTTGACAGTGCATCAATAACATGTGTCGTATAAAAGTATTTCCCCTTACCAACAGATGAATCGATTAGTTGTGTTATAAACTTAAGATTGTAGCGCGCATAGTCCTTTAGGAATCGGTCTAATTCCTCTTCTTTCATGTTTTCTAGTTTGGCTAAACTCTCTTCATCGAAAACAGTATCTTTAATCTTTTGTATTCGCTCTTCTTCTGCTTTCTTTTCCTTAAAAACAGCTTCCTCTCTTTTAAACTCATCTGAAGTAATATCAACAAGCTGGATGTGGGTAGCATCAGAAGGTTCTATATACCCTGTAGGTACTGACTGTCCCATAACAACTTGCTGAAAATATTTGATAGCTTTAATGGTTACATCTATGTCTCTTGGGCAAATTGTTTTAATTGGGTCAACTGGTTCTGCATCGCCTTCCAATTTTTTCATCAGCCCCAACCTTATCAGATTTGTCTGAATAATTTTCACATCATTGAGAAGGTTGATAGCAGGTATTTCATTATTTACGCTTTCACCATCTAATATTTGGTCGCCAACTATAGAAGTAATTTTATTAGCTTTTCTCCTTTCTTCTTTTTCTATTGCAGTTTTATCACCTGATAGAGCTCTAATAGTACCTTTCCCTGGAATAATGTAACCATATAAGGTTTTGTAGTGAAGATTTTCTTGTTGATACTTAAAGATAGCTGCTATTGTTTTTGTGAGTTTATCTTCTGGTACTGGTTCGGTACCCAATGCTAGTTCTTCATTGTACGATGCTTGATCTAATACACCTATTAATAATAAAAGTTCTTGCACTTTTTTTACATCTTCAGGCAAATTTTTAGCAGCTCCTTTAGTGTTTATATTAGATAATTTTCCAACCCAAGATCCAAGTTGAATATTTCCATTAGGAGTACTCACTATAGGGTTTTGAAGTTTACTTGCATCCTCACTTAAAATCACATCCTTACCACTCTCCATAGCAGTAATTATATGTTCTAAATATGTTATTCGAACAAGACTCCTTCTATGTTCACCTTTTAAATCCATTTTTTGCCCATAGAAAGTCTCAGAAATATCCTTGTCTACCTTATTTGATTGCTCATCCATGTAATCACTAAAAACATCTCCTTCCAAAACCTCTTTTACAGCTTTAAACTGCTCAAGATGGTTCCCATGATTTTCAATAAGCACCTTATTTACTGCTGCAAGACGCTTTCCTGTATAGGTTCCCCCTTGATATTTCAAATCAGTAAGTAACTCTATCATAGCTGGATGAAGAGCATCCCATTGCTCTGAAGACATTTTATAGGTTCCTTCCTCTACATTATCAAGACTTTCTTGTCCGATTGCTGTATAAGAATTTGTATCGCTGGAAGTAGTGGCAAGTATTTTGGCAGCACTTTCATAATCGTCGACAATTTGGTAATAAAGTTTAAAGATTATTTCATAATCTATTTCCCCAACTTTAGTCTTATTATCTGACACAAACTTTTCAGCTTCATTACCTTTCTTTTCTGCTCCAGTTGATATTAATGTTGCCTTCTTCTCTTCCATACCTGCTGCTATAAGATCTTTCTTCACATCATCAGGCTTTCTTCCACCCATATCATATCCCATACCAATAGTCACACCAGATGCTTCTGTTTCTGGCCAATGGATGTATTGATTAGTACCTTCACTTATCTTGGTAAGTTCTCCTTTAACTATTGTGAGTTTATTTTCTTCCTTTTCATTCTCCTCTTTTATCTCTTCTAAATGTTCCTCCTTTGTAACATTTGTTTCTTTAACATTTGAATTGCCTACTGAATTATCTGTAATACTTTCATTAGGAGTAGTTATGACAGGCTCTGAAACTGAAACAGTGCTTTCTACCTTCGGGACATTTTCCGTTTTTGCTTCCTCCTGAACCGATTCTTTTATCGTTTTTTCTTCTTCTTTAACTTCTGGCTGATCTTTTATTTTCTCATCTTCAGCTATTTGCTTTTGCGGTGGAACAGTAATAACTTCACCTTCCTTGAACCAATAAATTGTTCGAACTGCTTTATTCTGTTCGTTTTTTTTAACAGTAGAATGGAGTTTATCTTTATTGTATTCCTTCAGGGCTTCAACAGTTACTCTAAGGTGATTTGCAATCATTCGCAATGACCAATCTTTTGGCACAACAAAAGTTTTGTGTTGCTGAAACTGCCCAGGTGTATAATCTATTGTTTCAGTTGCTACTGATTCTCTTGTTGCCAGAGCTTGCATTGCAATTGCTAACTCCTGAGTTGACATTGCTTGAGTAACATCTATCTGCGACGGGCTTGTTACAGGACTGGCTTCCATGGTTTTTTGTTTAACCGGAGGATCCTGTATTACAGACCTGGGTGTTCCAGGGTCTTGATTTGTTTCTTGGTTGGTTGTTGGCTCGGGCATAATAAAAAATAAAGATTATAGAGTCTTGTTTTCTTTTGCAAATTCTTGTTTTATGGATATATACATATCCTTTCCCCGAATTAAATTATCTCCATTTAGTACAGCTTTCATGCAAGAACGCCTCATTACGTTATAGATTCCCGAACCTGAGATTTTAATCCTTTGTGAAATCTCGTTAAGGTCGACTTCTTCTTCAAAAACAAATCCTTCTGGCAAATGCACTTTCCATAGTTGGCAACGTTCTTCGGCTTCGGGCACTTTAAATTTTACAATACTGTGAAATCTACGATAAAACGCAGTATCGATATTTTCTTTAAAATTTGATGCCAGAATTGAAACGCCTTCATAGCTTTCGAAGCGTTGTAGTAGATAGGAAACTTCCTGATTTGCATAACGATCGTGGGCGCTTTGGGTAGTGCTCCTTGAACCAAAAAGTGCATCGGCCTCATCAAAAAATAAAATCCAGTTTCCATGAGATGCCCTGTCGAATATTTTTGCAAGGTTTTTTTCTGTTTCTCCAATATACTTTGAAACTACTGCTGAAAGGTCTATCCTATAGACTTTTCGGTTTGTAAATTTACCAATTAACGATGCTGCTAAGGTTTTACCTGTGCCGGGAGGTCCATGAAACAGACACTTATATCCTTTTTTAAATTTCTCAATGCTTATGTTTTTTTGTTTACAGATATTCTCATATTCCAACCATTCTTTTACTTCCTCTAGTTGCAGGCGGGTATCGTAATCGAGAATTAAATCGCTCCAATTGTAGTCTGATAATAAAACTGTTGCCGGAAAATCATGAGAAAACTCCGGCCCTTTATTTTCTCCTGTAATAATATTAGACAACAAACTTTGTGTTGGCACCAATACAGCTCGGGTAAATGGTTCTCCTACTGGGGGAACAGGGATTTCAATTAAGCCTTCTCTAACCAGTTTTGAGTTGTTTAAAAACAGAGAAAAATATTCCTGCCTCCCCGATGCGACTTCTCCACTGAGAAGGTAGAGAGCTGTATCTACAGTAGGAAGATAGGTATTGCTAACCAGGCTTTTGTTGAGAAGCAATGTATTACTCAGGTGAATTTCTTTGTCATCAACTTTTACATTCTTGCTAAAAAACGAAGGAATATAACAAGGAGAAATGCTTAACAGTAAAACAATTTGCTCTTCGGAAGTTAATTGATATTCTTCCACAGCATTACTAAAAAACTTTCCAAACTTATCTTCCTGACTTTTCAATGGTAATGGAATTTGTTCAAGTAAGGACTTAAAATTGTTACTTGTAGCAGAGTAAATTCTGAAAAGAATAATTTCCCTCAACCAGTTTAAATGGTTTTCGAGGTTTAAAGTATTTGGCTCAATTTGTTCTTCCAATAAATCCATATAAACGATCAACTTTTCTCATATATTCAATTTGCCCAACATTTATGGTGAATGTGTCAATTAGTTTATTCAACATCAAAACACCATATAATACCTTCTGTGAAAAAGACTTAAATATAATTATTTTTTTTAGAACCAGAATAACTGAATTGTGATACTCAGACAACACTCTATCTGGTATAAAAGCCATGGAGATAATGGTTTTAGAAAATAAACTGAAAAAATATTGTCTTTATTCTTTCCTTAAATAGCACCAAAAAGAAAACTCAACAGGCTTAATCTCATTGACCTAATCTTAAATAAGAAATAATTACTCTCTAAACAAATAAACGTCGGAAAACACTCAAAATAAACTTAGGTATTTACCTCTCGTTTTTAGGTATAAACACTGATTAAAACAGCATATTCTGATAGTATATTTGTAATGTAGATATTGATAAAACAAAAGAACAATATAGAAGGATTTTGATGTAGGGTTTGGTTGGATTTAGGTAAAGGGAGGTTGTGTCGCTAGATATAACCTCTTTTTTTTGGGAAACTTCAGAATATGGCGCAAAACACCCAACTAATTTTGTGCATTTACCACCTCATTTATCGAAAAAACACTTACTTTTTTGCTTCATACATGGCTTATATTTGTATCATACAAAAAGACAAAATATATTTCGATATATAAAAATTTTGATGTAGGGTTTGGTTGGATTTAGGTAAAGAGAGGTTATGTCGCCATGATATAACCTCTTTTCTTTTTTACCTACCACTTAAAAAACTCACCACAAAGAAGGCACTAAGTGAACAAAGAGAAAAAAAGCTTCGTGAGCTTCCTGGTAAAGAAATATATTATTAGATATAATTTATCAGAACTTTTTTTAAGAATTTCTCTTCGAGTATGTAAGCTATTCGTTTAACAACTGTCCGACGGATTTCCAAATCAACATGCATGTTAGGATCTTGGTGCGCAATATTTATTCTAGTACCTACTAAGAATCGAATTTCATCGCTTTCATGAATAAGTTTTACAACTTGATCTGCAGGCCCCAGGCCAAGTTTAGTTTTATTGTTATATCCATTTAAAATATCTTCGGTTTTTCTTAGTGTTAAAATACCTTCGGTAAATAAATCGATACCTTCAAGGTATGACAGGGGCGGTAAATCTGGATCCACAAATTCTTGTCCATCTTTAACTTCCAGATTCAACTCTCTTGCAACAATATCACCTGTAGTTGCTCCCATTACTATTTTCTTTCCTGTAAAATCCTGAATTCGTTTGGCCATTTCAGCATCTTGTTTCTCGTCGTATGGCGGACCGGTAGAAATAAGTAGTTCCCTGGGTTCTCTTAAGTATATCACACCACAGCTTGTATCATCCTTAGAGTGAAAACCATCGTGCCGAAAAGCCATATTTATAACACGTGTACCTAATTGTCTGGCTGATATTTTTGGAGATCGCTTTGTTGTATCTATTACAAACCGGCCAACATTATCAATTCCCCAACCAAAAGGAAAGCGAGGGGTTCCTAAACCAGACTGTGTAACACCATCTGACATAAAAATAATACGGTCTCCCTTTTTCCCTTTAAAAGTGCAAACCTTAAGTTTTTTTCCGCAATTCTTTTCACTTTGAAGTCTTATTATCTTTCTTTCAAGAGGTACAATTGCCCTGTTACGAATTAATAAGCTATCAGGATTATCATATTCTAATATTGTAATATTTCCCTCATAGTCCATATCAATTATGGTAAATGTAGAGTAGTTCATTTTTCGCTCACTACATTCTGGCAATGTATTCATAATAATCTCAGCTGTTTTTTCCGGCTCCTTATGCTCCTTAGTAAAGTTCAAGGCCATAGTAGCTGTAAGTATAGCCAAAACACTAGCTTTTACCCCATGTCCCATTCCATCGGAAAGCACAACAACTATCCTACCCTCTTCTTTCACTTTTCCAAAAAGAAAAACATCGCCACAGATTCGCTCACCTTCGTGGTTCTTTTGTTGACAATCAACCTCTATGAAATATTTATCAGCCATTAGGCAATTTTAAAGTTTAAAGTTTTGAATTGATAATTATCATTCTTGGTAAATATATTGACTGAGTTGATTTTGGCTACTTTTCTTTACCATATATATTTATTACAGAGTTTAGCATTTGTTCTATATCAGCAGCACTTTCACCGAGAAGAAAACCAATTTTCTGGACCATCTCAAGGTTTTTATCAATCACCTCAGACACTCTATTAATAACCTCTGTTTTTTGAACTTCGGGAGCACGCATATCTCTAATAATTCCACCAGCAATCTGATTTTCTCTAATGGGAAAAATTGAAATATTCAATAATGAATTGTTGTGGGTGACATCTTTCCCATCAATAGAATCGGAATTTTTAAGAACAAAAGAAAATAAGTTACATACTTCCTCAGGAAGTAATTTATCTAATGAGGCACCAGTTAGTCCAGGTATCACTTCATTTATTTCTTGAGCTTCTTCCCCAAGAATGTTACAGAATGTATTATTAGCTTTAACAATTTTCATTTGAAAATCAACAAACACTATTCCTGCGCGAAGCTTCTCGAGCATTGCATCGGTTAATTCAGAGGCCTGAATTGCCGTATGGTGTTCAGAAACAACTTTCTTTTCTGTTTCTCTAAGTTCTTGTCGTGTCTTAGCTAACTTCTCATTTAGCTCCTTTAAAGAATCGCTGAAATATTTACTGTTCTCCAATGCATAGGTTGTACACATTTCAGGAATAACAATACCCTTGGCTAAATCGTTTGCAAAGCCTAAACATGTTTGGTATCCGCATTGACCACAGTTGTTGTGTTTCCCTTTTCCAATGCCAATTAGCTTTTTTGCTTCTTCCAGCTTTTCTTTTGGAGGTTCTGGTATTCGTTGATCGTTTGGTTTAAAAGTTCTTTTAAAATCTATATCAATGTATTTGTTTAATTTATCGTACCAATCAGCCCTAAAAAAATTCATTAGCCGTTTATTGGCATATTTAATTACCAGCCTTTCTTTATATAGTCTATTCCCTTTATGTGAAATTCCTGGCCCTTCCAACGAATTACCATAAGTTACATGAAGGTTTCTTTTTATCACCTTCAAATTGCTTGAAAACTCGTTTATACAACCGGTCATTTGCTTTTTACCAACTACCGTAACTACTTGAGAAGTCAGTAAATTCTCATCAATATCGGCTGCTTGTAAAAATCCATTTGCTAATGGATAAAGACTTCCTTTATATCCAATTGGATCATCGAACTCCGAAAACTCAACAGTGTTTTCTTCAATATTCAGTTCCCGAAATAGTTGACGTAATTCTGGAAATGTTATTACTACATCTACCTTGGAATTGCCCGTAGTTTTTAAGGCTACATCTTTACTAGCTATATCCGGACCAATGTAAAGCACGTTAATATCATTTCCATATTTCTTTCTGACAACTTTAGCCATTGCAACCATTGGCGAAACAAATGGAGCAAGATTTTTTACCAGATTTGGATGATATTTTTCCACATATGAAACAACAACAGGATCGCAGGATGAAATATAATACCTACCCTTGAAGTCTCCATAAAATGACAAATACTTATAAGCCAATAAATCAACGCCAAATGACAATTCATTCACATAATCAATTTTAATTGACCGAATCATAGCTACAAACTTTCTGTAGTCGGTGATATCATTAAATTCAGCTGAGATACTTGGAGAAACAATAGCAACTTTCTTTCCTTTTGATTTCAAAAATTGTTTAGCATCTTCTATTGAACTCCGGTATGTAATTGCTTCTGGTGAACACGCCTCAATACAATCTCCACAACCGATACATCTTTTATTTACTATTATTGGATAAGGTTTTTCTGCACGAGCTTCTATAGCCTTTACCGGACAAATGCGCACACAACTATAACAGTTTGTACATTTTTCATCGTTAATTGTTATTAAAGGTTGATTCTGCATAATTATAGCAATTCGCTAAGTTCTTTATCAAGTATTTGTACTATTGATTCTTTGGTCACTTGATGGAATACCTTTCCTCCCACTCTGAAATTTGGACCTTGAATACATTCGTTACAACAATGGTCTCCGCTAAATTCAACCTTATCTTCAATGTGTTTGCTACGAATATATTTTTCAACGACAGATACCAATTCGTTATTACCCCTTGAAAAACAAGAACTTCCGAGGCAAATTTTTATTTTTCTTTTATTTAACATAGCGTATGAAAAATAGATTTCAAAAATTAGCAAAAATTATTCAATATATAGCACTGTTATAAAAATAACAATTGTTAGGTTATTTGTACATGATATTTCTTACTTTTGTAAAAGTAGATTTACTTTTAAAATGAAAATACTTCCAGAAAAAACTGTTGAGCGATTAAGTAAGTATCGAAGAGCATTAAACAATGCTTTATATGAAGGTAAATCAAGAATTTATTCTCACGAACTTGCTGCTCTTTTAAACATTACTGCGGTACAAGTTCGCCGTGATATTATGTTTATTGGATACTCTTCTACGCAAAGGAAGGGTTACGATATAAAAAACCTAATTGCAGTAATAAGTAGAATTGTTGATCCACAGAAGCCCCTAAATGTTGCTGTTGTCGGATATGGAAACTTGGGAAAGGCTATTACAACCTACTTTATTGGTAACAGACCAAAACTAAACTTAGTTGCTGCATTTGATATTGACCCGAAAAAGATTGGCTCTGAAGTTAACAATATCAAATGCTATTCGATTGACAGACTTCGAGAAATTACTTCAAAATATGACATCTCTGTTGCCATTTTAACGGTTCCTGTTGCAGCAGCTAAAGAAATGGCGAAAGTTCTTGTTCAAACAGGGATAAAAGGTATTTTAAACCTAACTACAGCAAATCTGTACATACCTGAAGAAATTGTTCTTGAAGAATATGATATGATAACATCTTTAGAAAAAATTGCTTATTTCGTTAAGAATAATCCTAAAAACGCAAGGTAATCTAATAAGCCTTAGAAAGTGTATTGATCAAATTTTCTTCGTTTTCTAACAATAAAGTTGAATACCATGCTATGTGGATATATCTGTGACACCTCGTCTGTAGAGGCAATTTTCTTGAATTTCCTTCTTGCCTTATGTGTTTTTCTCAATCGTCTATAAAAATGTAGGTGAGCTTTCAATACTGCTTTAAAAAATCCGAACGAAAACCTTGATAGATAAACCATAGCTGATAAACCATCTAGCAACATTCTAACAATAAGTATAGGTATGAGTTTATTTGAAGGAAGATTCTTCTGAAGTAAAAATAAGTTATTCCTGTAGTTAAGGTACATCTTAAAAGGTGTATTAATAGGCAATGTGCCACCACCAACATGGTAAACCTTCGACTCAGGAATACTCATAACTTTATAACCCATTCGTTTAAAACGCCAACAAAGATCAATTTCTTCCATATGAGCAAAAAAAGCCTCATCAAATCCCTCTGCTTTAAAAAATAGAGATGACCTAACAAAAAAGCAAGCTCCTGATGCCCAAAAAATTTCTTGATTAGAATCGTGTTGCCCCTCATCTTTTTCTATATCAGATAATATACGACCACGACAAAATGGGAAGCCATATTTATCTAAATAACCTCCGGCAGCACCAGCATACTCATAATATTCTTTTGCTACAAATGAATTAATTTTAGGCATTGCAGCAGCTACATCCTGATTATTATCCATATACTCAATTACAGGATTTAACCAGTTAGATGTTACTTCAACGTCGGAATTTAGTAATACATAATATTCAGCATTGATTTGCTTTAGTGCCCGATTATACCCCCCGGTATATCCATAATTCCCATCAAACTGAATAATATCAATTTCCGGATAAGAACTCTTGACAAATTCAATAGAATCGTCGCTTGAGAAATTATCTGCAACAATAATTCTTTTACCTTCTCCTTGAGAATGTAATACAACTGATGGAAGAAACTGCTCCAGGTGTTTTTTTCCATTCCAATTAAGAATAACTATTGCAACTTTATCCATGAGATTATTTTTTCGCACCTAAAATTTCTTCCTTATTATATTTCCAACGATCATGTGACCAAAGATAGAATTCAGGTTCCCTTAATATTTGATTCTCTATTAATTCAAAGTACTTTTTAGTAATATAAAGATCTTCTGTTTCTGCGGAGTTTTCAGTTATAACATGTAATGTTATCTCATAGTATCCGCGCTTAATCTGACGTGTATCCATATATAGTGTTGCCAAATTAAATCTTCTGGCCAATTTTTCTGGTCCTGTAGATACAGGAGTATCCTGATTCATAAAGGTAGTCCAGTTTTTTAAATCACCGAATTGCGGGCGTTGATCTCCAACCATATACGCTATAAACTTCTCGTCATTTCTTTGAGCATCCATAATAGAACGTAGCGAACTATTTATAGGAGTTGGAATTCCTCCAAGCCTACTTCTCACATAAATAGAAAGACGTTCAAACAAACGGTTTGTCATAGGTTTGTAAACACCTAAAAGCTTATAATCAAAAATATGATTGTTGTAAACAGCCCATTCCCAATTACCATAGTGACTATTGGTCATTACAATACTTTTATTTCTTGCTGCCAGTTCTTCAGTAATTTCAGGGTTTGTAAACTTATATCGCTTATCGATTTCTTTTGGTGTCATCCTTATCATATGAACAACCTCGAACATACTATCGCACAAATGTAAGTAAAACCTTCTTGCAATTTTCCTTATTTCTTTTTCTTTTTTTTCAGGAAATGCTCGCCTTAAGTTTTCATATACAACCTTTCGTCGGTACCCAATAACATGATAAAGCAAGAAATATATACCCCATGATTTAATAAATAAAACCTCAAGAGGAAATAAAGAAAGTAACCAAATTGGGAACAGTATTATTTTATCTATTAGCTTTAGTGTTTTTTCACTGTTCATTCATTATTCCTCCAACAGCGTCTTTGAATTCTTCAAATATATCAGTATTTGATGCTATTAATTCTTTTCCGAATAGAAAATTATTTCCTCCCTTAAAATCTGACACTTTTCCTCCAGCCATTGTAACTATAAGGATGCCTGCAGCAACATCCCATGCATTTAGGTTATACTCATAAAAACCTTCATACCTCCCACATGCAACATATGCTAAATCAACTGCTGCAGAACCGAGCCTACGTACACCATGTGAATTATGAAAGAAAAAATCTAAAGTTTTCATGAATGCTTGCATACGCCCGAATTCGGTATATGGGAAGCCTGTAGCAAGTAAAGACCCACTTAATTTATCTGTTGATGAAACCGATATCTTTTTTCCATTTAAATATGCTGCACCACCCTTGAATGCATAAAAACATTCATCGGCAGTAATTTCGTAGATAACACCCACAACTAATTCGCCAAGGTGCTGTAATGCTATACTAATTGAATATGGTGGAGCTCCATGAATAAAATTAGTAGTACCATCTATAGGATCAATAATCCATATATATGGTTCGTTGTCCTGACTTGCTGTTCCTTCTTCAGTTATAAAACCTGAACCAGGTAATATTTTCAACAAGCCTTGAACTATATGTTCTTCTGAAGCCTTATCTACAAGTGTAACGAAATCATTTTTCCCCTTTGTCTCAACTCCCTTTTCAGTAAGTTTTTCCCGCTCTTTTCGAATGAGTTTTCCTGTTTCTTTAGCTAATTCACAAGTCTGATTGCATATCGTGTTATAATCCATGGCCATATTTTGATTTGCCGACAAAAATATAACTTTCTATAGAACTGATAGAATTATTCTAACGATTTAGTTTCTCTTTATAATAATCGTATAGAGCAATTTGACTATGAACAACAGTCTCATCTTTAGTATTGACATATCTATTCTCTTGGTCTGAGTCTAGTATTCTGGCTTTAACATTATCTTTCATTTGTATCTGAATCATGTTTTTTATTTCTTGCTGGATTCTCTTGTCGTAAATTGGACAAGCAACTTCTATTCGACGATCGAGATTACGAGTCATCCAATCAGCTGAAGAAATGTACAACAATTCATCGCCATTGTTACAGAAAATAAATACTCTTGAATGCTCCAGATAACGGTCAACTATACTAATAGCTTCAATATTTTCGCTGAGTCCTGTAACTCCTGGAGTTAGGGAACATATCCCACGAATATTTAAGGATATTTTCACGCCTGCAGAATTCGCTTCATATAACTTTGAAATAATATCTTTGTCAACTAAATTGTTGATTTTTAATATTATATATGCTTCCTTGCCTGACTTCGCATTCTTTATTTCATTTTCTATTAATCTATAAAACCTCCTTCTCATATACAGAGGAGAAACAACCAAATGACGATATGTTTGATTTCGATACGTGTGCTCAAAAAACTCAAAAAGGTGTTTGACTTCGTTCGCAATTCTTTTATCTGCAGTAAATAGAATTAAATCTGAATAAACAGCAGCATTTCCCTCATGAAAATTCCCTGTACTAATACAGGCATAATTCACAAGCTTTTTATTTTCGCGACGCGTTATTGAAACTGTTTTTGCATGAACCTTGAGCTGAGGAATTCCAAAATAGATATTCGCTCCAACTTCCTCTAAAACTCTCGACCAATATATGTTTGATTCTTCATCGAATCGAGCCTGCAACTCAATAACCGCATTTACTTTCTTTCCATTTCTGCAAGCATTCACCAGGGCATTCAGCACCTTTGAATTACGTGCAACCCTATATATAGTAATAGATATTTGTGTAACTTTTGGATCAATAGAAGCTTCTTGCAATAGGGAAATAAAAATATTAAAATCATGATAAGGAACATGCAACATAAAATCGCCCTTTTTTATAACTGAGAAAATACTGGAGCTGTCTTTTACCTGTGGTAGTGAAAGCGGGGATAGTTTTTCATACAAGAATTCTTTTCCTTTAATCTCAGGAAAACTTATAAAGTCTTTAAAATTATGGTATCTACCACCAGCAATGAGATTATTATCTTCTTCAAGGCCTAATCGTTGAATTATAAAATCCAGTAAATCTTTTGCAATACTATTATCAAAAACAAAACGAACTGGCTGCCCTGTTTTACGACCACTTACCCCTTTTGATATTGTTTCGAGGAAACTTTGCGAAACATCATTATCCATATCTAATTCAGCATCACGAGAAAGTTTTATTGTGTATGCTTCAAAAGTATTAAAATGAAATATGGAGAATACATCCTGTAACGAAAATCTGATAATATCTTCTAATAAAATAATGAATTTGCGTTCGCCAGAAGAAGGTAATTCAGTAAATCGAGGCAAAGCTTCTGACGGAATCTCCATAATAGCATATTCTGTATCTACCTTTCCTCCTTTGTGCGAAAGCTTTATTGCCAAATATATTGAACGGTCTTTTAGGTATGGAAACCCATCAATATTATGAAGCATTATTGGAGATATTACCGGCCTAACTTTCTCTCTAAAATATTGTTTAACGTATTTTTCTTGTTCTGAATTTAATCCATTCTCATTAATTATAAATATGTTATGATTCTCAAGTTCGTGAACAATGTTGAGATAAGCTGTTTCGAATTTATTCTGTAAGGCAAGGACTTTTCGTTGAATTTTAACCATCAGCTTCCGAGGCTTAATTCCCTCTACTCGCTGCGAACCATGCTGAACATCTATCATTCTTTTGATTGTAGCAACCCTTACTTTGAAAAATTCATCGAGGTTATTTGAAAATATTCCCAAGAATCGAATTCTTTCGATCAGGGGAACCTTTTTATCAAAGGTTTCTTGTAAAACCCTATGATTAAAAGATAACCAACTTAATTCCCGATTATATATTTTTTTTCCCCTTGCCATTTACAAAGTAATTAATTACTATGGCTACTAAATTAAAACAGTCTTTGTAAGAACCGAGTTTATAAACAATTAATTTATACAATTATGATTAAGAACTCCCGTTCGTCGATAATGAGCTCAACAAAGATAAATCTCTAAATTACTCCGATATTTAAATTCTTTGTCTTCGTGGACTTCGCATGCCTCGAATCTAGCAGACATTAAATATGGCTAGACCTTTTTTGGAAAGTCAAAATACGTGTCAACCATATTACTCGCTGAAATAGACTTCCAGTCTGGAGCATTAAAAGTTATTCGAAATAAACCACAAGTTGGTAGATCTACAAATGATTCTCCAGAGAATATTGTTGCAAGTTCTGAAAAATCAGGATTATGACCAAAAATCATTATCCTCTTTATTTTTTCATCTTGTTCGGCAACAACCTGCTTAATTACAGAGTAACCACTTCCGTAGAGCCTTGAATCTATTTTCATTTTTGAAAAATTCAATTCATAAACACGCATGAAGATTGATGCCGTATGTAATGCCCGGATAGCAGGACTACTTATTACAAGTTCGGGTAATCGCCTTTCAATTTTCTCACGCCTAGCCATATCATAAGCATCTCGAATTCCTCGAATTTTCAAGTGCCTGTCCATATCTGAGACATCCTCGAAATCCCAGCTTGATTTTGCATGTCGAGCAATGATAAGAACACGTTTTGAAACCATTCTTTTTTGTTAGTTAGTTCTGGATAATATTAATACAAAAATCTAAACTCTACGAGTCTTACAGACATATATAAAATTTCGGATTTATGTAACTTCTAATATTCATTTTCTATAGCAGGTTACTGGCTAATTCAGCTAAATAGCTCCTTTCGCCCTTTACTAAGTTTATGTGAGCAAAAACATCCTGGCCAAGCATTTTATCTGTTAAGTAAGATAACCCATTTGATTTCATATCAAGATATGGAGTATCTATTTGTTCTATATCTCCAGTAAAGACCATTTTTGTTCCTTCTCCTGCTCGTGTAATTATTGTTTTAATTTCGTGAGGTGTAAGATTCTGAGCTTCATCAACAATAAAGAATACATTTGACAAGCTTCTGCCTCGGATATATGCAAGTGGTGTAATTATTAATTTTTCGCCATTAACCATTTCCTCAATTTTCTGATAGTCTTTACTTGTTGGACTGAATTTATTCTTAATCACATCAAGATTATCAAACAGCGGTTGCATATATGGACCTATCTTGTCTTTAACATCGCCTGGCAAAAATCCAATATCTCTGTTTGAAAGAGGTACAATTGGTCTGGCTAAAAATATCTGAGCATATTTCTGGCGCTGAG
Organism: Bacteroidales bacterium; assembly: GCA_050287785.1. Lineage (GTDB taxonomy): Bacteria > Bacteroidota > Bacteroidia > Bacteroidales > UBA10428 > UBA10428. Next base: position 79,838 of record JBNKCO010000083.1, read on the forward strand.
AGATTGCTGAAGCAAGGGCTAAAAGTGTTTTACCTGTCCCTGCCTTACCTGTAATAGTTGCTAACTGAATTTCATCTCTAATTAGTGAGTCAATAGCAAAAGTCTGCTCTGCATTTCTAGGCTCAATACCATAAACTTTATGTTTTAATACTCGAGAATATAATTTCTGGAAGGGATCGTAGTGTACTAAAGCACTGGAACGACTACCTTTCAAAATGAAGTACTGATTTGGTTTAGGTGCAGTTTCTGTTTTAATTTCTTTAACTGGTATACCTTCGGCATCGTCATAAACTCTTGAAATAATCGAATCGTCAATTCCTTCTTGAAGGGTTATGCCTTTATATATTTCATCTATATTCTTAACCTTATCGCTCTCGTAGTCTGCCGCCATTACACCTATTGATTTCGCCTTCATTCTAAGGTTAATGTCTTTGGTTACAAGCGTAACAGACCGCTCGGGATTTTTGAGTGTAATGAATTCGGCAATAGCTAATATTCTATGGTCTGGGGTTTTTTCCGGAAAAGAATCTTCCATTTGGGTTGAAAAAGGCTTCCCTGTTTCAATTGTCAATTTACCTAATTTAGATCCTAGAGGTACTCCTCCATCAAATAGTGTATCGCCGGATAATTTATCCAACTCTCTGGTAAACTCTCTTGCATGAAAGTTTATTAAATCGTTACCTTTTTTAAACCTATCCAGCTCTTCTAAAACCGGAATAGGAATTGAAACATCATTTTCTTCAAAATTGTATATACAAAGGTAATCGTGTAAAAGTACATTGGTGTCAAGTACAAATATTTTTTTCTTTTTTCGTGCCATTATTTAATCCTCCATCAATCATATAAGCTTAGTTGGTATTTCAAAAAACTGATACACCACAACAACCTAAAAGCTGCTCGAATTAAATATAGGAATTTATTTTCACCAAAAGACAAAAAATCTGTAAACAAAGAGAAAATTGCTCCGATTTAAAAAATAAATTACATTCGCAGATGCGCACACAATAAGCATCGCTTAAAGGAAAATAAATCAACTCATATTTGATTTAAACTAATTCAAAACTAAAACAGCAATCATGAAACTTTTTGAATCTTTATTTAACAGAAGAAGTATCAGAAATTACACATCTGAAAAAATTCATAATGCTGAACTCGAAAAAATAATAGAAGCTGGGATGTATGCACCAAGTGCTGTAAATAAGCAACCATGGCATTTTGTGATTTTTCGTGATAAAACGACTATTAATGGGATAATTGAAGTACATCCAAATTCTAAGATGCTAAACCAGGCAAGCGCAGGAATACTTATTTGCTTCGACAAAAAGCTTGAGCACGATAATGGTTATGGCCCCATTGATTGCTCTGCTGCAACACAAAACATGCTATTGGCTGCTCATGAATTAGGCTTTGGTACTTGCTGGATTGGAATATATCCTCGGGAAAAAAGAGTTTCTACTCTTCACAATCTTTTCAACCTGCCTGAACATGTTATTCCATTTGCTGTTGTATCTGTCGGTTATCCAAATGAGGTAAAACAAAAACCAGAACGTTTCAAAAAAGAACGAATTCATTTTGAGAAGTGGTAATCTAATAATCATATTTGCGTAGTAAATACTTCATCAAAAGGGGATTAATTTTTCATGACTTACGAAGAGACCATAGAATATTTGTATAAATCGTTACCAATGTATCAACGTATAGGTAGTGCTGCATACAAAGCTGACCTGGAGAATGCCTATGAAATGGATAAAATGTCTGGGCAACCTCATAAATTTTTTAAGACGATACATGTTGCTGGAACCAATGGAAAAGGATCGGTAAGTCATATGCTTGCCTCAATATATCAGAAAGCCGGCCTCAAAACCGGCCTATATACGTCTCCTCACCTATTAGATTTTCGGGAAAGAATTAAAATAAATGGTCGCCCTGTAAGCAAGGAATATGTTGTGAAATTTATACAACGGAACCAGTGTTTTTATGAGATTATTAAACCTTCCTTTTTTGAGATGACAGTATTCATGGCACTTTGTTACTTTAAAACTGAAAAGGTTGACATTGCAATTATTGAAACTGGTTTAGGGGGAAGGTTAGATACAACCAATATAATTTCTCCTATTGCCTCGGTAATTACAAATATTGGTTTTGATCACACACAACTTCTTGGGAATTCAATAAAAGAAATAGCAAGAGAAAAGGCAGGAATTATAAAGCCAGGCATTCCTGTGATTATTGGTGAAACGGATGAAATTCCAAGTAGTGTATTTTATGCCCGGGCTTGTTTAATGGAGTCTCCAATATATTACGCTGATGATGAATACAATCACGAGTTTTCGACCAGAACAACTCATAATACAATAAATCATCATTTTTCAAACTATGATATAAAACTTGAGTTGGAAACTGATTTACTGGGAATGTATCAGTATAAAAATATTAGAACGGTATTAAAAGTTCTTGAAGTAACTAACTCTATAATCTCAGTCCCTGCAGAAGCAATTTCTGAAGGATTAAAAACTGTCAGAGTGACTACTGAATTTATAGGCAGGTGGCATGAGGTAGCATTTAATCCACTAACTGTATGTGATATTGCTCATAATAAAGAAGGATTAACAGAGATAATAGAACAATTAAAAAACACCGCATATAAAAAGCTACATATAATTTTGGGATTTGTAAATGACAAAAATATCGAAAACATTCTTCAGATATTTCCTAAAGAAGCTATGTACTATTTTACTCGTTCTTCTGTACCAAGATCTGCTGATCCAAACTACATCCATGACCTGGCAGAGCAATATGGTTTATTTGGGGAAGTTTTTTTCAAGGTTGAAGATGCTTACCATAGAGCACGTGAAAATGCAGAACCTGAAGACCTTATATTCGTTGGAGGAAGCACCTTTGTAGTAGCAGATTTTCTGGACTGCGAAAAAAATTAAAAAAGTTTTTGCAATTCTAAAAAACTCATCTATATTTGCACCCGCTTTAAACAACAAAGCACATTTATCGGGCGATTAGCTCAGTTGGTTCAGAGCACTTGGTTTACACCCAAGGGGTCATAAGTTCGAATCTTATATCGCCCACAAAAGCAACCTTTAGGTTGCTTTTTTTATGGCACACTCGGGGAGATACCAAAGTGGCCAACTGGGGCAGACTGTAAATCTGCTGTCGTATGACTTCGGAGGTTCGAATCCTCCTCTCCCCACAAAACAATAAAGCCTTTGGAAATCCAAAGGCTTTATTGTTTCCTTAAAGTTTACTCAAAAAATCTTCCGAAAATCTGAAAACTATAATAAGTTCTTCAAAGCAAATGCATATGCGCCCAGTGCGATAGCCTTGTTTGCTCCAATTTCAGTTGTAGCGACAGCCAATTTTGGAGTTGGATTATATTTTAGCTTCCATGTTGTACCAGGTACAGTTAATTCTTTATCCTTATTAGAAAGAAACTGTTCCTTATCTGATTCATTATTAAAATCATATACCTTCTGAACAAGTCTGGGTAATAATTCACCAGACTTCTGCTTGAACGAATGCTCTCTAATTTCTTTTAATACAGCTGGCATAAATAAATCGCGTGCACCACTTAACCCACCTCCTATAACCACAATTCCATCGATAAGAGTTAGAAGATTGGCTATTGTATCTCCTAACGAACTGCCAAAAGTTTCAAAAGCTTTAATAGCAGCTTCTTTATCTCCGGTTATTTCTCCTTTTGCAATATCATATATGTCTTTAGGCATTAAATTCTTTTCGCCTTTCAAGGTAGTATACTGATAATATGCATTTTGAATTGCCCGAGTACTTACCCCTTCTTCTGAATTAGCTTCCGGATGGTTTCGATTACTGGTTATCCAGACTTCTGCTGCAGTAGAGTTATCTCCAATTAGAAGTTCTCCATTGATTACAATCCCTGCTCCAAAACCGGTTCCTAGTGTTATTCCTACAAGGTTTTTATATCTTTTTACACTACCGGCAGCTTCCAACTCAGCATTAATTTTCGGTAATATACCGGCAATTGCTTCACCATAAGCATAAAGGTCACCATCATTATTAATGAATACGGGAATTTTAAAATGCTCTTCAAGCATTGGCCCCAGAGGCACACCACCTCGAAATGCTGGAAGATTTGGCAAATCCCCAATTATACCCATTGGATAATCGGCAGGACCAGGAAAAGCAAAACTTATTGCTGAAGGCTTTTCGTCGAGATGATTAATAACCTCCTGAAAACCATCTACAATTGATTTAAAGCATAAATTTAAATCGTGTGCATTAGATGCTTTTGTAATTGGCTCAACAATTTCTTTGCCCGATTTTATCGCAGTAAATACAAAGTTTGTTCCTCCTGCATCTAATAATAATATTGTCTTGTTATTTTTAATATCTAACATAACTAATTAAGCATTTTTCTTATTAACTATTGCTACAATTCCTATATATATCATACAAGCCAATGGCACTACAAATCCTATTAATAGAGTTGAAAAGTCAGCAACTGCACCAGTAAGCATCGGAATAATTGCTCCACCAACAATTGCAAAAACCATAAGTCCAGAAAGCTCATTTGAACGCTCCGGTAGCTTATCTATAGTAATTGAGAAAACTAAAGGGAATATATTTGCGAATCCTAATCCAACCATTACAATACCGCCAAAAGCAAGCACCATATTTCCCAATAATAAGAATAGAATTCCTATAATTGATATTAGAACTGTTATAATAAGAAAGTTTACAGGCGTGACCTTTCTAAGAACTGCTGAACCTGCAAATCGTCCAACAAGAATTGGCAAAAAGAAAACAGACCAACTCACTAATAGGCCTAATTTTTCAAGTCCAAAAGCTTCTTTCATTAAGATTGGGACCTGAGAACTCATAGAAACTTCGGCTCCGACATAAATGAAAATTGCTAAAACCATTGCTGCAACATATCCATTTCTGAATAATAAAGAAAAACATGATGATAAAGTTGCTGGTGAAGCATCTTCATTCTTTTTCTCTTCAATTTTGGTTCTTTGCGTCCATAATAATGTAATAAGAATTAAGACTGCATAAACTGGAAATAGAATTGTCCAATCCATATTAAATGCATAAAGCACAAATGGTGGCAAAAGAAACCCTAGTGATGAACCTATTGCTTTAATAGATTGCGCTAAAGACAGATTACTTGAGAATTGCCCCTCAGGAGATACATCCCTCATAATAGGATTTCCAGAAACCTGCAAAATAGTAGCGCCCGCACCCAACAATAATATTGATAACAAAATAACATAAAACTTATTTATGCTATCTGCACCTAATTCTATTTTAGGGCCGAACATACCATTTAAAATAGGAAGAAGTAAACCGATAAAGGCAATTATCAAACCTAAGAGAAGTACTTTCTTTTTACCTTTTCTATCCTGAAATAGTCCCATAGGAATTGAAAGAATTCCAAACATAATAAAACCACTTGCAGGAAGAAGTGTTGCCATAAAGTTATTCAAAGCAAAGGTATCCTTCGCCAGACTAACCATTGGACCTACTACATCGCCAAACCCCATGCAGAGAAAGGCAAAGAAAATTGGAAGAGAACTAAATGATTTTTTCATATTTATAAATTTATTTTCGTTTAATTAATTTGGGAGCAAGAACAACCGTTTTATTTTTGGTAGGTTTCTTGCCTTTTATTTGACTTATTAATACTTGTACAATTTTTTCGGCAATTTTATCAGTAGGTTGTGCAAGTGATAATACCGAAGGTTTGGAATAATCAAAGATTTCTATATTATCGAAACTTGCAAATTTCAGTTTGTCAATCAGATCCTTAAAATGGACATTCATGTGCCAAATTGCTTCTTGAGCCACAAGGTTATTTGTAAAAACCACAGCATCAACATTCATATCAACTAATGCCTTAAGCTCTTTATAAACACTTTCTTTAATGTTTTCCAGTTCAACAGTCCTGATTAATTCTTTATTTACACTTAACTGCTTATTTTTTAATGCATTTTTGTATCCCTTTATCCTCAAATTAAGAGAAAACACATTAGGTGTTATTGAAAGTAATCCTATTTTATTTGCTCCTTCTTTAATTAATTCTTCGACCGCCTGCTGCATCGATTTCTCATTTTCAACAAGAATATAATTCGCATCAACCTCTTCACTTGCCCGATCAAATAAAACCAATGGAAAATTACGTTGTATTAATCCTTTTACTGTATTACTATTAACTTTCGACGATGCTAAAATCAGTCCATCTACCTGCCTGCCTATAAATGAGTTTATTTGTTCTTTTTCTTTTTGCCAGTTTTCATCGGTACTTGCAATAAACAAATGATAACCTTCTTTTGCTAAATAATCTTCTATTTTCCTTCCTATTCTAGCATAAAACAGGTTTGAAATATCAGGAATTAAATACCCGATTGTTTTAGTACTTCCTATTTTTAAGCTTTTTGCTACTTGACTTGGAGTATAATTTAGTTCTTTAACTAAGGCCTGAACTTTTTCCTGAGTTTGTTTACTGATGTTTTTCTCATCGCCTTTATTATTGAGTACGAAAGAAACAGTAGTCTTTGAAACTCCTAATCGGTTTGCTATATCAGTAATGCTTATTTTCTTCATTTAGTAAACCGTTTTAGTAAAACGGTTTACTAAAGTACATAATTTTATTTTCTTCCAAAATATATTTTCATTTCTTATAAAGAAATATGTTAAATCGTAGTTTTTGAAGAGGTGGCTTTACTAAAAATAAGAATCCCCAGAAAGGTTAAAACACCGTTGTAAATAAGTTTTTCAAAGCCCATTACATAGCCATTAAACCACTCTTCAGAATAAATGTTTAATATATAAATGATTATAGGAGAAAGCACCGCTATAATTGGAACAGGTATTTCCCTTACCTTCCTTTTTGTAAACAATCCGAATGCAAATAAACCCAAAAGCGGACCATATGTATAGGTTGCTGCATCAAATAAAGATTTAACAACACTCTCGTCAAGGAATATATAAAAAAACATAATTACCGCAGCAAGGATACCTGACATTAATATGTGGACAAAAAACCTTTTCCGTTTAATTTTAGGTTCGTTATCATTACTAATACCTATAATATCTACAAGAAAGGAAGTTGTTAAAGATGTAAGTGCTGAATCGGCGCTTGAATATGCTGCAGCAATTAATCCTAAAATAAAAAAAACTCCTACGATAGATGGTAAGAAACCCTGAGTTGCAATAATTGGGAAAATATCATCGGTTTTCTCTGGTATGGCTATTCCGTTTGAAGCAGCAAAAATGAATAATAGTGCTCCAAGCCCCATAAAAATAAAATTTACCGGAACAAAAGCCAAACTATATGACATCATATTCTTTTGAGCATCTTTAAGGTTTTTACAGCTGAGGTTCTTTTGCATCATATCCTGATCAAGACCAGTCATAACGATAGTTATAAACGCACCACCAAGAAAATATTTCCAAAAATAAGTTCCTGATTTCCAACTACTAAAATCAAAAACTTTTCCATAACCAGAAGAAGTGATTTTACTAACAGCCTGTGGTATACTTAAATCCATAGCTCTTGTTAAAAGTATGAATGTTAGAAAAACGGCCAGTAGCATAAAAACGGTTTGCAAAGTATCTGTCCAAACAATGGTTTTTATCCCACCTCTGAAAGTATAAACCCAAATCAATCCAAGGGTAATTAGAACTGTAATAAAGAATGGCACCCCCAAGGTATCAAAAACTACAATTTGCAAAACTTTCGCCACAAGAAATAATCTAAATGAAGCTCCAATAATTCGAGAAATTAAAAAAAGTGATGCTCCTGTTTTATAACTTACATTACCGAACCGAATTCCGAGATACGAGTATATTGAAGTTAACTGTAATTTGTAATAAACTGGCAACAATACAAAAGTAATTACAGTATACCCAACAAGATACCCCAATACCATTTGAATATAATGAAACTGGCTATCGAATACCCAACCAGGAACAGAGATAAAAGTAACACCTGAAAGAGATGCTCCTACCATTCCGATGGCAACAATATACCATGGTGACTGCCTGTTTCCGATGAAGAAAGATTGATTATTAGCACCTCTCGATGTAAGATGACTTATAAATAAAAGTATTGCAAAATAACCTGCAATAATTGATAAAATAAGGATTGGATTCATACTTTAAACAATATGCTGCAAGAATAGTAAATACTATTTGATAAAAAAAATTGCAGACAGTACATAGTCGGACTACCTTTACAACATAATAAAATGATTGTATCCGGAATTAAATGAATAACCTTAATTATCCTTCACAATTATTAGCTGCTGCTGTAGAACAATTTAAAGGATTGCCTGGAATTGGAGAACGGACTGCCTTGCGATTGGTTTTATTTCTTCTAAAACAGAATAAAGAAACTGCATTGAAATTTAGCTTGGATATTAATGAACTGATTAAAAATGTACAGTTCTGCAAACGATGCTTTAATATTTCTGATACAGAACAATGTTCAATTTGTAGTTCAACAGCGCGCGAAGAAACAACTATTTGTGTTGTTGAAAACATAAAAGATGTAATGTCAATTGAACACACTCAACAATATAATGGTCTGTACCATGTACTTGGAGGAATAATTTCTCCGATGGAAGGAATTGGCCCTCAAGACCTATCAATTGAACAACTTGTAAACAGAATTGAAAAGGAACAAGTAAAAGAAATAATTCTTGCCCTTAGCACCACAATGGAAGGTGATACTACCAATTTCTATATTTACAAAAAACTAAAAGACTACCCTGTTAAAATCTCTATTATTGCTCGAGGTATAGCAATTGGCAACGAACTAGAATATACAGACGAAATAACCTTAGGCCGATCAATAATTAACAGACAGCCTTTTGAGGGTATGAATAAACAATAAGTTTTAGTTTCTTTTTTCTATTGTACTATTTCAAATTCTTTCACCTGAACAGAGTAATTTCCTCCCTTATCTAAACCGATATATTTAACCAGATACTCTCCATAATTATCAGGCAACATAAATTCTATTGTTGTACTTTCATTTTCATTGAGTTCAACCTGTGAATTCCAGTATATAGTACTTTTCATAACCGGAATTGAAGATTCAATGTCATCAGGAAGTTCAATTGAATACTCATTTCCTGAAGTTTGAATAGGAACAAATGCATACCGATAAGTATTTCTTGGTAGTTTCACATTACCTGCTTTTCCTGATTTTGTTTCTATTTCAAGAATACCATCATAGATCTGATCTTTATAAAAGTACTTCTCGTTAAACACAGCAATAGATTTTACTTCTTCGGGTTTAAGGTTAAAAACAGCTTCAGAATTAAAAAAAGGAATTCCATCAATTAAGAAAAGTGGTGTGGGTCCAATAAAATTGTTTGTCTGTGGAGAGACAATGCGAATATATTTTTCTCCATCCTTTCTAACAGGCACAGCCCATGTAACAATTTCAAATAAAAATTCTTCAATATTAGGAAGGGCAATATAATCTGCCAGATAAAAAATATCTGTTGGCTCTCCATAAAATTTTATAACCTGATCTTCCTTATTACCTATATCTTTTATCTTGAAAAACTCTGAATACGCATCAGTTACCTGAATATCCATCATGGCTTCTTTAACCAATTCTTTTTCATCCTCATTTAGCATGAAATCTTCCCATATTCCGGTAATATATTCAGGATAAAACTCCCAATCTAAATTTAATTCCGCATTTGGGGTTTCTTCACTAATTCTTAAAATTAAATCCGAATTACTTTTTTCTTGAAATACATGAAAGAAGAATTTCCCAAGCGAATCTGTTATATAACTTTGAACCTTGTTAATACTATCATTAAATGATTGAATAACTTCCTCTCCCACTAAAAAATTTCCCTCTTTATCAAGAACTCTACCAGAGATAATATCTCCTTCAATTTCGGGTAAATAAGTAGAACGATAAGAGTTATCCTGCTTTGGTATCGAGACCTGAAATCCTGAATACTCTTCATCATGACTTCCATTCATTAATAGTTCTTGGTAACCAAATCCTCTGATGCTGTAATTAGAGATTAATTCAGAATTAATAGTGTTTGATTGGGAATCAATATTAGCCTCTTTTCGTTTCGCTAATATCAGTACATCGGAATAACCTCCTGAGTTTTCGATAATAATTTTAGCTTTACTTCTAGCTGTATACTGCTGTTTATCAAGCCCAAATTTTGCATTTCCTAAAGTAATGTCGTTGTTTATTCCCAAAGAGCTAACAATTTTTCCGCTTAAATTCTGAATTTGAATATATTGGAAGCCCGGCAATAAATCATTTCTAGATATTTTTAATGTATTTCCATCAGGTATAATTTTATCAGAAAATAGCATTCGATTTTTTCCCTTGCTTACCCAAAGTTCATATCCGTTTAAACTACTGTTATTGCCATTTTGAATTGAAAGCAAAACATTTTTTTCATCAAGTGACTCTAAGCTTAAATTTAACTTCTCAGGCCCGGATGCGATTAACTCTTTCTCAAAAGTTCCATATGATGATACTGCTTGAACTCTGTATTTTACATCTGGTTCAAAATAAAAATTAAAGTTTACTATTCCAGTACTATTTGATGATTCCGATTGAATTAAACTATCAAGATCGTTTACCAATCTCGCTTTTACCTGCAGAGGAGTACCATTTTCATCGATAAACTGGCAAGTTAGCTTATTAGTTTGTCCTGTGATTAAATTACCTCCTTCTGGATAAAAGTTGCAATGCACCTCGCTACTTCGATATGAGATACCTTTTTCTTCTGGTTCAACAAATGGATTTACGATCTTTAGTTTTTTTGTAAAAAAGTTCTCACAACCATCGTTTTTCATATAATTTGTATAAGCTCTCAAATAGTATATTCCTGAAGGTATATTTCTTGGTAATATTAAAACACCCTGCCCTTTTGAGTTTAATATCTGAACTTTTGCTTGAACAAAAGCTTCTTTATGTTGCGAGTACAATTCAACATAAGCAATACAACTGAATTCAATTGGGTTCCCCCAAAACGCTTCGTAAGTTCTAACGTAAAAAAATATTTTCTCTCCTGCTATATATAACTCCTTATCGGTTAATAGAGAAACCTTTTCTTCCAAATTGTATTCTACACTCTGAGCCGATATATTTAGGTTCGAATAAGAAACAATAAATAATATTGATAGCGTAATTTTAATAATTAATAATTTCATAGGAGAATGATTTACTTCAATTTTTCGCTTATGCTTAAATGGGCTAAAGCAATTTGTTTTTGTAACTTATTCTGGCAAACCGGAAACCATTTCATTTTTAGTAAAAGATTTTTATTCTTGATCCCAATAAGATGGCCTTTTATTAGTTCCGTTAGTTGTACAATCGAAACAATCGTAATTAAATCCCATATAGTATTGTGAAGGCTGAGTTTCGGTTGCTGGTAAAGTATCTACTATCGCCCATCCATCAAGCAAAAGGCTATCAATTAATGCTTTTTGAGTAGAATTGATCATTCTATCTTCGCAATATTCAAACTCTGTCGGGACATATATTTTCGGCAGATCTGTTTTATGTATGAACAATCTTTTATCTGACACACTGGAAACCTGAAAATTTCCTAAAACAGGGAGTTCTGAGTCATTTAGATTCACAATATTTCCAAGAGAAGTTTCAGGAACTTTATCGAAAAGTGAACCACCTTCTTCATTGACTTCTTTCAATGCCTTTCTAAAGTGAAAAGTCCTTTCTGACAAAGTATACTGCCGGATTAATATGCTATACTTAATCGATAATCGATTTGAACTATTATTAACGAAGCATAATGGATATTGAGTAAGCACATCACTCTTATTCTCAATTGTTGTGGCAATATTGAATGTATAGGGGCTATTGCTTCTATAACATATTTGTTTGTCATCAAGATGTGGTGATGTAAATGGAACCATAAACTCCCAGGTTTCAGTATATTCCCAGGAATAATAAAAAGTATTATTTTCAGGATCATGTGTATTTAAATAAATCTGCACTCCTTTATCGGAATAATGCGGTCTATCTTCAAATTTATAATATACTGAATCGATTGGAATAGGGATTTTAAGTTCCTCGAATAGAGACTCACACTCTTCTCCCTGGTTTGTATTTACATGTATCTTATATTTTCTTCCTATTTGACCTGCAAAGTTCTCATCTTCTATCTTGTACCTACCGTTCTGATAATACTTAAGTTCATGTTCATTTCCTAAATCGTCGATAAGTTTAACAGTTGCTACAGATACTCTCTGATAACTATTGTCATTGTATGGATAAGATCTGGAAAGTATTACTTCGCAGCTACCAGGCATATTGGTAATTATACCTTCAACAACAAGTGCACTTTCGTATTCAGTAATATTAGGGTCAAATGGCTCAACACAGGTAACCAATAATACAGCCAATGCAGCTAACGCCATTAATAATCCTGTTCTATATGGTTGTATCAATTTAACAAGTTTACCCCTAAATAAAGCAATAAAATATTGATATGTTTTATTACTATTCTCCATTCTCATCAGTTTTTAAAATTTGAAATTATATGTTACTGTAAAAATAGGTTGGGCAAAAATCGATAGTTTATATCCCTGTATTTCGCCTCCTTCACTTTTGAAATAGATTGAATACACATTTCTTCTTCCTGTCAAGTTATAAACTGAAAATGACCACATGCTATCTGCTATCTTCTTAGACTTTAAGTTTCCATCAATATTTATTGATAAATCCCATCTAAAATAATCCGGTACTCTATATTCGTTTCTGTTTGAAAAATGAAGCAATTCTCTTCCATCATATTGATATTTTGCAACCGGGTATGTTATGGGTCTACCTGTACTATATGTGAAATTATTTGTTACGCTAAACCTTCTGGAAAACTTGTAATTCGACACAATTGTTAAATCATGAGGCTTGTCGTAATTAGTAGAAAAGAAATTACCCTGATTAATAGTTTCTTTCGAAAAATCTCCATTAACCTTGATCAAACTTCTCGAAAAAGTATAAGCAATCCATCCATTTAATCTACCATATTTCTTTTTTAACAGAAGCTCGGCTCCAAATGCTTTTCCTTTACCACTCAACACATCGGTTTCGAGAGCTTCATTCATTTGCAATTCAGCTCCACCTTTATATTCAATAAGATTATCAATATCTTTATAATATAGCTCAACAGATGTCTCAATGGTATTTTCCTTAAAATTATGGTAGTATCCAACTGCAAACTGATGTCCCATTTGTGGCGGAATATAATTATCGCTTAGTTTCCAAATATCCACAGGAGAAATTGCTGTAGTATTCGACATCATATGAATATACTGATACATCTTGTTATAGCTAAATTTCACAGAGTTAACCAGTCCGATCTGATATCTTGCCGAGAATCGAAATTCAGGTCCACCAAATTGTGACATAACCTGATTTGAGGAATATTTTATCGAATCAGTTCTTTGAGCAATCTCTTTAGTCGCAGTTTCACGATAATTATAAACAGTACCTGGACCAAGCTTGTGAAACATTGAATATCTTATACCCAGATTAAGAGAAAGATTTCCTGTTACACGGTATTCGTCATTCATATAAATTGCTGACTCAACACCTTGCTCGGAATCAATTTTCTGAAATGAGATTTCAGATTCTTGTGTTCCTGGCTCTTTTGTTCCTGGGTTTAATCTATAAAGAATTGAATTAACTCCAAAGGTTAGTTTATGTTTATAGTGTGGGAAATAAGCTAAGTCTAATTTAGCTTCCTTATGGTCTATTGAAAATGATTGATTAAATGCAGAATAAGGATTCCTGTAGCTATTCATATCATACATATAGTTACTATATATTCCTGAAAAGGTTGAGTAGAGTTTCTTTGAGTATGAGTGTTTCCAACTAACAGTCGCATTTGTATTCCTATAGTTATAAGTTGTATCACTATTCAGACTAAAATTATCGCGACTATAATACCCAGAAATATTTAATATGTTTTTGGAATTAATCTCAGCACTTACTTTTGCATTCAGATCCCAGAAATTGGCATTACTGTTTTTAAGCTGAGGATCATTTAACTTCTTCAGAATCCAATCAGAGTATGTACTTCGGCCGCTTATTAAAAAAGAAACTTTATCTTTAATAATTGGTCCCTCAACAGTAAGCTTTCCCGTAATTGGACTAATTCCCCCACTAACCGAATATTTTTTTCTATTACCACTCTTAACTGCAACGTCGAATACAGAAGATAACCTTCCACCGTAATTAGCAGGCACACTACTTTTATATAATCTGAAATCTTTAATTACATCTGAATTAAACACTGAGAAGAAACCAAACAAATGTGATGAGTTATAAATAGGGGAACCATCAATAAGAATTAGGTTTTGGTCGGTTGAACCACCACGCACGTTAAATCCTGAGGCACCTTCGCCAACAGTTTGCACTCCTGGTAAAAGAATTGCCGTTTTTACTATATCAGCCTCACCCAATGATGTTGGTATTTGTTTAACTGTTTTTATATCAAGCTTCATAAGACCAACTTCCATTCCTCGAACATTATGTTCCTTATCAGCAGTAATTACAACATCACGAAGTTGCACAATTTGTTCTTCGAGATTTAGATTTAATGTACCACCATCGTTAACTGTCACTTTAACATCACGGTCTTTTCTACCAACATACTTAAATAAAACATTGTATTCTCCCCGAGGAACATTTATTAAAAAGTACCCATTATAATCAGTAACAGTGCCTTTATCTATTCCTTTAAAAAATACAACTGCACCAATAATCGGTTCACCAGTATTATCTTCTCTAATCTGACCAGCTATTTGAACATTTCCTGCAACATTTCTCTTTGAAGGATCACCAATAACAGCAGTACCATTCTCAAAGAAGTTCTCAACATCTTCTTCGCTTTTACCGAAACTCAGGAAGGAGTTTTCATCAATCTCTGCCAAGTTATTTTTCTCTTCACTACTCCCTAGCCAGGCAGGAAGTGATTCTGATATTTTATAGTTATTAGTAACAATTACAGTATTGCCTTCGATATGAAAACTTAGTTTAGAATTGCGAAAACTTTCAGACAATATCTTACTCAAGGTTGAAGGAGTTTTATCTTGAATAATCATAACCGAATCAACCCAATGATGGGCGTAGAAAAATCTTAGATTATTAGTTCCCTCAATATTCTTTACAAATTCAGAAAAGCTTATATTGTTATAATTACTATGTACAATTATCTCCTGCTGCTGCGAGAATAACAATGAAACAAAAATAAACTGGAAAAATATTATGATTAGTTTTCTCATTGCTTTTTAAAGCTTATCGTAGTGTGAAAGAATTTTATAAATATCAGAGTAATCTGTTTTGCTAATTGAAAGGCCATTTTTCTTAATAAAGGTTTTCATTTCCTTTTCGAAACCAACCATATACTTACATAAACCAGATTCACTTCTAACTCTATGGTAGTTTCCATTAACATTCACGAGCATCAGATTCCATGGAGTATACTCTTTTTGCATTGTTGTTGGATTTGCCGATTCGTTTTTCCTCCACTTAACAAAGAATTGTGTTTTATCTGAATAAATAAGCTCATAGTATCCATTTTCAACAACAGATCCATCATCTTTTCTATTACCATTAAGGTAAACAAACTTATGCCCTCCAATTAAAAACTCATTGATGGATGTATTTTCCAATGCTACTGGGTATGCACCGGTTCCATTATCCAGAAGATAAACAAGCTTATCGGAATTAATATCATATTTAATTACATCAACAGGATATGCAATCCCTTGAAAAAATATTGTTCCCTTACTCCAATTATATGAATTAAAATATGGGTGACTAAAAGCATTTCCTTTAGGGTAATACAACTTTCCTGCAACAAACTCAGTTGAAGACTGAAATACAGAATCGTTGTTTCGCTTAAAAAGATTTACCTGATTTTCAATTAACTGCTCTTGCTTTTTTTGTGTTACTAATTGGCTTTGCAGACTACCTATAAAGATAAATAGCAAAGTAAATGATAGTACGTGTTTTACCATTCTGAGAATATTTCATACATAGGTTTACTAGGTCTCTCTGAAGAGACTACAAAACTATTAAAAAAAGAAACAATACAATAAATTGCTTCATGATAAAACTCACAAATAAAGCATTATATACAAAACAAGAATTACAACTGATAAGAATATTAGAAAACATTAAACTGGGATCCAGTTATAAAATTACTTTTTCTTTTCTTCAAAACGTTTTATTGTCTTCTTGGTTGGTTTTGCAGCAATTGCAGCTCCGATGATACCCGCTTCATTTCGAAGTTCTGCCATTTCTATGGGTGTTTTTATAGTTATGGAATTTAAAAACATTTTGGCTCTTTTGCTCATTCCTCCTCCTATTATAATAAGTTCAGGCCAAAGAAGTTTTTCAATCTCCTCCAAATATTTATTGAATCGAGCACCCCATTCGTCCCATTCCAACTCTTCATTCTGACGAATTGAATCTGCAGCAAATTTTTCTCCCTCCAGTCCATTATCTAGTAAAACATGTCCAAGCTCGCTATTGGGGACAAGCTTTTTTCCAATAAAAACTGCGCTCCCAATACCTGTACCAACAGTTAGAAGTATTACAGTGCCATCAACTTTTTTGCCGATTCCAAATTTTTTTTCAGCTATTCCGGCAGAATCAGCGTCATTAACGACTTTTACCGGTAATCCTGTAGACTTTGAGAATAATCTCTCAGCATTAACTCCAATCCACGATTCATTGATATTCGAAGCATTTTTCACAATCCCGTTTAAAACAACTGCAGGAAAGCCAACACCAATAGAACCTTTCCATTTAAAGTGTTGAACAATTTGCTCAATAACAGCTGCTACTTCCTTTGGTGTAGACGGGTTTGGAGTTGGTATACGAAAACGCTCGTCTATAAGACTGCCAGTCTTAATATTAACAGGTGCCCCTTTAATTCCAGAGCCTCCAAAATCAATCCCTAAAACTTCTTTACTATTCATCTTATTCCTTCATTAACTTGAACAAAAAAAAATAAAACGAGTTAGAAAATCTAATTTTCTATGAAAAAATGACATTTTTTTGTTAACAACTTTCAAAAGGCTGATGTATAATAATTTATAACTTTGAACCTAAGTATTAGTAAATTCTATTCAATATGGATAAAATTATCCTTGATCTACTCAAAGAAAATGGGCGTGTTATAATTCCCGATTTTGGTGCATTCATCGTGAAACAGAAATCTCCATTTACTGTAATTTTTAACGAATTTCTGCAATATAATGATGGTGCTCTAATTGGAGCAGTTTCAACCAAGGAAGCTATTAACAGAGATGATGCTGCTACAAAAACCAAAGAATTTATAAAAGAAATTCAGGATAAACTCAGCAAGGGAGAAGAAGTAACTCTTTTGGGCATTGGTGTTCTTACTAAAAGTACAACAGGTAAAATTTCAATTAAAGAAATTGGAGCAGCCTCTGAGATTCCTAAAAAGTCTGATTCGGTAGATACTGACACCCCAAAGAAAGAAGAACCAAAAACAGTTGAATTTGATTTAGATGAAAAGAAAAAACCATCTGAATCAAAACTTCAAAAAAATGAAGTGGCAAAACCTGCGGCAAAAAAAGTTTTACCAGGTGGAATTCCAGAGCCAAAAGTAAAAAAAGAACTTCCAAAAACAGCACCTAAAAAAGTAGCGCCAAGCGCTACAACTAAAAAGGAAATGCCGAAAGCAGAACCAATAAAAAAAGAAGAGCCTGTAAAAAGTTCAGAAGCTCCACCTATTACTGAATATTACTCAGAAGGAAGTGGTAAAAATAAGTGGAATATTGTTTTATGGATTGTTGTTATTTTAATTGTTAATGGAGCAATTATTGGATTTTTCTTCTTTGGCGATGAGATCAAATCCTTCTTTGGAAAAAATCCGGATACTTTTGAGACTCAACTTTCTGATATTACTCCAACAGAAGAAGAAACTACTGCAATTATTGATACTCTCACAGAAGAACCTGCTATTGAGCCTGTAATCGAAAGTACACATGAAGAAGAAGAGGTAGAGGAACAACAAGCTACACAAGAAATGTTTGCAGGCACCAAATACTATGTAGTTGCAGGCGTATTTAGCGTTGAAACAAACGCAGATAACTTGGTAACTGAATTAAGAAAACAAGGTTATAATTCTGAAAAATTTGCGAAAATTGGAAATATGCATGCCGTTTGTTACGATGTATTTCCAACTAAACGTGAAGCCGACAGGTTAATGCTGAAGATTCAACGAGATGTAAATTCAGGAGCCTGGATAAAGGTTATAGATTAAACTCACATACTAAAATATTAAAAAGCTGTAAATCAATTGATCTACAGCTTTTTTTAATGTCGCTTTTATTTCACAGGAACTAATTTCATTTCATATTTAGCATTTTTCTTTACTTCTTCCTCTGAAAAGAAATCTGAATGATATTTTCCGTTTATATACAGCTTAGCTTGATCGCAATAAAATTCACTTGATACAATCCCTGAATTCCCCGTAGGTATTACAGAAATAGTTGAATCCCAGTTTTCCAGCGAATATATATGCCTATGTGAAGCTCCATGAGAAACACTTGAAGGATCGAGTAAAGCATAAGAATATGGTGCTATTGTGTGATTACTTCCATTAACAGCAAATGGCCCTCTGTTTAAGTTAAAAACTTTATCGAGTAATTCAACTTCTCCAAGCGGATGTGTTAAAGTAAGTGTATGTATATTTCCCCATTTCCATTGCTGAATATTTTTTCCATAATTTTCTTCCAAATAAAGTATTGTTTGCGAATATGCCTTGTTTACTATTTCTGCAAGTTGCTCCACTTCATTTGTTTTAACATTATCGATCCAAGGAGAGTTTTCTTGTTCCAGAAGATTAAAAACAGATATACTAAACAGTTTACTGTTCTTCATAAATTCCGTAAACAAATCCTCACCCATTTCATCTTTGAATGTTTCCTGCACCAGAAAATATTGAAAAAACTCAAGTATCGTAGGCTGAACAAGGTCTTTGTCCATAGTGCCATCCCAATTCTCCAATAGTAAATACACTTGCTCTTCAGCTCCCTTCATTGCGTTATTATCTAACTTAGAAAAGCATTTATTAATAATTCTTTCAGCATATTTCGATTTGGTGTCATTTTGAATTTCTTTAAAATCTTCAACTGAAAGCTTATCCTTTGCTTCCAACAACTCTCTAATTCTTTCAATACGGTAAGGCATTGAATACCACGAGCCAATATGATATGGATAATCCTCTCCAACAGTTTTATTATTTGCACTTGACACGTAGCCTCTTGCGGGATTAAATTCATGAGGCAATTCTTCGAAGGGTATCATTCCTTTCCAGTCGTATTCATCTGTCCAACCAGGAAGTATTTCAAAAGCAGCATTCCTTTTTCTAATCGGGACCCCTGCACAAGCATACAATCCAATATTTCCTTGCTTATCTCCATATACTATATTCTGACTTATTGATTTAAAGTCTTTAAAAGCATCTTTGAATTCCTCCCAGTTATTTACTCTATTAACTTTATAAATGCTCACAATCTCGTTACTTGGTTCATCACCCACCCAATGTATGGTAAGCACTTTATCTTTTATTCCCTTTGTTTCGGATACAACGGGTCCACGGTGATTGTACCTGAATTCTTTCTCAACAATGGAGTCTTTTCTAATTTTTATAATTTCTTTACTTATAATAAAATCTTTCCACTCCCCCATATATTGATACTGGTTTGGATTATCCGGATTAATTCTTTCTTCATAATAATCCAGGTTATCTACATATGTATTGGTCATTCCCCATGCAATGCTATCGTTATGACCCACTATAGCAAATGGTTGCCCAGGCAATGCCAGCCCAGAGACATTAATTCCACCTTCAACTTTCTGATGAATTTGCATCCAAATTCCGGGAACATTATAGGCAAGGTGCATATCGTTGGCAACAATTGGCATTCCTGTTGTACTTTTCTTGCCAGATACAGCCCAATTATTACTACCGCTTAAAACATCAAGTCCTAAAGCTTCCAGTTTCGCAAGCTTCTTCAATTTATTCTCTGATAAAAGTGGATTCGATAAATTCTCAAAGACTGCTGTTTTATACCTTTGATTTTGAGGCAAAAGTTCTGCATACAAATTGCTATCTAACTCTGCAGCTAATTTATCGAGAATAATTTCATTCCATCCGGCCTTTAGATCCCAAGCCATATAACCAATGAGATTATAGCTATGATAAGGCTCCCACTTTTCTGGTTCATATCCTAGAATAAAAAACTCTAAGGGATAATTCTCTTTATACTGTTCAATATATTGATTCACTCCATCGCTGAATGCTTCAACTACAGCAAGTATTTCGGGAGCTGTTTCTTCAATAATCTTTTTTGATTTTTCGGAATACCTTAATGAACGAAGTAAAACATCTGTGTCAACATAATCTTCTCCAAATATCTCAGATAATCTACCGAGAGTTACTCTTCTGAGTAAATCCATTTGCCACATTCTTTCTTGCGCCATTAAAAAACCAGTTGCCCTATACAAATCGGCATCACTTTTTGCAAAAATATGAGGTGTGCCAACTTCATCGCGCATTACACGAACTTCAGCTTTCAGGTTTTTTAGTTTTATATCTTCAGAATAATCTGGTAATCCAAGCTTAGTTTTTGATTTTGCAACTATCAATGCAATAGGTAGAGCAATAATCAATAGAACTAAAAAACCAAGGGCAATCTTCTTTAAAGCTTTCATATAATAGTATTTTACTTCAATCGGAATGTAATAAGTACAGGCTGATGATCTGAGTTTTTGAACCCCAGATCTATGTTTTCTGTTTTTAACACCTCAATATTTGGAGAGGTTAAGAAATAATCTATTAAAGTAACTTGACATACACCCCTTTCATAAGGAATTTGTATTCTCCTGTTAGATGGTATAGTTGAATCGTAATTAAAGTTCCAGTCCTTTTCAGGATATCCTTCCTCGATATATTTCACATCAACCGAATCGAACAGATGACCAGAGAAGTTATTTTCGAAATTTGGGGGACATTGGTTCCAGTCGCCTCCTACCAATAAATAGTTACCCTTTGCTTCTTCTTTCAAAAGAAAATTTTTCATGTAATCTAATTGCTGTTCTCTTAATGAGCCATCATCATAAGCTGAATTATGTGTGTTCACTACGAGCAACTCCCTACCGTTCTTAACAGGAAAACGCATTGTCATAAAACACCTGTCGAGCATAAATACCCCCATAGGCCATGAGTAATTACCAGGAAAAGAATACCGAACCGTTTCGGAAGGAATGGTTGAAGAATAACTTACTAATCCGGACTTTACAGTACCAAGTGGCTTAAATATGGGAACGGGCACAAATTTCACTTTATAATTCAAACTTGCAAATGAAAAATGCGATGAAAGCTTTGAATTGAAGTACTCAACCTGATTGCCCTTATAACTACGTTTCGATTTATAGTCAACTTCTTGTAGAAGAATAAAATCAATCCAATCGTTTTGCTCAAGCAGAGCCCCAATTTCTGCAAGGTTTCTTTCAACATTTTCTTTTGAATCGCGAACTCTTTTGCCACCATCATAAAAGAAATCCATTTCGGCTCCTAATCCGGCATATCCAACATTCCATATAAGTGCTGTGTAGTTGATTGAATCATCAATAGGAAAACCTTCTTCAATTGAACTAATATTCTCCTTAAGGTCTGGACTATAATTTGTAAATGTTCCTAAGAGAATTACGGTAACAAAATATAATACCGGTATCAGTATTATAAGAAAAACTAATCTTTTAATTTTTTTCATTAGAAATATTTTATTCGATTTTCTCCAGAATTCTAGCGCCTCTTTTCTCTATTTCATTCTCAATTTTGGCTATATCATTAAAGGTACTACTTACAGTAAGTACTAACATAGAGTCTTTATTATCCATAGCTAACTGCTCAATTTCAGGATATACAAACATTATTTTCCAAACAGAGTCGGATATAATACTATCGTTTAATCCATCTAATTTATAGGTATGTGTAATAAACTCTGCCATATTAGCTTCGAGTTTTGGAGTATCGTTCTTTTGTTTACACGAAAAAAGGGCGATTGCAAAAATAAGTGTCCAGAATACTTTCATAAGGATTAAGATTAGGGCATTAATAATATGAACAGTGAATTTATTAGTAATCTATTAAAATAACAAGAAAACATTGCTCATAGCAGATAAGTGCCTTAAATATGCAGCAATTAGGTTAACAAATTGTTTGCTTGTTACTGGTAAATGAATTTGTAATAGGTTTTCATATTACCCTTTTGACCATATTTAATTTCGCCTGAAATTAATCCCTTACTATTGTACTGACTTGTTAAGTGATTATAGGATGTCCCCATAGGTAAATCCTTTTTTATTTCGCTAATATTTCCACTTGTATCGTAGGTATAGGAATGATAATAAATAATATTTCCGTCTCGATTAATGAAATGTTCTTTCATGAGCTTATCTCCCTCATAAATCAGGTCTTTTCTAATTTTCAGAGTTGATTCGCCTTCAAATTCACTTACAGATAGTAATCTTCCGCTAAATAGATCTGAATATTTCCAGACTAATGTTTTAGTTACCATTTCAGGAGAATTATAATATCTTTCAGTAATAGTATTCTCAGAAATATTTCTTTGATAGATTATCTTTTGAACAATAAAATCGTACTGATCATATTCCGCTCTTTCAAACAAAAATCCTTTTGTATCGTATTTAAATTCAAACCTCCCAAGTATATCGCCTGTAGGATGAAATTTTGTTATTCTTTTAGGAAAACCATTTGAATCGTATAAATATATCAGAATCACTTTAGTTCTACCTGTTTTATCCTTTATTACAACTTCCTTAATCTTTCCTTTCTCATTAAATTCGGTTTCTTTTTCAGAATATTTATTGCTTGTAACTTTACCATCGTAGATTTCATACCGAATGTCTTGTTTTAGCTTATAACCAGCTTGTATAATTTTATCCGATTCAATCTTTAATTCTTTGCTTTCAACAGGAAGTTTTGGGAATACGTATTGAGCTTCTATTTTTAAATTAAAGAGACTAAGTAAAAATATTATGTATAGTTGCGATACCTTCATGTGGCAATATTTCTTGCTACTGAAATTAGCAAATGATTATGCGACTAGCAAATACAATAATTAACAACAAAAAACCCTGGGACAATTGTCCCAGGGTTTGCATTGCGTTGTTACTGAATAGTTACCCCTTTACTTCTATTATATTATATGTGCACCCTGTATCTTCTAGTAATTCCATTCCTAATTCTTTCATATCGTAATCGCCGGTAGTATAACACCAAGTAATAGAAATACTATTATCAGATGAATTTAAATCTTGTAAAGATTCTATTATTCTTGCCATCATATTGGTTGATGCGGTATTTAAATATTCGAAATTAAACTCTACAGTTGTACTAATCGACCTGTTATTCTTATACTCATCGAGCCACTGCATAATTGGATTAAAAAATTCGATAACATTCTCTGGTAAAGATGATCCTCCCATAAATAGTTTACCTTGTTTATTATCAAATACAACTTGTGGAATATCTGAACTGCCTTCTATTTTTAATGCTTTCATAGCTTCTATTTTTTTTGTTTTTGTTCCTAATTTGTTTCTTTTATGTGCTTACTATTTCATGAAAATAAAAATTAGTAGTGAAAGTGTTTTCTTCAAAAATTTGTCCCACTTCTAACATATCATCGTCATCTTCTTCAAAATACCACTTAATTTCTTTGTTCTGTATATTTGAATTTGCATCTAGTGTGCGAATAATTTCTAATAAAAACTTTCTTGATGAAGTATTTGCGTATTCTAGTTTAACTTCAAGATTTATATTTTCTGCAGATAGAAGCTTACACCAGCTAATTAGTGGGTTCCAAAATTTTCTAGGATCTTCACTAAAGGATTTACCTACTAACTTAAGACTTCCACTCTCCATAAATTCAACAAGAGGAGTATTTCTAGTGCTTTCAATTTTAATGTTTTCCATTTTGCATTCCTTTCGTTGTGATTTCTATTTGATTATACCCTGAATTGAGTTTCCAAGTTCCTAAGGGTTGTATATTGGTGACAGATGTACTGATTCTCTTGATAACCTGATTGAAATTATCTTTGAATAGTAATATATTGATGACGAAAGAAGTAGTCTGAGGTAACCCAAATAGGTAGTATTTCTTAAATGAATAACCTTTTTAGGTATAAAAAATATCGGGCTACACCCTTTTTGGCTAAAAAAGTGGTAATTTTAGACTTCTCAGGTTCCATTATTCCATCACAAAACAAATTAGTCCTCGCGAAAATTTGTAACTTAACATACTTGTAATTGATAAATACTTAAATGGTTTGTTTTTAATGGATGATAAAATTTCTGTTATAATTGTTGATGATTATGAGTTATCGCGCGTTGGTTTGCGTTACATGCTAAAAACTATTCCCTATGTTGAAAGTGTTAAAGAAGCTACCAACAGTAAAGAATTGTTTGACCTGGTAAAGAAAGAGGAACCAGACCTTATTCTAATGGATGTTAATTTAGATGTTGAATATGGTAGCAATATTACAGAACAACTATTAAGAAAACTTCCTAACACCTTTGTTATTGCAATTACAGCATCGAAAGACATTCAGCATTTCATAGATATGATAAATGCAGGAGCTTTAGGGTTCCTATTGAAAAACGTAACAACCGAAGAACTAAAAAAAGCAATTGATAAAGTTCTGAAAGGTGAAATGTATTTCTCGAAGGAATTTCTAACAGCCGCTAAGCAGCTTCTACCTAGACACAGTACGAAATCAAAAATTAAGCTATCTGATCGTGAAAGTGAAGTATTGAAGCTTATTTGCATGGGAAATTCAAACCAGGAAATTGCAGACTCGTTGAAACTGAGCTCTCATACTATAGACGCTCACCGTAAGAAGTTACTTAGCAAAATCGGAGCCAGAAATACTGCAAGCATGATAATGATTTCGATTCGGGATGGCCTTATCGATCTGGATTGATTTATCGCTTACACATTTAAGAAATACAACACCGAATTGCATAACGTGAGAATAAACCATCTTTTTGTAAATACGATTGAAAAGACAGGTGTGAATTTGTTCTTAAAGAAAAATAATTTCTCCGATTTCTTGTCCTTTCTGATTTGTAAGCTTTACTCTTTTTTTTACGCCTAATGATTTTAACCGTTTTGATAATTCTTCGTTTATTTTTTTTGGCACATCGGCAAAAGCATTAAATCCAACTCTCTGCGCGAAAGATTCATTACAGGCAATAATGTTGTTCTTTAAATCTTTAATATATAAAGGAACCTGAAGATGCTCAGTGACTTTCTGAAGTGCCTGTTTCGCTATAAATAAATTATCATATTCTGTAACTAATTCGTTATACTTAGCTTCTATTTCTTCTTTTTCGTTGATTAGTTCTTCTTTCTCAATCGCAGAGTTTTCTTGTATTGAAGATAATTCCTCTAAATTTTGTCTCAGTTCTTCATCTTGCGCAGCTAAGTTCTCAGAATTCAATTTACTGTCTTTAAGCAACTTTGCCACCTCCATGTTAGATTTAATGTATTCAATAGTTGAAGTAAGATTCTCTGATAATTTATAGAGTAATTTTAATTTATAATCTTCAACTTCATTAAAAGCCGCTATTTCTAAAACCCCGGCTTTTAAGTCATTCATAGATATCGGAATAGCTATAAGGTACGAAAGAGAACTTTGACCTAAGCCAGATGCCAATAATCGTTTCTCCTCTGGCATATTATCAATTATAATAGTTTTATTTTCTTTATAACATGCTCCGGGTATACCTTCCCCAATTAAATATTGTTTTTTATCTTCATCAGAAACAACACCCTTATTTGCAAGCACCTCGACTCCTTGATTATCATTCTCTTTTATATAAATATTAACCTGTTCAACTTTAATATAATCAATTAACTCTGAGATAATTTTTTTACACAGCTTACTTATATCATCATTATTCTCCCCTATTATTTCGCCAAACTTGGCAAGTCCCTTATTAAAATACCTGATATCTCTTTCCTCAATATCTCTTTTTTCGATTTCAGCTTTTTGTTTATTTACTTCCTCAATCTTCTGGTTAATAACTGCTTCACCCTCCTTTACTTTCTGCTCAAGAATTTTAGTAATTTCTTTAGATTGCTTTTCTCGTTCTTTTATAAAAAAGTAAACGCCATAAGCTACTATTCCGAATACCAGAATGTAAAACCAATATGTTCGCCAAAATGGGGCCTTAATATGAATGCTAATTGATTTGCCTTCTTCATTCCATATTTTATCACAATTTGCTGCTTTAACTCTAAATATATAATTTCCAGGATCGAGATTGGTATAGGATGCAAATCTTCTATCAGCATCCGCTTTATTCCAATCTTCATCGAATCCCTCCAACTTGTAAGCATACTGGTTTTCTTGTGGCAATTTAAAATGTATCGCAGCAAATTCAAAGGATATTATTTTATCTAACCTATTAAAATTTAGACTATTGGTGTACTCTATAGTATTTTTCAGAATTATTTTCTTGTTAACTTTCTGATTTAGCAATACCTTTTTATTCATAACCATCAGACTAGTAAAAACAATTTCTGGTTTTGTTGTGTCTTGATAAATATCATCGGGATTAAATACATTAAAACCATTTGAACCTCCTAAGATAAATTCACTTTTATCCTTCGTAGAATAAAAGGCTCCTTCTAAAAACTCACTACTCTGCAAACCATGCTCTCCGGTAAATATCAGTATTTTATGGTCAGTGCTATCTATTTTTGCTAACCCGTTTGATGTTGTCACCCATATATTCCCCAAATCATCCTCAAGAATACCGTATGACATATTGCTTGGCATGCCGTTAAGTGATGTATATAGATCTACCTCCTTTGTTTCTCTGTTAATAGAACATAGTCCATTAAAAGTTGCAAACCATAGCAATCCTTTTGAATCTTCATATATATCAAATACATTTTGATCGGGTAATAAATCATTAATATAGGAAGTTGATGTGTCTATGGTTTCAGTTTGAATATCCAAACAATTTATTCCTCCAAATTCTGCACTAATCCAAAGTTTATTATTACTGCCTATAAAAACAGATCTGATATTGTCCAATTTGAAAAGATCTTTCGAAAATACTTTATAGGTATTATCTATTACACTGAATTTAATAAGGTTCCCCCAATTAGCGATCCATAAATTGCCGGATTCATCTTCATCAATATTATATACCCGAAAATCTATATGCGACACTTCAGGATTACTTCTATTGAAAAAGTAAAAATTCTGAAAACCATCTGTACTAAAATTATATTTTGATAAACCTCGATAGCTTCCAATCCACACATTGCCTTTACTATCGGCATAAAGAGAACGAATTTTATTGTGAGGTAGCGTATTTGTATCTTCTGGATTATGCTGGTAATGTTTAAATGCTTTATTAAAAGTATTAAACTTGATAACCCCATTGCTTGCTGTTCCAATCCAGATGTTATTTTCAGAATCTTTGGTAATGCTTCTAACCGAAATTTTATCAATCAAAGAATTCTCGTCTTTAAATTGTTGATAATGAGAAAATTTTTCGGACGACGGGGTATATTTATATAAACCTTCGGTCCAGGTTCCTATCCATATAATACCCGAATTATCTTCCAAAATGGAATTTACGCTATTTTTCTCCCCCCCAATATCTTTAAAATGTGTTATGGATTCATCAGAATTGATTCTCACTAAACCTATATCTGTTATACCCAACCATGTATTTCCTTGCTTATCAAGATAACTACATAAAATATCCACTTGCTTGTTAAAGTGATTTTCTAATATTGGTATTATATCATAAGTTGCTATTCTTCCTGGTTTCTCCGAAATAGGTTCAACTTTTACAAACAACTCTTCCTGATAGTTATACTGATATGTAAAATTATCGGATACGATGTAAAAATTTTCATCAACTTCATATATTCTATGAATTTGGTTTTCCGGATTAATAGTATCAGACTCTTTGCTACGATTATACCTTTTAAAAGTATTTGTTTTTGGGTCGAACCTATTTATCCCAGTACTTTTCCCTACAACCCAGATATACCCCCTGCTATCCTCCTTTAACATCACTACCCTGTTATTTGAAAGACTTTGCTCATTGTCTAATTCACTTTTAAAAACTTTAAATTCGTATCCGTCATATCTGTTTAAACCATCCAGGGTTCCAATCCATAAAAATCCATGGTGATCTTGAATAATTGAGTATACACGATTATTTGATAATCCTTTATCCATCGATATTTGTTCAAAACGATAGGATATTTCTTGCGCAAATGAAGAAATTAAGGATAGTAACACAATCAAGACCGTTGTTATTACTTTTTTCATGTATACAAAATTTAATTAACAATTATAACTTAAAAAATATTTGATTTTATTAAACAGAAACTAAATAATGTTTAATTCTTCATGTATTTGTTACATACGCAATATTTTTTTTAATACTACGCATTGAATAATAATCAATTAACCATACTCTCAAATTTAAAAAAAATAATTAAATATAAGGGGCAAGATTGCTTGTTAATTATAGTACCTACAAAAATTGACAAGAAACAATAATTATACTTCTATTTTAAGAAGTAATAAATTGCAATGTAATTTAATCCCCTTGAAACTAAAGTTGCTAACTTTATCATTTAACCAGTAAACTTTAATAGAATGAACCAAAACACGAAGTTAATCTTGCACTTAACTATACTTTTATATTGTTTTTCCTATCTATCTGTGACTGCTCAAAACGAATTAAAAGCTTTCGATTTGCTGTCCTTAAAACGTGCCAACACAATTCAAATTAGTCCGGATGGTAATAAGGTTTTATATGCTATTTATACACCCAGAACCGCAAATGAGAAACCTGGCAAGGCACATGTTGAATATATGATTATGTCGCTAGAAGATAATAGTTCAACTTCCTTGTTTAATAAAGAGTTAAAAGTTTCATCACCGATATTAAGTCCTAATGGTAAATCAGTTGGTTTTATATACAAAAAAGAAAATGATAAAAGCCAGGTTTGGGTTATGCCAGTTGATGGCGGAGAAATGAAAATGCTTACAAATTCTGATTCGGATGTATCAGTATTCAGATGGAATCCAAATGGTAAAGGCATAGCTTATCTTGCTGGAACGCCAAGAACAGAACGAGAAAAAGAGTTAGCCAGGCGAGGGTATGGTTTTATTTTTTTTGAAGAGAATCTCAAGAAAGAAAACCTATTCCATTTGGAGTTTGATAGAAATTATAAACAAACGAGCATAAAACAACTAACAGAAGGTATAAATGTTTGGAATTACGAATTCAATAAACAAGGTAACCTGATAGCTTTTAGTTCATCCGACAAGCCCCTAATCGACCAAATGTATATGTTTCGTGATCTGCAAATTATGGATGCTTCAACAGGAGAAATTGTGCATAAGACAAGAAATGAAGGCAAACTTGGTAATTATGTATTCAGCCCTGATGGAAAAAACCTTGCATTTACCTCGGCTCTAAACATAAACGATCATGCAGTAAGTCAGATTTTTAATTATAATCTAGAAACGAAAAAGACTACAAATCTTACCCCAATCAATTTTAAAGGACATGTTACCTGGACAAGCTGGAAGAATAACGAAGAATTAGTTTTTTATTCTGGTGAAAGTGTTTACCCAAAACTAAATGTGATTTCACTATCTGGAGGCAAAAAAAGAATAATATTAGACTCTAAAGAATCAGGAATCATCTTTGATCACCCCCTTATTTCCGATGATTTTAAAAAGTTTGTATTTACTGGCTCAACGCCGAAAGATGCTTCGAACCTCTACCTATGGAAAGGAAAGGCTAATATTAGTAAGCTTACCGACATTAATCCTGAACTAAAGAACAAGGAACTTGGAGAACAAGAAGTGTTTTCCTATTCGGCCAGAGATGGAATGGAGATAGAA
The DNA here is from genome assembly GCA_050287785.1 of Bacteroidales bacterium. Taxonomy (GTDB): domain Bacteria; phylum Bacteroidota; class Bacteroidia; order Bacteroidales; family UBA10428; genus UBA10428. The sequence continues at coordinate 109,875 of JBNKCO010000083.1, forward strand.
GGTATTTTATTAAAACCTGTTGGATTTAAAGAAGGCGAAAAATACCCCTTAATACTTTTTGTTCATGGTGGACCAGAAGCTCACCACTCTAATGGGTGGCTGAGTCGCTATTCTACTCCAGGGCAAGTAATGACCGGAAGAGGATATTTAGTTGCATACATTAATTATAGAGCAAGTACAGGCTATGGAGTTGATTTTGGTATGGAAGGATTTGGTGATCCTGCCGGAAAAGAATTCGACGATCTGGCTGATGCAATAGATTTTCTTACACAAGAAAAAAATGCAGATAAAGAACGCGTAGGTCTGGCCGGTGGTTCTTATGGCGGATATGCCGCAGCTTGGTTTGCAACCTATTATACAGAATATGTTAAAGCTGTTGGAATGTTTGTCGGAATAAGTGACCTGATAAGTAAGAGAGGTACAACCGACATTGCTTACGAAGAGATGTATGTACATAGTGGCAAGAAACTGGAAGAACAGTGGCAAATGAACCTTGAACGCAGTCCGATTTACTATGCTCACCAAAGTAAAACGGCAACATTAATTTACGGTGGAGCAAATGATACTCGTGTGCATCCTACTCAGAGTTATGAACTTTATCGAAGAATGAAAATGAACAATCATCCGGCAGTTCGTTTAGTGCAATACCCTGGCGAAGGACATGGAAACCGCAAGCAAGTTGGTCAAATAGATGTACTTCTTCGTCAGATCGACTGGTTCGATTGGTATGTAAAAGAATTAAGACCTCTTGATGGCCCAATGCCAGCACTGGATATTAGCAACAAATATGGATTGAATTGGGCTTTTTAATCAGGTAGATGAATTAAAAAACAAACTTATATTCTTTAATGGTAACCACCTTTTAATTGGTAGTGAGTAAACCACCAATTAAAAGGCAAAATACCATTGTTTAACCTCAAATATGCATTAAACAAGCATATTTGACTCTACGAGCCGGCAAAAAGTCCTGCTTGCCATAACGTTTATCGAGGCTTAATTTTAAAAATTCTCGAATTGCTGATCACTGTCTTCATCAGAGAGCTTAATAATATTATGGTTCTTCTCCACAGGTTTTATGGGCTCAAATTCCTTTGCTTTTGTGTGACGTTGTTGTGTGGTGTTCCTATTTGTATCATTAGTAATTTTAAAGAATTCAACCATACCCTTTAAACTATCGGCCTGAGAAGCAAGTTCTTCTGAGCTTGTAGCTAATTCCTCAGAGCTTGCAGCATTTTGTTGGGTTATACTGCTTAATTGTTGAATAGCTGAATTTATCTGATTTGTGCCATTATTTTGTTCAATACTTGCAGCAGCTATTTCCTGAACCAATTTTGTTGTATTCTCAACATTAGGAAGAGTCTCAGCCATTCGTTTTCCAGCGCCATCAGATAAAGACAAACTCTCATCGGCTAAATTCACAATTTCATCAGCTGCTATTTTACTGCGCTCTGCAAGTTTACGTACTTCTGCCGCAACAACAGCAAATCCTTTTCCATGTTCTCCTGCTCTGGCAGCCTCAACTGCTGCGTTTAATGCTAAAATATTAGTTTGGAACGCAATATCGTTAATTATCTGAATTTTATTTGCAATAGTTGTATTAGCAACATTAGCTTTTTGAGCCCGCTCAGCCACATCTTTTATTCCTTGTTCAGCAAGTCCTGATATTTTTTCGGTTTGCTGCGAATTTTCTGTGTTTTGCTCTATATTAGCTGCAATCTCTTCCATGGTTGATGATATTTCTTCTACAGAAGAAGCCTGCTCTGAGGCACCTTGAGATAATTGTTGAGAGCCAGAACTTATTTGTTGACTTGCAGAGGCAATATTGTCAGCTCCTGTTCTTATATTTCCAATAATATCTGTTAAATTACTCAACAATTTTTTGACTGACCTTGCTAAATCTCCAATTTCGTCTTTTCTTTGATCAAATCCTTCCGGAGGACTAAATGTTAAGTCTCCATTTGTAATTTTCGCCAAATCAATATTGAGCTGCTTAAATACCAGGGTAATAATTTTATTCAATGAGAAACTCATTAAAACAAGAATTATTGAAATAATTATTAAGCCAATAAAAACATTTCTAAGCAAACCTTTAATACTTAAGAAACTATTTTCCATTGTACTAATACTTTCATTACTAAGATCAAGAAAATGTTTCTCAGATGAAGCGTAAACTTCTTCACTTAATGCATTCATCTCTTCAACGTTTGAGATAAACTGTTGAACTAAGATTAATGCCTGCTTATTGCTTTTATTTGCCTTAACAGGTAATTCAGCAAAAGAAGTGTTTTTTAAACGTTCGATATCAGTTACTGCTTGCTGTATAAAGCCTTCTAAAGCTGCAACAATTTCGTCTTTAACGGATAAGTCTCCCTTCATTCTTAAGAATAAAACTTTTAATGAATAGACGTTGTTATTGGACTTGTTCGCACCTCCGATTACCAAACGTTCAATAGTTGAAACATTATTTCTTTGTGTTGGATGAGCCAATTTTTCACTCATTGCATAAATGTATGAGTTCGAATTTTCCAGTGATTCATCTGTTAATTTCATCACTTCTTTTTCTATCTCAATATTTTTAAGTTTGAGTTTATTAATTTTTGAAAGATTATCTATCTCTTTATTCAAAACTTTCTGAATTTCTGAGCCTGCATGCACTCCCTCTATTTCCGAAAAGGCACTGCTCAATTCTTTAAAGGTCAATTTATTATTAATAAAATCCTTGGAGAGAACTGTTAAATTTTTTATATGATCAATTTGTTCAGTTTTTTTTATGGTACTCTCAGCAACATTGGATAATTTACTATTCAGATTGAAAATAAAGAACACCAATAATCCAATAAAAACTAGCTGACCTAAACCACCTAGTAATAATTTTTGACTAATCTTTAAATTTTTCATGATGAGATTGTTTTAATTCCCTGTTTATAATTAAACTATTTTATGTTATCCCCCCTGTTTAATTAGTTAAACAGGTAATTAGTGTTAATAAATTCTCTCTTTTTTTATAAAACTACGCTTCATTATATTTCCATATTTTTAGGAAAATATAATCCCCCGTTTGTTACTGTATTAATCGCTTTATATAAATCAGTATAAATTTGATCTTTAAATACACAGCCTTTAATTCCTACTTCAATAAGTTGCTTTAAATATGCTTTATCGTAATACATTGTAACCGCAATTATTGTTTGCTTAGGATATTTCCATAAAAATTTTTTCGCGGTTACTAACCCGTCTATACCAGGCATACAGATATCCATGAGGATAAAATCTGCGTTATATGAATATTTATAGTCTAAGAAGTCTTCCCCATTTTCAAAAGTTGTTATAACTTCAATATTGAGTTCTGTCTGTAGATAAATTTCCAGATTATCTCGAATCGAAGGGCTATCATCTATTATTATAGTTTTCATAGTCTGGCTTTAAGTTGTTTACTATAAATATACGTATATATGGGGTGGAAGTCAGAGGTGAGAACCGTATTAATATACCTAGGAAAGAATAGGTTTTAATAGAAGGAAAACCACTCTTTCTGTTGGGTATAAATGCTCACAACACTAGAAAACAATCTTATAAAACAATAACAACAAGTACCATAAAGCAGTTACTGCTTATTAGAATTTACTATACTACATTATAATGGCCTTTTGTTGAAATAGTTTATGAAAATATTGATTTGAGAACTTACTACTGATTATCCGATTTTTTGAATTCGAATCGAAATTGATGATAATTATCTTGTGAAAATTATATCCTGTAAAGATGTGTGAAGCTTAGATTACAATAATTTTGTTTTTTATGGCATAAACTACCAGACTAACGGCGTTTTTGCATTCTGTTTTAGCAAGGAGTTTAACCCGGTAATTTTCCACGGTACTAGGACTAAGAAATATTTTTTCAGCTATCTCGGTAGTTGATAGGCCCTGACACATTAGCTGGAGTATTTCAACTTCTCTTTTAGTAAATTGTATGGTTTTGTGTCTAATTGTCGATGAAATATCGTAGTTCCCAATTTTTGCAATAATACCTCGTAAGAGATTGTTCGAGAAATAACTATTACCTTGCGATACTTCCCGAATGGCAATTTCTAATTCATTCTTTTTTGCATTTTTTAGTATAAAACCTTTAGCTCCAGCCTCAATTAATTCAACATAGTATCGTTCTTCACCAAACATACTTAACACTAAAACATTCAATTCAGGATATTTTTTAAGAGCTTTTTTAGTCGCTTCTATCCCGTTCATTATGGGCATTTCAATATCCATAAGTACAAGGTCGGGTTTACTATTCTCGAGTTTTTCAAGTAACTCCTTCCCATTTTCTGCTTCACCTATTACATTGACAATATTATCAAGAGACAACATGGATATAAGACTATTCCTAAATATATCATGATCATCTACTACAATTAATGTTGGTAAAACCGATTTATTCATATGTATAGATCTGTATTAACTTTTCTATTTATGTTTTTGTTTAATTTGTTCATAAATGTAATTAAACATTTCCGTTGGAAGATTAATATCTGCTTTTAACTTCATACCTTGGCCTTTTGCTGTATCAATCGAAATAGTTCCACCAAGTAAGGTTATTCTGTTTTTTATATTGAATAGGCCAAAACCTTTTTTATTGTCAATTATTTTTTGCAGATCAAAACCAATACCATCATCAGTATATATTAAACTTAAGAGATCAAGGTCTTCATCTAAAACAAACTTAATGCTTGCATTTTTAGCATTTGCATATTTTAATGTGTTATTAGTTAGTTCCTGAATAATTCTATAAAAAGTTACTTCAATATCGCTGTTAAGTCTTTTATCGCAATTAGTAGTAAAGGAAAACTTCGTTTCACTTTTTTGGGATATCTTATCAATAAAAGTCCTGGTTGCTTCAAACAAACCGAAGCTGTTTAGGATATGAGGATTAAGATTATTCGATATTTCTTTTAGAGAAATAAAAGCCTCTTCAATATTTTTATTTCCCATCTCAATTATCTTGAGTCTTTTTTGTTGGTCGGTTGCTTCACTTAGCCATTCGAAATTAAATTTTACCGAGCTTAATATAGGGCCAAGACCATCGTGTAATTCTTTGGCGTATCGTGCTCGCTCGCTTTCCTCAGCCTCTACCCTGGCGTTATATATTCCGCGTTGTAATTGTTTCCGTTCTGTAATATCCCTCCATATTGAAATACAAATATTCTTCTTTTTATCGATAATATTTAAGCTTACTTCAACATCAATAATACTTCCGTCTAATCGCATATGTTGCCATTCGAATTGCTGTGGAGTCCCTTGCAAAACGGCTTGAATCTTTTCATTAGCCATTTGTTTCGATTCTTGCCCATTTGCTTGAAATGGAGGAGATAAATCCCAGGGAGAAAGACCAACCAATTGCTCTCTCGTACCCTTTAACAAGCTTAGTGCTTTTTCATTATAATCGACAAATTTATCATCTTGAAGAATTTGGGCAGCATCACCAGCTAGTTGAAACATCATCCGATATTTTTCCTCACTTTCTAGAATAGTTTGTTCATCGTTTTTTCGTTTCGTAATATCGGTGAAAACACCATATATTAATTCTTCTCCTTTTTCAGAGTAGTTTTTTTCACCTATAGCATGTATCCAAACCCATCGTCCATCTTTTGTATGTATCCTGCATTGCACATCAATTGGTTCGTTTCTCTCAATAAGAGATCTAGAAGCATTTTTAATTATTTCAATATCTTCTTTATGCATTCTTTTAAACCAAAAATTATTTTCTTGTTCAGTAAATTCTTTGTCGGTATATCCTATTAATTTACAAATATTTGGACTTATGTAAATAGTCTCCCAGTCTGGTTTTACAATCCAGAATACTGTTGGGGTATTTTCTATAATCAATCGGAATCGTTCTTCGCTCTGAACTAATTCTTGTTCATATTTCTTCCTTTCTGAAATATTTCTCCCAATAGCAATAAAATATTTTGGGTTACCAGATTCATCTGGTATGTATGAGCCAGAATATTCAAATGGAATTTTATCGCCATTCTTACAGCGTAAATTTAGTTCCACCCTCGCATTACTCTTTTGAAATACCTCAATTGCCATTTCTCTTACCTTTTCAATTTCCTTTTTATCAAAATAAGAATCGGGGGATTTCAACACTTCAATTTCGCTATGGCTGTATCCGGTAACCTTCTCAAATGATTTATTCCACATAATAGCCTTGCCAGTATCGGGCTCATATAGCGAAAAAGTATCTGTTATAGTATTCAGAATTTTATTTGTGAACTTTCTTTCATTTCTTAATTTGTTTTCAGTTTGTTTTCGGAACTCAATTTCTTCTTCTAATTTTTGGGTGAGTTTTGTAAGAGCCATGTTCCTTTCCATCAGCTCTGTTTGATTTTGAAATAAATATGATTTTACTCTTTCTATACTTCTTGATAAAAGGAGCAACACAAAAGTAATTGCAAAAACAGATGCATACCAGGAAAAAGGAGAATATGCATAAGCTGAAATATCAAATTGAAAAGTTAGTACTTTACTACTGTATATAATGGCACATATTAACATTGCAAATGCCGCAACAATAATCATCCAGGAATATGTTTTCCTAGGAAAAAGCAATGTAGACAAAACCGTTGATAAAATAAGCCACCAAGCCCCACTACCTATTAATCCATAATTAAACATAGCTCCAATGCCCATAATGAAGAACATAACAATATAAATAATTGCCCGAAAACGGTAAGAAAGTATCTTTTGAAATACAATACAAATAATTGCTATTGCCGTATTAAGAAATATTAGAGCCATTATGGGCTGAAAACCAGTATCAGCAATTCTGAAGAACTGGATGATTGATGCTGGAATAAAGACAAGCATCGACCATATGTATGCCTCGTTTATAAGACGATCTTGAATATGACGTTTATAGTTCTGAATATTGGAATTAAATTCAATTTCACTCATTTCCCTGAATTTGTTTCTATTAAAGTTACTGAATGTGACTTTTAAAAGAAAGAAAATCGCTTATATTTCGAAGGAATTTTTTCCAATGAAATATAATGAATACTAAGACATTGTGGTGAAATTCAATTATTATTACAATGATGTTCTCAATGTAAATATCATAATAATTAAACCGATAATTGAGAAAACTTCTTCCCCATTTTTACTACCTCAAAAAAGTTCATTGTTTCAATTAAGTAAATAATACATATCCTTTTAGTATGGATGTTTTACTCCATTAATAGTTATATGTTTATTTACCTACCAAGTACCTGGCAACAGGAATATCTAATTCTTTCATACCTGTAACAGCCAAACCAGCTACGGTAAAAGCTCCCAGCTGACACAAATGTGTGCTATCTTCTTTTCCTCCTGGCCTTAACGGATATATTCCTGGTTCAATAAACAGGTATATTTGTTTCGATTTCTCTGGTCCCATTTTTTCCACTAACTTCTTCGTTTTAGCTTCCATATCAATAAAATACACACCTGTTTCTTCTGCAACTTGTTTTACTGCCGAAAGATAATCTCCATGAGTGTTTTTTAAAGTACCGTCTTTATTGAAATGTCTGCGAACTATTGATGTGCAAAGTATTGGTATCCCACCTTTTTCCTTTGTTTCATTAATAAATTTTTTGAGGTTCTTCTTATAGGTACCAAATGGACTGGTGTACCTAGCCGAGTCTGGTTTCTCATCATTATGACCAAACTGTATGATAACATAATCTCCTTTTTGCACCTGAGTAATAACCTTTTCCCACCTACCTTCATCAATAAAACTTTTTGAGCTTCTTCCGTTTTTCGCATGATTATCAACAACTATTGAATCGTTAAAAAAGTTTTGCAATACCTGTCCCCAACCGTATTCAGGAATACTACGCTCGGATTTATTGGCCATGGTCGAATCACCAATCATGTAAATATGAGTGGGCCGGAAATTTTCGGTAGTGAATGCAAAACAGAATACTGTAAGAATAAGGATAAGCTTTTTCATTTATTTTGAATTTAGATTACTATTCTTCAATTCCCAGGGAAATTTGTTGTTGGTGTTCCAAAAAAAGTTTTCATTTAGAATTCGTCCGATATCCCTGCATTTCAAAATTCATAAGCAATGTCAAATTGATAAGGAAATTCTTAAATTGAAACACCTTTTTAATTGAATTTAAATGTAATCAAACAGCTTGAATCCACAAAAGGATTCAGTTTAGTTTATACCTCCTGAAAAAAATGTAAACACAGTAATTATAGCTTAAAAATCTCACTGTAACATCGCATTTCATCTTTATTTTCATGCATTTTTGTCCCAAATTGCATAGCTTTTTTTAGGATGCATAAAGTAAATGAATAGTACAGGGGGTTTAAAGCTTCAATCCAGCGTTTTAAACCACCGTTTAATAAATGTTATTTCGTTCAATCCCGATAGCACTTCCCCCTTAAAGCTTATGACTTCTTATCCCCAACTCTTCATTGATTTCTCAACTTTTCTAGTGCTATTAATATTATTTCTATAAATTGTTGGCAGTTGGGCCTACTATTTCTCTTCGCTTGATATAGAGTTCGTACACAATCATAAAGAATCCTATTGTCACAGAAATATCAGCCATATTTACAACTCCTGTATGGAACAAGATAAAATCAAAGTACAAAAAGTCAGTCACAGAGCCATATATTATTCTATCATAGACATTTCCTAATCCACCACCAACAGCAAAACTTATCCCAATAATCAAAAGTTTAGATAGATTATTCCTTCTCATTAAATAATAAAGAGCATATCCAATTACAATTAATGGTAATACAATCATTAATAACATATAAATCGACCTAGGAATAGATTTTCCAAGTCCTAGAAAAGCCCCTGTATTTTCAACTTTAGTAAGAATTAAATACTTACTTATTACATTTATCTGAGCATTATATTCAATTTTTTGTCTAACAATATCCTTTGAAATCTGGTCGCAGCTAATAGTGGAAATTAGTATAACTATAATGGTAAAATTCCTAATTACTCTTTTTGCTTTCATATAATCTGTTTATTATTTATTACACCCTCCTAACTTGAGACCCATTTAACTTATATTGGCTGTTGTGTGCTAAGCTTTCTTGTTTTCCATAATCCGTATATTATAAATCCAATTCCTACTACAATATAAGGCAGGCTCAAAAGTTGTCCCATATTGAATGTCATTCCTTCTTCAAATCCAACCTGGTCCTTCTTTACAAATTCTATAATAAATCTTGCTGTAAAGAATAAAACAGACCCAAGCCCGAAGAAGAATCCGTTTTTAAGCCTATCTCTCATTTTTTTGTAAAGAATTATTATAATCGTAAAAATAAGAAAATAAGAAATTGCCTCATACAATTGAGCCGGATGTCTTGGCAGGCTATCTACTTGCTCAAAAATTACACCCCATGGTTTTTTTGTCGGAATGCCAATAATTTCAGAATTCATAAAGTTTCCAAGTCTGATAAATCCAAAGCTCAATCCAGCAACAACCGCAATCAAATCAATAGTGTCAATCATTGAGTGTTTAGTCTTACGAGAATAAAAAAATAACGCAATGAGTAAACCTAATACACCACCATGACTTGCCAATCCTCGATATCCGATAAACTTTACCCCACCATCAGGAGGAAAAGTAATTGGTAGAATCATCTCCAGAGGATGTGATAAAAAGTAAGAAGGCTCGTAAAATAAACAGTGCCCTAGTCTTGCTCCTGCCAGAATACCAATCATTCCATAGATTGATAGTTTTTCCAAGTGCTCAGACGGAATGTTTTCTCTTTTATAAATCCAGCTTAAAACATAGATGCAAAGAATCAATCCAACTGCAAAAAGGATACTATAATACCTAAGTGAAAATCCGAAAATATTTATTATTTCAGGATCAGGATTCCAGTGAATATAATTTAAAATCATCCGCCTTGACAAAAAATTGTTATAAAAATGAAAATAACCAGACCAAAGACAAACCTTTGTAATTTAATAGTATTCATGTTTTCTGGTTTCTCAATAATTGACAGAATTTCATTTGATTCTATTATCTGGATAGCATTCATAACCTTCAGTAGCTTCCAAGCTAATTTAATATTGTTTAGGTGCATGATACTCATTGTTAAATTTCATTTTTAATTGAGACTTTACTCGATTGAAGCGAGTGCTAACGTTAGTTGGAGAGATATTTAAAATTTCAGCAATTTCTTTGTTTTGGTAGCCCTCCAGATGCAGTACTACAATTGCCTTGTCAATATCTCTTAATGATTGAATAATAACAAAAAGCAACTCTACATTATCATCAGCTTTTGCATTGGAAATATAAAGGTGGTGCAAGTCAATTGGTTCAACAGTTACTAATTTCTTCTCTTTTTTGATTTTAGTGAGAATTGTATTAAGACTTACACGATAAATCCAAGTACTGATTTCAGATTCTCCACGAAATGTATCGAATGATTTCCATAGTTGAAGAATGATATCTTGAAAAGCATCTTTTTGATCCTCATAACTTCCATAATATATTTTACAGAGGCTTCTGATAGTGCCTCTATTTTCGTTTATTATTTGAATGAAGTTTTGCTTTTTCAAGTCCATTTCAAACTATTGCTTTATTATATTAGTAGCTATATTTTAGGAATTGTCACAGTCGGATGATAATTTTTTAGCTACTAGAACGTCCCTAATGTTTAGGGAATAGCAAGTTGGGCATTTTATTGCTCTTACTTGTCAATATTTACTGAGCCAAACCTTTTATTTTGGTTGTTATTAAAACATTGATAATCCAAAAATTATATTCAAACTATTATAATTTGAGTTCCAATATATGTAATCATCTAGAATTTCTCGATTTGTATTATATCGTATTTCTATGCTGCATCTATTCTTGTATTTATAGCCTATTCCTAAAGCTAAATTTGTTCTTGCCTTAACCTTAAGTTCAGATAGCATTGAGTCATCGTTTCTTAAGAATTTAATGGATGAATTGTTTGAAAAATCAAAAACATAAGAAATGTTTGTAAAGAGTTTTGATTTATCATTTAAATAAAAATAGTACCTCACACCTACTGGCAATTCAATTGATTTGTAATCAACTTTTGAAACAATAATTCCACCTGAAATATTGTTTGCTTCCTCTGATTGTTCTGATTTGTAGTATTGATAAGTTGGTTCTATTATTATGCCCCATTTGTTTTTATTATATGGTAAAATGAATTCCGTTTCAATTCCAAACCTAATTCCAATATTTCCACCAAAATCAGTGTCTTTTAAACCTGTCATGGAATTTTGTATTTCTAAACTGCTATAATTTATACCTGGTCTAATGGTCAAATTGAATAAATCCTTCTTTTGTTTTGGTTCATAGTTTACATAGTTAGAACTGATGCATTCATTATATTTTATAAATAGTTTTTCTAAGTCTCTTTTAGAATATCTGATACGCTCTATATCATTTAACCCTATTTCTTCACATTTCAACTGCAGGAAAAGTTGCTGTTTAAAGTAACTATTCTCCGAAATTTTATCGTTAATCAGATATCTTTTATATACTAATTGATGTATTTCAGAATCATTTAATTTATAGAACAATCGGGTCAAATTACCATCAATATAAAGAAATAACGATGCTTGTCCCTCAATGAGTACTTTGAGAAATAGCAACTCTTCCCGAAAATTAGGATTTCTTTCAGAATTCATTTTGTCTATTTGATCAGAAGACCTATCAATATTGGTTATAGCTCTGATATATTTGGAAACATTATAGATTCCAAATTCTTTTACTGTCTGAATAGATGCTATTTGAACTGTATCATTTTGGGAAAGCTTATATTCAATCTCCGTTGGATTTTTTTTCCAATCAATATTTTTAATTAAACATTCAATTTTATTGTTTGATTCATTAATGAAATAACCATTCTCAAAAATAATCTGAGAATATGATCCAACGCATGAAATTGTAATTAAAGCTATTACCAATAATTTTTTTCTCATATTATCTTAATCCTTAAATATTCATAGAAATTTATGTTTGGCTGTATCTATTAATTCGGACTAATGTAAAATTTAGTCGCTGATTATCACTTGTTTATATTTTGCTCAAATTTATCATTTTTCACCTTATTTTTGCTATCCACTTTATGTAATCAAAAGGATTTAGTAAGAACTGTATGAATAGATAAGCTAAGTTTAAATCTATTATAGAAGTTTTTTTACCGTAGCAATATCATTTTGTGTTAGTTTTATTAAAAACACACCTGTCAGCTTTAAAAAGACAGCTAAAGTGTTATCCCCTTATAGGTTAATGTTGATTATCAAAGGTTTTGCTGAACACGATTTAAAACACAATTGAGTACTTGTGATTTAAACTCTTCCATATGAAAAAGCCGGTAAGTTGATTTTAGCTTACCGGCTTTTTAGGTCAACTGCCTTAAATCCTATTTTGTTGGCTGCGTTCGTGCATTACCAAATTACTTCTGATGTCTGCCCCTTTTTAAGTTCGATTTCTTGTTGTTTTCCATTATAAACAATAATTGGTTTTCCATCAACCTTTGCTTTTATCGTGGATTTCACAAGTTGACTGTTTTCCCATTGCAGAGAAACTTCAAATCCACCCCGGGCACAAACTCCCTTTATTGCTCCACTTTCCCATGAGTCGGGTAGAGCGGGTAGCAGGAAAATTTTCCCATCTCGTGATTGCACCAACATCTCAATTATCGCAGCTGCACCGCCAAAGTTGCCATCGATCTGAAAAGGGGGATGTGCATCAAAAAGGTTTGGATAAGTACCTCCACCTCTGCGCGAACCCTTCATCCCATCCGGATCAACATAATTAAGTAGCTCACGGTACATTTTGTAAGCTCTGTTCCCATCCCATAATCTTGCCCACAAATTAATACGCCATCCTTTTGACCAGCCTGTAGTTCGATCTCCCTTTATTTCTAAGGATGTTCGGCATGCTTGTGCCAATTCAGGAGTTTTATCGGGCGATATGTGGTGTCCAGGGTGTAACCCAAAGAGATGCGACTGGTGTCGATGTGTGGGCTTTTCATCCTCCCAATCGTAATACCATTCCTGAAGATTACCCTTGTTTCCGATCTTATAAGGATACAGATTGTTATAGGCAGCCTTGACCTTTTCACTGTAATCACTATCAAGGTTAAGAACTTCGGATGCCTTGATATAGTTTTCAAACAACTCCCTAATCATAGCCAAATCAGCTGTTGCACCGTAAAGCGTTGCTCCTTTGTAGCCATCTGGTGTGATAAAGATATTTTCAGGGGATGTGCTAGGTGAAGTAATCCAGTTTCCGTTTTTATCCTTTACCATCCAGTCGAGGCAAAAATCAACAGCCCCTTTCATCAAAGGGTAAGCTTCCTGGGCTAAATAAGACTTATCCTGAGTAAACAGGTAATGCTCCCAAAGGTGAGTCGATAACCAAACCCCACCCATGTTCCAGTTAGCCCAATTGGGGCCTCCCGAGTTTTCGCCAACAGGGTTGCTCATTGCCCAAATATCTGAATTATGGCAAACTACCCAACCTTTTGTACCATAGTAAGTTTGTGCTGAATTTTCACCAGTAGTTGCCGCATTACTAATAAATTCCAGTAAAGGCTTGTGCAATTCTGAAAGATTGGCTGTTTCTACCAACCAGTAGTTTTCTTCAACATTGATATTGACTGTATAGTTACTACTCCACGGTGGGCGGATATATGGATTCCAGATTCCTTGAAGGTTAGCAGGGACACCTTTGGTTCGTGAAGAGGAAATTAACAGATATCGGCCAAAATTAAAATACAATTCTTCCAAACTTTTGTCCTCTGCACCCTCTGAATAATTCAATAAACGTTCATCGGTGGGTAATTCGGATTTTCTTGATTTTTCAAGTGTTAGCTCTACCCTGTTGAACAATTCTCCGTAATCTGCTAAATGGCCTTCCAGTAATTTACCAAACGATTTTTCTAAAGCATGGTTTATATTTTGCTTTGCTATGGCATTGTTGTCCTTGCCATTGGTTGCAGGATTCTTATCGTAACCATTGAAACTTGTAGCTATGGCTATATAAATAATTGCTTCACTGCATTTTGAGAGTGTGAGTGTGGAATCGGTAGTTACAATTTCCCCGTCATTACTTTGAATACTGAATAGAGAGGTGAATCTCGTTCCCCGGTCTTTATCAAACTGAACCGGATTCGGTTTATCCTGGATATAGCTGGGTTCAACATTGTAGGGAGCATATCCGTTAATAATAAGGTTATTCCTGTTGGTCTCCGTTTTAAATTTTAACAAACTTTCAAAGCCGACAGTGCAATTTATCGCCTCTTTTTTATCGGAAGTTAGCCGAATGGCCATTATCTGATCGGGATAGGAAATGAAATACTCCCTTGTAAAATTCACTCCGTTACTTTTGTAACTTACTTTTGCCATGGCTTTGCTAATATCCAGCTCTCTGTAATAATTTGTATAATTACCCGAATTTTTGAAATCAATTTTCAAAGTCCCCAGCGGCATATACGATTGCGAATATGGCCCTTGAAGTTTATGTTGCAGCTTGTCGGCAAGTTGGTAATCTTCTTGCTCTAATGCTTTTCGGATTTCTTCAACAGCTTTGTAAGTGTCAGTGGTAACATTAGGCGCAACAGGTTCGCCCGACCATAAAGTTGCATCATTTAGATATATTTTTTCATTGTTTACTCCTCCAAATACAGATGCACCCATAGTCCCGTTTCCAAGTACTAAGGTTTCTTCAAAATATTGGGCAGGCTTATTATACCACAAAACTTTATCCGATTGTGCGGTTATTTTTGATGGAATCAGAGAAATAATTAAACTAAAGAATATTAATATTGATATTAATCTGTTCATAATGTATTATTTAGTGACTAATTGCAGCTAAAGGTTCGTGTAAAATTAGTAGCCGATTACGATGCTCTCTCCTGTCAAGTTACAAGAAAGATAAAGCGGGCTACAACCATTGAATTTACATATTTTTCGGCTATTATTTTTATACATCTTTATATTAGCACCTTCTTGTACTTACTTAATACCTAAAATTATGAAACTTGCATGCACTATGCCATGTGTTGTGCAGTTATTGTATTATTAATCATCAAGTTACATGATAGTATTAGCTATAAATCAACCTTAATTACTATTTTAATATTATCCCTCCATTTGGTTGTATAGTTAAATCAACTCTACCTGTTTTTTTTATCTTTAATTCCTTTTTAAAAGGTGATAATGTTGCATCATCGCCAAAATATGTAACTGTTTTTTCAGACAACATTGGAAGGTTAAGCTTTAAATTTATCGCTTCTTTTTGAGCATTTACGCCTACAATATACCAATGGTCTTTATGACGACGTGCTATCACACAATACTTTCCCGGATAACCATCGATAAAAACAGTTTCGTCCCAAGTAGTTGGTACTTTTTTCATAAACTCAATTTCAAATGCTGGCACATCTGTCAGATTATTTGGTGCTATAGCAAACATTTGAATCGGACTTTGAAACAGAACAGAAGTTGCCAACTGGAAAATATCACTAGTTCGACGTGTTGATCCTCCGTCATTTGTTCGGTTATGTCGTTTATTTAAAAGAACAGGACCAAACTCCATAATTCCAACAGCATTACGTATAAAAGGATGTAAACAGGCATTAAATGCCTCCATATCGTTGGCATGCTGTGTGAAAATTAGATTTTCGGATGCGAGCACGGCTTCGCTTCCTACATAGTTGGGATACATCCTTTCCCAGCCTCGTGGAAGGGTACAGCCATGAAAAATAATCATTAATCCATATTCATTTGCATCGGAAAGCATAGATTCATAAAGTTGCATTGTTTCCTGTTTATCCCCACCCCAAAAGTCAACTTTTAAACCTTTTACTCCCATCTCTTTTAACCATTTCATTTCTTTTTTACGGGCTATATCATTATCCAGTTTGTGTTTTGGCCCCTGGGGTGCATCGTTCCAATATCCATTGGAGTTGTACCATAGAAAAACATCCACGCCTTTAGATTGGGCATATTTTATCAATTCAGGCATTTTATCGTAACCAATCCGAGTATCCCAAAGCGCATCCATTAAAATATATTCGTAACCCAATTCAGCTGCAAGATCAATGTAAGTTACCTGGTCGTCATAATTCATGCTATTGTCCTGCCACATAATCCAGCTCCATGTTGAGCGACCATATTTGTATTCCTGTGAGGGCTGGTAAAGTGGTTTAACCAAATCGAAAGGAATAGTTGTTTCAACAATTGGTTTCAGGTTATCACCAAGTGTAATTGTCCTCCAGGGACTAGAACCGGGTAAAGCAATTGCAGCCGCAGCACTACCAAAGCCATTATTTTCATTTGGGTGAGGGAAAGAAATGGAATAAATGCCATCATTAGTGCCTTCACTTAAATGCGAACCACAGTACTTACCACTTACACCTGTTTCTGAAATCAGCAACCAACCATTTTCTCCAACATGGAACAATGATGGAAAAGTATAACCTAAACCGTATTTTGATGGAGATGAAAGTTTTTCATCCGGCACATATTCTTCCTCGTAACTAGGTTTTGTGCGTTTCCAACCAATACCAGGTGTGGCTTGTGGAGATAAAAACGTAGTTGTATTCTCTGGTAGATTAAATCCTGAAATTTCTTTCTCTACAATACAGCAAGCGGCATCACCAAATTGGCTTAGATTATACTTGAAACCTATATTGTTATTACTTACCCTAAAAACAATTTCAAATTGATTGTTTTCTTTATTGAAATATTTAACTATCAATTCATTGGCATGATAATTTACCTCAGATATTTTATTTCTATCCAAGGTGTAGTTTTCAGTAATGGTATTTTTCTTACTCTCTATGAATTTAAGGTCTGAACTAAAATCGCCCACATTGGTGATTAAACCAAGAGGAGATTTTTCAAGCATTGTTATTCCACTATAATCAACAGAGTAAACAGCTTTGCCGTTTTCTAAATCTACGTAAAGCGTAATGTTTCCATCTGGGCTTTTTATCGTTTGTTGTTGTGATTTTACATTATTAGAAATAAATAATAATGTTATTGCAAAAACGGAAAATAGTTGAATTTTATAATTTCTCATAAATTATCTTTTGTATATAAATTAATTCTAAAAGATTAAAAATATAAATAATTCTCCTTAAAGTAGCTTGAGTGTATATAAAATTGTACTCCTTTGCAAATTTTGTCTGTGTGCAAGCTGGAGTGATTTGCAAATGTGTACCATGTGGGGCGGAATATTTTTTATCTTTCGTTTAGCAAACATTTTATCACTTTCGCTTTCCTTTTTAGTATTGTAGGTAACGGCTCGAACGTGTGTGCGCTAGATTTCAAGACACTTCACTATCAACCGACAAAAGGGAGCCTCACGAAGCGAAGAAAGTAAACTGCTACGCTATTTATTAAAAGATTTAAAGTTCAAATTTATCAAATCGTACCGCATTGCGTATATTTATTGTTGTGTGCTGGTGTTCTTTATTCAAAGTCAATCTGCTACTTGTTTTTTCAAATCTATTTTTTTTCTAATGAACTCACATTGATGTTACTACATAACATAAATTTATAATAATCATTTAGTTAGTTAAATACAGTAGCAATTTATCTCATATTATTTTCATACTTGTGTACCTTCCCTTTAGTGGGAAATAAAGTACAAACCCCATTTATTATTCATGCCGCAAGGCTTCCACAGGATTTCTAACAGCTGCACGCCAGCTTTGCCAACTGACAGTGAAAAGAGCAATTGTTATTGCCAAAAAACATGAAAGAGCAAAAATCCACCAACTAATATCTATTCTGTATGCAAAATTTTTGAGCCATTCTTGCATTATATACCAAGCCAGTGGTGTTGCTATAATAAAAGCAATAACAAACCATAGAATAATATTTTTATTAAGGAGGTATATAATATTGACTGCAGAAGCACCATTTATTTTTCGAATGCCAATTTCTTTTTGGTTACGGGCAATGTAAAACATAAGAATACCATAAAGCCCCAAACAACTAATGAAAACAGAAAGAAGTGCAAATAAAACATTAAACTTGGCAATTCGTTTGAAAGATTGATACTGGAGGTTGTAAAAATCGTCTTGAAAAAAGCAGTTAAAAGGATCATCGGGATAATATTTTTCCCAAGTTTCTTCAATATAATCCATTACAGATGAAATATTATTCGAACTAATTTTTATAGGATAATAGCCAAATTCCGTTGGGTGGTTAAATTCCATAACAATGGGGTAGATAGTTTTATGTAATCCTTCATAATGAAAGTTTTTTACAACACCACAAATCTCAATTTGTCTATGACCACGCTGTATTATTTGGCCCACTGCTTCTTGTGGAGTACTGAATCCTAAATCTTTTAAAGCTTCTTCATTTATTAAAGCAAGCTGACCGAAACGCATCTTTGTGTCAGGAAGTAGCTTACCACCTATCAATTCCAAATCAAATGTTTCAACAAAACCGTTATCAATATTCATACGACTAAACCTGTCGCTTATATTAACATCACTATTTGGACGCGTATATTGAACACTATTATCTCTCATTTCTGTTCCGGGCAAATCTTCTACTGCTGTTGCAGAATATATAAGGTTGTTACTAAGTAAGCTGCTTCTGAAATCTATAAAACGGTCGAATTTCGGATTTTCCAGACGTGTTGGATTTACCTGACCGTTGTATGAAGTGGGGGCACTCAAAACCAATACCTGGTTAATGTTCATTCCAAGATTATAATTTTGAATAAAATTTATCTGACGATAAATCAAAATACTCATGCTTATAAACATCATTGTGATAGACAGTTGTGCTATTATCAAGCCTCTTTGAAATAAACCCTCTTTTATTTTAGTTTTATGTACAATTGGATTGATGTGGAGGATAGATAGCACTGAATAAGCTGAAGAAACTATCACACCAATACTTAATGCAATGATAATACCGCCTATCAATATTTTCCGTGGAAGATATGATTCACGAATTGGTATTTCAAAGCTATTTGCAAAAAATGGAGAGATTAGCCAATACAGAATACATGCAAATATAACTGCCAAAATATTAAACATAAGATTATCTAGCAGCACATGCATTATTTGCTGAGCTGTTTTGGCACCTAGTATTTTTTGAATGCCGATAGCCTTTTCTTTTTTAATAGCAAGTGCTGTAGATAGGTTGATATAATTTATCCAGGCAATGATCAATACAAACACTCCAAATAAAAACAAGCTGATCAAAGATGTTTTATTCGCCTTTTTACCATAATCACCCTTTTTAAAGTTGTCATAATGAATTGCATTTAAGGGTTGTAAACTAAAAGTTGTTGTTCTGTTTTCTTTTTCCAGATTCGGTAAATGAACTTTTACAAGGTCTGCTAATTTCTTTTCAAGGTTAACCGGGTCAGCCCCTTTTTTTAGTTTAAAATAGGTCCACCATCCATTCCATCCCCAACCTCCACTAGAACTAATCCAACCATAATCAATCCATGTTCGCGATGAAATAAAATAATCCGCTACCAAATGGGTATTAGCAGGTAAGTCTTTAAATACACCGGTAATTTCGATGGGCATTCCTTCGTTAACTTTAATTATCTCCCCAATTGGGTTTTCATCTCCAAAAAGAGCTTTTGCTTTACTTTCAGAAATAATTCCTGTATGCGTTTTTTTAAAGTCAGCAACCCCTTCTTTCATTTCAAAATCAAATACCTCCTGAAACCCATAAGAAACCCACAGCACGTTTTGTTCAAACAAGGTATGTGGCTTTTTTCTTATTTGACAGCTCTCGAAATAAGCATATCCACAAGCCTTAGCTTCTGGTATTTCATCTTTAGCGAAATAAATTCCCCGTGGAGATTTAACACCATCATATACAATCTCTCCATTTTGGGTACTTAAACGACTCACCCTGTATATTTGCTCGTTACCGGACCAAAACTTATCAAAGGAGTTTTCGTACAGTACGTAATGGCCAATAAAAATGAATACAGTAAACGCAAGAACTAAACCAACTAAATTTATCAATGAAATATTGATGTACTTAATGAAATTACGAATAATATTTTTAATTGTTATTTTGAACATATTTGAAAATTTATTAACACTCCAATTCCTAAATTCAGGATCAATGTCTTTCAAATTACTGAAAATATTATAAGACTCATCCTGTCCATTATTAATTATAAGCTTTTTACATAAGAGGCGTTTAATGACAATATTCTTCTTGTTGTTCTAAACAATTGCAATACCATTTTTGTAACGCATTGATTTTCTACCTGATACAATACAGTTAATGTTTCTATGTGTAAAAAATATTTACACACAATGTAAAAATATTTTACGCTATTATAAATTACGATGTAATGTCGGCAAAAAACAACTCTTTTATAAACTTTGGTTTTAGGCAGGTTTGCAGCAGTTTAGCTATGCTACTCTTTATCAGACGTGAGCTCACTTCGTTCGGTTCGATGAGCTGGCAAGCTCGCATTAAGTAAACACTTGCCTATCAACAAAGCACCAATTCAATCAATTTGTGTTATTGTTAATATTCTTACTTTCAAATTAACGGACTACTCAGTTACACGTCGCATGTTGTACTTATACACTTGCATACAACGGCTCACAATATGAAACGGTTGGATTGCTGCTTTCTTGTCCACCAACAAAAATGCTAAAGCGAGAACCAAGCCCTCGTAACCGACCAGAGGTACCTCGTGAGCTTTTCGCGAATAAACCGCTGAATCCCAAATGGTTTATGTTGTGTGTTAGCTACCGTTTTTTGTCCTCGAATAGAAAGTCTATTAAAATAAGTTGAAAATCTAACTTTTCATATAATACGTGTTCAGACTTCCCCTTGAAATGATGTCTGTTAATCTAAATCCTTTCTTTTTGTAAATTTCAACATTTTTCTCATTCCCTGTTTCTAAAAAAATGGGGGTTTGAAGTTTGTTACACATATCAATTACAGGTTTCATTAGTTTGCTAGCCAGCCCATTGCCTTGTGCTTGCGGATGGACACCTATCATACACAGGTAATAATAGTCTCTGTCGTTTGGAAAATGCTTATTGGTATCTCTAAGACTTTTTAAATTTCTTATAACGCATTTTATTCCCATATTGATTAAAAATGATACATCTCGTTTCAATTGCCCAAAAGAAAATTTTTCTTTTTTGTTTGTCTTCCAGATCGCTACTCCAAGGTCATCATCTGTTATGTATATGTGTCCATGGCTAAAATATTCTTCTATCACATAGCTTACTAAAATACTTAGTTTGTTTTTATGAGTAGAAGATTCAAGCAACCAGTTTACATGAGGATCTGCTTGAAAAGATGTTGTTAATATTTTATGAATTATTTGGAAATCATTGCGTTTTGCCAATCTCAGATTATCAAATTCTTTTTTGTCTATCATAATCGTATATTAAAAATTATGATACAAACTTATGGCAAGCATTACTGCTATCATTTGACATTTGTCAAATAATTTTTTTCGCTCTAATTCTACTCAATGTTTCAAGGGATATTCCCAAATAAGAAGCAATATATGTCAACGGAATTTGCTGAAAGTAGCAAGTGTAATTTGTAATTAAATATTTATAGCGCTCAGTAGCATTCATTGATTGCATTAATAAGAGACGTTTTTCAAGAGAAAGTACATAATCTGAAATTAGTAACTCTTTAACTTCATTCAATAGTGGATTTTTTTGTCTTATTTCTTCAGATGTTATAATTTTCAATCGATAAATATTACAATCAGTAATTGTTTGAATGTACTCCTCACTTTTGCAATCTAATACAACACATTTATAAGAAGTTGCGACTTCATTTGGAAGGGTAAAGGAGGTTGTAATTTCATTTCCATCTTTGAGATTGAAATTTCGCACAACACCTTCTATAAGAAAATAATAGTATAGGCACTTTTGTCCTTCTTCGAGTAAATTAATATTCCGTTTCACTGAAATTAATTGAATTTCCTCTTTAATACCTGATTCTAGTAACAAATTCAGTTTGGAAATAATATTCTCTTTAAAGGCAAATAAATTCATTTTAGCAATATATTAAATTGTGACTGATATCAAATTTATCTTAATTATCAATCCTTTATATTTTAATCTAATCAATAAACTTTATGATACAACATTTGACAATAGCTCATGATGTTAATTTAAGCTTTCGGATGCGAAAAATGGCAGCTAACGTTCATAATATGTGGCCTTGGGTATTTCAAAGCTCCACCGTATCAACCGACCAAAGGGAGCCTCACGTAGCAAAGCAAGTAAACCGCTATATGTTTTATTAAATGTACTCATTTTGAAATTTAGGATTATCTGCCCAATGACTTATATTTATTGTTGTGCTTTCGTGCATTATTCTATTTTCATTTTTTGTCCAACTTTGATAACTTTTATTCTATTATCTCTGAGAGCCAATATTGAATCAACAGGTTCCTTATAATGCTCAAAAGTACCATAATGTACAGGTATTACTGTTTTTGGATGCAAATCATCATTTAATTTTTTTAGCATTTTTGAGTTTAATGTTAATGTCATTAACCAAGTACCTTCACATGCCGCACCCATATTAGGGATCATTATATCAATCGCCCTATTGTTAATTGCTTTTTTGATTCTCTTTTTATAAACTGTATCACCGGTAATATAAATTGTGGTTGTTTCATTTTCTTTTTTAATAGTTATAAAGTATCCATTTACATGTCCCGCTAAAAATGCAAAAACAGGATTTACCCCATGAATTGCAGGAATTGCCTCTACAGTAACATCATAACCTTTAATACTAAATTTTTTTGTTTGTTTCCATTTTAAAATTGTCAAATCTTTAAGTCCTAAAACTTTTAAAAGTTTGTAGGCTTTATTATTGCATACTGTTCTGGAATCAATTGATATTTTTGACATGCCAATCTCATCCAAATGGTCTTCATGTTCATGAGTGATTAACCATAAATCAATGTTTTTGAAATCATTGTCAGAATATATCGGTTGCTCAAGTCTTTCTGATTTAAACAAAACATAATCCTGAATAGCTCCTTTGACGCATAAGACAGGGTCAACAGCAATTTTTAAATCGCCTATTGTCAATATAAAAGTTGCCCCGCCTATCCAATTAAATAAAATCTCCATATCATTTTGTTATTTGATTGTATTAAGGTTCATTTGCATTGTGACTAAAGTAAAAAATTAGTCGCTGATTATCAATTGTTTATATTTTATTCAAATTTAACATTTTTCACCTTATTTTTGCTATTTTACCTTATCAAAAGGATTTAATAAGAACTGTTTGAATAGATAAATTAAGTTTAAATCTATTCGGGATGTTCTTATGTGGAAATGCACAACGGTTTAGCTATAAACAGTACGGGAGAAAACTGGCATTTGCTCTCCACCAAGTATGTAGCGAAATACTTTGGTTTTGTTTTTCTTGTTTTCATCCTAAAGCAAAATCCATATGATTTTGCGGTATTCATAAATATACGCAAACCTATGGATGAAGCCCAATGCCCGTATTGTTTACAGATGTTGTTGGCAAACGTAGTTTCAATTCATATAGGCACAGAACTATTTCAATCCAAAACCCCCTTATTCTTTTCATTTGGTTCCAGTAAATCCCACATACAGTTTGCCAATATGGGTAGGCGTGGTTTTCAGAGTTCATTCGTATCTGCCGGGGCAAAGCCAAAACGGAGATAAAAGGCTTTATACAACCACTATCCCCACGCTTACCTATATTGGCTGTTAGGTTTAGTAAATTATTTTAAAAATCTCATTTTTAATCTATATAATTTATCTATTGTAAATACTAAAGATAAACTCAAAACTATTATTGATACATATTTATATCTCCAGATACCAGTCGAATAATGTATTTTATTTAAATCTAATAATCCATTTACCGTTCTTAAATAATAGAAACAAATTACACTAATTAAAAAAAGAACTAAAATACCTACAACTAAAAGATACCTTCTCATTAATCCTTTTTGAATAGTTCTTTTAGTAATTTCTTCTTTGACTTTTTTATCAAACTCATTAGAAACATTAAACTCAAATGAATCCTTTATTTCTATCGACAATTTTTCATCCATGTTTTTATTTAAGTTTTGCATACTTTTTATTTTCATTTACTTGCAAAGGTTCCAATATACTTTTAAGTTTTGTTCTTATCCTATATAATTTTAATTTGACATAATCTTTACTTTGTTTTGTTATATAAGATATTTCTTCGATAGAACAATCAAGAAAATAATACAAATGAATAATAAATCTTTCGTCTTTTTTAAGTTTTCTAATAGCTTCTCTAACAACTATTTTTCTTTCCTTTTTTTCAATTGCCAGGAATGCTTCATTTATATCAAAGCTTACATTTTTGTAATCACCAATTTCTTCAACATCTACTCTATGAAATTTAAATTCTCTTTTCTTCGAAATTGATGTGGTATAGGCTATTCTGTATAGCCAACTTGAGAATTTAGACTCATGACTTTTATGTTTGTTTAAAGAAAAATATGCTTTAACAAACACTTCCTGTGCAATATCTTCAGCCTCCTCTCTGTTGTCTAAAATTCTATAACATACAGAATAAACCATATTCTTATATTTATTTACAAGATAAGAATATGGTTCTTGATTTCCAGCGAGAATACTTTTTACAAGTTCATTGTCTGGTATCATTCAAGCTATTCTATTTTTCACTTTTGATAAAATAACTTAAAATTAAGCTTATTCCAGCAAACAAGGGAACTGTAATCCCCCAAGCGATTCCCTCATCCTCACTAACAACTGGATTAGCAACAATATCCATTAAAACGACACCAGCATACATGCCAAAAGATAATCCGATACTAATTATACCTGTTCGTAAGATTGCTATTCTTGAAAATGGGAAAATAGGAGAATCTTTGGGAACCTCTTTACCTGTTTCAATTAAAAATCTCCTTTCTTTGTATCTATTAATAATATAGCTTGTCAAAACAATAGTTGCTCCTGTTACAGGAAATCCAACAGTTACCAGGAAATATAAAAAATCATCCATAATCTTAAAATTTTAGTTTTAAATAGTTTTATTTCAAGGACGCAGATTTTTTATCATGGTTATCATTTTTTAGCAGAATGTTTCTTTTTTATTAAACCTAGCGGTATTACAATATAAAATTTTGGGAAGTGCGGAATTACGAGGCGATTTCCTATCTCCCGATAGCTATCTGTTTTACACCGACCTTTTTTACGAGCCACAAACGCTCGCAAACCTATGACCCTACCGAAGAGAGCACAGCGAACCGAACTGAGCTCGACGACTGACAAGGAGTAAGATAGCTAAACCTTTATATCTGGCACTTTCCCTGCCATTACTTATTCAATATGTTATATAGCGTAATTGCTTATTACCAATCAATATTCTCATCAATAAATTGGATTAGGTTATTTGCCATTTCTTCCTGCTCTATTATTGAAGGATGTCCCGGTGTTTCTTTATAAGGTATAAAATGGGTGTAAATATTCTTGTCATTTAAATTAGCTACTGCTTTTTTAATATAATCCATCCATTTTGATTCTTCTCTTGTGGCATCCATATTTCCAAGCGCACATATGATATTTGCATTAGGATAATGCTTCCTTATATTGGCTACAAATTGTTGATAAGCTTTTATTAAATATTCATCACTGGGAGCTTGGCTTCCAAAGTTCATCTTAAATTCTTCTCTATCTGGCATATTGACCAACCAGGAATCATTTTGAAATAGATTAATTACAACAATATCAGGAGTGTATAAAGAAAAATCCCATTTACTGGTCGAATCAGCAGGATTCAATCTATCATATATTTCTGGCATTATTAAAGGGAACCAACTAATTGTAATACCGATACCGCTTTTACAGATACATTGATATTCAGCAGAATAATGTCTGGCAGTAATAGCAGCATAACTTAAATAGTTGTTGGTAAAAATACTGTCTGGTGAATCTCTTCCAGAAGTATCTTCAACAGCGTAACCTGCTGTTATAGAGTTCCCATAAAATTCTATTTTCCTTTCTTTAGGAGCCGATTTTGGTAGTAACTTTGTCTTATTACTAAGTTTAAATCCATAAAAATTAGTTTTCCCTCTATCCCATTCTGTCCTTTTAAAAATCTCAATTGAATGTTTCCCTTTGGGCAATTTTGAAGCTAATTGATAGTATTGCTTAGTTGTGTCTGGTCTAACAACAACAACACTATCATTGTCTATAATAATATTGAAATAATTATCTCCAGATTCATCTTGTAGCAATGCCTGTATTGACTCTCCTTCGAAATTTATCTTTATAGATGAACCAGACCAATATAGTTCTGCACCTTCATCTCTTGAGTTATTTATTCTTCCCCAATATTCAATATCAGGATTCAAAGAATTTATGAATATTTCCTTTTCACTTGAACAGCCAATTAGAATGACTATTAAAATAAATGCTAGTATACTAATCTTTCTCATGTTGTTTATATTATGCTGTATAACGCTTCAAATATGAAGTGGCGGGTTTTCTGTGCCACTCTCCAATCCGTTCGTTATTTGTTTGAGTAAATGTAAAAACTTTTAAATATTCTACCATACACCCGCTGACTTTTATATTTTTTATTGTATTGTGTTGTTATTTAAATATCTGAATTCCATCCTCTGCCTTTGCTTTTATATCTCTCCACTTATGAATATCTAATTGTACGAGTTTTACATTAATCTGTGAAGGAAACTTATCTGGAATATGCGAATTTTGAGTATGATAAACAATCAATGTGTCAGCTTGCTTTTCATATAATAAATAATCAATACCTGGAAAGACATAATCAAACGTTGAATCTGGGTGAAATTCTAACTCAGGATTATTTGAAATCACAGTTACTGTGTGATTTCCTAATAGCCCCCATGCTTTACTTTTAATAAAAATTGCATCAGACTCCTCTTTAAAATAAACTCGTAGAGATTTATAATGTGGTTTACCTAAGTTATCTAATCCGGACCAAAAACGCTCCCATTGAATTCCAATCCAAAATGAGAAAGCACTAAAACCTAAAACTATTATTATCCATTTAATTTGTTTTTTCATCTAACTGTGATTAAAATTTCTAACTCGATTATTTTCATTGGTATTAATAATCCTAAAAACAATTACTGGAATTAAAACCACAAATAGGAACCCAATTGTGCCATAAAGTGCGGTGTTCCATATTGTATTCCAAAGTAAAATCAATAAAATTGGTGTGCCTACAAAAAAGATAATTGCAGCAATCAATATAGCTATCTTACTCTTTTTTGCTTTAAAATCATTACAAAAGTATGAATCTGACTTTGAACATTCTTTACATTTCAATTCAATTTTATCACCATACTTTCTAATTAATCCAAACTTATCTTGCTCCCATGTCCAAATAGAAATCTGCGAATTACAATCAGAGCATTTTTGGTAAACTTTCATCTATAATGTCATCATTTAGGCAGTGCACTGAGGCAATACAACGTTTGGCAATAAAAATTATAGGGTTTTTCGAAGTATCTACCTATCACGTTGCTAAGCCGTTTGTTAAATGTTATTTCGTTTTAACTTAGCACTTACTGCCCTATATTTTTTGCGTGTTATAGGGCGTTATCATTTCTTTCTTTATCAGTTCAATTGCAATTTCCAGCAACGCTGTTGATGAAATACCCTTTGCTTGAAAATCTTTCCACTCTATTGGAAAATCAGGCATAAAAATTTCAGACTTTTTATCATTGGATGGAAATAGGATTTGATATGAATTTGAAATAGAACCTGTAACACCTGAATTAGGCAATTTAAAAGGTGTTCCTTCCATTGCTGTGTTACCTGCTTGTTTTGGTGCTATACCAATTACTGTGATATTATCAAGTTTGTATAACCAATATAAGAAATGGAAGGCAGCACTATTAGTTTTCGCTGATGTTAATAATATTATCTTAGGAGTATAAATTGCCTTTCCGTTCAAATCCTCAATGTATTTTTCCCATCCAAAATTATTCTGTTTCAGGCTTTTAAAATATTCCAATCTCTTGTTTAAACAATCTTCATCTGATTTTATATCTATGAATTCAGAAACATCATAATCGCCTATATTAAAACTAGTTCCATGTTCATTATTGTATTGGTCAATAGTTATTTGATATTTTTTAAGATATAATTCTGAAATCCTTGTAACATACTTCATTTCAACTGTTTTTGAAAAACAACTATCGCCAAACATCATATACAATGCAGGAGTTGCAAGTGATGAATATCCACCGCTGTTTTGAGATAAATCGAGTATTAAATATTCAGACTTGTAGCTTTCCATTTCTTTCAGCATATTTCTGAAGGCTTCCGAAAAATACGGGATTTGTTTAATCGCTTTTTCTTTATTATCCATTGACTTCAATTCAGGATAATAGTTTAGCATTGATTCAACATAATTCATTTGATTAGCATGGTTGGCATTAATCATTTCAACTACCTCCTGTGCAAACATTTGTTGTAATCGAAAGTACATGATCTTCTTTTTGGAATCTACAAATTGATAATTGAAAATACCAAAATGTTCAGTTTCAATATTTGCGGGCTTTTGTTTCCATTCCAATTCATTTAATTCTTCATTGGTCAGGAAATCAAATTTCTGTTGTACTGTGTCTAAGTCCTTTGTTATTAAAGTAAACAACAAAGTGCTATCTAGTTTAGGAAATAACTTCTTTGCAGTTTGAAGGTTTACAATTTGCCAACCCAGGTTTGTTTTCAGATTTGAAGTATTCTCAGCAGGTTGAAGTTGCGAGGTTAAAAGAAGTAGACTATCGATACCAATGTTATTAATTGAGATTATTTTGGCTCCATATAAATGTCCATAGTTACTTTTAATTGCATTGATATAAATTGCATCGGATGTTGCATCACAAAAAAAAGGTAATTGTTTATTTTTACTCCAGTCAATATTATTATTTGTATTAATATGAGTATGATTGTCTTTCAGGTAAGAGATAAATTCATTTAAAAGTATAGACAAATCAATATCTGTATCAACATATTCTTCTATTTTCTTTTTGTATTGTGCTACCCTAATATTAAAATTCAATCTTCCCCCTAATGGTGTGTAAGGGTCAATATGAGTATCTTCCAATAATTTTACAAAATATTGAAAATCTTCAATTTTCTTTTGTTTTGTAAGCGAGTTAATATTGTTCTGACCATACCCGGATAGTATTATAATTGCAAGCAAAATTAGAATCAATCCCCAAGTTTTAATTAATTTCTTCATAATTTTTTTTAATGTCTATAGCGATATATTATAAGTTTAGTTGTGGATTACGGCCTGTTTCTCTGACAGAATACGCACAAAACAAGTGGCAAGTTAAAGTGCTGATATTAAGCCGAAAAGCCACGATTAATTTTATAAAATGTTATAGCCAGTTTTCATTCATCTAGAATTTGTGAAATTTCATCTATATCCATTGTCCATTTTTTTATCATGTTTTTATGAATGTTAGGACCAAAAATGTTATAAACAAATAGTATGGTAAATAGTGTTGAGATAAAAATTATCATCGATAAATCAAAATTGATTGCATTCCATTTAATAAGTAAAACACCTGCAAATATAATTGGCATATTAAACCGTGCGTACTTATAACGTGCCTTGAAGATTTGTTTTATTTTGTTGCTTTTTTGTGCAGATTCAATTACAGAATCAATTCCGATATTTAAACTACTGAAAGCTCTATATGTTTTTATATTAATAAAAACAACATAAACTAATATAGACAAAACAAAAACTCCTCCTAAAAAGAATTTCCAATCGTAATTCATTGCTAGAATATTGGGAGATATTAAAAGAAGAATTGCTAAAGGAAATATTAGCATGCTCTGAATAGTTTTATATTTAAAAAAATTCAATTTTCTTTTAGGTTTTTTTATTAGTCTTTCTTTAATTATTGTTGTGTTTAACTCTTCAAGTCTATTTAATTTATTGTCAAATTTTCCCCAAAGCGAAACTAATTCTTCGTATTCCATAATTCCTTGATTTAAGTGTTTGACAAATCATTTTTTAACTTCAATTTAATCCGACTGATTTTTGTAGCCACATTGGTTTTTGTCAGTCCTGTTATTTCTGCAATTTCGTCGTACGAATAGCCATCCAGCTGTAATAGGATTAATGCCTTATCGATATTATTTAAATGGCTGATAACAGCTTGAAACTTTTCGTAAACTTCTTTGGAGTCTGAATCATCTATAATATTAGGCATGCAATCGTAATATGTAACATGATTATTTTTTTTAGAAATACGGATCCATGAAACAGCAGTATTAATTGCAATTCGGTAAATCCAAGTGCTTAACTTTGATTTGCCTTTAAAATCAGGATATGCTTTCCATAAATTGATAATTATTTCCTGAAACAGGTCCTCTTTATCAATGTTGTTAATGCAATACAAGTAGCTAACTTTGAAAATCAGTTTCTTATGTTCTTCTATTATTCTTAAAAAATCACTTTCTAATCCCTGATTCCTCATAAAAGAATTCTTAATTGACATGTTTAAGTATTAATTCGGAGGTATCAAAAAGAGCTTTTAGTCCATCAGATACTTTATTTCGGTATGGCCATGAGGTATAATTCAAATCATGGTTATGTCCTTCAAATGTGTAACAATGTAAGTTTGTTTTACCTGCTTCATTGTATCTTTCCTTGATATCAAAAACACCTTCAATAGGTGCATTAGCATCGTCTACGCCATGAAAAATGTATATGGGTATATCAATTCGTAGCAAGCGTGTTTTATTAGCTTCGAGTGCAAAATGACTTTTCATCCATTTGCTGGTTACCCTAAAATAGTTATTCCATATCCAAGAATCATTGCTCTCATCGACCATTTTCATCACATAGTTGTAGAACGGAGTTGTTTTACAAGCAAAATCTTTATAATCGATTACACTATCCTTCTCAAGGTTTAAAGCATCAAACGATTCATTGTTCAGAAGATGGACTCTTGCCCATGTTGCTAGTGTATCAGTAGATTTATATTCTTCGCGGTTAAAAACGTTGTCTTTATTTTTATCAAAATATTTACGAAGGTTTATTATTGAAGTTTTACCCGATAATTGCCATTTTATTATATCGTGAATATTGTCGTTTGCATAGCCAAATAGTAATAAATCGTTAACTTCTACCTTCTTCCTGTCGGCAACCATTGCTGCAATAATTGTTCCTTCACTTGCCCCAAGCAACGCTATTTTGGCATATTTAAGTCGTTCGTCTTTTTTTAATACAGAAATTATTGCTTCCACATCGAGTGTTTCCTGTTCCGGAGTGTAATTGTTGTACTTTGCAGAATCTATTTTATCAAAATACGGAGGCTGGTCACCAATCTCAACTCCACGACGGTTGTAAGAGAAGAAGCCAATCCCTCTTTTATTAAATTCCTGTGCAAAAAGGTCGTAATAATTAAAGGTAATACCTCCAAATTCTCGCTTATTTAAATAGGTATTTGGTCCCGTTCCCGGAATAAATATTACACAAAGCGGAACATTTACACTGTCTATCGGCAATTCTAATTTTCCTTTGATAACATCGTTATCCGAAAGCTTGATACTGACTATTTCAGAACTGTTAACATGGCTACAAAAAATCAAAAAAACGAATGCAATAATTATCTTCTTCATACTTCTAATTGTTTATTCAAAGCTTAATTTTCAGTATTAGTCGAATAAAATATCAAAAAAATCACACAATCATTTTTTTTGTATGCAGAAATGCTTCCCTAATTGTTGCTAACATTCTGTTTAAGAGCTTTTCAGAGCTCCAACTTATCCAACTGTGACTTGTTGTATTTTGTGTATTACCTCTCAAATTTAGCATCTCCTCGCTAGGTTTTTTTACATTTTTTTGTGCTTAGTTGCCGTATAGACAATCGTGTTGCATACCCATCAAGCAAAGTATATAAGTGCTATTTAGATTGTCTATCTTAACGTTGAAGCATGGCTTTCTTGCTAACATTTGCCCTCAAGCCGGGCTGGCTTTTACTTTTTCCATTGATGAAAAAGTAAACAAAAAATCTAGAAAACAATTAGCTCGACGGCTTTCCATAGATAGTTATCTCACGTTGATCGATTGTTTTCCCTATCCGCTCAAATATTTTTGCCTTGAAAACTAAAAGTCCGATTGGGGTTGTATAAAACCTTAATAGGACACTTCCAAAAATCAGCTCATCCCACTGAAATTAGCACTACAAAGGCAATTAAGCACATCGGTAAATTGTATAAGTAGTGGCAGACGCCCCAAAGGGAGCCTCACAAAGCGTAGCTAGTAAACAGCCACACATTTTGAGCGGATTGCATACTTGACTTCAACCACATCACTTGCCATTACTTATACAAAATGTTGTACCGTCGTGCTTTTTATTTATACCATTTAATTCGAGTTACTCATAAAAATCACGAATAACTCTAACAGCTAATCAAGAGGGTTAATGAAATTCATCAATTCTCTGTCGTGGTTATATACAATTCTGCATTCATTATCAAAATACATTGTTGCACCGTTTTCGGCAGTATAAGGCTCCCATACTGGCAGTACACCCTCAGCATTAGGATTACCTGTTTTAATAAAATTTATCCATGCCGAACTCATTTTGTTGGACATTTTCCATGCTTCTTCTGTATTACCGGTCCAATCGGGCCTTAGGTCAACTGTGTTGAATGCCAAAGGAATGTCCAAACCATGAAAAGAACCTTTCGATGCATCGTCAACACCACTTTTCCATGCTAAGAAATAAACATACAATGGAGCGCTTGACTCTAAAGCTCTTGCATCTGCAGTGCGTATGGTATATGGCCTGAAAACCTTATCAATAGATAGAAGATCCTGAGGTGTATAATCGGGATAGGCCTTTGCGAAAAGCTCGATATACTTGTCAGTATCTTCACTATATTCTTTTGCCAGCCGCTCTTTAGCCTGTTCCAATGTCAGGTCTTTTTCACCATAAAATGAGGGCATCAGCTCGTTAAGCGTGGAACCTATCATTAGGGGTATTTCAGAAGAAATATCAGCAAATCCGGGACTGCATGGTTGCTGGAGTAAAACAACTCCATCAGCAGAAGGTGCAAAGCCAAACATAGTTGGAGACCCGGGTTTTCTGGGTCCGGAGATTTTTTCTATTGCATCGTTTCCTGCCTTCACAAGATTCAAGTAAGCAATTGTATCCAGTTTTTCAACTTCGTCTTGCGTAAGTCCTAAATTTTCGAGAACAGCTAAACCCAGTGCTTGCGATTTCTCTTTATTCATTACGTTAAGAAGGGTACCACTTTGAATAATTGCCTTATGGAACATACCTTTTGCGGCCGGCATACACATGAGGGTGCCAACTTTTCCGCCACCACCCGATTCGCCCACAATGGTTACATCGGATGGGTTGCCTCCAAACTTCTCAATATTTTTTTGGATCCACTCAAGGGCTTTCACAATATCGAGCATACCAACATTGGCCGATTGAGCATATTTTTCGCCACAAGCCGATAAATCGAGAAATCCAAGAATGTTCAATCGGTGATTTACCGATACAAACACCACATCACCTTTTTTAGCTAAGGCTTCACCATAGGTCATTGGATCGTTGCTGGCACCAACGTGAAAACCACCGCCATGCAACCAAAGCATTACCGGACGCTTTTTGCCATCCTTAATCCCTTGTGTCCACACATTTACACTAAAGAGTTCTTTTTCATTTGAACAGAATCGGGATACCATGGCACTATTTGTTTGGCTACCGGCCCAAAGTCCTTACATTCAAGAACTCCGTCCCAAGCATCGGGTTCCTGTGGAGGCATAAATCTTTCGGCCTTGGCATATGGTATCCCCAAAAAAGCAAATACACTATCGTTAAAACTGCCAGATACATCACCAGAGGTGGTTCTAATAACTGGCTCTTGATTATTGTTTGTCTTTTGGTTACAACTTGTTAAAAAAATTCCGGTTGTAATTAAAAAAAATAAAAGGAAGTTTGGTAGTCGTTTCATAGTATAAAAATTTTTCTATGTTATAAAAATGTTCAAAATGATATAAAAAATCATTTTCATCTAATTTAAATTGTTAGCAGAATCTCTTTTTGCATGCGGCATAACGGTTCTCATATATGATGTCGTTGGCGTTGCATCGCTTTATGTTTGATTAGCAAGATACAAAAAAAAGCGGCTTATGTACTGGTCTCCGGTGGTACGATATAGCCTATGACTTTTATTGGCTGCTGTACACTGGCCATTATCAAAGATTATATTTCTTTAATGTCTTTTCAAAATCTGATGATTTAATGAAGTTTTATTTTTTTTTATTAACTTGTATTACATCTAAAAAACCTAGATTTACTAATGTTTTTAAATCAGTTCTAGCTGTAAAGTTTGATATATTAACTCCAGACTCAATCTCGTTTGTATTTAAAATCCTATCAGAATCATCATTCATTATTTTCAGAATCTGTATATAAGAAAGCCTTCTCATATTGACTCTTTGTATCCTTTATTATTCCAGATATCTATAGGTATTCTGTCAACCAATACCCTTTTTTTAACATAAACCAATAAAAGATAGGTGAAATTGCGAGATTTTGCAATAATCTCGCAATTTCAACAAATCCACATTCTCAATCATAAAGAATTAGTACCACAGTTTAAAGCTGAATGTTCGCGGGTTGTGCACAACGCTGAGTATAAGTTTTGCTGTTTTATGTTTTGTTAAAGTTGAAATCAATCTCAAGTTTATTAATAATGTCCCCGAGTTGTTGTGCCATATCTGCCGTTTCCTGAACAGTAGAACTCACATTTTGTGCAGATTCATTTATCTGATTTGCTCCGGAATTTTGCTCAATTGAAGCTGAATAAATTTCGGAAATCAATTCATTTGTCTTTTTTAAATCAGGAATTACATTTGATATACCATCATATGCATCCTGTGCGGTTTTTAGTCCACTATTAGAAAGTTCAACGATTTGGTTTGCTGCAATCTTTGAATTATCAGCAAGTTTCCTTACTTCAGATGCAACAACGGCAAAGCCTTTGCCATGTTCTCCTGCACGAGCTGCTTCTACAGCCGCATTTAGAGCCAAAAGATTTGTTTGAAATGCGATATCCTGAATTAGGTTAATTCGTTCAGCAATAGATTTTATCTTCTCCAATGATTCCTTGACTGCTATTGCACTTTTTTCTGCATCAATGGTAACTTTTTTTGCCTTAGTTTCTGTCTGACCAGAATTTTCTGAATTTTGTTGAATAGTTGCTGTCATTTCTTCAATGGATGCGGATATTTCTTCAACTGCTGAGGCTTGTGAACTACTGGCATTTATTAACTTTTCAGTCATTACACCTATGTCTGTACGAACTTTATCTAAAATTTCTCCAAGTTTTATTTTCTCTGTAACTTCCGAAACCACTTCAATATGTCCAATTTTTTGTCCTCTTAATGAATACAAATAATTGGTGTCTACATTAAAATTACCCCCAAGCTGCTCAAAATCCGTTTTAGGATTTCCATTCCTTAAGCAAGTAACTCCACACTTTTCTGTATTACAAATCTTTGCCCCCCAGTTAGAGCAATGCTTTCCCAAAACCTTTTCTCGTTTTAGTTTAAGAAAATCCTCAACAGGCTTATTAATAAATGTCCATTTCATATTTAAATCTGTCACAGATATTGGTGATGGCATACAATCCAAAATCTGTTCAAACCAATAAATTTTTTCACGAATAAATCGGATTATTACTAAAAATGTAATAGTCCAAATAAAGAATTGTGAGATTACAATTAATAAATTATTCTTTTGAAGAATGAAAAAGGAAATGTAAGAAAAAGCTAAACCTAATATACCAATAATTGAAAGTTGAAACAAGTCTCTTTTTTTCATAATTTAATTTTTTATCAATATTAAAATACTAAAAAAGACTAAAAGAAATACACGTCAAAAAAATAATACATCAAATAGTAAGGTGATATTTATCATCATTATTTAACTTAATAAGCAGTCAGCATGCCCTACAACAGTATGTATACGCAAAGTAGACGATTATTTCGCTATGCTCCTTGAGGGCTTCGCCGTTGCAGGCTTCAACCGACTGAAAAGAGCTCAGCGTAGATAAATCTATCAAGTTACCACCCAAAACTGATGCGAGTGATACTGATTGAAAACCTCTGAAACCCTTATGCACTATACATTGTTGGGAGGAGTTTTTAAAAGGTTAATTTGGATTGAAGTCCCAAATTCTTAAATGGGAATTCCTTTTTGTAAATAATTTTAGACAAACATAGCAAGCAATTAATAACACTTTCTATCAATGATGTAACATCCTCTTGAGTAATTGTAATTTCTTCTTTAGGGTGAACAAGCCCATTTCTAACCTTCAAAGATTGCTTCAATGGTCCCCACCAAGCTTCGGAATCTCCATTTAAGTAAGTCTTATTATACTTGAAATATAAATATTGTATTCTATCTGTAAGTCTTTGGATTTTTAATCGTTCGCTTAAAATAAACTCTCCATTCTTTAACTCTATTTCTTTTTCTCCTAAAAGTGATTTTTCATTTATAGGTGTATTCGGAAATCTAATAAGCTCTTGTGAAATACCATTAATATAAGCCTCTAAGGCAGACACTCCTATTAAAACAGCAGAATGTATATATGCAGTTTTCGCGTCTTCATCTTTTGATTCTTTTATTTTTTCTAAAAAACGCTTAGCCTCTTCTAAGAGTAATGCAGAGAAATTGTCAAATTCAGCCATTATAATTTCTTTTCCATTTCTTGAACACGCAGGTTAGCCTCTTTTGCATGATATTTTTCAACTGCTAAATCCACCATTTTTTTATTGATTCCTGTTCCTTTTTCTGCTTGAAGGAAAAATAACTCGGCAAGCCTACCTCTATCTTTTACATCTGTTCTTGTCCCTAAACCGCGATAGTTCTCAGGGTCTGTCTTATGTCTACCTTTAGCAAGTACTGCTGAATTTAATGGGTCTCCTGAGGTTCTTTTTGATAAATCATAATGTCTTGTTAGACGCTCCTTATTTTTGTGTAAAACACCAGCAATAAATGACCATGAGGCTAATACAGCATAGCTAAGAGCTTTTTCGGAAAACTCAAAATTATCTTTGTCAGCAAAATAGTTTTTTTGTGTTTTAATTAAATCGGCGTATGATTCCCCCATGGCAATCATTTTTTTATCCGTCCATAAGTTGGGGGTTTGTCTAATTATTTCCCATTCTTCATCTACTCCTCCAGTACTTGTAATTACAGGGTTAGTTTTAACATTATTAAACTCAATATTTTGTATTTGCTTCCCATTGATATAATTTACAATCAATGTTCTAACACCTCTTACTGATATTTGGCTTCCTCTTTGCTTTTTATCCGCAAAGTCCTGTCCCTCCTCTAGAATTCCACACTTTTGACACCAATCTCGTAATTCAGGACCTTTAACAGTTTCAAACATTCTATCAAGTAAATCATTTGAAACAGCAATATTAGTATTTGAGATTAATTGAACATCAAGTCTCTGTTCAGTACTTAAGTCAAAATAAAGTTTGAATCCGTGATATTCGTTTATACCTTTTTTTAATGCTTTATCAATAGCTAAAAATCTATGCTGACCACCTATTATTTTCAGGGGTTTTTCAGGTTCGAAATCAGGATTAAACTCAGCAACAATGTTACTGAAAATTCTTTTTGCCTCTGCATCATTCACCATCTTAAGATAAGCAGGGTTATTTTCTACCACTTCCCTGTTAGCTCTGTAATCCGATTGATTTTCTGGGTCTAATGGAACATCAATAGTTCCTTTTTTACAAATATCCTTTGCCTTAATATGACATTCAATATAAAATGCTAACGTTTTGTTGTCTGTGTGAATTGTAATATGTTCTTTTTCTTGAATATCAAAGTTATCAAGGAAATTATTTACCAATTCCTCCACAGTACTTTGTTTGTGAGTTACTGATTTATCTATATGGTCAAATCCTAATTTCATATAATTATTATTTCTTAATTTATAATTCTTCCCAACGTTAATAATACGAGTAGTGCCGTTTTCAAAGCTAAAACTTATCCAGTTACAGACAAACTTTATTTAAAAAACTAACGCTTAGTACTTGTATGGCACAGGCATTACTTGTATTTAGTGTTGTACTGCGTTATTTTAATCATGTATCTCTTTAAAATTATTAATGTTATATATATTTCTGAAATGACCTTTAACATTGTGTGTCTCTTGCAGTCTTTTATTGTGGTATGTTATATCAAAATCACCTGATAATTGATGATAATAAGTATCTAAAGAATCTACTTTAGCTATTGTAAATGTTCCTTTTTGCATCTTGAAGGCTACTCTTCCACTATTATTTAAAGATTCATCATGAGGTATTACTAATTTAGAACTAAAATCGTTCTCAAAATAAGTCTTCTTTAATAGTTGATCATTTAAGTCGTTTTGAATAATACTGAATTCTAGGGTATTACTTCCTATATTAGTCTTAATATTTAATGTTACTTTTCCGTTAATGGTATCTATAATATAGTCGGTTCGGGCAGAAAGTGTTTCTTCAAAAGAGTCATCGATAATAAAAGTAATCCCTCCCTTGAAAATGAATTTCGTTCTAGATTCTTTTTTCTCTGTTATTGGAGGTTTATCATCCGACTTAATTTCAATGTTCATGTTTTTACTTTCTAAGTTCTTTGAAATAGATAAATTCTTTTTTGTAGAACATGAAATCGATATTAACATGGTAATTACGAGGACAAAATAAAATCTCATAGTATTATCATTTTAATAAATTTATTTTAAGTTAAATATTATAACACAATATATTCCCAAAATCAAATCAAATCCGCATTAGTCATTTGTCTAAAAATTATCCATTAAGTTTTTGTCAAGACTGTTTGTGGAATACCTGTTTAAAGGTAATTGTCAGTATTTGGACTAGTGTTGAGTTTAACATAATCATTATTTTCAATTAATCAGTTTTTACTTTTATTTGTAACGATAGAAACTAATCAGCTCTTAAGGTTTAGATTTCTTGTTTAGCTATCTAGACTGGGATACTGTTTTGAGCAATGCTGTACAACGTTGGCAATATGGCATGAAGCGGATTGCGAGTGATTCACTATCGCTATGTTGTTTATTAAATGTTTTCACCTTCAAAATTAGCATCATCCACCGAATGACCTATATTTTTTGTTGTGCGTTCGTTTATTAATCAGCTTAGCGATAAATTTTCCATTCTTCTCCTCTTTTTATATCTCTGACATATATATTTAATTCTTCTCAATAACTTCTTTAATTCTTAAGAAAGTTTTTTCTATATCATTATCTAAACCAACCGAGAACCTTACGAGCCCAGGTGTAAGTCCCATTTCCGCCTGAACATCGCTAGGTATTTCAGAAGAAGTACTACTACCAGAATTACTAAACAGTGTTTTAAAATAACCTAAACTTACCGCAAGATAACCCACGCCTGCCTCTTGAAGGTCACGCATAATGGCATTTGCTCTTTCCGGGGTGTCAAAATCAATAGCTAAAATCCCACCAAAACCAAACTCATCATTCATCAAAGACTTCATCAACTCATGATCGGGATGATTCTTCATACCTGGGTACTTCACATTAATTCCTATTTCCTGAAGTTTTTCAGCCACAATCATTGCATTCTTACTATGTTGCTTCATTCTAATATGAAGCGTATGCAGGTTCTTAAGTATACTTGATGAGCGTAGAGGATCTAATACTGGTCCTAATAACATTGCAGTTCCGTCATTTACATCCGATAAAGAATTTATATACTCCTCGGTACCACAAATGGCTCCGGCAACGCAATCGTTCTTACCATTAATAAATTTGGTCATGCTATAAACTACAATATCGGCTCCTAATTTTGCAGGAGCAATTATCATTGGACTAAAGGTGTTGTCTACCATTAGTTTTGCTCCACACTCTGCTGCAATTTCTTTTAGTTTCGGAATATCTGATACTTGAAGCAAAGGGTTTGTAACACTTTCGGTATATATTACTTTGGTATTTGGTCTGGTTGCAGCCTTAACACTTTCCAAATCAGAAATATTTACAAAAGATACTTCTATATTAAATTTAGGAAGATAGTTTTTCAGAAATGCATATGTTCCTCCATAGGTAGTAACACTAGTAACTATATGATCGCCGGAATTACACAGCTGCAACAATGCACAAGTAATTGCAGCCATTCCAGATGCTGTAATCCAGGCCGATTCGGTTCCTTCCATTGCGGCCATTGCATCGGCAAGGTATTTATTACTCGGGTTCCAATGGCGTGAATATAGGAAACAACCTTCAGCTTCTCCATGAAATGTGTCTATCATAGATTTTGCTTCTAAAAAGGTGTAGGTAGATGAATCGGTAATTGAAGGATTTACGCCACCAAATTCTCCAAATTGCTTTAAATCTTGTATTTCTGATGCAGGATCAAATTTCATGTTTTTCAGTTTAAATTATTATTCGCCTCAAATCTTTGAATGTTCAAATGCTAAGTGTCATATCAAGTATGATTTGATGAGTGAGATTATCTTCAATGAGCTCGCAAGTTAGGTTGCTTTGTCATACTTCCTCGCAATGACACCATTGCGAACTTGAGGCACGAAAGTGAAGCAATCTATCTACCAAACATTGAGACTCGACACTAGCCTTAAACACGCGAAAGACTTAGGGTGAAAATTACTCAATAGCTTTCGATTAAGCCATGATTATTTTCATCCCCTGAGCGAAAAATCAAGAAACTTTCTGAAATTGTTCCACTGAATGAAATTTTGGCAACTTACCTAAGGGAAATACTGAATTGCCATGCAAACATAAACTACAGTTATTTTTTTATTCTGTTACCTCAACTCCCTTCCAGAATGCCACATAATCTTTAATACTTTTTGCTTTTTCTGAAGGGTTCTGATAGAACCATGCTGCATCTTTATTTTCTGTTCCCTCTACCACAATTGTGTAGTAAGAGGCAGTTCCTTTCCAAGGACAAACAGTACTATGTTTGCTTGAGATAAAATATTCTTTATTTATAGATTCTGGAGGAAAATACTGATTCCCCTCAATTTCTATTGTTTCATTACTCTGAGCAAGTATTTTGCCATTCCATTGTGCTTTCATAACTCTCTATTAATTGGTTTCCAAACCGAATTCATAAAATACCCCTTGCTATCAGTAAAATTCTTTTCCACTATAAATCCAGCTTTTTTTGCCAGTTTATCAATCATTTGAACATCATACTTCTGCGACATTTCTGTATAAATTGCTTCCCATTTATTAAAACGAAAATATTTATCCAGTTCAGAAATATAAACCTCTTGATCTTCCGTACTTACAATATAGCTCTTTGCAGCGCCTCCCTCTGGATCATAATAGGGTGCATGCCTGAATTTACTTAAATCAAAGTTGGCTCCAAGTTCGTTGTTTATCCTTCTTAAAAGATTTAAGTTAAACTCTGCTGTGTAACCATTCGAATCATTATAGGCTTCTAATATTACTTTTGGATCCTTTTTCAAATCAAATCCAATAAACAACCTGTCCTGGTCATGAATTATTTGTCGCAAGTGCTTAAAAAAACTGACACTTTCTTCATGAGAATAATTTCCAATATTAGATCCGAGAAATAAAATCACTTTCGGTGTATCACTAATTTTTCCCAGCTCCTCCATCATATCAAAATAATCGCCCGGTCTGGCATCTATTTCCAGAGCCTCAAACTCGTTTTTAAAATTTGATGCCAAACCAAATAATACTTCCTCGGAGATATCTATGGGAATGTACCTAAACTTAATATTTCGTCTAAAAAGTTCTTTAATTAACAACTTTGTTTTAATTCCATCGCCTGCACCCAATTCAATTAATTCTATAGCTTCTTTTTCCGAAGAAAAACTTTTAATTATGGTATATGCTTGCTCGCTAAATATTTCAAATTCACTATTAGTTAAATAGTATTCAGGCATTCTCATAATCTTCTGAAAAATCTTACTTCCGTTTTCATCATAGAAAAACTTAGATGAAAGATACTTCGGACTCGACGATAATCCCTCTAGTGTTTCTTCCGCCAGTGCGGTTAAAGTTTCTGTATTCTGCATTTTAATCTATTTTGCAAGACGAATACCATTATACTGATATCCTATATGAGGATGAAAAAAATTTCTGTATGTCTTCCTATCAATATGTCCTTCAGGAGTTGCAACGGAGGCACCTCGCAACACTTTCTGATTAACCATAAATTTACCATTATACTCTCCCACTGCACCTGAACTTTTTTTAAATCGCGGATAAGGTAAATAGGCACTTTCTGTCCACTCCCATCGGTCGCCCCAATTTATTTTTTCTGATGCAGTCTCCCATTCAAATTCTGTTGGCAAACGCATACCTTTCCACTGTGCAAACGCAGCTGCCTCATAATAAGTAACATGAGTAAGTATATGAGAGTTATCAATTTTTTTTAAACCTCCCAAGGTATATTGAAACCACTCTCCTTCTCTATTCTGCCAATACATTGGGCTGGAAATATCATTCTCTATTAGCCAGTTCCAACCTTCGTCATGCCATAGCTCATGCCTACTGTACCCATCTGAATTAATGAACTCAAGGTACTCTCCATTTGTAACAAGAGACTGCCGAATCTGAAATGGTTGAATATATACCCGATGACGCGGTAATTCATTATCGTAAGCAAAACCATCGCCAGTAAATCCAACTGAATTTACACCTCCATCTATATCTATAAATGCTGAACCGCCTTGTTCGCCTTGTTCACAAAAAGCTTTTTCAATATATTTTGGGAAAAGTGGATTTAAACTAAATGTATATTTCAAATCGGTAAGAAATAACTCCTGGTGTTGTTGCTCATGGTTTATCCCTAGAATAATCAAATCCTTCAGCTCTTTCGAAAGCTCCTCTTTGTTTATAAATTCAAGCATATGTTCATCAACATATGCACGATAATTATACACCTCCTTAACAGTGGGACGACTTAGCTGACCTCTTTTGTTTCGTTGAAGCCTTTCTCCAATTGTTTGATAATAACTATTAAACAAATAACTGTATTTTGGATGGAAAACCTTGTAGAACGGAACATTTGGCTTTAATATTAATTCTTCGAAAAACCATGTGGTGTGTCCAAGGTTCCATTTTGGCGGACTTACAAATTCAACCGGCTGAGGAATATAATCTTCAATTTCAAGTGGCTCACATAAGTCAATAGTTTGTTTTCGGGTAGAAATAAAGTAATTGAGTAAATCCATAATTCAGAGCTATAGTAGAAACCTTTGTATAAAAATTGGTCAAGTAGCAATTCTACTTTTTCGCTGTTAGATTGTAAAACAAGCTTTTCTCTCAATTGTTTGAAATACTATTTATTTAATTCTACCCTGATATTTTTGTAAAACCTACCCGCGTTTACTCTTCTGAGCTTGGATAACAAAAAGGGGGAAATTGGAGGCTTGTTAATCTTTTAGAAAAGAATTAAAATTGCTCATACTAATAATGTTAAGCATAAATAAATGGTTCAGTTAATCGATTCTTTTTAGAATAAAGTATCTATATTTATTATCTGCAATTTGAACTGCTCTAATTAAAAACTAACCAACTAAAATGATGATGTCGAAAATTCTAACCTGCTGTTTTCTGTTCGTTCTAGTAACTTCTAATGCACAATACATTGGTATCGAGCAAGCCGACAAAGAAAAAATAACTGCATGGGCTGTAACAAATATTGATGAATATGACGGCACATATAGTTTTGGATATTCTGAATCAGAATCAAAACTAGTTCTATTAGTAAGTAAAAATCAGATTTGCGCTCAAATTGCTTTCGCCTCATATTCAAAAAAAAAGAAAAAGTGGATAACTGCATATAAGAATCTTTCTAATGTAAGTATCAAGAATGGAATATTTAAGTCTGACCAACATACAGGGAGGTTTGTAATTTACGATGAAAAAAGAGCTCTGCTAATTAATAATCCGTGGCAACCAATTGAACCTGATAAATATGAAATTGGGCTTCTGGCAGGTGAAAACAAGTTCTTTATACTTGGTAATTATCCTCAAGCTAGTCTGAAATATCTAAGTCCAAAGGACCTTGAAAGATTTTCTTCTGACGAATTGGAAATTATGCGAAACGAAATATTTGCCAGATATGGTCTAATATTTAAAGCTGGTAGTAAAATAGATAAATACTTTC
The DNA here is from genome assembly GCA_050287785.1 of Bacteroidales bacterium. Classification (GTDB taxonomy): domain Bacteria; phylum Bacteroidota; class Bacteroidia; order Bacteroidales; family UBA10428; genus UBA10428. The sequence goes on from JBNKCO010000083.1 coordinate 154,101, forward strand.
GTATGCAGAAATGGTATAGTCCAGACCATACCGATGTGAGTAATTTCCTAACCAATATTGAGAAACATAACGTTAGATTATTATTGAGAAAAGAATAATAACTTTTCGCTCATTTTACCAAAAAAAGCAACTCCAAAACCTTACAAACAAACAACAAAAATAATTAACTAAATTTTCATGTTGCAAAATACTTAACTATATTGCTATTAAATGTAATTAATATTTAAGCTTAATAAATTCAAAACTATAAATAATGAGAGCGCATATTAGACTTTTAGGCAGAAGGCTATCTTTCTACTTACCTTTGCTGTTATTAGTAATAATTTCTATTTCGTGTAAAAACAAAAAACCATCTTCTGAACTTCGTGACATTAAGGAAATTGAACCGAAATTCGCTGAGTATGTAACAGCAATTACATCAGGAGTAATTTCTTCAGAATCTACCATTAAGGTAATTCTTGCAAGTAATGCCGAGAGACTTAATGAAGATGAAGGAACAATTGAGGATAAAATTTTTAGTTTCGACCCCAAAATCGAAGGAACATGTCGTTGGTTAGACTACAGAACTATCGAGTTTATTCCTAGTGAGAAACTATCTTCCGGCACATTTTACAATGCTGAGATTAATCTTGGGAAACTCATACAAATTGAATCGAAATACAATAAGCTTGAATTTAACTTTCAGATTATAAAACAAAACTTTTCTGTTTCGCAGGAAGGTTTAAATCTATATCCAAAACGTAAAAACGAGTATTTCCTGGAAGGAAAAGTGCTTACAGCAGATGTTATTGATAATACCGAAATTGAGACTTTGCTTATAGCAACTCATTCAAACAAAAAGCTTCCAATTACCTGGCAACATAGCGATGACAGAAAGGAACACAGATATCAGGTAGACAGTATTATTAGAAAAGCAACCAGTGAAGAATTAATTATTACCTGGGATGGTAAAACCATAAATGTTGATGATGAAGGAAGCATTAAAATTGAAATTCCTGCTATAAGCGATTTTAAAATTCTTAATGCAAAAGTTTTCCAATATCCTGAACAATATGTGAAAATTCAGTTCTCTGATCCAATAAATACATATCAGAATGTTAGCGGACTAATATATCTGTCAGATTACTCTTCATTTAAATATAGCATTGAAGACAATATTATCAGAGCATATCCGGAAAGTAAGCTTACCGGTAAAAAACAGCTTATTATTGAGCAAGGCGTTAAAAACGTTTTAGGAGACAGGCTAAAAGAAGAGTTTAAAAAAAGTCTGACATTTACCGATATAAAACCCGCTGTTGAATTAATTGGCGATGGTGTTATAATGCCAAATTCAGAAGGACTAATTTTCCCCTTTAAAGCAGTTAACCTAAGTGCTGTTGATGTTGAAATCATTAAAATTTATGAAAGCAACATCCCTCAATTCTTACAGGTAAACAAGCTTGATGGAATAAAAGAACTAAGGCGTGTTGGCCGTAAAGTATACGAACAACAAATCGACCTAAAAACCTCAAACACTGTTGATTTTTCAGCCTGGAACACCTATTCAATCGACCTTGCTAAACTTGTTGAGAATGACCCTGGTGCAATGTACCGTGTTAGCATATCCTTCAAAAGAGCCTACTCTCTTTATGGATGCGAAGATATCGACGATACCGAAATGGACGAAGGTACAGAAGAAACTGATAACTGGGACCAACCGGAAGAAGAAGTTGAAGAAGAAGACAGCTATTGGGATTATTACGAAGAAGACTACGATTACGATTATCAGGCAAAAGAAAACCCTTGTAATAAAGAGTATTACAATGAAGATAGAATGGTTAGCAGAAATGTACTTGCCTCTAATCTTGGTATAATAGCCAAGAGCAACAATCAAAATACAATTACTGCTACAATTACAGATTTAAGAACCCTTGAGCCACAAGCTAATGTTGAGGTTGAACTTTATAATTATCAGAATCAACTATTAACCAGTGTAAAGACTGATGCCAATGGTATTGCTACCTTAACTTCGGATACAAGACCATTCTTGCTTGTTGCTAAAAAAGATGCTGAACGAGGTTATCTAAGACTTTTCGAAGGTTCTTCACTTTCGTTAACATGGTTTGACATTGGAGGTAGCGCAATACAGAAAGGTATCAAAGGCTATATTTATGGTGAAAGAGGTGTTTGGAGACCAGGTGATACTGTTTTCTTAAACTTCATTCTTGAAGATAAATTAGATGTATTGCCCGACAACCACCCCGTAAGCTTTGAGCTTATCAACCCTTTAAAACAAATTGTCGACAAGCAAATAAAAGTGACTAGCACTAACAGTTTCTATCATTTCAGAACAGTTACAGACGCAGATGCTCCAACCGGAAATTGGATTGCTAAAATAAAAGTTGGTGGAGCTGTGTTCGAGAAAATATTAAAGATTGAAACTGTTAAACCAAACCGACTTAAAATAAAAATCGATTTTGGCGTCGACAAACTTGTTGCATCCGATGATATGTTATCAGGTAATCTGGAATTACTTTGGTTACACGGTGCGGTAGCAAATAACCTTAGAGCAAAGGTTACGATGACCTTAAATCAGACACCAACAAGATTTGGAAAATATTCTGAATACATTTTTGACGATCCTTCAAGGAAATTTGAAACACAGGAAGATGTAATTTTCGATAGAGATGTTAATGATGAAGGAAAAGCCAAAATTTCGGCTAACATTAGTGTTCGCGATGCAGCACCCGGAATGCTTAGAGCCAGTTTTAAAACCATGGCTTTTGAAGAAGGTGGTGAGTTTAGTATCGACCAGTTTTCAATTCCTTATTCGCCATATAACACCTATGTTGGTGTAAAAGTTCCGAAAGGCGATGCTGCAAGAAACATGCTTCTTACCGACGAAAAACATAAAGTAGACCTTATTACATGCGATGCAAATGGAAATCTTGTTTCCAGAAATAATATTAAAGTCAAAATATACAAGATTGAATGGCGCTGGTGGTGGGATTCATCCGAAGATGACCTGGGTAAATATTCCGGCAACAGACACTACGATCCTATTTTCGAGACTACTACCTCCACCAAAAATGGAAGAGGTGACTTTGAGTTTGAAGTTAAATATCCTTCATGGGGAAGATATTTAGTTAAAGTAACCGATGCAGGTGGTCATAGTACGGGTAAAGTTATTTATATTGACTGGCCGGGTTGGGCAGGCAAATCCAGAAATGATGAAATGGGAGGTGCTTCTATTCTTAGTCTGGCAACCGATAAACGTCAGTATAATGTTGGTGAAACCGCAGAAATTACAATTCCGGAAGCTCCCAACGGAAGAGCTTTAGTTAGCATTGAGTCAGGCTCGAAAGTTGTTGAAATGCATTGGGTTCAGACCTCTGAAGAGAGAACAATATTCAAACTTCCAATTACAGAAGCAATGTCTCCAAATGTATACATTAATGTTAATGTTCTTCAACCTCACGGAAGCTCTGTAAACGATGCTCCACTTCGACTTTACGGATATACACCAATAACTGTAGTTGATCCGAAAACCAAACTTGTTCCTGTTATTACAATGGCTGATGAGTTGAAGTCTGAATCAAAAGTTACAATAAAAGTTTCTGAAAAGTATAGCAAGCAAATGACCTACACCTTAGCTGTTGTTGATGAAGGCTTGTTAGATTTAACCCGATTTGGCACACCAGACCCATGGCATCACTTTTATGCCCGCGAAGCTTTAGGTATTACTACATGGGATATGTACGACATGGTTCTTGGTGCATATGGTGGACATATTGAAAAAACATTTGGTATTGGTGGTGGTGATGATGAATCGGCAGAAGGAAGAAAAAAAGCTGATCGTTTCAAACCAGTAGTAAAATTCATGGGACCATTTACCCTGGATATGGGAAAAACAAATACCCACACTTTTACAATGCCAAAATACATTGGTTCTGTTCGTGCCATGGTTGTTGCCGGATATAACGGCGCCTATGGTTCAGCAGAAAAAACTGTTCCGGTTAAAAATCCATTAATGGTTCTTGCAACTTTACCAAGAGTACTATCGCCTGGCGAAACCGTTAAGCTGCCAGTTACTGTTTTTGCAATGGATGAAAAAGTTAAGAAAACTACCATCAGACTTGAGACAAACGACATACTTCAGGCAACTGAGACTCAGAAAGAGCTCTCGTTTAGTAAAGTTGGCGACAAAGTAGTTGACTTTGGCTTGAAGGTTAAAGAGGCTATTGGAGTTGGTAAAGTTAAGGTTATTGTAACAAGTGGTTCTTACAAGGCTGAATACGATATTCAAATTGATGTTCGAAATCCGAATCCATATGTAACTGAAATCACACAAAATATAATTGAAGCTGGTCAATCGTGGACAGCAGATTATACGTTGCCTGGAATAGAATCTACCAACAAAGCGGTGCTTGAGGTAACCAACATGCCTCCAATTGATATAAATAAGCAATTAATGTATCTTATCAAGTACCCTCATGGATGTATTGAGCAAACAACCTCATCGGTATTTCCTCAGTTATTCTTAGGCGATGTTGTTGAACTTTCGAAAAAGCAGAAAAAAGATATTGAAAACAATATTAGTGCTGGAATAAAAAGACTTCATTCTTTCCAACTTTCTAATGGAGGTTTAGGTTACTGGCCAAATGCAACCAGCGCATCTGATTGGGGAACAACTTATGCCGGACATTTCCTTATTGAAGCCGAGAAAGCAGGATACGACCTTCCTTCCGGATTAAAGTCTAATTGGATTAAATTCCAAAAATCTGCAGCTAAAAACTGGAAAAAAGAAAAATCGAATTACAACAAAGACGACTTACAACAAGCTTACAGGCTTTACACGCTGGCACTTGCCGGAGAAGAAGACTATAGCTCCATGAACAGATTAAAGGAACAAGAGAGTCTTTCTGTTCAGGCAAAATGGAGGCTTGCAGCAGCTTATGCGCTTGCCGGACAACCAGAAAAAGGTGTTGAAATAATTGAAGGTAGCACAACCGAGATTGCTGACTATAACGAGATGTCTAATTCATTTGGTTCTTCAACCAGAGACCGGGCAATGATTCTTGAATCGCTGGTTCTTATGAAAAAGCAAGAACTTGGAATTCAGGTATTGGAATCTTTATCAAAAGAGCTAACAACCAATAGCTGGCACAGTACGCAAACTACAGCATATTGTCTAATTGGAATTTCTAAGTTCTTTAAAGGAAGTAGTTCTTCAGATAATATTAAGTATTCTTATACCTTCAGAAATAATACTGAAAATGTAAGTAGCGGATACAGAATTTCAAGTGTTAACCTTGATGCAAGCAATCATAAAACTGGCAAATTAGTTGTTGAGAATAAAGGCTCTGGAATCATCTATGCCCGATTAATTATGGAAGGACAGCCTCTTGCCGGCGATACCAAAACAGAAAATAATAACCTTAAAATGAATGTTGTTTACAAAGACATGGACAACAATGTTATAGACATAAATAGCCTGAGTCAGGGAACTGATTTTAAAGCTGAGGTAACTGTTTCGAATCCGGGTCTAATGGGCGACTACGAAAATATGGCTCTTTCAGTAATTTTTCCTTCGGGATGGGAAATACATAACTCAAGGTTAAATGATGCTGGCTCTGCGCATGTAATTGATGTTCCTACATATCAAGATATTCGCGACGACAGAGTATACACTTATTTTGATCTTCCAAAAAGTAGTTCAAGGACTTACACTATTTTACTTAACTCATCGTATATGGGGAAATTCTATTTACCAACAATTTATTGTGAAGCAATGTACGATGTAAGAATTCACTCCAGATTAGCGGGTAAATGGGTGGAAGTAAAGAATAAATAACACGTAAATTTTCGTTCAGAGTACTATAGATAATTATTAGCTATAGTATTCTGGGCGAATTTCTTTTCAAATCAAATTATTTTTGGGCTCAATAAAACAGATATAGAGGACACCAGAGGAATGAAGGAGCGTTTAACTAAAGCACTATTGTATCTTAAAAAAAAGTATTTAAAACATAAGTATTCCTATTCAATCCTCATTATTCTTTTTATTTTATACTTGTTTTGCTTACCAAATCCGTTATTCAACGAACCGGTTTCCACAGTTATTACCGACTCTGAAAATAATCTGTTGGGCGCAAAGATTGCAGATGATGGTCAATGGCGATTCCCTCATAGTGAGAAGGTGCCTGATAAATTCAAGCAATCGATAATATGCTTTGAAGACCAGCATTTCTATAAACACCCGGGAGTAAATCCGGTTGCCCTGGCAAGAGCTCTTTATCTAAATTTCAAAGCAAAGAAAGTCGTTAGTGGAGGAAGTACAATTTCAATGCAGGTTATCAGACTAGCCAGAAAAAACAAAGGACGTACTGTTAAGGAAAAACTCATAGAAGTAGTTCTTGCAACCAGACTAGAGCTTAAGTATTCCAAAGATGAAATACTTGCTTTGTATTCATCTAATGCGCCATTTGGAGGGAATGTTGTAGGTCTTGAAGCTGCTTCCTGGAGATATTTTCAAAGAAACTCTCAAGATTTATCGTGGGCAGAATCCGCAACCCTTGCAGTACTACCCAATGCCCCTTCACTAATATTCCCTGGCAAGAATAAGGGTGCCTTAAAAAACAAAAGAAACTTTTTATTAGAAAAGCTTCTCTTAAAAGGTAAAATAGATTCATCTACATATGAACTAGCACTTTTAGAGCCTTTGCCTGAAAAACCCTACCCCCTGCCTCAACATGCTTACCATTTGCTAATGGAGGTATATAAAGGAACGGGCAACTCCAAAATAACTAAAACTACAATTAACAGTCAGTTGCAAGCTGAACTCAACGAAATTATCAGCTATCATTCCCATAAGCTTAAAGCAAACAAAATCTATAATATTGCAGCAATAGTTGCCGAGGTGAAAACCGGAAAAGTATTGGCTTATGTTGGAAACGCTAATTACTTAGAAAATAGCAAACATGGAAACAAAGTTAATATTGTTACTTCTCCCCGTAGCTCGGGAAGCATTCTAAAACCTCTTTTATATGCTTCTGCTATTGATGAAGGTGAAATTTTACCTGGAACACTAATTCCTGATATCCCAACAAACATGACTGGTTTTAATCCTCAAAATTTCAATCTGAAATATGACGGAGCGGTACCAGCAAAAAATGCCCTTTCGCGTTCACTAAATATTCCAGCTGTTAGACTGTTAAGAAAATACTCCATGGAAAAATTCTATTTCAGACTGAAGAAACTTGGAATAACAACACTTAATTATCCTTCTTCACACTACGGTTTATCATTGATACTTGGAGGTGCCGAGGTTACCCTTTGGGATATCACTGGAGTTTATGCATCTTTCTCCAGAACGCTTAATCGGTACAACGATAACGATGGAACATACAGTCCAAATGATATTAGGCCCCTAACTTTTTATGACAATGAGCTTCATGACGAGATACATTCAGAATATACTAATGGAGTAATAAGTGCTGCATCTATTTGGTTAACTTACAAAGCTTTATTAGAAGTAAATCGTCCTTCTGAAGAGACTGGTTGGGATCTTTTCTCAAATTCAAAGAAAATAGCCTGGAAAACTGGCACTAGTTTTGGCTTCAGAGATGCCTGGGCAATAGGAACAACTCCCGAATATGTTGTTGGTGTATGGGTTGGAAACAGTAGCGGTAGAGGGCGCCCCGGACTAGTTGGCGTAAGTGCGGCTGCCCCTATTATGTTTGATATATTTAACAAACTTCCGGCAACAAGCTGGTTCGAACCACCCTTCGATGAAATGACAAGAATACCTGTTTGTAAAAACAGTGGACATAGGATTGGTAAATACTGTGAATCGGCAGATACAATCTGGGCGCCAAAACAAGGACTTAATTCAGAAGTATGTCCATACCATAAAATAATACATCTTGATGCTACTGAAAAGTTTCGGGTAAAAAGTAACTGCTACCCACCAGACCAAATGGTACATAAATCTTGGTTTGTTCTCCCTCCTGTTCAGGAATATTATTTTCGACAAAAGAATCCATCTTATATACCCTTACCTCCAATTAAAAAAGAGTGCCTAACTCAAGAACTTAAAGTAATGGATTTAGTATATCCGGGTCGAGGATTAAAATTGTTTGTACCTGTTGAATTAGATGGTAAACCAGGTAAGATTATTTTAGAAGCTGTACATAATAATCCAGATGCCGAGATATTCTGGCACTTAAATGACGAGTATATTGGGACATCTACCGGCATTCATCAAATGGGGATTTCTCCTAAACAAGGGAAATACATTCTAACCATTATAGACAACGAAGGCAACGAGATAACTAGGAAATTTGAAGTATTTGGTAGAAAATAGATTTTTGCTCGTCCGTTAGAAATATTAATCTATGTTACATTCAATTAACTCCCATTTTTTTTGTAACTTCATTAGTAACAATGCTTTTAGCTCAAAATAATTCGTAATGAATAAAATAGTAGATATCGAAGTATTTATTCTTTCCTCGGATGGAATATTTGTTAAACGTGATTTAATAAGGAATAGACCTTATAGAATTGAGGTTGACAAACTAAAGACTGGTATTTATTTTATTGAGTATATAAAAAAGGTTGAAAAATCACGTCGTGAGTTAGTGAAGTTATAAACGAGTGAAATTTATAATTAACTAGTGTCAGATTCCCGTCGTTGCGAGGAACGAATCAATTGAGCTTGCGAGCTCATCGAAATTAATCTGTTTGCATTGGTAGTCAGCAACTTGTGATTGCCATGCTTCGCTCGTATGACGCCCAGAGTAGTTTTCTTGCAGACACTAACTAGCCTTCAAGCTCTGTAATATTTCTCATTGCTTCTTCAGTTGTAAAACCACAAATAGCTCTTTCTGCCTGAAACTCACCGCAAATTTTTGGTCTTTCCGGCATCCCGAAAATTTCACACAATCCGTTTTCCGAAAGCTGCACACAACGCACACCTGCAGGTTTACCATTTGGCATACCCGGAATTGGCGAGCTTATTGAAATAGCTATGCAACACGCTCCACATCCGGCACGACAATCTATAAATTCTTCTTTATAATTCTTTGTTTTACTCAATTCTTAAAAAATATTACTACTTGTAATTGATAAGCCTAATATGTTATTTGGTGGCCGAAGTCAGTAGTTTATCTAAGCTGGCAAACTTTGTTTGGTAGTCTTCTATTGAACGTTCAATTACTTCATGTGCTTCCTCTTTACCATAGGTATGAGTTATTTCCGTTTCTGCCTTATTTCCAGGTAAATCTTTATAAGTTAAAAAATAATGTTTTAGACGATCAATTACCAAATCTGGTAATTCAGAAATATCTTTGTAAGAACTGTAAAAAGCATCGTTTCTTAAAACGGCAATAATTTTATCGTCAGCCTCATTTCCATCAATCATTCTAAAGCCTCCAATAGGCTTGCATCTAGCCAGAATATCGCCATGAGTAATTTCTTTTTCAGTCAGAATGCAAATATCAATGGGGTCTCCATCACCTTTTATATTTTTCAAACCCGACTTTTGCATAGCAAAATCGGCTACCTTATTTCCAGAATATGTTTGAGGCACAAAACCATATAAAGCAGGTACTACATTTGAATATTTTTGAGGACGATCGATTCTTAAGTAACCAGAAACCTTATCTACTTCATATTTCACAGTATCGGTTGGAACCATTTCTATAAAAGCTGTGATAATTTCCGGTGCCTCAGATCCAACATCAACTCCGTGCCATGGGTGCGACTTATATCGTAGTCCCATTAAGCGACCGATTGGATCCATTAGTTGATTGGCCATAATTTTTTCGTTTGTTTAATATGCAAATTTTAACTTAATTAACGAACTATAACAAAACTATTGATAGAATTGTTTTACCCCTTAACTATTAAATTCAACTATTAGATTGTAATAGCCTAATAAAACAATAGATGTTTTACAGTTCCACTGCTATTTTTAAGTGAGGTTAAGGCCTGAATACCAATACTAATTTGCTGATCAACAAATTTTCTTGTTACCAGATTGTCTGTTTTTTCAGTTTTAACTCCTTCTGGCACCATTGGTTGGTCTGTTACAAGTAATAAAGCACCTGCAGGGATTGAATTAGCAAAACCAGTAATAAAAATTGTAGCAGTTTCCATATCTATTCCCATCACCCTTGTTTTGCGAAGATATTTTTTAAAATCTTCATCGTATTCCCATACTCTACGGTTTGTTGTATAGATTGTTCCTGTCCAGTAATCGAGGCTATTATCTCTGATTTTTGATGAAACAGCTCTTTGCAGGCTAAATGCCGGAAGTGCCGGAACTTCAGGTGGAAGATAATCATTTGATGTACCTTCTCCTCTCACAGCAGCAATAGGAAGGATGAAGTCGCCAAGCTTGTTTTTCTTTTTTAACCCACCACATTTTCCTAAGAATAAAACGGCCTTAGGTTTTTTTGCACTTAGTAAATCCATAATGGTTGCAGCATTTGCGCTTCCCATTCCAAAATTTATCATAGTTATATCGTCCCAAGTAGCGCTGGGCATGGCTTTATCTTTACCTTGAATTTCGACTCCTTTCATTTTAGCAAAGATATCGAGGTATTTATTAAAGTTGGTCAGCAAAATATAATCTCCAAAATCAGCTGTTTCAACGCCTGTATAGCGGGGTAACCAGTTATCGACTATTTCCTGTTTAGTTTTCATAATGGGAAAGTTTAAGAGGTAAATTATCGGGATTATTCTTTCCAGAATAAATATCGAATTGCAAATATACTATTCGAAGATAAATGACAAGCATGATAAAGTCACTTTTAATAGCTCAAATATCTTCAATTTCTTAGAATAAGTAAGAATTGGTTTTTTAAACAGATTCTTTAGGCATAGAAAAACGTACAGTTGTTCCCTTACCAACTTCACTTTCAACCCAAATATTTCCTCCATTTAGCTCAATAAACTGCTTGCATATTTTAAGTCCAAAACCTGTGCCTTTTTCATTTTTTGTGCCTAAAGTGGAGTTGAATACATGCTTTTCAAAAAGAGATTTGTATGCATCGGGGCCTATTCCAATCCCCTTATCAATTATTGAAAAATAAGCACCATCAACACTATCCTCAACTTTTACTAATATATTACTGTTTGGGTATGAATACTTTAAAGCATTGCTGATAAGGTTTCCTACTACAACGCTACAGATAAATTCATCTCCAAAAATAGTAAGGTCATCATCTACTTCAAGGTCTACTTCAATATTCTTACTTACGGCTATCCCTTGATACGGTTCAGCTCCTTCCAGAATTGCATTTCTAACATTAAACATAGTTTTGTTTATTTCATAACCATCACGCTGAAGTCTTGCCCAATACAGAATATTGTCTAGCAACTGATTGATACTCAAAGATGTGTCTCGTATAATATCAAGAAATTTCTTTGTTTTTTCAGTGTCATCCATAAACTTACCTTGAGACAATAGTTCTGAAAAACCCAAAACTGATGTTAAAGGGCTTTTCAAATCTTGTCCAATAATTCGAATTAAATTGTCTTTCATAGAATTCAGCTCATGAAGCTCTACCTCTGATGAAACCAAATATTCATTTATTTTCCCAAGCTCTTTGTTTGATTTGTTCTTATATCGATAATCCTTATAAATAAATATGAAAACTATTATAGCTAGTAAAGCAATACTCAAATAGAAAGTATTACGCATTTTCGACTGAGCCAATCTTGATTTTGCAAGAGCTGTTTCTTTTTCAAGCAGTTCTATTTCTTTTTGCTGCTTTTCAGATTCGTATTTTTGTTCTATTTCCAGAATTTGCCTGCTTTTATCAAGCTTAAAGACACTATCTTTTATTTCATTGTATATTTCAAGCTGTTCGAGCGCTCTTTTGCTTTTTCCCCAATCAAAATATATCTCTGACAATTTTTTATGCGCTTCCATTTCTCTTTCAGTTGAACTATTCTCTTTTGTCAGTTTAATAACTTTCTGCAATGCATCCTCTGCTTTTGGATACATCTCCATCCCATGATATATCCCGCCTAAAATCAGGTTGACACTTTGTTTTATATAAATATCTGTCATGTTCTCTTCATGCTTTTGGACTTCATGAATAGCTTCAAAGGCCAATTTATACTCACCCATTTGGGTATAAAGCTCTGCCATATTCACCTTAATATGAGCCTTCAAACTCTTGTCTGAAAAGTTTGTTTCTGATGCAACTTTGTAGGATTTTTTAAGATACACCAGTGCTGAATCAAATTCAGAGTTTTCTCCATAAACCAATGCCAGATTTACGCTGGTAGCAGCATAAAACTCTTTGTTTTCATGCCGATTAAGTAATGTCAATCCTTTTTTATAATACTCAATTGATTCCGCTTGCTTATTTAACAAATCATAAATAGCACCTACATTATTATATACCCTGACTAAAGAGAATAGATCTGTAGTATCAATATAATTTATCTCCTCAAAATAGTATTCTAATGATTTATTAAATTCATATAAATAGTAATATGCAATTGCCAGGTTATGCAATCCTTGTTGAATGCCCTCTCTGTAATTTAGTTCTTTTGATTCTTTAATAACAAGTTGAGAAATTTCAGAAGATCGTCTTGCATTTTTAAGAGAATAGTACTCGCTAATTTTTATTAGAGAGTCTACCTTTGTCTTGCCTTCCAGAGAATCTATTGCGCTATACAGACTCTCTATATCTTGCTGTGAATCTGATGCTCCAACAATAATAAAGAATAGTATTAATAATAAAACTATTGTCTTAAAGCTACTAATCATTAAAAATGTATGTGTGTGGTTTTCTCATATATCATATATGTTACGGTAGAGTGCACTTAAAAAAGAGATAACCCTTATGTCTCTTCTAATGGTTTACCTTTTTGTATACATATAAAATAACTTAATTATTACATTGATGTTGTTTGAAGTTAATCCTTTAGTAGTATTATTAATTATCCTTTTCCTTCATGCTTTGTAATATTTCCATATTTGAATCAAAAAACATCTTCTACTTTCCTGAATCACAAAGTTATATTTAATCTAAGATAGTTTTGAAGGTATAGTAAAATGAAACTTAGATCCTTTGTCTACTTCACTTTCCACCCAGATTTGGCCACCATTTAATTCAACAAACTGCTTACATATTTTAAGACCAAAACCTGTTCCTCGCTCTTTATTTGTTCCATTTGTGGTTTTAAAAACGCTATCGTTAAACAATTGAGTCTGAATTTCCTTATCAATCCCAACACCTTCATCTGAAATAGTAACTTGGAAATCCTCTTGTTTTTCGGATACAATAATCTTCACTACACTATCAAAGTGCGAGAATTTAATTGCATTACATAAAAGATTTCCTACAAGAATGCTCAAAGCAAAACTATCCCCGTATGCTTCCATCTTATCATTTACATCAATATCAATAGAAATTCGCTTATTATCAGCAATTAATTGATGAAGACTAACTCCTTGCATAATAACATCTCTAATATTAAAGCTTGTAGCATTTATCTGATAGTTCCCTCTCTGCAGTTTAGCCCAAAAAAGTATATTATCGAGCAAATGAGTAAGGCCAAGTGATGCTTTATATATGTGAGCAGAATAAGTTTGAACAACATCCTTGTTGTTTTCTTCGCCTCTCGCTGTAATTAGATCTGAAAAACCTATAACTGTACCTAATGGGCCCTTTAAATCATGTCCAATTATCCTAATAAGATTATCTTTCATAGAATTCAACTCTTGTAGTTGATTTTGTGATTTTAAAAGGTTGGCATTTACATCTTTCAATTCCCTGTTTAATTTGATTTTAAACTTATAGGATATGAGTATATAGATAAAAACAGCTGCTACAAGTAAAGCTATACTCAATAAAAATAAATTTTGCAGTCTTGTACGAATTAGCTCAGATTCATTGTATGCATTTCCTTTCTTTAATAGCTCAATCTTTTTATTTGCCTGTTCTTTTTCAAAATCCGCTTCTATTTCAAGTATATGTCGGTTCTTATTTGCTGTTGTTGTGCTGTCTTTAACTTTATTGTATCTCTTTAATTCAGAATAAGCCAACTTAAATCTACCTGTTTTCTTATATAATTCTGAAAGGTGTTGTCTAGCCTCCATTTCCCTTCGAGGCTGACCTACTTCTTGTGCTAAAACAATTGTCTTTTTAAACGACTCTTCGGCTTCTTGATACTTCCCGTAAACATCGGATATCTTCCCTAAAACCAAGTATAAACTAGACAGTCCATATTTATCTGTCAAGCTATTTTTATCCTTAAGAGCAATACTTATTGTAAGATATGCGCTTCCATAGGACTCCATTATATAATACAATTCTGCAATGTAAACCTGAATATGTGTTTTCAAACAATGATTCTCAAAATCAGGATTATTAATTGCCCGGTTTACTATTTCTATATAATGAGTTGTAGAATCATACATCTCCATCGAACTATAGTCAATTGCGAGATTAATATTAATAGTTGCAAACAAACTTAAATCAGGAGAAGACTCAAGAAGTTTTAAACCCTTATAATGATAAGAAACCGAAGTTCTATAATCACCCAGAATTTCATAGATTATTCCAATAGTATTATATATCCGAATCAGGCCCATAGGGTTACTTGATACATCGATATAATTAATCTCTTCTCTAAGGTTCTTTAATGCATTCTCATAATCGAGTTGCTGATAGTATGCAATAGCAAGACTATGTAATCCGTTTTGAATTCCCGGCGCATAATTTATTTCACGAGCTAATCCGATTGCTTCTTTAGCATAACAAATTGATTGCCTTGCATCATTACTGTTATAAAACTCACAAATCTGAACAAGTAAATCAACCCTTGCAGAATCCTTTGCTTCTGTCAATTCTTTCTTAAGACTATCTATGTTAGTTTGAGAATAACAGTAACTGTTTCCTGCTGATATCAGAATAATAAGTAAAAAAGTTCTATATAAAATGTAATATGCCTTTATCATTTTTCTTCCGGATAACTGCAAAGTTCGTAAAAATTAATTAATCTCCACACAGCTTCATATTTGAAAAAGTCTTTAACCTTAACGTGCACATAATTATTTACCTTATATGGCGTACTTAGCCTTTAATTTTGTTGTATAGTTACCAAATAATATTGAATGAACATAAAAGCAATTTTACAGAAAGAAAATACTTTCGCTGCAATCGGGTTAAATGCTACATAAATTACTCCTGTCCATTTTTTACAAGTCGCTTAAAGCTATTTTTCTATTTCATCAAATAGTCTTTTTTTCATTGCATTAAATTCTTCCTTGTTAAATAGTCTTGTAAGAAAAATAATTTCTCCTTCCTTATTGATAATTACATTTCTTGTAATTCCAGCTTCCTTAAAAGCAAATAGCTGGAATATTTCTGCCCCCGGATCTAAGCCTAAAGAATAGGTTACACCAACTTTTTCGCCAAATTCAATTACTTTTTCAAGAGGTTCATCGCGATCTATCCCAAAAAGCGCAAAATCATTTCTTCCCTTTAATTTCTGCCAGATATCGGATTCTATGTAAGGCATTTCCTTGCGACACACACCACACCAGCTTGCTGTAAACTGGAGCATAACTACTTTCCCTCGGAGTTCCGATAACTTCATTTTATCACCATTAGTAAGTTCCATTTCGAAATCTGGAGCCGTATCACCAACCTTAACTATATAACCCCGGTCTCCACTTTTATCCTGACTAAAGGAAGACAATGAAAATAACATTGCTATAGACAGACAAAATATTTGTTTCATTTTTGCTGATTTTTGGATTGAAATTAATGACTTTAAAATTAAGGCAAAACCTTTTTCAATTTATTATGCAAACCAAGGTTTTAAATTCTTGCCCCGAAATGGCTAAAGACTAATAATCACAAGCCTAATCCGTAGTTTTCAGTTATATGCTTGCAGCCCGAAATAGTTGAATAGTATTAATACAATTTAGCCCACTTCAGAGTTGAGAATATGGTTTTGTTTATCTACGGGCTTCATCTACGCTTATTCAAATTAATCTCTTTTCAGCATTTTTCCACTTAAAAGAACCAAACACAAGTCCCAGTCCCCACCAACACTAACCATTGACATTCTGTGAGTTAGAGAGCAATGTAAGCCACAAAAACAATTACACAAACTTTCTGCCAAGAAGGCACTGCCCTTAAACGTTATAATTTTAACACTTGATTCGCATTTATTATCAAAAAGTAAACAATTTAAACACTCCTGCTAAACACCAGGAATTCTTTAAAGAAAAAGAAATAATTAAATTTACATACCATAAATAATTATAATGAAACGCAGACAATTAACTCTTATTCTGGTTATTATTTTTGTCTTTTGCTTTAAAGCTTACAGCCAAAACTCCAAAAATCATTGTGTTATTTCATTTTATAACCTAGAAAACCTTTTTGATACAATAAATTCTCCTGATACAAAAGACGAAGAATTTACTCCTGAAGGCAGTAAAGAATGGGACAGCAAGCGATACTTTCAAAAGCTTGAAAACATGTCGCAAGCTATTTCTGATATCGGGAAAGCTGAAGGCATGAAGGGTGGTCCATCTATTTTGGGCGTTAGCGAAGTAGAAAACATTAGCGTACTTAAAGATTTAATTCACACAAAAAATCTTGAAAAATCGGGATATAAAATAGTTCACTATGACTCACCTGATAAACGCGGAATTGATGTTGCCCTTTTATATCGCGACAAGGACTTTAAGCTCACTTCTTCAAAAGCACAACCGGTTTATATTTTCAATCCGGTTAACGGAGAAAGAATATATACACGAGACCAGCTACTGGTTAGTGGAGAACTGAAAGGTAAGAGCGTACATTTAATTGTAAATCACTGGCCTTCCAGATGGGGCGGTGAATTACAAAGTCAACCCTTAAGAATTGGTGCTGCAGAAGTTTGCCGATATATTGTCGATTCAATATCAAAAACAGATAGTTTAGCAAATATCATTATTATGGGAGATTTTAACGACGACCCAGACAACTTAAGTGTTGAATCATATCTTTATGCCGGAAACGATAAAAACAGTTTAAAAAAGAAGCAACTGTACAACACAACATACCCAATTTTCAACAGTGGTACGGGAACATTAAAATACAGAGGGAAATGGAACTTATTTGACCAGATTATTGTGTCGCAGCCTGTAATTGCTTCAACAAACGGAATAAAACTAATAAAAACAGAAATATTTAATGCCGAATATTTAATTCAACAAGATGGGAAATATAAAGGATCTCTTTTGCGAACCTTTGGTGGAAAAACATACTTAAATGGTTATAGCGACCATTTTCCATCATACATTGTAGTTGAAGCTAAATAATATTCTCAATCTAAATACATAAAAAAACTATCACCCATCAATAAAAATCTCAGATATGAAAAAACTACTAATAGTATCCTTAATATTATTGAATTGCGCTTTTTCTGCAAATGCTCAAATAACTATTGCCGCAGCTAAATCTCAGGCCATTGGTTCTGAAGTTACAGTTGCCGGAATTGTAACTAATAGCACTGAACTTGGCGAGGTATTAAGATACCTGCAAGATGAAACTGCTGGAATAGTAGCATATGGGGCTGAAGTGTCCAGTCTATTGCCAGGCGACTCAATTGTTATTTCCGGAACTCTTAAGGACTATAGCGGTTTACTTGAGATTGAGCCTATCTCATCTGTTACTGTTGTTTCCAGCGGACATAAGCTTCCAGACCCCATTATTCTTACCCCAAATCAATACAGCAATGCCTATGAAAGTATGATAATAAAAACGAATAATGCGATTTTATCTGCTGAGGGGAAATTTAGTTCGGGAAAGAACTACAACTTTAGTGCTAACATGGAAGATGGCCAAATAAGAATAACCAGCGAAAACTCGCCTTTTGTTGGTAGTGTTATTCCTCAGGACACAGTAAATATAACAGGTATACTCTCGGAATATGACGGACAATTTCAGGTGTTGGTGAGATTAAAAGATGACATTCGCTCAATTAGAAGCGTTTCTTTTGCCTCGGCTCCTATAGAAAGTAATTTATCAACCACAGGATTTACTCTAAGCTGGACCACAGACTCGGCAAGTACAACCGAAGCTTTTATAGGAAATACTCTGAATTTTGAACTACCTGTAATAAAAGAAACAGGAGAGTCAACAGAGCACAGCTTTGATGTTACAGGTGGTTCAGCATCTACTTTATATTATGTAAAACCTTTTTCGGTAAGAAAAGAAGACACAGCTTATGCAGGAACATTAGTTTTTGTTACTCAATCAGCTTCCAGTGGAGACATGAAGGCATATTTCACAAAATCCGTTGATCTTAGTGTATCAACAGGCACCAATGCAAATTCTGTTAATAATGCCATTGCCGATACGTTAATAAACTATATTAACAGGGCTACTTCATCTATTGACATGGCAATATATAATATTGATACTTATGAAAGCTCAAAAATTATTACTGCCTTAAATAATGCTCATGCAAGAGGTGTTGATGTCCGAGTTGTTTATGATTTCAATACAGCGCATACTGGCATTGCTGGTTTAAATGCTTCAATTGGCAAAATTGCCAGTCCGGAGTCAAACTATAATAAGAATATTGGCATTATGCATAACAAGTTTGTGATTTTTGATGTAGACTCTATTAACAATTCATTTGTTTGGACCGGCTCAACAAACTTTACTTCAGACCAAATGGAGAAAGATGCAAACAATGTAATAATTATTCAGGATAAAAGTTTAGCACTTGCATACACACTTGAATTTAACGAAATGTTTGGAAGCGAGAGTACTACACCTAATTCTGCTCAGTCAAAATTTGGAGCATCGAAGTCTGATAATACTCCTCATAATTTTAAAATAGGTGGTGTTGATGTTGAGTTATACTTTAGCCCTTCAGATAATACACATACCCAAATATTAAACACTATAAATTCGGCCCAAATTGAAATCAATGCAGCCACAATGACCTTTACTAAGTCCGATGCTGCTACTTCAATAGTTAACAAATTTGATGAAGGAGTAGTTGCAAAAGTAATACTAGATGATCCGACAACATATGATCAGGTAGACATTCTGGCTGGTGGACTAAAAGAAAATTTCAGAATTTCCGGAGAAGCAGGTATGCTTCACCATAAGTATGTAATAATTGATCCCACTGATGCAGCTAATGCAAAAGTTTTAACCGGTTGCCATAACTGGACAGCCGCTGCTCAGGAAAGAAATGATGAGAACACACTAATAATTCACAATCAGACTATAGCAAACGAATATTTACAGGAATTTACTGAGCGCTTTAATAACGGTGAATATATCTATCCTGCATGTAATCCTGATTCAGCTGAAATAACTGATGAAATACTATATATTACAATTGATATTCTAGCAAATGATTTCCCTACAGAAAACTATACTCTAACTAAAATTGCAGATGCTAAAAATGGCCTCTCTCACCTAACTGGTGACAACAAGATATATTACCAACCCAATACAGATTTCATCAGCGGATCGGATACAGTATGGTACAAAGTAAAGTCTGTTGATTACCCAACGTTTAGTTCTACTACCTGGGTTAAAATTAATGTGAATAAAACTGGCGAAAATAGTCTAAAACCATTACAAGCTGTTGCATTAACAGTGTATCCAAATCCAAGTAGTGGCAATATCTCTGTTATTCTTCCTGAAACAGAAAAAGGAGGTTTTCAGTATATTGTTTTTAATGCTTTAGGCAAAGAGATATTAATTGGAGAAATTAGTTCGAATGAAAAAGTTGCTCCATTAAAATTAGATGCTTTAAACGAGGGTATTTACCATTTGAGATTAGTTTCGGATGAAGGTAACATTTATCAAAACAAGCTCGTAATTAGGAAATAAAACCTTTATACTTTACTGTTACATGAACCGGAATTGAAAGCAATATGCTTTTGGTTCCGGTTTTTTGTAAGAAGGAAAATGAATTTCTCCATACTGGTGGAGGCAAGATAACTTATAGAATACCACTAACTTTTAGCTTTACCGAGCTCCTTTCAGTCGGTTGCGTGAAGTAAAGGGGCATGAGGGAAAGACAAGTTTATCCTTTCATCTTATCTGGATCTTGTCTGGAATCAAAAATATCTGTGATGTAGATGTACTCTTCTTCAACTCTGTAAATAATCTTGTAATGACCTTCTACCAAACGGCGATGATCTAACTCCATGTGTTCTAAAAATGGTTCTGATTGTCCTTTTAATGGTTGTGACAGTAAGGTGTCTGCTGTATCCAGGATTTGGTTTCTAATTTCGATTAACTTTTCATGAGATACTTTTGGCGCTAAAAGCTCTGTAAGGCTTGCTCGGTATAAACAAGTTTCATCGACCAATATTATTTGTGCGCTGTTCGATTTCTTCCCTGCTAAATAATTTTCCCGACAAAATATCTCTTTCTGATTTCTGAGCTCTCTTGATAAGTTTTTCTTTTAAGACTTCTTCCTTACATAACTTCTCATAAAACTCATTAATAACACTTTCATCAGCATTGTGCAAATGACTATGTATAAAGTCTCTTTTCTCAAGTGCGTTCATAATTTCCATTGTTTTATCTCCTACAAATTTAACGATTAATATTCACTTTTTGTTTCTTCATTTAAGGGGTTATTGATAAATCTCATTCGTCCCTGCTACATTACTATAGCTTAAGCCCAACATTAAATTACTAAAAGAGAATGGTACTAACAAGCACAACCTTTGCACACCACCAAACATTGGTGGGAAGGGTAAAAAAAGCCCGGCCAGAGATGGCCAGGTTTTTTATATTACATTTCTTTGTTATTTCTCAAACTACATTCAACTATTATTGAGCTGGTGCATTTGTATAAGGATTTATCCTCGGAGGATAAGGCGGACTTTCATTTAGATTTTTATTTTCCGTAATATCCTTATATAAGACCAATTCATTCTGACTATCTAAGATTTCATTTGACCATTTAAAGTATGCACTACTTGTATCAATAGGATTGTATACTGCTATTATCATGCGATAAGTTGCATAATCGCTTGATAAATGTGATTTATAATAATATCGAAACTGCCAAAAAGATTCTCCTTGCATGGCATTTGAAATCTTATTTTTATGCAGAAAAATAATGTTATCACATAACTTCATCTTTTCCTGCTCTGAAAGATAATTAGAGATTTCAGGAATTTTGAAATCATTTGGAGATAAATTAACAATAGAATTAATTCTTATGTTATTAAGAACTAACACATTACCCTTTACTTGATAATACCTTAATTTATATCCTTCTGCCTTAGGAAGTTTATAAAGAATAGTATCCAACTCCTTTATTGCAACTTGAACAGAATCAATATTGCTAAAAAACATTTGATTCCTAGGTTTATTACAACCAAATAGAATAATAACAATAAAGCCAAATATATACAGTAAATTAATCTTGTTTTTCATCTTATTATTTATTTTAACGTGAGTTCGATGTAAGAATGTTAATTACGGCTCATTATCAATCTGGTTAGTATAATACAAACCTAAATAATAAAACCCGGTTAATCGAAAGTTTTAACCGGGTTTTATGTTTGTTTACTTATAAAATCTATTTAAAGCCACAAGTCACAGACTTGCGGCAGTTGGGGGGAAGACATTTATAATTAGACGTATATGTCAAAATATGAATTGCAACAAATAATCTATTTCTTTTGATACTATAATCAAGATTCTGCAAAACAAGAAAAAATTCAAAATTAGCTGGTATGGATCCAGTTATAATTAAGCTCTCATTATAGTAATAATAAATGCTATCATTTGTAATACTTGATCTAATAAAATCAATATAACAAGATTCTTGCTTGAGCATTGCTGTAAGTATTGTATCTCTATCTTGGTAATAATTTGACGGTATTGGTTGATAACACCAAACTATACTGTCTATTAGATAGTTGCTTTCTTGCTTAAGAAAATTATTAAACAAGCACACTAGGTCATTAAATTCATCAGATTGATAATTATTTTGAAACCCGTAATAATATAATCTTGCAATAATATCTCTATAAGAATACTCTATGTTCTGAAATGTAATAACTTGTAATAATGAATCAAACGAATATAGAAAATCATCGAAAACTTTAACTTCTTCAATTTTTAGAGAATTTGAGTATTGATCCTTTTTCATTTCACTATTGCCACAAGAGCAAAAAAAGAAAGGTAATATAATTAGTAAAAATTTCAATTTCATGGTGTAATATGTTATTAGTAACCAAATATATATTTCGAAAAATCACTTGAAACTGGACTATCTCTATCAAAGTATATCTCAAAGAAACCTCCAGCAAATTGTGCTTTTGTCCAATTTATTGGAGTCAATTCCGTATATGTTCTTGTCTTCTCTTTTCCAAAGATATTGGTATAAGTTTCAGTCCTTTGTACTGGCCAACTCCCACTTGTATCATACGGCCCTCTCCATTTCATTTTAAATGCATTCCCATTGACAACTGCTTGTGAAGGCATAAACATTACTCTTATATTTTGATTCTTATACTTTAATATCCCGAAATGATGTTCACCACCTATAGTAGCAATTTGTAGTGGTATACCTTGAGTAAAAATAGCTGATGGAGATGCAACGTCTAATTCATTTTTAATAGCGTACCTTATGTATTCAAAAATGTGCAGAGCATTGGAATTTGGAAGCCCCCAATCCTTAATTGGGAATCCATCTTTAGTAATTCCCCCCGGATTCGTATTGACCCAACCGAACTCATCGTAGCTTCTCAAGAAACTTTAAGAAACCCGGCCATTTCTGGCCAGGTTTTTTATATTACATTTCTTTGTTATTTCTCAAACTACATTCAACTATTATTGAGCTGGTGCCTTTGTATAAGGATTTATCCTAGGAGGATAAGGTGGACTTTCGTTTAGGTCTTTATACTCTGTAATATCCTTATACAAGACTAATTCATACTGACTATCTAATATCTCTTTTGACCACCTGAAATACGCGTTGCTAGTGTCTATCGGATTATATACAACAATAACCATGCGATGGGTTGCATAATCGCTAGTGGTTCTAGTATGATAAAGATAGTTAAATTGCCAGATGGATTCTCCCTGAATGGCATCAGAAATATTATTTTTATGCAAATACAAAATATTGTAAAGCATCTTCCTTTTTTCCAATTCGGTAAGGTAATTGGAGATTTCAGGAATATTAAGATCTTCTATCGATAAACTATTCAATGAATTAATCTTGATTTTATTAATAATTAAAGAACCATCTTCTTTAATGTGGTAATGTTTCAATTTGTACCCTTCTGTTTTTGGAAGCTTGTGAAGAATTGTGTCCAACTCTTTTATTGCAACCTGAACTGAATCAAAATTGCTAAAACTCAAGTGATTCTTCGATTTATTATTATTGCAAGCATAGAACACTATAGTTATCAATCCAATTATTGTAAATAATATGTATTTATTTTTCATTTTAAACCATTTAAAATTTATGAAAGAGCATATTTATGGAAAGAATTGGCCATTATATCCTCTAATAATTAAATTTGTTGCTTTAGGGCTATCGAAATAACCCCTAGTATTAAGAAAGTTAGGATTTCCATCATTACCTGTTACCCATTTTTTAAGTTCATTCATACCAGCCCCAAAGAGTGCATCATCTAAGAACAAACCTAAAGAATTTGCTGCAACACCAAAATTGTAATTACCATAGTCTTGATAGCCAACTCTATTACCATTATACCATGATTCGTATCCAATATCAGTATAGTGATATCCATGTTCCTTTAAGTCATAAGGCTTTCCGTTTCCAACTAGTTCTGCGAAAACATACATTTTAATTCCATATCTTGTAACAGCATCATATGGTAGACCATCAATCATTTCACCTAATTTGCCAAAGACAATTTTTGTTTCAGCAATGGTTTGATTAAACATCTCAGTTGTATTAAATAGATCACCCCCCGGATTATTATTAACTGTTCCATAAACCATTAATGGTTGCAATATATTATCAAGATTAATAATTGCATCCCAACCACTGTGTGTCCTATTATTAGGATTAATTAAACCTATAACTCCTTTTTCGGAGTATGGATGTGGACCCTTATAGGCAGTATAATAACCTAAACCATCTAAAAAGTTTTCTACCAAAAAGGAAGATGCAGTTTCAATACTTCCCCCAAATCTCTCAATACTCCCAAGTACGGCTGTTTTCCAGTCAACAAAAGCTCCAGTTGCCCTATCAGTGTAATAACCTGCGTCATTATACGAATATCCCATTGAACCTGCTGTTCCATAACCCCAACCATCCTCTCTAATTTGATCAGGTAAAATTTGATCAATTACAGGTAATCTTTCACTACGATCCCAGTATGTCCATCCATATCCAGAAGGATCGGTATATTTTAATGGATTATTCAATAAATAACTATAGCTATTATAGTTTTGCATATTGCCTGGTGCCTGAATAATTGGGTCGGCATTTAAGAAACGTGCCAGCATTGGGTCATACGCACGACCATTCATGTTAATTAAACCAAACTCGGGTAAATGCTCGTGCATTGTATATCCACGATCGGTTAACTCTGGCTCAGGAACATTGGTGTAAGTCCAGTTATATGGGTTTCTTCTTCTTCCCCAAGGGCCAAAGTTCATTTCTTCGTGAACAGCTCCTGTGCTTGTTGTAATTACATTTATTGAACCCAAATGGTCGGTATGTGTGTAAAACATACTACCAGTGTTACCTTCCTTTTTATATATAGCTGCAAGTCCCATTGGTCCGGATATATAATGTAATTCTTGTACTGTACCATCACCTTTGGTAATTTTCTCGTACAAGCCATGTAAAAATACTTTTTCTTTTTCTAAAGAACCAGCTTTGTTCAAGGTAGTTCTTCCCACCTCTAGGCGTAGTTTAGCTTCGTTGAGCTCCTTTCAATCGGTTGCAACTATGCTTTCGTATTATTTAATTTCAATGAAAAATGATAAAAGTGTGTAGTTAATTAAACCGAACAAAATACCTCATGACCACAGGGAATAATACTACACCCAGTGCTTTGTTTTTATGTTGTGCTAATTATTTAGCCATTCTACGCTCAGTTCAGGGGGTATCCTTTATTAACATCCATATATAAAATAATAATACACATTATAATTAATAAATAAATTACTGCAGTAAGAAAATTAATGAATCTCCGTTTTTCCTCATATTTGTTAACCTTTAATATAAATCTTGGGAGCATCATGTAAAAGACTCTCTTATCATAAAAGTTCAACTCAATAAGCTGCCTCAAAAATCCTTTAGCCTTTTCATTTTTACCATCTAATAACTTTGAATATATCTCAACATGTATTAACCGCACCAACAAAACTATGGCGATTATGATCCATAACCAACTTCCTAATGAAAACAAATCCATACGCATATCACAAACACTTTCGTATAAAAAAACGCCCGGACAAGCCGGGCGTTTCAATATAAAGTTCTATTTTTTTATTTCTTAATAAATCTGTGAACTGACACATCTGTACCGGCAACAGCCTTTAAGATATACATTCCAGCTTTTAACTCTGTTAAGTCGATATCAAACTTATCTGCACCATTAGCTGTAACATTCATTGTTACGCTACCAGTTAAGTTTATGATCTGAACATAGTCTACAACTTCAGCATTTGTTATATGTATGTTTTTCTCAACTGTTGTTGGATAAACTTGAAGCCTATCAAGAGAAATCATCTCTGTTGCTGATGCACGTACAAATAATACACTATAAGTAAGCTCTGTATCATTATCTTGAGCTGTAACTACTATAGTAGCCGTTCTTGTAGCAACATCACCTGATAGATCTGTAGCCTGAGTAACAACAGCATCTGCATTTGCATCATTAGCAGTTGCAGTTACAATAGGGATTGTAGTAGTTCCAGCAGCAAGTTGTATCTCATAGTTGTACGTTCCAGCTGCAAAACCTGTTACTGTTACATTATCAACTTTTAAATCGCTAAGTGTAGCGTCAGTTGAAGCAGCCCCAATACTAAATACAATTTTGTAGGTAGCTAAAGTTCCATCTTCCGCTGTTACTGCAATTGAAGTAGTTCTTTCAACTTCAGTACCCGTAAGATTTGTCGCATCTGTTATATCGTATGTAGCCTCTGTATGATTTGTTTGAACAGTTACTGTTGGAATATCAGTTGTGCCATAAGCAAGTACATGGGTATAATTTAAAGTGCCTGGATCGAAACCACTAAGCTCTGAACCATTAACATCAACTCTACTAAGTGAAGCATCACTAGATGCAGGCATAACAGTATGGCTACCTAGATTAGCAATATAATCAATGTCATTTACTACCCACTCAGAGCTTGCAGCGTCCGTTCCGGCTGATGAAGTCCAATCTGTGTTACCTTTTCTAACTTTTGACTTACGTACAAGAGTATGATCTAACATTCCTGATGCAATTCCAGCAACAGTATACATATCTCCTGCTACATTAACAGAGTCTCCAATTACATCAACAGTTATTGTGTCTTCACCAACAATTTTAGACAAACCGCGAGCATCATTTCCGTTAAATCCAACTTCAAAACCGGCGGTAATCCAATCAGCAACAGCCTGCATCTCTGTGCTTGAGGCATCATCAACTATTACATACACATCGCCAGCAGGAACAACATGCCCTTCAGGGAATGCATAAATATTTTCCCAATCCTCAGCAGCGTTCGATGACCCCAACAAAACATAGGTACTTAGGCTTACATCCTCAGTGTTTGGATTATATATCTCTAATGCTTTGTTACTGCTTGAACCTTCAACATACTCAGAAAAATAAAGGTCTTTAAGCTCTTCGTCAATAGTTATTGTATATGTTTTAGTTGCAATATTATCCTGAGCTGTAACAATTACAACATATCCAGTTTGAAGATCGGTGGCTGTAGTTATACCATCAGCCAAATAAGTTACAAATGTTGCTCCAATCGCAGGAGTAAGATTACTTTCAAATACTGCTAAAGTTGTTCCAAAAGGAATTCCTGTAATAGTTTCCTCTGTGTTTTCTACAGTATAAAGGGTTGAAGATACTGTAGCATCATCGCTAGCAGGATCTATTGTTATTGTATATGTTTTTGTTGAACCATTTTCTGCAGTCACAATTACAACGCATCCAGATAGAAGCTCTGTTGCAACTGTAATACTATCGCTATTATAAGTTTCGAAAGTTGCAATAATGAAGCTTGGATTAATATTCGCTTCGAAAGTTGCTAAATCTGTTGCGAAAGGGACTCCCGTAATAGTATTGCCTGCATTATCAATTGTATAAACATCAGACATTAATGTTGTATCAACATTAAGTGCATTGTTTACATCAACAGTATAAGTTCTGGTAGTTACACCATCAGCAGCCAATACAACTACTAGTTTAGAATCATCTATTGCAGTTGCAGGAGTAGTACCATCTGCATCGTAAACATCCATAGTTGCTGAATCCGGAGCATGAATATTTGCTTCGAAAGCTGCAAGATCGTGACTAAATGGAACGTTTGTAATTGTATTTGCGGTATTATCAACAGTGTAGATTGATGTAAGGGTATCGCTTGCAGAAAGAATATCTGATTCTGAAAGTGGTAAGATTTTAAATGCACCAAAAGAGTAATA
This sequence comes from Bacteroidales bacterium, assembly GCA_050287785.1. Classification (GTDB taxonomy): domain Bacteria; phylum Bacteroidota; class Bacteroidia; order Bacteroidales; family UBA10428; genus UBA10428. The sequence goes on from JBNKCO010000083.1 coordinate 181,731, forward strand.
TCCCATTCCTATAATTGAGATATTCTCATTTGCTTTAGCACTATGATAGTAGAAATCATCATCAACAAGCAATGCACCAGACCCATCGTTTATTTCAAACTGTCCATATCCGGCATCATCATTTGTAACTGTGGCATTAATTATGCGAACCATAACACACTCATAACTTTCATCTATATCATTTGTGGAAACAACAACAGGTGTAGGCAGAGGTCTACCACTCCCAAATATAAAAAAGGTAACCACATTATTAAGCCTTGTTAATCCATGGTCTTCTTCAACTTTACCTTCAACTGCAACAGAATCGCCTACAGCAGGAGTATTTACACCATCAACTACATATATACCATTCCATGCTTTCGAACTGTCCTGAATAAAATATCCAGCTGTTCCATTAACATAAGTAACAGTACCAATTGTTGCTACAAAATCTCCTTCATATATTGAAGTATCGCCATCATTTTCTGACTGAATATCTTCAATTGCTCTTACTGGAACTACGGTAAAGAAATCACTTGTGTCAGCAACTGTTGAATCAGAAACATCGGTTATTGCCAACCTGTAAGTTGCGGCATAAGTTGCACTTGAAGGAATAATAAGATATACAGAACCGTCACTGGCAATATCTGTAAATATTGATTCCCATGCATCGTTTTCCGGAATAAACACATCAATATTTACTGAAGTAACATTTGATGAGTTCCAAGTAATTTCTTCAAGACCTCCAGAATAAAACTTCTCTCCACCAACAGGGTTTGTTAAAACTAGAGATTTTGCTGATGCATCAAGCGTTGTAAATGCAATGGTATCGCCATCTGTTTCATTTCCAGATGCATCTTCAACAGCAGCAACTACAGCAAAATATGCTTGATTGTATGCCAGATTGGCATCAGGATTAATAGTAATTATTTGTTTTGTGGCATCTATAGTTGCTGTAAATGCAACATCGGCTCCATTCTCATCGGTTTCTTTTAAAGTCAACAATGCAGCAACATTTGCATCTGTAATTTCTGAAGCAACCGTATTTAAAATTGGCTCATCAAAAGTTATTGTTATATCAGATTCAATTGCTACGGTAGTTGATGTATTTGTTGGGTCCCATGTTGCAACTGGGGCATCGGTGTCAGGACCACCTGTACCAATTGTATTTCCAGCTAAACCTGGAGACCCCATATCTGTTAATAATGGTGTTGTTGATGCAACATAATTTGTCTCAAGTGTAATACCATTAGAATTATTTGATATATTATCTAATTCGACTGATATACTAGCTCCAAAAGGATCCCCATCTGTGTAATTAACTCTACATATTTCTAATGCTGCAGGGGTTTGCAACACTATTTCATCTGCAGAATTTCCAAGTGTAAAAGAGCTGTACAAATAATCACGGCCATTATATGTGCCGTCACCTAAACCCAATACTAAAAATCCATAAGCTGGAACAATTGTTGTTCCATTAGCATTATCGATAACATGATTATCAGAACCATCATCTTTGAGAGTCCAACCATTTATATCTATGGAGCTAGCCGTGGTATTATACAACTCAACATATTCCCCATCTCCATCAGCAACCGCTGAAGGATTAGCCATAAATTCAGTAATTAGAATATCCCCTTGTGACTGTCCATAGGACTGAACACCGAAGGCCATCACAATTAAAAGCGTAAAAAATTTAAAGTAAATGTATTTCATAGTGTGAAGAATTTAGTTAAATAGCCAGTCATAGCAGACTATTTAGATTATTGTTATTATTATTATTTCAAATTATTCTTACTTATTAATGAAGAATACTAGTTTCAAATGGCATCTTGCAATTTAAAAAGTTTAGCACGCATTAATGGTTAACTAAACTTTAATATTTGTTTTCAATTTTAGCCAAAAAGTAAGATTTGCACTAACATTTAATAAACTCGCGCTTACAGTATTAAGTTAGCACAAACAACAACCAAAGTTAAGGAAATTCTTAGGGACATCCTATTTTACTTAAAATGAGAAAGTGGCCTTGCTGCCCCTTGGCCCAATGTCGTATAGTTAGTGGAATAAATTATTCAAATCCCTTTCGCTCACCCCTCAATCCCCTAAAGGGGAAGGCCTGCGCGCTGTTCCCTTTTGTTAGTGAAAACGGTTTCGATTTCACTCAGCCTGACAGTCACTTTAAGCAGAGTCGAAGAATTGGTATTACATCAAAAATGCTTGACGACATTGACCCCTGGCCCCTAAAGGGGGAAGCCTGGACACTTGTCTGAGCATGGAATTCCTTTTGGGAATTAACGGGTGAGGAAGGCAATACATATGAATCAATAAAAAATATTCTTCTATATTAGATACATCTAAACAAGCATTCAGCTATGAATAAAGATGGAATGTTTTATGGTGCAAGCCCGAAAATATTTGAATTTGCATTGTACCTGCGTAATAACCCAACCTATACTGAATCTGCCCTCTGGATGAGGTTAAGCAAGAAGCAACTAGGAGTTCGCTTTAAACCTCAGCATCCCATCCTTAGATTTATTGCTGATTTTTATTGTCATAAAGCGAAACTTGTAATTGAAATTGATGGAGATATCCATAACCAACAAATAGAATATGATATTGGAAGAACTGAAGAACTTGAGTTTTTAGGTATAAAAGTTATTCGCTTCAAGAATGAAGAAGTCTTAGAAAATATTGAACTGGTTATTGAAAGAATAAAAGAAGAGTTAAAAGGAAGAATTGCCCTCGCTACCCCTAGCCCCTAAAGGGGAAGACCTGCGCGCAGCTCCCTTTTGTTAGTAAAAAAGGCTTGACGACATTGACCCCTAGCCCCTAAAGGGGAAAGCCTGGACACTTATCTGAACGTGGAATCCCTATAGGGAAGAAAAGGGTAAAAGTTAAAAGACTTTGTTGTGTTTTAGAGAAAATATTCCTTCTGGTCAGCTAAAGCTGACCACCTTCCTTCAAAGGGACGGAGAAAATAAATACTACATAAAAGCAGTAAGAGCAACAGTTATATTAGATTCTTCTGGTTTCTTTTCGATTATAATAAACTCAGAAGACATACTTCTTCCTAAGAGCTTTCTGGTAATTGATTCAGGTTTCGAGAACGCTATAATATTTTTGGGTAATCCTTTTTCAGTTGCCACTTTTCTTGAGAACTCATTGTTTATTAAGTTTCCTTCGGGAGTAATAGAATTTGCATTTGTTAAAAAATAATCGGGCGAAGGATGTTCTTCAAAAGTATCCAAACTTCGGTTACAGTTGGCTCCATTCCATGCATAATACACCTTATTTCCTTTTTCAAGCAAAATTTCCCTTATTTTGAGGGCACTGGTTGACAAAGAACTTCCTAAACCAACAATACAATTGTCAGGAATCGTATTATAAATAAATCTTCGAAGTGCACGATCACTTTCAAGTATTACAGTTTTAAAACCTTTTCTATTTAGAGTCTTTTCAATCCGTTTCCATGTTTTTTCAACCAACATTCCGATAGAATTAGTATGAATCATGATGTTTTTGTTTTCAAAGTAAATACGAAAACATGATAACTATCAACTTATTGGTCTTTTTATGTACCTGAATGGGGCAATCAATGTTTATTTGGGGCGAATATTTATATGTGGGGATAAATAATTAGTGTTCCGGCAAAATCAGAATTTCATATGCTAAAAAATCACATTAATTGTTATTCTTAATTTTTATAGGATTAAGATCGCTAAACTCGCATATTTCCTTATTTTTGTTTTTCCTAATAATAAACTAACTCTATGCTAATCTGGGATAAGAAAATACCCGAATACCTTCTTAAAAAAGATACAGTTGTTCGAACAACTCTGTATACTGCTCTTTTTGCATTGGCATTTATCAACATATATACACCTTTCAGTGCTGAAAAAAAACTTCACCTGAACAATGTTGACCTGCTTCTTAACTCAAGTTTAGCAATTTTAGCTGGAATGATAATTATTGTTGTAAGCAGAATTGTTATGTACAAGACTACGAAAAAGAATTCGCTTACTTATCTATATTACTCATTGTGGATATTTGCTGAAATACTCAGTATGGCTGCCGGATATTCTGTTTACGTTAAGTATGTATTGAAAGATGTCAGAATTCTGACTGAGATTGTTCAAGTTACTATTAGAAATACTGCACTTATTTTACTTTTACCCTATTCCGTTCTGTGGCTTTATTTTGCTTATAGAGAAAAAACAAAGCAATTAGAGGAATATTCTCACGGACATGGACCAAAACCCGATCAGGATAAGATGATTCCTTTCTACGACGACAAGGGAAAATTAAAGTTCTCAGTTGTGCTTGATGACCTAATCTATATTGAAGCCTCTGATAATTATGTTTCTATATATTACTCAACTAATAAAAAGTTGTCGAAATTCATGATACGAAACACCTTAAAGACCCTTGAAGAGAAACTTCAACGTCTGGGATTTTTACGTTGTCATCGTTCATACCTTGTTAATTTCAGCAAAGTAAAAATACTTAAGCGAGAAAAAGATGGTGTTTTTCTTGAGTTAAACACTGAAGATGGATTAACCCTACCCGTTTCAAAAACTTATGTTTCAGCAATAGTACAATCTTTTTCTGATGATTATATTTAATAAGAATCAAGGGTTGAAAGAAAATTAGAGAGTTACAATGGTAATAATAGTACCTGTTTTGTGATTTTCTTTGTTAAGGTTAAGCCCAGAATATATTCACATAAACGATAAACGTCTTCTACCTTTACATCTATAGGTCTACGTAATTAATTATCAAACACAAGTTGTAAGAAACTAAGAATCTCTTTATCGGGTTTAATGCCGCGGTTCGTTTCTCTCCCAATACTTAATGCAGGTTTAATTTGAAAAAACCCGGGTAGACAATATAGATAAATATAGCTATAAACTAAGCCTATAAGTAGGATAAACTGAAATAATACTATTCACCACTTCGTAGCTGAAACCAATTATCTAAAATCCTCGGGTTTCACCCACGGTTATTAATCTTTAGTCACTTCGTGCTAAGGATATAACCCTTTGATTTGCATATTTTTATTAAGAAGTACTGCACTTTTCTATAGTTTAGTGATTATATTACCAAATGCAGAAACATAAAATCTCTTATATTATTGATTGCTAAATGAGAAAAAAAATGATTGCCCAAGAATAGGCAACCATTTTCAACTGAGCTATTTAAACAACACTATTCAATTATTATCTTCTTCAAAATCTCGTCTTGATCAATACGCAAACTAATAAGATAAATCCCATTAGTGAGGGTAGAAATATCTATTTCTTTGTTTTTGCCAAGTTGTGATTCTTCATAAACTTTTACTCCAACTATATTGTAAATTGCAACACTATAATTGTCAGAAACTTTTGTTTCTATGTGTAACACATCGTTTGCAGGATTTGGATAAACTCTAAACTGATTGGCACCTAATGAAGTTAAACCATTTGCAGGCTCAGAAACAGTAATTAAATCTGTTTTAACTATGGTACTATCATAGTTTTCACTACTAGCAGTTAGGCTTACAGAGTATTTTCCAGCTGCAGTATAGGTATGACTAGGTGATTTGTCTGTGCTTGTTCCTCCATCGCCAAAGTCCCAGGAATATTCAATTGCGTCTGTTGACTCATTATAGAACTGTACAGTTAAATATGCATCTCCTGAGGTTACATCTGCGAAAAACGATGGTACAGGAAGTACAACCGGAGTAGATTCCACTAATGTTAATTCATCTAAAATTACATCAAATGAATAATCAGTACCCTCCCAATCAGTATTACCCAATTTAACAATAAAATAATAAGTGCCATCGCTTTCAGGTTGATATGGATTCTCATCAGTTATAGCTATTTCTGAGAATGCTCCATCAATCATCTGAGCACTACCATCCCAAGTATTGATATGTACTATTTTATCAACTCCTTCACCATAATCAGCACCATCTACAGGAGCTTCTGTTCCAATGAATACTTCACACCAGAAATGATCTATACCAGTAATGTCTTTGAACACACCTTCAAAAGTATATATAGAATCAGCCTTCAATTCAACTGGTTGCCATATACAATAATGAGATGTTGTATTATTGACAGTGCCTGTTACATGTAGGTTCCCACCCACACCTCCTGTTGGTGAATCATCAGTGTAGTTCCAGGTTGCTGTAGGAATAGCAGAAGCATTGAGGTTAGTTATAGTCCAGAAATTTGGATTCTCCATATTTCCGCCATATAGTTTTTCACCTGCAGGCAGAGCTGGTTTATCATTAACTGTAATATAATTTGTTTTTGTAATTGTTGAATCACCAATCTCATTTGTAGTAGTTAACGATACAGTGTATTGGCCAATAATATCATAAGTGTGGGTTGGATTTTGCTCGGTACTAGAACTACCATCGCCAAAGTCCCATGCCCACGATTCTGCAAAAACAGATTTGTCATTAAAGTTTACAGTTAATGGAACAAAACCAGTAGGCATATCTGCTGAGAAAGCTGTAATTGGTTTTAAGCGATAAGCTTTTAATGATAATTCATCGATTGCAATTTGAAAATCTCCACCTTCCCAAGATCCAATTCTTACAACAAAATAATAAGTACCATTTGAGTCTGGAATAAACCCATTATAATTGCAAGAACTAAGGCTAAATGTTCCATCTAAACCTGCTGGATTGCAATCGCCACTCCAAGTGGTTAAATCTGATAATAAAAACCTGGTCTCACCAGAATTATAGTCTTCTCCTGTAACAGGCTCAGAACCAACATAAGCTTCAGCCCAGGTGTTCTGAAGATCATTATCAAAATCTTTAAACGCAGCATCGAAATAATAAATACTGTCTGTAGATAAGGTTACTGCCTGATATATGGCAACTTGAGCATTTTGTCCACCTGGGGCATCTCCCTCAATATATAATGCTCCATCCTGACCTGCTGAAGGAGTATGTATTATATCATCCCATGTTAATGTTGGTTCGTTTCCTGTAGCTGTATTCAAATAATTTATACTCCAAGCCGAACCATCAGACATTTCACCACCTTCAATTACACCACCAGCTTCTAATGTAACAGCAGGGTTAACAGTTATATAATCTGTTTTTACAAGTTCAGTTGTTCCATCGGTATTTGTTGCCTCAAGAGTAACTGAATAAGTTCCTGCACTAGTGTAGTTATGTGTTGGATTCTGTTCTGTACTCGAATTACCATCGCCAAAGTTCCATGCCCATGAAGTTGCAAATTTTGATGCATCAGTAAATACAACATCTAAAGGAGCAATGCCATTAGTAACATCAGCAAAAAAATCTACTACAGGCTTCCCATCTTCAATTAAAGAAAATTCATCAACAATTATTTCAAATGTTTTATCGGTTCCATCCCATGATGTACTACCCATTTTCAAAACGAAATAATATGTACCGTTTGTGTCAGGAACAAATACATTGTAATTATTTGGGTCAATATCTACACTAAAAACACCATCATCGCTTGTGTAACCAGCCCATGTTCCAAAAGCTGCAAAACGAAACATTCCTTCTCCATAGTCTTTCCCATCTATCGGTTTTGTTCCAATAAACACTTCGCACCAACTATTATTAATTTGCAAAGCATGGAAAGCACCATCAAAAGTGTAAGATTTAGTATTAGATAAAACAACTTCCTGATAAATGCAATATTGAGTATTACCGGTGTTAGTTGTACCTGTAGCATGTAGATTCCCTCCTACTCCTGCTGTTGGACCAGAAGTTGTGTAGTTCCAGGTTGCAGTTGGTTCTGCACCTGTTTCTGTATTAAGAAGACTGATATTCCAATCGGATTCAGTTTCCATATTACCACCCGTTAACATTTCTGTTTGGGCATAACTTGTAACAGTAGTTATTAATCCAATGATTAATGCTAAACTGAAAAGGATAAAAGTTTTTCTCATAATGATCATTCTTTTATTTGTTTTAGATAATTAGGGTTAACTGATACTATTCACCATTTGGAAAAACAACAATACTTTCAGGAACCGACAGGTTCCCGAATGCATCCATTGTATATACAGAAATGGTATATCCTTTGATTTCAAGGCCAGTTATGATAATTGTATCGACTAATGTTTCAGTAGTCAAGGTATCATCCTGGTAATCGATCAAAATCTTTTTTGCTACATCACCTGAAGGATTATCCCAGGCCAGAGTTACTTCTTTAAGTGCCGGATAACTTCTGATATTCCTTACTTTGGGAGAATACACCACTTCATCTTCAAGATACTTTGCGTAAGTATCTTCGATGGTTTCACAAGCAGTTATTGATAATACTGCCAGGATGGTAATTATTGAATATATATTTCTTTTCATTTCAATTTTATTGTTATTGAACATCATCCAGACCATATAAACTTATCTCTGAACTGTTAATATAGATCTCACTTCCATAATTAGATGTCACACTGAATTTCATATACCTAACAGGTTCAGTTGTACTTTCCAGCATAAACATATGCCCTTCAATTCCTTCCTGAATAGCTTCAGCAGGAACATTTCCATCTAAATCTTTAGGATCACCTATATCAAAACTTCCTGCTTTTGTCCACGCAACAAAATCGTTACTAAAGAAGATATCGAACATTCTCATATTCTCACTTTTATAATAGTAGTAGTCTTTGCTAATATTATCAGCTGTACGATTTTCAAAATCAAATGCTCGTTGCCAAACAACAAATCGATTAACTACAACCGATTTATTAAAATCTATTACAAGATCCATTGGATAATTTAAAGCACCCCCATTATTATCACGCGACATCATAAAGTAGCTATTGTCATCGGGTGACTCGGGAGTATCTATCACATCATCCCAGAAGTTCTCTGTAGTTCCTTCATAGGCATTACCATCAACTGATAGGTTGCTAATTAATGTCCATGTATCTTTTTTGATCTTTTGCTCAAACTTAGGTTTTACTGTTGATATAAATTCCTGGCTAGTCTTGTTTCCAGGGAAGTCTTCAACTTTTGCATAAAAGTTATAATTAACAGAATCAAGTCCCCGCAAGAAAACTGTATAGTGAGATAGATAGGATGAGAAAATTATTGAATCCTCATAAGTTTCGTTTTGTAACTGAATGTATACATGTACAGTTTTTGATGAAACATTATCCCATTCAATTTTAACGCCTCCAAGATCTGGTGTAATTACAATGCTTTGCTGAACTAAATAGATATATGAAATAAGTGGTTCAAAACTTGTTTCTGTAGCTTCAGAATGATTATTGTTCTTATCAACAACAAACAACTCTACCAAATGTGAAGTAGTATCTCTAAAACCATCGAGTTCAATCGTATCGTTATAGATACTAGAAACTTTAAATACTTCATTTCCGAGTGAGTTTGTATATCTTGCTTTAACAAATAAAACATCGTTATCATCGGGTAATGTATAAGTTATTTTCGCTCCACCATTAGTAGGTATTACATCTTTAATGGTAAGCTTCCCCGGAGGTGTTGTATCAAAATCTTTTTCATTGTCGTTGCAGGAGAAAAGACCTAAGGCTAGTATTGCAATTATGGCAACAACAAAAGAGCTGCATTTAATATAATTATTCATAATCGATTGATTTTTACCAACCTGGATTTTGAACCAGATTCGAGTTTACTATTACTTCGTGTGCTTTAATTGGGTGCAAATAGTCCCTGGGATTTACAAATGAGAGTTGCATTACATTTCTAACATTGTAAAATAGATTTGCATCGCTTTCAGAAATATTAAGACCTTGAATAGGTTGTGAAAAGTAATTATGAGCCTCTTTCCATCTTCGCATATCAAAATATCTGCTACCTTCAAAAGCCATCTCAATCATTCTTTCTTGTCTAATGATTTCTCTAAGACCATCCTTATTCAAATGTTTATTTGGATGCATTGCTATTGTTGCATTTGACCAGGAATCCTCAACCGTTGGTATGCCAGAGCGTTCTCTAATTAAGTCCAGATAATTATATATTGTAGCATCTGGTCCGTAGTATTCATTTTGTGCCTCAGCATAAATAAGATATAAGTCTGCCAACCTCATAATTGGCCAGGCATAGCTTACAATATTATTATAGGCGTCTCCTGTTGATGAAGGGTGATTCAGTTTTTTCAGAGAATACCCTGTAATAAGGTTATCATTACTTTCCGATTGTTTACCATGCTCTTCAGTGCCGCGCATTTTTAAACTAAATAGTTCTCCCCATGTTCGATTGAAACCTCGGTCAAAACCAATTGAAGCATAAAAACGAGGTTCACGACTTAGATGCAGATTTAAAGTTGATTCGCCCTCCTGTGCATGATATTTTTCTTCCGCCGGTATAGGCCTAAGACCATAGCGTGAATTATAATTGAATGTTAAATCTTCGTCTATTGGAAGACCATTTTGTGTATAATAAAGTTCAACCATTCTCAGTGAAGGAGACACCCATTGCCAAGCAGCCTCATTAGTAGAAGAGTTAGGGTTCTTCATTAATGATGCAGCTCTAATATTCCACCAATCACCAGTTATTGGACTTGAATTGCCCCAAATTAATTCCTCGTTCCACTTTTCAGTAAACATGTATCGGTAATTGTACAATGCCTGTACTTCATCTTGATTATAGTTTACTGAATCGTAAGGTTGTGGTTGTCCTGTGAATTTAAAAAGTGATATACCATTGTTAGCAGCTAAATCTATAGCTTCCTTTGCTGCATCAGCAGCAAGCTTCCATTTTTCAGTATTGTAGGTAGTGTTAAAAAACTGATTACCATTCTCGTCAACAAAATTTTCGTAGAATTCTGTATTGCCATTAAACAAAGGGCTGGCTGCATATAAAAGCACTTTTGCCTTTATTGACTTGGCGATTACCTGATCGATTCTACCTAGCGAATTATTTGTTGCAATTCTCTCGGTTAAAAATGGTGTAGCCTCATCAATTTTAGCGACAATATAATCAAAACACTGATCAACTGAATTTCTATGGACTCGCACATCTTCAATTTCTGCTGAAATAGGAATATTTTTATCAGTTATTGGAACTGGACCATAAAGACTAACTAATAGAAAATGATAGTATGCTTTCAGAAACTGAGCTTCAGCTTTCCATTGAGCTTTTTCATCTTCGGACATATCTGCAACTTTGTATATATTATCTATCAATGTATTGCAATCCCTTATTCCAATATATAGAGATTGTTGAGAACCAACAATTGAATTGTATCCAGACCATAGACTCATAAGTGGATCTTCTGTATTTTGCTTTCCACGCATTAAATCTACACCACTTGTATTTTGACCAGTAGGTGCTGTTAATTCATCAGTTGCAAGTATATAGGAAGAAAAAACCGCATCGTAACCTGGTAAAGAGTGATAACATGCTGCTAAAGCGTTATATGCTTGATCCTTTCTTTCAAAAAGCAAATCAATTTCCTGAGTTTTATCTGGTACAATATCCAGATAGTCGCCGCAACTACTTATAATTAAAAGCAGAAAGGCAAAGAATAGATTATATTTAATTATTTTGTTCATAGTCAATTTTTAAAGTGTTATTTGAATTCCCATGTTATAGACCTTCTGGGTAGGGTAGCCAAGTCCGTTACCTGCCATTTCCGGATCCCACAACTTAAATTGGCTAAATGTTAGTAGGTTAACTCCACTGAAATACATCCTGAATTTTGCAATGCCTGCTTTTTCAGAGATATGGGATGGGATTGTATAACCCAATTCAAGACTTTTTAAACGAATAAAACTGCCATCTCTTAACCACCATGTCGAAGCTTTTTGATTATTCTCAACGGATTCAACTGAAAGTCGAGGCCAGAAAGCGTATGGATCCGGATTATCATCTGACCAATGATTATCTGCGATTAATTGCAATGCATTTCTCTCATCGATAAATGGTGTTGCTCCCAACCGATATTGACCCCACTCCCATCCATCGGTTGTACGAATATAGAATGACTGCCTACCAGACCCTTGGAAGAAGAAGGAGAAATCTATTCCTCTATAGCCCATAGAAGCTCCAAAACCATAAACAATTTCGGGCACTGTGGGAAATCCAACAGGAACCATATCTGTTTCATCAACTTTCCCATCTTTGTTTATATCAACATATTTTATATCTCCAGCACCGTAATGAGTTCCAGGAACACCACCAAATTGATTTGGAGAGTTTATTGCTTCTTCATCATCGACAAATAAACGTTGTGCAACATATCCTCGTGGTTGACCTATTGGATAACCGATACTACTCATGTGTTCGTATTCATATTCGGGTTCGCCATTAACTAAAACTTTGCTTGTTGCATAAGTAAAATTTAACCGGGAAGAAATCCAGAAACCCTTTATAAAAGCCTTGTTAATGTCTAATGAAGCATCAACACCTCGAGACTCTGCTTTTCCAATATTGCTTGAAATACCAGCGGTTGATCCCATTGTTTCCGGAACAAATAACAGTGGCTGATAAATATTCTCGCGTCGCTCTTCAAAATAGTCGACCTGAAAAACTGCAGTGCTTAAAACACCTAATTCTAAACCATAATTTGACTTATAGGCAATCTCCCAAGTCACATTCGGATTCGAATATCTGCTTATTGTATATCCACTATATGAGTTGTTAAAATCACGCCCCAAAGTATACCCCCGACCTGGATCGTTTAAATTTGCATCTGACAAATAAAAGAATCTGTCATTCGGATCTGAAATTGCATCGTTACCAACTAAACCATACGTATATTTAAATTTGACTAAATCGAGCGTTTCCTTTAAAGGAGCCCAAAATTGTTCGTTCGATAAAATCCAACCCGCGCCTACTGAAGGAAAGAATCCAAAACGGTTGTGTTCAGCAAACTTCTCTGAACCATTATATCCAAAATTAAATTCTGTAAAGTATCTGCTATCAAAAGCATAAGTAAGCCTTCCAGATATGCCTAAGTTTCTTGAAGGAAAGCTGGATAAGTAATTACCACCTAATGTATTCAATGCTTCACTTCTATAGGCAACTAATAAAGCTCCAATGCTATGGCGTTCTGCGAATTCCCGGTCATATTGCAAAATACCTTCAAAATACATTCGACTATTTGCATCACTATAAGCCAAATGATTATTTAAATATTCTGATCCTTCAACAATTTGCTCTACGGAGTAGTCGTTACCTTGCAAACCAACCGCTCTATAATAGAATGGATTGAACCAATAATCATGTGCGTTTGAACTATAGGAACGTATTGAAGCTAAAGCCCTTAATTTAAGCCCTTGCGTAATAAAATCCAGATCTTGCTCCAGCTGTGCCTGAGACAAAATTGTTGACGAAAACCTATCTTTATAACCCTTAACCATATCCGCATATGGATTTGGGTAAGATCCATCGGCCTGATTACCAAAAAGAGTATGATTATAGTATTGTGTAGACTCATCCTTCTCAAAATACTTAGGGAAGTTTACAGGGTTTGCCTCCATAACCGATTCGAAAATTGCATTGGCATCATTTATAGGACCATTATAGCGATCAAACAAAGAAGAGAACTTAACTGCAATTCGAGTTGTTTTGGTTATTCCTATATTGATATTTGCCCTGATATTATATCGATCGATATTAATGTTATTATTAAAATTATTTAGATTATCAACTTTAAGCAAGCCTGTTTCGTTTGTGTAAGAAGTAGATAAGTAGTATTGTGCTACCTCACCACCACCATTAACATTTAAGTTAGCTTTTGTATTTTGTGTTGAATTCTTGAATAACTCATTATACCAGTCTACGTTTGGATATGCTTCCGGATTGAGCTTATTTCTCGTTCCTTCAATTTTCGTTTTAGAATATCTTAAACTTGCTTCAGGATTTCGAGTACGAAGGGCTTTGTTATAAAGCTCCATGTATTCAACACCATCAAGGAATTCATTTACTCTGGTAGGTGTTGCTATATTAGTTTCAACTCTGAATGAAACAACAGCCTTACCTTTCTTACCTTCCTTGGTAGTAATTAACACAACACCATTTGCACCACGGGCACCATACAAAGAGGTTGCCGTAGCATCCTTCATAATTGAAAAACTCGCAATATTATCAGGTTCAATTCGTGCTAAATCTTCCGACGACACTTCTAATCCGTCAATCAGAATAAGCGGACTGTTTTTATAACCAAAAGAAGTTACACCGCGAATAAAGAATTCAGCATTGTCTTTTCCTGGTTCTCCGGACCGCTGATAAGCAATAATACCAGACATTCTACCTGCCAAAGCTGTTGTTAAATTTGATGAAGGTTGTTTTAGTTCTGCTGGTTTAATCGTGTTAATTGAACCAATAACGCTTTCTTTCTTTTGTTTCTGAAAAGCTACAATCTGAACTTCTGCAAGCATTTCAATACTCTCATCAAGAATAACATTAATGACCGAATTACCATTTACCTGCTTTAATTGGCTTTCGAAACCAATAAAAGAAAATAATATGGTATCAGTCGGAGAGACATTATTCAGAACATATTTTCCATCCAGCGATGTAGTTGCTCCATTGGTCGTTCCTTTTACCAGTACGGTAACGCCAGGTAACGACGTCCCTTCCTGGTCAACAACAACCCCTGAAATTAAACCCTGCTGCGCCTGAACCCATGGTGAGAACGTAAGCAACAAGATATTAAGTGAAATAATATTAAACAGTTTCTTCATTTTTAATTATTAGGTTATTTATATTTATTAGGTTCCTTCATTATAATGGCATTAATTTTCTATCCTTAATTCACAATTAACATGGCTGAGTTTTTCTGCTTATTGCTTGTAACTTTCACTATATACATACCGGGCGATAAAGTGGAGATATCAACTACATGTGTTGCATTATTTGCTAACTCAGTAATAAGTTTTTTCCCTTCTATACTAATTACATCAACTTTATAAGTTGATGAAAACTCTCCGCTAAAATCCAGGTGAATACTTGTGCTTGAAGGATTTGGATAAAGATTGAAGCCTATTTTGTTGAGCTCATTAATAGAATTTGTCAGGCGCGGACCAAATTTAATCCAGTTAATATTTACCTGCCCTCTCTTGATATAAAGTTGGAAAAACTGAAGGCCTTTTTGAAGACTTACTTCTGTAGATTGAGTTTTCCATTCCTGCCACCCGCCTGTACTATTAACAGCAATTGTATCAACAGGAATTTTGTTGTTATTTCGAATAGAATATAGAATTAGCTCAGCATCATTGGCTAGGGTAGCTAATCGCAAGTCTAGTTTATGTGCTCCATAATCATCTGTATATATATAGAAATCGACATAATCACCCGCATCAGCAAAACCAAGGTTTTTGCCATTTCCAAAATCTTCGCAATCTTCTAATTCAAGTCCATTATTGTAATAATAATCTTCAGCCTCAATAGCACCCGGAATAGCATGATGGAATGTTAGCTTATTCTGAACCAGTTTAAGATTGAACGCCTCAAGATTTTGACCTTCTGCCTCAATTGATGTTCCGCTATAAGACAGCTCGATTTTATCTGTATATAGCAAATCAGTATTTGCAAAAATCTCAATAACCTTATCGGAAATTGTACTTACCTTACAGCTTTTAATATTAATACTAACACCGTTTTGAGTCAGAACAATATCATTTAATACAGATGAGTCATCGATGTTGGTAATGCTTTTGTTTAGTGAGACTGAAATCTTCTGATCAATGCCTTCTGATTTTGCAGACAAAAATGTAAACGGAAAATCTGATATAGGATTTTTAATAAGAAAATAGTTTAGGTTCGAACCAGCTTCTTCAATATAAAATCTGATTTTCGAAGTCCCGGCAGGTATTATAATATTGTCAACTTGTGATGTCTCCCATACATTCCAGTTGCCTGTTAATGGTAGAGTAATTTTTTCTGAAGCAACTTCCCCATTAATTTCTATTTGTATTACAGCCCCCTTACTTTCAGAAGATGAGCGAAATTCAAAACTATATGCTGCTGCAGAATCAGTTTCAATAGTATATTGCAGCCACTCGTTTTGTTCTATCCAGCCAACATGGTATCCATTTGTTGCGTAACTATCAGAACAAGGCTCAATATCTACACCATCATTTCTATAACTCCATCCCCGATTCCAGTTAACAAACTCTTGAGTGTTCAAATGATAGTTTGCTGTATCGTTATCAAAATAAGCAACATTGTTTCTTCCAAAATCGTAATCAGCGAAGAATATTCTATCGCCAATGGCATGATTTTTAAAAGGTAATGACTCCTGACTATGTGGCTGCCTGATCATTGCATCTATTACATCGTAATGAATTTCGCAGTTTTCTATCTTGTGGTTTTCAGCAAAGGTTAAAACAGCTGCAAAAGCCTCATCTTCTGTTAAAGTGGGTGCTTCACCTTTCCAGCTTCTTATTAGTTTGTCGTAATTGTTGTTTATTTCAACCTGCATGACATTGTTTAGTCCGACCTTTTTTACCGGCCACCACGACCAACCAATATTTTTCGATTCGCAAAGTGCAATAAGGTTTGTAAACCATGTATTAGAGTTTTCTCCGGATTCTCCCAACCAAATAGGAACATTGCGCTGATTGCGAAGGTCTATCATCCACTGAATTGAGCCTTGATCATTGTAGTTCCAGTATTTGTGAAAACTCAGTGCCAGGTTATTATCCCAAATAGTTGGTAAGCCACTAAAGTCATTTGCAAACCAGTTTCCTTCAATAAAGATTAAATGGTTTTGATCAACTTCACGAATTGCTGTGGTAATATCTTTATAAATATTCCACAAAGGAGCATTATTTGGCTCGGCAAATGTCCAGTTTGGCTCATTTATCAGATCATATCCGCCTATCCATGGTTCGTCACTATACCTTTCAGCAAGTTTCTTCCAGAGAGCTATTAATTTGTCTTTATTAGCCTGGCTTTCCCATAGCGATAATTTAGAAGGATCGTAATCTGATATAGCAGCATCTTTTCCTTGCCCTCCAGGGGTACCGTGCATATCAAGAATTACGTACATTTCATTTGCTGCACACCATTTCAACAAAGAATCTACCATATCAAACCCTTTATTGAGCCATGTTATGGTACCAGATATCGGTTCATCTTCAATGGGTGGTGTAAACCATTTATAATGTAAAGCAGGACGAATGGCGTTAAAGCCCCATGCCTTCATTGAATCAATATCAGCCTTGGTCATGTTGTATTCTAACCATGCATTGTAAAAGCTGTCTGTTTTTGCTACACCAATTGACTCAATTAATTTCTCTCTAAATTCATGTTGTGTGCCGGCTACATCAGATGTTTTCATCATGTAACCTTCCTGCAACATCCAGTTGCCAGTACCAATGCTTTTAATAATGAAATTAGTTCCATTACCATCAACAATATTTTTTTCACTGCGATGCAAGTAACCTTGTGCGTGTATACTGCTTATTAAAACCCCAGTTAAACTGAAGGAAAGAAGAATAAATCTGAATATAGTTTTCATAGATTCTATTTCATGAGATTGGAAAATGAATTATTAGTTTTATTGAATAATTATTGTTTTAATAGCATGAGAAGGGATTATTGACTGGAGGCCCCTTCCTTCAATCCACATTTTGTAGTTTATATCGTCATCTGTTGGATTCATTGCCACAACAACTATTTTATTGTCTGGATTTATAAATGCAGTGGCCAATAAATCATCGTTATTACTTGAACAGATTACTCTCTTGGCTCCAGGCCTAATGAATTTTGAGAAATGCCCCATGTAGTAATATGAATTCATGAAAATTACTTCATCGGTTTTTGTGTTTCCAATTACCGGTGCATAGCAATAATTTGCAACATGATTCGGGCCACCTGTTTCATCCAATAGAATATTCCAGTCAATCCAGCCACTTACCGAATTATTGAGATCATGGATAATTGATTCTCCGTAACGCTCTCCCCAATTCCAGTCTTGAAGCTTTTCGTAATTGAATGGAAAAACACAGCCTTCGGTGAACAATAATTTTTTGTCTGGAAATGCTTCAGCAACTTGTTTAACATTCTCAAAATGATCGCCAGTGTACCAATGGAAACCTGTGCCCCAAACGTATTTTGCAGCTTCAGGGTCTTCAAACACGACTTCAGCTCTTTGATACATAATACCACGATTATGATCCCAGATTACAAGCTTAACATTTGATAGATTGCTTTTTTTTAAGGTTGGTCCCAAATGGAATTTTACAAAATCCCGCTCTTCTTCAGCAGTATAAATACATGACTCCCAACGTTGAACTGCATTTGGTTCATTTTGAATTGTCATACCCCAAATTGGAATATTTTCTTTATCATATGATTCAATAAATTTCACATAATAATTGGCCCATGTTTGGTAGTATTCTGGTTTTAACTTCCCCCCATTTAGCATTTGGTTATTGGTCTTCATCCATGCTGGAGGACTCCAGGGAGATGCCAACAATTTAAAATCATCTCCTACAAGGCTTTGAATCTTTCTAATTAATGGTATTCTAAACCTTTTATCCTTTTCAATCGAGAAATGCTTCAAGTTAATATCGCCCTCAGTCTCGGAATATGCATACGATTCACTTGAAAAGTCGCAACTATTAATATGAGTTCGAAATAAACTATATCCAATGCCTTGATTTTTGTCAAAATATGCTTCAAGAATTTTCTTCTGATTCTTTTCAGATAACTTGTAGAAAGTTTCAGCACTTGCATCGGTAATTGCTCCGCCAAAACCTTCAATAGTTTGAAATGTTCTTTTTGGATCGATTATTAAAGTAGGGTAATGCTCATCTGGCTGCCCGAATTCTTTAAATTGTAAATTATCAAGTTTTGATAACCTATTCCCGGTACCCTTTGCGGTTAAATAAACCTGTGCTTCGATAAGTGAGAACACAATTTCATTGCTTTGCTCATTACTCAAAGCTTCTTTATCTTTCACTTTAATAGCACATCCAATAGTAAAAGAAACTACGATGATTAAAACACTGATTTTTTTAAATGTTTGTTTCATAATCTGATATTCAATAAGTTTTTTTTTGTGTATATGGCTATGAGTTTTAGAAACCCACTATACGAATCATTTAATTAAATCAAATCTATGAGATGAAAATTGAAATGACTTATATATAGGCTACTCAAAACCTCGTGAAACTACTCTTAAGGGTACTCAAAAACACTCAACCAACTTGCAACGTGCTGCTTACTAGAATTTTAAGGTGTTAAGAAGGGAGTTTCTACATTAAATGCTTATCAGGTAGTTTGAAAGAGAATCGTTTGATTCGAGACCAATTTTCTTTCTTAATCGATACCGATCGTTTTCGACAGCGCGTTGAGTTTTGTTCATAAACTCGCATATTTCCTTTGTGGTAAGATTCATTCTAATATATGCAGCAATTCGAATCTCTGTGGCGCTCAAATCGGGATGCTTTTTGCGTAGGTTGGTAATAAACTGATTATATGCTTTATCTATTTGTGGTTCAATGAATTTAAAGTCTTTTTCCTCATCTAAATCTTCATCAATAAGGTCAACAATTTTAATAAGTCCTTCTTTTACATTAGGTTTTGCTTTGATAGAAAGATTTAAAATTTTGTTCTTCTGTTCAATAAGTAACTTATTCTTACTAATAACACTAAAAGCAAGCTTTTTCAATTCAGCTTCCAAATTTTCTTTCTCAAGAGCACTAATTTTAGCTTCCTGCTCAAGCTGCTTCTTTTTAAATTGTTCTTTGTGAATATTAATTCTCCTTCGATATAAAAGAAAAATAAGAAGGAATGTAAGTGCAAATAAAAATATTTTAAATAAAAGAGTGTTCCAGAAAGGTGGCTTTATATGAATTTTCATAGTAACCTCATTGTCGCCCCATTTGCCATCGTTATTTGATGCCCTTACTTTTAGAGAATAATCTCCAGGATTAAGGTTAGAATAACCAGCAAACCTTCTTTTTGAATCCGTAAAAATCCAATCTTTATCGAAACCTTCAAGCTTATATTTATATTTACACTTATGCGGCAGGGTGTAATTGAGAGCTGCAAAATCAATCAGGAAAACTTTATCTTTCCATGTCAATTTCAATTCCTTAGTAAAGCTTATGCTTTTATTTAATATTTCACGGCCATCAATCTTATCTCCAGCTTTTATTTCCTTGTTAAGAACAGTAAGCCTGGTAAACATAATTTTGGGCAAGTTCTGATTGATTTTAATGTTATCAACAGAAATAATATCAATACCATTTTTAGTTCCAGCCAAAATTCTACCATCAGAAAGCTTCTCCATTGCGTCGGGATTAAAGTCGTTACTAGATAAGCCATCATCAAGAATAAATAAGTTGAACTTTTGGGTGTTATTATTGAATTTGTATAATCCTGTGGTAGTTCCAATCCAGATATTTCCATAAATATCTTCCTCCAGACTCTGAACTGAATTTGAATTAAATCCTTCATTATTAGCAAACTTTCTAAAAGCTTTAGTTCTTTTATTATAACAGAATAATCCCTTATCTTCTGTGCCTATCCAGATTTGTCCCCACCGATCCGATTTAATGCATTTAATAATTCCCTGAGAAGTAAACTTTTGTAGAGAGTCGCCTGTTATTCTAATTGTTTTATTGGTCTGATTGTCCATGATGTACAAACCTTTTCCTTCGGTACCAAACCACACGTCTCCGTCAGAATCTTCATCAATAACCATTACATTGTTGAAATCAATTTTATTATCAACCCGAGCATTGGGACCATAGTTTTTAAAAGTATTGTTATCTGAAAAATATTTATCGACTCCTGTTCCCAGAAGTCCTAACCAAATTCTATCACGACTATCTTTAAATATTTCCCAAACATTAGCTGAAGATAGAGAGTTTTCTTTCTGCCAATCAGGAAAAAAATGCTCAAATCTGCTGGTTTCAGGATTAAGTGATATAAAACCACCAGCATATGTGCCTATAAGTATATTGCCCTGTGGGTCTTGAGCCAAACTTGTTACAACATTTGAGGTTAAAATATTATTAGTGGTATTTGGATCAATTATGTAATGCTTTACCGGTTTCCCTTTTTCAAATCGGAACAATCCAAAACCATCTGTACCAACCCAAACTCTTTGCTTTTCATCCTCGAAAATATCTAATACAGAAAAGTCTTTTAATACATCTAAATCGTTCACAGAAAACAAAGTAGAGGAAAATTTATTTTGTTGAGGATTGTAAATGTTTATACCCTTATCAAAAGTTCCTATCCAGGCTATGTTATTATCATCAAAGTAAATGCTATAAATATGATCTGAACTCAGGCTGCCTGCTTTGTTTTCCACTCGTTTTACATGAGAAAAAGTCTTTGTGGAAACATTAAAAATATTAATCCCTTCCTCTTCAGTACTAATCCAGATATTTCCTTCGGCATCAATATCCATAGTTCCCAAAAGGATATTTGTAGAAAGATTATTATTGAAGGCTGTATAAATCTCTGACTCTCCTGTTTGGGGTTGATACGAACACAATCCATGGTAATTTGCTGCAATCCATATTGTTCCATTTTGATCTTCTAATAACCTTTTTCGAAAATTACTGAGTAACTCTGGATGTCGTTTATAAAAAATATTTTCAAATAACCCGGTTTTAGGATCTAATTTTTGCACTATTGAACTTTCTGGTGCTACATAAATCTCTCCGGCCTTTGTTTCAAGAATATCATGTACGAAGTAAGTATTAATTGAGTTTTCTGAATTTAATTCAGGAAGGTATAGCTTGAAAGAATCTTTTGCATGATTATAAGTTGCGAGTCCATTATTTGAGCATATCCAAATACTTCCATCTGACAAAACTTTTACCCGATTTATTCTTTCACCGATACCAGCATCAATACTATATCTAAAAAATCGTTCTTTCTCTTTATCGTACCTGTTTAGTCCGTCTTTATAGGTTCCTATCCAGAGATTACCTTTGGTATCTTCACCTATATCAAGAATCCTATTACCGGAAATTGAATTAGGATCTTCAGTATTACGAAAAACTTTAATCTCATAACCATCAAACCGACACAATCCATTTCTTGTTCCAAACCATACAAAGCCTTCAGAATCTTTGAATATGCAGTTTACGTTGTTATCAGGAAGTCCATTGGTTTCGTTAATATATGAAAAGGTAATCGACTCTGGTGTATCAGCTATTAAATTAGAAGCAATAAAAACAAAAAGTGCAATTAGAGAATATCTCATTTCTAGCTTTTGAAAAGGAAACAACCTCAAAAATAGCAAATTACAGATATTGACCAAAACAATAATATACCCATTATTGACACATCTATGATCAGAAAGACTCTAACAACTTTTTTAGGACAAAAAAAACATAGTTTAAAAAAATCTAAAGCAGCACAATAAATACCTAAGCTATATTTGTAAATACTTGTTGAACATCTTCGTCATCTTCAATTTTATCGAGCATTTTCTCGATCTCTTCTAATTGTTCTTCTTTAAACTCAACAGGTGAAGTAGGAATTCTCTGTAAACTAGCTTTCTTCACTTCAATATTTAATCCTTCAAGAGCAGCTGAAAGGTTACCAAAGCTGGTATAATCGCCATAAACGTATACCACACCTTCATTTTCTTCGATTTCTTCAAGACCGGCATCAATTAGTTCTAGTTCTAATTCTTCGATATTAATTGCCTCAGTTTTCTCAAACTCGAAGACCGATTTTCGGCTAAACATAAATTCCAGAGAGCCATTTGGAACTATTCCTCCTCCGGCTTTATTAAAATATGATTTTACGTTTGCTACAGTGCGTGTAGTATTATCGGTAGCGCACTCTACAAAAACCAAAACACCTCCAGGTCCTTTACCTTCGTAAGTAACCTCAATCATGGCTTCAGCCTCTTTCCCTGAGGCACGCTTAATAGCCGCATCGATATTATCCTTAGGCATGTTCTGTGCCTTAGCATTCTGAATGGCTGTGCGTAACATGGCATTCATATCGGGGTCGGGACCTCCCTCTTTTGCTGCGAAAGTGATTGACTTAGCCAGTTTTGGAAATATCTTGGACATTTTGTCCCAACGTTTCTCTTTTGCTGCTCTGCGATATTCAAATGCTCTACCCATGATTTAAAGTTTTTTTCGGCGACAAAAATAAGAAATGATTATTATCTGAAAAATGATTCGTGAAGTAAAATTAGCCAAAACAAAATTTCTTCTACAAAGGATTGCTTAATAAACGGTTAGATTAACTTCGTTAAACTGCGCCATCGCTAAAGCTTAAGGCGGCATACGATCGCATGCTCGGTTTGAGATAATACTCTTACAGTGCTGTAAATAATTTAACTACCGCTAAGCTTTGCCAAGGTAACGGCATTTGGTTCTTATTGCCAAATAAAAAGATGAAGATGAACCTTTAATAATTGATGTTAATACAAACAAAAAGAGCCATTACATCTTGAATCACTTCAATGTAACGACTCTTAATCACTCAAAAACAAAATATTAATTTGAAAAACCTCTAATTCTTTAATACTTTCAGCATGCGCACTTTATTTTTGCTCTTTACCTCAAATAAGTAGATCCCTTGAGTATAAGCACTCATATTGTATTCAAGCAAGCGGGAACTTACAATGATATTATCTAATAGTTTTCCTCTGACATCATAAATATTTATATGACTTTCATAATCAGGTAGCTGTATATTAACCATAGTTGTTACCGGATTTGGAAATAATTGAATATTGTTCACCTCAAGTGATTTTTCAATTTCAGAATCACTAGGTTTTACAGACGAACAACTTCCAATAACATAAGACAATAGATGATCAGCAGTATTGTGCTCTCCTTCGTTTGGATAACTATAGGAATAATAGAAATATACTGTACTACCCTTACTTGCATTTACAGTAAATGGTACATCTGGACTTACAAAATAGCCTGGGAAAGTCACTCCGGGGTTTGTTCCATAATATAAAATACAGGTTGGACTGCCAACTCCTTCAATAATAGGAATAAAAGTTATGGTTGGATTATTATCATCGCCAGAAAACAAGTAACTAAACTCTTCATTATGAGATGTGCCTTCGCATGAAGATCCCATAATAAAGTTAATCGTAATTGCATTGGATGTTGTTGAATTACCATCATTATCTGTTGCAATAGCTGTAATACTATAGCTTCCTACATCTAACGATGTCCAGTTTATATTATATGGACTACTGCTTATAGTACCAATACTATTTGATCCTTCGAAAAACTCAACTTGCTGTATTGAACCATCTAAATCCGAGGCTTCAGCTGATATGCTTATTTCTGTTCCTACAAAAAACTCGGAATTATTGTCCGGTGCATTTATTGAAATAGTTGGTGCAATACTTGCTGAATCGCTTACAATTACATAAAGCTCATCAATATCAGAATAACTTCCGTTTGAAACTAACAATTCTATTAAGTAAACACCTCTCTCCAATGCTGATATTTCTGGTGAGGAAACAAATGCATCAGAAAACACAAGCTGTGAGGGTCCATAAACCTGTGTCCATTTATAGCTTAGTGGTTCTAAGCCTGGATTTGAACTATTTGATCCATCAAGAGTAGCCTTATTCTCATTAATAGGCACAACAATATCATTACCAGCATCGGCTATTGGCTGATTGTACGGTAAAGAACCAGAATAGGCAAATGTCATTTTTCCCAGGTTGAATTCTCCGCTTTCAAAAACAATTCGCATTATATGTTCTCCTGAAGAAAATGGAATGTTATTTACTGTTTTGCTACTCCACGAGCTCCATGAACCAGTTGAATTCACATTAATGGGATCACATATTGTCTGTCCATCAAGTTCCAGATAAAACGGACCGCCACCATTGTTGTTTCCAGAAGCGTATCTGAATGACATAGAGTAGAGTCCTGCATCCTGGACGTTAATGGAATATTCAAGCCATTCACCTGATGAAATCCAACCAACAGTAGCACCTTCAGCCACTTCGCTGCTGGCATCAACATATTCATTTGCCCGGAAACCACCTTCATTTATAACAGAAACATCGTTGTAAGCTATTCCCTGACCATTACCTCCCTCAAATTTATCGAATAATCCGGCCTCTATTATACCTGGAATAGATACAGCAGTTCCACTATAGGGTCGCTGACATCCAACAATAACTTTTGCAATATTCGTTACATTAAAATCTACATCACTATATATTTTCGCATAGAAATTATGTTTCCCAACTACCAGATTCGCCGCCTTTAATGAATATGGTTGTGAAGTCATTGTTCCTATTAATGTTTCTCCATCAAAAAACTCAACTTTTGTGGCTGTACCTCCTGATACGGAAACATCTAAAACAACACTTCCATTAGCGAACGCTTGAGGATAACTTGTAGTTATAGTTCCAGTTAATGAAATATCTCTGCTTGTTGCCATTTTATAAGCCGGTACTTCAAGGGAGTATCCATCTGAAAAAGTCACTGTAATGGGTAAGTTGGAATAATTATGTGCTGTATATGTAATAGTTCCTTCTTTATTAAATGCAGCAGCAATAGGATAATCAGCGGTTATACTAGTATCAACAGCACCCAAAGCATTCATTGAATGTAGCCAGTAATATGTTTGTGCATCAGAAACGCCAAATTTTAGTGCTCGATCCGGATAAGAATCGTACAAATCAATAGCCGATTGAGGATCAAAAAATGCAAGATATTCCCACATTATATCGTGCCACAAATTTGCGTTTGCCTGGTTTGATAAGATACCTGTATTATTAGAAATTTCGGTCCAAAGCTTCTGAGCATAACCAAGATTATGCCCCAGGTACAATGATCCTCCGTGAATTGGATACATTTCTATTCCATAGGCAGCAGCAATATCAGATGTCCAAAAGGTTTGATTATCGTACCCATTCCCCCAAATTCTGGATGCTAAGCTATAATTATACTCTGGTTTAAATGTTCGTTCATGAATATCGAACCAATATTCTTCAATTGCTGTTTGTTCTGTTGTATATAAATAAATTCCCAGATCACGAATTTCATCGTTCCCAGTAATAGTTCCCCAATGAATTAAAGAGGAATTAAACTGCATGCTTTCAGAAGTGGATTCCTGATCGTTACCAAAAGGGAAAGTTGCAAATCCATTGGCCCAACAATGTCCGGCATAAGGACTAAAATTTCGAAGAAACGGGAACATGTTATCGTCTCTTTTGGGAGATGCTGCATCGCGAACTAAATAATTAATCATTTCGCCCCATTCATCGCCCCATGTAGGATCAAACTGTTGAAGAAAGGCAGCGGCATGAATAAAATATCCCCAGTGAAAATGGTGATCGTTAATATTTCCATCTTGTCCATGTCCCGCAGGATACCCAATTAAAGTCGTCCATGTCGAGTTATAATAAAACAAAAATGCTACTTCCCCTGCTTCAGCAGTTAACCAATCTTCTAAACGGTCTTTTATTGTAGCAAGCATTTTGTCTCTTGCCTCAGTGTTTCCTGTTAAATCTGCAATTCGGGCAGTTTGAATCAATCGATTCATCACCTGACCTTCGTTATATGAATCGGTCCAGGTACTTAACCCATCATTTTCTATTAGCTGTATTTTTTGGTCCAGTTCGGGCAGGCTAAATCCTTCGCTATAATTATTTAAATAAGGTAGCGTAGGCAATATTCCATGGAACTTATTTTCGATATAAAATTCGTTACCATCAAGAGTCTTTATTTCTCCCCTGATTGAAGCATAACTATATCCCTGAGGTGAAGGAGAATCGCTTGCTAAATGACTCCATTGATGAGGAAGTAGCCCTAACAAAACATTTGATTGAGTTCCCTCTTTTATTTCTGTATCTACACTTATTGTGGTGCGCAATACCGACGTGCTCTCATTATAACTCCATGAGGTGGTGGTATTTACAGGAAAAACATATGCGTACTTTTTATACTCTGATGCAGCAATAGCAACACTAGTGGCTGATGGTGGTATATATGCTATGGACCAGTAGTCTTCACCATTTAAACTAGATGTATAGGTACTTCCGGATTGTTGCCACGAAGAACCAACAGGCGCATATACGGCAAAATCTGCTCCATGATGCGCGTCCACAATTACCAACATTTCATTATCTATTGTGACTGTCCCTTCGTTTACAGTAATTTTAGCAATGTCTCCGGTATTTTTGGTAAAGTAAACAAAAGGCATTGCTATACCAGCAGTTGCATTGAAACTATGTGCTCCACTTGACCAATTCATAGTAACTGTAAAATCCGAATAATCTGAGACAGTTGCAGATGATGCATTTAAATCAGATACACCAACGACTATTGGCGAAATATCATCCATTGGTTGGCTACTTCCGTTTCCTCCTGACGGAGTGTTTATATAACTGACAACCAACCCAGCGTTTATCGTTTTGAATGCTAAGGGGTAATTAAACAGGTTATTTACATGATTATTTTTCACCTTTGAAGACCACCAATCGTTTGTTGGCACCGATTTAGTCGCTGCAACTCCCGAAATAAAGGGTTCTCCACTGGGGTAGGTATTTCTATTTGCTGCATCTACACCTGGAAAGGTATTGGTAAAACTACCACTACCTACTTGTGTTATTTGACCAGTTAAATTAATTCCAATTAAAGACAATAAGATGAAAATAGTATTCAACCTCATACGTCTAATTGTTAGTTGATTCATTTTTTTTGAGTTTGGTTTATATATTTGTGATTTGAAACAAATCAAGAATAGCATTTGCCTGGTGGCTATATAAATTCTCTATTTGTTCTCCTCAGCTAATCGACGGGCATCAAGGTCTTTTTCCACTGTTTGGCAAGTTTCTCTGTCTATTGTATAGAAAATCATTAGTAAGGAACCTACTATATAAAGAATACCCGGGTATACAGACAGCAATAATCTAATTCCCTTAACAGCTTCTTCAGATTGTACTGCGGCACCTTCATTATATCCAAATCTGGTTAATAGAAACCCAGTAATTCCGATTCCAATACTCCAACCTGCTTTTTGTGCAAAGGTGCTTGCAGAAAAGAAAAGCCCTGTTGCTCTGCGACCAGTTTTCCATTCGGAATGGTCGGCTGTATCAGCAATCATTGTCCAAAGAATTGGTATAGTTGGCGCAAAGGATACTTTTGCTAGAATATTAAACAAAAAGATTAAGTTCAATTGATCCGGCCCTGGGAAATACATCATCACAAAAAACACACCCGAAAGAAGTGCACATATTAAATATATTTTCTTTTTATCGAATCTCTTCACTAAATGTTTTGAGGCTGGTATAGCCAAAATAAGAGCAACTGTACCAAGAAAGTTAAATCTCTGAGCAATATTTGCATCTCCAATATAATATTGAAAATAATACCAAATAACACCATTTTGCATTGAAAATATAATAAAGAAAATAATTCCTGAAAAGAATAAAACTATCCAGGAACGTGAATGAACTAAATCTTTTACATCTTTTTTAATTGAGACCTCTTGAGTTTTTAATGGCTTAATTCGTTCCCGAGTGGTGGCAAAAGTTATAAGAAAGAATATTATTGATATAATCGCAAAAATACCAATCGTGCCTTTAAATCCTTTTTGTTTATTAATTACTTCATCATTAAGTGTAATTGGACTAATGATTTTAGCTTCAGTGCTATAAAACACAGTATCGGTGTTTGCATTTGGAAATTGAATATCAACTTGTGCCTTCCGTTTGCCATTTTCATCAGTGTTATTTGATTTTACTTTCAATAATTTATTGATAAAGGCAACGGATTTTAAGTCCTCCGAACAAATAAACAATGTATCCTGATCTTTAACTCCTGTTTCACTTGTTATTTCATAAACTACTGTATCAATTTGTGATGAATTAAGAACAGTGTTAATTATAATAGTATCATTGTTTACCAGTTCAATATTATGCTTTGAATTATTGTATATAATTTTTGTTGTATAATCTTCTTTCCCAAAGTAATTAACACTGGTTAAAGCATAACTCACAACTACAAGCATCCCTACAAAACCCAATGCCATTCTCCAGGAATTAATACTAGTTCTTTCTTCAGCATTTGAGGTCATTACCCCTGCTAACGAGGAATAAGGTAAATTAATACCTGTATAAATAAGCATTACAGCAAAATTTGTTGCAACAGCATATATGATTTTTGCTGTGCCATCGAAACTTGGTGTAGATAAAGCCAAATATGTAAAAACCCCAAAAGGAATCGCCATCCATAAAATATAAGGTCGGAATTTACCCCAGCGAGTTTCTGTTCGATCCGCTATTATTCCCATAATAGGGTCTGTTACCATGTCTACAAATCGCCCAGAAACTATAATAAGACCGGCAACCCAAGCTGACAATCCATATACTTCTGTATAAAACATTAAAAGCCAAAAACCAAAGGTATCCCATACAAAATGAGAGGCGGTATCGCCTAATCCATAACCGAGTTTTTCTTTAAACGATATTTTCGAGACCAGCTTATTCATTATGCTATTGTTTAGACATTATATTATGAGATATTATTTTTAATTTCTGGGTTCATCTTCTCCCTGGTGCCGAACTTTACCACGACGTAATACCAAGGCTTCCCGAATTTCGTTTGCCTTATTCTCTGTTAAATCATATTTCCATATGGTAATAATAGCTAAGAATGCTGTTGCTATTGGAATTATAATATCTGCCAATCGTAAGTTTATCAAAGCTTCTGCTGATTGAACATCAATATTCTCATTAAAACCAACATAATGCAAAACTACTCCACTTGTTAGCATAGCAAGGGCAGTTCCAAGTTTCACCATCCACCAGTAAACTGCACCAAACATTGCTTCACGTCGTTCTCCATTTCTAAGTTCATCTAAATCGCATACATCAGCAGTCATTGACATCATTAAAGTAAACAGTCCTCCTATTCCGAATGAGAGAAAAGGAATTGGTATAAACATCAACCACGGATTTTCAGGATTAAATCCCCACCATTTTAATGCATATCCAACAACTGAGAGAAGTGTTGCTATGATAAAAGCATTCTTTTTACCAAATTTCTCGGCCAATTTTGTTACAACTGGTATTACAAGAAACATTGTTCCTAATGCACTTACTGTTCCAAACCAAGCAGGCCAGTGTCCTGCCCCAACTTTATCTCCTTGAAAAAGATAGTAGACAATGATAAAGAATGCAAATTGAGCAATAGTTTGAAAACCATTAAAAATCAAGAAAGTTGATCCGCAAAGTCTCAAAAAAGGTTTGTTTTGAATAGTAAGCTTAATTCCCTTAATAAATTCCTTAGTGTTAGCAGACAACTCTTTGGTCGACAAACTTTTCAACTTCTCCTTTTCCGGTACTATCAATTCTTTATTAAAAAGTGCTGGCAGAATACCTAAAATCATACATAATCCTCCAACCCAAACAGATAGAATTCTAGCTCCTTCCGGTGCTGAATCAAAAAGATTTGGATTATAGATTATTACCCAAAACCAGGGAGCGACAACCCATGCTATCTGCCCCATTACCTGAGAGACAGCCATTAACCTTGTTCGCTCATTGTAATCAGGAGTCATTTCGTACCCCAAACCAATTAGTGGAGTTGCAAATATGGTATAACCAATGTAAAAGAAAATTGAAACAACTAAAAAGTAAAAGAAATTATGTATTTCGGAGTTTTCAGGATTCAGCTGCCACATTACCATAAAAGAAACTCCGGCAATTACGCTTCCAAATAATATATATGGTTTTCTACGCCCCCATTTAGATTTTGTGTTGTCTGATATAAACCCCATAATAGGATCGGTTAAAGCATCAAGAAGTCTCGGTAATGCGCCTAACAATCCGGCAAGTATCGGGTTCATTCCTAATGACATAACCAAAACTACCATAAACACACCCAAAGCAGCAGGAAATAACTGATTAGCCAAATGCCCTGATCCAAATGCAATCTTCTGTCCGAATGGAACTACGTCTTCCCTTGAGTTTTTTTTGTATGTCATGCTTATTGATAATTTTATTTTCTTTTGAATACTCTATTGATTTGGTTGAAAAATGAAGGTTATTTTCGGTCAGGATAAAGTTCCTTCATTACTTTCTTGGGTTTACGATCAACTGTAAAAAGCCCCCAATGCTTTTCAGCACCCATTGGATTGTCAGGATTTCCTTTCCAATCTTCATCGAATGCTTCAAAGAAAAAAGTAGTAATATTCATTTCGGCCGACCAGGACATAAATTCATTGAAATATTGTAGTTGTTTATCCTCACTTGCCCGCTCCCCAAATTCTGAGGCTACAGATGCCCATCCAGCTTCACTTATAACTATCTGACTTTCCGGAAAGGCTTTACGAACTTTCAATACATTTTCAATGGAATAAGATAATCCTTCATAAATATCTTTTCCCTCCCAAACAGGGTAAACATGTATAGCAAGAAAATCTACGATTTTTGCAAGTTCAGCTCCCCCCTTAAGCCACCAATCATAATTATCGGCAACAGTAACAGGTTGTTTTATAGATTCCTTTACATATTTAACATATGAAATAATAGTGTCTTCTTCTACCATATGATCGTTCCACTCTACTAAAGCTTCGTTTCCAACATTTACAGCAACTACTATATCTGAATAGGTTTTTGCCAGCTCAATTCCTTTATCAATTTCTAATTTGTTTTTTACCCGATTTGCCATAAGGGTTTCTTTAGGAATGGGATTGTTCAGCCATGGACAACTTTCATGATTGCTTACCTCTGCATCGAGCCACATGCCCAGCATTACTTTAATATTGATCTTATTATCAGCAATAAGCTTTAATACCATTTCAGAGTTTTCGCCACAATCG
Organism: Bacteroidales bacterium; assembly: GCA_050287785.1. GTDB lineage: Bacteria > Bacteroidota > Bacteroidia > Bacteroidales > UBA10428 > UBA10428. Next base: position 213,427 of record JBNKCO010000083.1, read on the forward strand.
TATAAGCGTATTAATTGAAAATTTGAATTGCGAGAAAGAATCTGTAGATCTTCCAACACATCGCTCTCTGATGGATTTATGGCTCCATTGCCCCTGTCAGGATGCTGACCTGTGCGAAAACCCGAATAGCTTACAGCTTGAGAAATTCCGGCTAACAGGTCTTCTTTATCTTGCTTTATTAGCGCTGAAGGAGTACTAACTATTTTCAAATTATCACTTGCCGACTGTGACTCGACAGCTTGTCCGCAACCTAAAAAGCAAAAAGACAATGCAATAATTGCTATTGTTGATTTTAGGATAGATTTTATGCTTTTACTTTTCATTTTACTTATTTTTTTACTGGTTAAGTATATTTTTTAAGTTTTCTGATATGAAGATCTACATGACAGAGTATATTGATTAGCTATTCCTTTATTGAAACCTCTATTAGTATTACTTCACCTTTGCGATCAAATATTAAATTGCTCAATTGCTGATTAATCAAATTACTCTTGAACACTTCCTTTTGACCATTTTTTAGCGAAACTGTTACATCATCATCATCATCAGAAAGGCTATAGACTACCGGCACCTGACATAAAGTAAATGCAAGTTGCTTTTCAGTTAGCGTAATTTGTTGTTTTTCCGAATGCAGATCGAAGTACTCAAAAACCTTGTTTTTAATTAAAAACTCATTTCGGTCCAAGAGTCCAGTATCAAAGGAAATCTCTCCTTTGTGCACTCTTACACCCAATTCGCCCATGCGAGCTATTACATCTTCTTTCACTTGTCCCGTCATACCTGGTTGTTTTACTCCTGCACCTCCGGGTGTATGAGAATATGCATCGGTTGGAAATGCCCCATAAAGTTCTGGTGATTTATAAAGGCCAATACCTGCCTTTATCTCATAATAATGGTCCTTTAATTGTCCTATAATTTTCGGATTTGCATTCTCATCAATAGCTTTAAAGAAATTTTCTTCCGTTGCCAGCAAAAGCTTAGAAACCATGTGCCAGTATATACTTCCCAGACCTTCGTAGGCATAGAAAGTACCCGACCTTCCAGTAAATGATTGGTGATCAAACATTTCTTCATATATATCCAGCACTATACAACTCTCTTCCTGAACCAGAGAGCTATATTCGTCTGAATTCAGCTTACCAAGTGCATTTTTCAGCACATTAGCGTTTCTGAAGTTCCCGTTAAAATGGTAATTACCAGAATCATCCACACTAATAATTGAAGTATTATTATCATTAATTAGTCTGCTCAATAATTTTGATTCTTTTACCTTATTTGCAGGAATGTTATTTTTCTCAATAAATAAAGGAAGTTGGCGATCGGGGTAAAGAATGTAACTATATTGATCTTCCCTAAAAAGTTTGCTCTTCTTTAAAGAATCCAGAACATCAAGACTTTCTTTCGGGGATAGGGAACCTGCACTAAGCACAGCAACTTGTCCTTCAAGCATTTCATATAAATAACGGATTGAGACACCTTTTTCGCTGAATGAAATTAGGTTGTAGGCATGATATAAACCATCGCCCCTTTTATTTGCACTAATTGATTGATCTATAAATTCCAATGCAATTTCAGTGAAATAAACTAATTCTTTTTGTTTCACTGATTTTCTTGTTCCTGAAAATGAATTCGTATATAAGGAGTTGCGGTATTTAGTACCTGCTTCGCCAAGAATATTTGTAAAATGAAGACGTTCCTCATCAGAAAAACCCTTCACCAGAATTGATGTGTTTTCTATAAATAAGTTTAAAACGCTATCAAACAGCGTTTTTACTTCCTCTGAAATATTTATTGAGCTTACTGAAAGATCGCTAAATACTTCATTCAGAAATTTTAAAAATCGGCGAATGTAATAAAGCGTTACCATAGAAACGCCATTACCAACAAGTGCATTATTGGCATCGTTCCATTCTGGTCTCTGAGTATTTAACCAAATACCCGCTTCAGGTATGAAATTGCTCAATTTAGACAATAAGGTAACAAGAATCTTTTCGGTCAGATTAACGTGATATATTTTGTTTTCATTATTTAAAACTAAACGTCCATCGGCTCCTAACTCCTCTACGAGATCCCTAATTTTGTTATTTAGCTTTGCATCAAAAAGAATGGTGTCCTGAGGGTTCTTAACTATCTCATCGTAGGATTTTATACGGTATGGAATATTTGCATAGGCAAAAATGTCCTTAGTAAGAAATTCTTTTAGTTTCCCTGGATGATAATTATTTGATAGCTCGAAAAGTTTCTGTAAGTAAATAATCTGATGATCGCCCCAATAGCCAATGTAAGCCCATGGATCTTCAGGATCCGGACATTCCCAGTCGATGCCGTTACGCATTATTCGATAAGGGTTGTACCCATCAGGTGTAGATGCGTTAAGAAACTTACTTATTATGTTCTCTATAAATTCCGGATAAGATATGCTTAGTGCTTCCCAATTCTGGAAAATATCTCTCCAGTTTCCCTGGTAATCACACTTTGGACTTCCATCATCGTTTTTTGTATCGATAGAGAAAAAATTCCACGGTCGGCTAGGGTCTCCATGTCTACGACTAAACGTCAAAGGCAAGTATTCATAACATAATCGTATAAAATCGACGTTACCAGTTCTTTCGGCTAACTGAATCAAATCATGATGAGAAATTACATCAGGAATTTCATTCATCAACGGCTCAAATTCTTTGGCGATTATCTTATTTATACTTAATATGAATTTTTTGAAATCGTGCGTCTCAATATTATAATTGTCCAAAAAAATGCCTCCACGCATTACATTAAACATTGTATTGGAAAAATGTCGCGCTGAACCGAGTTCTTCATTGCTGTTTTGAATACCATCTGCACTGGCAACAATTTTAATAAGATTGTTGGTGCCTTGCTTAATATCCTTATCTACAAACTTTTCTAAAAAACTTTCTTTTTCAAGTAAATGATTAAGGTTAGCAACATCGGTAGTACTTTGGTTGATTTCGGCAACAATCATCCATTCGTGCCTTGATTGTTTTTTAAGCCCTAATTTAGCATTCACCATATATGCTCCACGAGAAGCTCTTATGTCGGTTTCTGTTTGAACAGATAATCCTTTTTTGAAGTTTTGAAACTGCTTATTTGAAATCAGAATTTTACTATCTGACAGACCTGCTGACCAGACTGTTGTTGCATTTAATGATTCGCTTGGCTCAGCTCTGTCTACCGGAATTGAACTAAGCATAAATAAACCTAAACCTGTATTACTTAAAAGTTCATTCTTTTTATAACCATCGAGAAGGTTGCTATATTCATTTTGAAAGTTATAGTCCACCCCACTAGGAAGAATATTAGTAATACCATCAAGCAATTCAATTTTTACAGATGAATTACTTAGGTTAGTAACAGCAGACTTCTTAACAAACCCAAATTTTTCGGTGCTATACCAACCATACTGAAATCTAACTTCTAAATCTTTGTTAGTTTCCTCAAATATTATTTTATCACCGTAAATACTTTTATACAGATTTCTTTCAATCTTATATATATTGTTCAAGTCTTTTGAAAAAGGTTCCCATAAATAGGTTTTTTCATTTTTTTCGACAAGAAGAATAGATTTACTTCCGGTGATTCCGCAGTAATCATGAATCTTATCGTCGGTGTAGTATGGAAACAATGCATTATTCCGGTCTTTTCTACCAGCTGACAAAGAACCATTACTTGAAATAAACATCCAGTGATCGGAGTCGCTCACGATTGTCATAAAAAAGTCTGGCATAAGATTATTGTTCGAAATCTTATAAAACTTTTCACCCTGAATTTCAACAAACTCGCCCCCTACCTGAGCTTCTATCCCATTTAAAAGTGTTTGTCCCAAATATATCTTGCTCTTCTTCATGTCTTTTAAAAATCTTATTATCTATTCTTTTATTGATTGTTATTTAAGTAGAATCTGCCTTTTTGATTCCCCACCATTACTGTAAAATAGCCAGGTTCAGTTACCCATTTGTTTTGCTGGTTTACAAACCTCAGGTCGTTAGTAGTTAAAGTGAAATTAAGTTTTTGCCTTTCTCCCGGTTGAAGTTCAATTTTCTCAAACCTCTTTAATTGTTTAACAGGAGGTGCAACAGAAGCTACTTCGTCGGAAACAAACAACATTACCACCTCCTTTCCTGTAACTTTACCAGTATTTGTTAATTCAATGCTTATTTCTATTGAATCAGAAAGTGAAATTGAATCACTGCTAATTTCTAATCCGGAATACTTAAATTTCGTATAACTTAATCCGTAACCGAATTCATATTGTGGTGACAGGTCTTTTAAGCCAAAGGACTCATGAAAATCATAGGGCATTAATGAACCTGTATACTTTGGATAAGTATAAGGCAATTTACCTGATGGATTATGATCGCCATATATTATATCAGCAATCGCACGGCCCCCCTCATTGCCGGGTAGGAAGGCCATGACAATTGCATTAACCATTGGTTCAATAGACCTAATAATACGAGGTCGTCCCTGAACCATGACAAGTATTACTGGCTTACCAGTTTCTGAAAGTCTTTTTACTAATTTCTGTTGAATTGGAGGTAATTCAAGTTCATCAGCATTGCTAAACATTTCGGTAGCTGGCTTTTCACCAACACACACAACAACAACATCAGCTTTTGCTGCATTGCGAACTGCTTGTTCAATATCAATATTTTCAGAATCAGTAGTTCCTGGATTATACATTACATTTTCGGCGCCAACTTTTGTTTTAATTGCGTCAAGAATCGTAAGCTTATCTAAGTCATTAAATCGGGTATCTTCACCACTCCAAGAGCGCGACCATGCACCATTCAGATAATTAATTGAATTAGCTGCTGCCCCGGTAACAAGAACCTTGGTATCTTTCTTTAAAGGCAGAATCGATTGGTGATTTTTAAGAAGTGTAATACTCTCGCATGCCATTTGGTGATTTATGCTATCTGACTGAGCAGAACCAAAATCATTATACTGGTAGTTATCAAAATATGGGGTATTAAATACTCCGGATTTAAACTTTACATACAATATTCTTCGAACAGCATCATTAATTCGTGATAAAGGAACTTCTCCTGAATTGACTAAATCTACCAGCAAAACAGCAAAGCTTTCGTCATAGGGTTCCATGCAAATATCAACACCTGCCAACACACTCAATTTAACTGCTTCTCTTTCATTAGCAGCAACTTTATGACCCAGATATAGATTGTCAATATCGCCCCAATCGGTTATTAGCACACCTTTAAAGTTTAATTCTTTCTTTAATAAATTGGTAAGTAGATTATGGTCGGCATGCGAAGGCACACCATTTATTGAGCCGGAAAAAATCATGATAGAAAGTAAACCATTATCAATAGCAGCCTCGAATGGTGGAAGAAGATACTGACGCATATAGCTTTCAGATAGTATTACAGGAGAGCGGTCTTTCCCACAATATGTAGCTCCATAGCCCAGAAAATGTTTAGCACAGGCTACTGCTTTAGTTGGAGCTGCTGGATTATTACCTTGCATTCCCTGCATCATTTTTGTACCAAGAGTGGTAACCAGGTAAGGATCTTCTCCAAAACTTTCAGCAATGCGACCCCAATAAGGATTACGAGCAACATCAAGTACTGGAGAAAAATTCCAGGGTTGTGCTCCTGCCTTCAATTCATAGGCAGTTAATTCTCCAAGCTTTTTAGCATAGTTTGCATTAAAAGTTGCAGCTATATTTATCTGATGAGGGGTCATAATTGAGCCCTCTGTATAAGTTGCTCCATGAACGCCATCCATGCCATAGAGAATAGGTATACCTAAACGCGTATCTTCAAGGGCAACCTTTTGAATGTATCCAATGATTTCTCTCCAATATTCTGGTGAAATCGGAAAACCGGCATAATTTTGAATTGAACCTGCTCCGTATTTTACTATCAATCGGTTAACTTTTGCAGTATCAAAAACTATTGTGTCCCTTGCTGCGAAGAACTCTCCTTCAAGTAAGGCTCCTAATCCTAAATTGAGCATTTGGCCAACCTTCTCCTCTAAAGTCATTAGGTCCATTAGACTATCTACTTTAGTGTAGATAAGCTTATCTTCTTCTGAAATAATCTCTGTATTATTTATGGAGTTATTACAAGCAAAACTGATAAACAGACAACAAACTGCTATAAAGGAAATTATCTTCATAAAGATTTTAATTACTAGGCTGATTATTGCTTTCTACAAAAAATGGAATATTGGCTGTTGCTGACTGATTCTCTGTGTCGCTTACATAGATAAAAAGTCGGTATGCACCTGGTTTTTCAGGAGCCTTGAATTCCACTTTCGATTCACCGTCAATTGCCACTAAGGTTTCTGGTCGTTCCTCAAGGTCGCCTCCCCAGCCTAAATCTGTACTCTCTGGCATTATTTCCCATTTGTATTTTAAGGGATCATTCTCATGGTCTTTGGCAAATACTTCTGCAACAATTATTTCTTGAACTTTCAACTTCACATTATCGTAAGCTGTTAGTTTATTAATTGTCAATAAATCGATTGTTGGACACCGATTTTCTGGCCACTCATTATTCCAGATATAGTGCATTGCGTCTACAATTTCTGTAGGGTTTCCATTTTCCAGGAACATTCCATACCATGTAGGTGTGCGTTCTTGTTTCTGCCCCCAAATAAATGCATAGGAACCCATGCAAAACTCCAAATCTGATTCAATTGATATTTTGTAGCGTTCGATAAAGGATTGTGCCTTTTCCTGACTTGTTGGTTCAATAGCAACATTCCAATCAGTTCTCTCAACCTCCCAGTGACCAGTTGCTCCCCATTCAGTAACTAAATAAGGTCCATCCCAGCCAGCGTTTGTTATATGCTTTTCAAGATTTACAATCTCTCCATATAATTGAATACATAAAAAGTCAATATCGGTACAATTTTCTTTGATATAATCAACTTCCTTTTTGCCTATTCCCGCCAGAGTAGTTGTTGTAAGATGATTTCCATCAACTTCATGAATCATTTTCGATATTTCATTCACAGCATCGTAAACCTTCATATTATTTGTACCAAGATTTATTTCATTACCAATAACCCAGGCTAGAAGTGCAGGATGGTCTTTATGCTTTGAAACTATGGCTTTTATTGAATCATATTGTTGAGCTACCCATTCTGAATTATTATAGTCATAGCCATGTCTCTCTCGACCTAGCTTTAGGCCCATTAAAACTTTCACATCATATTTTTGAGCTTCTTCAAGAACTGATTCATAAGAAGGATGATTTTCTTGATCCATCCAGGTTCTGAAAGAATTTCCACCATTTTGAGCTAAGGCTTCAATATTGCCACCTTCACACCCGGCACCTTTCACATAAAACTCTTCTCCATCAACATATATTCTATTATGCCCTTGTGAGTTCTTCTTTAGCTCAACTTTTAATGTTTTATTTTCAGATTCAACTGAGTTATTGCAGGCTAACACCCCAATCGACAAAACTATAATTAGTATAATACTCAACCCCTTCATAACCCTTTGGTATATTTTATGCTTTTATTAATGTTTTTTCTAGTTCCTCAAGTGATTTACCCTTTGTTTCCGGTAGTTTTATCAATACAAAAATTAGCCCTGCTACTGCGAATAGTCCATAAATTAGGTACGTTCCAGCACTACCAATATTTGAAAGCTCCCAAGGGAACAATTGTTGAACAAGAAAACTTACAGCTGAATTCACAACTCCAACTAGTGAAATAGCTAATCCACGCAATCTGTCAGGAAACAGTTCTGAAAACAATATCCACATTACTGGTCCGAGTGACATGGCAAATGATGCAACAAAGCCAATGATTCCAATAAGGACCAACCAAGAGTTTATAGAGATAGTGCTGGTAAGAATATCACCTTCATATTTTTTAATCACTTGTGGATCGACAACCTCTGCTAATTTTTGCTTAAATGCAACATCGCTTGAAAAAACACTGCCTTGTAACTTTGCAATTTCCTTGAATTCGTCAAAATGCTCATGTTTTTCAAGTTCAGCTATTACTTGGGCATTAAGCCTGTACTCGGCCGATTTAAAACTTCCAGCTAATAAAAACATTGAAATAATAATTCCAATCAATCCAAACGACAATAGGGGCTTTCTTCCTAATCTATCAACAAAAGCAATTGCCACAATTGTAAATATCAGGTTTGTTAAACCAATTATTATAGCATTGGCAAAGGAAGCATCGGTGCCAATTCCTGTCTGTTCAAAAATCATTGGAGCATAAAAGAAAACAGCATTAATACCTGTGATTTGCTGCAAAACACCTATTACAATTCCAATTGTTAAAACAAACTTCATTGCAGGCTTAAACAATTCAGTAAGTGGAATTTTTTCTTTACTCTTGCCTTTGTTTAGTGACTCAAGAATTGCTGTAAACTCTTCTTTAGCTTTGTCTTCACCCTCAAATTTAGACATCACCCGAATAGCTTTATCACTATCGCCTTGCATGGCCAACCAGCGTGGACTCTCCGGAACAAAAAATAAAAACCCAAAATAGAGTATTGCAGGTAAAGCCTCTAAACTGAGCATCCAGCGCCAATTGTTTTCACTTATTTTTAATGAGTTAACCCAACCAGCTTCAGATTCACCCAACTGAAGAATGAGATAATTTGTAAAGAATGCTACAGATAATCCCAATACAATATTCAATTGGTTAAAAGACACCAACCGGCCACGCATTTTTGGCGGAGCAATTTCTGCTATATACATTGGAGGTACAATTAGGGCTGCACCTACTCCAAGCCCACCAATCATTCTGGCAATAACTAAATGAACATAGCTTGGTGACAATGCTGAATATATTGCTGAGATAAAAAACAATGATGCTGCAATTATTAAAACTTTTTTCCGACCTAATTTATCAGACAAAAGACCAGAAAACATCATTGCTAATGTTGCAGTTAAAGTTAAACAGGCAACTGCAAATCCGTGTTGAGCATCTGTTAATTCAAATTCTATTGACATAAACTTAATTACGCCAGAAATTACAGATGCATCAAAACCCATTAAAAATCCGCCCAATGCAACAATAAAGGCTATATATAAAGAATAAAACTTCGGCTTATTCATATTATTTATTTTTCAAATAAGAACTCAACTGTATTCTTATAGATTTCTTTGTTTCTTTTTGTACACTCTTACATAATCTATTTCCATTGTCTGAGGAAATGCATTTTCATCGATTCCATGCACTGCGCCCCATGCACCACCTACCGCAACATTCAGAATTAAGTAAAACGGTTTTTCATATGGCCACTTGGTCCAACCTAAACCTTCATTTTTATATTCAAAATACAGTTTGTCGTCAACGAATGCCTGAATAAGTTCTTTATACCATTCAAGTGTGTAGGTGTGAAATTCTTCTGTTGCGTCAGCTATTAGGATTGTTCCTGTTTTCTGAGTACCATTCTGCCATTGATAGTCTCTTGAATGTGCCGAAGCGTGGATCATTCCGGTGTCATACCCAACGTGTTCCATAATATCTATCTCACCTACATCTGGCCATTTACCTTCGCCAAATTTCCAATCGGAAGGCATCATCCAAATAGCTGCCCAAGTACCCACACCATCAGGTAATTTAGCTCTAATCTCAATTCTACCATACTGCCAATCTCCTTTCCCTTTAGAAATAAGTCTGGTTGAAGTGTAATCCATTCCTCCGAATTCTTCCTTTACTGCAGTAATAGAAAGAACTCCGTTTTCTACAAAAGCGTTTTCCTTACGAGCCTTCGTATAATATTGTAGTTCATTATTTCCCCAGCCATGGCCACCAACAGCATAATTCCATTTGCTTGAATCTGGCAGGCCTCTATAATCAAATTCTTCGTTCCAGACTAATTCATAACCGCCAAGTGCAAAAGATTCCTTTTCTATTGCACCTGTGGTTCCAGATGGAGTTGATTTACACGAGGATAATATAACCAGACAACAAAACCCAAAACTGCTTAATAATTTCATTTTCTATTTTTATAGTACCACTTGTTTTCTAAAGAGACATTTGAAGTCAATATTTATTTGTTAATAAATACAACCAATAAAAAATATTACAGAAATTAAGTATAGTGTTCAAACATCGTTTAGCATGGGTATTTTACCCCTGCCAAACGATATCAGACAATTATTTTTTATTTATACCCATCATTTTGTTCCCAGGCACCTGCCATTAGGTCTATTTCTGCCTGAGGTATCGGAAGAAATCCTTTCGTTGCAGGATCAAAAGTATGCTCGTACAATTGTTGGTCCTCAGTATAGTTAGGTCCCCGAATACCTGAAACGGTAAACTCAGCTTTTGCTACTTCAATTCCCTGACGCAAAACATCGAAGTAACGGATACCCTCTAAAGAAAGCTCAAGACGACGTTCTTCCAGAATGTTTTCTGATGTTGCAGGCACACTTGCTAATCCAACACGAGCTCTAACTGTGTCGAGGTACGACTGTGCGTTTCCACTTCCCAACTCAGCTGCCATTAAAAGTACATCAGAGTATCTTATGACTCTGTGATTACATTTTCTGTTCAATTCAAATTGCCCATCGCTACTCCAATGTTCAGCATCAGATGAATACTTCTTTGAGTAGTAGCCAGTATGCTGGAAACCTTTTACAAGCTTACCATCTAATTCCGATTCCATTAATACCGTATATTCAAGCCGTGGATCGGTTCCCATATCATCAACTAGTTTCTGACTAACTGTCCCAAAACTCCAACCTCTGTCCCAATTATCAGAACTTGTAACACGAGGTCCAAGCATTTGAGCCGAAAGATTACCAGACCCGCCTTGTATATAATTCCAATCCCACCAAGGAAGATCATCTCCATAAGAAATCTCAAATACTGATTCTTTCCCAAACTCTCCATCTAACTTGAAGTTATCCTCATAGTTCTCAAACAAGCCATGTCCACTGCGTTCTATTAAATCCTCAAGCTCTGTAAGAACATCAGCTTTATTAATTTCATCATCTCCTGCAAATAATTGAGCGTCGTAAACACCATTATAGAATAAATATGTTCGGGCTAGTAAAGCTTTAGCAGCCCATTTGGTAATCCGTCCAAGTTCATTTGCAGGAAGGTTTTCAGGTAAATTTGGAATTGCCTCGACCAAGTCTAAAGCAATTTGGTCGTATACATCTTTTGGAGAAGCCAAAGGCTGTGCAAATTCAGCTTTTCCACTTATGGTTGAAGTTAATAGTGGAATATTCTCGAAAAAACGTACTAATTCCAAGTAAAAGTATGCTCTCATGAATTTTGCTTCAGCAATTGTGCGAGATTTAAACTCATCAGATGCATCAATCTCTTCTATCTTCTCTAAGAATAAGTTTGCTCTATATATTCCAACATAGTTTTTCTTCCAAAGTGAATGAACAACTCCATTATTTGTTGGAATTTTATAGGTATTCAACTGCTGCTGTTCAAGTCCGTCATTAGCATCAGATCCGCCAGCAAAACAATCATCTGAGAGAACATCAGAAACTACAATAATAGGCGCCCAGGATCCGCCAGGCATTGATTGTATAGTTAAGGCATCATAAATAGCCACAAGAGCTGAATAAGCTTGCTTCTCCGTTTGATAGAAATTAGTTGACACTTCCTTATCTAAAGGTTTTAGGTCAAGAAACTCATCACTACAAGCACTAAAAGTAAGTAAAATCAAAAGTGCTTTTGCTATAATTGTTTTCTTCATCTTCATCTTGTTTTTCATTAGAATGTAATGGAGGTTCCGAATCTTAGAATTCTGGGTTGAGGATACACTCCCCTATCAATTCCCATATCAAATGAATTTCTATCCTCAATTTTCACTGCAGTTGAACCACTTTTTATTCCAATTTCAGGATCAGCTCCTGTATATTTCGTGAAAGTTAATAGGTTATCAACCGAGATATAAAATCGCCAATTTGAACCATGTATTTTTTCCATTATACTTGCTGGAATTGAATAACCAATTTGAAGGTTTTTCACACGCATGAAAGAACCATTCTCCACATATAAATCAGATACTCTATAATTATTATTAACATCGGACCATGTATATCTGGGCGTTGTATTTGAAGGATTATCCAGAGTCCATCTTTCTAAGAGTGCAGTAGTTTTATTAAAATACTGCAAATCCATTCGCTGACTTCCATTAAAAACTTCGTTACCAATAGATCCAACTAATAGAAAAGATAAATCAAACTGTTTAAAATTAACAGCTCCATTTACTCCAAAAGTAGCATCAGGCAAGGGATTACCTATTACTGCACGATCGTCGGCATCAAGTTTTCCATCATTATTCACATCAACAAAGCGTACATCGCCCGGTACAGCATTTGGCTGCAACACGTTTCCGGTTTTTCCAACATGCCGAAAAACATCACCTTCTTCTTGAAATATACCATCTGTTACATAACCGTAAAAATTAGCCATTGGCAGCCCTTCTTCAGAGCGTGTTACAGGTCCGGCAAGCGCCCAAGATGCACCTGTAAGAACTTTTTCCTCATTGGCAATCTCGGTCATTTCGTTTTTATTATATGCTCCATTAACACCAATAGAATATGATAATACTGAATTAACATATTGTTTCCAATTAATAGAAAGTTCAATCCCTTTATTTGTAATTGTACCTACATTTGAAAAAGATGAACCATTTCCAACATGCCCAGGAATTGGTATTATATCAAGTAAATCTTTAGTAACTTTAATATAGTAATCTGCTGTTACTGTTAGTTGATTGTTGAAAGCACCGAAGTCAATTGCTGCATTAAACTGTCTTGATTCTTCCCATTTTATATCTTGGTTTTCCATATATTGAGGTGACACTCCAATGACGCGTCCTCCTCCAAATATATATCCCCTGCTCTTATCCATTAAAGACACGAAGTTGTAATCACCAATGTTTTCATTTCCATTGATACCCCATGATGTTCTAAGTTTAATGAAGCTTACATTTTTCAATTCGGGTATAAACGGCTCATCGCTTAATACCCATGAAAATCCAACAGAAGGAAATATCCCATACTTATTATTTTCACCAAAACGTGAAGAACCATCACGCCGCACAATAGCTGTAAAGGCATACCTATCTTTGTAGTCATAGGTAATTCTTCCAAAGTTTGAGTATAACGAACTATGAGAAGCTCCTCCATCAGCTTTCCATGTTGTATCAGTAGCCATACTTAAGTAAACATTATCAGGATCGTTAATTGGCACCTTTGCATTTGAACCTGTTAAGTTTTCCCAGTTTGTTTTTTCGGCAGACACACCAAGTAAAACAGAGAAGTTATGTTCTCCAATTTTTTTTGAATAATTTATTGTGTTTTCCCATTGCCATTTAAATAGTCTCTGAATTTCCTTGTTTACGGAAGTTTTATCTACGTTTAACTGTGCTCCATTAAGATAGTATAATGGTTTATATGAATCGATTATAGTATAAAATAAATCAGCACCTAAGCTTGTTGTCAATTTCAGCCCTTCAATAATTTCTAGCTCTCCCTTAATATTACCTACTAGTTTATCAAGTCTGTCTTCTTTAGTTTGAGTTTCAAGAAGAGCCAATGGATTTACAACTTCAGCTCCAACATAATCTGAGATTCCATAAACCTTACCATCCGGAGTGGTAACAACGGGTTCTGAATTATATGGATATTGGTTTAGTAATGCTGTATCGGTCTCAAATACAGGAGTAAGTGGATCTAAATTCAAAGCACTACTATAAACACCGTTAAACGATTCATTACTTCCAATTCCTCGCTTAACCATATGTGAATATGCCAAATTATTGCTGAATGTAAACTTATCTGTTACCTTACTTCGTGAATTCAACCTTGCAGTATATCTGTCGAATTTTGATTTTTCTCCACCTATGATTCCCTCCTGTGAGAAATAGGAAACAGAAGATGCAAATGTTGATTTTTCATTTCCACCTGTTACTGAGAGTTCATGACTTTGCATGGGTGCATTTTTTTCAAAAACCTCATTTTGCCAATTAGTATTATTCCTTGGAATTTCATTTAGATCAAAAGGCTCTGTTAATCCGGCATTTCGAGCTCCCTCATTCATCAACATTCTGTATTCATCAGCATTAAGCACATCTAATTTCTTAACAACATTTTGTACTGCTCCATATCCGGAATACGTGATATTCGTTTTTCCTTTTTTACCACTTTTTGTTGTAATAAGAACAACACCATTAGCAGCTCGCGCACCGTAAATAGCGGCTGATGCAGCATCTTTCAGAACATCCATAGATTCAATATCGCCAGGATTCAAGTAGTCAATTCCGGCAACTGGCATCCCATCAACAATATATAAAGGATTTGCATCTTTAGTAGAACCAATTCCTCGAATACGAACACTAGGTTCTTCTCCTGGTTGGCCAGAAAGGTTAATAACCTGCACACCGGCTGTACGCCCCTGCATAGCCTGATCAACTCTTAATACGGATGTTGAAGTAATATCATTAGCATCGAGACTGGCAATTGCTCCTGTCACCACTTTCTTTCTCTGGGTACCGTAGCCAACAACCACAACTTCGTCTAACGACTGAATGTCAGGAATTAATCCAACATTAATTTCAGTTTGCTCTCCAACAGTTACCACTTCTGTTAAATATCCAATAGACGAAAATGCTAAAACAGCAGATGGGTCATTAATCTCGATTTTGAAATTCCCATCCAAATCAGTTATAACACCAATAGTGGTGCCTTGAATGACTATATTAACTCCAGGAATACTTTCACTTGTTTCCTTGTCAGTAACAACACCAGTAACGACTTGTTCCTGAGAAAAAACAAAACTGGAATAAAACAATGTGACTATTATAAACAACAGTCTTTTTATGATAGGTCTCATAAGTTTAACAATTAAATAAGTTAAGATTTGTTGCAATTTTTAGTTGCTGTTATATCTTATTGATAGTTGCTTTCATTTTTTTTGAAATACACGTATATAGTCCACTTTCATTTTTTGTGGAAAAATTGTTGTGTTGTCTGGATATCCGGGCCAATTGCCACCTACTGCCACATTAAAAAGAAAAAAGTACGATTGATGAAATTCGCTTAATTCAGCAGGAGTTATATCAATGGTATTGAATTGAATATCGTCAACATACCAAGTAATTTTTGTTTCATCCCAAATAATTGAAAACACATGGTATTTGTCATTAAATGTTTCTGTTGTTAAAGAATGGCTTTCTCCACTGCTTGCATGTTCTCCATTATCATCCCAATGCAATGTACCGTAGACTGTATTTTCCCGGTTATTTCCTCCAAGCATTTCCATAATATCAATTTCTCCACATTGGGGCCATCCAACTGATGAAATATTTCCTCCAAGCATCCATAAAGCAGGCCATATTCCTTGTCCTTCAGGAAGAAGAGCTCTAATATCTACTCTTCCATATTTAAAGGCTCGCTTCCCTTTAGTTATCATTCTGGTTGATGTATAAGAACTGCCTGAGTAGTCTTCTTTTCTTGCTTCAATAATCAATGTACCTTTCTCAACCCAAGCATTTTCCTTGCGATAATATTGCCACTCGTTATTACCCCATCCTCCAGCACCTGTTTCAAATATCCAGTCAATAGAATTAATACTTGATTCATTAAACTCATCACTCCATACTCTGTCATAGCCATCGTATTCAAGGGGCGTTTCATAACCATCTCCAATAGATATAGTATCATCGCCAACAGTTACTGTTATTTGTCTTGTTTCTTTTATGTACCTGCCGGATTCGCCATATGCACGAATCTGAATACTATAACTACCTGTTTCGATAAAAGTATATTCTAAGACTCCGGTTTCATTGCTTTCAATAAGTTCCTCCTCGAGACCTAAAAGAAACCTGTATTCTATAGTATTATCAGCATTGGCTGAAATGTCTACCAGACCTGAGCCATCTTCTGACACTGTAATATTTACAATCAGGTTCTCCGGCTCCAAAGAAGTTTTACTGACTTCTTTTTCTGAGCATGATGCAAATACAGCTGTAAAACAAAAAACTATTATATATGTAACCTGCTTAATCATATGCATATTAAAAAAACTAAGACCGGATAACCCGATCTTAGCCATTTTATATTAAGGTTATTACTCAAAAATTAGATTTCTAACATAGAAAGTACCACCAACTGTATGACCTGATCCACCAATTCCTATATAGAACATATCTAAATCAATTCTATCTTTAGCAGCGTCAGCACTTTCTCCAGTAAATGGACCATCAAGCTGGAAAGTATATGTTTTCCACACATCAGTTGGAACAGTATCTCCTCCAATTTCGTATTGAACATGGTCTGTCCACCAACCAGCTTTTGTCTGGCTCATATCGCCAAAACCCATTACCACATCTTTAGATAAATCACCAGTATAGTCGTTTGAGCTTGGAACATAAATATCAATAGAAACTGTAGTAAGATTATCTAAAAGAATATCCTGTATTGTAGGATAAGTGCGGAATATTTGTTCCTGGTACTGTACTCCAGCTATTCTATTATATTTACCAACTTTGGTAGCACCTGCATCAGCAGGATCGTCAACAGCAAAATCTATTGATGCACCAGAAGTAACTGTATCAAGCACAACCAAATCAGCTGCATTTCTTGATGCGAAAGTTACCTTCATTGAAGTTGGTGTGATATCTGAAAGGTCTTCTCCCCATGGAGCTTCAACTTCTACAACATCTGGTTCTAAACTAGCATCACTATAGCTTGCATATACAATTCGCCAGAATCCATCTTCTCCCCAATCAAAATCAACATTCATTAAGTCGTAACCGGTTTCTTCAATAATTTCAATTTTGCAAGTAGTACTAGCTGTTGGAGCAATTCTCTCACCTGAAGCATCAAGTTTTGGTATTCCTATCCATGCTCCATTTCCAGTTAATACTAATGCTCCAGTTGTAGGATCATAAGTAAAAGTATGACTGCCGGATAACCATGCACTTACATCTGTACCATCTTTATTAACCATATTAGCTTTTTCGGCAACAAAACAAGTTTCCAACAATTCACCGGACCAAACACCATATTCTCCCCAGAAAAAACCATCATCATCAAAAACAAATGAGCCATCAGCACCAAAAGTAAAAGTTTGGTTATACAAACAAGGTCTGGCTCCATCATTTTCCAGGCCTGCCCACCAATTGGTAAAGTTTGCTGAACTTTCACCAAAAGACATACAAACCCCTTCACGGAATAATTTCCAAGTCTTTGAAACATCACCAGTTAATAGTTTTACTGCCGCCAAAGGATCTGTTATTGTTATAGTCTCTGAATAATCATGAGAAGTACCAGCTGAATTAGACGCTGTAAGTTTTACAGTGTATTCGCCAGCTGCAGCGTATGTATGAGTTGGGGCCTTATCTGTTGAGGTTTCTCCATCGCCAAAAGTCCAACTATAAATGGTGGCATTTTGCGAGTAATTTGCAAAAATAACATCATGCCAATCAGTCGTGCTAATTTCAAACTGAAAACTCGCTACTGGATCTTCCACCTTAGGATCATCTTCCTTATCACAAGAATACATAATTGTTAAGGATACAACTCCTAACAATATTAAAATGGTTTTAAATAAATTCGTTTTCATAATTGTGTTGTTTAAATTTGTAATAGCTTTAATTATTTAGGTTCACTATCAATATCGAAAGCCAAATTATAACCGGACTAGAAAAAATAAAAGATATACGACTCTACATAATTACATCACCTGCAATATATAGTTACATCACAAATACATCAAACAGACTTTATTGTTCTGATTTTCTTATACTTAAAAACTTGAATTAACCCTTCAAATTGCTTTTGCTATTTTCTCATTTAAAATACAAACTATAACCATTCATGTGAAATGAATAGTTATAAGTTATCTGAGTTTGCTGATTTTTTAAATGCTAGAATTGACAATTGAAGATAATCTATAAACAAAATGAGGATGAATACATAAAAATTATTAAAATAACAGCCTTAATTTATTCCACATAACCTAAGGACTAAAAAATCGGAAACTGTCGATAAATAACTAATAGGTAGGTATAAACATTAAATACTCATTATATACTCTGTCAAATTTAAATCTCTATCCAAATTCAACTTTTTTCTTAACCGATATCGACTTATTTCCACGCCTCTGATAGATATATTCATAAGCGGTGCAATTTCTTTAGTTGAAATATTCATTCTTAGGTATGAACACAATCTTAAATCCTTTGGTGTTAGCTCAGGATGTTGTTCTTTTAAACGGTTAGTAAAATCGCGATGTACCTCATCAAAATACTTATCAAAGACTTTCCATTGACGGTCACTTTTAATATCCTTATCAATCCGCTTAACAATTTGTCGCAGTGCATATTTATTTGATTCCATAGATAGCTTGCTTATTATTGCATGCACATCATCTTTTACTTTATTAAGGAATTTATTCTTCTGAATTATATGCATGGTAGAATTAGCCAATTCCATGTCTTTATGCCTCATCTCAATAAGAAGCTTCTCATTTTTAAGCCTTTCAATTTCTTCTTCTGACAACTTAGCTTCTTCAAGGAATTTCTGTTCTTTCTCCACAAGTTCCTTTTTATGCCTTTGCTTTTCGAGTTCACGCGCTTTATCCAGCTTTTTTCTAAAATATATTAGGTTTAAAATGACTAAAGCAATTAATGACAAACCATAAATTATAAATGCCAACTTTGTTCTATATACAGGTGGTCGAACAGAAAACTCAAAAGATGCCGTTGTACTTAAATGATTATAAATATTTTTTGCTCTAACTTCAAAAGTATAGTCTCCCTCTTTTAAATTTGTGTACTCCTTATTTGTAAGATTACTCCATGGCGACCAAGGCTCATCAAATCCTATTAATCTATATGAATAGCTAATTTGGCGTGGTGCTTCAAAATATGGGGTCATAAACTGAAATGAAATTGAATTATAACGGTAAGGTAATTCTATATTTAAATCATTCTTCTTTCCTTTATATTGCTCATAATATTTATGAATCAATATAGAATCCTTAGATCTGCTCTTAATTGTTATATCTCCAATAAGAGTTTTATAAGGAATCTTAAAGTCCTTTGTTTTTTCAGAATTATAATGAAACATACCTTGCTGACTGCCAATATATACATTCTTTGAATCGAGCATAAATACATTCTCAAAAGGAACAGATAGAAACTGATTTTTGATACGATTAAATGGGATAGCTATTTTTGAATAAGTTCCGTCTTCCTGAAGCCGCAAAACTCCAAGTTCCTGCGAACCGAAATACCATAAATCGCCACGAAAATCCTCAACAACTCTGGATAAATCAGAAGTGCCAACAAATAAAGAAGAGAACTCATGGTTAATTTTAAACGAGTCGGTAAGTTGATCATAGAAGTATATCCCATTTCTTGCAACAATATTAAACTCATCATTTATTTCCGTTATGCTATATGGTAATTCAGGTAAGCCTCTGGAAGAATTGTACAAATTAACAGTTGAAACAGAATTAAAATCATCATTTAGTTTTACCTTAAATATACCCTTGTATCCATGTGTAATCCACAAATATTTATTCTTATCAAAATATAACTCTTTACTAGATTCGTTAAATCCTTTGATTAATCCAACTTCTTTAATACCTGAGGTACCACTACCAAAGCCTTCATAAAGGACTAGTCCATTATAGCCTCCACCAATTACTCTGTTTTTATCCCATGGAACCTCAACATAATCCCATCCGCCCTCTATTCCAGAAATTTTCTTAGCTGTGTAACCTTTAACCTTAAAAGTTCCAAGATTATGCCCACATATTAGCTCATCTTTAATTATTTCTAAGGACCAGACCTGTCCCATAGTTCCTTCTACTAAAACAAACTCATCATCAATCATCGATTGATTTGTAATTTCAGTAAGCTTTTTCGCAAACAAGCCCTGATTTGTGCCAATATATAAGATGCCATCGTAAACAATAGACACATAGGAAGTCTCAATATTAAAACAATAGTTTATCAAACTTATCGGCGAACTAATCTCAAGAGCATCAATCCCATTATCTAATCCTACCCATAAATTACTATGTCTATCAAGATATAAACTTAACACTGTATTGTTCTGTAAACCTTTAAATCTATTAACATGCAATACAATATTTCCAGTAAAGTCAACTACATACAATCCATCTTGAATTGTCCCAATGGCAATTTGATTACCCGGTAAGGAAATTCCTGTGTAGACCTGTTCTTTTAAAAAACGTTTATTAACTGCAACATTCCATAAAGCCAAACCTTTACCATTAAATTTAAAAATACCATTGTTAGTTGTGCCAATTAACAAGCTATTATTACTATTAGGAATTATGAATGATATTTCATTTTCTTTATAGAAGCTTTTATCGCTATGAACCATTTCAAGTTCGGCTCCTCTCAATCTATAAAGACCTGTTTCGCGATCAACAACATATAACACATTGTTTACAAAATATGAAAACCCAAAGCTAGAAGGTGGATCAATTATCTTAACCTTATCATTTTTAAAAATGATCATTCGAATAAACGACTGAAAGACAACACCATCCCGCGTAGAAAAAATTCTCCAAATCTCTCCAAGATCCCTTTGTTCTTTAGGTAAAGAATCTGACAAGGATACATATAAATGTTGCCCACGCTCGTCAACAGAGAAATACCCAAATTCATTAAAACCACCTGCATAAAGTTTGTCATTAAAGTATGCAACAGTTCGCACCACTGAGCCATTTGGCAATGGATGAAGCTCCCAGGTACTACCATCAAATTCAAGAACTCCGCTGTTATTTGCAAAATACATTATACCGTCACTACCTTGGGTAATACCCCAATTCTGAGTTCCGGCCTGATAAATATCTCTGCTATAATTATTGATAAAAGGTAATCCTACTTCCTTGATTTGAGCAGTTAATACAAATGGGAATAACACTAATAGATAAATAATAATTGGCTGATATCTTTTTATTAAAGTGTACATATAATAGACGTATTATCAGATCTAATAAATAATTGCAGTAAAAAATTCCAAGAATGAAATTGAGACTAAACTACAACATTTAGATTATTATCAGCCTGATTTTTTAAAATAATCATTGCTATTTGTTGAGGTAACATCCAGTATAGAATTGACGTAATTTACTGCAAAACAATAGTTAGCAATATTTCAGATGTAATTATGATGTAGTATTTGCCGATGGTTAATATACACTAATTATTCTAACCGGATGAATACTATAATCAATAAATTATAATTATGAGGATTAATACAACAATTATCAAATTCAATGTTAGCTAGTCTATTTATTGAGCAATAAAAAGAATTACTGGGATAAGCGTCTGTAATTTCCTAACCATATAAAAATTTCACTAATAATTTACATTTTGTATTTATTAAACCTGAATTTTATAAATTAGTATGATGAGAAAAAATTGGTTTATCCCCTTTTTATTAATTGGCATTGCCAGCTGTTCGAATTCGGCCCAGGTTAATAACATTAAAGAAACCTTTTCGGTTAAAGGTAAAACAGCAATTGTTATAACAACGGCAAAGAATACTGAATACAGATTAACAAAAACCGGGGAAGTTAGTTTTCAAAAAGCAGCTCAACCAAAGGAAACAGAAAATTCAATTTTCGTAAATCCGAACAACACATTTCAGACTTTTATTGGTATGGGAGGAGCCATAACCGATGCCTCTGCTGAAGTATTTGCAAAACTATCAGATAATAAGCAAGAAGAATTACTTTCCGCTTATTATGGAAAGAATGGTATTGACTATACACTTATGCGAACTCCCATTCACAGTTGCGATTTTAGCAGTGGTAACTTTACATACATAGAAGAGGGCGATAAAGAACTAACGACATTTTCAATTGATCATGACAGACAATTTCGTCTCCCAATGATTAAGCGAGCTATCGAAAAGGCAAATGGCTCTATGCTATTTTATGCAAGTCCGTGGAGCCCCCCAGCTTTTATGAAAGATAATAAAAACATGCTGCAAGGTGGCAGACTCCTACCAGAATACTACAATGCCTGGGCAAAATACTATGCTAAATTTATTAAAGAATACGAAAAAGAAGGAATCCCGATTTGGGGAGTGACAATTCAAAACGAGCCAATGGCTGTTCAGCGTTGGGAATCATGTATTTATACTGCAGAAGAAGAACGTGATTTTCTTAAAAACCATTTGGGCCCTATCTTGGAACAAGAAGGTTTGGGAGATAAAAACATTGTTGTTTGGGATCATAACCGAGATTTAATTACACACCGTGCTAACACAATTTTCGATGATCCTGATGCAGCAAAATATGCTTGGGGGATAGGATTTCACTGGTATGAAAGCTGGCGTGGTGGAGAACCAAAATTCGATAACCTTCAGAAAATTCAAGAAGCTTATCCGGATAAAAAACTATTATTTACTGAAGGATGTAATGAAAGTTTTGATTCAGACAAATATCAATACTGGCCAAATGCAGAGCGATATGGAAAATCAATAATAAACGATTTTAATCGCGGGACTGTTGGCTGGACAGACTGGAATATTCTATTAGATGAAACGGGTGGCCCTAATCATGTTAACAACCTTTGCTTTGCTCCTATTCATGCCGACACACATGTTGATAGCATTATTTATACTCCGACATATTATTACCTGGGACATTTTTCAAAATATATTCGCCCTGGAGCAAAAAGAGTAAGTACAGCTTCAAGCATTAGTTTTCTGGAAAGCACTTCTTTTTTGAATGAGAATGGCAAAATGGTAACTGTTGTGATGAATTCAACTGACAATACATTTGCATATAGAGTATATGTTGGAGCCAGAATGGCTATTTCATTGGAAATTCCTGCGAGAGCAATGCAAACTATTATTTACTAAATTTATCCAGACAACACAAAATCCCAACCTTCAGTCTCATGGCAAATAAAGAGAGAATTTTAATAGTTGATACTTTAAGAGGTTTTGCTCTTTTATTAATTGTTCTAATACATTTTGTTGAACACTTTGACTTTTTCAAAGATCCTGAATATAATTTTCTGTTCTCACCAGAAGTCGATGGCAAGGTTATTAATACCGTTTTTATTATAATTAGCGGAAAAGCATATTCAATATTTGCCCTATTGTTTGGACTCAGCTTTTTTATTCAGATGGACAGAAAAGCTGCTCAGGGAGTTGATTTTAGAGGGACTTTTCTGTGGCGAATAACCATTCTACTCAGCTTGGGATTCGTTCATTCATTGGTTTACAGAGGCGACATTCTTCATATTTATGCTATTATTGGTATTCCGTTAATATTTCTTTACAGAGTGAATACCAAGGTTCTGTTGTTAATATCCTTTCTGCTGTTAATTCAAATTCCAATGATTTATGAGCTTATTCAATCATTTATTAATCCAAATTACGAATATATAAAGCATATAAAAGAATATTTTATGGAGGGAAATGAAATTTATGCCTCAGGCAGTTTTCTTGATGTTATTTCCTATAACTTATGGAAAGGAAGAATAAGCGTTTGGAGTTGGACTTACTACAACGGCAGGTTTTTGCAACTACTCACCTTATTTATTGTTGGAATGTTGCTTGGTCGAATTCGTATTTTTGAAAATATTTCAAAAAATCGCAAAGCTTTTGTTACTACCCTATTAATTAGTATTGCCAGCTTTGTTTTTTTCTTGTTTTTGTACAATAAAATAAACAGTAGCAGCTTAAGCGAATTGCAAAAAGGAATGCTTAATACAATAATAATTTCATATGAAAATTTAGCAATAACAGCCTTTTTTATCTCGTTAATTATACTGCTATATTTATGGTTTGAAAACGCATTGATTTTTAGACTATTTGCCTCTTATGGAAAAATGAGTTTATCAAATTATGTTTTCCAGGCTGTTTTTGGAGTAATATTCTTCTATGGATTCGGATTGGCTATGTATAAATATCTTGGATCAACCTGGAGCTTAATTCTGGGATTTTTTGTATTCTTTACTCAAGCTGTAATATCTCATTATTGGAATAAAAAGTACTATTACGGACCACTTGAGTGGCTTTGGAGATGCTTGACTTATTTTGATTTTGGAATAAGATTTAAACGAAATTAAAAGATAAATTCCTGGAAGTTATTTGAAACAAAAAGTAATTATATAAGTCTCAACACCACCCAATATGACAAAAAAGTCTTTTCGAGTGGTATCGAGACAACTTTAGGCTTTTACCTACTCTTCTTCATCATTGTTTGACAACAGCTCAGCACTTTTAACCAAAGAAATAAATTCCAACCTCTGATCATTATCAACAATTCCATTTGAGTTCTTCGCTAATTGTTTTATTAAGCTATAGCTAATACTTCCCTTAAACTCCGATTCTCTTAACTGCATACCAAAAGCCGCAACTGAGGCCGAAAATTTAAAATCCGTAGATGTATTTTGAAGTTTAATTGCTTTGTTTACAACAACCTTAGTTATAAGTTTGCTTTTTTCACTCCCAATTGGCTTATATCTTAACTTCAAAGAAAATAACTCATTTGAATTTGACTGCTCGCTAAGTTGAGTATTCTGGTATTTCAAATCATCAACCCTTCTAGTTTCAGCACCAATGCTTTGCGGAATAATTTCATAAATAGCGGTAACTGTATGACCTGCTCCAAGTTCTCCGGCATCCTTTAAATCATCATTAAAATCCTCTTTAGCTAACATCCTGTTTTCGTAGCCAATTAAGCGATAGGCTTTAACATGAAGTGGATTAAATTCAACCTGAATTTTTACATCTTTAGCAATAGTAAACATATTTGCACGTAGTTCAGTAACAAAAACTTTCTTTGCCTCTTTAATGTTATCAATGTAAAAATAATTGCCATTTCCGGCATTACTAATTTGCTCCATACGCCCATCTTTATAGTTCCCCATTCCGAAACCACAAATTGTTAGGTAAATGTCATCTTTTCTTTTTTCTTCAATAATTCGCACTAAATCATCTGTTGATGAAACTCCAACATTAAAATCTCCATCGGTACAAAGAATTACCCTGTTATTTCCATCAACCTGCAAATTTTTCTTTGCTATTCTATATGCCAATTCAATTCCTTTTCCTCCAGCGGTTGAACCACCTGCTTCAAGCCTCTCTAGTGCGTTCAATATCTTTTTCTTATTTTCTGACGAGGTTGGAGGCAAAACCAGTCCGGCAGCTCCGGCATAAGCCACAATTGAAACTTTATCATTCTCACTTAGCTCCTCCAGCATTAATTTAAGTGATTTTTTAATCAACCCGAGTTTATCGGAACTGTTCATTGAACCAGAAACATCTATAAGAAAGACCAGGTTTGAAGGTTTTATATTATCATAGTCTAAGTCTTTACCTTGAATTCCAATGTGTGCCAGATAATGCCCTTCTGACCATGGACTTTCTCCAACTTCTGTGTAAACATGAAATGGATGTTCATCGCTTGGTTGTGGATAGTTATAACTGAAATAATTAACCATCTCCTCAATCCGAACTGCATCTTTAGGTGGTAACTGATTATCATTGATAAACCTACGAACATTTGAATAAGAGGCATTATCGACATCTATTGAAAAGGTAGACAAAGGATTCTGGGCAACATCTAAAAACTCGTTTTCGTAGATCCTATCATACTCTTCAGTATTTGAAGATATTTGCGATTCTTCCTCTGCTTCAGAAGTCATAACTGGTTCTGATGTCTTCAAGCTTTCCAACATTATGTCTCTATTTTGCTGCCCTGGTTGACAACTAAATGTTAACACCCCCATTAAAAGAATTAGATACTTAATACTTAGTATCTTTCTACTAATCTTGTTATTTACTTTCATGTGTTTCATAATTTTATATTTTTGAGTTATACAATCTGCTTTCAAACATATATCATGAATAAGCACATAGATTGTAGAACTCTTGTAAAAGCTTTGTTTATTATTTTACAATTTAACAACCATTTACAAATCGCTTTATTACAGAACAATACACTAGAGTTTAAACTGAATTAATGTCGGTACCAGACCTAACATATTTCAAGCTTTTAAAACAAAAAGTTGCAGAAACCTTCCGAATAACGGAATCTGGTGTTCCTGATTCTATTGAAAATTGGAAAGGAAATGATATTGTATTGTTTCAGGAAGATCTTGAAGTAAAGGTGAAAGGTAGAATTAGTGAAAAGTGGTTTTACACACATCTGAAATCTGATAGCAGTAAGTTGCCTAGAATTGACATGCTTGATATGTTAAGCAAATATGCCGGATATTCGGGATGGAACAATTTCAAAGTCAGTAGTAGCGAGAAAGTACCGAAAAACCTATCATCAAAAAGAAAGACTTTTAAACCAACCTTGTACATATCAGCTTTACTTGCAGCAACTATAATATTTATTTCCTTCAAGATATTTACTCCAACAACCTATAACTTCTGTTTTGTTGATTCTGATTTAAAAGATCCAATATTAAATTCTTCAATTCAGATTATACTTCTCTACCCAGGAGAATCGCCAGTATATACCCAGACAGACGAATCGGGTTGTTTTCTTCTAAAAACCAATCGGACAGAAGTTAGTTTTGTAGTTAAAGCCCCTTATTTTAAAACAGATACCATTACACGCATATTAAACAAGAGATTCAAAAATGAGCATGTCCATTTAAACACTAACGACTATGCTGTTATGATTCATTTCTTTTCTACTTCGAATATAAAAGACTGGAAGAAAAGAAGAATGCAACTGGATAATATGATCGCCAACAATGCACAAATTTATCAGGTGTTTGAAAAAGAAAATACCGGAATGGAGATTTACAATAAACAAGAATTCATTAACAAACTTACAATGCCTGTAAACAGCCTGAAAAACATAGAAATAATTGAAACAATTTACACTGGTCAGAAAATCTCAACATTGAGGTTTTATCAGAAAACCAACTAGCTAAATAATGAATAAACGGTTTAACATATCATATATTCTGATAGCAGTAATTTACCTGCTGATGAATTCGTGTTCATCAAACCCAAACTATTTAAACAAAAGTAGCGAAGAGGCACTAGAAATTCCAGCAACAGAGGAGCCTATTCTCGAATCTCCAAATCAATTAGAATATGAATTTGAAAGAGACGAAGTTTCTCCGCTCGGTTTAGAAGCTTTCGAAAATAGAGCAATACAGAAAGTGAAAGATTTTGGAGATTACATCGCAATTATTTCTGATACATCAATTAACTCCGAATTCATTAATCAGGCTAAATTAATGCTACTTTCAATGTTTAAGGAAAATAGCCGCATAGTAATTATTTCCAATTCAAATAAGGATATAACAAACCAAATTAAGCTGAAAGACTTTATTGATATTGTTGAACAAAACCATTCAACCGCATATACTTTAAAGTTTGAAAACATAAGCATAAGCAATGCGCTTTCAGAAAGAGATAATAATAGTTATATCGGGCAGGTTAAATGCACATTAAAAACTTTCTCACAACTTTTAATAAACCAAATTCCGTTCCCATCGTCAAGTTATAAGGCTGAAATTAAAATAACTGTTAAGAAAATTCCTAAAGATTTTGGCAGTACAACCAGAGAAATCTGGGAAGTTCTTCTGGGTGATATCACATTAACAATGGTAAAATAAACATACTGGATTTTTAAGGTAAATTGTCTTGAGAACAAAAACCAAACATATAGAATTCCAAGTTGATGCATAATCGAATTTTCACATTAAAATATTTTAAATCAGAACCACGAATACCAGGTAATCTAAAAGCTTTATATTTGAGGCAATTAGCAAACTACTAATTAGGTATAACTGCAATGCAGATATGCAATAGTTGATAGTTGAGTTTATTTAAGAGTTAGGCTGCACTGAAAAAGACCCTTCAGTAAAGTGAGAATTATAGCCAATGCTTTAAACCAAATTCGGGATAACCTAAGAACTGATTTTAAGGGCACTAGTCTAGAACAGTCTATGGATAAAAGAAATGTTATCCAAACAGCTCATTCGACAATTTTCAGATTGAAAGAAAGAATAGAAAATAAAGAGAGTTTTTTGGATATAGTGGAAAAGTATAAAGATCACTATTTTGGCTCATTTACAGTTAATTCATTGGTTTTGGTGTATAATGATTGGTATCAACGAAAAGAATTTGTAAAAGAATTATATCGATTTGAATTGGAATAAAAACGCTGCCAACAAAATGGGAAAAACATGGTGTAGAGGAGAATGGAAAAGGAATTTGGAAAGTGCTTTATAGAGATGTATATTTAGATTACTTTAACGAGAAAGATATTAGAGATAAAGAAAAATCAATAAGACTAAGCACTAATTTAGTGTAAAGCATGTGACTATATCTTTGTAAATTATTTGCTATAACAAACCTAAAAATCAAATAAAATGAAAAAAAGTCCAACCACAAGAAGATTCAGTTTTATATTGATTATCCTACTATTTTTTATGGATATAAAAGCAAGCACTTATTACTTGTCTCTGGAAGGAGATGATAATGCTAACGGCAATAGCCCATCAACTGCCTGGGCCACCATTGAAAAAGTAAATAATTTTATCTTATCCCCTGGTGATTCTGTTTTGTTTAGGGCAGGTGATATATGGAGAGAGACCCTATTGATACAACAATCGGGAGAGAAGGACAATTGGATAGTTTACTCTCGTTATGGCTCAGGTAAAAATCCTGAAATTTATGGTTCTGATTTAGCAACTGACTGGATAGCAACCGGAACTCAAAATATTTGGGTGTGTAACACTTCTTTAGTTGATTACTCGACCTATGCACAACCACCATTATGGTTATCTTATCCCGGTAGAATGTTTTTAATCCAAGATGATAGCGCATCATGGGCTAATTATTGCGATTATGAACCAGGATTTGCCAATTTGGAAAAAGAATTTGATTATACTACAGATGTAAGTACTAATCTTCATTATTTATATTCTGAAACGGATCCTGATGAAGCATACGATGCAATAGAAGTAACACAGCGCACCTGGTGTGTTCGAATGCAGGATGGTGAACCTGAAAATTATATTGAAATAAATGGGATTAATATGAAATATGCCCGGGAAGAAGGCTTTTTTACAGGTTATCCCGCAGAAGGTGACCCTCATGACCTGGTCTTTAAAAATTGTTCTATCCAATACATAGGATTACCTGGAAGTGGCCATGCATATGGTTTGGGCGTATGGCATTCTAACTTGCTAATTGAAAATTGCCTCTTCTCAGATGCCGGTCGAAGGGCAATCTCATATAATTTTTATGATGTTGGATTACTTGTCGGACAAGAAAGAAAAAGAAACAATATTATTGTTAGAAATAATATTTTTAAAAGGGGATGGCATACCACTTCACTTGATTTATCTTGTTCAGACGCTGATGGAGATACTGTAACCGATGTTTTTTTCTATAATAACATTATTGATGATTCTGAATTAATCGATTCTGTTGATAAGGTTACATCAAGTACACCCTCACGGACATCACAACAATTTTACCTAAACACTTATGGAAATGATAATATTAATAGGGTATATGTATATAATAATTTATTCATCCATTCAACTGCAAGAGCAATAAATATTTTTAACGATGATACTGTTCATATATGGAACAACACCATTGTTGGACATAACCAGACACTACTTTATAAAAACCCTGATGGCAGTATTAGTAGTGGTGAGGGAGACCAAATGAAACTTGATATCAGAAATAATATTATCCATGACAACCTGCCAGACAACGACTATTGGAACGCGGCCATTCATACCTACATGTGGAATGTGGATTACTACGAGAGAGATTATAACCTTTATTCATGTTTGTTTCCGGAAAATGAAAACCGATTAATAGCAAGCTTGTATAATGGAACAAATCAGGAGTATTATTTATATAGTGAATGGGACGCATATAAAACCCAAACAGCATATGATCTACACTCACCTGATCCAGATTATGCCGGATTTACTAATGAGTCAGAATTTAATTTTCACATAACAGAACAGTCGCCAACCAGAAATGCAGGAACACCCGTTTTTGCTATTCTAACGGATCCTTTTGGAATAAAAGACACGTTGGGTTTATATGATTTTGAGGGTGTTGTTAGATCGGATACTTCACCTTCAATTGGGGCTTATGAATTTTCAGAAGTTCTGCCTTCATCTTTAAATTCTAAAGAAACTACTAATGCTAATTTTGTAATTTATCCAAATCCATCAAGTAACCAAATAACAATACAACCACCTGTTGGATTTAGCAATTTATATTCTGTTCAAATATTTGACCTTCAGGGCCGAAAAATATATGTTAGTGATAATATTGAACATTTTAAGCATATAATCAATTTGGATAAATACCCAGATGGTTTATATTCTGTAAACATAATTTCTGATAATAAAAAAATAATGACAAATAAACTTATTATTAAGCAATGATATTTTAACTGTTACATTTAACAAAAAAACATAGGTCATATTTAGCTATGTTACTCCTTATTAGTCGTGAGGTACTGCGTTCGGTGCGCTGAAATCGTCCTGCTGTCCTCGATTGACGGATAGTACTATCCCAATGGCTATTGGGATTGAGCGCGTTTGCATTTAATAAAACATATAGCGATTTGGATAGGTTGGTGCAATAAAAGACTAAAAAAGTCATCGATTTATTCTGTGACTGTAAACATGCAACACTACTTAAAAAGCATGATCTAATTAATCCATTGCTTGATAAAAAAAGCAAGCAACTTTTCGGTGGAGAAAATCGCATATTAGGGATATTATTGATTGCTTACTCCGATTCAAAGCACATATTAATAGATGTACCATTTAATGGGGTTGCTCTTGTTTATAAAGAGAAAATTAAAAAACAGAGCAGACATAAAGGATTTATAATTACATACCATGATTATAGAAACATACTTGACATAGCAACGCGAAAAGTTGTTTTACATAATGGCGGAACTAAAGAAATTCAAGATAAAAACGAACTTAAATATTGAGGGGTTATAGCTGAATTTACCTGAAAGACACTCATTTACAAGTAGATAGTCGATAAGCATTTAGCTTATTAAAAAACAGAAAATAGAGCTAGTTTATATATTCCCATCCATCATATCTTTTATTTAGTAAATTCGTATCTTGTCTACTATTCTAATTATTGAAAGGAATAAACATTATTTCGGGTTGAGTGGAAAGAGCCACCCAGCCAATCACTATTTCTACAATTTTTAGTTAACTACTTAAAAAAAACCTAAAATGAAACAATTATTTTTCTCTACACTTTTCCTTTTCTTTTATGCCACCGTTTTAACAGCACAACATTCAACAACCATTTTAGAAGAGGATATTAAAGCTGATACTAAAGATATGAATCCAATTATTGAGGCAAACAATAGATTTGCATTTGACCTTTATTCAAAATACAAAACTGAAGATGGAAATATTTTCATGTCGCCTTACAGCATATTCACTGCTTTATCAATGACTTACGAAGGCGCAAAAGGTCAGACTGCTAAAGAAATGGAAGAAACGCTACACCTACCTGAAAATACTAAACTAAGAAGAGAATCATTCCGTCAAATACATAATGAAATTAATAAGGATGATAAAGAATATAAACTTTCAACTGCAAATGCTTTATGGGCACAGCAATCTTATCAATTTAACAAAAACTATTTTAATCTTATAGAAACTTATTATGAAGGGAAAGCTACAAGTCTTGATTTTATTGGAGATACAGAAGGTTCACGCTTAACAATTAATAAGTGGGTAGAAGAAAAAACAAATGACAAAATCAAAGATTTAATTCCTTCAGGAGCTCTAACATCTGCTATAAAATTAGTCTTGACAAATGCAATTTATTTTAAAGGCGAATGGGTAAAGCAATTCAATAAAGAGTATACAAAAGAACAGAATTTTAGAATTACTCCTAATAACACTGTTCAGATTCCAATGATGCAGCGTACCGATGATAAATCAATATTCAATTATTCTGAAGCCAGCAATTTTCAGATGCTTGAATTACCTTACTCGGGTAATGATCTATCAATGTTGATTATTCTTCCAAAAGATAATTTAGAGAGCATAGAAAATTCTTTAACCCTTGAAAACCTATTAAAATGGAAAGAAGGTCTTTCCAAACAGAAAGTTAATGTCTACATTCCAAAATTAAAGTTTGAAACAAAATATTTTATGCAGAAACCTCTTAGTGAAATGGGTTTGCCAACAGCATTTTCAGATCTTGCCAACTTCACTGGAATGGTTGATACTCCAAAAGCAAATTTAAAGATAAGCAAAGTGATACATCAAGCATTTATTGAATTGAATGAAGAAGGTACAGAAGCAGCTGCTGCAACTGCTGTTATAATGACCAGAACGGCCACAGCTTATTCACCTCCCAAACCAACCTTTAGAGCAGATCATCCATTTATTTTTATAATTCAACAAAAAAACACTGGAAATATTCTGTTTATCGGAAGAGTTTATGACCCAAGCTAATTTTTTAAATCTACCTCACAAATATTTGCAAATCCAATGTTCTTAAAAAATAATCCACATTAAACATCTTACTCTTACACAACTAAGGGTTAGATACTTTATACATCTAAGTTTACCTACCTAATATATTTAAGTCGTTATTTGTAAACATAAACGCTCCCAGGGTCATTTTAACTTATTGAATACAACGGCATTAACTTGACTTACTTTACTTAATTGACTATCTTTAATATAATATAGATAAGCTATTGAAATATTATGCTATAAAATATTTGTATTAAACCTCAAATATGCATTAAACAAGCATATTTGACTCTAAGAGGCGACGAAAAGTACTGTTACCATGACTTCGGGGTATAACCCTGACAAAGGAGATCACCAAACAGGTATTATTAATACTGTTGTAACTCTCTGATTTTCTCTCGCCAAATTAGATTTCAATGTTACAAGTAAAAATACGGTATCAAAAAGCATATAATGATACATACTCATTCCCAAAATAATGGAAGAAACCATGCCTCAGAAATTAATTTTAAGACTGGATATTATTTAGTCCATAACTGTTAATGCAATGGCAATAAAAAATCTCAAAAATATTATTACCGTATGTGAAATAGATGCAACTGGCGTAACGATGCAAGCTCAATTAGCCGATGGCGATAAGAATGAGCTTAATTTTAATAATAAACTGAGCCTATAATTCCATCATATTATTGTGTAATATCTGAAAAAATGAAAAATACTGATTTAACCAAAGAGCAACTCCTAGAACAAATAACAGCCCAGCAAAATAGAATATTTAATCTTGAAAAAACATTGTCAGCTAAAAGCCAGGCTGAAATTGCTTTAGAAACATCCCAAAATAACCTGTCTGCCATTTTAGAGAACCATGCCGATGGTATTGTTATTGTAAACACTGAGGGCATTGTTCTCTATGTAAATCCAGCCGCCGAGAAACTTTTCAGTAGAAATAAAGCCGATTTTATTGGCTCCCCGTTTGGCTTTCCCATTTCAACAGAACAAGCAACAAATAACCTTACTATTAAAAATGGAAACTCGTTTATTGAGGTTGAATTGCGCTCAGTTCAGGTTGTTTGGCATATGGAGCCAGCCTATCAGTTATCAATAAGAGATATCACCGATCACAAGCAGGCAGAGAAAAAAATGCAGGTTTTATCAACAGATCTACAGTTGATATTCAAGAACATGATTAATGCATTTGTTGTTTGGGAATCGGTTTTTGATAAAAATGGAAAGTATGTCAGTTTTTGCTTCGGCCAATTTAACGATTCTTATGCTCAGATATCTGGTTTAAAACAGGAAGATGTACTAGGCAAAGATGTATTCGAAGTATGGCCCACCACAGAACAGAGCTGGGTTAAAACTTATGGTGAAGTTGCTGTGACAGGAATCCCAAAAACCTTTGATATGTTTCATGAGCCAACCAATGGTTGGTACCACTGCAATGCCTACCGCCCCTCTGACTCTACAGAACAGATTTGTGTAATCTTTGAAGATATTACCAAACGTAGGGAAACAGAAGAAAAACTTAAAAGAAATATTAAATCTCTACAACAGGCCGAAGTTTTGGCTCATTTGGGAAATTTTGAAAAAAACTGGCAGACTGGTGAAGAATACTGGTCAAAAGGTTTTTATAAATTATTGGGCATCGATGAGAAATCAGAAGCCTTATCTCATAAAGATTTCACAAATTTTGTATACCTTAAAGATCTTGAACGGGTAAATATGCACATCCGAAAATCATTAATCGAACACAAACCAATGAATATCGAATTCAGATTGGTTAAGGCTAATGGTTCCATAGTTCATATACATGGAATAGCTGATAATGATTATGATAAAGATGACAAGCCATTATTAACGATTGGAGTATTTCGGGATATTACAAATCAAATTATATCTCAAAAAGATTTAGTTGAAAGCGAAGAAAAATTTAGAACACTAATTAAATCTATACCTTTACCCTTATGCCTTGTTAATACTGCGGACGAAATTGTATTTACAAACGACCGCTTCATAAAAATATTTGGTTATACACAGGAAGATATTCCCACACTTAATGATTGGTGGTTGAAAGCATATCCTGAGAAAAAATATCATGATTGGGTTTTAAATACCTGGAATAGAGCCATTGAAGATGCCAGAACAAACAAGGAAGATATTGAATCTATTGAATACACTGTTACGTGTAAGAACGGACAAACAAGAACTATCATTGTATCAGGAATTATCTTACGGGATGGATTTCTGGCTACTTTTTCTGATATAACTGAGAGGAAGTTGGCAGAGATAGAAATTAAAAACCTCAATAAAGATCTTGAGCAGCGAGTTAAAAATCGAACCACTGAATTAGAAGCGGCCAACAAAGAACTAGAAAAGTTTAACGACCTTTTTGTTGGACGTGAATTCAGAATTAAAGAACTAAAAGAAAAAGTGAAATACCTCGAGCAACAAATTAATTCCAAATGATAAAGAGAAAAAGGCCTCACATACTATATAGAATTATTTCAGGATACATTATCCTGTTTCTATTCTTTCTATTAGCCAGCCTCTTTTACCTTAATAAAATTAAAAACACCAACATAATTGTTAATAACATAATTAAACATCCGTATACAGTTAGTAATAGTTCAAGAAATGTGAATGTATACATTAATGCAATGCACCGTACAATGAAAGATGTTGCACTTGCAGAGTCAGAAGAGCAATTAATAAAAGAAATTGAAAAGGTTGATTCTCTAGAGAAATTGGCACAAGAACAATTGCAAATTATTAAGGCAAATTACCTTGGAAATATTGATGACGTTGTTGAGTTGCAAAACAATTTTAATAATTGGAACCCAATTCGCGAAGAAGTAATTCAAAAAGTACGGAACAATAATAGAAGTGATGCTATCAAAATAACACAGCATAAATGTGCTATTCAAGTTGATCTGTTAATTGCTAACTCACAAAAACTTATAGATTTTGCATCCACTAAAGCACTAGAATTCAATAACAAGGCGCAAGACTCACTTAAACACTCCTATCAAGTTAGTTTCATAGTTACATTAATTGCCCTTCTTTTTCTTTTAACTTTAATGGTAATTGGATACCAATCAGTTAATAAACCCTTAAAGGAAATTGTTGAAAGAATTCGCAAGGTTTCTAAAATAAGTGTTGATAGTAAAATACCCAATAAAGAAAAAAACATCCTTGTAATTCTAGACTATGCTATTCATGATTTAGAAATTAAAACTTTGAGTCTACAACAAGAAATTGAAGAAAAAACAGCAACAGAAGAAGAGTTAAGTGAACATAAAATGATATTGGAAGATACTATTGAAGAAAGAACTAAAGAGCTTAAAGCAGAATTAGAAAGGCGGAGAATAGCAGAAAATGAATTAAAAAATCAACATGATAAGCTTGAAAAACTAGTTCAGCAAAGAACAGAGGTTATCCAAAAAAAGAATCAAAAACTAAAAGAATCAAAAAAAGCTATGGTTTTCCTGCTCGAAGATGTAAATGAAGGGCGAGCATTATTAGCCAATACCAACGAAAGTTTAAAATCTACGATAAATGATTTGGAAGCGTTTTCATATTCCGTTTCGCACGACCTAAAAGCCCCCTTAAGAGCTATAGTTGGGTTTTCACAAATTCTAATAGAAGATTATGCCTCGCAATTAAAACCTGAAGCAAAGGAGTATGTCGAGCTTATTAATAAAAACGCCAAAAACATGGGGGTGTTAATAAATGATTTACTCAACTTCTCTCGAATGGGCCGAAAGGCTTTACAAAAACAAAAAGTTGATATAAACGATATAGCCAAAAGAGTTCAGCAGGAATTACTGGTAGCATTGCCGGATAGAAAGATAATGATTAAAATAAAGCCCATGCCTTTGGCAAATGCCGACGAAACTCTAATCTACCTTGTAATGCAGAATCTAATTTCAAATGCTTTAAAATTCACAGCTATCGATAAGAATCCGCTGGTGGAAATTGGCTCTTTCCTGCAAAACGAAAAAAATGTTTTTTATGTAAAAGACAATGGTATTGGTTTCGATATGAAATATGCCGAAAAAATATTTGATGTTTTTCAGCGTTTGCACAATGCTGATGAATATCAGGGTACTGGAATTGGACTGGCTATTGTTCAACGTATTATTCAAAAACATGGAGGGAAAATTTGGGTGGAATCAGAAAAGAACAAAGGTTCTACTTTCTTTTTTATACTATAAAGTTTTGAGTAACTTACTTCTAGAATATAAATTATGAAAACAACTGAAATATTATTTGTCGAAGATAACCCTGATGATATAAGATTAACGTTAAGAGCCTTGAAAAAGCGAAATCTGTCAAATAAAATTTTAACAATTACAGATGGAGAAGAAGCACTGGAATATATTTTTTGTAAAGGCCGCTATGTCGAACGGCATAAAAGCCAAAAACCTAAAGTTATTGTTTTAGACCTTAAGCTACCTAAAGTTGGCGGAATTGAAATATTGAAAAAAATAAAATCTGACGAGCATACAAAAAATATTCCTGTAGTTATATTAACATCATCAAGGGAAGAAAGCGATATGGTAAAAAGTTACAGCTATGGTGTAAATAGCTATGTTGTTAAACCTATTAATTTCGACAGTTTCACTGAAGCAATATCCTCTTTAGGAATTTATTGGCTTTTAGTAAATGAATCATTATAATAATTAAACGAAATATCAAGGCAAACAAAACAAGAATAACGAAAATAAACTTTAAATAGTCTTTGCAATAAAACTACCCCGAGCGTAATTACGAGCTAAGCACAGCAATCTCAAGTTATTGATTGCCAACACAAAAGATTATCTCAATAAGCTCTGTTTCAATATGGTAGCTTCATCCCTACCAATAACGGAGATTATTGAGTTTTCTTGCAAAGACAACATATAGGTCTATGGATTGTTAAAATTTTTAACGAATACCATTAATTTAAAAGCTTACTCGAATGAAAGATCCCATAAATATCCTCCTTCTGGAAGACAATCTCAACGATGCTAAATTAGTTCAAAATCGAGTAATCAAAAGCAATGTAAAATTTCAATGGTTACATGTGTCAAAATTTGATGCTTTTGATGAAGCCCTCGATACTTTCAAGCCTGATATTATCCTTTCTGACTATTACCTTACTGAATTTACGGGTCTGGATGCATTAAAGCTTGTCAGGCAAAAATGCCCATTAGTACCATTTATTGTGGTCACAGGTACTCTAGATGACGAAACTGCTACAGAAACAATAAAAAATGGCGCATGGGATTATATAGTAAAAGATAGGCTTGGACGCCTTGACACAGCAATAAAAAACGCACTTCAATTAAGTAAAGAAAGAGAGGAGAAAGAAAAGTCAGATGAGAATGTAAGATTAAGTAATGAACGATATCGCATAATTTTCGACAATGCCCCAGATGCATTATTCATCAGTGATATAAATGGGATTGCCATAGAAGCGAATCATGTTATGGAAAAATTACTGGAATTAAGTAGAGAAGACATTATCGGAAAGAACCTAATTAAGCTTGCCCTACTACAAGAAAATCAGATTCTGGAAACATTAAAGATAATTGCCCAGGAAAATCTTTCTGATTCTAAAAATCCAGAAGAAATTAAAATAAAAAGAAAAGACGGCACTGAAATTTTTATTGAATTAAATATACACTTTATTAATTATCTCGGGAAAAAGCATATAATGGGAATGATCCGGGATATTACAGAACGTAAGCAGTCAGAGGATGCATTAAGGCAAAGCTATGAGCTTCAAAAATCTTTATTACAGACTATCCCTTTCGGTATAGAAATTGTTGATGAAGAAGGAAATATCCTTTTCCTAAACAAAAATCTTCAAAAGATATTTGGCTCTGAAGCAATTGGCAAGAAATGCTGGTCTTTATACCGCGATAATAAAACGCAATGTGACAATTGTCCTTTGAAAGCAGGAATAGAAATAGGAAAGACTGATG
The DNA here is from genome assembly GCA_050287785.1 of Bacteroidales bacterium. Lineage (GTDB taxonomy): Bacteria > Bacteroidota > Bacteroidia > Bacteroidales > UBA10428 > UBA10428. The sequence goes on from JBNKCO010000083.1 coordinate 251,872, forward strand.
TTTATAGTACTGAAGGCATTTTGGGGGGAAGAACATTCGAAATCAACCATACAGGTATGATATATAAAGAGAAGAAAGCTATGCTAGAAGTATTTCAAGATGTTACAGAACGCAAACAGGCTGAAGAAGAATTAGTTAAAGCAAAGGTTAAAGCCGAAGAAAGCGATCGTCTAAAAACAGCTTTCCTTCATAATATTTCGCACGAAATTCGTACTCCAATGAATGCCATTGTTGGCTTTTCCGATTTACTCCTGGAGCCCGATTTGAATCAAGAAAAACGCAAACATTTCGTCGATATAATTAACCAAAGTAGTAAACAGTTGCTTAGCATTATCTCCGATATAATTAGCATTGCTTCTATAGAGGCTCAACAAGAAAAAATTCTGGAAAGTAAGACTAATATTAATTCAATCTGTAAACTATTAATTGAGCAACACTCTCAAAACCCTAAACACAAAAATGTTACAATCGATTTTAAACCCTTTTTATCCGATGACAAAGCCAATATTTTTGCCGATGCAACTAAACTAACACAGATTCTAACCAATCTTATTGGAAATGCCCTTAAATTTACAAAACAAGGTTTCATCAATATTGGATATACTCTAAAAGATAAGCTATTGGAGTTTTACGTGGAAGATTCAGGCATTGGTATTCCTTTAGATATGCATAGTAAAATATTCGATCGTTTTTGGCAGGTTGAAACCACAGACGCACAAAAATTTGGTGGTTCAGGCTTGGGGTTGCCCATCTCTAAAGCTTATACCGAAATGCTTGGCGGTAAAATGTGGTTAACTTCCGAAGTTAATAATGGCTCTGTGTTCTTTTTTACCATTCCTTATAAAAAAGTAACTCCGAAAGAACTATCCAACATTCCATTAACAAATAGATTAAACCTTGATAACAACAATTCAAAAACATTGTTAATTGCCGAAGATGAGGATCACAATTATTATCTTTTAGAAGAAATATTATCAGAGCTGAAAATTAATATTATCAGAGCCACTAATGGTACCGAAGCTGTTGAGTTGTGCAAATCGAACTCACAAATTGATTTAGTATTGATGGATATAAAAATGCCTAAAATGAATGGCTACGAAGCAACAAAACAAATTAAACTTTTTAGGCCAAATTTATCTATAATTGCCCAAACTGCCTTTAGTACCGAAGAGGATAAGAACAAAGCTTTTGCCAGTGGATGTTCCGATTTTATTAGCAAACCTATTAAAAGCGAATTGCTACTTTCAAAAATAAATAATCAATTTCTAAAAAATAAACAAAATACGACTCTCACTGATTAAGACTTTGTACCTTTAATAGGGGTAAGTTTTTTCCCATTCTTTTTCATTACAATAGAATATCTGCCTTGATACTTTTAAGACATGACTGAAATTAAAATACAAGAGTAGAACACTACAGCACTATATACTTTCACAAGTAAGTATATAGTGCAACTGATAGCATGAACTCACAAATACCTTTAAAGGTATCTACCCGGTGAGTATAACAGACATTTAATTAAAAGAACGTTAAAATGGCTGCAAAATCAAAAAGTGTTCAATCTAATAAAGATATAAGGGGCCGTGTTCCTAATGACAAAATTGCTACTAAAAACAATAAACACAACCAATTAACGGAGATTGAAACCATAGAGTACAGGCAGCTGGAGGATCAAATCCTTGAAAAAGAGGAAATCATAAAGGCCATCACTGAATTAACTTATGATGCCGTAATTATAATGAATGGAAAGGGAATTATCACTTTCTGGAATGATGCTGCAAGCAAAATGTTTGGGTATTCCAAAGAAGAAGCCATAGGCAAAAACCTATATAAATTAATTACTCCGGAAAGGTTTATAAAAGCTCAACTTTCAGCTTTTTCTCATTTTTCAAAAACTGGTAAAGGTGCTGCCATTGGCAAAACAGTTGAATTATATGCAATTGGAAAAAATCAAATAGAATTTCCTATAGAGCTTTCTTTTTCAAGCATAAATATAAAAGGAGAATGGTTTGCCGTAGGCATTATTCGAGATATTTCTGAGCGTAAGCAAGCAGAGCTCAATAACAAAGAAAGAATAAAAAAGTTAAACTGTCTTATCGGTATTTCTAAAATTATTGAGACACCAAATCTATCCTTGAAAGAAATATTCCTTAAAGTTGTTAATCTGGTTCCTGCTTCCTGGCAATATCCTAAAATAGCAAGTTGCCTAATTATTATAGATAAAACTGAATACAAAGAACCAAAATTCAAGAAAACAAACTGGATACTATCCAGTAAGATTAAGGTTAATGGCAAGAATGTCGGAACTATCGAAATCTGTTATTTGGAAGAAACGCCCAATTGTGACGAAGGACCTTTCTTGAAAGAAGAAAGATTGCTTATTAATGCTATAGCTGAGCGCTTAGGACGCGTAGTAGAACGCAACCTGGCTGAAAGTGCTTTAAAGGAAAGTGATGAACGATATCGTATAATTTTCGATATGGCACCTGATGGATTATTTATCAGTGATTTGAAAGGTGTTACCATTGAAATGAATCATGCAATCGAAAAAATACTGGGATTAGAAAGAGAAGAAATTATCGGCAAGAACTTTTTTAGACTTGGTTTAATTAAACCAAGTCAGATTCCAAAAGCAAGAAAAATATTAACATCAGAGATTTTCTCAAGAGTTCAAAAATCTGAGGTATTAACGATAACACGAAGAGATGGAACAGAGATTCATATAGCCCTGAATGTACACTTCATCAATTACCTTGGAAAAAAACATATGCTGGGAATTGCCAGAGATGTAACTGAAACCAAACAATTTGAAGATAAGATACAGGAGGCCATTGCCAGGCACTCTGCAATGATAGAAAATATTGGTGATGTTATTGCCATTATGGGGGTCGATGGCATTACGAAATATCAAAGTCCAAATATTGAGCGGTGGTTTGGATGGAAGCAGGAAGATATTATTAATACAAATGGCTGGAACAATGTGCATCCTGATGATATTGAAAGAATACAGGAAGAATACAGGAAATTACTCGAAAAAGAAACTGCCTCGATAGTTGAATTCCGATTCAAATGTAAAGATGGTACATATAAGTGGATAGAACTTACTGCCCTTAACCGCATCAACCACCCTGGAATTAATGGAGTGCTACTAAATTACCACGACATTACCGAGCGTAAGAGCTATCAGAAGATGATTAACAAGCGTATCGTTTCACTTACCCAACCCCTATCACAAGATGCGCACATCCCTTTTGATGAATTATTTAATCTGGACGATATTCAACGTATTCAGGATGAATTTGCCAATGCAACTGGCGTAGCCTCCAGAATAACCCATCCCAATGGCAAACCTATCACCCGACCAAGCAATTCCACCCGCCTTTGTTACGATATTATTCGAGAAACCGAAAAGGGCTGCGCCAACTGTATTTTGTCAGATGCTGCAATTGGTTCTCCCAAAACCGATGGCCCAAACATACAACCTTGCCTGAGTGGAGGCTTATGGGATGCTGGTGCCAGCATTATTGTAGGTGGGCATCATATTGCTAACTGGCTAATCGGCCAGGTACGCGACGAAACTCAGACCGATGAAGCTATGATTGCCTATGCCCGTCAGATTGGCGCCAACGAAACAGCTGTTCTTGATGCATTCCATGAAGTGCCTTCAATGTCGCACGAGCATTTTACTCAGGTAGCACAAGCACTCTACACTTTGGCCAATCAGCTTTCTAATTCAGCTTATCAGAATATGCAACAAGCACGGTATATTACTGAACTTAAGGAGACAGAAGAAGCGCTACGCGAGAGCGAAGAGAACTTTCGCGCACTCGTAACTAACGCTCCCGATATAATAATGTTACTCGACCGCCATGGCAAGATAATATATGTCAACCATGACATTGGGGAACTCTCATCAGATAAAGCTTTTGATGCGAATGTGAGTGACTTTATAGCACCTGAACATACTAAGACTGTGATGAACGCAATCGAAACTGCTTTCAACGATAATAAGTCAACATCGTATGAAGTTACGGGTCGCGGACCCAACGGCAAAACAGCGTATTACTCAACACACTTAGGCCCTATTAAGCAAGGAGGCGAGGTTATGGCGGCCATTCAAATTTCAACTGACATCACCGAGCGAAAACAGACCGAACAGTTAATCCATCAAAAAAACGAATTCCTGAAATTAATATTAGACTCTTTAACACATCCATTTTTCGTTATTAATGTTTCAGATTATACTGTCAGTATAGCAAATTCTGCTGCTCTTAATGGTCAGTTATCATCATGTTTAACCTGTCACACAATTACCCATAAGAGAAATACAGCTTGTAATTCTTCCGAGCATCCTTGTCCGATTAAAATAATTAAAAAGACAAAAAAAGCTGTAATCCTGGAACATGTCCATTATGATGATGAAGGAAATTTGAAAAATATTGAAGTTCATGCCCACCCCATTTTTGACAGTAAGGGAAACGTCTTCCAGGTAATTGAATATTACATTGATATTACCGAACGCAAGAGAGCGGAAGAGGCACTACTTGAAAGTACAAGAAAATTAAAAGAAGCCCAGGAAATGGCCCATCTTGGATTCTGGATTTGGGATGTCAAGTCGGGCGAAATAGAATGGTCGAAAGAAATATTTAAGATATTTGGCCTCGATCCGGCCACGTTCACCCCACAGATTGATTCAATACTTGCTTTGTCACCCTGGCCGGAGGACTATAATCGAAATACTAAATTAATCAACCATGCTGTTAAATCACATATGCCAGGCCATTATGAGCAAAAGTTCCTTCGTCCTGATAAAAGTATTGGTTACTATTACTCGACCTTTCAAGGCAAATACGATGAAAATGGCATAATAACTTCCATAGTTGGTACAGTGCTTGATATCACTGAACGCAAGCAGGCTCAAGAGAAAATTAAAAATTTCAATACTATATTAGAACAACAAGTACAGCAACGTACAAATCAATTGGCTAATGCTAACAAAGAACTTGAGCAATCACTTCAGCTTATTGATGACAAAGATCGTTTTATATCAATTCTTGCACACGATTTAAAGAATCCGTTTAATGTTATATTGGGCTTCGCAAATTTATTAGTCGAAAACATTCACGAATACGATGCTAATTCAATTAAGCAACAAGTAAATAACCTTATAAATTCTGCACAAAGCGCTTATAATTTACTGGAAGAATTATTAAAATGGACACAATCTCAATCAGGCAAGATGCCTTTTGAACCACAAAAACTTAATTTTTCGGAAACTTGTTTAGAAGTAATTCAAACTCTGAAACCAAATGCTATTTCAAAAAACATCACAATAAAAGACTCTAATGACAAAAAAGCAACTTTATATGCTGATGTTAATATGTTAAAAACTGTATTGCGTAATATTATTTCAAACGCCATAAAGTTTTGCATGCCAGGAGGTCTGATAGTTGTCTCATCTAAGAAAACAAAATCAAACTTAACAATTACCATTTCGGATAATGGAGTAGGAATGACACCGAAAAAATTAAAAAACCTTTTTGATCTAACTAAAATTCATTCAACAACCGGAACTGCTGAGGAAAAAGGAACGGGTTTAGGATTGGTTCTTTGTAAAGAATTTATAGAAAAACACAATGGAAAAATTTGGGTAGAAAGTGAATCAGAAAAAGGCAGTAAGTTTATAATTACGCTCCCTTTAAATGATAAAAAACTGATTCAAGACAACTTTTAGATTTGACCTGCAAGAGTTTAGAAACAAAGTAATCGAAGTAAAACAGAGCTTATTAATATAAACTATACGAATCAAGGGTTGAAAGAAAATTAGATAGCTACAAGGGTATTAATAATACCTGTTTGATGATTTTCTTTGTTAAGATTAAACCCCGATAAGGATTTAATTTGAATAACCATGGTGAAACATATGGATAAACACATCCACAAACTCAACAAAGAGAATCCTGACAATATAAACTCTTATGATTCTGATGACTGTGCTGGAATGATACTTAAATCACATAAAATAATACTCAACGGCCCACATAATGAGCAAAATAATAGTATTACATTATCTTCTTCGTATAACCTCTTTTAGAGTTGTTAATTAGAGTAATTTTTTATTATTTAGTGTCTACAAGAAAACTTAATAATTTCCGTCATTGCCAGGAACGAAGCAACCGAAGCTTGCGAGCTCATCGAAGATAATCTGTTTGCATTGGTAGTCAGTAGCTTGAGATTGCCACGCTTCGCTCACAATGACGCTCAGAGTAGTTTTCTTGCAGACACTATTTAGAATTTACTTTTTGTAAAATATCAAACTCCGATTAATATGCTCAATTCTCAAAAATATCCTCGATATAGATTTGTTGTTTTATTTGCGTTTATGTTTCTTACAATTGCCATTGAAATTCAATGGTTAGCTCATGCAGCAGTTGCCCGACCAGCAGCAGTATTTTATGCCGGCCAATTCAATGTAAACTCTTTTTTTAATATTGATTTTCTGGCTATAGTCTATATGCTTGTATTCCTGATAATGAGCTTTCCGGCATCTTATATTATCGACACATATGGAATTAAAATCGGCTTGCGCCTGGGAGCAATACTATTGGGATTATTCAGCCTTTTAAAAGCAGCTTTCGCAACAAATTTCATAATTATTGTAATTGCTCAAACAGGGCTTGCAGTAGCTCAACCTTTTATTCTGAATGCAGTAACTGCACTTACTGTGCGTTGGTTTCCTTTGAATGAGAGAGCAATGGCTGCTGGATTCTCAGCCTTGGCTCAATACATAGGTATTGTAATAGCCATGTTAGTTACTCCTTTATTGATTAGTTCAGATCCTTTATTACCTGATTACGGATCAGGATTTGAGAAAATGCTTTGGGTTTATGCTTTCATTAGCATAGGATCCGCAAGCTTACTCTTTATTCTTATTAGAGAAACCCCGAATGGAATGGAATATAATAAACAAGAAAGAGCAACGTTTGGAGATGGCTTAAAAATTATATTAGGTAACCGTGACATGAAGATTACCATTTTTTTATTTCTAATAGGCCTTGGCATATTTAATGCCATTAGCTCTATGACCGATTCAATTTCAGCAAATATGGGCGTAAAAGACTCAGATGGCTTAATCGGTGGCCTCATGTTAATTGGTGGTATTCTGGGAGCCATTATTCTCCCACTTCTATCTGATTTTTTTAAAAGAAGGAAGCTATTTCTGATTATTTGCCTGGCAGGCATGGTGCCAGGTGTTATGGGATTGGCTTTTGCTCCGGAATTAGGACATCAATCAAACCAGATTTATTCCATAGCCTTAATATCATCTTTCGTACTCGGATTTTTTGTAATGAGTGCAGGTCCTATTGGATTTCAATATGCTGCTGAAATCAGTTACCCTGCACCAGAATCAGCATCGCAGGGCATGTTGCTTTGGATAGGTCAACTAACTGGAATGTTGTTTGTTATAGGAATGAGTTTACAAAACAATCTTTATCTACATAAGTTTATGCTGGCATTTTCAGTATTAAGTATTGTGTCTTTTATTGTAGTCCTGTTTCTGCGCGAAAGTCCCTTTATGCAAACTACTGTATCTGATAAGTAGTGTGATTTTTTTGTCTGATTAATTAAGGGAAGGGGGTTGATATTCTTAAAACATCAGCCAGCTTAATTTAGGTAAGCTAGAAATAAGTCAATGAATATCAACAGAAATCGGATCAATTAGCTGTTAAGATTAATTCTATTCTATTCTACTCAACAGACCCAACATGAATAGCGAACCATCAGGTTCAGACACGTGAGTTGACAGAAAGGCTCTACTTAGTTTCTAGAATGTATAACCAAAACCTACATATACAGCATTATTTCCGGCCCCACTATTTATTGAATGCGCCCAGTCTAGTCCAACTACTGTATTTTCATTCATAACAATTTTGCCGCCTATTCCATATGATGAGTACCATTTCTTATTTGTTGGACCAAAATAGGTGTCAATTTCGTTCTGGTCTAAATGCGATAAGTCCATTTCAATTGTGTCAATCAGGTAACCTGTATGAAATAATGGCACAGCAGCCAAATACCAGTTTTGCTTAATAAACTTAAAACGTACAAGCTTGGCTCTTATCTCAAAATTGCCCATAGCAAATTGTTTAGCAACTATTCTGTTTTGATGTATTCCCCAAAGAGTTCCGGTTCCTCCAAAGCCTTCGGTTCCGTCTGCCAATACCTGACGACTGTAAAATGGTAATTCTCCAAAACACGCATCGTAGCGTAAACGATAAGCAAAGGAGACATTCTGTTCTACCAGTGTAATGTAGTGCCTATGTGAAACAGCAAGCTGAACCGCTGTTTTGTAATTACCTAAAAAAGCTGGAGTATAACGTAAAGTAAGATCTGTCCAAATTCCATGCATAGGATTAGTAAGCCGGTCGCGTGTATCAAAAACCATCGCAGTTCTGAGCGAGTTTGCCCAACCACCCTCTTTCTCTTCTTCACTAATAAATCCCCAATCGACATAATGGTCGTACAAAGTAGCTGTATCAATTAAAAGATCTTCATCAGAAACGCCTTTGTTCATTTTTTCAAAATCAACTCTGGAGGTTGAGTAATACCCCAGATCAAATCCTACCTGCCAGTTGAAAAAGGTTCCCGGAATTGTGTCCTGGATATAAACTGCTAATCTTGATAATTTTTGCTCGTAGTTATAAAATGGTGCTGTAATATAATCTGACTTAGATTTATCCTGGTAATCGGCATCATACAACGATTGATAACCATTGTACCCATAAAAAGGATATAGCGTTGATTTGGTGCGAGATACTTTTGCTGATAATAGAAAATTTCCGTAGTTGATGTAATCCAGTGCGAAGTTTGTTTTTCCTTTGGTTCCAATTGCTGCTGCAATGGTCAATGAGCGGTAGAAATTAGGATATAGTTTCCCATCGCCATAATCAAAAATAGTTGAATAGACACCCAGGTATAATCCAATAAAGGGATCTATCATAAATTCGGGAAGTGGAGCCAGGCTGTAGCCTGTTTTAGCAATGTAATCATCGGATGAAAAAAGAGTAGAATCGGGTTTGTTGGTTATTATTGCGGTTGTATCAGTCTGTCCACTTACCGCAACTGACATCATTATCGATAGTAATATGCCAGCAAATTGTTTATGTGTGATATCCATTCTTTTCTATTTTGGTGTGATAACAATCTGGTGTGAGCCAGTTTTCTCAGGGTAATACATTAGTATTCTTTCTTCTTTATTAAAAGTTAGTTTTCCTGCGTCGGAATAAACTATAAAATTGTTACCATATACAAATTCAGGAATAAAAATTTCAGTAGGAAGAGTACCCACCTCATCCACATTAAATCCAAGTTGTAATTTTTTGCTTTTGTAATCGTAATTGAATTCGGTTAGTTTACCCGTTATTTTTTTCGGGAAGGGACGAATTACGGCCTCCAGTGCTCTTCCTCCAGAGTTTATATCAGATGACGAATTTCGTTGCGAAACACTAAAAACCGACAGATCCTCATTATTCCACAAATCACCATACTGATTAGTATTGTCGGCAGTATAATTCCAAAGGGTATAATTCAAAAGGTTAGATTCTACAACCCGAAAACTCCGATCCAGTGCTTTAACCTGTTTCGAAAAGTTGTTGGTTTTGTATGCTTTGGCCTTGTTCATATCGAAAGGAATTCCAAATTCTCCTAATAACGAAGGAACATTCCCATATTGCTGGTAGGTTTCCTCAATCATTTCAGCAAGAGTGCTTTCAAAAGCTTTCCGTACGTTCTTTCTTCCAAAAACAACTTCATCGCCTTTTAGTCCCAAAATAGGAAGATATTTTTTCTTTATCAGAGTAACATCGTCGTACCAATGCGAACCATTAATCCATTTTATGTCCTTATATTTTTTTAATTCAGGTAGACTATGCGGATAAGGAAAAAGTACATTATCAACACATATTATCCAGTCCGGATTAATAGCAAGAATTGCCTGCGCATATTTTTTTGCAAAAGGTTCGTAATACATGGTATTGAAATCAACATGTTTGCCATTTACCATTGAAAAGTAAGAGGCATTAAGCAATTGAGGTGCCCCTTCTTTGCTTTTCCCCCAAACTCCATGTTGTTGCCAGATTCCGGGTTGATTGTCTTGCCAAACCGAGACTTTTTGTGTATTCAATATTGGCTCTCCATTCTTTTTTAGAGCTACTGCACCCAAACGGTATTTTTGCACAGATTGAGGAATTCCAGCTCCTAATAGCATGCCTTGATAAGCAGTTGGAGAATCACCAATAATATCTGTATGGAAGGGTTGTTCGATGTTGTCGATGCCAATAAATCCGGCAGAAGGTTCATTCATTAATTCAAAACCAATAACATTAGGAAGATCCTTAAGAGTCTGGGCTATCTGCGCCATGGCATCAATATAATGTTCCTGCAGGTATTCCTGAATTGGCACACCATTTACCTGGGTTTTAGGGGCGAAATCGTTTCCGGCAAAAAAGAGAGTGAACATAGTACCAGCTCCAAGTTTAAAGTAGTTGGTATACCATATCATTTGAGGAAAAGGATCGCCGTAAACATTATGAACAAAAGCCGCTCCTGCTTCCTGGAATTTGGTAGCATCCATTCCGGCTACTTCAAAAGTCCACAGAGGAGCACCGTCGCCTCCAGTATATCTGCTCCACACATCCTGATGGGGATCTATTAAAACATTTATTCCATACTCGTCTGCTTTAATAATAATTGCTTTAATATATTCGAGGTAGGCAGTATCATATATTCCAGGTCCTTCATGCTCAATTGCTTCCCAGGTAACCAGAAAACGAAGAAAATGAAATCCCCAGGCTTTCAGGCGCTGAAAATGTATATCGGCATCTTTCAACGGAAACGGACGTCCTACAAAGGATAACTCGGTACCATTAAAAAACCCCTCATTTACATGGCTTGCTATATTAGGTGTAAACGGCACTTTTGTGCTACCTCCCAGGTTAATTCCCCGTAGGAACATACTACGACCAGTAGCATCTACAAACACACCGTTTACCAGAGTAATATTATGGTTTTCGGTACTTACCACAGGTATAAAGCCTTCTGGTATACTAGACGAAGGAGTCTTTTGCAAGTGTTCAAAAGACTGACCCGCCAAGTGCATATGAGCAAATGTAAGGAAAAGAAAAACTGCACCTTTTGCCAGCGATGAAAATTTTAAAGATTTAATATTCATTTTTTTTGTTTTTTGAATACGATGTAAAACTTCATTCCGATACATAGTTAATTACTTGAGACACCTTACTTCTTCTATCTAATATATTTACTATTATCTATTCTTCTTATCGGCAGCAGAGTATTTCCTTATATAGATTTGATGCATCAGGTGAGCTTCAAACTTATTAATACCTTTTGCTCCACCTAAGAATTCTGCTTCAATAAAAGCTTTACAGGCTTTCTCCAAAACCTGGCAAACCACAAAAGCCTCTTCCATGTCGCGCCCGATACATACTGCTCCATGGTTGGCCATTAAGGTGGCCATCCTTCCTTTTAGGGCTTTTACTGTCACCTTTACAATCTTCTTTGTAGAGGGTAAAGCATATGGAGCTACACGAACAGATGGACCAATAATCTGAGCCATATCATCCAGGATTGGTGGCACTTCTCGACGTGCAGCTGCACAAGTAGAGGCATTCATCTGGTGAGTATGAATTACAGCATTAATTCCAGAACGCGTCTTGTATATTTCTGAATGTAGCTTATATTCAGAAGAGGGTTTAATAGTACCTTCGTATTTTGAGGTGTGAATATTTACCAGTACAATATCATCGTTTTGAAGCTCCTCATACTTCCGACCACTTGGAGTTATAAGCATATGGTCTTCGTCAACTTTTACGCTGACATTTCCCCAGGTTCGGGCAACTAAACCTTCTTTCACCAGTTTTAGCCCTGCTTCAATTACCTGTTTTTTCTTTGTGTCAATATTTTCCATCGTTAATTATTAAATCTCTGAAGATTAATATTCTTGTAAGTAAATCTCAGATTAGTGTAAATAGATTTATAGGTCTTGAAAAGAGAATCGAATATTTCTTTTTTGCCGCGCTGAGGTGTGAATACCTTATCTACTTGTATTAGTTCCGACACTTCAGAAAAGTTGTTAAATATTCCGGCACCAACAAAGGCACAGGTTGCTACCCCTATTGCTCCAGCCATTTTAGGTTCTGTAATAGTTTCAATTGTTTTGCCTGTAATATTTGCAATTCCCTGCATCCATTTATCATTAACTGAACCTCCGCCGATTGCACGAATAGTATCAACCTTAAATCCAAAATCGCGTTGGTAGTTCTCCAGTATCCATCTGAGGTTATAACCTATACCTTCGAGCAATGCGTTAACCATATGGCCCCTGTTATGCTCAATACTTAAATTAAATATTGTGCCCCGGGTAGTAGTTGTGCTCACTGGACATCGTTCTCCCAATAACCATGGAGTAAAAATGAGGTGATCTGATCCATCTGGAATTCCAGCTGTTTCCGAATCTATAAAATCGTAGATATTCTCAATTTTTGGATCAGACTTTTCAAGCTTATAGAAATTATCTATCAACCAGTCAAAATTAGACCCCGCCGATTCGGTAATTCCTACTAACAAATTCTTTGTAGGGTCGGCACTCTGCAAGCAAAAGGCCCCGTTCTTATGTTTCAAGTTCTTCGATGTTGTTACACCTGCCCACGCCGACGAACCAAGGTAAATGTGCGCCTTGCCTTCGCCGTTTGCACCGGATCCCATGGTAGCGCTCTGCGTATCGTCGCATCCACCAAAAACTTTTATGGTTTCCGGTAAGTTTAGTTCATTTGCCGCTTCATGTGTTAGCATACCAACCAAATCGGTTGAACGAACCAATTCAGGTAGTTTATTTAGATCGACTCCGGCAACTTTAAAAACAAGACGTTCCCAGTCTTTCTTTTTTAAATTAAAACCGTATGAACAGGCACCAGTCCACTCAAATACTTTTCTACCTGTAGCTTTGAATTTTAAATAGCCATTGACATCAAGAATGCTTTCAGTATTTTGATACACATCAGGCTTATTTTGTTTGAGCCATCGCAACTTTGGTATTACGTCTTTGCCTGTTATTTCAACCCCAATTAATTTTTTGAAAATTTTTTTTCCTCCCAGCTTTCTCATCAACCATTGAGCTTGTTCTTCGGCTCTTCCATCTACCCATGTAATGTTCGGATGAAGAACCTTTCCGCTCTTATCAAGAGGTATTATGCCCATAGCCTGAGTAGAAAAAATCATTCCAACAATTTTCAAAGGATCAATCTTTCCATCGGCCAGAATTTTTCGAGTGTTTTCGACAACACCTTTCCAATAATCTTCGGGCTTTTGTTCTACCCATCCAGGTTTAGGGTACTGAAAAGGATAAGCAGTAGTATGATGTGCTACCACCTTTCCCCTATTACTCACAAATGCTGTTTTAACTGAGCTGGTTCCTACATCATGCGATATGATATAATTTTCCATAGTAGGTTGTTAGTTTACTCCCTCAATATTCTTGAATACTTTTTCGAAACGTGCTAGAGCATCGTCAATAATTTCATCGGTGTCAGCCATACTTGTGTACATACGACTTCCCGCTAAAGTAACAATACCTTCTGCCATATAAGCAGCACCCATTTCTTCCATCATATGTTTACGAGATTTTATCTGTTTCAGAGCCTTAGGAAGTGTCCATGGCTTTTTAAGGTTTACTTCAACAAACATTGTTGCAGAAGTTTCCAGATGACAAATTGAACCTTGATTATAGGCAACAAATGGCAGCTTGTATTTTTCTATCAACTCTTGTAATCCTTTAGTTAATCGATCCCCTGCCTTACCGGCTTTTGCGCAAGCATCGGTTTTTTCAATTTCCAGAAGGGTATAGTAACCTGCTGCTGAGCTTAATGGATTTGCAGCCATTGTACCACCTACCATTGCACGTTTTTTTGCTCCTTGTAATCCGGCTGCCAGATAAGACATATATTCAAGCTTGCCACCTAATCCTCCAGCTGAAGGATAACCTCCGGCAACAACTTTTCCGAATACAGTTAAATCAGGCTCTACATTAAAATATCCCTGTGCACCTGATAGTCCTATTCTAAATGCGGTAACAACCTCATCGAAAATTAATAAAGCACCATATTTTGTGCAAAGTTCCTGAACTTTTGAATTATAATCATAATCAATAGGTCGAGTTCCACTTTCTGGCCCAACAGGTTCAAGAATTACGGCAGCTGTACCTCCTCTTAATTTATTCCAGCGAAGCTTTCGTGCTAAAGCCTTTATATTATTTGGATAAACTTCCTGAGTATGTTTCGAACAACTTCGCGGAATGCCATGGGCTTCAAATCTTCCTGTGCCCGGAATTCGCATTCCATATACCATTTGATCGCTCCAACCATGATAGGCTCCACCAAGCTTTATAATTTTCTTTTTGCCTGTTGCCAACCTTGCAACACGAATAGCAGCCATTACAGCTTCTGTTCCGCTACCTAACATTCTAAATTGATCTACCGAAGGTATATTCTTGCAGATAAATTCAGCAATCTTGAGTTCGTATTCATGAAATAAGCCTGTAGAAGGACCACACTCATTAATAACCTTGATTGCTTTTTCTTTTACTTCCGGATTGTTACTGCCTAGCACGGTAGGGCCTCCGGCTTGTAAAAAATCTATATACTTATTATTATCTACATCATACAAATAAGCTCCTTCAGCCTTCGTAAAAGCTAATGGGAAAGGATGATTAAAAGCAAGATTATGTTGTGCACCTCCGGGGATATATTCCTGAGCTCTGCTAATCATACTTTTAGATGTCTTACATTTTGTGTCGAAATAGGAAAGATACTCTTCCATTTTCTCTCTTTTTATAGGTCGAATATCTTGATTAATAAGCTTATCAATCTGACTGTAAATACTTTTTACATCGTGGTATTTTGAAATTGAAAAGTTTTTCATACTCATCGTCTTGAAGTTATATGTTTTTAATTAAAAGCTTTATAAAAGAACGCATCAGTTTATATTGTCCCTTATAAGGTGGATAGCGAAAAGGAATATCAGGGGCCAGTTTATGATGAACGCTTTTAAAATTACTAAATGTATCAAAGGATGCTTTTCCATGATATTTTCCCATACCACTGTGCCCAACGCCACCAAAGGGTAAATTCTTATTTACATAATTCAACATAGTATCATTTATCCCCACATTTCCAGAGGAAGTATGTTCCATGAAAAACTTTTGGTCTTTCCGATTTTTTGAAAATATGTAAACTACCAGAGCTTTTTCTCGTGAGTTTATAATGTCCAGGATTTCAGTATTGGATTTGTAGGTTACAACAGGTAAAACCGGCCCGAATATTTCATCCTGCATAACTGGAAGTTCTAGAGAGTTTGGCTTAATAAGTGTTGGAGAAAAATAAAGCTCTTTTATAGAAGTAGTTCCACCATAAATAATTTCACCCTGCTCTAAGTATCCGCTCAGGCGTTCAAATTGCTTCTTGTTTATAATTCGAGCATAATCTTGCTGAGGGGTATCTAAAAATTGCTCGGAGTAATGCTTAAACCATTGAACAAATTCCTGATAATTATTTTCATGAACCAAAACATAATCAGGGGCTATGCATGATTGTCCGGCGTTAAAAAAATTTCCCCACGCTATACTTTTTGCTGCCTTTTGTATACTATAATTTTGGGTTAGAATAACAGGGCACTTTCCTCCAAGTTCTAAAGTAACCGGAATGAGGTTTTCTGCGGCCATTTTCATAACTTCTTTCCCCACTAACACACTGCCTGTAAAAAAAATGTAATCGAAACGAAATTGCATTAAAGATTTAGAAACATCAACACCTCCTAATTGTACGCTAACATAGTCTTCGGAAAATATACTTGCCATTAATTCTTTTATAAGGCTGGAAGTATTTGGGGTATATTCAGAAGGTTTAAGGATAACAGTATTTCCTGCAGCCAATGCCCCAATTAGAGGAGAGAGAGCAAGATCAATCGGATAATTCCATGGCGAAACAATTAGTACCTGTCCGAAAGGCTCTGATATTATTGAAGCCTTCGAAGGAAATGTCAGCATTGAAGATTTGGAACGCCTCTTCTTACTCCATTGTTTTGTTTTTGAAATTGCGGTTGAAAGCTCATGCAACATGCCCATAAATTCTCCGAGGAAGGCTTCTTGCATTGGTTTATTGAGATCTTTTTTTAATGCTTCGTATATCCTTAATTCATTATCAAGTAGAATTTGTTTAAGCTTTTTTAAATTCTGAATGCGCGATTTAATGTTAAGGGTTTTCCCTGACTGGAAAAACAAACGCTGCTCTTGCAAAACCTTCTGTAAATATTCCATTTCACTGGCGTTTTATGATAGCCAAATATAAAAACATTAAACAACAAAAGCAATGACTTTTATTTATTTTATGACTTCTAGTCAGTTTATAATTGCATTATATTTTTTATATTTACAACATAAACAGCTATATGGGTATTATTGAAAGAAAAGAACGAGAAAAGCAAAAGCGTAGAAAAGCTATATTAATTGCTGCTGAGAGAATTTTTTTTTCAAAAAATGGTGATAAGCGGACAATGGACGATGTTGCAGCTCGTGTAGAGCTTAGCAAAGGAACACTATATTTATATTTTAAAAACAAGAACGATTTGCTCTACGGTATTGCCGAACGGGGTGTCGTAATTCTTAACGGATACTTTGCTAAAATAAATAAGAAATTATCTGGCAAAGACCAGCTTTCTGAATTGGGGGATGAATTCGTGCGATTTGTAGAAGATTATCCGAAACATTTTGAGTTAATTCTACGATTTGAGTTAATGGTTTTAACACCCAGCGAAATCAAATCATCATTACTAATGAACTCTCCCCTGTCAATATTGCAAGAGATTCTTATTAAGGGTCAAAAAGATGGCAGTATTAGAAACGATTTAACAGTAAATGATCTTGTAGTTATATTATGGTCTCAGATTTTGGGATTACTACAAAGTCTTTTACATAAGGAAAAGTACATTGAAGCCTACGAGGTTGATTTTAAAAGTATTATCAAAGGGCACTACCGAATAATTATGAAAGGTGTATCGCCTTAATATTTTTCGACTTACCACAACATTTCATTAATAGACCCTGTAAAAAAATCAGACTTTTTTGTTTTAATTTATGGAATAATATATTAAAGCGCATCTTAATAGAAAAATATATTGGAGTATGGAAAAGAATATTCAATTTGTTGATCAAAAGAGAAGTTGTATGTTACAAAAAATATATATTGCTGTACTAGTTGTGTTTCTTACTATTGGAAATCTAATATTTAGTGCTGATGCAATTGCACAGCAGGATACAAAAAACACAATTATTATAGAGTTTGCTGAAGGAAAAGTCCCACTAAAAGGACAGCTTAATTTGCAAATAGCTAATTATAAATTAAAATTTAAAAAAATCCTTCGACACGATGATGCAATAATCCTGCATCATAAAGATCTTTATATTTATGAGTTTAAAGGCAATCCGATTAAGTTAAAAAAGATTCTTGAAGATAGCCTATACAAAAGAGGCTGGGAAACAAGTGGACATAATACGGTTGTCAGCACATTAGAAGGTTATAAGCCTGAGGCCACTGATGAACATATAGAAGACACAATTCTTGAAAACGAAACAGAAGGAAATACTGAATCGAAAAATCCAATAACTATAGACGTTTCTGAAGATGATATGCATCGGGTATCAAGTTTTTGTATGGATAAAGAGTTTCAGGTGACATTCAAGGAGGAAAATGAGAGAGTTGATATTTTAAAAAAGTATGATGTGAAAATCAAAAAAACTTCTTCTATGCCTCAATACATAACTTATGTTGTAGAAGCAAAAGATGTTGCGAGGGCAGTTTCAATAGTTGAACAGCTATTAAAAGAAGATTTCATTGATAACATTAGCTTCAATATGTTTATGATAGTAACCTATGACGTAAGGTCAAAGCCATTATTAGAATATGATGTCTTCGTATAATTGAATGTAAGACGAGATGTTAAATGAAAACCTCTGATGTGCTAATATAGAAGATACCGATTAAGCTATTATAGAAATAATTTCCCTACCCCAATTTTCTTTCCATTCTCAAAAAAATGGTAAATTGCTTCTTGTATAGAATGTTTGAATGAAGAAAATTGAAGAAATAACTACTAAAACATCTTTATGGCTAAAAAGACCCTTCCCCTTAATAAAACAGTTTAAGGTTAAAGCATTTTACATACTCTTTTTTGGAGCTTTTATTTCGCTATTTATTATTCTTTTTAAGCCTTTTGGTTTCTACAATATTGAGACTTCAATCATTCAAAAAATCGCAATTATTTTTGGTGCCAGTAGCGCTACCTCTCTATCAATTGCTAGTTTTGTGCTGCCCAAAGTATTCTCTCGGTTTTTTATTGAAGAACAGTGGAACATAGGAAGGCAAATGCTATTTCTAATCAGTTTTTACGTTCTATTTACAGGTATAAACTGGATGTGCTATCTTATATTTGGCATTAATCAGTTTACAATATTATCTCCTCTTTCAATAAGTGGAATATCGTTTTTGTTAGGTATTATACCTTGTGTATTATTCATACTTATTTCTGAACAAAGATATTATCGAAGCTTACGAAAAATGGACGATGAAAATATTGCTACAGAGATAAAAACAGATTACGATTTACATCTATTTTCTTCAAACAAAAAACTAAAATATTCTTACCATTCGTCAGATATAATTTGCTTGAAAGGTTGTGGTAATTATTACATTATTTATTATGAAAATAAAGAAACTGTTAAGCAACAAATTATAAGAAACACCTTAATTTCTGTAGAAGAGATATTAAATAAAAAACCTTTTTTAAGATGTCATAAATCATACATTTTGAATTGCGAGAAAATCGACTCGGTAAAAGGAAACTCAAAAGACCTGAAAATCCATATTGAAAAACTCGATTTTGAAATCCCGATTTCAAGAAATATTTCAGAAATAGATTATCTGTATATAATTGGCAAAGCCAAAAACATCAAAAATATCGAAAAAGTAGGTGTCATTTAGGTTTTAGCCTTAGTTCATTTCCCTCCAAATTATATTAAAGCAACAATTTATATTTACTCAATAATTCCCATATATCACAAATATTTCCCATTGGTAACATTAAGTTTTGATTGATTTTTTTTCTTCTAACATTTGTGTAGTCGATTACAAAACTAAATTAAAACCTTATAAGAAAGTTTTATAAAATAGCATCATTATCGTTACTATTTGGTCTGGTACATTCCGCACTTACACCAGTGTTTTATAAAGAGTTAAATGAAGATTGGTTTTAGTGGGGCAATATCTAGTCTGTGAATTATAATCTGTTTGATTCCAATAGTTATTTACAGCCAAGTTCTTGCTTTAAGCTTAAAAAACACAGATTTAATTTTATTCAAACTCATATAAAATGAAAATAAAAAAGAAAATTACAAACGGAATAATTTTAGTTGTTATTGGACTAATGCATACTCAGTTTGCCTTATCATCGGATGGTTTCGGTAAACAATTTCGGGAATTCTCTAATTCGAGTTTCTTCAACCTTTTCAAAGATATAGAAAGAATTCGTTCAATAGCCGGTAAAGAAGTATTTGAATCTTTTGCAGCTTTTTGGTTTTTCTATTTTGGCATTCTTATTATTCCTCTTGGTTTATTAGTACACTCTATTGAAAAAGAGAAAAGAGTATTGCCGCATTACTTTACAATAAGTTATATACTCTTTGTGCTTATTGGTTGTTATATGATGCCAAATTCGGGAATGACATTTTTTATGCTACCTCATGCTATTTACATGTTGGTGAGCAATTTTGTGAAATCGAAAAAGCTTTTGGTAGATTAAACTAAAACGCAGACTATGTTTTTACTTACAATACTTCTCATCGTTATTTTTGTTGCATTATCAACAATACACTTTGTGTGGGCGTTTGGAATAAAATGGGGTGAAAATTATACCTTGCCAACCAATGAGAAGGGAGAAAGAATAATAAACCCAAAGAGAATTGACTGTATAATTGTAGCTTTAGGTTTGGCAGCCTTTGCTCTTTTTTATGCACTTCGTCTTGACTTGTTGTCTATAGAACTTCCTAATTGGATATTCAATATCTTAGGTTACATTATTCCAACCATTTTTACTTTAAGAGCCATAGGTGATTTTAAGCATATCGGTTTTTTTAAACGACTAAAAGATACAAAGTTTGGGAAAGCAGATACTAAATTCTATTCACCCTTGTGCTCTTTCATCGGTGTTTTTGGATTTTTAATTCAAGTTATGGCTACCCGATAGACATGGAATTTATTTTAACTTCGTTCATCACTTACCCTTATGCCTGTATAATTGTATTGTCTTTTACCTATAATTACTCTCCTCGATTATAAGAAGAGTTCACATCTTCACCAGGAAAATCTAAAGTGTTCGATGTGCAAAAAATGGGCAGCGAATATGAATAATTAGAATTAAGTAATATCATTAGTTATCGTCAGACAGCTTATCTCTTTTTTCTGTCCTACAATCCTTGTCTCTGCTTTCTGATTTAGTCAATACTAATGCAACTCTTTTATTCTCAATATATGCAGCAATAAAAGCATCATAAATATCTATACCCTGAAGACATTCACAGGCTTCATTAAACGTTTTAAATTCACCCACAGTATATTTATACCAGTTATCTTCAAAAGACATTACAACTTGCAAATCTCCTTTATACTTTCTTTTTACTTGCTTATTCGAGGCCTTCTTCCTACAGGCCATAACCTGCACCTTATATGTAACATCTTTTTTACCAACTGATTTCTCTGATAAATTTATTGCGGTATTAACAGGCAAAACAACAGCAGATTCAGCCTTATACTTAACAGGTTCGAATGAGTAGATTTGAGATATAAAATCTTCTTTCTTTATACGAATTTTTATCTCTTTGCTAACAGGTATAATCACATTACAAAAACCATCCAGATCTGTTTTACCTATGAACTTTTCATCGACCCCAGTGATTGAAAAAACTTCAGCATCGTTAATCGGATTAGATGTATTTATGTCTATTATTTTTAAGGATAGAGACACTCGTACAATCTTAAATATAAAGATGTTATCTTTTTTGTTCAAGCTTTCTCTATTAGAAGAGAAATATCCACTTATTCCATCTTCATCATACATAATACCGAAATCATCTCCTGATGAGTTCACTGGATATCCAAATTTCACAACTTCTGCTGAATCAATCATGGAGATACGACATATATCCAGCCCACCTAAACCACCGTGACCATCAGAAGAAAAAAACAAAACACTATCATTCAAAATATAAGGAAACATTTCATCTCCTTTACTATTGATCCGTTCCCCCAGATTAATTGGCTCACTCCACATACCATTAACACGTTCGCTTAAATAAAGGTCTGAGCCTCCAAATCCACCTGGTTTGGTTGATGAAAATACAAGACTTTTGCCATCAGAGGATATTGCTGGTTGAGCATAGGAATATTCTTCGTCGCAAAAAGACATTCTTGATGCCTCTCCCCATCTTCCCTGACTATTTTTCTCAACTAAATAAAGTTGTACCTGATGTACGTTAACCTCCTCTTTTGTTTTATTATCGCCTAATGTATTCTGAGTAAAAATTAAACTATTCCCATTGTTATAGAAAACAACAGGTCCCTCGTTAAAAGTAGTTTTAATATCTTTTTTCTTATTGAATTTTACCGGGTTTCCAAGCTTGCCAGTCTCGTCTATAGCTGAATAATACCAGCTTAAATAACTTATTCTACTACCTTTATTTGAACCGGAAACTTTAGCCTTTGGCCTGTCAGAGATAAATACAATACCATTATCATAGTAAGTTGGGCAAAACTCTGAATATGATGTATTAATTTCAGAAGGATATGCCACATAAAATACTGTGTCGTGATATAGTTTATTCAGATTTTCAATAGTATTAATTCCTGCCTTTCCTCTGGGATCAGCTGAATTTGAAAAGTAGTATTCTTGATACCAGTAAAGAGCTTCATCGTATTTCCCATTAATAGTAAGTAACTGGGCAAAATTGAGCATTTGCATCGAATAGCTGGAGTTTATTTTCTCTCCCTCCTGTAGGATACTACTATACCATTTCTCAGATTGTTTAAAGCTATTAAGCATTTTATAACTTTCTGCTAATCTGAAAATAACTAAAGTATCTTGCGGACTTTTTTTGTTAATTTTGGAATAGAGGTTTATCGCACTATAATAATCACCAGACTCGAAATAATTATTCGCTTTTTCCTTTTGCTCTTCTTGAAAATATGACAATCTCTCACTTCTTTGCGCAGATAAAATTGCAACGGAAAATAGAGCTTTCAATAATAGAGCTAATAAAACTTTTGTGTTCCAGTTAAAAAAATACAGCATATTAGAAATACCTTGGATTTATAACCTTATGTTTCGAATTCCTAAAATTATAATAAAAAAGGACTTCGATTGTTCCATTAGCTACTTTTTTAAATTCTTTTACAATATTATAGTCATAAGCTAAGCCTATTCTCATTCTCTCATTAAAATTCATCTGTAAAATAGTGCTTAACGAGTTATTATTCCGATAAGATAGTCCAAGATAAAAGCTGTCCCTAAAAATAATGGTCGAATTAAGATCAACCTGGAAGGGTATATCTTCAGTATACCGAAACATAAATGTAGGTTTGTATTTTATGGTTCTACTCAAATAAAATATGTATCCCCCTGTAACAAAAAATTGTCTTAACTGATAGCTAGAACTCTCAGATGAATTATCCAGACTATTTTTAATAGTTTGAGGCATTGATAATCCAAAATAATATCTATCATTATCAAAAAACAATCCTGCCCCAAAATTCACCATTAGCTTTTCAACATTCTCATCGAAAACCGGATCGCTTAGATCATTATCCTCCAGACTAATAAAATCTTGAGAATAATTTATTACCGATCCCTGCAATCCAAAGGATAATCTACTTTCTTTAAACATAATTTTATACGAATAAGAGAAGCTTCCCATCAAAGTATTATCAACACCAATCTGATCGTTGTAAATGAGTATTCCCAACCCAATCTTATTATTATTTTTAGAAGGCTTTAGCCTACCCCCCCTTTTCATTTTAAAGATATTGCATTCAGGATTTTTACTGTTTAATACAGTATGCCCTGCTAGTGTAACGGTTAAAGGAGACCCTTCTAAACCAATCCATTGTTTGCGGCTATTTAGAGTAATATTTAATGCATCCTGATAACCCGCATAGGCTGGATTTATTGTTAATTCATTGTATATGTATTGTGTATACAAGACTTCCTGCTGCCCAAATGCAAATTGATTAAGAAGGAAATATATAAGTATGCTTGTTAATATGGCCCTTTTCATTTTTTTATCTTTTTAATACTACATACCCTTTAATTAGCTTTGAATATCCTGTTATTTCGAGCACGTAAAAATATGTTCCATCAGGAGCAATATCACTCCCAAATGAGTTAAGAGACTGGCCAGTCCAAATACCATCCTGATTATCATATCCTTTTTTCTCGTAAATAATATCTCCCCAACGATTAAAAACACTAACCTTATTGTCAGGAAATTTATCAATGCCTGCTATTGTCAAGAATTCGTTTATACCGTCTTCATTTGGTGATATAGCAGATGAAAATTCAAGCTTTGGTTCCACCCAAAGAGAAATAATAACAGAATCGCCTAGTTCAGGAATTCCATTATCAGAAACAAAAGCCTGAACATATACCTGACCGATAAAATCTATTTCCGGTGAAATCTCAAAACATAAGCTTTCTCCACTTGGACGTAAAATATCAGCATTACTTGTTTGAACAAGAATTTGCGTTAGTCTTACCTCTTCATTCTCCCGATCATAGACATTCAAACAAATTTCAGCCGACTCATTAGCAAAAGTATCATAGAATAAGGTGTCTGTTGAATTTCCATATTCATCAACAATTATAGGAGGGTGGTTAATATATGGCTCTGTTATATTAAAGATTAGCCTTAGTGTATCTGTTAATGCGGGTATCCCATTATCCTGAACAACCAAAATAGCTTGTTCTGTTCCGCTGAAAGATGTATCAGGTGAAAATATAACACACCCGATGTTTGTGAAATCTTGACTTAATATACCGTTTCCATTTTGTGTTGCCATGTAGACAAATGAGGTTGAATCTCCATCTACATCAAATACTATAGGACATATTGAAAGAGTTTCATTTGCCTCTAAAGAATATTCCAGGAATTCAATATCTTCATTCAGAGAATTAGTGAAGCTTGGAGCCTCGTTGATATTTTTCACTCTTATTGAAAAGGTTGAATCATAATATTCTCCGTAATTGTCTGTTGTACGGATAGTAAGGGTAAGAATTGAATCAGATTCATAATCGAAACGCTCGGAAGTAATTAAAATGGAATCTACAATAATACTAAACATTGCACCATCATCCCCAGGTAATATTGTATAGGTATGCGTATTAGTTGAATCTACATCTAATGCAAGCAGAATTCCGACTAAAGTACCTGGATCTTCGTTTTCAAATATACTATCTTCATTTAGAGAAATTCCTGTTGGAGCACTATTTACCCTTATTATTGTAATGGTAATAACTTCTTCATAATACAAGTTGCCTGTTCCATCATCAGTAGTGCGGACACGAATTGAAAATGAGTTTTGTACATTAGAATTAAATACTGCATCGGTCTGTAATGCATTACCAACAATTTTAAACATTGAATTATCTGTATCACCTGTGCCAGCAACTAATTCATAAACATGAGCATCAGAAACATCCTCATCTTCTGTGTCAAAAATTCCGATTTCAGTACCTCCGGGCAATCCCTCTTCGACATAATCCTTACTCAGTATAATATCTGTAGGGGCCTCATTCTGATCATTTATTATAATTGTGAAAGATTCCTCATAAGAAGCTAACTGACTATCTGTAACTCGAATTGTTACTGTATAAGAAGACCGATCTTCATAATCAAATACAGCTGACGTTTTTAAGGTATCTCCATCAACCATAAAGAAAGCCGATTCAGCACCTATAACCTGATATGTATGTGAGTCGCCAACATCAATATCCGTTACTGACAATATGCCAATTGA
The DNA here is from genome assembly GCA_050287785.1 of Bacteroidales bacterium. GTDB lineage: Bacteria > Bacteroidota > Bacteroidia > Bacteroidales > UBA10428 > UBA10428. Next base: position 277,059 of record JBNKCO010000083.1, read on the forward strand.
TGTTCCAGCAACTTGATTCTCGTTAATCTGATCGTTTGTTAAATCAATGTCTGTTGGAGCATCGTTACCCGGATTTATTGTGATTACAAATGTTTGGTGTGATGTAGAGTCTATTCCGCCATTAGTAATTCCGCCATCGTCTTTTAATACAACATCTACAGTTGCTATACCAGAAGAATCAGCTGCTGGTGTATAAGTTAGATTACCTGTAGCATCAATTGCTGGTTGGGTTGAGAACAAATCATTATTTGTGTTGGTAACTATAAACACAAGATTCTGACTGCTTTCATTGCCTGGACCTACACTTAAAGTTGTGGCCCAATTTGAAACAGTTCGCACTCCATAATCTTCAATAACAGAATCGTCGCCACCAGCTGTAAAAGATGGTGCATCGTTAATAGCATCAACGGTTATGGTAAAAGTTATATGAGAAGTTGAGTCTACTCCTCCATTGGATGTTCCGCCATCATCTTTCAGCACTACATCCACTGTTGCCGACCCGTTAGCATCGGCTGCTGGTGTAAAAGTCAATTCACCAGTAGGGCTAATTGCCGGCTGATCACTAAAAATTGAAGTATTATCATTCGTCACTATAAATGAAGGTGTCTGACCGTTTTCATCGCTTGGACCTACATTAATACCAGTGGCCCAGGCTGAAACAGTCTGTGCTCCCACATCCTCAAGAACTGACTGGTTACCTATATTACTAAACGATGGCGCATCATTGACTGCACCTACAGTTATGGTAAAAGTTATATGGGTAGTTGAATCCACACCTCCGTAAGTTACTCCACCATCGTCTTTCAGCACGACATCCACAGTTGCTATACCTGAAGAATCATCTGCAGGCGTAAAACTCAATTCGCCCGCCGGACTTATAGCTGGCTGTGTACTAAACAGTCCATTGTTATTATTGATAACAGAAAAAGTTAGCGTCTGCCCACTTTCATTGCTTGGTCCTGCACTTATTCCCGTGGCCCAGTTACTGAATGACTGTGGTCCGGCATCCTCCATAACTGATTGGTTGCCAATATTACTAAACGATGGCGCATCATTAACTGCACTAATAGTAATAGTAAAAGTTACATGAGCTGTTGAATCAATACCACCGTTAGCTGTTCCGCCATTGTCTTTCAACACAACATCTACAGTTGAGATTCCATTAGCATCTGCTGCTGGTGTAAAGCTCAGCTCGCCTGTTGCACTTATGGCAGGTTGGGCACTAAACAGTGCATTGTTATTATTTGTTACAATAAAAGTAAGTGTCTGAGCACTTTCATTGCTTGCACCTGCACTAATTCCTGTGGCCCAGATATTTACTATCTGCGCCCCGCCGTCCTCAATAAATGACTGATCACCTATATTGCTAAACGATGGTGCATCATTGACTGCAACAACAGTTATGGTAAAAGTCACATGGACTGTAGAATCAATACCGCCGTTAGCTGTTCCGCCATTGTCTTTCAACACAACATCTACAATTGCTGTACCCGAAGAATCGGTAGCTGGGGTATAAGTAAGATTACCTGCACCATCAATTACCGGTTGGGTTGAGAACAAACCATTATTATTATTAGTTACAGTAAAAGTAAGTATCTGACTACCTTCATTAGCCGGACCCTTGCTGATACCTGTTGCCCAGCTTGAAACAGTTCGCACGCCAAAATCTTCTATCACAGAATCGTCTCCCCCTGCGGTAAAAGATGGTGCATCATTAACTGGGATTATATGCATATATATATAAAGTGTATCTGATAACTGAGGAGACCTATCATCATGGACAACCACGAAAATTGTATCGTATCCGTTGTAATTAGAGTTAGCCAAATATGTAAATGAAGAATCTAAGGATGGAATTCCTGAAATAGTTCCGAACAGAGCTGTTGCTTCGGAAATAGTCAATAAATCCAAATCAACATCAAGTAATTTGAGATCAACAATATGTAAAGAATCTTCCAGACATGTATCCATTAAAAATGAAATATCATTGTTTAGTTCATCGACAAATTGTGGTGCGCTATTTTCGATTTCGCACCAATCAAAATTACCAATGCCAATTGCCTGATTATTCCCAACCGCATTACTTGAATTTCCGTAAGTAATAATGGCCGAATCAACTGCCGGAAGAAAGCAAACTTCAAGGTTACCATCAGGAGATGATACAACAACACTGGAATTGCCTACGAAAGTATTATTGCCTTGAAATGAAACAGCAGATGACAGAGTAAACATTCCCTCATCCAGAATTATTTTATTTCCATTTAAGTAAGGATCAATAATTAATGAATCCTTATTGGCACCTGTATAATCGATATTCAACAGGTTTAAACAAAACTGATCAACCGTCTTATTAAAGATTAAAGTAGTTGATGATACTTCTGAATTATCTCCAGGAGTTTGCTGCCAAACTACCGAACGAGTACCCTGGAATCTATTATCCAGATTAAATGAATTGGCAATAACATTTGGATCATCTAAGCGAAACTCTGTAAATAACCCCTCTTCACTATAGATGTTATCATCTGGACTCTCTCCGTTTGTATAATCATTCCAGTCTAACATTGTTCGAGTATTACATCTTACAGCAATAACTACTACAGCCGTATCGGTAACTAAATAAGGGTCACCCAGAAGGGTAGTATCACAGATTAGATATTTGATTGTATCTATACCTGCAAATCCGGGATCTGGTGTATAAGATATACTATCTTTATTTATTTCAATGGCTGTACCATTTATAGGATAACCGGCAACAATCTTAGTAATTACATTAGCTTGAGGCACTTCTATTGTGTCATTTACTCGTACATTAAAAGTATTATTTACAGAACTCTCCTGCACTGTAGCATAGTCATCTATAGCTTTAGCATGTGATGATATTTTAATTACATTATTTACTATCTGTGCATTCTGATTTAACTTTCCATAATCGTAAATTAAGTCGTTAAATTTATCATCAAAATGCCAAAGAGCTCTCAAACCAACTTCATCGCCCCTTGAACGTGAATTCATATTGGCCTGTATTGTGGCTTGACTCAATGTAATATCCCAAATACTAACCTCTGCAATTGAACCATTTAGATAATTCGTAAAAGTTGTTCCTGAGGGTGCTTCTTCAGCTCCAAAGATTAATTTTGGTTGCGAAGAAGGCCCTTCTATAATACCCACAATATTTGTGGTTGGTAATACCTGATCCTGTAGTATTCCATTAACGTACAGACTCAGTGTATTGTCTGTATATGGTGGAGCAGTTGTGCCACCATTATCTAACGTAATTGCTATATGATACCAAGTATTTGCCTCTATTGAAAGTACTCCGGGATCTGTTTCCATATTTTGTGCCGGATAGGTCGGAGTCCAGAAAACAAACTTATCGGCCGAAAAGTATATTGTATAATAAGTGTCTGAGGTGCTGTTGTCTTCGCGTGCAATTATTGTCTGTTGCCCTGAAACATTGTCCAATTTAACCCAGCATTGAATAGAAAATAATTGTGTTGGAAATGGAAGTTTAAGCGCCTGGTTATCATTAATAAATGCATAATCCATTGTTCCCCCAAAATGCATATAAGTAGAAATAACATCTTTAGGCGTAGAAGCATCTGTATTGGAAAAGCCACTCTCGCCTACCCCATCAATAGCAGTTACTCGATAAAAATAAAACTTCCCATTTGTTAAATTAATATCGGTATATGTTAAGACTGGAGCTACAACTGAACCGATATAATTAAAAGTAATAGAATCTTCTGACCTATAAATGTAATAATCAGTTGCACCTGTACTTGCTGTCCAGTACAATTCATTTGATTGATCCTGCGAAATTACATAAAGATCTGTTGGTGCTCCTGGCTGAGCAAAAAGCGAACTCTGGGTAATAAATAAAAGTCCTGATATAAGAATTATTATGTTCCTCAAGAAATATGAATTATTCTTGCTAGAAAAATTTTGGCATAAAAATGCCATGAGTTTTTTACCCTGCAACTCACATTTTGTTTCTGTATAAGCAGTATTATGCAAAAACCTATTTATGTTGGTTCCCATTGATTATTGACTTTTTATGTCATATAATTTTTTTCTTAATTGTCTAATTTAAAGCCCGTAATGGTTGGAATAGCCTTTTACCTTTGAGCCATAGTAATAATGCAATTATATATACTTTAAAATATTAGATATTCATCTGGAATTTGAATAGTCATACTAAAATCTGCCTTCATTAGTTAATCAAAACTATATTTACTTGATTTTCAACAAAAAACAATATTATAAAATAGAATTAATCGTAGTCCTATATATTTGAAAAAGAAACTAATACATTGTTAATACGTTATTATCAATTATTTTGTTCCAAAATGTTCAATAATAATTATTTAGTTAAAAATAGGTTTTATTAGATTAATTAACAACAATATGACAATATCATAATGTTGATAATATTTTCGAATAGAATAATTCAGTCATAAAAATCGCGTGTAAAAATACTTAAAGCTTTACAAAAGTAGTCTGAAGTCAATGGTGTTTCGGAATTAAATTTTACCCCGTTAAGCTTTGCTATACTGCGACTACTGCGCCTCATCTCTTAATTCGAATTAGTAAGTATTATTAAACGCGTGAGTTAAGGAACAGACTTTTAGTAGAACAAAAAGCTAGTTCAATAATGATACTGAAAACAAAAACAAAAGAGCAGGGAACAAACCTGCTCCCTGCTTTTTTTAATACTGCATTGAAATCTATGTTTCCACAAATTAACTCATTACCTAACGAGTAACAATTTGCGTGTATACACTTTTTCCCCGGAAACAATAGTGCAATAATATGTGCCTTGCGCTAATGAGCTTCCATCAAAAAGCAATTTATTCTTGTCTGAATGATTAACTTCTGAATCAAATAAGGTTTCAAGCAGTTGACCATCAACAGAATAAATAGAGATAGTAACATGTTCATCTTCCGGAGATGCAAATTCGATCCACACTTTGTCAGAGAATGGATTTGGATACACATCTACCTGCATGTCGTTTAAGTTATATACTTCTGTAAATTCCGGCGCGCTTTTAACCGTTACAGCTGTAAGATCCTCACTACATGTTTGATCGCAACCATTAAGAGTATCTCTAATATAGAGATTAAAAGTTGCACTTGTTCCAACCGCTCCTGCTGTGTAAATAAATTCCGGAGAATCTGCCCCCGATACAGGTGACCAAGTTGAACTAGAAGTTATGGACCATGAATAAGTAACATCACTCACTTCCTGACATGATATTGAATCATTTAGCAATGCTATTGGTGAACTTGAAGGAGGAATAATATTGCAAACTGGTTGTTGATTATCCGAAATAATTGTTGCTGTAACAGTATCAGAACAACCATTATCAGGTCTTGTTACAACAAGTTGATAATCTCCTGCAAAGAAGACCATTATACTTGAATCGGATAATGCCAGGCCATCACTCCACGAATAACCAGCCCCATTTGTTGAAGTTGAACCAGTTAGAATTGGATTAGGAACTATACAATTTATTACATTAGGTCCAATTATTTCAACATCTGCTGGTGGATTAATGTTTTGAGTTACATCGACACTAGCAAAGCTACTACAACCATTCAAATTGTCTTTAGCTGTTACAAGATATGTACCCGGATTCATAACATTAACCGTGTCTACTCCTTGAGTAAAACCTATCCATGAAATGTTCGCGTTTGGCGAAGTTGTTTCGCCAACGAGCCTCACAGAAGTTAGATTACAAGTTAAATGATCCCCATCAGGTACTGAAGTAGATATGTCAGGTTTAGCAGTATCCTGTTCTACTATTACTGATTCCTGCTTAGTACAACCATTACTAGAATTTAACGCTGTAACTATATATTCATCAGGATCTGTTACAGTTATAGGATTCTGAATTCCATAGCCTGTCCATGTAAAAATAATACCCGGTGTAGAAGAAGCTGTAAGTTCAACTTCTTGTTTATCACAGGTAAGTATTCCATCTGCTTCAGCCGTAAGATCTGGTGATATTGTATCTACGCCGACTATAACAGCCGATTGAGAAAAACACCCATTAGCAGGGTTAAATACAATTACATCATACTCTCCTGCAACAGAAACTGTCTGATTTTGCAAAGTGGTATCACCGGTAATTCCCGGACCAGACCAATCATAAGTTACATTTGGCACAGAAGAATTAGCACTAATAACAACCTGATTGTCATTGCAAGTAATTGTATTGCCAGAAGTTACTAAATTAGGCTCAACCCTATCTTCCGTTACTACAACCGTATCACTCGCACTACAACCATTTACAGGATTAGATACAACAAGTACAAACTCTCCACTAAAGAATGTTGTCAGTGAATCTTCAGTTCCCCAAGAGAACCCAAACTCATCAAACCATTCATAGTTAACAGTTTCGGTTGTTGTTGTAGTTCCCTTAAGTAATCCTTGTGGTGTACTACAATTTATTTCACGTACAATCGAAGCAGTAACATCTGTCGGGTTTTCTCTATCTTCCACTACTGTAACTATGCGTGTTTCGGAACAACCATTTGACTGATTAGTTATTACAAGTGTATATTCACCTGCCGTAACAACTGGCGGATTTGCAATAGTAGAAGTAAATCCGGCTGGACTGCTCCAGAAATAGTCTACTCCGGTTGTAGGAGCACTACTTAAATATACAGTGTTTCTGGTACATGTTAAATCTGCTGAAACGGAGGCCGAAACACCTACTGGTCCTGCAGTATCTTGCTCCACAGTTAGTATTCTTTCCACGTCACATCCGTTATCCGGATCAGTAATTGTAACTGTGAAATCTCCTGGTATAGTAACACCAGGATTCTGATTAGACGATACAAAACCGTCTGGTCCGATCCAACTGTACTCAACTCCACTAGTACTTGAAGAGGCTGATAATACTATAATAGTATCTGAACAAGTCAATTCTCCAGATACAAATGCGTTTATGCCTGTAGGATCTTGAATATCCTTAGTTATAACAATGAAGTCAGAGCTAACACATCCATTTATTGTATCGGTTACCGTTAAGGTATAACCTCCTGATTCAGTGATAGTATCCGCCTTCAATATTGAAGAAAAGCCTGGACCTGACCACTGGTATCCTACATTTTCGGTCGTGGTATTGGCTGTAAGTATAGCAAATGGAAATTCACAGTTCAACATACTTGAAGTTGTAGCCGAAACCCCCTGTGGTACTTGCTTATTCTCAAATACAATTACACTTGCCGTGTCAAAACAACCGTTTACAGGATTCGTTACAATTAGTCTGTAATTACCTGGATCGTCTGTTCCAGCATTCTGATTCTGAGAAGAGAAATTAACTCCTTGCCAACTGTAGTCTACTCCACTTGTGGAACTCTCTCCAATTAATGTAACTGTGTTTTCAACGCATGTTATGTCGCCAGAAACAGATGCAGTCACATCAGCTGGTGCCAAGGTATCTTTCAATACGGTCAGTGAATCAACTGATATACAACCATTGTTTGGATCTTTTGCTATTACTTCATAATCACCAGGTTGCGTTGTTACAGGATATTGTTCAGTTGAGTTAAAATCAGGTCCTGTCCAACTATATTCAATACCGGGCAAAGAAGAAGCCTGCATAGTTACAAATTTCACATCACATGTTATTGTATCATAAATTGATGCAATAACACCCGGACTAGTTGTATCTTGTTGAGTTGTTATAGAGCTACTTGAAGTACAACCATTTACCGTATCAGTAACTGTTACACTGTAAGTATCCGAAATGAAAATCTCGGGACTTTTCTTAGTGGAACTAAAATTACCTGGCCCTGTCCAGCTATAAGTAATTTCGCTAGTAGGTGATTCAGCAGTTATTGTTAATGATTCATTATTACATGTAAAGATCCCATTAACAGATGCCAATACTTGTGGTTCTTCCACATCTATTCCAACAACAGTACTTGCAGAATCAACACAACCGTTTATCGGATGGGTAATTACTACTTTATAAGTACCATCTACTTCAATTTCGGGTGAACTTTCTATTGAAGTAAAACCCGGTCCTGTCCAACTATAAGAAACTCCCGGAGTTGATGAACTTGCTGTAAGGGTTATTATAGTATCTGCACAGGTTAAAGGACCATTATTAACGGCCAGAACAGAACCCGGAATTACTGTATCCTGATCTACAAATGTGCTTGTAGTTACATCGCACCCATTTTCTGGATTAGTAGCAATTAGCTCATAAGTACCCTTTTTCGAAACTGATGGATTTGGCAATTCAGAAGAGAAATTACCTGGGCCTGTCCAGCTATAAATTAGTCCTCCAGTAGAAGAACTGGCTGTTAATGTTACTATGGTATCCGAACAGATTAAAGGACCATTATTATTTGCCTCTACATTAGTCGGAAGATCAACATCCTGTAATACTTCAGTACTATCTATATCGAAACATCCATTTATAGAATCGGTTACAGTAAGAAAATATGTTCCTGATTGGTCTACTAATGGAGAGATAGAATCAACAGCAAAATTACCCGGACCAGTCCAGCTGTATAATACCTGTGAGGTGCTAGAACTACCAATAACTCTAACATCGACATCGGCACAAGTAATAGGACCATCATTTATTGCGTTTACAGCAACAGGTCGCAATGTATCTGCGGCTACAATTGTGGTTACCGTAGATGAACACTCATTTACAGTATCCTTTACAGTCAGACTGTATGTACCAGATACGGTAATTACAGGATTTTGCAGATCAGAAGTAAAAGTACCAGGTCCTTTCCAGCTATAAATTACTCTTGCAGAAGATGTATTACCTGTTAGGGCAATATTCTTATTACTACAAGTTAAAGGACCATCATTCAATGCTGTTACAGCTTTTGGACTGATTGTATCCTGAGCTAATTCAGTAGAATCAATGGCTACACAATTATTTATAGTATTCTTAACAGTAAGAATATATAAACCTGGTATTCCTACTGTAGGATTCTGTGAAGTCGAAGTATAATTGTTCGGTCCTGTCCAGTTATATATTACATCCGTAGTGGTAGAGTTACCTGATAAAGCTACGCTTAGTGATCCACATATTATAGGACCATCATTTCCTGCGATAACATTAGCCGGAGAAATGGTATCTTGCTTCACAACAGTACTATCAACAACATAACATTCATTGCTGGGATTAGTTACTGTAAGATAATATGTACCCGGAATTTCTACCGATGGATTTTGCAATATCGAACTGAAACTTCCAGGTCCTGTCCAGCTATAATCCATTCCATTTGTCGTTGAATTACCTAATAGATTCACACTATCGACAATACAGGTTAAATCACCAGCATTTGCTGCTGTTACTGAAGTAGGAAGCGTAGTATCCGCTGCAACAGTAGTGTTTTGTTCAACCTTACATCCATTTATAGTATCTGTAACCGTAAGGTAGTACGTGCCAGAATTTGAAACTATTGGATATTGCTCTGTAGAAGTGAAATTTGTTCCAATCCAACTGTATTTAACAGTAGGAGTTGAAGAATTCCCGGACAGAGTAATATTTTTGTCAATACAGGTAATAGGGCCTTCGTTACTTACTGTAACTGAAGCTGGTAACACCTTATTTTCCTTTACGGAAGTGAAAGTACTTGAAGTACATCCATTATTTGGGTCTTTTACAATTAGCATATAAGTACCCTTATTAGATGTAGTGGGATTCTGTAAATTAGAAATAAAACCCGCTGCTCTCCATAGGTAATTCATACCGCCTGATGAGGATGAACCCAGTAAAGTTATAACATCAACACTACAGGTTAACTCTCCAGATGGTGAAGCTACAGCTAGTGGACGCACTTTATTCTCGCCCAATTTAAAGGTATCCCTTGAAACACAGCCATTTACTGCCCGGGTCGCTTCCAGATAATAATCTGCAGGAGTAGCCACAACAGTATTTTGTACTGTTGATGTATATCCAGTAGAACTTGTCCAACTATATGTAACACCAGGTACAAATGAATTTGCCGTAAGTGTTGCATTTACTGTTTCACAGGTAATTTCACCAGCTGTGGAAGTAATTAATGCTCCGGGTTCTTCCCGATCTTCTATAACTTCTACAGAAGCAACAGAGAAACATGCATTTATTGTATCAGTAACAGTAACTGTACAAATTCCATCCTCAGTAACAGCGGTATTCTGCTGATTCGGATTACTTATTCCTGCCCCACTCCATGAGTAAAGCACTCTGCTTGTTGGAGAAGACGAAGTAAGTTCAACTGAATTATTTGTGCATATTAATGAACCTGAAACATACGCAGACGCTAATGGCTCCTGTCTATCTTCTTCTACATAAGCTGTAGCTGTTGATGCACACTCATTGTTGGGATCAGTTACGATAAGGGTATATCCACCCTTAACACTAACTTGCGGATTTTGCTCATACACGCTATAACTTCCCGGACCAATCCAGTGAAATTCAGCATTAGCCACATTTGTATTTCCTTGTAATGTGACTCCAGAAATCAAACAGTCCAGCGTATCATTTACAATTGCCTCTGCATAAGGTTGTTCGATATCCTTATACACTTCAACGCTGTCAACAGATGTACATCCATCTACAGGATTGGTAACTGTTAGTTTGTAAGTTCCAGGAATAGAAATAATCTGATCTTGTAGTCCTGATTCAAAATCATCTGGTCCATCCCAGTGGTAAGTTACTCCAGATGTCGGTGACTCTCCAGAAAGCATAACCGTGTTGTTACCACATGTAAGTGTATCAGACACAGATGCCATGGCACCAGGTGGTGAACATGATTGTGCAAATATGCCGTTATTCAAAAACAACGTCATAATAATGAAAACTATAATCGCCTTGCACAAACGAATAGTTTTCGTAGTAATTTTTTCCATACTGGTAATGTTTAATGGTTATTAATTCATCTTGATTTGATAGTTATTACTCTATGCAATTATTAATTACTTTTACTTTGGCATTTGAAATACATCCGTTTTCAGGATTAATGACAGAAAACTCATAATCACCTTCGAAAGCAGTCTCGGTTATTTGTTTTGAAGATTCAAAATCATTTGGTCCTTTCCATTTAAAGTTTACTTTATTATTATCGCAGTTACCTATAAGTTTTACAGGTGTTCGATTACAATCAATTACATCTGAAACAGTTGCTTTTACTCCTGTAGGTACTGAAATATTTTCCTTTACAACAATAGATTTCGTGATTGAACAACCATTTACCGAGTTCGTTACTTTAACAATATATTCACCCGAAACACTAACATTAAGAGAATCTACTTTTGAGGTAAAGTTTTTAGGACCACTCCAAATATATTTTAATCTTGAAAAAGCAGATGAAGGAATTATTGATACTATACTATCCTTACAGGTAAGACTTCCCGATACCTTAAGTACTAAATCATCTGGCGTATTCTCATTCTTTATTACTTCTGCAGACTTTGTTGTAATACAACCATTTTCGAGATTGTTAACTGTAAGGGTATATTTACCCGGGGTATTTATTTTTACATTTTGATTATCTGAGCTAAAATTATTGGGGCCAACCCAGCTGTAGTTAACCTCTTTAGTATCTGACAAACCAGTCAACTCAACTATTTTTGTATTACAAGTCAGACTATCTGATACGATAACTTTTACATCTTTCGGTTTTGCAATATCTTGTTTTACTTCAATATTAGCTTTGGCTTCACAACCATTGTCAGGCTTCAAAACTGTTAATTCGAATATACCCGATGAAGATACGAGCGGATTTGAAAGAGAAGATGAAAAGCCTTCTGGTCCTTCCCAGTGATAACTAACACCAGGAGTATCCGAGAACCCAATTAGTTTTGTTTTAGTATTTACACAATTCAATATTCCCGATACAGAAGCACCAACATTTTTAGGTGGTTTAATATCCTGATATACCGAAATGTTTTTCTTCGAAAAGCAACCGTTTACAGGATTCGTCACTTTAAAAATATAATTGCCCGGAGTTGAAGTCTCAGTAATCTTTTCAGACGAATTAAAACCGTCTGGTCCGAACCAATTATATACGACTCCACTAGTTTTTGTATTTCCAGTTAATTTTACTAATGTATCCTTACAGGTTAATGCCCCGGAGGTATTTGCAAACACTTCCTTTGGAACAACAGTATCTAACAAAATTGTTACGTCTGCCGTTAATACCTTACCCGTTAACGGCTCTTTTATATTTACAGTATATTCTCCAGGGATAGAAGTTTCCGGAAAACGAGATGTAGAATAAAATCCATTTGGTCCCTTCCATTTATAAATAGCACCTTGTACATCTGTACTACAATTTAAAGTCACCTTTTTATTGATGCAACTGAGTGCTCCACTCACACTAACCTTGATTTTAGTTGCATCTTGACTAAAAGATATCTTTGGTATACAAAAACTAAAAAAGACTAAAAAGGTGCTTATCCAAAGCGAAATAGTCTTATGGTTTATAAACAAAAGGCTCTTTTTCTCTCGAATTATTTTAAAGTATTTCATTAAATAGGTTTTATTTAAATTTATCTCAATATCAAAGCAGTTTAATTCTGTCATCAATTAAAATCCTTTTCCTTCGACCTTGATTTAAAAAACAAAGTTTCAGGAAAGGCTTGCTATTGGTTTATAGCTTTACAAAAATCTTCTTACATACTCCAAGCTCAGTTTGTATCATTAAAATGTATATTCCTTTCGCCAGACTACTTATATCAAAACTATAATCTTCAGGAGGATAGCTCCAGCTCTTTATAGCATCACCATGAATGCTAAAAACCTTTGCCAAGACCACACTACTTGCCTCGTTGAGTTTTACAAACAGTGTATTATCCGCTGGATTTGGATACACATCAAATAAAGCTTGTTTTTCAAGCTCTTTATTATTATTTGCATTGTATGTTGATATTGCAGTAGCTAAAGTAGAATTGCTGATTTGGGTCTGTGAAGGGCCACTGATCTCTGTTGGGGCAGCAGATGGTTGCGCTTCAATAGTATCTCCAAATATTTCGAATTCGTAAAGTGAATACCCATATTCTGTGTTACGTGCGCCGCCATACATCCTCACGTATCTGGCATTGGACGGGGTTATGCTCAAATCATCAGAGCCTCCATTGCCAGTGGTTGTTTTAAAAACATCTGTCCAGGTGGAAGTATCGTCGTTCGACACTTGTATCTTATAGGATGTGGCATAAGCACCTTCCCAAAAAAGTTTCACGTTTGTTACATTATAAGTTGAGCCTAAATCAACATAAATCCACTGAGGATCCTTAAATAAACTTCCCCATCGCGAACCGTAGCTACCATCT